>NZ_LMOQ01000001.1:0-1252045 GCF_001423605.1 Agreia sp. Leaf335 | reverse complement strand
GGGGTGGCCATTCGTGTAATAGGAGTCCGGCGGTGTCCTACTCTCCCACAAGGTCCCCCTTGCAGTACCATCGGCGCAGAGAGTCTTAGCTTCCGGGTTCGGAATGTGACCGGGCGTTTCCCTCTCGCTATGGCCGCCGAAACACTAGAGATGTAACTATCTAGAAGTTTCAAACAGACACAACGCCCAARCCCGCTCAKATGAGCAGGGTRTGGGTGTTGATGCATGTTTGGTTCTCGACCGTACATCGAGAACCACATAGTGGACGCAAGCGCATGTGCTTTTTTGCAAGTTTTTGGGTGTTATCAAGTTATCGACTTATTAGTACAGGTCAGCTCCGTAGGTCTTTAGTCCCTACTTCCACATCCTGCCTATCAACCCAGTAGTCTAGCTGGGAGTCTCTCACCATAAATGGTATGGAAATCTCATCTCGAGAACGGCTTCCCGCTTAGATGCTTTCAGCGGTTATCCAGTCCGAACGTAGCTAATCAGCGGTGCTCCTGGCGGAACAACTGACACACCAGAGGTTCGTCCAACCCGGTCCTCTCGTACTAGGGTCAGATTCTCTCAAATTTCCTGCGCGCGCAGAGGATAGGGACCGAACTGTCTCACGACGTTCTAAACCCAGCTCGCGTACCGCTTTAATGGGCGAACAGCCCAACCCTTGGGACCTACTCCAGCCCCAGGATGCGACGAGCCGACATCGAGGTGCCAAACCATGCCGTCGATATGGACTCTTGGGCAAGATCAGCCTGTTATCCCCGAGGTACCTTTTATCCGTTGAGCGACAGCGCTTCCACAAGCCACTGCCGGATCACTAGTCCCGACTTTCGTCCCTGCTCGACTTGTCAGTCTCACAGTCAAGCTCCCTTGTGCACTTACACTCGACACCTGATTACCAACCAGGTTGAGGGAACCTTTGGGCGCCTCCGTTACTTTTTGGGAGGCAACCGCCCCAGTTAAACTACCCATCAGGCACTGTCCCAGAACCCGATTAGGGTTCGTAGTTAGATATCCAGAGTGACCAGAGTGGTATTTCAACAATGACTCCACCTGAACTAGCGTCCAAGCTTCACAGTCTCCCACCTATCCTACACAAGCCACACCGAACACCAATACCAAACTGTAGTAAAGGTCACGGGGTCTTTCCGTCCTTCTGCGCGTAACGAGCATCTTTACTCGTAGTGCAATTTCGCCGAGTTCGCGGTTGAGACAGCTGGGAAGTCGTTACGCCATTCGTGCAGGTCGGAACTTACCCGACAAGGAATTTCGCTACCTTAGGATGGTTATAGTTACCACCGCCGTTTACTGGGGCTTAAATTCTCAGCTTCGCCTTGCGGCTAACCGTTCCTCTTAACCTTCCAGCACCGGGCAGGCGTCAGTCCGTATACATCGTCTTGCGACTTGGCACGGACCTGTGTTTTTAGTAAACAGTCGCTTCCCACTGGTCTCTGCGGCCCTATCCCGCTCCCGGAGTAAATCCGTTCACAGGTCAGGCCCCCCTTCTCCCGAAGTTACGGGGGCATTTTGCCGAGTTCCTTAACCACGATTCTCTCGATCTCCTTAGTATTCTCTACCTGAACACCTGAGTCGGTTTGGGGTACGGGTGACTAAAACCTCGCGTCGATGCTTTTCTTGGCAGCATAGGATCACTGATTTCGTCCGTGAGGACTACCCATCGGGTCTCAGGCTATATAGAAGACGGATTTGCCTATCTTCTGCCCTACATCCTTAGACCGGGTCAACCATCGCCCGGCTCAGCTACCTTCCTGCGTCACACCTGTTAATACGCTAAACGCACCAGCATAGGGTCGTACGCTAGGCCCCAACCGTCACCCCGAAGGGATCAGTGATGGGGATTCAGATACTTAGCATTACTGGATTGTCTTGGGCGGTTTTTCGTCAGTACGGGAATATCAACCCGTTGTCCATCGACTACGCCTGTCGGCCTCGCCTTAGGTCCCGACTTACCCAGGGCGGATTAACCTGGCCCTGGAACCCTTGTTCTTTCGGAGGACGGGTTTCTCACCCGTCTTTCGCTACTCATGCCTGCATTCTCACTCGTGTGGCCTCCACGGCTGGTTTACACCGCCGCTTCGCTGGCCACACGACGCTCTCCTACCCATCCATACGCCTGGACCCACAAGTGGGCCGGGCAAAAATATAAATGCCACAACTTCGGTGGCGTGCTTGAGCCCCGTTACATTGTCGGCGCGGAATCACTTGACCAGTGAGCTATTACGCACTCTTTCAAGGGTGGCTGCTTCTAAGCCAACCTCCTGGTTGTCTGTGCAACTCCACATCCTTTCCCACTTAGCACGCGCTTTGGGACCTTAGTTGGTGGTCTGGGTTGTTTCCCTCTCGACGATGAAGCTTATCCCCCACCGTCTCACTGCTGCGCTCTCACTTACCGGCATTCGGAGTTTGGCTAACGTCAGTAACCTTTTGGGGCCCATCGGCTATCCAGTAGCTCTACCTCCGGCAAGAAACACGCAACGCTGCACCTAAATGCATTTCGGAGAGAACCAGCTATCACGAAGTTTGATTGGCCTTTCACCCCTATCCACAGCTCATCCCCTCCATTTTCAACTGAAGTGGGTTCGGTCCTCCACGACGTCTTACCGTCGCTTCAACCTGGCCATGGATAGATCACTTCGCTTCGGGTCTAGAACCAGCGACTAAAACGCCCTATTAAGACTCGCTTTCGCTACGCATTCCCCTCACGGGTTAAGCTCGCCACTGATCACTAACTCGCAGGCTCATTCTTCAAAAGGCACGCTGTCACCCCAACAAGGAGGCTCCAACGGTTTGTAAGCAAACGGTTTCAGGTACTATTTCACTCCCCTCCCGGGGTACTTTTCACCTTTCCCTCACGGTACTTGTTCACTATCGGTCATCTGGGAGTATTTAGGCTTATCAGGTGGTCCTGACAGATTCACACGGGATTTCTCGGGCCCCGTGATACTTGGGATACTCTTCGAGCCATAACTTCATTTCGACTACCGGGCTGGCACCGTCTATGGCTGGGCTTTCAATCCCATTCGTCTATAAAGCGCTGTAACTCTCACTGTTCGGCAGAAGCAGCAGAAAAGTCCCACAACCCCGACCATGCAACGCCTGCCGGCTATCACACATGATCGGTTTAGCCTCTTCCGGGTTCGCTCGCCACTACTAACGGAATCACTATTGTTTTCTCTTCCTGAGGGTACTGAGATGTTTCACTTCCCCCCGTTCCCTCTACCCGCCCTATATATTCAGGCGGGAGTCACCAGGTCACCCAAAGGGCCTGGCGGGGTTTCCCCATTCGGAAATCCTCGGATCAGAGCTCTATTATCAGCTCCCCGAGGCTTATCGCAGATTTATACGTCCTTCTTCGGCTCCAGATGCCAAGGCATTCACCGTTTGCTCTTAAAAACTTGACAAACAAAATTGCAAAAAGACCAATGCTTACCACCCACAGACAAGTCCGTAGGTGATGTCATTGATACACATAACACAACACGCACCACGTCAGACAGAACCAAAGGTCCTGACCTATTTGATACGAGCGTGTAGATGCTCGCGTCCACTGTGTAGTTCTCAAAGTACGGGCGGTATCCTCCCCCACCCACACAACCCGCAAAAGCAGGCATCTCATGTGGATGAGACCAGGATCCAGAAGGCAGTCCAACCAACCCGAAGATCAGCAGGCCCGGTCCTTCAGGACCCAACAGCGTGCATAAAACATACTTCACACCACAACCCCTGTTCCGAACCCCCGAAAGGGCTGTACTAACAAGCTGTGCAGCTTTTCTGTTTCCTAAGTCAATGTTCCACCCATGAGCGCCACCGCAGAACGTGTGTCTACGAAATGGCTACGAGGTCAMATAGCGCTGTATACAGACGCATCCTCGAGTGCTCCTTAGAAAGGAGGTGATCCAGCCGCACCTTCCGGTACGGCTACCTTGTTACGACTTAGTCCTAATCACCGATCCCACCTTAGACAGCTCCCTCCCACAAGGGGTTAGGCCACTGGCGTTGGGTGTTACCGACTTTCATGACTTGACGGGCGGTGTGTACAAGGCCCGGGAACGTATTCACCGCAGCGTTGCTGATCTGCGATTACTAGCGACTCCGACTTCATGAGGTCGAGTTGCAGACCTCAATCCGAACTGAGACCGGCTTTTTGGGATTCGCTCCACCTTACGGTATTGCAGCCCTTTGTACCGGCCATTGTAGCATGCGTGAAGCCCAAGACATAAGGGGCATGATGATTTGACGTCATCCCCACCTTCCTCCGAGTTGACCCCGGCAGTCTCCTATGAGTTCCCACCATAACGTGCTGGCAACATAGAACGAGGGTTGCGCTCGTTGCGGGACTTAACCCAACATCTCACGACACGAGCTGACGACAACCATGCACCACCTGTTTACGAGTGTCCAAAGAGTTGACCATTTCTGGCCCGTTCTCGTATATGTCAAGCCTTGGTAAGGTTCTTCGCGTTGCATCGAATTAATCCGCATGCTCCGCCGCTTGTGCGGGCCCCCGTCAATTCCTTTGAGTTTTAGCCTTGCGGCCGTACTCCCCAGGCGGGGAACTTAATGCGTTAGCTGCGACACGGAGACCGTGGAATGGCCCCCACATCTAGTTCCCAACGTTTACGGCATGGACTACCAGGGTATCTAATCCTGTTCGCTCCCCATGCTTTCGCTCCTCAGCGTCAGTTACGGCCCAGAGATCTGCCTTCGCCATCGGTGTTCCTCCTGATATCTGCGCATTCCACCGCTACACCAGGAATTCCAATCTCCCCTACCGCACTCTAGTCTGCCCGTACCCACTGCAGGCTGGAGGTTGAGCCTCCAGTTTTCACAGCAGACGCGACAAACCGCCTACGAGCTCTTTACGCCCAATAATTCCGGACAACGCTTGCACCCTACGTATTACCGCGGCTGCTGGCACGTAGTTAGCCGGTGCTTTTTCTGCAGGTACCGTCACTTTCGCTTCTTCCCTACTAAAAGAGGTTTACAACCCGAAGGCCGTCGTCCCTCACGCGGCGTTGCTGCATCAGGCTTTCGCCCATTGTGCAATATTCCCCACTGCTGCCTCCCGTAGGAGTCTGGGCCGTGTCTCAGTCCCAGTGTGGCCGGTCACCCTCTCAGGCCGGCTACCCGTCGTAGGCTTGGTGAGCCATTACCTCACCAACTACCTGATAGGCCGCGAGTCCATCCTTGACCAAAATTCTTTCCACAACCAGACCATGCGGCCAGCTGAAATATCCGGTATTAGACACCGTTTCCAGTGCTTATCCCAGAGTCAAGGGCAGGTTACTCACGTGTTACTCACCCGTTCGCCACTAATCCACCCAGCAAGCTGGGCTTCATCGTTCGACTTGCATGTGTTAAGCACGCCGCCAGCGTTCGTCCTGAGCCAGGATCAAACTCTCCGTAAATGTTTACGCACAACCACGACACCGGAATAGGTAGACGCGATTGCAAGTTTGAAACTGACAGAACAAATCATTACTGACTTGCTTTGTATGTTTAATCTATTTCCAAAGGAATCCCAAACAATCACCAAACGATGACTGCCCGGGGTTTTTGGCATTTGACTTAGTGCACGCTGTTGAGTTCTCAAAGATCGGACGCACCCGAACATCCACCACACCAACCGGCGNCCCAAACAATCACCAAACGATGACTGCCCGGGGTTTTTGGCATTTGACTTAGTGCACGCTGTTGAGTTCTCAAAGATCGGACGCACCCGAACATCCACCACACCAACCGGCGTAGCCTCAACTCGGGGCAACTTCTCAAACCTAGACCCAAGTTTCGTTTCTGTCAAATCGTGTTTTGCGCTAGTTCGGATGAATCCGGGCGCTCAACACGACTTCCAACAGAACGTTCCTGGGAAGAGGCGTTATACATCCTAAAGCAGTCCTACAGAACACTTCTAGAGCGAATCTGATTCAGCTTAGGATTTGGTCCCGCTTGAGGCCGGAAGCTCTTCGGCTTTCCGAACCTGTGGGGTGACAAGAGAAGACATTACGGGCAGTTTCTGCGGCCGTCAAAACCGGCGTGCAGCCCGGGCGTGTCGCCGCGGAATCCCGCGGATCGTCACTCGACGAAGACTCCAGCGAGCGTCTTCTTGCCCCGTCGCAGAACGGCGACACCCGCAGGCAGAACCGATCCGTCGATCGTGGCCGACTCGTCGACCACCACCGCGTTGTTCACATAGACCCCGCCCTGGGCGATCGCACGCCGCGCTTCGCTCGCGCTCTTGGTCAGACCGGTGTCGACCAAGAGTTGCGTGATCAGGGCGTCGGGCGCACACGTGGTGTTCGGCAACTCGCGGAGTGCGGACACCAGCGTGACGTCATCGAGATCGGCCAGATCTCCTTGGCCGAACAAGGCCTGAGCCGCCGCTATCGCCGAATCGGTCGCTTCGACTCCGTGCACGAGCGAAGTCACCTCGTAGGCGAGTGTCTTCTGTGCGTCACGACGGAACGGTTCCGATTCGACGAGCCCGGCGAGCCGCTCGATCTCTGTGCGGGGAAGGAAAGTGAAGATCTTCAGCCGGGCGATGACGTCGGCATCGAGGGTGTTGAGCCAGAACTGGTAGAAGGCGTATGGACTCGTGAGCTCGGGATCCAGCCACACGGCGTTGCCCTCGCTCTTGCCGAACTTGGTGCCGTCCGAGTTCGTGATGAGGGGGGTGCCGATGGCGTGGGCACTGCCCTGCGCTGCCCGGTGGATGAGGTCGGTTCCGCTCGTGAGATTGCCCCATTGATCGCTTCCCCCGGTCTGGAGGACGCAGTCGAAGGACCGGTACAACTCCAGGAAGTCCATCCCCTGCAGAATCTGGTAGCTGAACTCCGTGTAGCTGATGCCCGCGTCGGAGTTGAGTCGCGCGCTCACCGCGTCTTTCTTGAGCATCGTGCCGACTCTGTAGTACTTGCCCACATCGCGGAGGAAGTCGATGGCCGAAAGAGGTTGCGTCCATTCGAGGTTGTTGACCATGCGGGCCGCGTTGTCACCTTCGAAGCTGAGGAACTTCTCGATTTGACCCCGAAGGTAGTCGACCCATTCGGCGACGGTGTCCTTGGTGTTCAGGGTGCGCTCGGCAGTCGGACGAGGGTCTCCGATGAGACCGGTCGATCCTCCGACCAGACCGAGGGGTCGGTGGCCTGCGAGCTGGAGCCGACGCAGAAGGAGGATCTGCACCAGATTTCCCAGGTGCAGACTCGGAGCGGTCGGATCGAATCCGCAGTAGTAGGTGATCGGAGGACCGGCGAGGATCTTCTTCAGAGCGTCGCGATCAGTGGAGACGTGAACGAGACCACGCCACTCGATCTCATCCCAGACATCGTCGAACGAGGAATCATTGTGCTGGCTCGAGAGAACTTCATTCGGGTTGGTCGACACCTGACCCACAGTATCAGCGGAGCCATCCGGCCCGATGAGGAGAAAACAGGGCTGAGGTCTTGATACCCGGGTAATCAGGTCAGTAGGCTTGATCTGCAGCACATCAAGGCTGAGGGCTTGACCCAGGAGGACCCTATGATCGTCATCACCGCAGACCAGGTCGACAGCCGACATTCGGCCGATCTCGTATCGCAGACGGCTGTCCAGCTCGGGAACACCTTCGGCGAGGGACTCGCTCTTCCCGTCGACAGGAACGCCGGCGACGAGATACAAGCTCTCGTCGTCGACGCCGATGCGGCGGTCGGTATCGTCCTCGACCTGACCCGGACCGGAAGCTGGAGCGTCGGCTTGGGAGTAGGTAGCGTCGAACAGCCGTTGGGAACGAGCACCCGTGAGGCTCGGGGTCCTGCCTTCATCGCCGCACGAGCCGCCGTCGAGTCTGCCAAGAAATCCCCCCATCGATTCGCTTGTCGATCGGAGCGCCCCGTGAACATCGGCGATGCGGCCGATCTCGAGGCTCTGATGCTGCTGCTCCTCTCGATCCGCGAACGCCGAACGAAGCAAGGCTGGCAGGTCTACGACCTCCTGGCACAGGGACGGACCCAACGTGAGGCCGCCGGTCACCTGGGAATCACACCGCAGGCCGTGAGTGATCGGATGTCGGTGGGCCAGGTCAGAATCGACCTCGAGGCACATGCGCCCCTCGGCCGACTGCTGTCTCGACTCGACTCGACAGATGAATCGCCGAAAGGACGGGCCTGATGGTCATCACCCCTCTGATCGTGTTGCTGAGCGTCGGCGTCGCGGCGAGTTCCATCGCGTTGATCCTCGACATCCGTGGCCAGAGTCCTGACACGAAAGCATCGAGAAGAACACGGTCCGGCCGCGCCGTCCTGTACTCCACGACCATCGTCGCGTCCTGCACGCTCCTCGGCGCACTGGCTTTCTCCGGTCTCACACCGAGCGACGAGATCGATCAGACACCTCTCGGCCGCGTGACCGTGACGATCCTCACCCTCATTCTGGCCACAGTCGGCGGAGGTCCGTTCGCCGTGCTCGCACTGCGCCTTGCGACACGGGGCGCCAGTCGCGCCGGAGTTCATGGCGGCATTCTCATCACGACGAACGGCCAGCCGAGCACTCCGGAACCCCTACCCCAGTCCCCCGCGACCGCCGGTCTCCTTCGACGCCTTCTCGGCAACCGACGCGCCGATCCAGAGCCGACCGAGCGTGCTCCGACCGAACCGGCGGTGGGCGCCTCGACGGTCGAGGTGCTCCGGGGAGGAACGACCATCGGGGTTCTCGAACGTCTCGCTATCGCGGGAGCCATCATCGCCGGCTTCCCCGAGGCCATCGCTGTCGTCATCGCCATCAAGGGCGTCGGCCGGTTCAGCGAGCTGGCGGCATCCGAAGCCAAGGAGCGGTTCATCATCGGAACACTCGCGAGTTTCGTCTGGGCCTGCGCCTGTGCACTCGTTCTGCGGTGAGCAGACACTCGTGACCGCGAGAAGCGCGATCCTCTAGCTGCGCTTGCGCGGCACACTCGCACGATACGGCGACACCGTCGGATCGCCGTCGATGAAGTACCGCCACGGGTACGCTGCCAGCCCGCCTGGTCCGCTGACCCCCGTGCGCATACTGCTCGCTATCTCGAACACCGCGTCGGTGAGTTCGAGGGAGTAACCATCGCCGAGCACATCCGCTCCCCCGTCCGACAGGGGAATACCCATCGCCTTCGTCAGTCTCGCCGGCCCACGAGCGAGGTCACGCAGAGCGACGTTCTCGCCCCGATGGGCACGCGCGAGATCGAGCCCCTCCACGATCTCGCCGGCGCGGAGAAGAACGGCTGATGCCTGGCCTTCGGGGGAACACACGATGTTGGCGCAGACGTGCATGCCATAGGTGAAGTACGTGTACAGATGCAGGGGCGGCCCGAACATCACAGCATTCCGTGCCGTCATCCCCCGGTAGCTGTGCGATCCAGGATCTTCACCCACACCGAGATACGCCTCGACCTCGGTGATGCGCAGCGTGATATCGCCCGACTCGGAGTGCCGAGTGAGCCGAGCTCCCAACAACTCGGGAGCGACGTCGACACTCGTCCTGTCGAAGAAACCCGAACTGTTCGAGGCCGGGGTGAGCATCGATCTAGAACAGGCCTTTGCCGGATACGACCGACACGACCACGACGAAGACGAGAACGGCCACGGCGATGCCGACGACGATCCACGTCGTGCGCTTCGACATGGGCGGCCGGGAGCGCTTCTTCTTGTTGTCCTCGTTGCGCAGAGTCACAGGGTTCCGATCTCCGGTGCCGCGGCGGCTTGCAGAGAGCGGACGCTCTCCGTGAGTGCAGCCAACTGCTCTCGTACGCGATCGGGTGCGGTGCCACCGCGACCATCGCGACTCGAGACCGAGCCTTCGATCGTGAGAACCGAACGCACAGCCGGCACCAGGTGCGGCGACAGCGAGGCGTACTGCTCGTCGCTGAGCTCGTCGAGTTCGAGATCGTTCTCTTCGGCGAATCGCACCAGCGCACCGGTGATCTCGTGGGCATCGCGGAAGGACACGTGCTGCTTGACCAGCCACTCCGCGACGTCGGTGGCCAGCGAGAAACCTTGCGGCGCCAATTCCGCCATCCGGTCGGTGTGGAAGGTCATCGTCGCGACCATGCCCGTGAACGCCGGCAGGAGAACCTCGAGAGTGGTGATGGAGTCGAAGACCGGTTCCTTGTCTTCCTGGAGGTCTCGGTTGTATGCGAGGGGAAGACCCTTGAGCGTGGTGAGAAGCCCGGTGAGGTTGCCGATCAATCGGCCCGATTTTCCGCGAGCAAGTTCCGCTATGTCGGGATTCTTCTTCTGCGGCATGATCGACGAGCCCGTCGAGTATGAATCCGACAGCGTGACGAACCCGAATTCCTTCGTGTTCCAGAGAATGATCTCCTCGGCGAAACGCGAGAGATCGATTCCGAGCTGCGCAGCGATGAAGGCGAACTCGGCCACCACGTCACGACTCGCCGTTCCGTCGATCGAGTTCCAGGAACTCCTGTCGAAGCCCAGTTCGACGGCCACGGCCTGAGCGTCGAGACCGAGCGTGTTGCCGGCCAAGGCTCCAGAGCCGTACGGCGACCAGTTGGCTCGGCGATCCCAGTCGACGAAGCGCTCCAGGTCGCGCACCAATGGCCAGCAATGGGCCAGCAGGTGGTGCGACAGCAGCACCGGCTGCGCGTGCTGCAGGTGAGTTCGGCCAGGCAGAATCGCACCGAAGTGCCTGTCGGCCTGGGCGGCGATGGCATCGATCAGATCGGTCACGAGGTGCCGGATGCGCGAAGCATGGTCTCGAAGCAACATGCGCACGAGCGTGGCGATCTGGTCGTTGCGGCTGCGGCCCGCGCGGAGCTTGCCTCCGAGCTCGACGCCGGCCCGGTCGATAAGTCCGCGTTCCAGCGCGGAATGCACGTCTTCGTCCGATGCGAGTGGGCGGAACGTGCCGTCTGTCACATCGGCATCGAGCACGTCGAGGGCGTCGATCATGCCCGCCAGCTCATCGGCCGTCAGGTATCCGCCCTCGGCCAAGGCTCGTGCGTGGGCGCGGGAACCCGCGATGTCGTACGCCGCGAGCTGCCAGTCGAAATGGGTCGACCTGCTCAGCTCGACGAGCTCCGGTGCGGGGCCACCCGCAAAGCGGCCACCCCAGAGGGCTCCCGCCTCGCCGGCACGGTTCGATACGGTGTCGTCGCTCATCTGTCTCAGATTCCCTTCGCGGGCGATTGCTGGCGGAGAAGCCAGACGAGGAGTGCCTTCTGCGCGTGAAGCCGGTTCTCGGCCTCGTCCCAGATGACGCTCTGCGGGCCGTCGATGACATCGGCACTGACCTCATACCCGCGATCCGCCGGAAGGCAGTGCAGGAACAAGGCGTTCTCGTTCGCCTGATCGAGAAGGGCCTGGTCGACCTGGTATCCGCCGAAGATGGCCACTCGCTCGGCCTTCTCATCTTCTTTGCCCATCGAGACCCACGTGTCGGTCACCACGATGTCCGCCCCGCGGACCGCCTGAGCCGGATCGACATGCACCGCCACCGACCCACCCGTCTCTGCGGCGCGCGCCTCCGCATCAGAGAAGACCGCCGGGCTCGGAGCGAATTCCGCCGGCGCACCGATGCGCACGTGCATTCCCGCCGTCGCGCACGCGAGGAGGTACGACTGCGCCATATTGCTGGCTCCGTCTCCGAGGAACGCGACGGTCTGACCGGCGAGCACGCCGCGGTGCTCACGGATGGTCAGCAGATCCGCCAGCAACTGGCAGGGATGGAATTCATCGGACAACGCGTTCACGACGGGAACCGTCGTTCCCTTCGCCATCTCCTCGAGTCCGGTCTGAGCGTAGGTGCGCCACACGATGGCTGCGACCTGGCGTTCCAGCACTCGGGCGGTGTCGGACGCGGTCTCCTTGCCCCCCAGTTGGCTCGAGGCCATGCTGATGATGAGGGGGCTACCGCCCAGATCTGCGATTCCGACGGCGAACGAGACCCGCGTGCGCGTCGACGACTTGTCGAAGATCACGGCGACCGTCTGCGGACCGGCCAACGGCTGCACCTGGAATCGGTCTCGCTTGAGCTCCAATGCCAGGTCGAGAATCTCGGCCTGCTCGGCAGGTGAGAGGTCGTCGTCGCGCAGGAAATGTCTGGTCACGGGAGAGCTTTCGATAAGTGTCGGAAAGGGAAAGACTAGCGGTCGCGGCGGGGCTCTTCAGTCGAAGGGCACGGCGTCGAGCGCCGCTCGGAATCGCTCGGCGAAGAGACGTACCTCGTCGTCACCCACGATGAGCGGCGGAGCGATGCGGATACTCGAGTCGTTCGCCGCGTTCACGATGAGGCCCGCGTCGAGCGCTGCGGCCGACACAGCCGGCGCGACCGGGCTGGTCAGACCTACTCCGATCAGGAGACCGCGACCGCGGACCTCGGCCACGTGCGGAGAACCGATGTCCCGGATCGTGCGCGCGATCTCTTCTCCGCGAACGGCGGCGTTCTGGATGAGCCCGGCCGACTCGATCTCGGCGAGCACCGCGTTGGCCGTCGCCGTCGCGAGCGGGTTTCCGCCGAACGTCGAGCCGTGCATTCCGCGTTGAAAGAGCTCGGATGCCCATCCGAAGGTCACGAGGGCTCCGATCGGGAAGCCCCCACCCATGCCCTTGGCCATCGTCACGGCGTCGGGACGGATTCCGAACTGCTCGTAAGCGAACCAGGACCCCGTGCGACCGGCGCCCGTCTGGATCTCATCGAGGATCAGCAGCACGTCGTGCTCGGCGGTCAACTCTCTAGCGCGAACGAGCAACCCTTCCGGCAGCTCGATGACGCCGGCCTCGCCCTTGATCGGCTCGAGGATGAGTGCGGAGACCGAGCCGTCGATGGACCGCTCGAGGGCCTCGATCGTCGAGTCGATGTGCTCCACACCGGAGGGCATGGGTTCGAACGCGTCGCGCAGGGCAGGCTTTCCGGTCAGGGCGAGTGCGCCCATCGTGCGCCCGTGGAACGAGTCGTGCACAGCGAGAATGCGGTGACGGCTACCCGTCTTGTTGAGCCGAGCAAGCTTGAAGGCGGCCTCGTTCGCCTCGGCGCCGGAGTTTCCGAAGTACACTCGGCCCTCGTCGCCGGCGCCCGTGATTCTCTTCAGCCGCTCGGCGAGCTCGAGCTGCGGAGCGGTGGTGAAGTAGTTCGACACGTGCGCGAGGGCCGCCGCTTGACGCGAGACCGCGTCGACGAATGCCGGATGCGCGTGGCCGAGCGAGTTCACGGCGATGCCGGCGAGGAAATCCAGATACTGCTTGCCGGATTCGTCCCAGACGTAGCAGCCCTCTCCTCGAGTAAGCAGGGCGAAAGGCGAACCCATCGATTTCATCAGCGAGTCGCCGAAGCGATCCGACCATGCTGTCTCGGTGTTCACAGTGCCTCCCGGCTGACCTCGGTGCCGATGCCGCTCTGGGTGAAGACCTCGAGCAGGATCGAGTGGGGCGTACGTCCGTCGATGATCGCGGCCTTCGCCACTCCCCCATCGACGGCTTCGAGACAGGCGGCCATCTTAGGAATCATTCCGGACTCCAGCCTGGGCAGGAGTTCGCGCAGCGATTCTGCGTCGATGCTGCTCACGAGAGAATCCCGGTTGGGCCAATCGCTGTAGAGTCCTGCCACGTCGGTGAGGATGACCAGCTTGACCGCCCCGAGAGCCACGGCCAGCGCGGCGGCGGCGGCATCGGCGTTGACGTTCAATGACTGGCCGGGATTGTCGATGTCTGGAGCGATCGATGAGACGACCGGAATGTACCCGGCCTCGAGCCGCTGTCGGATACCGTCAGGATCGACCGCGACGATGTCACCCACCTGGCCGATGTCGACCTGCTCGCCGTCGACCTCGATGGTGCGTTTGCGACCGGAGAAGAGGCCGGCGTCGTCTCCGGAAAAAGCAACGGCGAGGGGGCCGTGTTCGTTGATGTGCCCGACGATCTCTCGACTGATCTGGCCCGCGAGAACCATGCGCACGACGTTCATCGCCTCGGGGCTCGTCACGCGGTAGCCGCCACGGAATTCGCTCTGGATGCCGAGGCGATCGAGCATCGCCGAGATCTGCGGTCCGCCTCCGTGCACCACGACGGGGCGGATACCCGCGTAACGCAGGAACACCATGTCTTCGGCGAACGACTTCTGCAGGGCTTCGTCGACCATGGCGTTGCCGCCGAACTTGATGACCATGATCTGGCCGTGGAATCTCTTGAGCCAGGACAAGGACTCGATCAGAGTCGAGACTTTGTCGCCGGCGGAGGCGATCGGGTTGGGCATGTCTGTCATCAGGTGGCGTATGCGCTGTTCTCGTGGACGTAATCGTGGGTGAGGTCGTTCGTGAGGATCGTCGCACTCGATGCACCGACCTTCAGATCGATGAGCACGTGCACGGCACGCGGAGTGAGATCGACCGAGTCGCTCGGCTGATCCGGCTGGCCGGACGAGCACACCCGCACGCCGTTGATCGTCACATCGATGTCGAATGGATCGAATTGCGCCTGGGTCGTGCCGACGGCCGCGAGCACCCGCCCCCAGTTGGGGTCGTTGCCGAAGACCGCGGCTTTGAACAGATTGCTCCGCGACACAGCGCGTCCTACGTCGACCGCCTCGTCCTCGGTGGCCGCGCGGATCGTCTCGATCGTGATGTCGTGGCTCGCACCCTCGGCGTCGCCCTGCAACTGCTGGGCGAGATCGGCGCAGATCGCCGTGACGGCCGCCTCGAATTCAGCAGGATCGGGCACGGTTCCGGAAGCGCCCGACGCCATGATCGTCACCTGATCGTTCGTCGACATGCACCCGTCGGAGTCGAGTCGGTCGAAGGTGACTCTCGTCGCAGCGCGGAGAGCGGCGTCGAGCTGGGGGCTCGACACGTCGGCATCGGTCGTGATGACGACGAGCATCGTCGCGAGCCCCGGTGCCAGCATGCCGGCGCCCTTCGCCATGGCGCCGATGACCCAACCCGAAGGCGAGTTCACGACGGCCTGCTTCGGATGCGAGTCGGTCGTCATGATCGCGCGGGCAGCATCGATTCCACCGTCTGCGGTCAGAGCCGGAGCGGCGATATCCACGCCGGCGAGCAGACGGTCGCGGAAGCTCTGGTCCCCCGTGCCGATGAGGCCCGTCGAGCAGACGAGCACGTCCCCCGACGAGACTCCCAGACGAGCACCGACCTGTTCCGCCGTCTGATGCGTGGTCTGGAATCCGAACGCGCCGGTGTAGCAGTTCGCGCCGCCCGAATTGAGCACGATCGCCTCGATCGATCCGTCGAGGATCGCCTGACGCGACCAGATGATGGGGTTGGCGGTGCAGCGGTTGCTCGTGAACACGGCGGCGGCCGATCGGCGCGGGCCGAGGTTCTGAACCAGGGCGAGATCGAGCGCACCCGATTCCTTGAGGCCCGCAGCGATCCCTGACGCGACGAATCCTTGTGCTGCGGTGACACTCACGGTGCGACTCCATTCACCGGCAGGCCGGTCGTTTCGCCCAGACCGAGGGCGATGTTGGCCGATTGGATGGCGGCACCGGCTGTTCCCTTGACGAGATTGTCGAGGGCGGTCACGGTGACCACCCTGCCCGCGGCCTCATCGACAGCGAGCCCGACGAGAGCGACATTCGCGCCGGTAACGTCGCCGGTGCGCGGAAAACGCCCCTCGGGAAGAAGATGGACGAAGGGCTCGTCCGCGTACGCGAGCTCCCATGCACTCCGCACGTCGGACGCCGTCACTCCGGGAGCCAGTCGAGCTGTCGAGGTGGCGAGAATGCCTCGCGACATGGGAACGAGCACGGGAGTGAACGACACCGAGATGCGAGCGCCGGATGCTCCGCGGAGGTTCTGGACGATCTCCGGCACGTGACGGTGGCGCCCGCCGACGCCGTAAGCGCTGGCCGAGCCCATGATCTCGGATGCCAGCAGATCTGTGCGCAGAGCTTTGCCCGCGCCCGAGGGACCCACCGCGAGAACGGCCACGATGTCGTCTCCCTCGATCACGTGCGCGGCAAGCCCGGGTGCCAGCCCCAACGAGATCGCTGTGACATTGCAGCCGGGAACGGCGATGCGCTTCACGCCGACGAGCGCATCGCGCTGCCTCGACCCGTCGTGCCTGATCAGCTCGGGGAGGCCGTAGGGCCAGGAGCCGTAGAACTCGCCACCGTAGAAGTCGGCCCAGTCGGCCTCGTCGACGAGTCGGTGATCGGCCCCGCAGTCGACGACGAGAGTCGACGGGTCGAGACGCTCTGTCAGCTCGCCGGACTTGCCGTGCGGCAGTCCGAGAAAGACCACGTCGTGGCCATCCAGATTCTCGGCGGTCGTGTCCACCAGCTCAAGGTGCGCGAGCGAACGCAGATGCGGATGCACGTCGATCAGTCGCTGGCCTGCATTGGCGTGAGCCGTGACCGTGGTCACCTCGAAGTCGGGATGGTCGGCAAGAAGACGGAGCACCTCGCCCCCGGCGTACCCGCTCGCACCGGCAACAGCAACCGAATAAGTCATGCCTTAAATCTAGTCGCTCCGCTCACTCGCGCAGTGACGCCCCGAACTGCGCGGCGGCGACCGCGAGGCCCGCGAGTTTGGCATCGGACGCCTCGCTGGCGGTGAGCGTGCGGTCGGTGGCGCGGAATCGGAGCGCGAACGTCAGCGACTTCTGACCCTCGTCGACACCGGAGCCCCGGTAGTCGTCGACGAGCCTGATGTCTTCCAGGAGGGCGCCGGCACCGCGGACGACCGCATCCGAGACCTCGGCCGCGGGTGTATCCCGAGGCACGACCAGCGACAGATCCTGCGTCGCTGCGGGGTATCCGAAGATCGGCTGAACCGCGATCTCACGAGGCGACAGCTCGATCAGTGCATCGAGGTCGAGCTCGGCCACGGCGACGATGCGCGGCAGGTGGGCATCCTCGGCGATGCGGGGCAACACCTCCCCCGCCACACCGACGACCGTGTCGCCTGCAGCCGTGGTCGCCACGAGCGAGGCCGTACGACCGGGATGCAGGGCTGGATGGGCGCCTTGCACGGGGCGGATCTGGACTCCGAGCGCGAGACCGAGCTGGCGTACGGAATCGAGAGCATCGGCGAGGCCCACAGCGCGCGCGTCGAGTCCGGGCTGCTTCTCCCAGGCCTGGCCGGCGAAGACGACGGCGACGTGTCGTGGTTGTGCGGGCAGACCGGCATCGAGACCGGCGAGTACATCGTCGCCGGGGCGGGCGCCGCCGAGGGGCAGCTCCGCCTGGCCGTAGTCGACGCCCGGCTCAGGCAGGAACACCAGACCAGCCTCGAAGAGGGCGAGGTCGTTGAGCCCGCGCGACAGGTTGCGGCGCACGATGTCGAGCAGTCCAGGAAGAAGCGAAGTGCGCAGGTACGGCGATTCGGCATCGAGCGGGTTGGCGACTCGAACCGCGGTGACCGCATCGCCCTTCAGCGATCCGAACAGCTTGACCGAGGCATCCGACACGAAGGGATAGGCCATCACTTCGACGAGGCCGCTCGACGCGAGCGTCTGCGAGGCCTGCCTACGCAGAGTCTGCTCGCGGGTGAGGCCCCTGCCCGGAGGCGCCACGGGGAGCACACTCGGGATGCGCTCGTAGCCCACGATGCGGGCCACTTCCTCGGCGAGCGCTGACTTGTGCGTGATGTCTGAACGCCACGTCGGCGGGGTCACGCGGAGACCGCCGTCGATCTCGACGATGTCGCCACCGATCTCGGCCAGCGCCGATCTGATCTCATCGGCCGTGAAGTCGGCGCCGATGAGCCCCGAGATGTACCCGTCGGGCAGTTCTACGGGTGTCGGCTGCGCGTGTTGCGTGTATGACGACCCCAGTTGATCCGCCGTTCCGCCGGCCAGATCGACGAGCAGCTGCACGACGCGCGCCGCGGCCACACCGGCGACCGCAGGATCGACACCCCGCTCGAATCGGCGCGACGCCTCGCTCGGCAGCTTGTGCCGACGAGCTGTGCGGGCGATCGATACGGGGTCGAAGTTCGCGGCCTCGACCAGGACGGCGCGCGAGGAATCGCCGATCTCGGTCGAAGCGCCGCCCATGACACCGGCGAGGCCGATGACACCGGACTCGTCAGCGATCACGAGATCTTCTGTGTCGAGGAGTCGCGTCTGGTCGTCGAGGGTCACGAGCTTCTCGCCCGCGCGGGCGCGACGAACACGGATGCCGCCGGTCACCTTGTCGAAGTCGTACGCGTGAATCGGCTGGCCGAGCTCGAGCATCACGTAGTTGGTGATGTCGACGACCAGCGAGATCGAGCGGATGCCGGCAAGACTCAGCCTGGTCGCCATCCACGGCGGGGTCGGCTTCGTCGGGTCGACGCCGTTCACCAGTCGGGTCACGAAGACGGTCGCGCCGACCCGCCCACGAATGGGGGCGTCGTCGTCGATGACGACCTCGAAACCCGATGCCTCGGCGGCCGAGGATGCCAGGGCCGGATCGCGGAAGGCGGCACCGGTGGCATGCGCGTACTCGCGCGCGATTCCGCGAATCGAGAACGCGTATCCGCGGTCGGGCGTGACGTTGACCTCGACGGCCTGATCGTCGAGGCCCAGCAGCGAGAGCGCGTCTGTGCCGACGACCGGATCGAGCCCGAGGGTGGCCAGTCTGAGGATGCCGTCGTGCTCGTCGCCGAGACCCAACTCACGAGACGACGCGATCATGCCGTCGGAGACGTGCCCGTATGTCTTGCGTGCCGCGATCGCGAAGCCTCCCGGAAGCACGGCTCCGGGCAGCGTCACGACGACCTTGTCGCCCGGCGCGAAGTTGTGGGCGCCGCAGACGATGCCGCGCACGTCCCCACCGCCATCCAGAGCCGTCTCGCCATCGGGAGCGACGCGCACGCTGCACCAGCGGATCGTCTTGCCGTTCGACTGCGGCTCCTCGACGAAGTCGAGCACCTCGCCGACCACGATGGGGCCGGAGAGGTCGAAATCGTGAGAGCCCTCTTCTTCGAGCCCGACCTTGACGAGCGCCGCGTGAACATCGGCGACCGTGGAACCTGGTGCGACGTCGACGTATTCCGCCAACCATCCGAGTGGGATACGCATGGACTAGACCACCATTCCGAACTGCTGACTGAAGCGGATATCGCCCTCGACCATGTCGCGCATGTCATTGAGGTCGTTGCGGAACTGAAGGGTGCGCTCGATGCCCATACCGAAGGCGAAGCCCTGATACTCCTCGGGATCGATGCCCGCCGAGAGCAGCACGTTGGGGTTGACCATTCCGCACCCGCCCCATTCGACCCAGCGCGCGCCGCCCTTGGCATTCGGCTGCCAGACGTCCATCTCTGCGCTCGGCTCGGTGAACGGGAAGTAGTTGGGCCGCAGTCGGATCTCGGCACCCTCACCGAACATCGCGCGGGCGAAGTGCTCGAGCGTGCCGCGCAGGTGCGCCATCGTCAGTCCCTTGTCGATCGCGATGCCCTCGACCTGCATGAACACCGGGGTGTGCGTGGCATCGAGTTCATCGGTGCGGTAGACCCGGCCCGGTGCGATCACGTAGACGGGAAGTTCGCGCGACAGGAGCGAACGGATCTGCACGGGCGACGTGTGTGTGCGCAGCAGGAGGTGCGACTCGACGGGTTCGACGAAGAACGTGTCCTGCATGGCCCGCGCGGGGTGATCCGGAGCGAAATTGAGCGCGTCGAAGTTGAACCACTCGCTCTCGAGCTCGGGGCCCTCGGCGACCTCCCACCCCATACCCACGAAGATGTCGGCGATGCGCTCCTGCAGAAGCGACAGTGGATGCCGGGCGCCCACGCGCGTGTAGCTCGGCAGAGCGGTCACGTCGACGAACTCGCTCTCGAGACGGGCTTCCTCCTCGCGTGCGACGATCTGCGCCTCGCGTTCGGCGAGGGCCTGAGCGACACGGGCACGGGCCTGCCCCATGAGCTTGCCGGCCGCGGCCTTCTGCTCCTTGGGTACGTCTCGGAGCGTGGCGTTGAGGCGCGACAGCACAGACGCCTCCCCCACGTGAGCGCTGCGGGCGGCCTTGAGGGCGGTCGAGTCGTCGGAGGCTGCGATGGCAGCCAGGGCGGCGTCAACGGCCGCGGCGACGGATTCGTCGGAAATCACAATGGGGTCAGACACGGTTCCCAAGTTTAGCGACCGAACGCGCGCTACTCCGTCGTGCGGTCCTCGGGGTTCGTGCTCGCCATGCCCACCGCGGAGATCGACGCGGTCGGTGTGATCTGGTCTTTGGGCGACATCGTGCCCGGGCTCCGTCTGCGAGCGAGACGACGGGCGACGGCGCTCAGCGAGAGGTTGACCGCGAGGTAGATCACGAGGGTCACGAGGAAGAGCGAGAAGAGATAGCGATTGCCGACGCTGCTGCCCAGGTTGTTCATCGTGGTGCGGATGAGCTCGTTGTATCCGACGATGTAGCCGAGACTCGTGTCCTTGAGCAGAACGACGAGCTGCGCGATGATGACCGGCAGCATCTGTCGGAACGCCTGGGGGAACTCGATGAAGACTTTCGACTGGAAGCGTGTGAGGCCGAGGCTGAGGCCCGCCTCTCGCTGCCCGCGGGGCAAGGCGGCGAGGCCGGCCCGCAGGGACTCGCCGATGATCGCGCCGTTGTAGACGCCGAGCGCCAGCACCACGGCCCAGAACGCGCCGGTCGACGCGACGAGCAGGATGAAGAGCATCATCAGCAGCACGGGCATGCCGCGGAAGAACTCGAGCACGATCGTGGTCGGGATTCGGACGATGGCCAGCGACGACGTGCGCAGCATGGCGAAGAGCACCCCGATGACGAGGGCCATCACGGCAGCGACGGCTGCGGCCTGGAGGGTCGCGAGGAGCCCCTGCCCGATGCGGACCCACAGTTCGGCCAGCACGAAGATGTCCCAGCGCGACTCGTCGAAGTAGCCCGGGAGCGTGATGCCGGACGAGTCACGAGGCTGAGCGAGGGTGTAGATGATCCAGGCGAGGCCCGCCGCGATCAGGAGGACCACGATCACCGAGGCGATCCGCGACCGTCGACGGGTGCGGGGTCCAGGGGTGTCGAACAGAACAGAGGCGCTCATCGCTGTACCGCCAGCTTCTTCTCGAGGTGCGCGGAGAGGATTCCGAGCGGGATGGTGACGGCGAGGTAGAACGCCGCGACGGCGAGCAGAATGGCGATCACGGCGTTGCCGTTCGCATTCGTGAGTTCTTTGGCCGCGGAGAAGAGCTCGAAGACGAAGAATCCGCCGGCGACCGACGTGTTCTTCGTGAGTGCGATCATCACGTTGATCAGGGGCGGGATCACCATGCGGAACGCCTGCGGGAAGATGATCAATGTGGTCGACTGCATGAAGCCGAGGCCCAGGCTACGTGCCGCTTCGGCCTGGCCGACGGCGACGCCGTTGATACCCGATCGCAGTGCCTCGGCCACGAAGGGAGAGGTGTAGAGGGTGAGTCCGATGAACGCCGCCCATTCATAAGGGAGGCGTGAGCCCAGCTGGGGCAGCACGAACGCGCAGAAGAACAGCACCAGAGTCAGGGGCGTATTGCGCAGCAGCTCGGTGTAGACGTTCGCGAAGGCACTCAGCGACGGCACCGGCGAGATCCTCATCGCGGCGATCACGGTGCCGATGATCAGTGCGCAGGCTCCGGAGAGCACGAGCAGCCACAGGGTCATCCCGAAGGCTTCGATGAACCGCGGCAGGTTCTCGATGACGGCGTTCACATGGGCTCATCTCGTGCGGAGGGACGGTCGGTCAGTTCACCCGAGCGGAGGGCCGGCTGCGTTGATCGCAGTAGACCCTCCGGTCGGTTGTCGCGCTAGTACCGGTTGACTGCCGGCGGCTCGACGTATTCGAGCACCTCACCGGCCGTGGCATCCCACGCAGCCTTGTAGCTGCCGTCCTCGTACGATTCCTCGAGCACGTCGTTGATGAAGTTCCGGAAGTCGGTGTCGTCCTTCGCCAGTCCGATGCCGTAGGGCTCCTGAGTGAACGGCTTGCCGACGACCTTGAACTGACCCTCGTTCTGCTGCGCCAGTCCGGCCAGGATCACGTTGTCGGTCGAGACCGCGACGACCTGTCCGCCGCGAAGCGGCTCCAGGCAGTTGGTGTAGGTGTCTGTCAGCAGCGGCTCGGCACCGATCTCGCTGAGCTTCGCCGCGGGAGTCGACCCGGTCACGGAGCACACCGGCTTGCCGACGAGGTCCTTCTCGCTCTTGATGTCGTCGTTGTCGGCCTTCACGAGGATGGACTGGCCTGCCTCGTAGTACGGGCCGGCGAAGGAGATGACCTCTTTGCGCTTGTCATTGATCGTGTACGTGGCGACCACGATGTCGACCTCGCCGTTCTGGATGAAGGGCTCGCGGTTGGCTGACACCGCCTCTTTCCAGACGATCTTGTCTTCGGCGATGCCGAGCTTGGCGGCGATCAGCTTGCCGATCTCGACGTCGAAGCCCTTGGGCGTGCCATCGATGTCTGTCAGTCCGAACAGCGGCTGGTCGAACTTCGTGCCGATCGTGATCGTGCCGGCTTCGGCGAGACGCTCCATCGTCGATCCCGCTGCGAATGTGGGGGCCGGCTCCGGCGTCGTGGTCGTCTCGGCCTCATCGAGTGACCCGGCGCATCCGGCCAGCGCGATCATGGTCGCTGCCGCCAGTGCGGCCAAGCTCAGTTTTTTCGATGCTCTCATCGGTTTCGTACCTCTCTCCGTATGCTGCGTGCCCGACCACATGATCAGTGGTCGAGTATTTTCGACAGGAAGTCCTGCGCCCTGTGCGACTGGGGGTTCGTGAAGAACTGTTCTGGGGTCGCCTCTTCTTCGATGCGCCCGTCTGCCATGAAGATCACACGATCCGCGGCCTTTCGAGCGAAGCCCATCTCGTGGGTCACGACGATCATCGTCATGCCGTCTTTGGCGAGACCGACCATGACGTCGAGAACCTCGGTGATCATCTCGGGGTCGAGCGCGCTGGTGGGCTCGTCCATGAGGATGAGCTTGGGCTGCATCGCCAGACTGCGGGCGATGGCGACACGCTGCTGCTGACCACCGGAGAGCTGCGCCGGCATCTTGTTCGCCTGATTGGCGATGCCCACTCGGTCGAGCATCTCCATGCCGCGCTTGTCTGCCTCTTTGCGTGACAGCCCGCGCACCTTGATCGGCGCCAGGGTGACGTTCTCGAGAATGGTCTTGTGGGCGAAGAGGTTGAAGGACTGGAAGACCATGCCGACGTCGGCACGGAGCTGCGCGAGGGCCTTGCCCTCTTCGGGCAGCACCTTGCCATCGATCGTGATGCTTCCGGAGTCGATCGTCTCAAGCCGGTTGATCGCTCTGCAGAACGTCGACTTGCCGGAGCCGCTCGGCCCGATCACGACGACGACCTCGCCTCGATTCACGACGGTGTCGATGTCGTTGAGAACGTGCAGCTCACCGTAGTGCTTGTTCACGTTATTGAGCACTACAAGCGGCTCGCCCCGGCGAACAGAGATGTTCGACGTGGCCGGGCCCGCCACCGCATCGTTGACAGGGGCATCGGCGTTGGTGGACTCCATGCCCCCACCGTAGGGGACATCGTGTTACGGCCGTGTGTCAGAACCTCGACGGTTATCTAACCGTGATCGCTCCCGTTCATGCGCCGGCACGACGCCCGATTCACGAGCTCCGCTGGGCGAACGCGCTTTCGTAGAGACAGACCGATGCGGCCGTCGCGAGATTCATCGACTCGGCCTGGCCGTAGATCGGCACAGAGATGGAATGATCCGCCAGGGCCAGGTCTTCGTCGGCCAGACCTCGCGCCTCGTTGCCGAACAGCCAGGCAGTCGGCGCGTCGAGAACCCCGGAATTTCGAGCCGTGAGCATGTCGTCGCCCTTGATATCGGCGGCGAGGATCTGGATGCCCGCCTCGGTGGCACGCGCCCTCACATCGGCCAAGTTCGCCTCGACCGCGACAGGGAGGTGGAACAGCGACCCGGTCGTCGAACGCACGACCTTCGGGTTGTAGAGGTCGACGCTGCGCCCCGTGAGGATCACGGCATCGGCGCCCGCGGAGTCGGCCGCACGGATGATCGTTCCCGCGTTGCCGGGGTCGCGGACCTCTTCGAGGATGGCGATGAGCCGGGGCGAACCGCTGAAGATGTCCTTCAGCGCGGTGGGGAACTGGCGACAGACGGCGACGAAGCCCTGCGGGGTGACTGTGTCGGCCATGGCCTGGAGCACGGTCTCGGTGACGAACTCGACTTCGACCCCCGCCTTGTCGGCGGCGTCGGCGATGTCGGCATATCGATCGAGGGCGAAGGGCGTCGCGAACAGGTCGACGACGAGGTCGGGCGCGAAGGTCAGCGCCTCGGAAACGGCTTGTGGCCCCTCCAAGAGAAAGAGCCCGGTCTCAGACCGGGCTCCTTTCTTGGAGAGCTTTGCCACTGCCCGGACCCGCGGCGACCGCGGGTTATCCAGGAGGGACATGCGACCTCTTTCGGGTCAAAGGAACATGGATGTTCCCTACAGCTTATTAGGCTGCGGTCCTCGGCGCCGACGTGTCGGCGGGGAGGGCGGCACGAGCACTCTCGACGAGTGCCGCGAACGTGGCGGGCTCGTGAACGGCGAGGTCGGCCAGGATGCGACGGTCGACCTCGATGCCTGCAAGGCCGAGACCCTGGATCAGACGGTTGTACGTGAGGCCGTTCGCACGGGACGCCGCGTTGATGCGCTGGATCCACAGGCGACGGAAGTCACCCTTGCGGGCGCGACGGTCGCGGTACGAGTAGACGAGCGAGTGGGTGACCTGCTCTTTGGCCTTGCGGTACAGGCGCGAACGCTGTCCGCGGTAGCCGCTGGCGCGCTCGAGGATGACCCGACGCTTCTTGTGGGCGTTGACGGCCCTCTTTACTCTTGCCATTTCCTAATTCCTTATTCCGTGTGGAGTCGGCGACTACAGGCCGAGAAGCTTCTTGATGACCTTCGAGTCGGCAGGAGCCAACACCTGGTCCTGGTTCAGGCGAGCCTTGCGCTTCGCCGACTTGACCTCGAGGTTGTGACGCATTCCGGCCTGCTGCTTCATGAGCTTGCCGGTGCCAGTGACCTTGAAACGCTTCTTGGACCCGGAGTGGGTCTTCATCTTGGGCATTGATATCTCCTTGGGACTTGCTCGGTTTGTGGGGTGCTACTTCGTCTCGGCAGAGTCTGCCGCGACGGTGTCTGTTGCAGCGGGCGACGCAGCCTCGGGGGCTTCGTCGGCTGTCTCTTCTGCACCGGGACGGCTCTTCGAAGCGGCACGCTGAGCGTTCGCCTCGGCCTTGGCCTCGGACTTGTTCTTCAGCGGCCCGATCACCATGACCATGTTGCGGCCATCGATCGTCGGAGTCGATTCGACGGCACCGAACTCGGAGACGTCTTCTGCGAAGCGCTGGAGAAGACGGACGCCCTGCTCGGGGCGCGACTGCTCGCGGCCGCGGAACAGGATCATGGCCTTCACCTTGTCGCCCGCCTTGAGGAATCCCTCGGCGCGCTTGCGCTTCGTCTCGTAGTCGTGCACGTCGATCTTCAGACGGAAACGGACCTCTTTGAGGATCGTGTTCGCCTGGTTACGACGGGCTTCCTTGGCCTTCTGCGCAGCTTCGTACTTGAACTTGCCGTAATCCATGATCTTGGCAACGGGCGGCTTGCTATTGGGGGCCACCTCAACCAGATCGAGGTCTGCCTCTTGGGCAAGCTTGAGTGCGACGTCGATACTGACGACGCCGACCTGCTCACCGGCGGGGCCAACGAGGCGGACCTCGGAGACCCGGATACGGTCGTTTGTACGGGGATCGCTGATGCGTTACTCCTTCAATCGCTGGTGCGGCACTCCCAGACACAGACGTCTGGGTACCGGGCTCGGCAGCGCGATCGTAGGTGAGCACGCAGCCACGAACCTTGAATAATCTGCACGCGAACTCGAGCCTGAGCCGTTCTGCGCACCACACCCTGTCTACTTCGGATCGATGTTCTGACCCGAAGCGGAGTGCAATCTACCCGTTAACCTGTTGAAGCGGTGTGCGGGTGGGAGATTCTCCACTTTTCGTACTGGGGGTAAACATGTTCCCCAGAGCCTTGAAGATACTAACAGAGGATTCGGTCTCGGCATAGTCCACGGCGACAGGCGACCTAGACTCGCCTCATGAGCTTTGCATACGACGACTCGGCCACCTCCGCCACGCGAGACATCTCGGAGGTGCCCGCGGTCGAATTGATCACCACCACGGCCGTGCACCTCATGAGTGCTGCGGCCATCAAGACGGGGCTGGCCGACGATCCGGAGAACCAGATCGACCTCGATGAGGCGCGCAAGCTGATCATCGCTCTGGCCGGCCTGGTCACGAGCGCCTCACCCGAGATCGGCGATCAGCACGCTCGAAGCCTCCGCGACGGTCTCCGTTCCCTGCAGCTCGCGTTCCGCGAGGCGTCGGCGATTCCGGATGCGATCGGCCAGGGCCCGGGAGAGAAGCTCACCGGTCCGGTCACCTGAGTCGGTCGGCTCAGCGGGCCTCTGCCAGTTTCACGCCCAGAGAGTCGACCTCGCTCGCGATGAGCTCGCTCGCCTGCCAGGACCTCTGCAGGTACGCCAGCACCTCGTCGAGCTCGCTGCGTGTGAGGTCGGGAACCAGGCCCAACTCGACGATGACCTGCGGGCCAGCCATCCGGGCATCCGGATCGCCGTCGGACAGCCGCACCCACCGGACGGCCGCCGACGAGGCGATCGACTGCTGGAAGGCTTCGACGATGGTCGATGAGGCCGACGGGTGCACCCACGCCGTCCCCTCGGCTATCGCCCTCAGCATCGGCCGTCGGAAGACGAACTCCGTGTCGCTCGTGGGGTCGAGCACCATGAGCGGCGTCTCCTCCCCCGCTGCGGCGAGAGCGGCCCTGCGAGCCGAGGCCGGTATCGGCCGGGCCGCCGGATTCCAGGCGGCCATGGCCTCGGTCGAGGTGAACACGGGAAGAACGCGGCGTCCGTCGGGAGCGCCGACGGTGACGAGCGACAGCTCCTGGGTTTTGTCGAAGCGCCGACCGTGAGCATCCACACCGGTCTCGCCCGCGTGGGCGACGAGCGGAACCAGGAGACGAACGTCGCGCACGGCGTCGAGGACGTCGGTCTGGGCAAGCTCAGCCGCCCGGAAGCGCCGGAGGGCTTCGACGAGCCTCTCTGGGGCCCCGCCGGAGTCGCCGGCGAAGAAGTTTGCGTCGAACGACCGGCCGGCCCACGGCTGACCCGCCGAGTCGGACGCACTGTGGTCGTGGGGCGCACGAGCGCCCCGATGCTCAGTCAGACGCCACATCCAATGCCTCTGCGAGGGTGAACGCCCCCGAGTAGAGTGCCCGACCGACGATCGCTCCCTCGAGTCCGAGAGAGACGAGCGCCCGGAGCTCGGCGATGTCGTCGAGGCTGGAGATGCCACCCGAGGCGACGACCGGGCGCGATGTGTGCTCCATGACCTGCTTCAGCAACCCGACGTTCGGTCCCTTGAGTGTGCCGTCCTTGGTGACATCCGTGACCACGTATCGCGCGCAGCCCGCGTCTTCGAGGCGAGTCAGAACCTCCCACAGGTCTCCCCCGTCCTCCGTCCACCCGCGCGCGGCCAGAGTCGTGCCGCGCACGTCGAGACCGACGGCGATCGCCTCGCCGTAGCTCGCGATCACGCTGGCCGCCCACTCGGGGTTCTCGAGCGCCGCCGTGCCGAGATTGACGCGCTTCGCGCCGCTCTCGAGGGCCGTCTCGAGGCTGCGATCGTCGCGGATACCTCCAGAGAGCTCGACGTTGACGCCCTTCGCTTCGTGGATGACGCGCTTCACGACGTGGAGGTTGTCTCCTCTGCCGAACGCCGCATCGAGGTCGACCAGGTGAATCCACTCGGCGCCCTGACTGACCCAGTCCGCCGCCGCGTCGACCGGGTCGCCGTGGTTGGTCTCCGTGCCCGCCTTGCCCTGAGTGAGTCGCACGGCCTTGCCTCCGGCGATATCGACGGCAGGCAGCAGGGTGAGTGCGGGGGTCTTGATGCTGAACTCGCTCATGGGGTCCTTCTTGTCTCTGTCAGGCGCACGTGCGGACACCCCGTGCGATCTTAACGATTCCTCTGAGGCCGACGAAATCGGAGTCGGGGTTAGAGCGACGCGATCCAGTTGCGCAGCAGCTGCAGGCCCGCCTCGCCCGACTTCTCGGGGTGAAACTGAGTCGCGGAGAGGGGGCCGTTCTCGACGGCCGCGATGAAGGGGCCGTCGTGATCCGCCCAGGTCACGCGAGGTGCGGGCAGAGGCGACTGGGGCGGAAGCAGCCACTGCTGGGCCGCGTTGGAGTGCACGAAGTAGAAGCGTTCGTCTCGGATGCCGTCGAACAGCACGGACTCGCTCGGGGCGTCGACGACGTTCCACCCCATGTGGGGCAGGATCTCCGCGGGCAGTTGCTCGACCGCTCCGGGCCACTCGCCGAGGCCTTCGGTGTCGATGCCGCGTTCGACGCCGCGGTCGAACATCACCTGCATGCCTACACAGATGCCGAGCACCGGTCGGCCTCCGGCCAACCGCCTGTCGATGAGTTCATCGCCTCGCACGGCCCGGAGCTGTTCCATCACCGCGGAGAACGCGCCGACCCCGGGCACGAACAACCCGTCGGCCTCCATGACGCGTGCCCGGTCGCGGGTGAGTTCCACTCGGGCGCCCGCGCGCTCGAGTGCCTTGGCCGCCGAGTGGATGTTTCCACTGCCGTAATCGAGGACGACGACGGACTTGCCGGTCACAGGGCACCCTTGGTCGACGGGACGCCCGAGACGAGCGGGTCGAGCGACTTGGCCTGACGGAAGGCGCGAGCGAACGCCTTGAACTCCGCCTCGGCGATGTGGTGGGGATCGCGGCCACCGAGAACGGTGATGTGAACGGTCATCGCCGCGTGGAAGGTGATCGCTTCGAAGACGTGGCGCACCATGGATCCGGTGAAGTGGCCGCCGATGAGGTGGAACTCGAATCCGCTCGGCTCTCCGCTGTGAACCAGGAAGGGGCGTCCGGAGATGTCGACCACGGCCTGCACAAGCGCTTCGTCGAGAGGCACGAGGGCGTCGCCGAAGCGAGAGATCCCGGCCTTGTCTCCCAGGGCCTGCTTGATCGCCGTGCCCAGCACGATTCCCACGTCTTCGACGGTGTGGTGCACGTCGATATCGACGTCACCCGATGCTGTGACCGTCAGATCCGTCAGCGAGTGCTTGGCGAAGGCGGTGAGCATGTGGTCGAAGAACGGCACACCCGTCGAGATGGAACTCTCGCCTGTTCCATCGAGGTCGAGCGAGAGTTCGATACTGGATTCGCTGGTCGCGCGCTGCAGGCGCGCGGTGCGGGAAGGTGTGGCCATGGCCTCAGTTTACCGGCCCCGATCCGTCGCGGTACGGTTGGGCCGCCATGCGACCCGATGGGTCAGGACAGGGCGGCCATCGCGTCGAGGAAAGCGGTGGTCTCGGCCTGCGTACCGGCACTCACGCGAAGATGCCCCGGAATGCCGAGATTGCGAATGATGATGCCCTGCTCGAGCAACGTCTCGAACACCTCAGCAGGATTCTCGACGCCACCGAAGAGCACGAAGTTCGACCACGTCGGCCACGCGTGGTAGCCCAGCTCGGTGAGCCTCTCGACGATGCGATCACGCTGCACCGAGATGTCGTCGACCATGGCGAGCATCTCGGCCGAGTGATCGAGCGCAGCGACTGCGGCGGCCTGCGTGAGCGACGACAGGTGATACGGAAGACGAACGAGGCGAAGCGCGTCAGCGACTGACGGATCGGCAGCCAGGTACCCGAGCCGAGCACCGGCGAACGCGAAGGCCTTGCTCATGGTGCGCGACACGATGAGCCGCGGACGCCCGGGCAACAACGTGAGGGCCGATGGGGCGCCTGCCGGGGCGAACTCCGCGTATGCCTCGTCGACGATCACGATCTTGTCGGTCGCGTCGTAAGCCGCCTCGATGGTTTCGAGCGACAGCGGGGTTCCCGTGGGGTTGTTCGGCGAACAGAAGATGACGATGTCGGGCTGGTGCTCGCGGATCGCCGCGACCGCCGTGTTCGGCGAGATCTCGAAGTCGGCGTCGCGCTCTGCGGAGATCCATCGTGTACCGGTGCCAGACGCGATGATGGAGTGCATCGAATACGTGGGAGGGAACCCCAGAATGGACCGCCCCGGGCCGCCGAAAGCCTGCATGATCTGCTGGAGGATCTCATTCGAGCCGTTCGCAGCCCAGATATTGTCTCGAGTCATACCGTGCCCGAGATACGCGGCCAGACTGTCGCGCAGCTGAGAGAACTCCCGATCGGGGTAGCGGTTGATCGTCAGGATGGCACGAGCAAGTGACTCGATGATGTCTCGCGCCACCGGCTCGGGGATCGGGTGCGTGTTCTCATTGACGTTCAGCTCGACGCGGACGTGTTTCTGAGGAGCCCCGTAGGGAGACATACCCCGGAGATCGTCGCGAATGGGAAGGTCGTCGAGAGAGGTCACGTGACGATTTTAGCGGGCCCCTGCGACGACTCCGCGATCACCCGAATAGCTGAACGGCTCAGTACTCGTCGGGAACGGCGAGACGCTGCCCCGGCTGGACCTCGGCGGATGGGAGCTGGTTGAGGCTCACGATGTCGGCGATGACATCGCGCGGGTCGGCCGTCGGAGCGATCTCTTCGGCCAGGCCCCAAAGGGTCTCACCGGCCTGAACGGTGACGTAGTCGAAGGCCTGCGTCGCCCCCGACGATGCGACACCATCGGCGACCGCGCTATTCGCACCGAAGAGAGCCACGGCGGTGACGACCGCCACCACGGGGATCGACGCCAGTGCCGCGAGGACGACACGACCGCGGCGGGTGATTCGCAGGCGAGCGGTGTGTGACGCGGTAGCGGGCAGTGCGGTCATGGCAACCTCCAGGAGAAATTCGTATCCGGCGCTCGGCCGGGAGCACCGGATACGAAGCTGTGTTCCGAATATAGCTTCGAATGTTCGATAGATCAAGCTCGAAAGTCGATCGATTATGGCGACACACTCGAACATGTGTTTTGTTTGCACCCTGAGTTGGATACAGTTTCGACTGTCGGTACAAAGTGCATCACCAGCCACCGACAGTGCACCACCAGCCACCGACATCGGCGACTGCGAAGGCACAGCACACTCGAAAACGACGCCGACGGAAAGCGGGACACATGACCACCGAACGTGGAACGAGACGGCGAAAGAGCCTCTCGGAGAAGCAGTTGGCCATCCTCGGAGTCGTTCAACGATCGGTCAGCCAGCGCGGCTACCCGCCGAGCATGCGCGAGATCGGCGATGCGGTCGGTCTTGCCTCGCTCTCGAGCGTCACGCATCAGCTCAACCAGCTCGAGTTGAGCGGCTACCTTCGTCGCGACCCGAACCGTCCTCGCGCCATGGAGGTCCTCATCGACATCCCTACGCCCGAGTCGTCATCGGAGACCGTCGAGTCATCCGACACGGCGGCCCCAATGGGCGACGCCGCCCTCGTGCCGCTGGTAGGTCGCATCGCAGCAGGTATCCCGATCACGGCCGAGCAGCAGGTCGAGGAGGTCTTTCCCCTCCCCCGTCAGCTGGTCGGCGGCGGCGATCTCTTCATGCTGAAAGTGGTTGGAGAATCGATGATCGACGCGGCGATCTGCGACGGCGACTTCGTCGTCGTCCGGGCTCAGCAGACGGCTGAGAACGGCGACATCGTTGCAGCGATGCTCGACGGCGAGGCCACCGTGAAGGTGTTCCGGCAGCGCGACGGACACACGTGGCTGCTCCCCCGCAACTCGAACTTCGAGCCGATCGTGGGCGACCACGCTCAGGTGCTCGGCAAAGTCGTCTCTGTCTTGCGCTCGGTACGCTGACGACAGCACCGCTCGACGCAGCGCAGAAAGGCCCCGGACGAATGATAGTCCGGGGCCTTTCTGCGCCGTGGGCGCAATCGATCAGAAGCGCGCTAGCGAGAGACCGCGAACTCCTCCAGGGCCTGCTCGTATTCCGGGTTGACGAGGGCGCGGACTCGAGTTCCCGCCTCTTCGTAGTCGGTGCTGAGCACGGTGTTGTGGTCGTGCAGGAGGGCCACCAGATCGCCACGCTCATACGGGAGCAGGACATCGACGGTGATCGTCGGCTTGGGCAGCGCCTGTTCGACCATCTCGAGCAGTTCCGTTATGCCTTCTCCGGTGCGCGCCGAGACGAACACCGAGCGAGGCTCGAGCCCCCGCAACACGATGCGATCGCTTTCGGAGATCAGATCGCTCTTGTTGAAGGCCACGATCTCGGGGATGCCTCGAGCCCCCACCTCGCCGATCACGTCTCTGACGGTGGCCAACTGGCTCGCGGGATCGGGATGAGCCCCGTCGACGACGTGGATGATGACGTCCGCGTCAGCCACCTCCTCCAGGGTCGAGCGGAATGCCTCGACGAGCTGATGCGGAAGGTTCCGAACGAAGCCCACCGTGTCGGCGAACGTGTACTGACGGCCGTCGACTGCGGTGGTTTTGCGCACGGTCGAATCGAGTGTCGCGAACAACGCGTTCTCGACCAGCACACCTGCGCGCGTCACTCTGTTCAACAGCGACGACTTGCCGGCATTCGTGTATCCGGCGATGGCGACAGAAGGCACGGCGTTGCGTTTGCGATTGGCGCGCTTCGCATCGCGAGCGGGCTTCATCTCTACGATCTGCTTGCGCAACCGGGCCATGCGTGTGTGGATCCGGCGACGGTCGAGTTCGATCTTCGTCTCACCCGGTCCGCGCGAGCCCATACCGGCTCCGGCACCACCCACCTGGCCACCTGCCTGGCGAGACATCGAGTCACCCCAGCCTCGAAGCCTCGGAAGGAGGTACTCGAGTTGAGCGAGCTCCACCTGGGCCTTGCCCTCTCGACTCTTGGCGTGCTGGCTGAAGATATCGAGGATCACGGCGGTGCGGTCGATCACCTTGACCTTGACGACGTCTTCGAGGGCTCGGCGCTGGCTCGGCGCGAGCTCGCTGTCGGCGATCACGGTGTCGGCGCCCAGCGACTGCACCAAATCGCGCAGTTCGTGGGCCTTGCCCTTGCCGAAGTAGGTGCTGGGATCTGGTGTCGGTCGGCGTTGCAGCAGGCCTTCGAGTACCACCGCACCCGCGGTCTCTGCCAGTGCGGCCAGCTCATGCATCGAGTTCTCTGCGTCGGTGAGACTGCCCTGGGTGTACACCCCGATGAGAATGACGTTCTCGATGCGCAGCTGTCGATACTCGACCTCGGTGACGTCTTCGAGTTCCGTCGACAGCCCGACCACTCGGCGCAGGGCCTGTCGGTCTTCGCGCTCACTCTGGTCGCCGTCGAATCCGGATTCGCGGCCGGTCGTGTCGCGCTGCAGGGCCTGGGCCGCTGAGTTCGTGAACAGGGAGTAACCCGCTGCCCGCGTCTCCGCCCTGGCCAGCACTCTCGCGACCACGTCGTCGCTGTCGTGGTTCTCTGTTGTTGCTTCAGTTTTCTCGGTCATCTGCGTCAAGGATATCCCTCTCAGGTTTGCTACTGTCCCTCTATGACGAATGAGCACTATTTCTCGGCCACCCCGGCGAGTCCGCTCATCCCTCGAGAGATCTCGGTGCGTCTCGCCGATACCGACCACACGCTGGTCACGGCCGGCGGGGTCTTCAGCCCGGATCGCATCGATGTGGGCACTCAAGTGCTCCTCGCGAACACTCCGGCTCCCCCGCCCGGCGGCAATCTCCTCGACCTCGGGTGCGGGTGGGGGCCGATCGCTCTATCGCTCGCTCTCCTGTCTCCGCGAGCCCAGGTCTGGGCCGTCGACGTCAACGAACGGGCTCTCGATCTCGTTCGCGCCAACGCCGACCGCCTCGGTCTCACGAACGTCAACGCCGTTCTGGCATCCGATGTTCCCGCCGACATCTCGTTCATGACGATCTGGTCGAATCCACCCATCCGAGTCGGCAAGGCAGAACTGCACACGATCATGAAGACCTGGTTGCCTCGACTCGAGAAGGGCTCGGACGCCTGGCTCGTGGTTCAGCGCAATCTCGGCTCCGACTCCCTGCAGCGCTGGATCGAGTCCGAGTTCCCGTCCGACATCCAGATCACGCGTGCCGCGACGAACAAGGGCTACCGGGTGCTGCGCGCCCGCTCGATCGCCTGACTCTCGGCTATCCGAGCGAGAGATCGCCCTCGAACACGAGCTCGGCGGGCCCGGACAACGACACATGCTCGCCGTCCTCGGCTGCAAACATCCGAACGCCGACCGTGCCACCCGGCACGTCGACCCTCCAGATGTTCGGAGCACCACGGCCGGCCCAATGCCGTGTGGCCAACGCGGCCGCAGCAGCCCCCGTGCCACACGAGAGGGTCTCACCGCTGCCGCGCTCGTGGACTCGCATCGTGATGCGTCCGACGCCGTCTGCGACGAGCGGCTCGTGGGGCACGACGAACTCGACGTTCGCGCCGTCGACCGGTTCCGGCTCTATCTGGGGGATGTAGGCGAGATCGGCTGCCGCAAGCTCGTCGGTATCCGCGAGGGCCACGACGACGTGCGGATTGCCCATGTTAATTCCCTGTCCGGGGCGTGCGACAGCGAGGTTGCGCGCCCGAACGACGGGCTCGCCCGCCTCAAGACGCCAGCGTCCGAGGTCGACCTGGAATCCCGTGGTGCTGCGCTGGACATCGCGTACGCCCACTCGCGTACCGATCGCGAGTGTGTCTCCCGGGCCCAGTTCGACCAAACCGTTGTCGATGAGATACCGCGTGTAGACCCGGATGCCGTTGCCGCACATCTCGGCGATCGACCCGTCGGCGTTGCGGTAATCCATGAACCATTCTGCGGCCGCATCTTCGGCCAGAGCGGCGGCCCCATCGGGAAGGCTGTCGGACCTGACGGCGCGGATGACTCCATCGGCGCCGACCCCGAAGTGCCGATCACAGATGGCGGCGACTTGGGCGGGGGTGAGATCGTTCGTGCCCTGAGCATCGGTGTAGAGCACGAAGTCGTTGCCCGTGCCGTGCCCCTTGGTGAAGTGCAGTTCAGTCGCCATCCTGCAAGCCTAGGGTCTCTGACAGTGCGCGTGCCGTCGAGTCCGGATCACGGGCATCCGTCGTCACCGATGCGACGTAGCGCCGGAACCACCCCACCTGGCGACGGGCGTAGCGCCGAGTGAGAGCCTGGGTCGAGGCGATCGCCTCGTCTTCACTGATCTCGCCGGCCAGTTGGGCCAGCGCCTGTGCATAACCGATCGCCTTGCCGGCGGTCGTGTCAGCCGCGAGACCCTCCGAGCGCAGCGCATCTGCTTCGTCGACGATTCCGTCTCGCCACATGCCGCGCACGCGCTCGTCGAGGCGCGAGACGAGGTCTGCACGGGGCATCTCGAGGGAGATGATGCTCGACGTTCGCCATCCGACGGGAGCGCCGGGAAGCGTTCCCGTGAGCGTTCGGCCCGTCATCTCGAACACCTCGAGAGCACGCACGAGCCTGCGACCATTCTGCGACCCGATCGCCGCGGCGGCGCTCTCGTCGCGCTCCTTGAGTCGCCTGTAGAGGGATCCAGGACCGTCGGCGATGAGCTCGGCTTCGAGACGTGCGCGGATCGCCGGGTCGGTGCCCGGGAAGTCGAACTCGTAGATGACGCTCGAAACGTACAGACCCGACCCACCGACGAGGATCGGTACATTGCCGCGTTCGATAACCGCGTCGATCTCGGCGCGCGCCGAGGTCTGGAAGTCGGCGACGGAATTCTCTTGTGTGACATCGAGCACGTCGAGAAGGTGATGAGGAACGCCTCTGCGGTCGACGAGCGGAAGCTTCGCCGTGCCGATGTCCATGCCGCGGTACAGCTGCATTGCATCGGCGTTCACCACCTCCGCACGGCGACCATGCCGAAAGAGGCCCTCGGCCAGATCGAGAGCAAGACCCGACTTGCCTGTTCCCGTGGCCCCGACGATCACGACCACGTCTGCGACGGTGGGGTGGCCGTCGGAACCGCTAACGCTCACCGTCGGCGAGATCGTAGATCGGCACAGTACCGACACGCAGCGTGGGGAGTCCCAGGGAGACAGGCCGGGGGCCAGCGGATGCGCCGGTGGCGGGTGTCGGAACGCCGCAGGACTCGGCCGCGGCGCGATCCCATGCATCGCCAGCGAGGGTGCGGCGAACACGTAGGGGCGTGCCGTCGGAGTCGGCGATCAGGTGGAACGGCGCGGCCTCGGTCACGACGACGGTGACGATGTCGCCGGGTCGCGGCACTGCCGAGGTCGGGGACACCTCGAAGTGCACGAGCCGCGAGTCTTCAGCGCGACCGCTCAGGCGGTGCGTATCCGAGTCTTTGCGCCCTTCCCCGTTGGCGACCAGAACGTTGACCTCGCGACCGATGACGCGCTGATTCTCTTCCCACGAGATGCGATCTTGGAGGGCGGCAAGCCTCTCGTAACGCTCTTGCACGACCGCCTTCGGAACCTGATCCGGCATGGTGGCCGCCGGGGTTCCTGGCCGGATCGAGTATTGGAACGTGAAAGCCGTGGCGAACCGCGCTTGCTCCACCACGCGTAGGGTCTCGGCGAAGTCTTCTTCGGTCTCGCCGGGGAACCCGACGATGATGTCGGTGCTGATCGCCGCGTGCGGGATCTGCTGCCTCACGCGATCGAGGATGCCGAGGAACTTGGCGGAACGGTACGAGCGTCTCATGGCCTTGAGGACACGATCTGATCCGGACTGCAACGGCATGTGGAGCTGAGGCATGACCGCCGGCGTCTCTGCCATGGCATCGATGACGTCGTCGGTGAAGGCAGCCGGGTGCGGGCTCGTGAAACGGATGCGCTCGAGGCCAGGGATCGCTCCTGCGGCCCTCAAGAGCTTCGAGAAGGCGAACCGGTCGCCGAACTCCACCCCATAGGAATTGACGTTCTGCCCCAGAAGAGTGACCTCGATCGCACCGTCGTCGACGAGCGCCTGGATCTCGGCGAGGATGTCGCCCGGCCGACGGTCTTTTTCTTTGCCACGCAGGGCGGGCACGATGCAGAAGGTGCAGGTGTTGTTGCAGCCGACCGATATCGACACCCACCCGCTGTAGGTGGAGTCGCGCTTGGTGGGCAGTGTCGACGGGAAGGTCTCGAGCGAGTCGAGGATCTCGATCTGGGCTTCGCCGTTGTGCCGGGCTCGCTCGAGAAGGCTGGGCAGAGAGCCCATGTTGTGTGTACCGAAGACCACGTCGACCCAGGGGGCCTTCGTGAGGATGGTGTTCTTGTCTTTCTGCGCCAGGCAGCCGCCCACGGCGATCTGCATGCCGTCGTGCCTGCGCTTGACACTGGCCAGGTAGCCGAGGTTGCCGTAGAGCTTGTTGTCTGCGTTCTCACGTACCGCGCAGGTATTGATGACGACGGTATCGGCCTCGGTTCCGGGCTCCGCCTTCACGTAGCCAGCAGCTTCGAGAGAGCCGGAGAGCCGCTCCGAGTCGTGCACGTTCATCTGACAACCGAAGGTGCGGACCTCGTAGGTGCGAATGCGGGGTGGTGCGGTCACGCTGTTCATAGGGCAAGTTTACGTTCGACGAACCGAGAGCCCGCGCCACCGTCCGCTCAGCGGAAACGAACGGTGCTCGTGCCCGTCACCAGGGTCTTCGAGACCGCGTCGCGCACGACTTGGGACGGGTATCCCTTGCGCTGAAGGAAGCTGCTCAGCCGGCGTTCTGCCGTGGCTCGGTCAAGACGCAGCAGGCTGGGAGCCTTCTTCTCGGCCAGCTCGAGGGCGCGGGCAAGCTCGTCGTCGTCATCGAGTGCGGTGAGCAGATCGGACACGATCTCCTGGCTGATGCGCTTGGCCCCCAGCTCGCGCTGGATCTGGCTGCGGCCGAACCCCTTGCGCCGGTGCAGACGCTCGATCTCGCGCTCGGCAAACGCGTAGTCGTCGACATAGCCCTTGGAGCGGTAGATCGTGAGAAAGCCCTCGAACGCCGACGACTCGACCCCATTCGCCGCCAGAATCTCGGTGACCTGCCACTCGGAGAGGTCTTTACGAGCCAGCGCCCGCACCACCAGGTTCTCGAGATCGGCGAGTTGCAACTCTTGCTGTTCGACCTCGTCGGGGGTGAGCCCGGCGGTATCGAGGGTCGGAACCGCTACGGGGCCGGCGAAGTGACGGGCTGGCTCGGGTTGCTCGGCGGGCGCGCCGAACAGAAAGGCCACGGGAGCCACCGGGCTGTCGGCGGTCTCATTCGAATCGTCGTCGTCGGTGTCGGATGAGCCGGTGAATCTGACCATGACCGTGGCCTTTCTGTTCAGGTGGGGTGCGTGGGCAGGCTAGGCGCCCTTGCGGGCCGCCGCCTTCGTCGCGAGGGCGACCGGTGCGGCGGGTGCCGCAGCGGTCTTGTCGGCTCCGATGCCCAGCTTGGTCAGGATCTTGGTCTCGATCTCCAACGCGATCTCGGGGTTCTCATTGAGGAAGCGGCGAGAGTTCTCTTTACCCTGGCCCAGCTGTTCGCCCTCGTAGGTGTACCAGGCCCCCGACTTGCGAACGATCTCGTGTTCGACTCCGAAGTCGATGAGGCTGCCTTCGCGAGAGATTCCGATGCCGTAGAGGATGTCGAACTCGGCCTGCTTGAAGGGGGGCGCCATCTTGTTCTTGACCACCTTCACTCGCGTGCGGTTGCCGACCGCATCGGTGCCCTCTTTCAGAGTTTCGATGCGTCGGATGTCGAGCCGGACGGACGCGTAGAACTTGAGCGCCTTTCCGCCGGCTGTGGTCTCTGGACTACCGAAGAAGACACCGATCTTCTCTCGCAGCTGGTTGATGAAGATCATGGTGGTGTTCGTGGTGCTGAGCCCACCCGTGAGCTTGCGGAGCGCCTGTGACATCAGACGGGCCTGGAGCCCCACGTGCGAATCGCCCATCTCGCCCTCGATCTCGGCTCGAGGCACGAGTGCCGCCACGGAGTCGATGACGATCAGATCGATCGAGCCGCTTCGCACGAGCATGTCGGCGATCTCGAGTGCCTGCTCACCGGTGTCGGGCTGAGAGACGAGAAGCGCGTCGATGTCGACGCCGAGCTTCTGGGCGTAGGCCGGGTCGAGCGCGTGCTCGGCGTCGATGAACGCGGCGATTCCGCCGGCCTTCTGGGCATTGGCGATGGCGTGGAGGGTGAGAGTCGTCTTTCCGCTCGACTCGGGGCCGTAGATCTCGACGATGCGGCCGCGGGGAAGACCTCCGACTCCGAGCGCGACGTCGAGTGCGATCGACCCCGTGGGGATGACTTCGACCGGAGCGCGGTCATCGCTGCCCAAGCGCATGACGGAGCCCTTGCCGAACTGTCGGTCGATCTGTGCAAGCGCTGTTTCGAGAGCCTTTTCTCGTGTGGCATCTGATGGCATTGCTGTCTCCTTCTGTCGTGCGCGGAATCCGTCGCGTGAGTTTTTCGCCTATAGGCTGTCGCGCCGGCGAACCGGGTATCGACAAGGCGTTCGCATCGTGTTGTGCGTGTAATCCGACTGTAGACACGACCACCGACACGGAGCCCGTGCGGCGTCGATCGGTGGACAACACGACCAATAGTTCTGCTGTGAAGGAGACTACACAGTTCTAGAACATATATTCGATCCGGCGATGGCGTGTCGGTTCGAATATCCGCAGACTACGAGCGCGGCGTGGGCAGACCGACGCCGTGCCACCGTTCCTCGGTCACCCCGCTCGCGCGGCAGAGAGCGAGCCACACGTCTCGTGGGGGAATGCCCTGACGGAGAGCGTCGTCTGCGGTGCGATCGGAGAGCTCGGCGATGACGAGGTCGCCGGTCAAGACACGGCCGTACGCCGCACCGAATTCGTCGGAGACCGCTCTCCTGAACTCGCTCAGTCTCATGCCGTCCTTCGCGCCGCACAACTGTGCATTAACGGTGAAGGGCCCCGTCACATCACTCGTGACAGGGCCCCCACGTGATCGATCTCGTGCTCGGAGGTGGACTACCGAGTGAGAAGTTTGGAATCGTAGCCCGCGACGAACTCGTCGGGCACGGTATCGGGAATGGTGTCGATGCCCTCGATGACGGCGAGCCGGTCGCCGACCTCGCGCATGATCACCGAGATGGGCGTGTCGAGCGCCTCGGCTACCGATGCGAGAATCTCGCTCGATGCCTCTTTCTGGCCACGCTCGACCTCGCTGAGATAGCCGAGGGCGACGCTTGCCTTGCTTGCAACCTGCCGAAGGGTGCGACCCTTCTGGAGACGAAAGTCTCGCAGCACGTCGCCGATCTCCTGGCGAACTAGAATCACTGGACCCCTCCTTGCTGTATGCCTTGCGTCAATCGGACCTTGCCGAACCGGCGAAACCCGTTCGGTACTGCGTGAAACTCTAAACGACACTGAACCGTCTTTTCTGTGAATGACATTAGTTGTAACGAGATGGAAATGCCGTTCATTCCCGAGTACGACGAATGTCGATCGCGAGTTCTCAATGATGATTCGTGGCCGGCGCGTGCACGGATTGGATCGACACGGCCCGTTCTTCGTCGATCGGTCAGTTCTGTTCGAGTGTCTCGAGCATCAACCGGATGGCCGCCGCCACGGTCTGCTGCCTGACGCTGTCGCGATCCCCGTCGAGGTGAAGCCGTCGAGAGACCGCACCGTCTTTGCTCGCGAAGCCGAGGAACACCGTGCCTGCGGGATGCCCGTCTTGCGAGCCGGGGCCGGCCACACCCGTGGTCGAAACCCCCCAAGCGGCCGCATCCGGCCCTTCGCCGAGACGGTGTCGCACCCCGTGCGCCATCTGGATCGCGACCTCGGGATCGACGGGCCCGCGCGCGGAGAGGATCTCGTTGTCGACTCCCAGCAGAGAGGCCTTGAGATCCGTGGCGTAGGCCACCACTCCCCCGCGAACAACCCGAGACGCACCCGGAATACGGATGAGCTCAGCCACGAGGAGGCCGCCCGTCAGCGACTCAGCGACGGCCACGGTGAGCGAGCGGCGCACCATCTTTTCGATCAGCGCGTGAGTCTCGTCTATTCGGACCGGCGGGGTCATGCTGCCGACTTAGCCGCTCGTCCGAGGCGCCATGCCTGCACGAGGTAGTCGATACCCGTGACGACCGTGAGAACGAAGGCGATCGACATCGTCACGATGTTGACCCAGTCGAACCAATCGCCTAGCAGTGCGGGGAACGGCACCAGGGCCAGCGAGATGGCGATCGACTGAGCCAGTGTCTTGAGCTTTCCCCCGCGCGACGCCGGAATCACTCGATCGCTGAGCACGGCGAACCGGAACACGGTGATTCCGACCTCGCGCACGAGGATGATCACCGTGACCCACCACGGCAGCTCCAGCAGGACGGAGAGACCGACGAGCGCCGCCCCCGTGAGCACCTTGTCGGCGATGGGATCGAGCAGCTTGCCCAGATCTGTGACCTGGTTGCGCGAACGAGCGATGTGGCCGTCGATGCCGTCGGTGGCGATCGCCACGATGAACAGCGCTGCGGCGGCGTAGCGGAGCGGCGTGTCCGCGCCGCCGTCGGCCAGAAGCATCCAGAAGAACAGCGGTGCCAGCAGGATACGGACGACAGTGATGACGTTCGGAAGGTTCCAATTGCTCACGCGCGCGGTGGCCTCGGTCACGGTGCTCTACTCTCTGCCGGTCAGGCCCCAGGCATCTTCGTCTGAATCGCCCTCTTCTTCAGGGTACCGCTCGAGTCCCCGGGCCACCGGGTCGTCGGCGTAGGGATCGTCGTCTGCCGCGGGTACGGGAACAGCGGACTGCTGCGGTGCGGCCGGCGCTGAGGCTGCGGGAGTACCCCGAAGCATGGCGAGCACCTCGGGGAGCTGCTCCGCGGTGACCAGCACGTCTCGCGCTTTCGATCCCTCGGAGGGTCCGACGATGTCGCGCGATTCCATCAGATCCATGAGACGACCGGCCTTCGCGAATCCGACCTTGAGTTTGCGTTGCAGCATCGACGTCGAGCCGAACTGCGTGTTGACCACGAGCTCGGCCGCGGCGAGGAGGATCTCGAGGTCGTCGCCGATATCGGCGTCGATGTTCTTCTTGACCGCCTCGACCGCAACGTCGTCCCGATACTCCGGCCGGGCCTGATGCGTGACGTGCTGCACCACGGTTGCGATCTCTGCCTCGCTGACCCACGCGCCCTGTACCCGGATGGCCTTCGAGGAGCCCATGGGAAGGAAGAGGCCGTCGCCCTGGCCGATGAGCTTGTCGGCGCCCGGCTGGTCGAGGATGACCCTCGAGTCGGTCACGCTCGTCACCGCGAACGCCAGCCTGCTCGGCACATTCGCCTTGATCAGACCGGTGACCACGTCGACGCTCGGTCGCTGCGTGGCCAGGACCAGGTGGATGCCGGACGCACGCGCCAGCTGGGTGATGCGCACGATGGAGTCTTCGACATCTCGCGGGGCCACCATCATGAGGTCGGCGAGCTCGTCGACGACGATCAGCAGATAGGGGTACGGCTTCAGCTGCCGGTGGCTGCCCACTGGCAGGATGATCTCGTTATTGACGACGGCTTTGTTGAAGTCGTCGATGTGCCGGAAGCCGAAGCTCTCGAGGTCGTCGTACCTCATGTCCATCTCTTTGACGACCCAGGCCAGCGCCTCGGCTGCCTTCTTGGGATTCGTGATGATGGGAGTGATGAGGTGCGGGACGCCCTGGTATGCCGTGAGCTCGACGCGCTTGGGGTCGATGAGCACCATGCGCACCTCGCTGGGCTTCGCGCGCATCAGGATCGACGTGACCATGGAGTTGACGAAGCTCGACTTGCCGGAGCCGGTGGAGCCGGCCACCAGGAGGTGGGGCATCTTGGCCAGGTTCGCCATCACGAACTTGCCCTCGACGTCTTTGCCGACGCCGATGGTCATGGGGTGGTTGTCGGAGGCCGCCTTCGTGGATCGAAGCACATCGCCCAGGGAGACGATCTCTCGGTCGGTGTTCGGGATCTCGACGCCGATGGCGCTCTTGCCCGGGATCGGCGAGAGGATGCGCACTTCATTGCTGGCGACCGCGTACGACAGGTTCTTCGACAGAGCAGTGACGCGCTCGACTTTGACGCCCGGGCCCAGTTCGATCTCGTAGCGGGTGACTGTAGGCCCGCGAGAGAAGCCCGTGACGGTCGCGTCGACCTGGAACTGCTTGAGGACCTCGGTGATGGCCGCGACGATCTCGTCGTTGGCGGCGGAGCGGGCGAGCGAAGGCCCGCCGGTCTTGAGACTGGCCGCGGCTGGCAGCCGGTAATCCGCGGCCGGGGTGTCGATCTGGATGCCGGGCTCGGTCGACTCCTCGTCGAGGTCGAGCTCTGGCTGAACCGCACGCACGGGCGCCTGGGGGTAGGCGGATGACGACTCGACGGCCGCGTCATCGAGGAGGCTCGTCTGCGGTGCCGCGCCCGGCCGGATCTCTCCGGTGAAGCGTCGAACCGCGCGCTCTGCTGCCTTCATGTCGTCGAGCAGACCCGCCCGGGCCGCTTCGTCGGCGTCGTCGGGATCGACGACGCTCGCGGCGTTGGCGAACGGCTCGTCGGCCACCGGGGTGCGATCTTCGACTCGCGGAGCCATGGCCGGAGCGTCGAACTCGGGGTCTTCTTCACGCTGCGACGCGTTCCGCCTCCACCACGGCAGACCGTCGGAGTCGACGTCGCGTGCGACGAGATCGAGTTGCTCGGTCGACAGCGCCGCCGTGCCCGCCTGAGCCTTGAGCGCTTTCGCCGCTTTCGTGGCCTTCTTGGCCTCGCGGTGCTCTGCCTCGTCGGGGAAGGCCGCGCCGAACAGGTAGGCGTAGAGCTCGCGAAGACGCGATCCGATGCGGTTCGGTGGCGTCTTGGTGAGGATGAAGACGCTCAGCAACAGCAGGGCCGACACGACGACGGTGGCGCCGATCGGTGTGATGAGGGCGACCAACGGGGCCGCGAGCACCCAGCCGAAGATTCCGCCGCCCGAGGCGAGCTGGCCCCCCGCGGGATTCGGCTGGCCGCCGTAGATGTGGCACAACGATGACACGGTGATGAGCATGAGGCCGAGGCCGATACCGATGCGGCCGTTGTTGTGCACCGAACTCGGGTGTCGGAACAGCCATGCTGCGAGCAGCAGCAGAACGACAGGGAGAGCGTAGGCCACCCGCCCGAACAGCAGGCCGAAGGTCCATGCTTCGATCGTGACGGCGACGGCGTTGGAGACGAGGAACCACTCGACGACCGCACCGGCGATGGCCATGAGAACGAGCAGAAACGGCACGCCGTCGCGCCGCTCGGCCTTGTCGAAGTCGGCCGGCGAGAACGCACGGAAGGCGCCGCCGACGACGTGAGCCATCGCGAGCCAGGCACGACTGACGATGCCGGGGCCCTGTTCTTCTTTGGCGGCGGGGTTCAACCGGACCGTCTTCTGGGTCGCAGCCGCACGCGTGGGGGTCTTTCGGGCGCCCGTAGACGCACTCGAACGACCTGAGGACGCTCCGCGTGCGCGAGAGGTCGACTTGGTACTCGTAGCCATGCGCTCACGCTACCCGCGGGCACCGACGATCGCCGGTTGCGTGCGCCGGGTGTCTGATTTCCGGCGTACCCTCGTGCCATGTCATCTCGCCTGCGTCTCGTGCTGCTCGTGTCACTGCCCGCCGTGGTCTGCGCCGCGATCGGTTTGCTGCACCCGCATCACCTGACCGATGCCACCGCCTCGATCTGGCAGGTGATGCATCTGATTCTCATCCCGCTCTTTCCCCTCGTCGGACTCGGGCCCTGGCTGATCGCGCGGCGCTCTAGTCGGCCTCTGGGCTGGGTCGCAGCCGTCGGCGGATATGGATTCGCGACGTTCTACACCTCGCTCGACCTTCTCGCGGGCGTCGCAGCCGGCACGCTGCAGCTGGCCGGCGTCACGGAAGGCAAGGCGCCCGTGTACGAGGTGGCACGAGCACTAGGACTGATCGGCGTCGTCTCGCTCGTCGTCGCCTGCCTCGCGGCGACGGCGGCAGTGGCCATCCGAGTCCGCCTGCGCGCACTTCCCGGCGGCGTCGTCGCCGTCATCGGCGCGTGTCTCGTTCAGCCCGGACACATCTACCCCGGCCTCGGCACGGCGGCCATGCTGCTTCTCGCGGCGGGGCTGACCCTGCTGGCTCTGGCCATCACGTCGTCGATGTCCTCCGATCGAGCGCCGGGAACGACGAAGGGCCCGGCGTCGAACGCCGGGCCCTCGTAGGGTCTGTCAGATCGGGACTACGCCTCGATGACGAGCGGAACGATCATCGGACGACGACGGTAGGACGTGTTGACCCAGCGACCCACGGTGCGGCGGACGACCTGCTGCATGGCGTGCTGGTCGTGCATTCCGTTCTTGGATGCCTCGGCCAGGGCCGCGACGATCTTGGGCTTCACGTCGTCGAACACCGATTCGTCTTCGGCGAACCCCTTGGCGTGAATCTCCGGTCCCACGACGACTCGACCGGTCTGGGCCTCGATCACCACGATGATCGAGATGAAACCCTCCTCGCCGAGAATGCGGCGATCCTTGAGATCGGCATCCGTGATCTCGCCGACGCTGGAACCGTCGACGTACACGAACCCGAGGTCGTACTGGCCGACGACAGCCGCGACGCCGTCTTTCAGATCGATGACCGTGCCGTCTTCGGCGATGATCGTGTTCTCTTCGGGGATGCCGGTCTGCTGGGCCAGCTTCGCGTTCGCCACGAGGTGACGCTGCTCCCCGTGCACGGGCAGAACGTTCTTCGGCTTGAGGATGTTGTAGCAGTAGAGGAGCTCGCCCGCCGCAGCGTGCCCGGAGACGTGCACCTTGGCGTTGCCCTTGTGCACGACGTTGGCTCCGAGCTTCATGAGGCCGTTGATGATGCGGTAGACGGCGTTCTCGTTGCCGGGGATGAGGCTCGACGCGAGAATGACCGTGTCGTTCTCGCCGATCTCCACCTGGTGCTCACCATTGGCCATGCGGCTCAGCACGGCCATGGGCTCGCCCTGCGACCCGGTGGACATGTACACGATCTTGTCGTCGGGGATGTCCCCCGCCTTCTTGAAATCGATGAGCACGTTCTCGGGAACCTTGAGGTATCCGAGCTCTGCCGCGATCTGCATGTTGCGCACCATCGAGCGGCCCAGCAGGGCGACCCGGCGTCCGTTGTTGTGCGCGGCATCCAGGACCTGCTGCACACGGTGCACGTGACTCGAGAAGCTGGCGACCACGACGCGGCGGGGCGCACGGCGGATGACGTCGTCGAGCACCGGCCCGATGGAACGCTCGAGGGCGGTGAAGCCCGGTACGTCGGCGTTGGTCGAGTCGACCAGGAAGAGGTCGATGCCCTCTTCGCCGAGACGCGCGAAGGCGCGAAGATCGGTGAGCCTGTTGTCGAGCGGCAGCTGATCCATCTTGAAGTCGCCGGTGTGCAGCACATTGCCCGCGACCGTCTTGATCGCCACGGCGAGCGCGTCGGGGATGGAGTGGTTCACGGCGACGAACTCGAGTTCGAACGGGCCGAACTGCTCGATCTGCCCCTCGACGACGGTGAGCGTGTACGGCTTGATGCGGTGCTCTTTGAGCTTCGCCTCGATGAGCGCGAGCGTGAGCCCCGAGCCGATGAGGGGGATGTCGCGCTTCAGCCGCAGCAGGTAGGGAACGGCGCCGATGTGGTCTTCGTGGCCGTGGGTGAGCACGATGCCGAGAACGTCGTCGAGGCGATCGCGCACGATCGAGAAATCGGGCAGGATCAGATCGACCCCGGGCTGGTGCTCTTCGGGGAAGAGCACGCCGCAGTCGACGATCAGCAGCTTGCCGTTGATCTCGAAGACGGTCATGTTGCGGCCGATCTCGCCGAGGCCACCCACCGGAATGACCCGGAGAGTGTCAGGGGCGAGGGCGCGCGGTTCGTATGCGATGTTGGGCATGTGCCCTCCTAGCTCGTGGTGCCGGCCCGGATGGGGCTAGCGTGTGGCGCCCGCGACCTTCGGCAGAGCGCCGCCGGCGGCGGCGTTGCGGTCGGGGCGGAAGTTGGTGAAGTCGATCGAAGGAATCCCCTTGACCAGGTCGATCTCGTTCTCGATGTGCGCGGCTTCCCACTCTTCGGGGCCCACGAGGGGCAACCGAACGCGGGGACTGCCGATACGGCCGAGGCCGTGAAGAATGTATTTGGCCGCTACGGTGCCGGGTACGTGGGTCATGACCGCGCGAACGAGCGGTTCGAGCGACTGGTGCGCGGCCGTTGCCGTGGCCAGATCCCCGGCGTTCACGGCGTCGACCATCACTCGATACGGGCCCGAGGCGATGTTGTTCGTGACGCCGATCAGACCGGTCGCGCCGATCGACAGGTGCGGCAGCACGTTGGCGTCGTCGCCGGAGAAGTACATGAGGTCGGTCTGGTTGATGACGCGACTGACCTCGCTGAAGTCGCCCTTGGCGTCTTTGATGGCGAGGATGTTCGGATGCTTCGCGAGTCGGAGGATCGTCTCGTAGGTGATGGGCACACCCGTACGACCCGGGATGTCGTAGAGAATGACCGGCAGATCAGTCGAATCGGCGATCATGCGGAAGTGCGTCAGCAGCCCGGCCTGCGTGGGCTTGTTGTAGTAGGGAGTCACGACGAGATTGCCGTCGGCGCCGGCCTTCTCGCTCTGGCGAGCGAGCTGCATGGCGTGCGCGGTCTCGTTCGACCCTCCGCCCGTGAGCACCTTCGCGCGACCTGCGGAGACCGACTTGGCGACCTGCACGAGCTGGAGTTTCTCCGCGTCGGTGAGCGTCGAGGTCTCCCCCGTCGTCCCCGAGACGACGATGCCGTCTGCACCATGACTGATGACGTTGTCGATGTGCTTCTCGACGCTCGGCCAGTCGACCTCTCCGTCGGCTGTGAACGGGGTGACGAGGGCCACGAGTACCTGGCCGAACGGATTCTCTTTCGTGATCACGGGTTACAGGCTACCGGTCGTACAAGCCCGCACACTGACACGTCGGCGTCAGAATCCGAGTCGCCCGAGTTGCTTGGGGTCACGCTGCCAGTCTTTCGCCACTTTGACTCGCAGACTGAGAAACACCTGCTTGCCGATGAGGGGTTCGATCTGCTCGCGGGCGGTGGCGCCGACGGCGCCCAGCCGCGATCCGCCCTTGCCGATAATGATGGCCTTCTGGCTGTCGCGCTCGACGAACACATTCGCGTAGATCTCGACGAGCTCGCGGTCGTCGCGCTCGATGATGTCGTCGATGGTCACGGCCAGCGAGTGCGGCAGCTCGTCGTGCACGCCCTCGAGCGCGGCTTCGCGGATGAATTCGGAGATACGCGCCTCGAGCCCTTCGTCGGTCGTCTGCTCGGTCGGGTAGAGCTGAGGCGAGACGGGGAGGAGACGAATCAGCTCGGCTGAGAGGATATCGAGCTGGATGCTGCTCTGGGCCGACACCGGAACGACCGCGGCCCAGTCGCGCAGCTCGGACACGGCGAGGAGCTGCTCGGCGACGGCCGGACGCGATGCCGCATCGATCTTGGTGACGATGGCGACCTTCTTCGCCTTGGGGAAGCTCTCGAGCTGCTCGTTGATGAACCGATCGCCGGGGCCGAGTTTCTCGTTGGCAGGGATGCAGAACCCGATCACGTCGACGTCGCCGAGGGTGGTCTGCACGATCGCGTTCAGCCGCTCGCCCAGGAGGGTGCGCGGCCGGTGCATGCCCGGAGTGTCGACGAGGATCAGCTGACCGTCCTCGCGGTGCACGATCCCTCGAATCGCTCTCCTGGTCGTCTGCGGCTTCGAGGAGGTGATCGCGACCTTCTCCCCCACCAGGGCGTTGGTCAGTGTCGACTTGCCGACGTTGGGACGGCCCACGAACGAGACGAATCCCGCTCGGAAGTCGGATGTTTCTGCAGTGCCGGAGTCGGTCACTCGGATCCTCTCTCTGAGACGGCCGGCGTCGCCGACATGTCTCGTTGCACCAGAACGGTGCTGATTCTTTTGCGTCGACCCTCTGTACGTTCCGCCGTGAGCACGAGGCCCGACGTCGTGACGCGAGATCCGCTCGACGGCAGGCGACCGAGTTCCTTCGAGAGGAGCCCGCCCACGGAGTCGACGTCGTCGTCGTCGAGTTCGAGGTCGAAGAGCTCGCCGAGTTCGTCGACAGGAAGCCGTGCGCTGACTCTGTAGACGCCGTCCGACACGTTCTCCACCTCCACGATCTCTCGGTCGTATTCGTCGGAGATGTCTCCGACCAGCTCCTCGATCAGATCTTCGAGGGTGACGAGCCCGGCGATTCCACCGTACTCATCCACAACCATGGCGAGGTGATTGGAGTCGAGTTGCATCTGTCGTAGCGTGTCGTCAACTTTCTTCGACTCCGGGACGAACAGGGCGGGGCGTGCGAGTTCGCGAACGGTCTGCTTGTCGACGGCTGCGGGCTTCTCGTGGGTGAGGCGCGCGACATCGCGCAGGTACAGGATGCCGACGATCTCGTCGACGTCGTCTGCCACCACCGGCATGCGCGACACTCCGGTGCTGAGGAACAGCCCCATGCCCTGGCCGACCGTGGCGGTGTCGTCGACGGTCACCATGTCTGTGCGCGGGATCATGACCTCGCGCACGACGGTGTCGGAGAAGTCGATGATCGAGTGGATGAGCTCGCGGTCCTCTTCTTCGAGAACGTCGAGCTCCGTCGCCTCGTCGACCATGCTGAGGAGCTGCTGTTCCGAGGTGAAGGCCGCGGATCGAGGACGGCCCGGCGTGACCCGGTTGCCGAAGGTGACGAGCGCGCCCGCGATGGGACCGAGCACCACGCGGAGAGCGTGGACCAGGAAGGCCGTCAGACCGATCACGGCCTCCGGGTGCGCCCTGCCCACACTGCGCGGACTCGACCCCACCAGAACGAATGACACCGTCGTCATGATCAGAGCCGCGAACAGCAGAACGAGCCACGGGCCATCGATCCAGACCGTGAGAACGATAGTGACGAGAACCGCTGCGGTCGTCTCTGAGACGACGCGGGCGAAGTTCACCGCGTTCATGTGAGGACTCGGATCTGCGGCGATCGCGCGCAGGGATCTCTTCGCCCGGTACTTCTCCGCGAGCTCGGCGATGTCGGCCCTGGAGAGGACAACGAGAGCCGAGTCAGTGGCCGCGAACAGCCCGCCCAGTGCCACGAGCAGGAACGCGGCGACCAGGAAGAGTGCAGTGATCATGTACGGCGGCGACGCTCGGTGGCGGCGAAGCCGGTGAGGATGTCGCGCTGCAGACCGAACATCTCCTTCTCCTCGTCGGGTTCGGCGTGGTCGAATCCGAGGAGGTGGAGGACACCGTGAGCCGTCAGCAGCTGGAGCTCGTCGAGGATCGTGTGACCCGCGCCGGCGGCCTGCACCTCCGCGACCTGGGGGCACAGAACGATGTCGCCGAGCAGGCCCGGTGGGGTCGGCGCGTCCTCGGTGCCGGGGCGCAACTCGTCCATGGGAAAGCTCAGGACGTCGGTCGGCCCGGGCTCGTCCATCCACTGCACATGAAGCTGTTCCATGGCGGCCTCGTCTACCAGGACGATGGCGAGCTCCGCGTCGGGATGCACATGGAGCTGGTCGAGCGCGTAGGTCGCGAGCCGCAGAATGGCCGTTTCGTCGACCGGAATCGCGGACTCGTTGTTGATCTCGATGCTCATCGCGTCTTCTTGTACCTTTGGTCTCGCTCGGAGGCGCCGATCGTGTCGCCGGCCTTTTTGGCCATCTGAATCTGGTCGTACTTCGTGTAGGCGTCGACGATCTGACCCACGAGAGTGTGCCGGACGACGTCGGCGCTGGTCATGGTGGCGAAGTGGATGTCGTCGATGTCGCCAAGCACTCGGGTCACCAGCTGGAGTCCGCTCGTGCCCATGGGCAGGTCGACCTGTGTGATGTCGCCGGTGATCACCATGCGCGAGCCGAAGCCCAGACGGGTGAGGAACATCTTCATCTGCTCGGGCGTGGTGTTCTGCGCCTCGTCGAGCACGATGAACGAATCGTTGAGCGTGCGCCCGCGCATGTAGGCGAGCGGAGCGACCTCGATCGTTCCCGCGGCCAGGAGCTTCGGCACGACTTCGGGATCGAGCATCTCATTGAGTGCGTCGTAGAGGGGACGGAGGTACGGATCGATCTTGTCGGTGAGGCTTCCCGGAAGGTAACCGAGTCGCTCTCCCGCCTCGACGGCGGGGCGGGTGAGAATGATGCGATTGACCTCTTTGCGCTGCAGCGCCTGCACCGCCTTGGCCATCGCGAGGTACGTCTTGCCCGTGCCGGCCGGCCCGATTCCGAAGACGATGGTGTTCTCGTCGATCGCGTCGACGTAGGCCTTCTGCCCGGCTGTCTTCGGCCGGATGCTCTTGCCCCGGGTCGAGAGAATCGCTTGCCCGAGCAGATCGACCGGGCTCGCGCTCTTGTCGGCGTCGAGGATCGCAGCGCTCGAGGTGACTTCGGTGGAGGTCAAATCCTGTCCGTTCTTGATCATGAGAAGAAGTTCTTCGACGAGACGTCTCGCAGCGTCGACCTTGTCGGCATCGTCTCCGGTGAGAGTGACCTCGTTGCCCCTGACGTGCACGTCGACGCCCGGATACTGCTTCTCGATCGTCGAGAGGAGCCGGTCTTGCGGCCCGAGCAGGCGCACCATGGCGATGCCGTCGATGTGGATGCGCGCTTCACCCGACGCGGAATTCTCAGCCGGCGGCAAGGGAACCCTCTCCGAGGCCTCCGGCGAGGACGTGCGCGTGCACATGGAACACCGTCTGCCCGGCGGCCTCTCCGGTGTTGAACACCAGGCGGAACTCGCCGCCCGCGCGCTCGTCGGCGATGTGGGATGCGAGAGCGACGACCTCGGCGAGCAGTGCAGGGTCGCCGGCAGCAAGCTCGACGACGTTGCGGTACTTCTCGGTCTTGGGCACGACGAGAACGTGCACCGGTGCCTTCGGAGCGATGTCTTCGAACGCGATGACCGTATCGGTCTCGGCAATGATGGTCGCGGGGATCTCTCGCGCGACGATGCGGGAGAAGATGGAGGGTGCGTCGCCTGAGGTTGACATGTCTCCATCTTAAGAGCGTCATCGCCGACGCGGCAGGCGCCGCCGGGCGAGTTCGCTCTGGGCACAGCCCGGAGAAGGCGCCCGTCACCAGCGGGCGAGTCGCACGTTGAGCACGGAGAGCGCCGATGGACCAGCGGTCGACGTGCGCAGGATCTCATCGCCGAGCCGCACCCGGATCGCACCGCGGCTCTCGAACAGATCGAGTTCGTGCGGGGCGATGCCGCCCTCGGGGCCGACCACCAGAATCAGGATGCGCGCATCCGCGGGAAGCTCGACCTGAGAGAGGCGGGTCTCGGCCGTCGGGTCGAGCACGAGCACCGTCGCGTCTTCAGCGAGTCGAGCGAGCTGCTTGGTGTTCATGTGCTGCTCGACGGAGGGCACCCACGAGCGGATCGACTGCTTGGCGGCCTCGCGCACGATCGCGCCCCAGCGCTCCATACCCTTCGTGACCTTCGCACCCGTCCATTTCGACACCGACCGCTCGGCAGCCCACGGAATGACCCCGGATGCGCCGAGCTCGGTCGCCGCCTGCACGGCCAGTTCGTCGCGGTCTCCCTTGGCGAGCGCCTGAGCCAACCAGACTTCGGGAATCGGCGCCGAATCGAGGATCGACGACTCGACCCGGATCTCGAGCGCCGCCGGCTCCACCCTGCCGATCGGTCCGCGAACCACGAGCCCGGCGCCGTCACCGATCGAGATGACCTCGCCGACGCGAAGGCGGTTCACGGTCACCGCGTGACGAGCCTCGGGTCCGTCGAGCGCCACGACATCGCCGATGGCGTGCGGCACCGTTGCGAGGTCGGAGCGCAGAAACAGGGAGCTCATGGTCAGACGTTGAGGAAGCGGTCGCGTAGCTTGGCGAACAGTCCCTGCTGGAAGTGGCCGAGCGTCGGGGCAGGGTACTTGTGAGCTTTCGCCAGCTGCTTCACGAGCTCCTTCTGCTTGTGGTCGAGCTTCGTGGGCGTCGTGACCTGCACACCGATCTTGAGATCGCCTCGGCCCTGGCCGCGCAGGTGGGTGATGCCGCGACCCTTCACCGTGATGATCTCCGCGCTTTGCGTCCCGGGCTTGATCTCCACCTCGATGTCGCCGTCGAGAGCCGTGACCGACGAGATCGTGCCGAGTACGGCATCCCACATGAAGACCTCGAGCGTGCACAGGATGTCGTCGCCGCTGCGGCTGAAGACGTCGTGGTGCCGCACCTTCATCTCGAGGTACAGGTCTCCATTCGGGCCGCCGGCGGGGCCGACCTCGCCCTGGCCGATGAGCTGCAGCCGAAGACCCGTGTCAACTCCGGCGGGGATGTCGACCGGAATGGAGCGACGGGCACGCACGCGGCCCTGGCCCTGGCAGGTGACGCAGGGAGCGGGGATGACGGTGCCGTAGCCGCGGCAGGTGCCGCAGGGCGCGCTCGTCATGACGTTGCCGAGAAGAGACCGCACGGCCCGCTGGATCTGACCGCTTCCGCCGCAGATGTCACAGGTGACGGGGGATGTTCCGGGCTGGCAGCACGAGCCGTTGCAGGTCTCGCAGACCACGGCCGTGTCGACCTCGAGGTCACGGTGCGTTCCGAAGATGACTTCGCCGAGGTCAATCTCGACGCGCAGCAGGGCGTCCTGCCCGCGCTCTTCACGCGATTTCGGACCCCGTGAGCCGCCCTGCGCTCCGAAGAAGGTCTCGAAGATGTCGCCGAAGCCGCCGAAGCCACCCTGTCCGCCGGGATACCCCTGCTGAGGCCCTCGGTCGTAGTCGCGGCGCTGCCCTGGATCGCTCAGCACGTCGTAGGCGTGGGTCACGGCCTTGAACTTCTCTTCGGCGTCGGGTGCCGAGTTCACGTCGGGGTGCAGCTCGCGGGCCAGACGCCGATAGGCCTTCTTGATCTCTTCGGGGGTGGCGCTCTTGTCTACGCCGAGCACGTCGTAATGGTCAGCCACGCGGGCGTCTCCTTATAAGTCGGGATTCGCTGACCGTGAAGCGGCAGCGTTCTGTCAGATGGGGGCGGCGTCCGGACGACGCGCGGGGAAGAAGGGTCAACTCTCTCCGAGGGCGCGGGAGAGATAGCGGGCCACGGCACGCACGGCGGCGATGTTGCTCGAATAGTCCATGCGCGTCGGACCGAGCACGCCGAGGTGGGCGAGAGAACCGCCCTGTGCGCTGTAGCCGCTGGCCAGGATCGACGTCTCCCCCAGTCCGAACGGAGCGTTCTCGCGGCCGATGCTCACCGAGACTCCACGCTGATCAGCCTCGAGCTCGCTGAACAGTCGCAGAAGAACGACCTGTTCCTCGACCGCCTCGAGCACGGGCAGGATGCTGCCGTGGAAGTCGTTCTCTGTTCGCACGAGGTTGGATGCCCCGGCGATCACCAGCTTGTCGTGGCGCGTGGCCGCGACGTGATCGGCGATGGCGGCGACGATGACCCGCACCACCGGCATCCGGGATGCCGCGAACATGCCCGGCAGCTCACCGAGGCGGGCGGCCGCCTCGACGACGCCGACGCCGGTCAGGGCCGTGTTGAGCTTGGCGCGGAGCTCTCCGAGGAAGTCGACGTCGACCTCGCTGGGCACGTCGACGACGCGCTGGTCGACGTGCCCGGAGTCTGTGATCACGACGAGGAGGAGCTTCTGCGGCGCCAGGGCGACGACCTCGAGGTGGCGGAACCGCGCCTGCTGCAACGGCGGGTACTGCACCATCGCGACCTGTCGGGTCAGCTGGGTGAGAAGGCGCACCGTGCGTGCGAGAACGTCGTCGAGGTCGGCGGATTCGCCGAGGAACGTCTCGATCGCCTGGCGCTGAGCCGAGGTCAGGGGCTTGAGGTCGGCCAGGTGGTCGACGAACAGGCGGTAGCCCTTGTCGGTGGGGATGCGCCCGGACGACGTGTGCGGAGCGGTGATCAGCTCTTCTTCTTCGAGGAGCGCCATGTCGTTTCGGATGGTGGCTGCGGACACGCCGAACGAGTGCCGGTCGACGATCGACTTGGAGCCCACGGGCTCGCGGGAGGCCACATAGTCTTGAACGATGACGCGGAGCACTTCGAGGCTGCGGTCTGACACCATGTCGCGACACCTCCCTCTCGGCTGCACTCTTTCGTCTACGTAGTCTCGCGAACGATTGGCACTCGGAGATCCTGAGTGCCAATTATATCTCGCCGAGGGCGCCTGGGGATCATTGCCCGCCGGAGGAGTTCCGCAGTATCTTGTGCTGGAAGCCCTCATCCAGCGACGAAAGGCCGCGACTCATGTCCGATCCCAACGCAACTCCTGAGAACACCTCGGGTGTGGGCGGGCCGACGCCCCCTCCCTACACGCCTCCCGCAGGCCAGGTCCCACCCGACTTCGGAACCCCGGCCGGCGGCTCGGTCCCGCCGCAGTACGGCACTCCGACCGGTGGCCAGACGCCGCCTCCCGGATACACCCCTCCGCCCGCCGCTGCGCCCGGTGCGCCGCTCAGCCAGTCCGACGACAAGCTCTGGGCGTCGCTCGCGCACTTCGGTGGCGTCCTCAGCTTCATCCCGCCGCTGATCATCTGGTTGGTTTTCAAAGACCGCGGCCCTCTCACCAACCAGGAGGGTAAGGAATCGCTGAACTACCAGATCACGATCGCCATCGCGTGGGTCGCGTACTCGATCGTCGCTGTGATCCTCGGCTTCATTCCCATCCTCGGTTCGATCCTCGCGCTGATCCTCGTGCTGGCGATCTGGGCCGCCCAGATCGTCTTTCCGATCATCGGCGGGGTCAAGGTCAACGGCGGTGGCACCTACCGCTACCCGTTCGCGATCCGACTCATCAAGTAGCCCGCTGAGGGGAAGCGCCGGTCGTCACATCGAGTCGATCGGCGCTTCTTTGGTTTAATGGGTCGCATGACTGCAGCCCCGCCACCGTTCGAAGCCGCATACCAGCCCCAGCCCCCGATGGCACCGCAAGATCAGCGACTCTGGTCGACGCTGATCCACCTCGGCGGAATCCTCTTCGGATTCCTCCCCGCACTCGTCGGCTATCTCGTCCTGAAAGACCGAGGCGACTTCATTCGCCAGCACACCCGCGAAGAACTGAACTTTCAGATCTCGCTGGCGATCTACCTGACCGCCACCGTGCTCCTCGGCTTCATCACCTTCTTCATCGGAACGATCCTCGCGTTTCCGCTCGCGATCGCCGCGATCATCTTCATGATCATCGCGGCAGTCAAAGCGAATGCCGGCGAGTACTACCGCTACCCGCTGACCATCCGCTTCGTGAAGTGACTCCTGCCGGGCGCTAGCTCGTCAGGCGCCGCACGACGGCGTCGGCGAGCAGCCGCCCGCGCAGAGTGAGCACCACGGTGCCCTGGATGGCCGACCGCCCATCGACGAGACCATCGGCGATCAGCCCGGCTACCTCACGCCTCGGCTCCGCACCGAGCGAATCGATGCGCAAGCCCTCACGGATGCGGGTGAGCAGCAGGACCCGCTCCGTCTCGCGGGTCGGCGCATCCAGAGTCTCGCGGCCGGCGGCCGGCGAATGCCCGGCCGCGATGCGCTCGGCGTACGCGGCGGGATGCTTGACGTTCCACCACCGCGTGTCTCCGACGTAGCTGTGCGCGCCCGGTCCGACGCCCCACCAGTCGTGGCCCTGCCAGTAGGCGAGATTGTGCCGCGAGACGAACGCGTCGTTCGCAGCCCAGTTGCTGACCTCGTACCAGGAGTACCCGGCGGCGGCGAGCATCTCGTCTGCCAGCTCGTACATGTCGGCCTCGAGGTCGTCGTCGGGCTCCTCGACCTCGCCCGACTTGATCTGGCGCGCCAGCTTCGTGCCCTGCTCGACGATCAGCGCATAGGCCGAGAGATGATCGGGGCGGGAGGCCAGGGCGCTCTCGAGAGACGTGCGCCAGTTCTCCAGCGACTCCCCCGGTGTGCCGTAGATGAGGTCGAGACTCACCTGCAGCCCGGCCTCGCGCGCCCAGTCGACCACGAGCGGCACGCGCTCGGGGTCGTGGGTGCGGTCGAGCGTGCGCAGTACATGCGGCACGGCGGACTGCATGCCGAAGCTCACCCGGGTGAACCCGGCATCGGCGAGGGTCTTCAGATAGTCGGCGTCGACGCTGTCGGGGTTCGCCTCGGTCGTGACCTCGGCCCCCTGCTGCAGGCCCCACGCGTCACGCACGGCGGCGAGCATGCGCACGAGGTTTTCGGCGGGAAGCAGGGTCGGTGTTCCGCCCCCGAAGAAGACGGTCGACACCTCTCGGCGCGGCACGCCCGACTGCTCGAGCACTCGGCGGGCGAGGTCGACCTCGACCACCGCCTGAGACGCGTAGTCCGACTGCTTCGCACCCCGAAGCTCGGTGGCCGTGTACGTGTTGAAGTCGCAGTATCCGCAGCGAACGCGGCAGAACGGAACGTGAAGATACACGCCGAAGTTACGGGCGGCGGCGTCGCGGTCGGAATCGGGCGGCAGTAGACCGTCGAGGGGTGCGGGATCGCCGAGGGGAAGCGCCGACGCCATCAGCGCCGACCCGTCGCGCGGTGACTACTCACGCGGCGCGACCGGGAAGAAGAGCGCGCAGGTATCGCTTCGTCATGAGTCGCTGCTGTCGACGCAGCAGTGGCGAGACCATGCGATAGAGGGCCGTGCTGCCGCGCGAGAAGGAACGCACGGTGAACCAGACCGAGTCGTCGGGCTCGTGCGTGACGACGAAGCTCTCCTCGCCCTCCTCCGGATGCCCAGGCAGGGTTCCGTAGGCGAAGCCCGCCTCGTTCGGCTCGTCGATGACGATAACGACCCGCACGGGAGCCGTGACGACACGACCATAGGCCCGGATGCGCAGATCGGCCGTGACACCGGCCGAGATCTGCGGCGTTCCGTCTTCGGAGTAGGTGAGTTCGGGATTCACGTCGCGCGCGGCCAACGGCGTGCCGTCGGCGTCGTAGACGAGCCCCGCGTAGTCGGTGTCGCTCGGCGTGGGCAACTCGATGTTCGACACCTCGATGCCGCTATTCTTCTGCACGCCCCACGCCAGCAGCGTCGCTGCAGCGGCATCGAATCGCTCGCGCCCCGAACCGATGCGGATGCTGTCTTCTGCAGGTCGGTAGCCCTTCGGAGGGTAGAACATGAGGTCGGGCGCCTGCGAGGCCCCGACGGCCGCATAGGTCAGAGACTGGCCCGTGTGCGTGGATCGCTGCAGCATGGGCTACTTCTTTTCTTTCTTCGTCTCCGTGTCACCTGACAGAGCCGCGATGAACGCGCCCTGGGGCACCTCGACGCGCCCGACCATCTTCATGCGCTTCTTGCCCTCTTTCTGCTTCTCGAGGAGCTTGCGCTTGCGGCTGATATCGCCGCCGTAGCACTTGGCGAGAACGTCTTTGCGCATCGCGCGGATCGACTCGCGCGCGATGATGCGCGCACCGATGGCGGCCTGGATGGGCACCTCGAACTGCTGGCGCGGGATGAGCTTGCGCAGACGCTCGGTCATGAGTGCGCCGTAGGCCTGCGCCTTGTCGCGGTGCACGATGGCGCTGAACGCGTCGACCTGCTCGCCCTGCAGCAGGATGTCGACCTTCACGAGGTCGGCCTCCTGATCGCCGATGGGCTCGTAGTCGAGCGAGGCGTATCCGGCCGTCTTCGACTTGAGGCTGTCGAAGAAGTCGAAGACGATCTCGGCGAGCGGCATGTTGTAACGGATCTCGACGCGGTCTTCACCGAGGAACTCCATGCCGAGCAGGGTGCCGCGGCGGCTCTGGCAGAGCTCCATGATGACGCCGACGTAGTCCTTCGGCGCCAGGATCGCCGCCTTGACCACCGGCTCGTGGACGCTCGTGATCTTGCCCGAGGGGAACTCGCTCGGGTTGGTGACGGTGACGGTCTTCTTGTCTTCGGTGGTGACCTCGTAGATGACGCTCGGCGCGGTGGCGATGAGGTCGAGACCGAACTCGCGCTCGAGGCGTTCGTTGATGATCTCGAGGTGCAGCAGTCCGAGGAAGCCGCAGCGGAAACCGAAGCCGAGGGCGACCGAGGTCTCGGGCTCGTAGACGAGCGAGGCGTCGCTGAGCTTGAGCTTGTCGAGGGCGTCTCGGAGTGCGGGGTAGTCGGTGCCGTCGATCGGGTACAGCCCTGAGAACACCATGGGCAGCGGTTCCGTGTATCCCGGCAGAGCCTCGGTCGCCGGCTTCGAGTGGGTGGTGACCGTGTCGCCGACCTTGGACTGACGGACGTCTTTCACACCGGTGATTAGGTAGCCCACCTCGCCGACGCCGAGACCCTTGCTGGGGGTCGGCTCAGGCGACGAGACACCGATCTCGAGGATCTCGTGGGTGGCACGGGTCGACATCATCTGGATCTTCTCGCGCGGCGACAGCTGGCCGTCGATCATTCGCACGTACGTGACGACGCCGCGGTAGGAGTCGTAGACCGAGTCGAAGATCATGGCGCGAGCCGCGGCATCCGGATCACCCTGGGGCGCGGGGACGAGAGCCGTGAGGCGGTCGAGGAGCTCGGGAACGCCGACGCCCGTCTTGCCCGACACCCGCAGCACGTCTTCGGGCTTGCCGCCGATGAGGCTGGCCAGCTCCTGCGCGTACTTGTCGGGGTCCGCCGCCGGCAGATCGATCTTGTTCAGAACAGGGATGATCGTGAGGTCGTTGTCGAGGGCCAGGTAGAGGTTCGCCAGCGTCTGGGCCTCAATGCCCTGGGCGGCGTCGACGAGCAGGAGGGCGCCCTCGCAGGCCGCGAGAGAACGGGACACCTCGTAGGTGAAGTCGACGTGGCCGGGGGTGTCGATCATGTTGAGCGCGTAGGTCTGGTCGTCGAGCGACCAGGGCATACGCACGGCCTGGCTCTTGATCGTGATGCCGCGCTCGCGCTCGATGTCCATGCGGTCGAGGTACTGAGCCCTCATATCGCGATCGCTGACGACTCCGGTGATCTGCAGCATGCGGTCGGCCAGCGTGGACTTGCCGTGGTCGATGTGGGCGATGATGCAGAAATTGCGAATGAACGCGGGGTCGGTGGATGCCGGCTCCAGGGCCTTGTTAGCTAGCGGGCTCACGCGTTCCTCTTGTGTCGTACGGCGGGTAAGCGCCCATTCTCTCACGTTGTTCACGGCCGACGCTTTTCGTCACGTCGTACGGGCAGTCAACAGTTCGGCGCGGTTGAATATGGTCATGAGTATTTTTCTTACCGGTGCCACCGGCTTCATCGGGTCCGCAGTCCTCCGTCAGCTCCGACTGCAGGGGCGCGACGTGACCGCCCTCGTGCGCTCGCCCGAGAAGGCGGCCAAGATCGAGGCCCTCGGAGCCACCGCCGTGATCGGTGACGTCACCGACACCGAACTGATGACCGAACAGGCCATCGCGAGCGATGGCGTGATCCACCTCGCCTCCCCCGGTGACGAGTCCAGCCGCGACGTCGACGATGCCTTCGTCACGGCCGTCTTCGCCGGCCTCGAGGGAAGCGACAAGCGCTACGTGCACACGGGCGGAATCTGGGTCTGGGGAAGCAACTCCGACATCACGGAGGATTCGCCCCGCAACGCTCCGGCCATCGTGGCCTGGCGCGAGGAGATCGAGAAGCGCGTGCTCGGCGCGCAGGGCGTCTCGACCACACTGATCGCCCCGGCCGTCGTCTTCGGCCACGGCTCGGGCATTCCCGCTCTCTTCCTCGGAGATGGCAGTGACCCCGAGGCCGCCGTCCGACTCGTCGGCGATGGCTCGCAGCACTGGACCACGGTGCACGTCGACGACCTGGCCGAGCTGTACATCCTCGCCTTCGATCTCGGCGAATCCGGCTCGACCTACATCGGCGCCAGCGGCGAGAACCCGACCGTGCGCGAGATCGGTGACGCCGCCGCCGCCGGCCAGGGCTTGGACTCTCGTGTTGAGACCCAGACCGTCGACGAGACGCACGCTCGCCTGGGCGCCGCGTTCGCCGATGCGCTGCTGCTCGACCAGCAGGCCAGAGGAAGCGCCGCGCGCATCGACCTGGGCTGGGAGCCGAACGGCCCGAGCCTCGTCGACGAGCTGCGCACCGGATCGTACTCGGCGAAGAACTAGCCGTTCGTCGCGCGCCTTCTAGAGTTCGAGGCCGTAGGCGCGCGACGGCTCGATGCCCGGAGGGTTCTCGCGATCGGGCATGCGCGAGAACCCGCGCCGCTCGTAGAGTCCGTGCGCGGTCGTCATCTCGGTTCCGCTGTTCATGACGACTCGCTCGGCGCCGCGCGCTCGGGCGAGGTCGATGACGAAGTCGGTGAGGATGCTGCCCACCCGTCGCCCGCGCGACGCCGGGTCGACGGCGAGGAGCCGGAAGTCGAACTCGCCGGGCCGTGCGAGCGGCGTCAGCAGTTCGCCCGATCGAGGCGTGGTGACCGAGCCCAGGATGCGACCGGTCTCGTCGTCGACGGCGACCCAGACCTCGCCGATGGCCGCGTGCCGCGGCACATCGAGGATCTGCACGGCGTAGTCGTCGCCGATGGTGAAGTCGAGCCGATACGCCTCGAGCCGCTGGTGGGCGATCTCGTCGTACTCGTCGGGGCGGGCGAGCCGCACGGAGATGCCCTCCGACGCGGACGGCTGCGCATCCGTCTCGTGGCTCTGGGGATCGGGCAGACGACGGATGCCCTCGAGCAGGTCGTCGAGGCCGGCCGCGACGCAGATGCGGATCCAGCCCTCTCCCCCGCGCCCGAACGCGCTGCCCGGGGCCACGGCGACCCGTTTCTCGAGCAGGAACCGCTCGGCCCACCCCGCCACGTCGCCGTCGGTCGCGTATCCGACGTTCACCCACAGGTAGAAGGCGCCCGACGGCTGGAGATATTCGATGCCGCGCTGGCGCAGAACGGCGGTGGCGGCGTCGAGGTTCTGCCGGTAGTGCAGGCCCGCGGTTGTCACGTGCTGCTGATCGCCCTCGACGGCCACGAGGGCGGCCAGCTGTGCGGGCGTGTTGACGCAGCTGATCATCGCCTCCTGCGCCGTGCGCATGATCGTCGACAGCCCCGGAGGTGTGACGAGGTATCCGACTCGCGCGCCGGTGAGCGCGTAGGTCTTCGACAGCGAGAAGACGGAGAACACGCGATCATCCGCATCGAGGCTTGCGACCGAGACGTGCGGCGTCTCGTAGCTGAACGCCTCGTACACCTCGTCGCTCAGGATCCAGAGGTCGTTCTGCCGCGCGAACTCCACGAGCGCCCGGAGGGTCTCTTCGGGAAAGACCGAGCCGAGCGGATTCGACGGCGAATTGATGACGATCATGCGGGTGCGCGGGGTGACGAGACGCGTCAGCTCGTCGAAGTCGGGGAGGAACGCGTTGTCACGGCGCAGCGGATACGGCACGGAGACAGCCGAGATCATCGCGGCATTCATCGCGAAGGTCGAGTATCCCGGATCGGGGATGAGCACCTCGTCTCCCGGGCCGAGCGTGAGGCTCATCGCGACGTAGAGAGCCTGCATGCCCCCGCAGGTCACCCAGACCTGCTCCGTGTCGACGACGACGCCGTTCTCACGGGCAAGCTTGCGCACCAGCGCCTGACGAAGTGCGGGAAGGCCGCCGTTGGGACCGTAGTCGGTCTCGTCTGCGAGCCAGGCATCAGAGCCCGCACGGAGGATCTCGGGAGCGACCGCGACGTCGGGCTCGCCCACCGCGAGCATCACCACGTCGTCGAGCACCAGGGCCATCTCGAAGATGCGGCGGATTCCCGACGGGGGAACGGAATCGATGTGGGATGCGAGCTGTGGCATGAGAGCATTAACGCTACGCCTCGGTCGGGGTACGGTGAAACGCCGCAGTCCGCTGAGACAGCGAACCGTCGGACGCCTCGATATTGTCGAGAAGGCGCCCGTCTGGTAACGTTGCCTGTTGGCTTACGCTTCCGTCTTACTATGCGGAGCGAACTCGCGGTCGCCGGTCGATCGCATTGCATTCATCCGAACACATACAAGAGGTAATTTCGTGGCAAACATCAAGTCGCAGATCAAGCGCATCGGCACCAACAAGAAGGCCCAGGAGCGCAACAAGGCCGTCAAGAGTGGCCTGAAGACTGCTATCCGCGCCACCAAGACCGCTGTCGCCACGGGCGACAAAGACAAGGCCCTCGCCGCGCTGACCGCAGCGGGCAAGAAGCTCGACAAGGCCGCCTCGAAGGGCGTCATCCACAAGAACCAGGCCGCGAACCGCAAGTCGGCCCTCGCGAAGACCGTCGCCTCGCTCTAACGAGGTGCACGCACGAAAAAAGCCCCGCTGATGCGGGGCTTTTTTCGTGCCCGCTAGTCAGCGAGGAAGCTCTCCCCGTTCGGCGATGACACCGATCATGCGCTCGAGCGAGTAGACCGCGTCGCGGCTGCCACCCTTGATGTTCTCGTCGGTCTCGGCGAGCATCTGGATGCTGCGCCCCAAGCCAGCACCCGACCAGCCGGCCAGGTCTCGGCGGGCTCTGTCGATCTGCCACGGCGCGAGGCCCAGTTGGCCGGCGAGCTGGCCTGACCCTCCGCGCGTTCCGAGTACCTTGGCCATCGTGCGGAGCTTCATGGCGAACGCCGCGACCATGGGCACGGGATCGGCGCCCGAGGCGAGCGCGTGCCGGGCGAGCGCGAGCGCTTCGCCGTGCCTGCCCGCGATGGCCATGTCGGCCACCGCGAAGGCGCTGGCCTCGACGCGACCGCCGTAGTAGCGGTCGACCGTGGCCTCGGTGATCTCGGCCGATGCATCGGCGACGAGTTGCTGACAGGCGCTCGAGAGCTCGGCGAGGTCGTCGGAGAACGCGGCGACGAGCGCCCGCAGAGCGCCCGACGAAACGCGGCGCCCGGCGGCGCGGAACTCGGAGGAGGCGAACTCGTACCGCTCGGTGTCTTTCTTGAGCTCGGCGCAGACGATCTCGATGCCCCCGCCCGAACCGGAGCGGATGGCGTCGAGCAGCCGCTTGCCTCTGACGCCGCCGCCGTGGCGGAGCACCAGGTATGTGTCGTCTGCCGGGTTCTCGAGGTAGGAGATCGTCTCGCTGAGGAAATCGTCGGTGCACTTCTCGACGGACGACACCCGGATCATGCGGGGCTCGCCGAAGAGCGAGGGGCTTGCAACGGTGAGCAGCTCGCCCGGCGCGTACGACGACGCGTCGATGTCGGAGACTTCGAGGCTGGGGTCTTCGATCTTCAACAGCTCACGAAGCTGCCGGATGCTGCGCTCGGCGAGGAACGTCTCTGTGCCCGAGACCAGCACCACCGGCGCCGGGCGGACCTGCTCCCACGAGAGCTGCGGGATCGAGGCCTTGGCCGTTTGTTTTGCGCCGCGTGCAGTAGCCACGTGTCCTCACTCTGTCGATTCTCGTCTCGAGCCTAGTCGGCGGCACCGACAGAGCGGACGCGGCCGGGGCGGCTACCGCCTTCTCGCTCCATACGACGGTCTGGCCATTCTCGATCGACACCACGATCAGTCCCAGCTGATCCGTGCGGAAGACACGAGTGGCCGCTCCCGAGAGGATCTCGAGGATGCGATTGTTCGGATGCCCGTAGTCGTTGTCGGCGCCCACGGAGATGATTCCCGCCCGCGCGTGGATGCCGTCGTAGAGCTCTGCGCTCTGGTCGCCCGATCCGTGATGCGCCACCTTCACGACATCGACCCGCCCCAGCCGGCCCTCCGCCATCAACTGGGCCTGGTCGCTCTCGCCGAGGTCTCCGAGGAACAGGGCATCGACGTCACCGGAGAACAGGAGCGTGACGCTTGCGCCGTTGCCCCGGAGCGTGGTGTCGACGGTGGGCCAGAGCACCTCCCAGCGCAGTCGGCCGAGCACTCCCCTGTCGCCGCGTGCCGCCTGGTGCACCGCGGCCCCGGACTCGACGAGGCGGCTGACCACCGTCTCGTCGGATCGACCGTCGGTGGGGCCCACGAGCACCGCGTCGGCGCGATCGACCACGGCATCGAGACCGCCGATGTGGTCGAGGTCGAAGTGCGTGAGCACGAGGAGGTCGATGCGACCGATCTGCATCCGATCGAGACAGGCGCGCAGCGCGTCTGGATCAGGCCCCGTGTCGATGAGCGCGGTGACACCGTCGCTTCTGACCAGTACCGCGTCGCCCTGCCCGATGTCGCACGCGGCGATGCGCCAGTTCTGCGGCACGGACAGCCGGAGCGCGATGGTGCCGCCGACCAGCACCCCGCCGTAGACGCCGACGATCGCCGCGATCAGGAACACGGCCGCGAAACGACGTAGCCGAGGGGCGCCGGTGGCCAGAACGACCCAGAGCGCCAATGCCGTCAGCACCAGCACGAGTAGGGCGCCGATGAGTCCGGGCACCCAGGGCAGCCGCGCCCCCGGTGCGCCCGCGAAGAAACGTGCGACAGCACCGATCCAGGCGGCGGGCACCCAGCACAGCCATGCCGCCGGAACCGCGAGCGCCGGTATGAGCGCGCCCACCAGGCAGGCCAGCAAACCCACAACGGTGGCGACAGGGGCGGCCGGAGCCGCGAGCAGATTGGCCGGCACGCTGTAGGGAGCGATCGTGGGTGTGAGGAGGGCGAGCACCGGCTGACAGGCGAGTTGCGCAGCAAGCGGAACCGCGATGACAGCGGCGAGCCAGGTCGGCATCCACCGAGACAAGGCGGAGGTGAGGGGCCGGGTGAACAGAAGGAGTCCGGCCGTGGCGAGAGAAGACAGGGCGAAGCCGAAGCTGTGCGAGAGCCACGGATCGGTGACGATGAGGCTGATGACGGCCACACAGAGCACGGGCATGCCTCGAGCCGAGCGGGACGCACCCATCGACACGAGAACGATCCCCGCCATCGCGGCCGCGCGAATCACACTCGGTTGCGGCGTCACGAGGACGACGAAGAGCACCAGCACGGCGCCGGCCGAGCCGAGTCGTGCGCTGCGACGAAGACCGGCGAAGCCGGCGATCAGGAATGCACCCGCGATGACGATGGCGCAGTTCGCCCCGGAGACGGCGGTGAGATGACTGAGACCGCTGTCTTTCATCGCCTCGTCGAGCGACGCGTCGACCAGCGAGTCGTCGCCCAGAGCGAGGCCGGGCACGAGTTCTGCCCCGTCGCCGGGGAGGCCACGGGCTGCGTCGGCGAACCGGGCGCGCAACTCGGCTGCCCACGCGAGCTGCCACCCCGGCGGCCGGATCGTCTGCGGTCGCCCCTCTGCGAACGCGAGCCACGCCGTCTGCGATCCGTCATCGGTCGCGCGGAACATCGCATCGACACGGATCGTCGATCCGATAGCCGGTGCGTCGGCGGTGGCGAGGTCGTCGACGAAGAGCAGCACTCTCGTCGACGTGCGGTCGCTGCGGCCGGCAGTGTTCTGAATCCGGTGCAGGGTCGCCTCGAACCGCACCCCCGACACCGACTGGCCGGCGAATCCCGAGTGCGCGGTCTCTGACGGCGTTCCCACGACCTCGAGCTCGGCCGACAGCATCGCCTGCGTCTCGTCGAGAAGAAGCGGCGGCTCTCGGAGGGGCTGGAAGACGAGAACCGCCGACGCGATAGACGCGCCGATGCCGGCGCACACGGCGATCGTCGGGAGAGCGCTGCGTGCTGCTCGGAGTACTCGACCCCGACGAGATCTCTTCGGCGACGAGGGCCGCACTCGCCACAGCGCGAGCGAGACCGCCGTGCAGGCGAAGGCGGCGATCAGCACCGGCACAGCTGCAGCAGGCTGGCCCACCACAGCGAAGGCCACGCCCCAGGCGCACAGAGCAGGAAGCGTCAGGCGATGATCGGCCCACCGGGTCGAGGCCGATTGCCGTGCGCCATGCTGCGTCTCGGTCACACGACTGCCGCATCACGGAGTCCATCGAGAGTCTTCTGCCCGATTCCAGGCACCTCGAGCAGCTGGTCGATCGACGTGAACGGACCGTGCTCGTCTCGGTAGTCGAGGATCTTCTTCGCCGTCTCCGGACCGATGCGCGGCAGAGTCTCGAGCGCCGCGGAATCGGCGGTGTTCAGGTTGACGGCGGACGACCCGGGATCTCCCGACGTTGCGGCGCCGCCGCTCGGCGGAGGTGGTGGCGCCTCTCCAATGGCGGGTGCGTACACCTGCTCCCCGTCGGCTACGACGCGCGCCAGGTTGAGCTGGGCCGGATCGGCCGCGTCTGTGTAGCCTCCGGCGGCGGCGATCGCATCGACGATCCGTGCGCCCTCGCGCAGTTCGTACAGCCCCGGTCGCGCCACCGACCCGAGCACGTGCACATAAATCACCGGCGCATCGGCCCCGCCGCCGCCGCCACCGGGCTCCCCCGTCCCGTCGAACGAGGATCCGCTCTGTTCGGCCCCCTGGTCGGTCACGAGAACTTCGCTGCTGCCCCTCGGCGCCAGCGCTGAGACCAGCACCGCGACCACGAGCACGGCGAGCACGATGACGATGCCCGCCCCGAACCCGATGCTGAGCCGAGCCCGCGCCGGCGGCGGTGGTCCGGCATCCATGCCCTCACGGTAGGCGCGTGAGCGGCCCCGTGGCTCGGCCCGATGCCGCGCTGTGAACAGCACGCACGCCGGGGCGATTGGTGAGGAGAGGTGGCTAGCCGATATCAGCCGAGCGAGTGGCCCGCAGGCAGCGACAGCTCGAAACGACTACCCTCGCCGATGGCGCTTCGCGCGCGAAGTGAGCCACCCAACGCCTCGGCGAGGCCTCGAGCGATGGAGAGGCCCAGGCCCGTGCTCTGTCCTGCGCGAACACGAGACGGCTCGCCGCGCCACAGCCGATCGAAGACCCGGGGAAGGTCTGCTGGCGCGATACCCTCGCCGGTGTCGACGACGGCTATCCGCACCGTGCCATCGTGCATTGTCGCCACCAGGTCGACGCGCCCACCCGGCGGAGTGTGCCGCAGCGCGTTCGACAGCAGATTGTCGAGGATCTGGCGCAGCCGCGCAGGGTCGGTCACAAGAGGCAGAGATGGACTGGCCTCGACGTTCAGCGCGACACCGGAGGTCGTCGCGCGGGCTCGGTACGCTTCGGCGAGCTCTCGAACAACGGCAGCCGCGTCGCATCTCGTCCTCTCCAGCACGAGGTCTCCGGACTCCGCGAGCGAGAGGAGCTGCAGGTCTCCGGTGATCCGCTCCATGCGCCCCGCCTCGTCGAGCACGAGCCGACGGAGCGCCGCGTCGTCGAGACCGAGACCATCGTCTGCTGCCTCGACCCATCCGCGGATGTTCGTGAGCGGACTGCGCAGCTCGTGCGCGATGTCGCCGAGCAGTCGACGGCGCGACGCTTCGTGGCCGGCGATCTCGCTCGACATACGATCGAATGCGGCGCCGACTCCGGCAAGATCGTCGCGGGCGTGCATCCCCGTGCGGGCCTCGCGATCGCCAGCGCTGAAGCGATCGACCGCAGTCTCGAGTCGGCGCGCGCTGCGCAGGGTCGGCACGATGATGAGAGCCGCCGCCGCAGACAGGAGCGCCAGCAGCACAACGACGAACACGGCGACGCGGGCGATCGACCCGGGACTCGCATCGAGCGGGCCCCGAGCGTCGCCTCGCTGGTCGGTGAGCACGATGTTCACGGCGGGTGCCGTGGTCACCCTCGACTGTTCGATACGCGCCTGCACGAGGCAGTCGTCGGCCGCGTCGCCACCGGTCGGAACGGTGCGGAACGCGAGATTCGCCGGGCCGCTCGACAGCGTCAGGTCGAGTTCGACGTCGGAGACGAGTGGTGCGTCTGCGGCGAGCAGGCAGGCGTTCGTGCGATCACGAAGCTGGTCGAGGGCGGCTCGCTCGCTCGGCAGCGGAGCGTTCAAGGCGGCACGGCCGCAATCCGGCGCATCCTCGTAGCCGTTGACCACGCGGCGACCGGTCGCCCACACAGCCGTTCCGACGACCGCATCGCCCAGACACTCCACGACAGCGCTCGCCTGCCGCGTGAGTAGCTCGCGTTGCGCCTCGTCAAGCACAAAAGCCCCGCTCGCGCCCCCGTTCACCTGCACCTCGAGCGTCACGGGGTCGACCACGGGTTCGAGCGGGTCGAGCAGTCGGGTGGAGCCTTCAGGACGGGGCAGCCCGGGCGCGGTGTCGGCGATCACCGCTCCCGTGCCGTCGATCACCGCGATGCGACGCCCCGTCTCGTGACTGAGCTGGAGGAGAGTGGGTCCGACGTCGCGCCAGTCGGCGTGGCTCCCGGCCCAGGTCCTGAGCGCGTCCACCACCTGCTCGTCTCGCACGAATTCATCGCCGGACGTCTGCTGGTCGAAACGGTACTCCGAGGTCTGCGCGAGCCAGACAGTGCCGCCCACCGAGGCGAGCACGAGCAGCAGCCCGGCCGCGAAGTAGCGGATGAGCATTCGGGGCACGCGCCGAGCGCCCTCGGCTGCGCTTCTCGTCGTCGTGCCCATGTCGTATGCCATGCTCTCATCGACCTCCGCCACGACGCGCATCCGCCCCCTCTGTTGCTGCATCACTCGGTCAGGTTGCCGCGAGCGCCGCGGTCGGCGATTGCCGAGCGGCGCGCACCGAGGGCGCGAGTCCGGCGACCGCGCCCGTGCAGAGAGAGGCGGCAATGCCGTACAGGACCGTCTGCAGCGGAACCACCAACGGCCAGCCCTGGTGGCCGCTCCAGGCGGCAGTGCCCAGCAGACCGAGCAGCACCCCGGCAGCCCCACCCAGAGCGCACAGCACGATCGCCTCGACAAGGAACTGCGCCTGGATCTGACCACGGTGCGCGCCGAGCGCGCGGCGGAGACCGATCTCCCGACGCCGTTCGAGCACCGAGACGAACATGGTGTTGGCGATGCCGATGCCCCCGATCACGAGAGCGACCGCGGCAAGAGCGAGAAACAGTCCGTCGAAACTGTCGCGGGCAGCCTCCTTGGCTGCGAGCACGGCGGATGGTCGACTCACCTGCACCAGTCCGCTCGCGTCGGGCGAGAGGGTCGCGGCGACGACGGGACGCAACGCTTCGATCGAGGCCTCGATACCGGTGACGTAGGCGGCGGTGGGCGCGCCGTCGAAGCCGAGCCAGCGCTGCGCGGCAGCATCCTCGACCAGAACAGCCGACTGCAGATCGGCGGAGAGCGGGGTCTCAGCAAGCACCCCGACGACCGTGAACGCAACGCCCCCGACATCGATCGTCACCGGCCGGTCGGGAAGCTCCGCCAGGCCGAGTCGCTCTGCGGCGTCTATGCCGAGCACTGCCGTCGGGAGATCGCTGCCGTCGAGCCAGCGGCCGGAGGTCACGTCTGCTCGCAGCACTCCCACGAAGTCGCCGCGAACGGCGAGCGTGGTCACCCCGCTCTCGGGGTAGCTGCGCAGCTCGTTGCTGCGCACGGGGGCGTGCGTGTTGCCGACGGATGCGGCACCGGTCACCGTTCCGATTCGCTCCAGCATGCCGACGGCCTCGGCCGGAAACGGCACGAGCTCGCCGTCGACGCCTGCCCGGGGATCGGCGCGGAGCAGGTCTGCGCCGAGCGCGGTGAGCGTCTTGTCGAGCGCGGCCTGCGACGATGCGGGCACCGCGGTGACGGTCACCAGCGTGGCGATGCCGATGGCGACGCCGATTGCCGAGAGCACGGCGCGCAGGGGTCGTGTACGGAGCCCGACGGTGCCGACCTCGATCAGGTCGCGGAGGTCGAGGCGGGGGCGGTGCTCACGCATGGGCCACCGCCTCGGAGTCGGTGACGATCCGTCCGTCGAGCAGCTCGATGCGCCGCGGCAGTCGCGCGGCAAGCTCGACATCGTGCGTGATCACGACGACCGTGGTGCCCTCGTCGTGCAGGTGCTCGAGCAGAGCGAGCACGCGTTCACCGTTGGCCGTATCGAGGGCACCCGTCGGCTCGTCGGCGAGAACGACGAGCGGATCGGTCACGATCGCGCGGGCGATGGCGACTCGCTGCCGTTCACCGCCGGAGAGGTCCTGTGCCGCATGCCGGATGCGGTGGCCGAGTCCGACGCGCTCCAGCGCTGCGCGGGCGAGGCCGCGGCGTTCGCGCCGGGGCACCCCGCTGTAGAGCAGTGCGGTCGCGACGTTCTGCTCGGCGGTGACGCCGTCGGTCAGATGGAAGCCCTGGAAGACGAACCCGATCGTGCTGCCCCGCAGGGCGGACAGCTGTCGGTCCGTGAGGTCGCGGGTGTCGACGCCGCCGATGCTCACGGTCCCCGCGGTGGGCCGGTCGAGGGTTCCGAGTACGTTGAGCAGCGTCGACTTGCCTGCACCGGAGCGTCCCACTATCGCGACGAGGTCTCCGGCGTCGACCTGCAGCGACACATCGTCTAGGGCGGCTACACCGCCGGGATGGATGCGGCTGACGTGGTCGAGCTGCAGCGCAGGAGTCGTCATCGTGCCGACACCACCGCCATGCCGGCGTCGATTCCTGCGCCGCTCACCTCGACGAGATCGTCGGCGATGAGACCCAGCTCGACTCTGTGAAGCGCACCCCGTTCATCCTGCAGCGCATAGCCGCCTTCCGCGAGGGCCACGAGCGAGGCCACCGGCGCGATCACCACGTCGTCCACCGTCTTGGTCACGACACGCACGGTGACAGCTGCGGCATCCACGCCGTCGAGAGCCGCCTGATCGTCGATCGCGACCACCGCGTGGACCTTCGCCTCGACCCCTTCGCCCGTCGTCGTCACCGTGACGAGAGAACCCTCGACGGTGCGCCCGTCTGGCAGTTCTACCGTCGCTCTGGCCCCCACCCCGATCACTCCGGCATCCTGGGCCGGCACCGATGCCTCGACGATCCTCGTCGTTGCCGTGACCGTGAACGGCTGGCCGGCTGCCGCATCACCCAGGCGAGCGGACACGGCGGCGATGCGGCTCGGCGCACTCAGGACGATCACATCGGCGGGGCCGAGCACGCCGGTGCGCTCCAGATCGAGGGACTCCTGCCAGTCACGCACGGCTTCGGCGAACTGCGGCCCTGTCACGAAGGTCGCCGGGTCGCTGTGACGCAGATGTCCGAGCTCCATCAGGTTCGCGGCGAGCATGCTGACGTCGGCCCCTTTCAGCCCCGAGCCGTCGACCGCTCGGTAGAGCGGAACGTCACCGACGAGCACCGGTACGGCACGCTCGTTCGCGCGCAGTGCCACCGACCCACGGACGAGCTGCTCGCCGACAGCGGGCAGTTTGGTGATGACTCCCTCGGCCTTGGCGGTCACCGGCGCGGCGGCTCCGAAGCTGACGGCGCCGTCGAGTCGAGCAGTCTGCGTGAGTGTGCCGCGCTCGACGACGACGGTGACCGGAGCCGCCGATTTCTCGGTGGGGGCAGTGTCATCGACAGGGTGGAGCAGCAGGACAGCTGCCGCGCCACCCACGGCCAGGGCCAAACAGAGCGCGAGCGTGCTGACGAGCACGGTGCGACGCCGGGAGCGCGTCACGGGGCGACTCCCTCGGATGCGGTGGCCATGCAGGCGTCGATGTGCTGCATACCCAGAGAGATCGATGCGGAGTCGTTGCTCTCGCCTCCGAGCGCCACGGCGATCCGACCGAATTGATCGGCCTCGCCGATCTCGACCTCCCGGACCCCGTGGCCGCGCAGGCAGTCCACGACCGTCTGCACGAAGCGCAGCGCATCCGGGTTCTGCGCGTCCAGCTCCCACGGCGGAAGCGGCGCCAGACGCGAGCAGATCGCCTCCGCCTCGGCAGAACTGTCGGTATCGACCGCAGCCGAGCTGCTGCCGCTCGTGTCGTCGCCCTCCTCCGAGGTGCTCTGCGGGGCCGAGGTGTGGTCGTCGATACAGCGATCACGCGGCCTCCACGCGGCCTCTCCCTCCTCGTCTGTCATGTCGAGGCGCTCCCGAACGGGCTCGCCGTAGGTGGCGAAGAGAGGGTCTACGCTTGCCGTCGGCACCGGAGAGCCGGTCTCCAGCGTGGCGACTCTCGAATCGCCCCCCGTGTCGTGTTCAGCCGCGGGGGCGGAACACCCAACGAGCATCGTCAGCAGCGCAACGCCGCCCACTGCGGCGGTCAGGGATCGGTGTGTGGTGCGAAGCACGGTTCCTCCTCGGATTATGAGTGGCTGTAATCCACGCTCGTCGCCGGATGTGAGGGACTTGTGAGCGATCGGTGCCGAGCCCGACCGCGTATCGGTCCCATGCATAGGATCAGAGCGTGACCCGAGTCTTGATCGTCGAGGACGATGCGCTGCAGTCCGAGCTCATCCGTCGCTACCTCGAACGAGAGGGGCACGACGTGACGGTGCTGGCCGACGGCGCCGAAGCACTCTCCGAGGTGCGCCGCTCCGCGCCCGATCTGCTCGTACTCGACGTGATGCTGCCCGGGGCCGACGGCCTCACGGTCTGCCGCACGCTGCGCGAGGAGGAGTTCGAACTCCCCATTCTGCTGCTCACCGCGCGCTCCACAGAGAACGATCTACTCCTCGGGCTCGAGCTCGGCGCCGACGACTACCTCGCCAAGCCGTACAGTCCTCGCGAGCTCGTCGCGCGGGTCCGAGCACTCTTGAGAAGAGCCCGCCGAACCGGGCCCACCTCGACGATCATCGCCGTGGGCGACCTCGAGATCGATCCTGAGCGGCATCGGGTCACGGTGTCAGAACGACTTCTCGACCTCACCCGAGCAGAGTTCGACCTACTCGAGGAGTTCGCCCTGCACCCCGGCATCGTGCTCAGTCGTGCCCACCTGCTTGATCGCCTCCACGGCACCGATCGCTGGATCGGCGGCCGCACGATCGACACCCACGTCAAGAATCTGCGAGCCAAGATCGAGACCGATCCGCAGAACCCGGCCCGGCTCGTCACGGTCTACGGGGTCGGGTACGCCCTCCACGCGGGGTGAGGTCAGCGCGGCGTGCGGCGCCGCTCACGGCGTGTGTCGACGGCCAGCACCGCCGCCGCGACGAGCAGGATGACGCCGACCGGAATCATGATCCAGTTCATCGTGAGCGCGGGAACGAGCACGCCGAAGTACACGCCGAATCCCGTCAGCAGCACGAGCGCGGTGTTGCGGTAGGCGTCCACTCGGCGACTCCCGCTAGGCCGCCGGCTTCGTCGCGATGCTGACGACGCGCGGGGCCCGCACGACGACGTTGACGATCTCACGATCGCCGATCGCACGCTGCACGGCGGCGGATGCCCGGGCCATCGCCTCGAGATCGCTACCGGCGATCGTGGGCGGCACCTCGAGCCGGTCGCGCACCTTGCCGTCGACCTGCACGACCGCGGTCACCGATTCCTCGGTGAGCAGCGCAGGATCGGCTCCGCGCCAGCCGTAGCCGGAGATCGTGGCCGGGTAGCCGAGTCGCTCCCACATGTCTTCTGCCGTGTAGGGCGCGAAGAGGCTGAGTCCGAGCGCGATCGTCTCGACGGCCTCGCGCACGGCCGGGTCGCCGCCGCCCGGGCCCTTGTCGACGGCCTTGCGGGTCACGTTGACGAGCTCCATGATGCGGGCGACGACCACGTTGAACTTGAACGCCTCGATGAGGCCGGGCGCCTCGGCCAGGAAGCGGTGGGTGACCCGGCGCAGGGCGATGTCGCCGTCGCGCCAGTTGACCTCGGGCTTGCTGGTGACGTCTCCGGCCAGCCTCCACGCGCGGGCGAGGAACTTGGAGGATCCGGCGGGCGACACGTCCGCCCAGTCGATGTCGTCTTCCGGAGGGCCGGCGAACGCCATCGTGAGCCGCACGGCGTCGACACCGTGCTCGTCGAGCTGATCGCTCAGCTGCACGATGTTGCCCTTCGACTTCGACATCGCCGAGCCGTCCATCAGAACCATGCCCTGGTTCAGCAGCGCGCTGAACGGCTCGGTGAACGAGACGAGTCCCAGGTCGAACAGCACCTTGGTGATGAAGCGCGCGTAGAGCAGATGCAGGATCGCGTGCGTGACGCCGCCCACGTACTGGTCGACGGGTGCCCACTTGTCGACGTCTTTCGGGTCGAAGGCCTTCTCGCTGTCGTGCGGGTTGAGGAAGCGCAGGAAGTACCACGAGCTGTCGACGAAGGTATCCATGGTGTCGGCGTCGCGCAGCGCCGGGGTGCCGTCGACGGGGTTGGTCACGTTGACCCAGTCCTCTGCGGCGCCCAACGGAGAGCTTCCGCGCGGCTTGAGGTCGAGACCGTCGCTCGGCGGCAGCAGCACGGGCAGCTGGTCTTCGGGAACAGGAATCTCTTCGCCGTTCTCGCCGTGGATGATCGGGATCGGCGTACCCCAGTAGCGCTGGCGCGAGATCAACCAGTCGCGCAGGCGGTAGTTCTTGGCGGGGCGGCCGGCGCCCTGCTGCTGCAGGATCTCGATGGCCTTCTTGATGGCGTTGACCTTCGAGAGCCCGTTCAGCGGGCCGGAGTTCATGAGACGCCCGTCGCCCGCGAGCGCGACTCCCGTGACGGCGGGGTCGTAGCTGCCGAAGTTCGGGTCGTCGAGCATCTCGTCGGTGATGATCGGGATGGCGCCGGTCGCGGGTGCGGTGACGTCGACGACCATACGGATCGGCAGGTCGAAGGCGCGGGCGAAGTCGAGGTCACGCTGGTCGTGGGCGGGAACGGCCATGACCGCACCGGTGCCGTAGTCGGCCAGCACGTAGTCTGCGGCCCAGATGGGCATGCGCTCTCCGTTGACCGGGTTGATCGCATAGCGCTCGAGGAACACGCCGGTCTTGGGGCGGTCGGTGGCCTGGCGCTCGGTCTCGGTGCTCTTCTGCACGGCGGTGAGGTACTGCTTGAACGCGTCCTGCACCTCCGGCGTCGACTCTGCCGCGAGTTCGATCGCGAGATCGGAGTCGGGGGCAACGACCATGAAGGTCGCGCCGAAGAGCGTGTCGGGCCGGGTGGTGAACACGGTGACGGGCTCGTCGCGCCCCTCGACGGCGAAGTCGACGTCGGCACCGATCGAGCGTCCGATCCAGTTGCGCTGCATGCTCAGCACCTTCGACGGCCATGAGCCCTCGAGCTGGTTGAGGTCGTCGAGCAGACGGTCGGCGTAGTCGGTGATCTTGAAGTACCACTGGGTGAGCTTCTTCTTGACGACCACCGCGCCGCTGCGCTCCGAGGTGCCGTCGGGTAGGACCTGCTCGTTGGCGAGCACGGTCTGGTCTACCGGGTCCCAGTTGACCCAGCTGGCCTTGCGGTAGGCGAGACCCTTCTTGTACATCTGCAGGAACAGCCACTGATTCCACTTGTAGTACTCGGGATCGCTGGTGTGCAGCACGCGGTCCCAGTCGAACGAGGCGGCGTAGCGGCGCATGCTGCGCTTCTGCTGTTCGATGTTGTCGTAGGTCCACTGGCGCGGGTCGAGGCCGCGCTTGATCGCGGCGTTCTCGGCGGGCAGGCCGAAGGAATCCCAGCCGATGGGGTGCAGCACGTTGAAGCCCTGCTGGCGCCAGTAGCGCGCGATCACGTCTCCCAGCGCATACGCCTCGGCGTGGCCCATGTGCAGGTCGCCCGATGGGTAGGGGAACATGTCGAGCACGTACTTGCGCGGGCGCTTGTCGCCCTCGAGGTCGGTCTTGAAGGGCTGCATCTCGTCCCAGCGAGGCAGCCACTTGTTCTGGATGGCGGCGAAGTCGTAGTGGAGGGCCGGGTCGTTGCGGGGGTCGTACTGCTCGGCGCTCGTCGTTTCGATGGTCACGCGACTCTCAATTCCTGCTTGGGTTCGGCTGCTGGGCCAAGATCGCCGCGATACACAGCCCGTCGATGCACGTCAGACGCGTGACACGGGGGCGCGGCAGCAATCCATCGTACTAAACCTGCCCGCACCGTATCGTTGAGCACGTGGATGCGACCATCACCAGCGCCGACGGCGTCACCCGTTGCGGCTGGGCTCATTCCGCGCCGGAGATGCTGCCCTATCACGACGAGGAGTGGGGCAGAACGCTGCACGGCGACCAGCCGCTGTTCGAGAAGCTCTGCCTCGAGGCATTCCAGTCGGGGCTCTCGTGGATCACGATCCTGCGCAAGCGCGAGGCCTTCCGCACCGCCTTCACCTCGTTCGATATCGACCGTGTCGCCGCATTCGACGAGGGCGATGTGGAGCGCCTCATGGCCGATGCCGGCATCGTGCGGAACCGCGCGAAGATCACCGCCTCCATCGCCAATGCCCGGGCGACGAAGGCCCTCGTCGACCCGCAGCCGGGGGCGCTCGACTCCCTGCTCTGGAGCTACGCTCCCCCACGGCGCACGGTCGCGCCGGAGTCGTATTCCCAGGTCCCCGCGTCGACGCCGTTCTCGACCTCCGCGAGCGCCGCACTCAAGACGCTCGGCTTCCGCTTCGTCGGACCCACCACGATGTACGCGCTCATGCAATACGCGGGCCTGGTCAACGATCACGCCGCCGGCTGCCATCTGGCCGTGGGTGAACCGGGCGCGCTCTAGCCCGAATCGCCGCTACAGGCCGAGCGCATCCAGCAGTGGACCGGCCTTGACCCGGGTCTCTTCGACCTCGTCGTCGACGATCGAGAGGGCGGTGATGCCGCCGCCCGTGCCGATGGATGCGCCGCGTGGCGTGAGCACGACGCTGCGGATGACCATCGCCAGGTCGAGCGCGTCATCGAGGCCGATGTATCCGAAGACGCCGGCGTAGATGCCGCGGGCGCCGCCTTCCAGCCTGTTCAGGATGCGCATGGCGCTGATCTTGGGAGCCCCGGTCATCGACCCCGCGGGAAACAGCGCGGCGATGGCGTCGAGCGAATCGGCCTCGGGAGCGAGCCGGGCTGTGACCGTGCTGACGAGCTGGTGAACGGAACTGTAGCTCTCGACCGCCAGCAGGCTGGTCACCTCGACCGATCCGAGCTGCGCCACCCGCGAGAGGTCGTTGCGCATCAGGTCGACGATCATGAGGTTCTCGGCCCGCTCCTTGTCGCTGGCGAGCAACTCCTCTTTGAGCCGCTCGTCGTCGACGACGTCCACTCCGCGCGGACGCGTTCCCTTGATCGGTTTCGTCTCGACGGCGCCAGAGGAGTCGATGCGCAGAAAACGCTCGGGGCTGGCGCTCACGAGTGCGACGTCGTTGATGCGCAGATACCCGCCGTGGTGGCTCGCGTGAGCGGCGCGCACGGCGATATAGAGACCGAGAGGGTCGGGGTGCACCTCGGCGGTGATCTCGTTCGTGAGGCAGAGCTGGTAGGCGTCTCCCCTTCGGATCGACTCCTGACACTCGCGTACCAGCCGCGCGTAGTCGTGCGCGTCGTGCCTCCACCGGGCGGCTGTCGCCTCGGCGGGCTGCCGGATGCGGTCCGCTTGTGCAAGAGGAAATGGCGCGAGCACCGGCGCGCGTCCGAGACGGAGGGCGTCGAGACGGCGCGCGGTGCGCTCGAGCCAGCCCTCGGCATCCGGTTCGCCCTCGAGCGCGAGCAGCGTGACCGTGCCCGACCGGTGATCGAAGGCGATCGCGCGGGTCACCCACAGCAGAGCCGCGCCGGGCGTCGTCGCCGAGGCCGTGTCGACCCCGAGCTCGACCGCGCCGAACTCGTACGACAGCCAGCCGACCCAGCCGAGTGCGAATCCCTCGGACGCGCCGCTGACCAGGTCGACCCCGCGTCGGCGTTCGCGCAGATCGTGGATCAGCCCGGGCAGGTCTGCCGGGGCATCGATCGGGTCTCCGGCGCCGAGGTAGCTCGTGCCCGAGGCCGCGTCACGACCGGAGTCGAGCCAGAACGCGTTCGGCTCACGACCGTAGACCTCGATGAACACCCGCTCGGGATCGACCCAGTGCTCGAGTGCTCTGGTGACGACGCGGCGGGACACTGTAATAGCGTAGGCCGTGTGATCGCGCCCCGCTTCTTCGTCTGGACGGGGCGAGAACTGGCAGAGACGCCGGATGTTCCGGCTCACGACGGCGTGTTCGTGGCCGACAGCTGGCTGGTCGCCGACGGGGGCGTGCGGGCCCTGCAGCTGCATCGCGACAGATTCCTTCCCGGCGTCGCATCGGAGACGAGCATCGACTCGCTCGCCGCAGAGGGCTTCTGGCAGGCGGCGGTCGATGCGCTCCCCCACACGGGCGAGTGGTTTCCCCGCGTCGAGGCGCTGCGCACGGACGCCGGGCCGACACTCTCCTTCCGCCTGCGCCCCGCACCCCCGCTCGGGGCCTCGGTACGCGTGGCGTCGCTCGACGAGGGCGACCCGCGAACGGTCGCCACGGTTAAAGGTCCCGACCTCGACCGACTCGGCGCGCTGAAGAGCGAGGCAGCGCAGAACGATGTCGACGAACCGATCATCGTCTCGGCCGCGGGCCACATCGTCGACGGAGCCACGAGCGCGGTGCTGTGGTGGCGCGGAGAGCGGCTGTTCGCTCCCTCCGCGTCGCTCAGCCGTGTCGACAGCGTGACCGCCAAGTCCATCCGGCTTCTCGCCACGGCCACGGGCATCACGACCGGAGAGGAGTTCGCCGCCCCGGCGGATCTCTCGGGGTGCGAGGTCTGGGTGGTCAACGCGCTGCACGGTATCCGGGTCGTGACGTCGTGGCGGAACGGACCGACGCTCGGTCGCACCGCCGGACGAGCGGCCGCGTGGCAGCGCCGACTCGACGCCCTCGTTCGGCCGCTCCCCTAGCCTCGTCAGCCCAGCCGCAGACGAGCCGTTATCAGCTCGGCAGGAACGGGCAGGTGGCTGATGATCACCACCGCGCGTCGGCCGTCGGGGTCGGCGGATGCGGACAGCAGGTCTCGCAGCAGAGCGTCTGCTCGGCCCGGGTCGACATTGGCCGTCGGCTCGTCGAGCACGAGAATCGGGAAGTCTGCGAGCAGCGCGCGGGCCAGGGCGATGCGCTGCGCCTGTCCACCCGACACGAGCGATCCCCGCTCGCCCACCCGGGCATCCAGACCGCCGCGCTGCTCGAGCCACTCCGACAGCCCCACCCGTTCGAGCACGGCGATCAGCTCGTCGTCGGACGCGTCGTCTCGGGCGAACAGCAGGTTCTGCCGAATCGACTCGTCGAACAGGTACGGCGTCTGCTCGCTGAGCCCGATCGTGCGCCGCACCTCGGCGAGGGGCAGGCTGCGCGCGTCGACGCCGCCGAGGCGGTACGAGCCCTCGAACTCGAGGAAGCGCACCAGGACGTGCGCGAGCGTGGTCTTTCCCGATCCGCTCGGGCCGGTCACCAGGATGCGGTCGCCCGGCGACACGGTGAGGTCGATTCCCCGAATGGCCGGCGACGACTCGTGCGGCCACGAGGCCGAGACGCTCCGAAGCTCGATCACCGCGTTCGCCGGATCGACCGTTCGGTGCGCGTCCGCTGCACGGTCTGTCGGAATCTCCGGCGGCACGATCTCCGGCACGGCTGAACCGATGCGCTCGGCGCTCGAACGCACCTGGCGGAGCGCCGACAGCGCGAGCGGCACGCTCGAGATCACCTCGAAGACGGCGATCGGCACCAGCGCGATGATCGCGAGCACCGGCCCGTCGAAGCCCGCGGTTCCGAGCGCGGGGATGCCGACGAGGAGCGCGGCGATGCTCGCCGCCCCCGCCAGCAGAGACAAGATGCCCGTGGCGACGCCGGTGCCCGCCGCGCTCGAGAGCACGGCGCGGGTCAGCCGCGCGTCGGCGCGTTCGACCGCGGCTAGCCGGGAGCCGGTGGCGTCGAAGGCGGTGAGCACGTCGAGGTTCACGACGGTGTCGAGCACTTCGTCGGCGAAGGCGCCCCGGAGCGGGGCGATCGACCGCTCGGCGCGCGCCGCGATGAGGCTGTTGGCCGCGGTTCCCACGAGCGCCGCGAGCACGAGCGCGACCAACAGGGCGAGGCCCGCCGGAGGAAGCAGGATCCACACCGTGATGACGCTGGTGGCGGCCACGGCCCCCGAGATCAGCAGCGGCTGAACGACTCGCAGGGGCAGGTTCTGCAGCTCGTCGACGTCGGCGGTGAGTCGAGTCAGGAGGTCTCCGCGTCGCGTGCCGGTGAGTCCGTCGGGGGCGATCGGCACGAGGGGCTCGTAGATGCCGACCCGCAGCGTCGCCAGGGTGCGGAACGCGGCATCGTGGCTCGCGAGACGCTCGGCGTAGCGGAAGCCGGCTCGCCCGAGAGCGAAGGCCCGAACGCCGACGATCGCCATGTTCAGGTAGAGGATGGGCGGCATCTCGGCGGCACGCGTGATGAGGTAGGCCGAGGTCGCGAGCAGACCGACCGCGCAGAGGGCGCTCAACAGTCCGAGCAGGGCTCCGGGGGCGAATCGCCTGGCGCTCGGCTGCGCGAGGCGCAGAATCTCGCTCGTGCGCATCAGGCGACCATCGCAGCCGGCTCGAGCGCAAGGATGCTGTCGGCGGCACGGGCGACCGCCTCGCGGTGCGTCACGACGACGAGGGTGAGCGTCGTGCTCTCTCTGAGGGCGCGAAGCCCCTCGACGAGTCTCGCTTCCGACAGTTCGTCGAGGGCCGAGCTCGGCTCGTCGAGCACCAGAACAGACGAATGCCGCTCGAGCGCGCGATAGACCGCGCGAGCGATCGACACCCGCTGCGCCTGCCCGCCCGACAGGCCCGCCCCGGCGACCCCGAGCATCCGGTCGAGGTCTATCTCGTCTGCCGCGGCGACGGCGAGCGCTCGCGCGGCCAGCGCGCGATCGGGCGAGCGGCTTCCGAGGGTCACGTTCTCGAAGACCGAGCCCTCGAGCAGTCCGGAACGCTGCCCGCACCACGAGATCCAGTCGAGACCGGTCGCGCCGACCTCGATCTCGCGCCCGCCGAGGGCGACGACGCCCGTGTGCCCGACGAAGCCGAGGAGCGCGGCGACGAGCGTGGACTTGCCGACCCCGGACGGGCCGGTGATGGCGGTGAAGCTGCCCTCGGGGAACTCCGCGTCGAGGGGCCCGATCACGGGCCGGTCGCCGTATGCCGCACCGAAGCCCGTCAAGACGAGCGCGCCTGCCGATGCGCGATCAGGCGTGGCAGCGACCGCCGTCGCGGGCGCGGCGGACGACTCCGCGTCGAGGATCTCGAAGACGTCGTCGGCCGCGGCGACACCGTCTGCCGCGGCATGGAACTGCGTTCCCACCTGGCGCAGCGGCAGGAAGGCCTCGGGCGCGAGAAGCAGCACGAAGAGCCCGACGGAGAGGCCCAGCGAACCGTCTATCAGGCGCAGCCCGACCGAGACGGCGACCACGGCGACCGCGAGACTCGACACGAGTTCGAGAACGAAGCCGCTGAGGAACGAGACCCGCAGCACCTTCATCGTCTGCACGCGATACTGCTCGGTGACACTGCGGATGCGCTCGGCCTGGCGTGCCGCGCGCCCGAACAGCGTCAGCGTGGCGAGACCCCCGACGACGTCGAGGAAGCCTGTGGAGAGGCTGTTGAGCAGACGCCACTGCTTCTTCTGCACGGTCTGCGTCGCCCACCCGATGAGGACCATGAAGACGGGGATGATCGGGAGTGTCAGCACCACGCCAAGGGCGCTCGGCCAGTCCTGGAGAAAGATCACGAGAACGACGACCGGCGTGGCGATGGCGGTGAGGATGAGCTGCGGAAGATAGCGGGAGAAATAGGTGTCGAGGGCATCGAGACCGGGACCCGTGACGGTGGCTACCGACGTCGCGTTCCGCTCGGCCATCCACCCCGGGCCCAGCCGGGTGACGGCAGAGAGCACGCGGGAGCGCAGCTGGCTCTTGACCCGGGCGGCGCCTCGGGTGCTCGTGACCTCGGCGATCCAGAGCAGCAGTGCGCGCGCCGCCACGACGCCGGCGAGTGCCGCGATCAGCGGAGCCAATTCGTGAAGGCCCTGTCCGTCGATCGCTCGCACGATGACCTGGCTGAGAAACCAGGCGAAGCCCACGATGCAGGCGGTCTGGGCCAGCCCGATCAGCGCACCCGCCGCCAGGAATGCCCGGGCTGCTCTGGCATAGCCGAGCAGCCGGGGATCGAGAGGTTTCACTCGTCTAGTGTGCCGCCTGCGCACCCTCGATGTGCGCACGGGTGATCCTCTTGCGGAACACCCAGTATGTCCAGCCCTGGTAGGCGAGGATCAGCGGGAGCGCCACGAGGGCCACCCAGGTCATGACCTGCAGCGTGTAGGCCGACGACGAGGCGTTCGCGATGGTGAGGCTGTTGGCCGGGTTGTTCGAGGCCGGCATCACATCGGGGAAGAGCGAGAGGAACAGGCTGAGTACGGCGAACGCGACGGTCGCCGCCATCGCGCCGAACGCCCACCCCTCGCGCCCCCGCGCGTTGGCGAGCACGGCGGAGATCAGCGTGACCGCAGCGACCAGAGAGAGCACGGCCGACCAGAAGGTGCCGTACGCCAGGGTCGTCCACAGGAGGAAGGACGCGGCGACGACGATCGTGAGCAGCCCCGAGCGGCCGGCCAACCGCCGGGCTCGTCGCTGCAGCTCCCCGTCGGTCTTCAACGAGACGAACAGCGTGCCGTGCGTGAAGAAGAGCAGCAGTGTGGTGAGCCCGGCGAGGAGCGCGTAGGGGTTCAGGAGGTCGAAGAACGACCCGGTGTAGTTGAAACCCGAATCGAGCGGAACACCGCGGACGATGTTGCCGAACGCGACGCCCCACAGGAAAGCGGGGACGGCAGAACCGATCACGATCATGGCGTCGAATCGGCGCTTCCAGGCGGCCTCCGGCCGCTGGTGGCGATACTCGAACGAGACACCGCGCAGAATGAGCGACAAGAGGATCAGGAGCAGCGCCAGATAGAAGCCCGAGAACAGGGTCGCGTACCACTCGGGGAACGCCGCGAACAGCGAGGCGCCGGCGACGATCAGCCAGGTCTCGTTCAGATCCCAGATCGGGCCGATCGTGTTGATGATGACCCGGCGGTCGGTGTCGTCTTTTCCGAGGAACGGAATCGACATTCCGACGCCGAAGTCGAAGCCGTCGAGAACGAAGTACCCGATGAAGAGGAATGTGATGATTCCGAACCAGACGATCGTGAGGTCCATGATCAGTACACCGTCGTTTCCTGGCGTCGCACGCCTGTCTCGGGATGGGGTTCGGGAAGGTCGTCCGGGCCCTTCTGGGCAGCCTTCTTGATGAGCTTGAACTCGACGACGGTGAGAGAGCCGTAGATGAGGGTGAAGGCGATCAGAGAGATCAGCACCTCGAGGCCGGTGACGTTCGGCGAGACGCCGTCAGCCGTCTTGAGCAGGCCGAACACGAGCCACGGCTGCCGGCCCATCTCGGTGAAGACCCAGCCCATGATCATGGCGCCCAGCGAGAGCGGGAAGCTCCAGATCGCGGCCTTCCAGATCCAACGGCCCCAGCGGCCCGCGAACAGGCGGGCGCCGAGGGCGCTCTTCTTTCGGGTCAGCACCAGACCGACGAACGCGGTGAACACGTGCAGAACGCCGAGCGCGATCATCCACCGGAACGCCCAATAGGTGACCCAGATGGTGGGCGTGTAGTCGCCGGGGCCGTAGAGCTGAACGTACTGAGCCTGAAGATCGTTGATGCCTTCGACGGTGCCGTCGAAGGTGTGCGTCGAGAGAAAAGAGAGCAGGTACGGGATGCGGATCGAGAACAACTCGCTCGAGCCGTCGGGCGTGCCGAGGGTGAAGATGCTGAACGAGGCGTCGGCTCCCGTCGATGTCGTGTACATCGCCTCCGCGGCCGCCATCTTCATGGGCTGCGTCTGCACCATGGCGAGGCCGAGCGAGTCGCCGGTCAAGACGGTGAGAGCACCCGCGATCATCATCATCCACAGGCCGAACTTGAGCGCCGGGCGCATGGTGTCGAGGTGCTGATTGCGCGAGAGGTGCCAGGCGGCGACGGTGATGATGAGACCGGCGGCGACCATGAAGCAGGCGAAGATCGTGTGGGGGAACGCCGCGAGCGCCACCTTGTTCGTGAGGAGTGCCCAGATGTCGGTGAGTTCGGCACGCCCCTTCGCCTCGTTGATGTCGTAGCCCACCGGGTTCTGCATGAACGCGTTGGCGGCGATGATGAAGTAGGCCGAGAGGATGCTGCCGACCGCGGTCGCCCAGATGGTGGCCAGGTGCAGGCCGCGCGGCAGCTTGTCCCAGCCGAAGATCCAGAGACCGATGAATGTCGCCTCGAAGAAGAACGCGAGCAGGCCTTCCATGGCGAGCGGCGCTCCGAACACGTCGCCCACGAACCGCGAGTAGTCGGACCAGTTCATTCCGAACTGGAACTCCTGCACGATTCCCGTGACGACGCCCATCGCGAAGTTGATGAGAAAGAGCTTTCCGAAGAACTTTGTGAGCTGCAGATACTTCTCTTTGTCGGTGCGCACCCACGCGGTCTGGAACAGCGCGACGGTGAGCGCCATGCCGATCGTGATGGGTACGAAGAGAAAGTGGTAGACGGTGGTGAGGCCGAACTGCCAACGCGACAGGAGCAGTGGATCGAGCCACTCGTTCATGGAGAGTTCCCCTTCGGAAGTAGACTTCTACACAACGTAGAAATCCTTCTTCTACAGAGCGTAGAACATATCGAAACGAAAAGGTAGTCTTGTCGCATGATCACTCTCGGCGTACTCGAGCGTTCGGTGATGAACGCCCTGTGGGAGTCCCCCGACGGCCTCTCCGCCCCCGAACTCGGCGAACGGCTGGTGGCAGCCGAGGCTCCCGCCAAGCGTCGCGAACTCGCGACGACCACTCTGCTCACCGTGCTCTCGCGCCTCGAGAGCAAGGGCTTCGTCTCGCGCAGCCGCGCCACCAGGCCGCACCGATATCACGCGGTCAACTCGCGGTCTGAGCACACGGCCGAGCTCATGCACGAGGTTCTGCAGCTCGCGCCCGATCGAGACGACGCTCTCGCCCGTTTCGTCGGTGGGGTCTCACCGACCGAAGCCGAAACGCTTCGCCGCCTCCTCGCATCCCGCGGCACCGGTAACTGACGGTGACCGGAGCCTGGATCGGGCTCGCGGTTCTCGCCCTCGCTCTGGCGTGGCCCGTTCCCATCGCCCTGTCGAAAGCGGCGTGGCCCGCCCGCGCCCCGGGCACCGCGTTGGCGCTGTGGCAGGCGGTTGCCCTCTCCGGTGGTCTCTCGATGATCGGGGCACTGTTGGCGTTCGGCCTGACGCCCTTCGAGAACGACCTGGGGATCGCATCGACACTCCTCTCCGGCCACCTCCTCGACGGCCCCGTGCCCGCTCAGGCCGGCGCCTTGCAGATCGTCTCGCTGGCCGGGGCCGTGGTGCTCGGAGTTCACCTGGTGCTGAGTCTCGCGACCACGGCGGCCAACACCGCCCGCGAGCGCCATCGGCATCGAGCACTGATCGAACTCCTCAGCTCGCCGCTTCAGGGCAGCCCCGGAACGCGCATGCTGGATTTCCCTGCACCCGTCGCGTACTGCCTTCCCGGCGTGCGCTCGATCACGGTGCTCACCGAGGGCCTGGTTCGGGTTCTGGATGCCGCGCAGCTCCGGGCCGTGTTGGCCCACGAGCGGGCGCACCTCCGCCAGTATCACCATCTCGTGCTGCTCGCCTTCAAGGCGTGGAACATCGCGCTCCCGTGGTTTCCCATCGCGAACCGCGCCGAGAAGGCCGTCGCCCTCCTCGTCGAGATGCTGGCGGACGACGACGCTCGTCGCGAGGTAGACGACGCCTCGCTCGCCACGGCGATCGCCATCGTCGGCTCCCCCTGGAGAGACGGCGACCCCGCGTCCGCACCTCTCCCGTCAGACGAGATCGTGCCCGAGGCCGATCCCGAGACACTCGGGGCACGGGTATCGCGTCTGATCTCCCCACCCGACTCTCTCTCCCGGGCAGCTCGCGCCCTCGTGCTCACGACCGGGGTCGTCCTCGTCGCCGTGCCCGTCGCCGTGCTCGTCGCCCTGCTGTGATCGGGCGCATCCCCAGGTCATCGACACCGACAGGTCATAGGCTCGGGGCGTGAACGAGATTCTCAGTTGGATACTGGACACGGTGTCCGGCGTCGATCCCGTGTGGCGCACCCTCATCGCGGGTGTCGCCATGCTGCTCGAGACGAGCATCCTGCTCGGTCTCATCGTTCCGGGCGACACCGTACTGCTCGTCACCGCCACCGGAGTGCAGGGCCCGGTGCAATACGTCGCGCTCGCCCTGGCCTCCATCGTCGGCGCACTCGGCGGCGAGAGCATCGGATTCATGCTCGGTCGCTACTTCGGCCCGCGGATCCGCCACTCGCGGCTCGGGCGACGAATCGGAGAGCGGCACTGGCAGCGGGCAGAGCGCTACCTCGATCGCCGCGGAGGCATCGCCGTGTTCCTCTCCCGCTTCCTCCCCGTGCTGCACTCTCTCATCCCCGTCACCGTGGGCATGAGCACGATGACCTACCGCCGATTCATCGCGTGGACCTTGCCCGCCTGCATCCTGTGGTCGTTCGCCTACGTCACCGCCGGCTCGGTCGCCGCCGGCAGCTACCGCGAGCTGGCCGACCGCCTACACTTCGCGGGGTACATCTTCGTGGCCGCCATCGTGGTCTTTGTCATCGTTGTGATCATCGTGAAGAAAGTCATCGCGCGCGGTGAGGAGAGGCATATGAATGACGCACCAGACTCCCCCGATTCCCCTGACTCCGCCGAGCGGGGCGCACTCCCCCGCTGAGGCGGCCGACGACTACTCGTCGATCGGATATCGTCCCGACGCGGCCATCCGTTGGGGTCTGCCTCAGTTCGCCATCGGGATCGGTCTGTTCGTCGCGATCCTCATCGTGGTCAACGCCGTCGCCCTGTTCGTGCCGCGCGCGGCGCAGAGCCCGCTGCTCTTCGCGGCTGTGCTCGCGGGGTACGGTGCGCTGTTCCTGTCGGCCCTCCATGCAGCGCGTTCACGGGGAACCGGCTCACTCGCTCGGGACTTCGGCCTGCGCTTTCGGCCGGTCGACCTGGCCACCGGGCTCGGCGTGGGGATCGCGGCGAAGATCGTCGGCGTCATCATCGCGATTCCGTTGGTCGGGCTGACCGGCGGCGTGCCGACGAGCAATGTGCCGATGCAAAGCGATCTCGTCTGGATCGTCCTCAATACCGTGGTCGCCACCACCCTTGTGGCTCCCCTCGTCGAGGAGCTCTTCTTCCGTGGGCTGCTGCTGCGGGCGATCAGAAACGGTGTGTTGCGCGGCCGGGCATCGCACCCGCGCACTGCTCCGCCTTCCGCGGCTCGGGCGCGCAGCGCCCTGCTGGCCAGCATTCTGATCTCGTCAGTGGCCTTCATGGCCATGCACCTGTATCAGGCGCCCGATCTGACCACACTCCTCGTGCTCGGCACCTCGACGCTCGTTCTCGGGCTGGCCAATGCCGCGCTCGCGACCCGTACTGGTCGTCTGGGCCCCGGCATCGTCGCGCACATGGTGTTCAATGGCGTGGCTCTTCTGGGTTTTTTCGCCACCAGTAGATGACGCCCGCTCCACGAACGAGCGGGCCCGTCGACCTCGGTCGACGGACCCGCTCGTGGTGACAGAAGGCTTAGAAGAGCTTCTTCTCGGCGAGCCACGCCTTGGCGATGACCTCGGCCGATTTCTGGTCGTTGACGCTCTGCGAGTTCAACTCGACGAGATCGTCTTCGGTCAGCGCACCGTTGACCTTGTTGATGACGTCTGCTGCCTTGTCGTCGACCTTCTTCGACGCGACGGGCACGACGTTGTCGGCCACGAACAGGCCATCGGGGTCGGTCAGAGCGACGAGGTTGTTCGACTTGATGTTGGGGTCGGCCGTGTAGATGTTGCCCAACTGGATCGTGTTGTCGACGAGCGCCTTCACGGTCAGGGGTCCGCCCGAGTCCTCGATCGACTGGAAGGTCGTGTCGATTCCGTACTTCTCCTTGAGCGTTGCCGGGCCGTAGGGGCGGGTCTCGAGCTCCGCGTTGCCGCCGACGACGATCGGAGTCGTGACGTTCTTCAACGAGGCGATGTCGGTGAGCTTGTTCTCGGCCGCGTAGGCCTCGGTCACCGTGTACGAGTTCTGGTCACTCGCCTCGGACTTGTCGAGCGCGCGCAGGCCGTCGGGCAGAGCCGCCTCGAGCTCGGAGTAGACATCGTCGCTCGTCGTCGCCTTCGTGTCGGGCTTGAGCGCCTGCAGCAGACTGCCGCTGTAGTCGGGGAACAGGTCGATCTTGCCCGCCTCGATCTCGGGAAGGTAGACCTCACGCTGACCGATGCGGAACTGGCGGTCGACGGTGTAGTCGTTGGCCTCGAGCGCCTGGGCGTAGATCTCGGCGATGATCTCGTTCGAGTAGTAGTCCTGCGAGCCGATCACGATGGAGTCGGTGCTGGCCGCATCAGTGGATCCGGCGTCCAGCGGATCGGATGTTGCACACCCTGCCAGTGCCACCACGGCACCGACCGCGATAACGCTTGCGACGATCCGGCCCTTCCTAATGTTTGCTGTGAACATCGTTATTTCCTCTCTTGGGTGGGAGACCCCACCACCGCGACGCGTCGGGATGACGGCGTGCGGACATCTGTGTTCTGGTTTGCGACGACGCCGCGTGGTACGACCAACTTCTGCAACACCGCGAAGATTCCCTCGCTGAGCAGCGCGAGCGCGATCACGAGCAGTGACCCGGCGAGCATCTGGGAGTAGTCGTTGGATTTGAGGCCGACGAAGATGAAGCGCCCGAGGCCGCCGGCACCCACGTAGTCGGCGAGGGTCGCCGTCGCGATGACCTGGAGTGTCGCCGAACGAAGCCCTCCGATCAGCAGGGGAAGGCCGAGCGGAACCTCGACCTTGCGCACGATCTGACCCTCCGTCATTCCCACGGCCCGAGCGGAGTCGATCGTGCGGCGATCGATCGCCTCGAACCCCGAGTAGGCGCCGGCCAGAATCGGTGGGACCGCCAGCACCACCAGCGCGATGATGGGGGCCTCCACGCCGATTCCGAGCCAGAGCGCGACGATGATGAGCAGGCCGAGGGTGGGCAGCGCCCGGAATCCCCCGGTCAGGCTCACGGCCAGGCTGCGACCGCGACCCGTATGCCCGATGAGGTACCCCAGCGGGATCGCGATGACGCTCGCGATGACGAGAACGACCAGGCTGATCGTGAGGTGTTGCACGAGACGAATCGGAATGCCGTTCGGTCCCCCGAGATGGGCCGGATCGAAGATCCAGGCGAAGGCGTCGATGAGCAGATTCACGATGCGGCCGCCTCTGCGGTGAGCCGCGAGCGACGCGTGGAGGAGGCCCGGGTCGCACGCGCCCACGGCATGAGAAGCCGACCGAGGAGCACCAGTGCCGCGTCGATCAGCAGTGCGAGCGCGATGGTGGCCACCATGCCGGCGAGCACCTCTGCCACGATGTTGCGCTGCAATCCGTCGGTGAAGAGCAGCCCGAGGCTCTTGATGCCGAGGACCGCACCGACCGTGACGAGGCTGACGGTACTGACCGCCACCACGCGGATGCCCGCGAGAAGCACCGGACCCGCCAACGGCAGATCGACCCTCCAGAAGCGCGTCCACGGCGAGAATCCCATCGCGGTGGCGGACTGGCTGATGTCCGACGACACCGAGCCGAGGGCATCCGACGTCGTGCGGACCATCAGCGCGATGCCGTAGAGGGTGAGCGCCACGACGACGTTGATCGAATCCCTCGCGCCCGTTCCCAGGACGATCGGGAGAACGATGAGGAGCGGCAGAGAGGGGATCGCGTAGAGCAGGCCGAGCACCGTAAGCAGCACTCCGCGGCTGAGCCGGTAGCGGTTCGCCACCCAGCCGAGTGGAACAGAGAGGACGAAGCTCAGAACGATGGGCGGGATGCTGAGTGCGAGGTGCTCGAGAGTGCGCTGTCCGATGAGGGGCAGGTTCTCGATGATCCAGTTCATGCCGGTTCGTCCTCGAGGGGCCTCGGGTCGCCGCCGGACGGGGCACCGTCGACCAGGACTCCGGCAGCGCGGCCCTCGCTGTCGAGCACCACGTCGCGCCCGTCGCGCCGGTCGATGTGCAGCGCCCTCTTGCCCTTGGTCGCTCCGATGAAGTCGGCCACGAAGTCGTTGGCCGGAGCCGTGAGGATCTCGGTCGGCGAGCCCTTCTGCACGATGACGCCGCCCTTCTGCAGGATGACCACCTGGTCGCCCAGCAGGAATGCCTCATCGATGTCGTGTGTGACGAAGACGACCGTCTTGTCGAGCTCGCGCTGCAGCCGGATGAGTTCTTGCTGGAGCTCTGCGCGCACGAGCGGGTCGACGGCGCCGAACGGCTCGTCCATCAGCAGGATGTTCGGGTCGGCCGCCAGTCCACGGGCGACGCCCACGCGCTGCTGCTGACCACCCGAGAGCTGGCTCGGGTAGCGGTTCGCAAGGGAGCGATCCAGACCGACCGTGTCGAGGAGTTCGAGGGCCCGGGCATGAGCCTCCCGCTTCGGAACCCCGTTCAGAAGGGGGACGGTGGCGACGTTGTCGACCACCTTGCGATGGGGCAGCAGCCCGGAGTTCTGCATCACGTAGCCGATGCGACGACGGAGTTTCACCTTGTCGAGACCGACGATGTCTTCGCCGTCGATCTCGATCGAGCCGGATGACCGGTCGATCATGCGGTTGATCATGCGCAGGATGGTGGTCTTGCCACAGCCGGAGGACCCGACGAAGACCGTGGTCTTGCGCGACGGGATCACGAGGCTGAAGTCCTCGACGGCCAGCGTGCCGTCAGGAAAACGCTTCGAGACCTGACGGAATTCGATCATGTCATGGCCCGTTCGTCTGGCGCGCACGAGTGCGCGCGTGTGACCTCAGCCAAACATGCAACGCCCCAATCGGCAAAGCATGCGAGCCGGGAATGACGAATTGTGTCCGGCAGGCTAAGGTGCAGCCGACTCAGGTCAGGCGAGCGGCGTGGCGCTCTCGTCGTTGCGGGTGAGATAGTCGCGAACGACCTGCTCGCACTCGTCGATGATCGTGTCGTCGCCCGGGCCGCCGAGCATGAATGCTCGGACCAGCAGTGCGTCGATCATGGTGACGGCGACCTCGAGGCGCGTCAGGAACGCGGCCCCGTTCGAGACGCCGTACTTCTCGATGAGCACGTCATGCAGATTCTGCGCGACGCGATGCGTCTTGATGCGCGACACGTCGGTCTCGGGCGACGAGACCAGGTCGCCGAGTCTGATCGATGTGAAGCCCACCTCGCTGCGGTGCATGGCGACCGAAGAGCCGATAGAGACGACGACCGCGTCGATCCAGCTCGAGGGGGTCTTCTCGGCGATGTCGGCTTCGAACTGCCGCAGGAACCGCTCGATGCTGCGGGCTCCCAGTGCCGTCAAGACCGCGATGCGGTCGGGAAAGTAGCGGTAGACGGTTCCGATGGAGGCCTCGGCTCGGTCTGCGACGAGGGCCGTGGTGAGTCGTTCGATTCCCACCTCGTCGACGACGGCGGCCGCCGCGTCGAGCAGAGCGGCGATGCGATCGGAGCTGCGAGCCTGAATGGGTTCGTTGCGCACCTGCACGGCGTCGGGGCGGATTTCCTCGGTGACGTTGTTCACAGGCACGGCGCCGATCCTTTCATCAGGGATGTGCTGACCATCTTAGTTGCGCGAGGGCGGCAGAATAGAGAACATGTGTGGTCGTTTCGTCGTGTCCCGTGCAGCAGGCGACCTGGTCGCCCTCTTCGATGTCGATGTCGAAGGCGCCGACTTACCCGAGCCATCGTGGAACGTGGCACCGACCCAGCGCGTCCCGGTGATCATCGATGCCGTCAATCGTGCTGCCGCGACCGACGAGGACGCACCCGCCGTGCTGAGGCGGCTGGAGTCGGCCCGCTGGGGACTCGTGCCCGGGTTCGCGACCGAGCCGACAGCATCCGCGCCCCTCTTCAACGCCCGCATCGAGACAGCGGCAGAGAAGCCGGCCTTCCGCGAGGCCGTCGCCGCGCGCCGTGCCGCCATACCGGCGTCGGGATACTACGAGTGGTTGATCGCGCCCGACGGCAGCAAGAGGCCGCAGTTCGTCTCAGCCAGCGACGACGAGCCGATCCTCTTCGCCGGACTGTACGAGTGGTGGCGCAATCCTGCGGTCGCAGCCGACGATCCCGCTCGTTGGCTGCTCTCGACCACCATCCTGACTCGAGCCGGAGCGGGGCCGCTGGCCTCGCTGCACGAGCGGATGCCCGTGTTCCTCGAGCCTGGACTGATGGAGGACTGGCTCGACCCGCGCACCACCGGAGACGCGGGACTGCTCGCCGACATCTCGCTGGCCGCCGAAGAGCTCGCCGACGACATGATGTTCCACACGGTCGGGACCGCTGTCGGCACGGTCGGCAACGACTCGCCCGAACTGGTCATGCCGGTCGACTGACGGCGAGGCAAATCGGATGCGTGCGACACTGGGGTGTGCGGAAATCGGATAAGCCCCTCTCGGCCAAGCAGGGCGCCGAAGTCATCATTCACCGTGCGGCCCGCATCGAAGACGCGGTGCACGAGTTCCGTCAGAAACGGGCACAGGCCAGCGGCAAGGTGCCCACGGTCATCCCGTTCACGGGATACGGGTCGACCACCTGGGTCAGGGTCCTCGCCCGGGTGCTGCTGACGACCCCGCCCAGACCCGGATCGCGCGAAGACCGCAAGGCCCGCACGCAGCACGAGAGCGTTCGCGGGTGGAGGAGCTTCACCAGCGTCCCCTTCGGCAACGCCTCGGTCACGGTCGAGGCGGGCGGCGGGTCCCACACGGTGGCCGCCGATCGCGGCGGCGTCGTGGATGCGGTCATCGAGGTCGTACTCGAGCCCGGGTGGCAGACGGTCACCATCGGGATCGACGGCGGCCAGACGGTCGAGGCTCCGATCTTCGTCCTCGATCCCTCGTCTCGCTTCGGCGTCGTCAGCGACATCGACGACACCGTGATGGTCACGGCCTTGCCACGGCCTCTTCTGGCTGCCTGGAACACCTTCGTGCTCGATGAGCACGCACGGGTGCCCACGCCCGGAATGGCCGTGCTGCTCGAACGCCTGACCACGGAGAACCCCACCTCCCCCGTGATCTACCTCTCGACGGGCGCGTGGAACGTCGCGCCCACGCTCAGCCGCTTCCTCTCACGCAACCTCTACCCCGCAGGCCCTCTGCTTCTCACCGATTGGGGTCCGACGCACGATCGTTGGTTCCGCAGCGGACGCGAGCACAAGCGAGAGAACCTGCGGCGGCTCGCACGCGAGTTCCCCGACGTGCGCTGGCTGCTCATCGGCGACGACGGGCAGCACGACGAGGAGATCTACGCGGACTTCGCCATCGATTTTCCCGAGAGCATCGCCGCGGTCGCCATCCGACAGCTCTCGCCGAGCGAGGCCGTTCTGGCCGGAGGCCGCTCGAACGACGAGGTGCACACCGAGCAGACCGGCGCGACGTGGGTCTACGCCCCCGATGGCGCCGGCATCTCAGCCCAGCTCACGGAGGCCGGCATCCTCCAACTTCCGCCGCGCTAGATCCAGCCGCGTTCCTGGGCGACGAACACGGCCTGCTGACGAGTATCGACGGCGAGCTTCGCGAGCACGGCCGATACGTGATTGCGCACCGTTCCGGGCGCGAGCTTCAGCTGCCGGGCGATCTGGGCGGTCGTCTCGCCCCGTCGGCCGACGCGCAAGACGTCGAGCTCTCGATCGGTGAGCGGGCAGCGTTCGTCGCTCAACGCGTCGGCCGCCATCTCCGGGTCGACGTACCGGGCTCCCGCCATCACGCGCCGGATGACCGCGGCAACTTCTCCGGCATCCCGCGACTTGGGCAGAAAGCCGGCCACTCCGGCCGCGAGCGCACGTCTCAGCACACCGGGGCGCGCATGACGGGTGACCACCACGCACCGCGCGCTGACCGTGCGTCGAAGCCGCTCGGCGACCTCGACTCCATCGAGGCCGGGCATCTCGAGGTCGAGAAGGCACACATCGGGCTTCAGCCGCTCGGCCTCGGCGACGGCCTCCTCGCCGTCGGCGCATTCGGCGATCACGTCGATGTCGCCCTCGAGGCGCAGCAGGGCCGCGAGGGCGGAGCGGATCATCGCCTCGTCGTCGGCGAGAAGCACCCGGATCATGCTCGCACCGCCCGGTTGTCCGGAACAGTGACGACCACGCAGAACTCACCATCGTCTGTCGTCACGGTCAAGGAACCACCGGCCGCGCCCACGCGCCGAGCGATGCCGTCGAGCCCTGATCCGCGGTTGTCGGCGAGGATCATCGGGTCGGATTCCCCGGTGTCGTTTCGGATCTCGTAGCGCCACTGCTCGCCGCCACGGGTGAGGGCCAGTGCGGCCCGGCGTCCGCCGCCGTGACGGAGCACGTTCGTCGTCGTCTCACGGATGACGGGTGCGAAGACCGAGGCAGGAGCATCGGCCGCATCCGGTGAGACACGCGTGTCTGCCGCCATGCCCGCCGCACGGAGGAGGTCTCGGGCATTCGCCAGCTCGTCGGGCAGGGGCACGGAGCGGAAGCGCGTGGCGAGGTCCCTGGTTCCCTGGCGTGCCTCGTCGACGCTCACTCGCGCCGCGCGCAGCTGCTGCAGCGCCGCATCCCGGTCATCGGGCAGCAGGCGCTCGGCCAACTCCAGCTGCAGGGCGATCACCTGCAGATGATGACCCTGCAGGTCGTGCACGTCTGTCGCAACGCTCAAGCGTTCCTCCGCGGCGGCAAGGCGCGACTCGGAGATCCGGGCGCGGTCGAGCGCGATGAGAACGTCCCACCACCAGAGCGAGAACACCGTCATCAACGGAAGAACGCTCGTGTAGAAGCCGAACACGAAGTAGTCGCCGCCTCCCGGCCCCGCGAAGGCGCCGTTGACGTCGAGCCCCCAGAGACACACCAGCAGCACCGTGACGACGATCACCAGGCGCAGGCGCACAGGGCGCGGCCAGTCGAGCAGCTGCAGAGACTGCGCCAGCGGCAGCGCGAGCATCAACCAGAGACCGCTCACTGAGAAGACGACGGTGCCGGCGGCCACAGCCACCAGCAGCGGCACGAGAACAGAGCGGCCGGGCAGGCTCGTCGTCTCACCCGTGCGATGCCGATAGGTGCGCACCAGCGGCAGGGTCGAGGCGATCCAGATCAGTCCCGCAGCCGAGACCACGAGCAGTGTCGCCGCCTGTTCTCCTCTCTGGATCAGCGTCGCCGCCCAGATCAGCACGATGACGACCTCGAAGAACACGACCGCAGACGCCGTGTACCACCAGGTGGCGACGACTCCCCGCGCCGTCGTCGAGCCCGGTCGCCCGGTCGTATCGGATGCGCGGCGAGAGTCTGCGGGATGCGTCACGTCCACCACCATAGGCGCGTGACAGATGTCACGGCCGCGGCGGGCATAAGACCCGACAGGAGGTGACAGACCGACACTGTCGAAGGGGCAGCTCGTGCGCTGGGCTTGACCATGACACCGGCACCGTCGATCCGGGTGCCGCCACACGAGAAGGAGTCACACCATGGACCTCATCCCCCGCTTCCAGGATCTGGTCGCCCAGGTTCCGGAGTTCGTTCAACCGCTGATCGTCGCCCTGGCAGGCGCCGTGCCCTTCATCGAAGGCGAGGGGGCCGCCGTCATCGGCGTCATCGGCGGAGTGCATCCCGTGGCCGCCGTGCTGGCGGGTATCGCCGGCAACTTCCTCTGCGTACTCGTGCTCGTGACGCTCAGCTCGAGAACACGCTCGGCGATCGTGAGCCACCGACGAAGTAGGGCCGAGGCCCGCGACGCGACCCGGGTCGGCGCCGGCCCCGGGGCGCATGACGAGAGCGCAGACGAGAACGCAGACGTGGATGCACCGGAGTCGGGCCGAAAGACGGCTCGCTGGGTGAAATTCCAGCGCGCGCTCGACCGCTACGGCGTTCCCGGAGTCAGTCTGCTCGGGCCTCTGCTGCTGCCGACGCAGTTCACGGCGACGATGCTCACCGCGTCGGGAGTGGCCGCGCGACGCGTGCTGTTCTGGCAGGGTCTCGCCATCATCGGCTGGACGACCCTTCTCGGCGTCGTCGTCGGCGGTGTCGTGCACACCGTCGCATAGTCGCGCTCGCACGCCACGCCGGGGCGAGTGGCGGATGTCGGTGCCGGTTCGTACACTTCGAATATAGAAGATATATTCGAATGTCTCCCGATTGGAGAGCGGCCATGAACATCGAAGAACCCGTCACCGTCGAGCTGTCCGACGACGGCTCTCCCCTGAGATTCGAGTGGCGTGGGGTGCACTACGGAGTCATCAGCGCACCCGAACGCTGGTTCGCTCGACGACCCTGGTGGCTGCTCGACGGCAGGGCCTCTCTCGGCACGGGCGGGGCGCTGATCGATCGTGAGATGTGGCGCGTCGATGCCGTGCCGCTCACCGCCGGCATGCCGCGCCGCGACGGCACGTTCGATCTCGCCCTGCGCTCCGCGCCGAGCGAGTGGCACATGTCCCGCGCCTTCGACGACGTTCTCGACACGCAGCTCTTCGCCTGACGCCGATGCCCCGATTCACCCACCTGCATGTCGCGTCGGCCTACTCCGCGCACTTCGGAACATCCCAGCCCGAGGCGTTGGTCGCTTCCGCTGTGAGCGACGGCGCCGAGGTCGCGGCCATCACCGATCGCGACGGCCTCTACGGCGCCATCCGGCATGTGCGGGCCTGCATAGCCGCGGGCATCGACGCGGTCGTGGGCGTCGACCTGGCTCTGCTGCCAGAGAGATCGGCGCGAGCCTCGACCCCGGGCAGGCAGGCCGATTCCCCGGCTCCCCCGTCCTCGACGCCGGCCCGCATCACGGTCCTGGCGCACGGCCACAACTCCGGAGAGGGATGGGCTGCACTCTGTCGGCTGATCAGTGCCGCCCACAGCCCTGCAGGCGACGGAATGCCGCGGCGTCCGAACGATGTCGGCATTCAGCGCTCCCGTCCCAGCGGGTTTCTCATCGGGGAGTCCGGCCCGGTCGCGACGGTACTGCTCGGCCCTGATTCCGACGTCGCGCAGGCGGTAGCCGCGGCAGATCTCTCACTCGCGGCATCCATGCTGGCCGAATGGAAGAGACTGCTGCCCGGCGCGATCGCGGTCGAGGTGGTGTGCCACCTCACCGAACCGGGCGAGCGCGCGAGCATCCGCCACGCCGCGCGCATGCTCGAACTCGCCGACAGCGTCGGCGTGCCTGCCGTGCTCAGCAACGCCGTGCGTTACCTCAGACCCGACGACGCGGTCACGGGCGACGTGCTCGACGCGGCCGACAGACTCCGCCCCCTCGGCGCATTCCAGCCTCAACCCAACGCCCAGGCCTGGCTCAAGTCGGCCGATGCCATGAGGCGACTCGCTTTTCTCATCGTCGACCACTCTGCGCTGCCCCGATCGGCAGCCGAGCAGCTGCTCTCGAGCACAGAGCGCCTGGCAGACACCTGCCGACTCGACCCGCGTGAGGACCTCGCCTGGCGGCGACCCAAGCTTCCCTCGCAAACGGTCCTCGGCATCGAGGGCGACCCGCTCGTCGAGCTGCGTCGACGAAGCGAATCCGGCCTCCTCGAGCGCTATGCCGATGCACGATCGAGCGAGGTCGAGTCGCTGAAGACCCGCCTCGACACAGAGATCGACACGATCGGCCGATTCGGCTTCGCCAGCTATTTCCTCACCGTCGCGGAGGTGTCGTCGCTCATGCGCTCCATGAACGTGCGCAACCAGGCGCGCGGCTCCGGAGCCGGAAGCCTGGTGAACTACGCACTGCGCATCTCCAACGTCGATCCGATCCGACACGATCTGCTGTTCGAACGCTTCCTCGGCAACAAGAGATCGACTCTGCCCGACATCGACATCGACGTCGAATCGGCCAGGCGGCACGACATCTATCGGGCGATCTTCGAGCGTTTCGGCCAGAACCGGGTGAGCCTCATGTCGATGCAGAACACCTACAGGGCCCGCGGCGCCGCGCGCGATGCCGGACTCGCCCTGGGGCTCGACGACGCCCAGATCGATCTCGTCGCCACCAACCTCTGGCGGTTCAACGCGCGTGACTTTCGTCAGGTGCTCGATGAGAAGCCCGAACTCCGCGAGATCGCCGCCCTGGTCAAGAACGATGCCCAGATCGACATGCTCGTCGATCTCACCGAACGACTCGACCGCCTTCCCCGGCACATCAGCATGCATCCGTGCGGCGTCATCCTCGGCAACGACGAGCTTCTCAACACAACACCCGTGCAACCCAGTGGCATGGGCCTGCCCATGAGCCAGTACGACAAGCACGACATGGACGACGCGGGGTTGCTGAAGCTCGACGTCCTCGGTGTGCGCATGCAGAGCACGCTGGCCTATGCGGTGTCCGAGATCCACCGTGTTCACGGTCGTCGCACGGCCCACGCGGGCGGCCTGCCCGTCGACGCGCGCTACGTCAGCGCAGACGGCATCATCGAACTCGACGAGATTCCCCTCGACGACGAAGCGACCTTCGAGGCGATCCGCACCACCCGCACCCTCGGTATGTTCCAGATCGAGAGTCCCGGCCAACGCGAACTGATCGGCAAGATGCAGCCCACCGAGTTCGAAGACCTCATCGCCGACATCTCGTTGTTCCGCCCCGGCCCGATGAAGGGCAACATGGTGGCGCCCTTCCTCGACACGAAGCACGGCTTCGCCCAACCTCAGTATCTGCACCCGACGTTCCGCCCCTTCCTCGAAAGCACCTACGGCGTCGTCATCTACCACGAGCAGATCCTGCGCATCTTCGCGGCCTGCATGAACGTCTCGCTCGCCGAAGGCGACGAGATGAGACGAACGATCGACGACCCAGATGCTCGTGTCGAAGAGCGATTCCGTCAACAGACCGCAGCGAACGTCGATAGCGACGGCGCGCGCATCTACGACGACCGGGCCATCGAGCGCATCTGGGCCGTGCTCAAAGGATTCGGCTCGTTCGGCTTCTGCAAGGCCCACGGAGCAGCGTTCGCCCTGCCGACGTTCCAAAGCGCCTGGCTGAAGACGCACTACCCGGCCGAGTTCGTGGCCGCTCTGCTCACCCACGACCCCGGCATGTACCCTAAACGGCTGCTGCTCGCCGAGGCCCGACGCATGGGTGTGCCGATCCTGCCGCTCGACGTCAGCGCCTCTCGCGAGGTCTACACGGTCGAGCGCATCGAGCCACCCCGATCGCACGGGGTGCTCGCCGATCCCGACGACGTGATCCTCGGCATCCGCCTCTCGCTCAGCGACGTGCATGGAATCACCGCGGCCGAACTCGAGCGAATCCTCGAGAACCAGCCCTACGTCGGCATCGGCGACTTCTACCAGCGTGCCGCGCCGTCACGCGCCCTGCTCACCCGGCTGGGCCTGGTCGGCGCTCTCGACTCACTGGCCGCGCCCGGTGAGGCCGTGGGTGATGCAGCTGCATCGCGCGGCGATGTGATGGCGCGAGTGCGCGAGCTGATCGCGAGGGGCAAGCGTCCCGCGACCCGGCACATCCAGCCGACCCTGCCCATCTTCGTCGACGACCGAGAACAGCTGACCGAGCTCGCTGAGCCGCCGAGCATGATCGAGCGGGTGGCGACCGAACTCGATGTGCTGCAGATGGAGATCAGCGAACACGTGATCGAGAGCTACCGTCCCCTGCTCGACGAGCTCGGCGTCCTGCCTGCGAGCGAGCTTCTCAACTGCTGGAACGGCACGACCGTGCTGGTGGCGGGAATCCGCGTCGCGACCCAGACTCCCCCGATGCGCAGCGGCAAACGAGTGGTGTTCATCAGCCTCGACGACGGCTCGGGGTGCTCGGACTCCACATTCTTCGAGGAGGCCCAAGACCGGGCCGGACCTCTGCTCTTCGGAACGAAGCTCATGGTGATCCAGGGAAAGACGCGGCGAACGGGAGAACGCGGAATCTCGATCGAGGCGAGCAACGCCTGGGATCTGAAGGCGCTGTGGGCGCAGTGGCAGCAGACGCAGCAGCGTCAGGCGCGTGAGGCGTCGTGAATTCCGTGACACCGATCGCCAGCCCGAGCAGAATGGGCGCATGCGACGCACAGACCGCGCTCGGATCGCGAACCTCAGGCTGGTCTCCCAGCACCTGGCGGCGAGCACATTCTCCTCACCCGCAGAAGTAGCTTTCTCGATGCTCGCGATGCAGGCGCAAGACCTGTCGTCGGCGCAGTGGGCTCTGGCCGTGCGCAGCCCGGGCTCCACGATCGCCGATGTCGACCACGCATTCACCGAGGGCTCGATCGTGCGGTCATGGCCCTTCCGGGGAACACTCCACGTGACGCCCGCGGCAGACCTCGGCTGGATGCTCGCCCTCACCCGCGACAGAACCCTGCGCGGCGCGAAGACGAGACATGCCGGCCTGGGGCTCGACGAACAGACCTTCTCGCGCGCCGCCGGTGTCGTCCGCAACTCGTTGCAAGGGGGTGGGCGATTGTCGCGGGCGGCCCTGCTCGCCGAGCTCGACGCTGCCGGCGTCGCGACCGACCATCAGCGCGGTGGCCACATCATCTGGTACCTGGCCCATGCCGGCCTCATCTGCTTCGGTCCGATGGGGGCCTCGGGGCAGGCCGTGGTGCTGACCGACGAATGGGTGACGGAGCCGCGCCAGCTCTCCACCGATGAGGCGCTCGCCGAACTCGCGGTGCGCTACTTCACGTCGCACGGCCCGGCGACGCTTCGCGATCTCCTCTGGTGGAGCAAAGTCCTGGTGCCGGAGGCGAGACGAGGCATCGAGGGCGCCGGCGACAGACTTCGCCGCCTAGCGGTCGACGGCACGACCTACTATCTCTCGGCAGACCAGGCGGACGAGCCCGTTGCACCCGGGCTCGTTCTGCTCCCCGGCTTCGACGAATACCTCCTGGGGTACGAGAACCGCGATGCTGTTCTGGCTCGAGAGCACAGCGCCCGCGTCGTGCCCGGCTCGAACGGCATCTTCCTGCCGATGGTCGTCTCGAACGGTCAGGTGGTCGGCACCTGGCGGCGAACGATTCGACGGGCATCGGTCGACATCGCAGCGTCGACGTTCGCGCCGACGACCTCCACGGTCACCGCCCGCTACGTGAAGGCCGCCCGAGGGTACGCACGATATCTGGGGCTCGGCCAGGGTGAGACGACGATCGCCGACTGCTGAGGTCTGCCGCAATCCGCGCGCCCCTGCGACAACGAAGACCCTTCGATATGACTCCCGCCGATGCCTCCTCACCGCGCTACGCTCCGTTCGGCCTCGACGCCGACTCGGCGGCGTCGAGCCTCATCTCGAGCACCATCGAGACCGAGCTCGGCCCGATCCGCGTGCATCGATCGCCGACCCGAACCGCATCGACCGCGATCCTTCTGCTGCACGGAGCGGCCGGAAGCTGGACGACCTGGACGCCGTTGCTCGCTGCGGCTCGCGCCGCCGGCGAACCGCTCACCGATGTGGTGGCCGTCGACCTGCCCGGGTGGGGCGACTCGCCCGGCCCCCGCATCCGGTCGCGTCTCACCCTCGACTCGCTGGCCGACGTGGTGTGGCAGGTCGTCACCCACCTCGGATACACCCGAGCCGACATCACGGGCCATTCACTGGGGGCCTTCATCGCCCTGCACCTCGCATCGATCCGACCGGCGCACGTCGAGGCCGTGCGCCTCGTCTCGGCGACCACCTTCTCGGTGCTGGCGAGCGTCGAGCATCCGCTGCGATCGTTCGGCGCCGTTCCCGGGTTCACTCTTCTACTCGGCGTGTTCCGTCTACTCCGGATGGGCGGGGATCGGGGCGTCGGGCTGGTACACGCCGTGCAGAAGATCGGACTGCTGCGCCTCGCCGTCAGCCCGCTCTTCCGGCACCCGCTGCGCGTACCCCGCTCGGTCGTCGATGCTCTGGCACTCGAGGTTCGCCCCGACAGCTTCGTCCGCGCCGCCGAAGCGACCCGCGGATACGATCCGGCCAAACGCTGGGCGAGCATCCGGTGCGCCGTCTGGGCTGTTCGAGGCGACGCCGACTCGTTCGTTCCCTCTCGAGACCTCACCGGACTGCTCCGCGCGATACCCCTCGCCACGCTGGCGGAGATCGGCGATTGCGGCCACTTCGCCCATGTCGAGCGTCCGCGAGAGACGCTCGAAGCGCTCGGATTCCTGACGCCCCGACGATCCCCGCTCAGAAACGACGAAGCCGCCGCCCGGTGATTCCGGACGACGGCTTCGATACGCGGAGGACCCGCGGAATGACTACTTCTGGAGCGAGGCCTGAAGGTCGATCGTGATGGTGACCTCGTCGCCGACGAGGACTCCGCCGGTCTCGAGGGGAGCGTTCCAGCTGACACCGAAGTCGTTGCGGTTGATCTTGGTCGTCGCGGTCAGTCCGGCCTTGTAGTTGCCGTACAGGTCGTCCTGGAATCCACCGAACTCGAGGTCGAACGTGACCGGCTTGGTCACGCCCTTGATCGTGAGGTCTCCGTCGACGAGGAAGTCGCCACCCTCGTAGCGGATACCCGTCGAGACGAAGGTGAGCTCGGGGTGGGTGGGGGCGTCGAAGAAGTCGTTGGTGCGCAGGTGACCGTCGCGGTTCTCGTCGTTCGTGTTGATCGAGGCGACCTCGGCCTTGGCCGTGACGGTGGAGTCGAGGGGGTTCTCGCCCGTGGTGAAGGTGGCGTCGAACTTCTCGAACTTGCCCTTGACCTTGCTGATGAGCAGGTGGCGGACGCTGAACGAGACCTCGGAGTGCGAAGCGTCGATTGTCCAGGTGCCGGCCTTGTAACCCGGGATGGTGATCGTGTCGGTCATGATTTCTCTTTTCGTCTGAGACAGAAGGGAGTGGGTCAGAACCCACTTCGATACAAATGCATGTACCACGGTGATTATTCCACTTCGGTGAAACGAGATCCTGAATAGCCGGTGAATGTCGTCATGCGGCGACACAGTGGGGCGGCAGTTGAGAGGATTGCAGAATGACGAATGACAACACACGCGTGGATTTCTGGTTCGACCCCTCGTGCCCCTGGGCATGGATGACAAGCCGCTGGGTCGACGAGGTCGCCACCCATCGCGACCTCGACGTGCACTGGCACATCATGAGCCTCGCGATCCTCAACGAGAACAACGACGTGCCCGAGGACTACCGGGCCTTCTTCCCGCGCGCCCTGCGCTACGCCCGCGTCGTGGCGACAGCCGAGGCCCTGCATGGCGAAGAGACTCTCAAGCCGCTGTACGACGCTCTCGGTCGGCGCATCCACCTCGACGAGCGGGCGACCGACGTCGAGGCCGAGGTCGCCGAGTCGCTGGCAGAGGCGGGTCTCGACGCGTCGATCGCCGATCGCGCTCTTCCGGATGCCGAGGGCCGGTTCGAGTTCGACGCGGAGTTGCGCGCGTCCCACCGCAGCGGCATCGACCTGGTCGGTGCCGATGTCGGAACTCCGATCATCGCGGTGAACGGCGTCGCGTTCTTCGGCCCCGTGATCTCACCCGCGCCGAAGGGCGAGCAGGCGCTCGCACTCTGGGATGGAGTGGTCGCCGCGGCGTCGTACGACGGGTTCTTCGAGCTCAAGCGCAGCCGCACCCGCGACCCGATCTTCTCCTAAAGTCCCGGTAATCCCGGGATTCGAAAACGCTTCGCCTACCCTGGAGATCATGGCTCACTCCGTTCTGAGATTCTTCGGCGTGCTCGCGACGGTCACCGCGCTCGTCGCGGTGCCGTTGACGGGCGCCACCGCCGGCCCCCTGCGCGCCGCCGACTACCCCTCGTGGGACGACGTGCAGGCGGCGAAGCAGAACGAAGCCAGCGCTCAGGCGGAGGCCGACAGGATCACCGGACTACTCGACGAGCTCGAGGCCACGGCCACCACGCTCAGCAACGAGGCGTTGAAGCGCGGCCAGGAGTACCTCGTCGCGACCTACAACCGAGACGCAGCGCAGACCTCGGCCGACGACCTCGATACCAGGGCCACCCAGGCATCCGCCAAAGCCGACACTGCGAAGCGACAGGTGGGTCAGATCGCCGCGCAGCTCTACAAGTCCGGCGGCGACAACGGCACGGTGAACCTGCTGCTGAACGGCGACAAGTCGAAAGAACTGCTCTACAAGCTCGGCACCATGAGCCAGCTCACATCGCAGACGGTGGGGCTGCGCGACGCCGCAGAGATCGCGGCCAACAACGCGTCGTCACTGAGGCTGCAGGCCGACGCGGCGTTGGCCGAACGCGACCGACTCTCGACCGAGGCGGAGACGGCGCTCGAAGCGGCGGAAGACGCACAGGCTGCCGCCGACGCCCAGGTCGCCGAGGAGAAGGCGCACAGCGCCACCCTCTACCAGCAGCTCGCGACGCTGAAGAACACCACCGCCGCAGCCGAGCAGGGCTACCGGGATGGCCTGGCCAAGGCCGCAGAAGAGGCCGCGCGCAAAGCGGCCGCAGAGGCTGCGGCTGCCGCGGAGGCCGCGGCGAACGACAGCGGCGGCGACGGCAGCGCCTGGGTGCCCGACTCCGGATCGGTCGCGTCACCCGACGAGGCGAAGCAGATCGCCTTCAACATGCTGGGCTCCTACGGTTGGGGCGCCGAACAGCAGAGCTGTCTCGTTCGCCTCTGGACGGGCGAGTCCGGCTGGCGCGTCAACGCGTACAACCCCGACAGCGGAGCGTACGGGATTCCCCAGTCGCTGCCTGCGAACAAGATGGCCGACGTGGCTCCAGACTGGCCGACCAATGCCGCGACGCAGATCACCTGGGGGCTTAACTACATCAGCGGCAGGTACGGATCGCCGTGCAGCGCGTTGGCGTTCTGGAACGGCAATTCGCCGCACTGGTACTGATCGGTCGGGCCCCGATCAGCGCCCGACGAGGCTCGATCCGGCCGTCGTCAGCAGAATCACGTCGACCACGGCGCTGGCCATGATCAGCTGAAACAGCAATCGCGTCGGCGGCCTGGTGAGGGCCAAGATTATCCCCGCCGCCGCTATCGTCGCGCCGGCCACGAGCCCGATCACAGAGACGACGATCAGTCCGGGTGACGACGCAGCGATGCCGATCGACGCGACGAGCGATGCGACGGCGAGCGAGGCGAACGCGACGACGGCAGACGGCCGGCGGCCGAGTATGTGAGGCAGACCGCGAACCCCTGTGCGCGCGTCGTCGTCGAGGTCGGGGAGGACGTTGGCGAAATGCGCCCCGAAGCCCAGGAGCGCGCCGACAGCGATCGCCCACCACACCGCAGGCCGAGGATCGGCCGACGACAGCGTCACGAAGAGGGGAAGCGTTCCGAAGGTGATCAGGTAGGGCACGCCCGACGCCGGAGTGCGCTTCAGCCACGCGTTGTAGCTCCACCCCGAGGCGATTCCGACGATGTTCACCAGCGCGGCCAGCGGCCCCAGGAGGAGCGACAACGGCACGGCGACGATCACGGCCGCGATGGCGGCCGTGCGAACCGCCGAGCGGCTGATACGGCCGGATGCGATCGGCTTGTCCGAGCGAGCCACGGCCGAATCGCGATCGGCATCGATCCAGTCGTTGCTCCAGCCGATCGACAGCTGACCGGCGAGCATGGCGGCACCGACGAGAACGGCCCGCGCCGGGTCGATACCGACCCCTATCGCGAGGATGACCGTGACCAGGGTGACGGCCACAGCTGGCCCCGGGTGGGACGCGCTGATCATCCCACGGAGCATACGTCGAATTATAGGGACAGACCGGGCGTCAGGATCGTTCGATGCTCGCCAGGAGCGCCGTGAGCGACCCCACGAGCGCGATGCGCTCGTCACTCGATATCCCCGCGAGCAACGCGTCCTCGGCTGCGAGTTGCAGCGGAAATACCTCATCGACGAGGTCACGGCCCTCCGCCGTCAACGAGATCAGCGCACTCCGCCCATCGGCCGGATTCACCGATCGATCCACCAGACCGCGCCCCTCGAGTCCTTTGAGCCTCTTCGTGGTCGACGGAGCTGTCGCCAGGGAGATCGTGCGCAGTTCGCTCGGAGATCTCGGGGCGGTGGATCTCCTCAGCACGGCGAGGATGTCGAACTCCCCCCGCGTGAGCCCATGAGCCGCGAGCACCTCGTCGCTGCGATCCACGATCAACGCGGCGCTGCGCAGCACCCGGCCCACCACTCCGATCGCGGCGAGGTCGAGATCCGGCCTGAGCCGACGCCACTCCGACTGGATGGCATCGATCGCATCGCCCGCCGAGCCCGGCTCATCGAGTGCGCTGCTCATCGAACCTCCACAAACTAATTTACTAGTAAACTATATCCAATGAGTTCATCCATGCTGCCCCATCCGCGCCATCTCGTGGCGTTCGGCCCGCACGGAGGCGCCCACACCGTTGCCCTACGCGCCGGCATCTCGATGGCCGTGCCTCTGACCGCCCTGTGGCTCAGCGGTCATCTCGATCTCTCGCTCTACGCGGCATTCGGTGCGTTCACAGCGCTCTACGGCCGCAACCACACCCACCTCCCCCGGCTGCGCATGCAGACCCTCGCCGCGGCGATGTTGGTCTCGGCCGTCGTCATCGGAACGACCGTCGGGGTGTTCGAGGCCCGACAGTGGATCGTCGTCCCCGTCGTGGCCATCGTGGCCGCCCTGGTGACGATCGTCTCGAACGCCGCCGACCTGCATCCGCCCGGCGCTCTCTTCGCCACGTTCGCCGTCGCCGCCTGCGCATCCGTGCCGAGCACGCCCGCGTCGATCGGCCTGGCGCTGGTCGTCGCATCCGCCAGCGCCGCTTTGTCGTTGGCCATCGGAGTCATCGGATTCGCGCATCCGGCCGCACGGCTCCGACCACGCTCGACCTTCTCCATCTCGTTCCGCGACGCGATCGCTCGACCCGAGAACGTCTCGACCGTCGCCAGACTGATGACGGGAATCCTCATCGCCGGAATCGTTCCGACCGTCGTGGGCATCGGGCATCCGTACTGGGCCATGGTGGCCGTCGTCGCCGCCCTGTCGGGGCCGGATGCGACGGCACGCCTCGTGCGGGCCGGTCACCGGATCGTCGGGACGATCCTCGGTCTCGGCCTCGCGGCGCTGCTCTTCGCCGCCGATCTGCCGGCACCCGCGACCATCGCCGTGGTCGTCGCGTTGCAGATGACCGCCGAGCTCTTCATCGGGCGAAACTACGGACTGACGATGGTCTTCGTCACTCCGCTCGCCCTCTGCATGATCGAGCTCGCCCACGCGGTCGATGGCGGCGCACTGATCGCCGACCGCCTCGTGGAGACGCTCTTCGGTGCGGTCGTCGGCATCGGACTCACGCTCCTGTGGCGCTCCCGATCATCGACGGTCGTCGACCCGTGACGCACGACCCGGCTCTGCCGTAGCCGAACCGGCGACGACACCCGTCTTCTCGTCGGCCTCGAGGCGCTCGGCCTCGTCTCCGCCGATCGCCTCGCCGCGGGCGACGAGCCCGGCCACGTCTGACAGCGGAATCTGCTTGAGGAAGAGCGAGAGCAGGAAGGCGAGCCCGATGAAGGGCAGCAGGTACCAGAACACGGGTGCGAGCGCGTCGGCGTACGCGGTGACGATGCCATCGCGCACGCTGTCGGGCAGCTGCGAGAGCGTCTGCGGGTCGAGCGTCGACGTCGAGGCCGCGGCATCCGACGCACTGGCCCCGGCGTTGGTGAAGACCGTGGTGAGGTTCTCTGACAGGCGCGTGGTGAAGATGGTGCCGAAGACGGCCACACCGAGAGACGCGCCGACCTCGCGGAAATAGTTGTTCGTGCTCGTCGCCGTGCCGACCATCGACGGGTTCACCGAGTTCTGCGCCACCAGGACGACGACCTGCATGATGAGACCGAGACCGGCCCCGAAGACGAACAGGAAGACGCAGATGAGCCAGATCGGTGTGTCCGCGGTCAAGGTCGTCATGGCGACCATCGCGGCGGCGGTCAGCAACGTTCCGACGATCGGGAAGAGCTTGTAGCGGCCCGTGCGGGTGATCGCGATTCCCGACACGATCGAGGTGCCGATCAAGCCGGCCATCATGGGCAGCATCAGCAGTCCGGACGCGGCCGCCGAGGTTCCCGACGACATCTGCAGGAAGGTCGGAATGAAGCCGATCGCGGAGAACATGCCGAGGCCCAGGGTGAGCCCGATCAGGGTCGCGTTGACGAAAGTGCGGTTCTTAAACAGTGCGAGCGGGATCACCGGGTCTTTCGCGCGCGCCTCGACGATGACGAATAGGATCGCGGCCACGATCATGCCGGCTCCGAACATCCAGGTCTCGGGCGCAGCCCAGCCGTGATCGGTCTTGTCTCCGCCGAAGTCGGTGAAGAAGATGAGGCAGGTGGTGAAAGCCGAGAGCAGGATCACTCCGAGGATGTCGATCGGCTGCGTGGCCTTCTTGCTCGGCAGCCTGAGAGCGAACCAGGCGATGGCGAACGCGGCGATGCCCACGGGGATGTTGATGTAGAACGCCCACTGCCAAGTGAGGTGATCGACGAAGAAGCCACCCAGCAGCGGACCACCGACGGCGGAGAGGCCGAAGATCGCGCCGAGGGGGCCGAGGTACTTTCCGCGCTCGGAGGCAGGAACGATGTCGGCGATGATGGCCTGCGAGAGGATCATCAGGCCGCCGCCGCCCAGACCCTGCATGGCGCGGAAGACGATGAGCTGGGTGAAGTCCCCGGCGAAGGCGCAGCCGACCGAGGCCAGTGTGAACAGCGCGATGGCGATCAGGAACAGATTGCGGCGACCGAGAACGTCGCCGAACTTGCCGTAGACGGGCATCACGATGGTGGTGGCGAGCAGATACGCGGTGGTCAACCAGACCTGGTGCTCGACGCCGCCGAGCTGACCGACGATGGTCGGCATCGCCGTCGAGACGATCGTCTGATCGAGGCTCGACAGGAGCATGCCGGCGATGAGAGCGCCGAAGATGATCCAGATGCGTCGCTTGGTGAGGAGCATGGGCCTCTCTGAGGTGGAGGCAGTGGTCACGGGTGGGCCTTTCGAGGAGTGGGTTCGGCCATCACGATGCGTGCGGCCGAGAGAGAGTCGGTGAGAATGGAGGCGAGTTCATCGGGCCCCGCGAGGGTGTGCACGCGTTCGCCCACGCTGCGCAGCAGACCGAACAGGATGTGGACGACGGCCTGCGGGCGGAGATCGTCGATGGGGACGTTCTCGCGCTGGGCGACGAGAGCGACGACCTGACGCTCGCGCTCCTTGCTCATACCGATGAAGCGCTGCAGCAGCCGCGGCTCACGCTCGAGGGCGGCGAAGAAGTCGGCGTGCTCGCGGGCCGTACCCTCGAGTGCGCCGAAGTGCTGGATGGCAAGCTCGAGCAGATCGTCGATGACGACAGGCCAGCCGCGCGATCCGCGGGCCAGGAACTCCTCGGCGAAGGTCTGGGACTCGGCTTCGGGATCGGCTCCGATGACCGCGTCTTCCTTCGTTCGGAAGTAGTTGAAGAACGTTCGGCGGGAGACTCCCACCTCGTCACAGAGCTCTTCGATCGTGAAGCCACCCAGCCCATGCTGGGCTGTGAGGCGACGAGAGATCGAGGTGAGACGCGACGCCGTCTGTACGCGTCGCACTTCGCGGCGATCGACTGTTGCACTCTCATTCACAGAGTGCAGTCTTGCACTTTTACTTGAAGAGTGCAATCGGCCCGAATCACGCCGATTAACGCAGAAGACCCCGGCCTCGAGGCCGGGGTCTTTCTCACGGAGTGGAGCTGAGGGGATTCGAACCCCTGACCCCCTGCATGCCATGCAGGTGCGCTACCAACTGCGCCACAGCCCCGTTCATGTTCCCTCCCTGCGCTTTCGCACCGGGCCGAAACAACTTGCCTAGCTTACAACACGGATCGGCCTGAAGAAAAATCGAGAGGCGATCCGACTGTCGTCAGCGTCAGGCGCTGGCCTCGCTCGAGGCGAGCTCGATCGGAACGACCGGGCAGTCCTTCCAGAGACGCTCGAGCGAGTAGTACATGCGGTCTTCCTCGTGAAAGACGTGCACAACGATATCGCCGAAGTCGAGGAGGGCCCAGCGGCCCTCGGAGAGTCCTTCGCGACGCAGGATCTTGACACCCTGCTCGGCGAAGCGGTCAATGATCTCCTCGCCGATGGCGACGACGTTGCGCTCATTGCGGCCGGAGGCGAGGAGGAAGATGTCGGCAAGAGGAAGCGGACCGGACACGTCGAGGGCGACGAGATCGGAGGCCTGCTTCGAATCGGCGGCAGAGGCCGCGATCTGGGTGAGCTCGATGGAGCGTGCTGAAGCTGTCAATTGAATTTAGAAGATCCTGAAGACGAAGGCGGCGAGCAGAAGGCCCACGACGCCGATCGCGAGTACACCCGCGGTGATCGCGAGGACGACAGGCACGTTGACCCTGCCCCGCTTGGGAGGAGCGACGAGAGCGTTGTTCGACGCCCCCGTGCTGACGGCACGACTGGCGCTGACAGGCGCGACGTCGTCGCCGCTCTGCTCGGTCTCACCGATGTCGAGGAGAGCATCGAGATCTTTCGACTCGATGCCCGCAGCGGGAGCGCCGCTGGCGCCCATGCTCGACGGCAGGTCGATAGATCCGGTGATGATGACCTCACCGGTCTCGTCGAGAGCCGTACCCATGTCCATACTGCTCGGAACGGCGGGAAGAACGAGAGCGCTGGTCTGCGACGAGTTGGTCGATCCGACGGTGCGCGATGAGATCAGGTCGTCGAACGAGGCGTCGGCGTCGTCGATCTTGGCCGGGGCCTGCTCGTCGGGGACAACGGTCGGCGGCTGGAAGATCGGTGCGAGGATCGGACCGCTCGAGAGCGACTCGACGGTGATCTCCGTGACGGAGTCTCCGTCGTCGGGGTCGTCGTCGATCGGCACGTCGTCGGACCGCGAGGCATCCGTTCGCGACGCGTCCGTTCGCGGTTCGTCGATTCGCGGTTCGTCGATGACGAGTTCTTCGACGATGGGCTCCGACTCGGTGGCCTCGGGCGCGAAGCTCGAGATCGGGTCGGATGCGCTGCGTGCGCCGACGGGAGGCGGCATCTGCTGAGGCGTCTCACGTTCGAACGTGGGGATCGCCTGGGTCGGTTCTTCGACGACGACGGCGTCTTCGACGACCTCTGTGGCGTCGGATGTCTGGGTCGGCTCGGTTTCGGAGGCCTCTGCCTGCTCGGACGGAGTCTCGGATGCCTGCTCGGGAGCGACAGGGGCTTCGGTGTCGGCGTCGGCCTCGGCAGCGCGTCGCGCTGCCTCTTCGTGCACCTTGGCGGCGTCCTGCCGGTCTTTCTTGGGCATGGTGCGCTCGAGTTCGCGCAGCTGGCGCCGTGTCAGCGGCTGCTCGTCGGGAGACAACGTCATTCAAAACTCCGATATAGATGGTGCTTGGTGATGTACTGTACGACACCGTCGGGTACCAAGTACCACACCGGAAAACCCCGGCCCACCCGGCCGCGTATGTCAGTGGACGATATCGCTAGAGCCGGAACTTCCAAATAGCTTACGTCTTCATGCGGCAAAGCGGAAATGGACAGCGGATGCCCGGGCCGGGAGACGGCCACGAAGTGGGCGAGCGACCACAGTTCATCGGCGTTCTTCCAGCCCAGAATCTGGGCGATGGCGTCCGCTCCCGAGATGAAGAACAGGTCTGCGTCGGGCCGTTGTTCGTGCAGATCGCGCAGGGTGTCGATCGTGTAGGTGTCGCCGACCCGGTCGATGTCGACGCGGCTCACCGTGAAGCGAGGGTTCGACGCGGTGGCGATCACCGTCATGAGATAACGGTGCTCGGCCGGGGTGACGACCTTCTTCTGCCAGGGCTGACCGGTCGGCACGAAGACGACCTCGTCGAGGTCGAACGACTGCGCCACTTCGCTGGCGGCCACGAGGTGCCCGTGGTGAATGGGGTCGAAGGTTCCACCCATCACACCGATCCGGGCACGCCGCCCGCTCGCGGAGGTCACGTTCTTCGAAACCTAGTGGTCGGCGCCGGTGCGGTCTGCGTGTCCGTGAGGATCGTGGCTGCTCGCGTAGGCGGCAGACTTGCGCGGGTGGCGGTTGGCGACATCGCGGTAGCTCCACATCACGGCGGCCAGTGCGATGAAGATCACGAAGGCGATGAGTCCGAAGACGATGGCCGGGAACGGCAATTCGACGTGGGCCTCAGCTTCGGCCAACAGGCTGGTCACAACTGACATGGTTCTCTTTCGTCGTCGGCGGCGCGCAGAAAATAACGCGGTCGATCAAGGATACCGCTATGCGCGCACCTGACCTGTTCCCCGCACCAGCCACTTCGTGCTCGTGAGCTCGGGAAGACCCATCGGACCACGCGCGTGCAGCTTCTGGGTGGAGATGCCGACCTCCGCGCCGAAGCCGAACTCGCCGCCGTCGGTGAAGCGGGTCGAGGCGTTCACCATGACGGCGGCAGAGTCGACCTCGCGCAGAAAGCGCTCGGCGTTCGACAGGTCGTTGGTGATGATCGATTCGGTGTGGTGCGTGGAGTAGTGGCGGATGTGATCCATCGCCTCGTCGAGATCGGCGACGACCCGCACGGCGAGGTCGAGCGTCATGTACTCGGTCGCCCAGTCGTCGTCGGTCGCCTCGATCGCATCGGGGAACAGGGCGAGCGTGCGGGCATCACCGTGAATCGTGACGCCGGATGCCCGGAGCGCACCGAGCACGCCGGGAAGCAGCCGTTCCGCTGCGCTCTCGTGCACCAGCAGCGTCTCGAGCGCATTGCACACGCTCGGCCGCTGCACCTTGGAGTTGTGCACGATGGCGGTGGCCATATCGGGGTCTGCGCTGGCGTCGAGGAAGATGTGCACGACGCCGGCACCGGTTTCGATGACCGGCACCGTCGACTCGCTGACGACGGTGTTGATGAGGGCAGCGCTGCCGCGGGGAATCAGCACGTCGACGTATCCCCGTGCCGTCATCAGAGCGGTCGCGCCGTCTCGCCCGAATTCGTCGATCGTCTGCGCGGCCTCTCGCGGCAGGCCGACTGACTCGAGCGCGCTCTGGAGGAGATCGACCAGCACCCGGTTCGTGTTCTCGGCGGCCGAGCCGCCCCGCAGGACCACCGCGTTGCCACTCTTGATGGCCAGCGCGGCGATGTCGATCGTTACGTTCGGGCGCGCCTCGTAGATGGCGCCTACGACACCGAACGGAACGCGCACCTGCTCGATGCGCACGCCGTTGGGTAGCGAGCGTCCGCGCACGGTCTCCCCCACCGGATCGACGAGCCCGACCAGGTCGAGGGTCGCCGTCGCCAGTGCCTCGATACGGGCGTCGTTCAGAGTGAGCCGATCCAGCAGCCCGGCGGCGAGTCCGTTCTCGCGGCCGTTGGCCAGGTCGAGATCGTTGGCCTCGCTGATGCGCGAGGCGTTCGCCCTCAGCTGCTCCGCGATGGCCGTGAGGGCACCGTTCTTCACCATCGTCGTGGCCTGCGCGAGACTGCGCGCAGACGTGCGCGCGGCATCCAGTTTCTCGGTGAACGTCGTGGAGGCCATGGTCGAAAGGGACATGGCGCTCAGTTTACGACGATGGGGCCGCGTCGAACCAGGTTCCGACGGGCTCGCCTGCCAGCGCCTGGGCGGCCTGCGGCGTCGACGTCAGAATGACCGCGGTGCCGTTGCTCGCCGCGTACCGCGCGGCCGAGACCTTGGTCGTCGCGCCGCCCGTACCGAGCCCCGTTCCCACATCTCCGACGACGACACCGTCGAGCTCGTCGCCGTAGGGCACGTGCGAGATCAGGATGGCGCCGGGTTCGAGAGGCGGCCGGGTATAGAGAGCGTCGACGTCGGAGAGCAGGACCAGCAGGTCGGCCTGCACCAGCTCGGCCACGAGCGAGGCAAGGCGGTCGTTGTCGCCGAAGCGGATCTCGTGCGTGGCCACCGTGTCGTTCTCGTTCACGATGGGCAGGATGCGCAGACCGAGCAGCCGCTCCATGGCGCGCTGAGCGTTCGAACGGGGCGTGGGGTTCTCGAGGTCTCCGGCTGTGAGCAGCACCTGACCGGCCACGATGTCGAAGCGGTCGAGGCTGTCTTGATAGCGGTAGATGAGCACGTTCTGCCCCACCGCCGCCGCCGCCTGCTGGGTGGCCAGATCGGTGGGGCGAGAATCGAGCTGCAGATACGGCATGCCCGTCGCGATGGCTCCCGATGAGACGAGCATGATCTCGACTCCGCGACCGTGCGCCGTGGCCAGCGCGTCGACGAGCGGCGCGATTTGGCCGGCGTTGTCACCGGAGATCGACGACGAGCCGACCTTCACGACGATGCGCCTCGCGCGCTCGATGTCGCTGCGGTCGGCCAGCCGGACGCGGGTCACTCCTCGTCCGTGCTGTCTTCGCGCCAGAGCCCCGCCTCTTTCTCGCGTACGAGTTCTGCGCGGGCCTCGGCCTTGGCGTCCATGCGCTCGAAGTACTCCTCGCGGCGCTGGTTGCTCGTGCGTCGTCCGTCTTTGAGCAGTCGGGGATCGAGGCCACGCGGAGCGGTGACGAGCTCGGCCGTCGACGTCATCGTGGGCTCCCAATCGAACACCACACCGTTGTCGAGGCCGATGATGACCGTCGAACCCGCCTGGGCGCCCTTCTTGAAGAGTTGGTCTTCGACGCCCAGCTTCGCCAGACGGTCTGCGAGGAAGCCGATGGCCTCTTCGTTCGTGAAGTCGGTCTGCTGCACCCAGCGCTCAGGCTTCGTTCCGAGAACACGGTAGATGTTTCCGCCCGATCCGCCCTCGACGCGCACGGTGAAGCCGGCCTCGTCGACGGCGCGGGGGCGCATGACGAGCCGAGGCTTCGGCGGCGCGTCGATGAGCGCCTGTCGGCCCTCCTCGACGAGTTGCGCGAGAGCGAACGACAGCGGCTTCAGACCCTCGTGGCTCACCGTCGAGATCTCGAACACGCGGTATCCACGCGCCTCGAGTTCTGCGGTGACGAAGTCGGCGAGCTCGCGCCCTTCCGGCACGTCGATCTTGTTCAGGGCGACGAGCTGCGGGCGCTCGATGAGCGGGATCTGACCCTCGGGAACCGGGTAGGCGGCCAGCTCGGCGAGAATGATGTCGAGGTCGGAGATCGGATCGCGGCCCGGTTCGAGTGTGGCGCAGTCGAGCACGTGCAGCAGCGCGGTGCACCGCTCGACGTGACGAAGGAACTCGAGGCCCAGCCCCTTGCCCTCGCTCGCGCCCTCGATGAGGCCGGGAACGTCGGCGATGGTGTAGCGGGTCTCCCCCGCCTGGACGACGCCCAGGTTGGGGTGGAGTGTGGTGAACGGGTAGTCGGCGATCTTCGGCTTCGCGGCAGAGAGCGCGGCGACGAGACTCGACTTGCCCGCGGAGGGGTAGCCCACGAGGGCAACGTCGGCGACGACCTTCAGTTCGAGCCGGATGTCGCCCTCGAAGCCGAGCGTGCCGAGCAGAGCGAACCCCGGAGCCTTTCGCTTCGTGTTCGACAGCGCGGCGTTTCCGAGCCCGCCCTGTCCGGCCTCGGCGACGACGACGCGCATTCCAGCGTCGGTCATGTCGGCGAGCTCGGTGCCGTCGGCGTCTTTCACCAGTGTTCCGATGGGCACGCTGAGCACGAGCTCGTCTGCATTCGTGCCGCTGCGGTGGTCGCCCATGCCCGGGCCGCCGTTGTCACTGCGACGATGCGGTGAACGGTGGAATCCGAGCAGGGTCGTGACGCCGGGGTCGGCCACGAGCACGATGTCGCCACCGTTGCCGCCGGTTCCGCCGTCCGGGCCCGCGAGGGGCTTGAATTTCTCTCGCTTCACCGACACGCAGCCGTTGCCGCCATTGCCTGCGCGGAGGTGGAGTGTCACATGGTCAACAAACGTCGCCATCTGCTCTCCTTACGTTGGTGTTTCTGTGAAAAACGAAGAATGGCAGGAACGGGCCGAAGCCCGCCCCTGCCATCTGTGCCTGCGAGGTGGTGCTACTCGCCTGCCACGATGTTGATGACCTTGCGGCCACCCTTGTGTCCGAACTCGACCGAACCTGCAGCCAATGCGAACAGCGTGTCGTCGCCGCCACGGCCGACGTTCACGCCGGGGTGGAAGTGGGTGCCGCGCTGGCGGACGATGATCTCGCCCGCTCCGACGACCTGGCCACCGAAGCGCTTGACGCCCAGACGCTGTGCGTTGGAGTCACGACCGTTGCGAGTGGAACTCGCGCCCTTTTTATGTGCCATTAGCTCTTCCTGCCCTACTTGATTCCGGTGACCTTGACGCGGGTCAGGTCTTGACGGTGACCCTGGCGCTTCTTGTACCCGGTCTTGTTCTTGAACTTCTGGATGACGATCTTCGGGCCACGGAGGTCTTCGAGGACCTCGGCGGTGACGGTGACCTTGGCGAGCGATGCGGCGTCGAAGGTGATCTTGTCACCGTCGACGAGCAGCACGGCGGCCAACTCGATGTTGCCGTCTTTGTCGGCCTTGATGCGGTCGAGGGTGACGATCGTGCCGACCTCTACCTTTTCTTGCCGACCACCGGCGCGCACAACTGCGTAAACCACTTCAGTACCTATTCTCTAGAGAGCGAATGCCCACAAAACTCGATTGACACGCGGGCTGAGCCAAGCGCGCGTCAACGGACAACTTTACGTCAAGCTCGCGCTCCGGTCAAACCCGGAGCACGTTGATGAGCGCCTTCCCCCGAGGGTTCGGTCGAGGTCTTTGCGCTCTCGACAGCATAACAGCCTCCACCGCCGGCTACGGCCAGGTGACGCGAAGGCCCGACAGCGTGCGCACCACGGCCCCGGTCGAGCGGTCGACGAGAGAGGTCACGATCTCGGCCCCCGGGCGCGGTTCCACGGCGATTGCAAGGTACTGCGTGTTGGGCGACTGGACGACGGAGACGATTCGGGCATCCCCTGAGGCCGTGTCGAAAACCATCGTCGCTCCACTGCTGTCGCTGCGGACGACGATCTGCCTCGTCGTGCCGTCATCGGCGGTCGCGGACGCCATGGAGACGGTCGTCGAACCGTCGGGCCCCAGGAGGGGAAGGCCCAGGGCGCTCGCACCCTCCGGAAGGATCGGGGCGAGCGGCGACACCTGACCGGACAGCAGGTCGAGCGTGTGGAACGCCCCCTGCCCACCGATCACCGACTGCTTTCCCGCCGGTGCGACCTCTCCGAGGCTGTCGTAGTCCCCGATCACGGCTCCCTGCTGCAGAGCGGAGTCGTAGATCGACATCACCCCGTCGGCGGTCGTCTCGATCAGGGTGCTGTCGGGGATGAAGCGCCACTGGTCGACACGCAACGCCTCGCCGATCACGGTGCCGGGCAGGGTGAACGACGCGTGCTTGGCGAGCAGGTCGAACACCAGCAGGGTGTTCGAGTAGCCGGCAGCCGGGTCGACGCTGGTGAAGCGGAACCCGAGCATCGCCTGCTTCACCGACGAGCCGAGCTGCGTGATCGTGCCGCGGGTCGGCAGGGGAAGGGTCTCGACGGCCGCCTGTCCGGGTGCCACCAGCATCAGCTGCGACAGGCCATCGGCGGTCTCGGTCGCGATCGCGAGGCTCGACCCCACCACCGCGAAGTCCTGGATGCGCGGGGCCGCGTAGACGACGTCTCTCACCGTTCCCGAGACGGTGGTCCGCACGATCGCGTCGTCGGCGCCACCCGCGGCACCCGGGGCGCCTTTCTGCAGATAGTAGATCGGCGGGGATCCCGTCGTGAAGGAGTAGTCGAACGTCGACGCCGCTTCTTGGAACGGGCTCGTGACGCCCGAGACGGATACCACGTAGTCGGTGCCGTAGAGCAGACGCTGGTCGAAGGTGATCGAGAGCGTGCTTCCGTCGGTGGCGACCGTCAGCGGAATGCTCGGTGTTACGCTGACCTGCTCTGCGGCGATCTCCGCGAGCGGTTCGTTCGAGTGCATCAAGAGCCGCTGCTGGGCCAATTGCACCACGCTGTCGGTGTCGATGTCGGAGCGCACGAGCCTCGGGCCCTGTCCCAGAGTCAGAACGGCGAGCCCGGTGCAGAGCACGACCAGCACGGTGATCATGGCCGCGAGGGTACGACCGAACGATCCGCGACGCACGGGTGCGGAGGCGCTCGACTCAGTAGACATAGGGATCACTCGGCTCGTCGACCGGGCTGACCTGCTGAGGCAGGATGACCATCGGCTGGCGGCTCTTGACGCTCGGGTTCAGATCGAAGGCACCCGTCACCTCGACCCAGTCGTCGAGGGTCAACGACGACTTCCAGTCGGGCTGGTACACCGGCACACCCACGGGCTGGGCGTCGGCCGCGCAGCAGGTCACGAAGAAGCGCGTGATGAAGAAGACGTTGTCGGGGTCGTCGGGGTCGGCGCTGATGAAGCCCGTGAGCGTGGCCGGTTTGCCGGCGATGCCCTGCAGATCCGTGCTCTGGCGCAGAGCAGTCGCCCACTCCTTGACGCCGTAGTCGGCAGTATCGCCCGCGGCCTGCTGCGCGCCCGAACCCACCACCGTGCCGCTGTTCACGCTGCGCTGGTCGGCGGTGGCCGAGGTGAGCGTCGCGGGTGGCAGCACGATCAGCGCCCCGATGCCGAAGACGCTCGCGACGACCACCGCGACCGACAGGCCGCGCCGCCACGCGCGACGCGCACGCCCGCCGTCGGTCGCGTCGTCGGCGGGCACCCGCACAACGAAGCTCGCGACGACCAGCACGATGCCGCAGGCCGCAGCGATGACGGTGAACGCGAAATAACGAGGGTGCACGTAGAGACCGAGGTCACCGTTCAGCCACAGCCAGACCGTGGCCACGCAGGCCACCAGGGTCAGGACGACGCCGATCCACCGTTGTCTCAGGCTGTCAAACAACAACGTTCACCGCCAATCCCAGCGCCGCGGCCATCAGCCCGACGAGCACGGACACCTGCACGAGGGTCTTCGTCGTGAAGGTCGTTCGCATCAGCGCCAGCATCTTCACGTCGATCATGGGGCCGAAGGTCAGGAACGACACGATCGCTCCGGTGCTGAAGATGCCCCCGAACGACAGGATGAAGAACGCGTCGACGTTGGAACAGACCGACACGACGAACGCCAGGGCCATCAGCGCCAGCACCGACCAGACCGGGTTGCTGCCGAGCGCGACGAGCACGTCGCGCGGCACGATGGTCTGGATGCCGCCGGCCACGAGCGAGCCGATGATCAGCGCGGGCATGATCCCCGTGGTCTCCCGCACGAACATCGCCAGGCTGCGCACGAGTCGTGACCCGGACTCGTCATGCGCGATCGCGCACTCCCGCACGAACCCCGGCGTCAGCAGGGCGTCCGGATCGGAGTGCTTCGAGTAGAGCCACCCGATCGTGTTCGCGATGACGAATCCCCCCACGAGTCGCGCGACGAGGATGATCGGGTCTCCCCCGAACGCCTGCTGCGTGGTGATGATGGTAATCGGGTTGAGGATCGGTGCCGCGAGCAGAAAGGTCAGCGACTCGGGCACCGTGAAGCCACGGATGATGAGCCCGCGCGCCAGCGGTACGTTGCCGCACTCGCATACCGGGAGGAGCATGCCGATGAGCGAGATGCAGGCTCTGCGGGCCAGTGGGTTCTTGGGCAGGATACGGTCGAAGAATCCCGCGGGGAGCCAGACCTGCACGATCACCGCGAGCACGATGCCCAGCAGCACGAACGGCAGCGACTCTACGATGACGCTGATCGAGAGCGTGATGAAGTCCTGCATGCGGTTGGGCAGGCTCCACCCGAGGCCCGGGATCAGCGCGCGCACGGCGAACAACAGAACGACGATGCCGAGGCCCACGCCGACGCGCACCAGCAGCTGACGACCCGTCGCCGACGCCGAATGGGTGTGACCCTCGTGCTCGTCATGGGCAGCCTCGTCTGCGTGAGGGTCGAGGGTGGACCGGGTGGAAGACATCGGGCACCAGAGTACAAGCCACCCGGAGGGCGGACGCTGAGAAGCGCCGCGCGGCCGTACACTCGAGAAGATCATGACCGTGCTCATCGACTGGCCCATCTGGCCCGCTCACGGCACCGTATGGGGCCACCTCGTCAGCGACTCGTCGCTCGACGAGCTTCACGAGTTCGCCCGCAGGGCCGGTCTGCCCGCGCGCAGCTTCGATCTCGATCACTACGACGTGCCCATCGCCCGCCACGACGAACTGGTCGCGGCGGGGGCGCTGCCCGTGAGCTACCGCGATCTCGTGCGCAGGCTCGAGCGGAGCGGCTTACGCGTCAAAGGCCGCGACCGCCCCGGTGCGGGGCGATAGCGGCCTCTGATAGCGCTGAGGTCTGGCTGCTACTGCTGCTGTTCCTCGGGTGTCGGAGCCGAGAGCGCTGCCGTGCTCACCCGACGGCTGCGCGAACGACCCTGACCGGGCTGCTTGGGTTCCGGCAGGGCGCCGAGTACCGAATCGAGCAGCACTTCGGCGTCTCTGTTCGAGATGCGACGCTGGGCGGCCGGCGCCTTCGCGACGGGGATATCGAGGATCTCGATGGCCGGAAGCCCCGCAACGGCCGGAGCCTCGGAGACCTCTGACGCCGCGGGAGCCTGCGTGGTCTCGGGCTGCACCTCGACGGCCTCGATCTCGACCTGAGGCTTCGACTGGCGCGCGCGCCGGTTGCCCTTGCGACGCGACGAGGTCGGCGCGTCAGAGCCGGCCGCATCCGGAGTCGTCTGGACGTTCTCGGACACCGTGGCGACCTCGGCCGCAGCCTCGATGGGAGCCGTCGATGCCGCCTTGGCCGCCTCGGACTGCTCCTGGGTGATGATGTTCACCGCACCCGTGTGGGTGGAGATGGTCGACGCCGCGATCTTGGCGAGTGCGTTCTTCGCGTCGTCGGTGATGCCGTGCGGCTTGGTGGCGGGAGCGCTGTGCGACGACGAGCCGTTCGACGAACCATTGCCGTTTGCAGACGACCCGCCTGAACCGTTGCCATTTCCGTTGCCGTTACCGCCGTTGCCGCGACCCGATCGACGACGCTCCTGCTGCGGCGCGCCCGACGATGCGGGGGCGCCGCCTGCTCCACGATGCTTCACGACCGGGTCGTGGTGCACGATGACGCCGCGGCCCGCGCAGACCTCGCAGGCCTCGCTGAACGATTCGAGCAGGCCGAGGCCCAGCTTCTTGCGGGTCATCTGCACGAGACCGAGCGAGGTGACCTCGGCCACCTGGTGCTTGGTGCGGTCACGGCTCAGGCACTCGACCATGCGGCGCAGAACCAGGTCGCGGTTCGACTCGAGGACCATGTCGATGAAGTCGACGACGATGATGCCGCCGATGTCGCGCAGACGCAGCTGACGCACGATCTCTTCAGCGGCCTCGAGGTTGTTCTTGGTGACGGTCTCCTCGAGGTTTCCGCCGGAGCCCACGAACTTGCCGGTGTTGACGTCGACGACGGTCATGGCTTCGGTCCGGTCGATCACGAGGGATCCACCCGACGGCAGCCACACCTTGCGGTCGAGCGCCTTCTCGATCTGCTCCGAGATGCGGAACTCGTCGAAAGCATCCCTATCGCCCTCGTAGCGCTCGACCCGATCGAGAAGATCGGGAGCGACCTGGCCCAGGTAGGTCTCGATCGTCGCGCGGGCATCGTCGCCCGAGATGATCAGACGCTGGAAGTCTTCGTTGAAGACGTCGCGCACGATCTTGATCAGCAGATCGGGTTCGGAGTGCAACAGGGCCGGAGACTGCTGCTTCTGCACGGCGGTCGAGATCTCGGACCACTGCTTGGTGAGACGACTCACGTCGAGGGTCAACTGCTCTTCGGTCGCGCCCTCGGAGGCGGTGCGTACGATCACGCCGACGTTCTCGGGCAGCACCTCTTTGAGGATCTTCTTGAGTCGCGAGCGCTCGACGTCCGGGAGCTTGCGCGAGATGCCGTTCATCGACCCATTGGGCACGTACACGAGGTAGCGGCCCGGGAGCGAGATCTGGCTGGTCAGGCGAGCACCCTTGTGACCGACGGGATCTTTGGTGACCTGCACCAGGACGGTTGCACCCGGCTTGAGGGCGAGTTCGATCTTGCGCGCCTGATTGCCGCCGTTGGGGTTCTCTGCCGCTGCGGCGTCCCAGTCGACCTCACCCGAATAGAGAACAGCGTTGCGGCCGCGCCCGATGTCGACGAACGCCGCCTCCATGCTGGGCAGGACGTTCTGCACCTTGCCGAGATAGACGTTGCCGATGAGCGAGGCATCCTGCGCCTTGGCGACATAGTGCTCGACCAGCACACCGTCTTCGAGCACGCCGATCTGGATCTTATTGTCTTTGGCACGCACGACCATGACCCGGTCGACCGACTCGCGGCGGGCCAAGAACTCGGCCTCGGTCACGACCGGACGACGGCGACCGGCATCGCGACCATCGCGGCGACGCTGCTTCTTGGCCTCGAGGCGGGTGGAGCCCTTGATGCGCTGGGGCTCCGTGATGAGTTCCGGCTCGGGACGAGGCGTGCGCACCTTGACGACCGTGTTGGCCGGATCGTTGTCTCCCGGCCTGTTGTCCTCGCCCGAACGGCGACGAGAACGGCGCCGAACCGAGGTGTCAGGGCGATCGTCGTCGTCGCTATCGTCGTCGTCGCGCGGGGGCAACGGCTGGATGTCGGGCGCCTGGAAGATCAGCGACGTGGTCGGTCGCGCCGCGGGCGCGTGGACCGGCGCTGCCGTCTGCGCGGCGGGCTCGAGAGGCGCCAGTCCCGGATGCTCCTCGTCGAAGCCCGTGGAGGCCTCGGCCGGCGCCTCGGGCACCTGCTTCGGCTCCTCTGGCAGCGCGGGGGGCGCGACGGGAGCGTCGTGCGCGGGTGCGTCGGCAGACTTCTTCGCCGACTTGCGACCCCCGAAGAGGCGTTTGCGCGGTGCTGATTCTGTGTTCGATGAACCGTGGTTGTTGTTGTCTTCCACCATTTCTGGTGCACTCCTTGCCGACCCGGTGGCCGCGCCACCCGTCGGTACTCTCCAGAGCGAGCCCGTCGCCTGAGCGACGCCCTCGCCAATCCTTTACACGGGCAGCCGGCGACATAGGCTCTGGCTGCCTTTACGTGTACTTCTTTTGTGACTGTACATCTGTGTTCGGAAGAGGCGGGCGACCGATGAGGTTGCGCCTGCTTTCGTTCCGACAAGCCTTCTTTGGCGTCTTCCCGGACGCGGCCAGGAGGACTGACGCCAATTATCGCATGCATTCTCAGAATGCGTATTTTGCCCTGTGCGATAATCCGAACGTGGTGGATACGACGATCAAGACGAGACGGCCCTTCATATTCGCGATCTTCCTGATCGTGGCCGGAGTCATCGGATGGATCGCCGCCTTCGACCTCACGCTGGAGAAGATCGAGACCCTCGTCGATCCCTCCCACACTCCGAGCTGCGACATCTCGCCGCTCGTGCAGTGCGGAGCGAACATGTCGAGCGCTCAAGGGTCGGTATTCGGCTTCCCCAATCCCATCATCGGAGTCGCGGCGTTCATGGCCCCGATCTTTGTCGGCTTCGCGATTCTGGCCGGCGCGCGATTCGCGGCGTGGTTCTGGATCGCCTTCAACACGGGTCTCCTGGCGGGCATCGTCTTCGTCGCCTGGCTCATCTCTCAGAGCATCTTCGTTCTGGGAACTCTCTGCCCGTACTGCATGGTGGTGTGGAGCGTGATGATCCCGATGTTCTTCTACGTGACGGTCTTCAATCTGAAAGAGGGCCACTTCGGCAACTCGGGCGCGTCGCGACGCATCTTCGCTCGCGTGTACCCGTTTACCTGGATCCTCGTGCTTCTCGGTTACCTCGCGATCGTCGTGATGGCGCAGCTCAGGCTCGACGCCATCACGACGATCATTCTGTACAGCTGATCTAGCCGAACCAGATGGCGAGTTCGCGCTGTGCGGACTCGGGAGAGTCGCTTCCGTGCACGAGGTTCTGCTGCACCTTCAGACCCCAGTCGCGGCCCAGGTCGCCGCGGATCGTGCCGGGTGCCGCCGTGGTCGGGTCGGTCGTTCCTGCGAGTGAGCGGAAACCCTCGATGACGCGGTTGCCGGCGATGCGGATCGCGACGATCGGACCCGACTCCATGAACTCGAGGAGCGGCTCGTAGAACGGCTTGCCCTCGTGCTCGGCGTAGTGCGCCGCGAGCAGGCCGCGCTCGGGCTCGATGAGCTTGATGTCGACGAGCTGGTAGCCCTTGCCCTCGATTCGGGAGAGGATCTCCCCCGTGAGATTGCGGGCGACGCCGTCGGGCTTGATGAGAACGAGGGATTCTTCGCTCGTGATGGTCACAGGGATGTCCTTCCAGACAATGGGAAAACGTACCGTTTCACTGTAGCGAGGGTCGCGGACCGATCACGGCTGACCGGCGGCGGCTGCTGCTTTCTCTCGGTCGATTCGCGCTCCCACGACCATGCAGTACGTCCACAGGCCCACGAAGAGCACACCAACGATCCACATGACGGGCACGAGGAAGGCGGACGCGATGATCGCGGCCTGCAGCACCCAGCCGAAGGCGTAACCCCACCGGAAGCGCAGGAGTCCTGCCCCGGCCACGAGCGCCACGCACAGCAGGGCGCCCCCGCCGAGGGCGGGCAGCGCGGGGAGCGCCTTGAGCCCGAAGGCCACGAGGGCGGCGAGGAACATCACGACGCTCTCGAAGCCGAGCACGATGGAACCGAGCGACCGTCGCACGGATGCGGGTCGGGCGGGCCTTGTGGGCGTCGCGTCCTCGGCCGGGGGCTGGATGTCTGTCACGGCTTCCATTTCTCGGCCGAGGCAAGGGTGATGGCCTCGCCGACGAGCGTGATCGAGCCCGTCACGAGCACGGCGCCCCGTTCCGCCTCGTCTGCGCTGTCCCGAGCGACCTCCATGGCGCGCTCAAATTCGGGCTCGACCGTGACGCGGTCGCGCCCGACGATGCCGACGACGATCGCCGCCAGCGAATCCGCATCGATCGACCGGTCGCTGGGCGCATCCGTCACGACGAATTCGGTGACGACGGGTTCGAGCGCCCGCACGATGCCCTCGACGTCTTTATCGGCGAGGACACCGAGGACGGCGACCACCTTGTCGAAGGTGAAGTACTCGGTGATGGCCACGGCCAGCGCCTCGGCTCCGCCGGGATTGTGGGCGGCGTCGACCAGCACGGTGGGCTCGATGCCCACCAGCTGCAGACGCCCGGGCGATGTCGCGGTGGCGAAGCCCTCGTTCACTACGTCGGATGCGAGTTCGTGCGTTCCCCCGCCGAGGAACGACTCGACCGCCGCGACGGCGACGGCGGCATTCTGGGCCTGGTGGGCGCCGTACAGGGGCAGGAACAGATCCGAGTACGTTCCGGCGAGACCCTTGATCGACACGACCTGGCCGCCGACACCGACGGCGCTGGAGATCAGCCGGAACTGCTCTCCCTGCACGGCGAGGGTCGATTCGGTGAGCTCCGCCGCACGCTGCAGCTCGGCCAGAGCTCCCTCCGGCTGGAGGGCGGTGACCACGTGGGACACCGGCTTGATGATTCCCGACTTGGTGCGAGCGATCTCCTCGACCGTGTTGCCGAGGCGAGAGGTGTGGTCGAGCGAGATCGGGGTGATGACGGCGACCTGGCCGTCGGCCACGTTCGTGGAATCCCACTCGCCGCCCATGCCGACCTCGATCACGGCGACGTCGACAGGCGCGTCAGCGAACGACGCGAACGCCAGGACCGAGAGCGCCTCGAAGAAGGTGATGCGGGGTTCGCCCGCCGTCTCGAGCTCTCCGTCGACGATCTGAAGGAACGGCTCAATGTCTGCCCAGTTCGCCGCGAGCGCCTCGTTGCTGATCGGTTCTCCGTCGACGACGATGCGTTCGTTGAGGCGCTCGAGGTGCGGGCTCGTGAAGAGTCCCGTACGCAGGCCGTACGCCCGGAGGATGCTCTCCGTGATGCGGCTGGTGCTCGTCTTTCCATTCGTGCCCGTGATGTGGATCACGGGGTACGCACGCTGCGGGTCGCCCAGCAGCTCGACGACGCGACGGGTGGCCGAGAGCCTGGGCTGAGGAGCGGACTCGCCGAGCCTCTCGAGCAGCGCCGCGTAGACCGCGTCGCCCGCGGCGACGAACTCGTCGGGATCGGTATCGTCGAGCGGACCGATGTACCCGGATTCCTTCGGGTCGGGTGACTCGTGATCAGACATTGCGGATTCCTGACTGTCGGCTCACGGCGACGATGACGTCGTCGGTGTTCGCGTACTTGGCGCCGCCGATGCGAACGACGTGCTCGGGAGCGGTGGTGACCACGTTGCCGATCCACTCGGTGACCAGATCTCCACGGTACCCGCCGAGACGGGGGGTGTCACGGGGACCCGAGATGGTGAAGCCCGTGGCGAGGGTCTCCCCCGCCACGTCGACGGCAGAGGCCTGACGCAGCGCGTCGGCATCCGCATCGTCGAAGAAGACGAGGTCGAGCACGATGCGGTCGCTCACCTCGAAACCCGCCGACTTGCGGGCATCCTGCACGGCTCGGATCATGTCGCGTGCGAGACCCTCGGCCTCGAGCTCGGGGGTCGTCGCGGTGTCGAGCAGAGCGAATCCGCCGCCGGCGAGCAGCGCGAGGGCCGTGTGGGCGCCCTCACCGGCATCCTGCGTCTCGAGCACCAGGTCGTATTCGCCGTCGACGAGGTCGATGCCGCCCGCCGTCACGACGCCGTTGCTCTCGGACCAGTCGCCTCCGCGAGCGGCCTTGATGACCTGCTGCACCTGCTTTCCGAGGCGGGGGCCGGCGGCGCGCGCGTTCACCGTGAGCTTCGACGTGATGCCGAACTCGAGAGCGCTGTTCTGCTGCTGCTCGACCAGCGTGACGTTCTTGACGTTGAGCTCGTCGGCGAGGATGCCCTCGAACGGGCGCAGCGCTTCGACGTTCGAACTCACGATCGTGAGGTTCGCGAGCGGAAGACGCACGCGGAGACCGTTCTGCTTGCGCAGCGACAGGACGGTCGACGAGATCTCGCGCACCTGATCCATGGCGTGCACGAGCGCCGGGTCGGCCGGGAACCGGTTCTCGTCAGGCCAGTCGGTGAGGTGAACGCTCCGACCTCCCGTGAGTCCCTTCCAGATGCGCTCGGAGACGAGCGGCAGAAGCGGGGCGGCGACGCGGGTAACGGTCTCGAGCACCGTGAAGAGGGTGTCGAACGCCGCTGTGTCCGTTCCCGACCAGAATCGGTCGCGGCTGCGGCGCACGTACCAGTTGGTGAGCACGTCGGCGAAATCGCGCAGCTTCGCGGTCGCGAGCGTCGAGTCGTAGGCGTCGAGGTCCGACGCCACGTCGTGGATCAGCTCGCGCGTCTTGGCCAACAGGTAGCGGTCGAGCACGTCGGTCGAGTCGGTGCGCAGCCGGGCGTCGTAGCCCGACTCCCCCGCGGTGTTGGCGTAGAGCGTGAAGAAGTAGTAGGTGCTCCACAGCGGCAGCAGCACCTGGCGCGTCGCCTCCCGGATCGCCTCCTCTGTCACCACGAGGTTGCCGCCGCGCAGAACCGGCGAGCTCATGAGGAACCAGCGCATCGCATCGGAGCCGTCGCGGTCGAGCACCTCGGAGACATCGGGGTAGTTGCGGAGGCTCTTCGACATCTTCTGCCCGTCGCTGCCGAGCACGATGCCGTGGCTCACGACGTTGCGGAAGGCCGGGCGGTCGAAGAGCGCCGTCGACAGGGTGTGCAGCGTGTAGAACCATCCGCGCGTCTGCCCGATGTACTCCACGATGAAGTCGGCAGGGTTGTGGCTGTCGAACCAGTCCTGGTTCTCGAAGGGGTAGTGCACCTGGGCGAACGGCATCGACCCCGAGTCGAACCACACGTCGAGCACGTCCTCGATGCGGCGCATCGTCGACTGCCCGGTGGGGTCGTCGGGGTTGGGGCGCGTGAGCTCGTCGATGTAGGGGCGGTGCAGATCGGTCGGGCGCACGCCGAAATCGGCCTCGAGCTCGTCGAGCGAGCCGTACACATCGACCCGCGGGTACTCGGGGTTGTCGCTCTTCCACACCGGGATGGGCGATCCCCAGTAGCGGTTGCGCGAGATCGACCAGTCGCGGGCGTTCGACACCCACTTGCCGAACTGGCCGTCTTTCACGTTCTCGGGGATCCAGTTGATCTCCTGGTTCAGCGTCTCCATGCGGTCGCGGAACTCGGTGACGCGCACGAACCAGCTCGACACGGCCTTGTAGATCAGCGGATTGCGGCAGCGCCAGCAGTGCGGGTAGGAGTGCTCGTAGCTGGCCTGACGCAGGAGTCGCCCGTTGGCCCGCAGCAACTGCGTGAGCGGCTTGTTCGCCTCGAACACCTGCAGACCCACGACGTCGGAGACGCTCGGCAGGAACCGCGCGCCCTCGTCGACCGAGATCACGACGGGGATGCCGGCGGCCTCGCAGATCTTCTGGTCTTCTTCACCGTAGGCGGGAGCCTGGTGCACGATGCCCGTTCCATCGGTGGTCGAGACGTAGTCGGCCACGAGGATGCGCCACGCGTTCTGCGTTCCCCACGTCTCGGCGTCGGCGTAGTAGTCCCAGAGGCGGTCATAGGTGATGCCCTCGAGCTCCGCACCGAGGTGGGTGCGTGAGATGGCCGCGATGGCGTCGTCGGCCGACTCGTAGCCCAGGTCTTTCGCGTAGTTTCCCACGAGGTCGCTCGCGATGAGGTACTCGTGCGACTCGCCCTCGAGCCTGTCTTCGTGCACGTCGGCAGCACCCAGCGGGCCGCCCGGCAGCACGGCGTACTGGATGCCCGGGCCGACCGCCAGAGCGAGGTTCGTCGGCAGGGTCCACGGTGTCGTGGTCCAGGCCAGGGCACGCACGGCGGTGAGGCCGAGCGCCTCGGCCTTGACGCCGGTGAGCGGGAAGGTGACAGTGACCGTCTGGTCCTGGCGCATCTTGTAGACGTCGTCGTCCATGCGCAGCTCGTGGTTCGACAGCGGGGTCTCATCGTGCCAGCAGTAAGGAAGCACGCGGAAGCCCTCGTAGGCGAGCCCCTTCGTGTGCAGCTGCTTGAACGCCCAGATGACGCTCTCCATGAAGGTGATGTCGAGGGTCTTGTAGTCGTTCTCGAAGTCGACCCAGCGCGCCTGGCGGGTCACATACTCCTGCCACTCGCCGGTGTAGCGAAGAACGGAGTCGCGCGACGCCTGGTTGAAGACGCCGATGCCCATCTCTTCGATCTGGCTCTTCTCGGTGATTCCGAGCTGGCGCATCGCCTCGAGCTCGGCGGGCAGGCCGTGGGTGTCCCAGCCGAAGCGCCGCTCCACCTTCTTGCCGCGCATGGTCTGGAAGCGCGGGAACAGGTCCTTGGCATAGCCCGTGAGCAGGTGGCCGTAGTGCGGAAGGCCGTTCGCGAAGGGCGGGCCGTCGTAGAAGACCCACTCATCGGCATCCGCGCGGTTCTCGATCGACGCACGGAACGTGTCGTCGGCCTTCCAGAAGCCGAGGACCTCTTCTTCGATCGCCGGGAAGTTCGGGCTCGGCGTAACGGCGGGAGCCGCGTGGCGGTGCTGCTCACCCGGGGTCTCTTCGGGGGATTTGGGGTACGACATGCTTCTCCTGGACGGGCCTTCTCGTTGCCTGTTCCACGAGGACGCCTGGTCGGAAACGCTCCGACCCGCGTGGTACCACCTCGCTTGCCCACCATGATTCGGTCGGCCGCTCGTTCTTTGGCTGTGACGGGCCAGACCCGTTCGGTTCTACTCGGCCCGCTCGCGCGTGCGTTTCTTCCGAAGACTCACCGGTGATAGCCGGATCACTGTCATGTGACACCCATGTTATCCGACATCGGCACGGCATGGCCTCTTTGCACCCGTACCCTGGTCTGATGCCCGGATCCACTCAGACCCCCGCCTCCGTCAATCGATGGGTCTTCTGGCCCGCCGCCGTGATCGTCGTCGCGTTCGCCGCATTCGCCATGATCGTGCCGGATGCCGCCGAGGCGGCTTTCGCCGCCGTTCAGTCGAGCATCGTGAAGAACTTCAACTGGTACTACGTGCTGATCGCCGCGTTCTTCGTGGCCTTCTGCCTCTATCTCGGATTCAGCCGCTACGGCGATATCAAGCTCGGAAAGGACGATGACGAGCCGGAGTTCTCGATCGGCTCATGGCTGTCGCTGCTCTTCGCCGCCGGAATGGGTATCGGCCTGGTCTTCTACGGGGTCAGCGAGCCCCTGAGCCACTTCGCGCATCCCCGTCCCGGTGTCACCGGATCCGACATCGAGATCGCCCAGCAGGCGATCTCGCAGACGTATCTGCACTGGGGCGTCCACGCCTGGTCGATCTACGTGGTCATCGGATTGGCGCTCGCCTACGCGATCCACCGCCGCAACCGGCCCGTCTCCATTCGCTGGACGCTCGAGCCGATCCTGGGCCGACGCGTGCGCGGCGGGTGGGGAAACGCGATCGACGTCGTCGCCCTCGTCGGAACCCTCTTCGGAGTGGCGACGTCGCTCGGGCTCGGTGTGCTGCAGATCAGCGCGGGGCTCGAAGAGGCGGGGCTGCTCGAGGCCTCCACGCTCATCAACGTGATCATCATCGTCGTGATCACCGGCTTCGTCCTGTTCTCGGTGCTGTCGGGCGTCGGGCGCGGCATGAAATGGCTGTCGAACATCAACCTCGTGCTCGCGGCCCTGCTGGTCGTCTTCATCCTCATCGTCGGCCCCACCCAGTTCCTTCTGCGCGACTTCGTGCAGTCGCTCGGAAACTACGTGCAGAACTTCGTGGGCATGTCGTTCACGGTCAACGCATTCACCGGCGAGGCCGGAGAGGCCTGGCAGGCCAGCTGGACGACGTTCTACTGGGGTTGGTGGATCTCGTGGGCGCCGTTCGTCGGGATCTTCATCGCCAGGATCTCGCGCGGTCGCACCGTGCGCCAGTTCGTCACCGGAGTCATCCTGGTCCCCACCCTGATCACCTGCCTCTGGTTCTCCGTGCTCGGCGGCACGGCGCTGTACATGCAGCTGTCCGGCGAAGCCGACCTCGTGGGCGCGGATGGCGTCGTCGATGTCGAGGGTGCCCTGTTCTCGATGCTCGGCAACCTGCCCGGCGGTTCGGTGCTCACCATCGGCGCGATCGTCCTCATCGCCGTGTTCTTCATCACCTCTGCCGACTCCGGGTCGCTGGTGATGGGAATGATCGCGTCGGGTGGTCAGGTCGAACCACGCAAGTGGATCAGGGTCTTCTTCGCCTGCGTGACCTCGCTGCTCGCGATCGCCCTTCTGCTCTCCGGTGGTCTCGAGGCCCTCAAGACGGCGGCGATCATCATCGCGCTCCCCTTCTCGATCGTGATGCTGTTGATCTGCTGGTCGACGGTCGTCGCGTTCTCGCGGGAGCGACGAGCCTACGACCGGGCACAGCGCGCGGCGTTCGTGGAGCACGTCGGCGACTTCTACGGACTCGAGGTCGAGGCGCCTCTGGAGCGCGAGCCCGCGGGCGGCCTCCGGGCGCTCTTCCGGCGGCGAGGTCGAACGCCCACCGCCGCACCGGAGAAGCGCGCGGAGCAGGAGGGCGAGACGATTAGCCCGGAGTCGGCGCCGAGCTCGCCAGCATCGCCCGAGTGATCTGAGGGCTGCGAGGCGGCACGCTCCACACGATGGGTACCTCGCGCATCACGAGCACGCTGTCGAGCCGGGCGCTGCCCTCTGGCAACGCGTCGAAGAACGACGATTCGACGTTCAGGAGCCGCCCCGGCTCGACGGCCCAGTGCTCGGTCTCGAGCGTCAAGCCGTCGAGCCCGTCCGAGCGTCGTCGCGGCGACCAGCCGGTCGAGCCCGCGCGAAAGAACGCCGAGGCGTCGTCGACGGTCGAGAAGAGCCGGCTCCTCCATTCGGAGACCACGGCGACATCGGCCGACACCCTCAGATCCGACGCGGAGAGTTCGACCCGGATGCGATTGGGCGTCTCTGAGCCGGTGAAGCGCGCGTGCCGGTGGACCCCGGGGAACAGCCGCCCTCCGACCGCCACGGGAACCCAGGAGGCACTGTGTCGCACGGGAATGTAGACGCCCTGCCGCGTACCGCCCTCGTCGTCCCACTCCACGGCGATGCGGTGGGCCGCGTTCTCGGCGCCCCACCCGAGCGCCCGCGGCATCCACGGCGTTCGCATGTCGGCGAGCCTGATCAGACAGACCCCGGCCACGGCGGAACCATTGACAAGCTGAGGCCGGAGGCCTCTGGGAAGCAGATCGGCGGCGACAGACGGGTCGAGGGCGTAGTTGATGAGCAGCCGGCGTTCGATCACGGCCGTGAGTGAGGGAAGGAAGTAGCTCATGCGCGGGCCTCGTTCGTGGTCGTGGGTGTGACCTTCTGGATGCCTCGGAGAACGATCTGCTCGGGGCAGACGGCCGAGAGGAAATCGCCGACCGACAGCGCGAGTCTGTCGCCGACAAGAGAGTAGAGAATGCGGTTGGCGTCGCGCCGCTCCGACACGAGCCCCGCCCCCTTCAACACCGAGAGGTGCCGAGAGATTGTGGGCCCCGACACGGGAAAACGACCGGCGATATCACCGGCGGCCAACTCGCCGTCTCGCAGCTCCTGCAGGATCTGCCGCCGGATCGGAGAACTCAGCGCGGTGAAGACGTCCGAGGTCGAATCGTCATTTCGCATATTCGCAATATAGCACTGATGCTAATTAGCTCGATAGCTATTCTTTGATAGAGCCGGACATGGTTTGTCATGGCATGCGCGGCACGGCGGCGACCAGGGCCTTGGTGAACGGGTGCTGCGGGTTCTGGAAGACCCGATCGGTCGAGCCGCTCTCGACGACGCGCCCACCCTGCATCACCAGTACCTCGTCGCACAGCTGAGCGACGACGGCGAGGTCGTGCGAGACGAACACCAGGGCGACGCCGAGGTCACGGCGCAGCGTATCCAGAAGGTCGATGATCGTCGCCTGAATAGAGACGTCGAGTGCCGACACCGGCTCATCGCACACCAGGATTCGCGGATCCGACGCCAGGGCGCGTGCGATCGCCACCCGCTGCCTCTGCCCGCCCGACAGCTCGTGCGGCCGCCGACCCTCGAGAGACGCGTCGAGGCCGACACTGTCGAGCAACTGCCGGATGCGCGTGGCCCGGCCGCCGGCGGACGCATGGCGAGCGTCACCGCGCAGTCCCTCCGCCACGATGCGTGCCACGGTGTAGCGCGGGTCGAATGAGCCGAGTGGATCCTGGCTGATGAACTGGATGTCGCCCCGCCGAGACCGACGACGTCGTTCCGGCACACCGCTCCACGCACGACCGTCGAGGGCGACCTCTCCGCGGTCGGGCGTGTCGAAGCCGAGCAGCAGCCGCGCGAGCGTGGTCTTGCCCGAGCCGGACTCCCCCACCACGCCGACCGCGGCGCCGGCGCGCACCGTCAACGACACATCGTCGACCGCCGAGCGCACGCCGCCATCGGGACGACGGAAATCGCGCCCGAGGCCCGTCGCCTCGAGAACGACCTTGTGCACGATGGGCGCAGAGCCGATAGGCGAGACGTCAACGGGCGAGCCGCCGACGGGCGACGCCTCCGCGCCCAGGCACGGGGCCGCAGCCAGGAGCATGCGCGTATACGGGTGCCGTGGACGGGAGAGGACCTCGGTCGTGACACCCTCCTCGACGATGCGCCCGTCTTTCATGACGGCGACCCGGTCGGCGAGACCGGAGACGACGGCGAGATCATGACTGATCACGATGATGCCCAGCCCGTCGGCGCGCAGTCCGGCGAGCAGGTCGAGCACCTGGGCCTGCACGGTGACGTCAAGCGCGGTCGTCGGTTCGTCGGCGATGAGGATGCCTGGCTCGCCCGCGAGCGCCGAGGCGATCAGGGCCCGTTGCCGCAATCCGCCCGAGAGCTCGTGCGGATACTGCCGTGCCCTCTCCTCGGGCTCCGGCACGGCGACCCGACCCAGCATGCCGGTGACCCTGTCGGCGATCCCGGCCCGAGACATCCGCCCGCCGGAGCCGCGGGCACCGTGGATCTCGATGACCTCGGCGACCTCGGCACCGACCCGGCGCAGCGGGTCGAGCGAGACGAGGGCATCCTGGCTCACCAGGCCCACACGCGCTCCGCGTATGCGTCGCCAGTCGCGCTCCGAGTGGCTCCGCGCATCGACCCCGTCGATGACGAGCTCGTCGACATCGACGGAGGCGCCCTCGGGAAGCAGCCCGAGAAGCGCCCGCGCCGTCAGGGTCTTGCCGGAGCCGGACTCCCCCACGATGGCGAGGCACTCGCCGGCCGCCACAGAGAGCGAGACGGAGTCGACGACGACCGCCTGGCCAAAACGCACCGTCAGCCCCGAGACCCGAACGACCTCGCGATTCTCGGTCATGCTCGCCCCTCGCCGGCTCGACGCAGGCGCCGACCCACCACCGTGGCCGACACGACGGTCAGTGTGATCAGCGCGCCGGGGAAGAACGCGACCCACCAGGCCTGGCCCAGCAGATTGCGGCCGCCCGAGAGCAGGAGTCCCCATTCCGGCGTCGGATCCTGCGGCCCGAGGCCGAGAAAGCTGAGGCCGGCCGCGGCCACGATCGTGGTTCCGATTCCGATGGTGGCGATGACCCCCAACGGACGCAGCGTGTTGGGCACGATATGCGAGACGGCGACGCGCAGCGGGTGTACCCCCAGGCCCCGAGCGGCCTCCACGTAGCCGGAGCGGCGGACGACGAGCGTCTCGGCTCGCGCCACCCTGATGTAGGCGGGCACCGCAGCGACTCCGACGGCCGTGGCGACGTTGATCGGGCCGGGGCCGAGAACGGCGATGGCGAAGAGTGCGAGGAGGAACTCCGGGAAGGCGAGCAGGATCTCGACGCCGCGCATCGCGATGCCGTCGACGAACCGAGGGGCGAGACCCGCCAGCGTGCCGACGACGATTCCGGCGATCAGCGCGGCCGCGGTCGCGCCGGCGCCCACGCCGAGTGAGTAGGAGGCGCCGTAGACGACGCGGGTGAACACGTCACGGCCCGTCTGGTCGGTGCCGAACGGATGACCCCATGCCGGCGGCTGCAGTATCTGAGTGGTGTCGGTCGTGAGGGGATCGAGCGGCGTGAAGATCCACGGCGCGACGGCCATCGCGGTGACGACCACGAGAAAGAGCACCGCCGCGATCAGGCCGACCCTGTCGCGCACCCTGCCCCTCATCGCGCACCCCGGATAGCGGTCGTGGGCGGTGCGATGCGCGGATCGATCGCCCGGTAGGCGAGGTCGACCAGGAGATTGACGAGGACGAAGACGATTGCCGTGAAGACGATGACCCCCATCACCACCGGGAGATCGCGATTGGTGATGGCCGCGAGCGCGACCCGGCCGAGACCGGGGCGTGCGAAGACCGATTCGACCACGACAGCACCGCCGAGAAGCGAACCCACGATGTACCCCGCCAGAGTCAGAGCGGGAATCGACGCGTGCCGTAGCGTGTGCCGCAGGACCAGTCGTGAGGGGCCCGCACCGCGTGCCCGGGCCGTGGTGGCGAAGGGCTGCGCTTCGGCGTCTTCGAGCCCCGTCCGCACCACCTGTCCGAGAATTCCGGCGACCGGCAGCGCGATGGTCACGGCGGGCAGAACGAGGCCCTGGATGCCGTCTGCGCCGGCCACCGGAAACCAGCCGAGCCCGAACGCGAAGATGCTGAGCAGCACGAGGCCGATCCAGAACGGAGGCGAACTGATGGCCAGCAGCTCGAGCACCGAGACCGCTCCTCTCGCTCCGCGTCCGTGCACGAGCACCGCGCCGACGAGGGCGATGACCACGGCGATCGCCAACGAGGCAGCCGCCAACTGCAGCGTGTATCCGAGCTGCTGTCCGATCACCTCGGTCACGGGAAGTCGGAGCTGATAGCTGGTGCCGAGATCACCCCGAACGAGGCGACCGAGGTACGAGAAATACTGGGCGATCAGGGGCTGGTCGAGTCCGAGATCCACCCGGATCGACTGCTTGAGCTCGGGCGACGCCTGGGCGGAGACGCCGAGCATCACGTCGACCGGGTCGCCGGGAACCAGCTTGAGCACCAGGAATGCCGCTGTCGCCGCACCCCAGACGACGACCAGCATCCCCGCGACGCGCGCGAGGATGCGCCGGAGTACCATGCCCCGCACTCTATGTCAGCCCGGACTACTTCGTGAGCGAAGCCCCGGAGAAGAGCGGCCACCCGTGGATGTCGACCTCGATGCCCCTCACCTTGTCGCTCGAGGCGAGGATGTACTCGGGCACGTAGAGAGGCACGATCACCGCGTTCTCCGCATTCCACTGCTGCAGCTTCGTGTAGAGCTCCGCGCGCTGCGTTGTGTCGGTCGTGGCGACCGCCGAGGCCAGCGTCGCATCGATCTCGGGATCGCTCAGATGCGACGCGTTCTGGTAGCCGCCCGTTCCGAGGTGGCTGCGCAGCACATCGGCGTCGGCCGAGAGGAAGCCCCAGTCGGTGAGGTCGTAGTCTCCGGCGAGGTAGGCGTCGAGGTACGCGCCGGGCTCGAGCTGATCGTGCACCACCTCGAAGCCGATCTTCTTCAGTCCGTCTTGAATCAGGTTCGCGAGGTTGGCGTTGTCCTCGTTCACCGGCGTGTACGAGATCCACCGTGCACTCAGACGCTTGCCGTCCTTCGTGCGGTAGCCATCGGAGTCGCGCTCGGACCAGCCCGCGGCATCCAGTGCGTCGTTCGCCGCCTCGGCGTCGAACGATGTGCTTTTCTCGAGGGCCGCGTCGTAGGAGTCGGGTGTCGTGGGCCCGAGAATCGAGTACGCGCGCTTGTAGGTGTCGCTGAAGACCGCCTTCACCGCCGCATCGAGGTCGAAGCCGTCGGAGAAGGCCCTGCGCACGGTGACGTCGGAGAAAACCGGACGAGTGACGTTGAGGTAGAGCGAGTACGGCACACCGGGCGACTCGGTCGACGTGACCGTGAAGTTGTCACCGATCTGCGTCAGGCTCGACGGAGCCGTGTCGCCGATCACATCGACCTGGCCCGATGTCAGTGCGCTGGTGCGTACCGAGCTTTCCGGCAGGATCTTCACGTCGAGCTCGTCGATGCTCGCCGGCCCCTGCGCCGTCGCACCCTCGGGAGCCCAGTTGTAGTCGGGGTTCTTCGTGTAGACGAGCTCGCTGCCGGGGGTGTACTTCGACAGGATGAAGGGCCCCGATCCCACGGAGATGCCCGGGCCGCCCGCCTTCAACTCGCTGGCATGCTCGGCGAGCACCTTGGGAGAGTAGAAGCCCAGTTGCACCGACGCGGCGTTGGCGAGGAAGGGCGCGTACGGCTGCGAGAAACTGACCCGAACAGTGCTGGGGTCGATCACCTCGGTGCCGGCGTAGTACTCGCCGCCGATGAGGCTGGATGCCTGGGCCGATTCGGTGGCCGGGTCGACGATGTGATCGAAGTTGGCCTTGACCGCGGCAGCATCGAACTTCTCGCCGTCGGAGAAGGTGACGTCGTCGCGCAGGGTGAAGGTGTACTGGAGCTGATCGTCGGACACCTGCCACGCGGTGGCCAGCCAGGGAACGATCGTGCCGTCGGGCTTCTGCGACACCAGGGAGTCGAAGACGGGCCGCTGCAGGATCGCGTTGATGTCGAGCTGCGACGAGTGCACGTCGAGGTGACCCACCGGGTCGACGTCGACTCCGAAGGAGATCGTGCCACCCTGGACCTTCTCTCCCGTGCCCGCGGGCGCGGAGCAACCGGCCAAGACCAGGGCGGCGCTGACGACGAGCGCGAGGGAACCTGCGATGCGGAACGATCCGGGGCGCGAAAACATGATGAACTTCTCTCGGGTGGGGATGCCTCGATCGCGAGACGCACGTTCTAGCCTAGGCCGTTTTAAATAGACTCAGCCCAACAAAGCGAAGACGAGACAGGATGTGCCCATGACGGATGCGCCGCGCGCGACGAGGGGGCGGCCCCGCGTGGGATCGCCGGCACTCCTCGAGGAGGCCGCCTTCGAGCTCTTTCTCGAGAATGGTTACGCCGGCACGACGGTCGAGCAGATCAGCACTCGCGCCGGCGTGAGCCGCAACACCTTCTTCAACTACTTCACCGCCAAGAGCGACGTCTTCTGGGTGGGACTCGACGCCAGCATCGATCGCGTCGCCGCCTCTCTCGACGTGTCGAGCGGGGGCGGCGACGCGCGATCGACCGAAGCGCTGCGCGACTCTCTGCTGCGCGCCGCAAAGCTGCTCGGCCCGTCCGACGTGCCCTGGGTGCTCACCCACTTCGAACTGATCGGCAGCACGCACGAGGTCATGGCCTCCGCGATCGGTCGGGCCACGCGTCTGTCGAGCGTCATCGAGCGGGGTCTCGGCGACTCCGCCCCCGCCGCCGTCTCCCGAAGTCTGGCGTTCGCCTGCGTCGCCGCCGTCGTCGCGGCCATGACGAGTTGGGCCGAAGCCGGCCCCGGCCGAGGCTCGCTCGCTCCGCATCTGGAACAGGCGCTTTCGCCCGTTCTCACCGGGTTCACCGCGCCGTAGCGCCACCCGTCAGGTCGCGGAGTGCGACTCGAGGAACTCGTAGATCTCGAGCGTGTCGACGCCCGGGAACTCTCCCTGCGGCAGCGGCGACAGAATGTGGGCGTGCAGCCTCGCGCTGGGCCAGGCCCTGTCTCTCCAGCGTTCGGCGAGGTCGTCGTCCGGCCGACGGCAGCACGACTCGTCGGGGCAGCGGGACTGCGCTCGCACCGCCGTGTCTCTGCCTCGGAACCACTTCGCCTCGGCGAACGGCACGCCGACGCTGATCGAGAATTCGCCGGCGTCGGTCTTTCCCGTCTGGGTCGCGCACCAGAACGTTCCGCCCGGAGTATCCGTGTACTGGTAGAACTCCGTCGTGCGGTTGGTGCGGTGCAGCGCGGCACGAGATGCCCAGAAGCGGCACACGAGCTGTCCCTCGATCGCACCCGTCACATCCATCGGCAGCGCGAGGCCGTCGTTCTCGTAGGCCTTCTGAATAGCGCCATCGTCGGCGACGCGCAAGAAGTGCATCGAGAGGCCGAGCTGCTCTGTGCTCAGGTTGGTGAGCCGCAGCGCCGCCGCCTCGTGGGTCACCCCGAAGGCGTCGCGGAAGTCCTCGACGGAGAGGTCGCGGCGCTCCTTCGCCGCGCGTAGGAATCGCACGGAGGCGTCGTGCGGCATCAGGCAGGCGGCAGCGAAATAGTTGATCTCGAGCCGCTGCTGCAGAAACTCGGCGTAGCTCTCCGGGGGCTGATGTCCGAGAAGCCTGTGCGCCATCGCCTGCAACGCCATCGAGCGAAGACCGTGGCCTCCGGGAATCGAGGCCGGCGGCAGGTAGATCCGCCCGTTCTCGAGGTCGATGACGGAGCGTGCCGAGTGGGGCAGATCGTCGACGTGGATGAGGCTGAATCCGAGACTCTCGGCGAGCAGGCTCACACTGCGATGGGTCAGCGCTCCTCCGACATGGCCGACCTTCGCGAGCGCATCCGAGGCGATCTTCTCTATCTCGGGCAGGTAGTTGTTGCGCTCGCGCATTCTGAGACGCAGCTCCGTGTTCGCTCGGCGGGCCTCCTCTGGCGTCGCGACCGCGCGATTCGCGCGGCGGATGAGTTCGCGATGCAGGCCCACCAGCGACTCGAGCGTCTCCGTGGGCAGGCTGCGCGACGCAGGAACGACGGGCAGGCCGAGCGACGCGTAGAGCGGCCCACGCTGAGCCCGCGACAGTTCGATCTCGAGGGCGGTGCGGGCATCCGGCGCATCGCCCGAGAGAAGATCGGCCAGCGGCACGCCGAGTTCTTTCGCGACGTTCTGCAGCAAGGCGAGCCGAGGCTCTCTGCGTCCGTTCTCGACGAGGGAGAGCTGGCTGCCCACGACACCGACTCGCGCGCCCAGTTGGTCGAGTGTGAGTCCGGCCTGTTTGCGATGGTGCCGGATGCGCCGGCCCAGCGTGATCAGATCGGTTTCGGCGGCCACATTGCCCTCCTGTCAAGATCGGCGCTTCTTTGCGCGCGATTTTCTCAAATCTACGCCGCTTGTCGCTCAATCTGGAGATACCGAAGGATTTTCTTCCTCGCAACCAGACCGACGCATCCATTCACAGGAGAATCATGACGCTGCTCGCACCGAGGACCGCATCACCCCGCACCACACCCAACCCCGAGATCGCCGACTGGGTCGACGGCATCGCTCGGCTCACGACGCCCGACGAGGTCGTCTGGGTCGACGGATCGACCGCGGAATGGGACCGACTGACCAAGGAGATGGTCGCCCAAGGAACGTTGATCCGGTTGAACCCGGAATGGCGACCGAACAGCTTTCTCGCGCGCAGCGACCCCGCCGACGTGGCCCGGGTCGAGGATCGCACCTTCATCTGCTCTGTCGATCCCGACGACGCCGGTCCGACGAACAATTGGCGCGATCCGTCGATCATGCGCCTCGAGCTCTCGGAGCTCTTCTCTCACAGCATGCGCGGCCGCACGATGTACGTGGTCCCGTTCTCCATGGGCCCGATCGGCGGCGCGCTGTCGCAGTTCGGCGTGCAGATCACGGATTCGCCCTACGTCGTCGCGAGCATGGCTCTGATGACGCGCATGGGCGACGCAGCGCTCGACGCGATCACGCCCGGGACTCCGTGGGTACCCGCCCTGCACAGCGTCGGCGTTCCCCTGATCGACGACGACGAAGTGCGACGTGATGACAGCCCGTGGCCGCACAACGACACGAAATACATCTGCCACTTTCCCGAGACCCGCGAGATCTGGTCGTTCGGCTCGGGCTACGGGGGCAACGCGCTGCTCGGCAAGAAGTGCTTCGCCTTGCGCATCGCCAGCGTGATGGCCCGCGACGAGGGCTGGATGGCCGAGCACATGCTGATCGTGCGCGTCACCTCGCCCGAGAACAGGGTGTTCCACCTGGCCGCCGCATTTCCCTCGGCCTGCGGCAAGACCAATCTCGCGATGCTGGCACCCTCGATCCCGGGATGGACGGTCGAGACCATCGGCGACGACATCGCCTGGATGCGCCCCGGTGCCGACGGCAGGCTCCGCGCGATCAATCCCGAGCGGGGCTTCTTCGGCGTCGCGCCGGGAACTGGACCGTCGACCAACCCCACCGCCACGCAGACGATCTGGGGAAACACGATCTTCACGAATGTCGCCCTGCGCGACGACGGAGATGTGTGGTGGGAGGGCCTGACCGACACGCCGCCGGCCCACGCGACCGACTGGGAGGGCAACGACTGGACCCCCGCATCCGGTACTCGCGCCGCACACCCCAACGGACGCTTCACCGTGACGGCCGATCAGTGCCCGTCGATCGCCGACGATTGGAATGCGCCGGATGGCGTCGTCATCGACGCGATCCTGTTCGGTGGTCGTCGCCCCAGCACCGTGCCTCTCGTGTCGCAGGCGGCGTCGTGGAAGCAGGGCGTCTTCATGGGCGCCACCATGGCCTCCGAGACGACCGCCGCGGCCACCGGCGAGGTGGGGCGGCTGCGTCATGACCCCTTCGCGATGCTGCCCTTCGCCGGTTACAACATGGCCGACTACTTCGCCCACTGGATCGCCATGGGCGAGCAGCTCGGAGACAAGGCGCCGCAGATCTTCTCCGTGAACTGGTTCCGCACGGACGCCGACGGCCGGTTCGTCTGGCCCGGATTCTCTGAGAACGCTCGGGTCATCGAGTGGATCGTCGGGCGTCTTCAGGGCGACCTGGAGGCACGCTCGACCCCCATCGGAGGCCTTCCCCTCGCGCACGAACTGAATCTCGACGGGCTTTCTCTCAGCGTCGACGAGATCCGGGGAATCATCGATCTCGACACGGCGGCCTGGCGTCGCGAGGCCCGGGCGATCGCCGAGTACTTCGACTCGTTCGACGACACCCGGTTCCCCCTCGAGCTGCGACGAGAGCTCGATCTATTGACGCGCGAGCTCGGCCCCGACCAGGCGTCGAGCTGAAGCGGCGGCGGGGAGAGTATCCTTAGGGGCTGACATTCAGGCACCTCACCACCGACACGGTGCCGCCCATAACAAAGGACTCCCCGCCGTGACCGACTCCGTGCCCTCCTCCATTCCCGCGAAGCCCGTGCTCGAGGGGCTCGAGAGCAAGTGGGGAGAGACCTGGGAAGACCAGGGCACGTACCTCTTTGACCGCGACGCGGCGACCCGCGAGGGCGTCTACTCCATCGACACTCCCCCGCCGACGGCATCCGGTTCGCTGCACATCGGGCACGTCTTCTCGTACACGCACACCGACGTGATCGCGCGGTTCCAGCGCATGCGCGGCAAGAGCGTCTTCTACCCCATCGGGTGGGACGACAACGGCCTTCCCACCGAACGGCGCGTGCAGAACTACTACGGCGTGCGGTGCGACCCGTCGCTGCCCTACGAGGCCGACTTCACACCTCCCTTCGAGGGCGGCGACAACAAGAGCTCGAAGGCCGCAGATCAGAAGCCCGTCTCGCGTCGCAACTTCATCGAGCTCTGCGAACGACTCACCGTCGAAGACGAGAAGCAGTTCGAGGCGCTGTGGCGCGAACTCGGCCTGTCCGTCGACTGGACCCAGACGTACCGCACGATCGGCGACGAGTCGCTCCGAGCGAGCCAGCTGGCCTTCCTCGGCAACGTCGAGCGCGGCGAGGCGTATCAGGCCATGGCTCCGACCCTGTGGGACGTGACGTTCCGCACTGCCGTCGCCCAGGCCGAGCTCGAAGACAAGGAGCAGCCGGGCGCCTATCACCGGCTCGCGTTCCACGGCCCCGCCGGCGACATCTTCATCGAGACGACCCGCCCCGAACTGCTTCCCGCCTGCGTGGCTCTCGTCGCCCATCCGGACGACCCCCGGTACGCCGATCTCGTCGGCACGACCGTTCGCTCGCCCCTCTTCGACGTCGAGATCCCCGTGGTCGCCCATCACCTCGCGCAGCAGGACAAGGGTTCGGGCATCGCCATGATCTGCACGTTCGGCGATCTCACCGACGTGATCTGGTGGCGCGACCTCGACCTGCCCATCCGCGCCGTGATCGGCTTCGACGGCCGTCTCATCTCGGATGCGCCGCTGGCGATCACGTCGGAGGGCGGCAAGGCCGCGTACGCCCAGCTCGCCGGCAAGACGGTCTTCTCTGCCAAGCAGACGATCGTCGAGCTGCTCCGCGAGTCCGGAGAGATGATCGGCGACCCGAAGCCCATCACGCACCCCGTGAAGTTCTTCGAGAAGGGCGACAAGCCCCTCGAGATCGTGTCGACCCGCCAGTGGTACATCACCAATGGCGCCCGCAACGAAGAGCTGCGCTCTCGTCTGCTCGAACTCGGCAATGAGATCTCGTGGCACCCGGAGTTCATGAAGGTGCGCTTCGACAACTGGGTCGGAGGCCTCACCGGAGACTGGCTGATCTCGCGCCAGCGCTTCTTCGGCGTGCCCCTGCCCGTCTGGTATCCCCTCGACGCCGACGGCAACCCGGTGTTCGACCAGCCCATCTTCCCCGACGCGTCGTCGCTGCCCGTCGACCCGTCGTCGGATGCGGCGCCCGGCTACGACGAGAGCCAGCGCGGCGTCGCCGGCGGGTTCCAGGGCGAGGTCGACGTGATGGACACCTGGGCGACCTCGTCGCTCACCCCGCAGCTCGCGGGCGGGTGGAAGCGCGACGAAGACCTCTTCGAGCGCGTCTACCCCTTCGACCTGCGACCCCAGGGCCAGGACATCATCCGCACCTGGCTGTTCTCCACCCTGCTGCGCGCCACCCTCGAAGACAATGAGAAGCCGTGGAAGCACGCTGCGGTGTCGGGGTTCATCGTCGACCCCGACCGCAAGAAGATGTCGAAGTCGAAGGGTAACGTCGTCACGCCCGCCGATGTGCTGAAGCAGCACGGCTCCGACGCCGTGCGGTACTGGGCGGCGTCGAGTCGCCTCGGCACCGATGCGGCTTTCGACCCGCAGAACCCGACCCAGATCAAGATCGGCCGCCGACTGGCCATCAAGATTCTGAACGCGGCGAAGTTCGTCTACGGCTTCGAGCTGCCCGCCGGCGAGCACGCCGTGACGCACCCCATCGACCTGTCGATGCTCACCTCGCTCGACGCCGTCATCACCACGGCCACGGATGCGTTTGCGAACTACGACCACGCCCGGGCGCTCGAGACCACCGAGTCGTTCTTCTGGACGTTCTGCGACGACTACCTCGAGCTGGTCAAGGAGCGCGCCTACAGCGAGGCCACCGAACCCGCGGCCCGCGCGTCGGCGGTCCTGGCGCTGCGCGCCGCGACCGACGTGATGCTCCGTCTCTTCGCGCCCTTCCTGCCATTCGCCACCGAGGAGGTCTGGTCGTGGACGCACGACGGCTCGGTGCACGTCGCCCCCTGGCCCACCACGACGCGCGACGCCCCCGGCGTGCCGGCCGACGGCATCCCCTCGAACGAGACCCTGCTGCAGCTGGCAGGCCAGGCTCTGATCGGCATCCGCCGGGCCAAGACCGACGCGAAGGCCTCGCAGAAGACGCCCGTCGCATCCGCCGTGATCGCCGCGCCCGCCGAGACCATCCAGATCCTCGAGACGGCGGCCGACGATCTGCGCGCCGTGGGAAAGATAGAGCATCTTACCTTCCGCGCGGGCACTGAGCTTGTCGTCGAGGACATCGTCTTCGCGCCCGATAGTCTCGCCTGAGACAGCGTTGTCGCACACCCTAGGAGCAACAGTGGCATTCACCATCAGACCCGTCGTAGACCGTGATTTCTTCGCCTGGCACGAGTTGTTCGAGGGGTATTGCGACTTCTACGAGACTCCCCTGAACGACGAGAAGGCCGTGCGTGCCTGGTCGTGGTTCACGTCGGAGCGGCGCCTCGCCGAGGCCATGATCGCCGTCGACGACGAGACCGGCCAGTTGCTCGGACTCGCCCACTTCCGCGAGTTCGTCGACACCCTCGCGGGCGGCACGGGCCTCTACCTCGACGACCTCTACGTGCGACCGGATGCGCGGGGGCAAGGAATCGGTCAGGCTCTGATCGAGCGACTGCGCGAGATCGGCGTCGAGCGCCGCGCCTTCGTCGTGCGCTGGATCACGGCAGAGAACAACGAGGACGCCCGACGTCTGTACGACCGGATCGCGCAGAAGACCGAGTGGGTCACGTACGATTTGAAGGCGTGACCGAACCGAGAGAGGGAGGCTCGACGCACGTGAAGAAGACCATTCTGATCACCCTCGCGGCAGCCTTCACCGCGCTCGCGCTGACCGCGTGCGCCACGGGAGACGCTGATGGAGGCGCCACCGGAGGCGTATCGCCCTCGGCCACGCCGACTTCGTCGAGCGACCTCCAGGGCGGCACGCAGCCCACCACGAAGCTTCCCGTCGTGGCCTTCCCCGACTCCGAGGAGCTCGCCTCCTGGTGCCCGCTCGACGTCGAGGCGGTGCACCTTCACCAGCTGGAGGCGACCGTCTCGAGCGCGGTCGTCTGCTCGACCTCGATGGGCGCAGACGGCATGATGACCACCACGGTCAGCACCGTGAGCGGCGGACTCGACCAGCTCCTCGCCGCGTACGCTGTGCCGAACGCTCCGGTCGATCCGTCGGTCGTGTGCACGCTGCAGATCGAGGACCCACTGCTCGTCTGGCTGACCTACCCGGGTGAGCGCAGCTACCCGGTGTACGCCCCGGTCAGCCCGTGCGGCTTCCCCACCGACGAGGCGAAGGCTGCCTTCTCCGCTCTCGAGCTCACCGCCGTCGCGTCGTTCACCGAGACGTCGACCGGCGTGACCACCACCGACATCGGCCTCGGCGCGCCAGCTGCCGCGGCGAAGGAGACAACATGATCCAGCTCGGAACCCGTTGGGCCGTCGGCGACGAGACCCCGTCACGCCTGCCCCAGGTCGTCACCGACGCCGTCGAGGAGGTCGAAGCGGCCCTCGCGGAGGCGGGCACCGACACCTCGGGATGGAATTGGACGCTCACCTGGCTCGAAGGCAAACCTGTGTGCGAACTCGATGACGGAACGCTGGTCGAATACGACCCCGACACAGACGAGGCGATCATCACGCCCTACGAAGACGAGGACTGATCCTGTTCGCCCAGTCCCCCACGTCTCCGTTTCATCTGCACAGAGTTCGAGTCGGTCGGATCCTTGATCTGTCACCCAGCTTTCGGCGATTCACCCTCAGCGGCGATCGGCTCGACTCCTTCGCCGACAACGGCTTCGACCAGCGCATCAAACTGATCCTGCCGATCGAGGAACACGGGCTCAGCACCATGCCCATGACCGACGACTGGTACGCCCGGTGGCGCGATCTGCCCCACGATCATCGCAATCCCATCCGCACCTACACCGTGCGCGGGGTGCGCGCAGAACTGCGCGAGATCGACGTCGACGTGGTGGTGCATCCCATCGATGGCCCCGCTTCGATCTGGGCCGAGACGGCCTCGGTCGGCGACGAGCTCATCGTGCTCGGGCCGAACGCTCACCACGACGGAGTGCAGGGCGGCGTCGATTTTCTTCCGCCGCCCCACGCCGAGCGCATTCTGCTCGCGGGCGACGAGACGGCATTGCCTGCCATCGCAGCGATTCTCGAGCGCCTTCCCGCAACGGCCTCTGGGCACGCCATCGTCGAGGTGCCGCACTCCGACGACGCCGCCTGCATGGCGTCGCATCCCGGCTTCACCGTCGAGGTGCTCGCGCGACACGATCGGGCGCGGGGCGACCTTCTCGTGCCTGCGGTGCAGGCCGTGGCTCCCGATCTGCTGCGCTCTGTGCGCGCGGCATCGACCGCGACTGCCGAACTGAGCGACGTCGATGTCGATATCGACATGCTGTGGGAGGTGCCCTCGGACGATCACGGTGGACCCGCGCGGCAGTCTGCCCCTCTCTACGCCTGGCTCGCGGGCGAGGCGGGAGTGATCAAGACTCTGCGTCGGCACCTCGTGAGCGAACTCGGCATCGACCGTAAGAGCGTCGCGTTTATGGGGTACTGGCGTCTCGGTCGGGCTGAGGGCTGACCCGCGACCTGCCGACCGTGGTCACGATCATCACGACCGCGCCTACGAGCAGGCCCCAGAAGGCGGAGCCGATGCCGACGATCGATACACCCGATGCCGTGACGAGGAAGGTCGCGATGGCGGGGATGCGACGGTCGACGACTTCGAGCGCGCTCACGACGCTCGTGACGAGGGCTCCGAGCAGCGCGAGACCCGCGACCGCCGTGATCAGGATGGGCGGCGCGGCCGAGATGAGCGTCGTCGCGACTCCGGCTGCGAGGCCGAAGAGCACATAGAGCACCCCAGCCGTAACGGACGCCGGCCAGCGCTTGCGTGGATCGGGATGCGCGTCGGGGCCGGCCATGATAGCCGCGGTGATCGCGGCGAGGTTGATGGCGTGCCCGCCGAGGAGCGCGCCGAGCATTGAACCCGCGCCCGACGCGACGAGAGCCGGTCGCGGCGGAACCGCGTAACCGAAGGTCGACATCACCGCGAATCCGGGCACATTCTGGCCCGCCATGGTGACGATGAACAGAGGCAGACCGAGGCTCACGATGACCGCGGGGTCGAACGACGGAATGACGAATTGCAGCGTCGGGGCGAGTCCGGACCCCTCGAGGAGCGAGCTGCCCGATGTGACGGCGATGCCGATAGCCGCTACGAGCATCGCGGCGGGCACTGCCCACCGCGGAGCGAGCCTGTACAGCACGAGCCACGTGATGATCACGGGCAGGGCCAGCCACGGAAGCTGCACCGCCGCCGTGATCGGAGCGAGACAGATCGGAAAGAGGATGCCTGCGAGCATGGCACTCGCGATCGGACGCGGGATGCTGGTGATGGCACGCCCGAGCGCGGGCCAGAGACCGCACAGCACGATCAGGGCACCGCAGACCAGAAAAGCGCCCACGGCGGCGCCGAAGTCATCGGTCACAGCAGCCGCAGCAACCAAGAGTGCGGCCCCAGGTGTGGACCACGCGAACGAGATGGGCATTCTGAACCGCCATGCCAGCACGATGCAGCACAGTCCGCTCAAGACGCAGACGGCGAGCAGGCCAGACGAAGCCTGCGCCTCGCTCGCCCCTACTGCACGAAGACCGGCGACAACGAGCACGAACGAGCTTGCGAAGCCCGTGATCGCCGAAACGATACCAGCCGAGACGGGCTGGATCAGCCCAACGGCGTCGGCGTCGCTACGCCGACTTTTCGGCACGAACAGGCTTGCGCGGAACAATCGTCGGTGCGGCGTTGTTGTTCACGGATTCGCGGGTGACGACGACACGCGCCACCTCGTCGGTGGAGGGCACCTCGAACATGATCGGTCCGAGCACCTCTTCCATGATGGAGCGGAGCCCACGTGCACCGGTCTTGCGCAGAACCGCCAGGTCGGCGATGGCTTCGAGAGCTTCGCGGTCGAACTCGAGCTCGACGCCGTCGAGTTCGAACATGCGCTGATACTGCTTGACGATGGCGTTGCGCGGCTCGGTGAGGATCTGCATCAGCGCGGTCTGATCGAGCGGCGTCACCGTGGTGACCACGGGCAGGCGGCCGATGAACTCGGGAATCAGACCGAACTTGTGCAGGTCTTCGGGCAGAACGTCGGAGAAGAAGTTGACGTCTTCGCGCTTGGAGTGCAGCGGCGCGTTGAAGCCGATGCCCCGCTTGCCTGCCCGCTCGGCGATGATCTCCTCGAGCCCCGCGAACGCACCGGCCACGATGAAGAGAACGTTCGTGGTGTCGATCTGGATGAACTCCTGGTGCGGGTGCTTGCGCCCGCCCTGCGGCGGAACAGACGCCACGGTGCCCTCGAGGATCTTGAGCAGCGCCTGCTGAACCCCCTCGCCGGAGACATCGCGGGTGATCGACGGGTTCTCTGCCTTGCGGGCGATCTTGTCGACCTCGTCGATGTAGATGATGCCCGTCTCGGCACGCTTGACGTCGTAGTCGGCCGCCTGGATGAGCTTCAGCAGGATGTTCTCGACGTCTTCGCCGACGTAGCCCGCCTCGGTGAGCGCTGTCGCATCGGCCACCGCGAACGGCACGTTGAGCCGCTTCGCCAGCGTCTGCGCCAGGTACGTCTTGCCGCAGCCGGTCGGGCCGATGAGGAGGATGTTGCTCTTGGCCAGTTCGATCTGGTCGCCCTGCGTCTCTGCAGGGCCGATGGTGGTGCGCGCCTTGGTGCGCTTGTAGTGGTTGTAGACGGCGACGGAGAGTGCCTTCTTCGCGGCCTCCTGGCCGATCACATATTCTTCGAGGAAGTTGAAGATCTCTTTGGGCTTCGGCAGCTCGAACTCGCCGGTCGCTTCGTCGCCCGCCTCAGACAGGCGCTCCTCGATGATCTCGTTGCACAGCTCGACGCACTCGTCGCAGATGTAGACCCCGGGGCCGGCGATGAGTTGCTGCACCTGCTTCTGGCTCTTTCCGCAGAACGAACACTTGAGCAGGTCGGCGCTTTCTCCGATGCGAGCCATGCCAGCCTCCTGTCGATGACGATTGATTCGAGCCTAACCCGTGCCACCGACATCCGGGGCGGACCATGATCGAGAGTCGCGTTAGTCGTAACAAAAAGGCCCCTCGACGGGCTCAACGAACGAATCGATCATCGAGCCCGGCGAGGGGCCTCATGGGGAAAAGAACTACTTGACGAGCGCAGGCAGGTTCTTGCGCGAGGTCAGGACCTGGTCGATCAGTCCGTACTCGAGGGCGTCGGCCGCACTCATGATGTTGTCGCGGTCGATGTCCTTGTTGACCTGCTCCGCGGTCTTGCCGGAGTGGTGCGCCAGGGTCTCCTCGAGCCAGGTGCGCATGCGCAGGATCTCGGCGGCCTGGATCTCGATGTCGGAGGCCTGGCCACCGCCCTCTCCGCCACCCGCGGACGGCTGGTGGATGAGGATCCGAGCGTTCGGCAGGGCGAGGCGCTTGCCGGGCGAGCCCGCAGCGAGCAGCACGGCCGCCGCCGAGGCAGCCTGGCCGAGGCATACGGTCTGGATCTGCGGGCGGATGTACTGCATCGTGTCGTAGATCGCCGTCATCGCAGTGAACGATCCACCGGGAGAGTTGATGTACATCTCGATGTCGCGGTCCGGGTCCTGGCTCTCGAGAACGAGGAGCTGAGCCATGATGTCATCGGCGGACGCGTCGTCGACCTGCACTCCGAGGAAGATGATGCGGTCTTCGAAGAGCTTCGCGTACGGGTCCTGGCGCTTGTAGCCATAGGCCGTGCGCTCTTCGAACGTGGGCAGGATGTAGCGGTTGGACGGCGAGGTGCCGTTTCCGTAGGGCGAGCTGTAAGCGGCGCCGAAAGCGGGAGTATTCATTCTTCTTCTCTGTTCGTCTGGTCTCGGCGGAACTTAGTTGGACTCGCTGGGCACGGCGTCGGCCTCTTCGGTGCCGCCGCCGCCGGCGACGTCGGACGCGAACTCGCGGACGTGGTCGACGAAGCCGTACTCGAGGGCCTCCTGCGCGGTGAACCAGTTGTCACGGTCGCCGTCTTTGATGACCTGCTCGATGGTCTTGCCGGTCTGTTCGCTGGTGAGCTCCGCCATGCGGCGCTTCATGTCGAGGATCAGCTTGGCCTGGGTCTGGATGTCGGCGCTCGTGCCGCCGAAGCCACCGGAGGGCTGGTGCAGCAGCACGCGGGCGTTGGGCGTGATGTAGCGCTTGCCCTTCGTTCCCGACGAGAGCAGGAACTGGCCCATCGAGGCCGCCATGCCGATTCCGACGGTGACGATGTCGTTCGAGACGAACTTCATCGTGTCGTAGATGGCCATTCCCGCGGTGATCGATCCGCCGGGAGAGTTGATGTAGAGGTAGATGTCGCGATCGGGATCTTCGGCTGCGAGCAGAAGAATCTTGGCGCAGATCTCGTTCGCATTGTCGTCACGGACGGCACTGCCCAACCAGATGATGCGGTCCTTGAGTAGTCGGTCAAAAACACTGGATACCAGAGCCGGTTCGGCCATGTGATTGCTCCTCTATTACTTGCGTGATCTCGAATCTACTGGAGGATGCCTCGGCAGAAGCCGCTGTTCGCCGTAGGCAAAGAATGGCGGTGAAGCCGTCTTACGATAAAGCCATGGCCACCCCGCTCGACGTCCCCGTCGCATCCACCACCCTTCTCTCGCCGCGCGACCTGGAGAAGCTCGCCGCGCTCCGCGGCATGAAGCGCCTGGCCACCGGACTTCTGGTGATCATGGCGGTGATCTTCGTCGTGGCATTCGCGCTGCAGGAGAAGTACGAGTGGCTGCAATACGTGCGCGCCGCGGCCGAGGGCGGCATGGTGGGCGCCATCGCCGACTGGTTCGCGGTCACCGCATTGTTCCGGCATCCTCTCGGACTGCGCATTCCTCACACGGCGATCATTCCGACCGAGAAAGACCGTATCGGCGTGACGCTCGGAGAATTCGTCGAGACGAACTTTCTGTCGCGCGAGGTCATCACGACGAAATTGCGCTCGCTCGGGGTCTCGCGCGCCGTCGGAACCTGGCTCATCGATCCGGCCCACGCAGAGAGGCTCACCTCGGAGGCGGCCAACGCGGCACGCGGATTCCTCTCCCTCGCCGACGACGACACGATGCGCGAGGTCATCGAGGAGATCGGGCGTCGGCAGCTGATCGATCCGGCTTGGGGGCCTCCCCTCGGACGCATGACCTCGACCTTCGTCGACGGCGGGCACCAGGGCCAGGTCGTCGATCTGCTCGTCGAGCGTCTGCACGAGTGGCTCGAACGCAATCCGGATGCGTTCGGTCAGGCCGTGAGCGAGCGCCTGCCCAGCTGGATGCCGTCGTTCGTCGATCGCGTCGTCGACGACCGCGCCCACCGGGAGGCCCTGAAGTTCATCTCGGCTGTGCGCAACGACCCGAACCACCAGTTGCGCGTCGCGATCGACGAGTATCTGCGCAAGCTCAGCGACGACCTGCAGCACGACGAGGCCACGATGACCAAGGTCGAAGAACTCAAGGGTCAGGTGTTCGACAGCCCGCAGGTACGCGATCTGGCCGGCCAGGCGTGGAACGCCGCCCGCACCGCACTGCTGTCGTCGCTCGAGAACTCCGACAGCGAGTTGCGCACCCGCCTCACCCAGGCGGTCGCTCAATTCGGCCACGCGCTCCTCGAAGACGCCGTGCTCGGGGCGAAGGTCGACCGTTGGGTCGAGGACGCGGCGGGCTACCTCGTCGAGACCTATCGACACGACCTCGCAGCGATCATCTCCGACACCGTGCGCGGCTGGAACGCCGAGGACACGGGACGCAAGATCGAGGTCGAGGTGGGCCGCGACCTGCAGTTCATCCGCATCAACGGCACCGTCGTCGGCTCGCTCGCAGGACTGGCCATCTTCACCGTCGCCCACGCCATCTTCGGCAGCTGACCCGCCCGGACACGCCTGTGAGACCCGCGCTGACACAGCCAGCGCGTCGACTCGGCGAATATGCACCGATCAGGCGGCGTGTGCGTGCTCCTGCGCCGACTCGATAGCTGCATTGGTGCGTCTGCGCCGAGTGGATCACCGCGAGTCCTGTCACGGGCGCCAGCCGGCGTCGCGCAGGGCCGCTTCGACGCGGGCCACAGCGGCCATCGGGTCGCCGAAGAGTTGACCTTTGCGAACACGGATCGGCATCCACTTGTTGCGAATGAAACCCTCGATTCGGAGCATGTCGCGGTTGTACTGAACGGAATCGGTGCGATGCTGCTCGCCGTCGTACTCCGCGATCACGCGAAAGTCCCGAAATAGGCTGTCTCCTCGTCCGAGGAATGTACCTGATTCGCTGAAGATGTCGACGTTCAGTTCCGGCTCGGGCAAGCCCGCACGCATCATGTGGAGGCGGAGGATCGTCTCCGGCCGCGATTCCGCGCCCTGCCTGATGTCGAGAACTGCGCGCCGGGCCGCCTGCGCGTGCCGGCCAGAGTAGCTCTGAACACGGTCGATCAGCTGCTCGATCGTCGCGTAGGGACGTGTCTCGCCAGGCTGCCGCTTTTTCGGGACCAAGATGAGGTGGTCTGCCGCGGCCACGAGGTCGTCGTGCGACAGTACTCCGGCGAGGTGGCACCAGGTGGAGGCGGCGTCCGAGACACGGAATCCATATCTCCTCTCGACTAGGATGCGCGTGTCAGAGAACTCGCGCCCTCTTACGCCGCGCGCTCGACTCGCCCGATTCGGCGACATCCGGCCCACGTGCACGCCCTCTGCCCGTGTGAACTCCTCGGGCAACGGTATACGCCACATCCGAGCTGCCGTAAGGCCGCAGAAGAACTCGTCCGGTCGCATCCGCACCATGTAGGCGAGGCACAGACCATAGAGTCCGTGGATGCCACCCCGCCGGACTCGTACGCCATGGAACGGTCGCTCGAGATCTCGTCCCCTCATTCGCTGACGACCGATCCCCGCATGCCGCCCTTCCGCAACAGAGAACGATCGCCGCGTCAGATGGGGTGGAAGAGCGACGCGACGAGGCATCTCGACATGTTGCCCCGTCTTCGCCGCTGTTTGTGCCTCTCTCCACAGGCAACACGATCCGTCGACTCGGCGCAGAAGCACCGAAACCCGGCGTCATGCACGCGTTTGCGTCGACTCGATAGGCACGAGCGCGTCGAGTCGGCGGAAAAGCACCGACCGAGCGCGGGGTGAGTGCTTTCGCGCCGAGTGAATGCGACGGGGCTGGGGAGGAGGAGCGTAGGGACGCTCAGGTGGCGGCCCAGAGGGCGCGGTAGTACCGGATGCGCTCCTCGTCGCGCGCGATCCCGTAGGCATCGAGCAGTTCCGACTCCAGACGCTCTCCCCCGGCGAAGTTCCATTCCAGGCTCCGCGTCGCGATGGCCAGGTCGGCCCAGCGATCGGCGACGCCCGACGACCCCAGGTCGACGTGGCCGACGAACGCGCCATCATCGGCGAGAAGCGTGTTCGGCGCGCACGCGTCGCCGTGGCAGACGACGAGCCTGTCGATGGATGGCGGGATCTCGAGCGACTCGGCCACCGCAAGGCCCTCCGATCGCGCGCGGCCGATTCGCCGGGATACCGACCAGGAATAGGGACAGGCGTCGACGGGCAGTGCGTCGTGCAGACGGCGGAGTCCGGCGCCGATGCCGCGAGCCGCCACGCGCGCCGTCGAGGCGTCCGACCCGAACCGCGCATCGACCGCACCGTGGCCCCGGCAGGCCGGCCGTCAGCATCCACGAACCGCCGTCGCCCGAACCGGCCTCGATCACGCGAGGAACCACGATGAACGCGCTCGCCCAAGCGAGCCGCTCGGCCTCGCCTTCGAGCGACGACTCGCCTTCGGGTATCCACTTGATGAAGCGGGCCCCCACGCCCTCGCCGAGTCTGAACGTCAGTCCGCCTCGAGTGCTACGCCACACCGGAACCGGCGTATCGCCGGCGGCGTGCAACGACACGATCGACGGCACCTCGACCGGTCCGTCGGGCACCGCGGCGATCTCCATTTACTCAGTGTCGCTTAACGACGAAGGGCCCGGCATGCGCGTGCATGCCGGGCCCCTCGAATGAAGCGACTAGTGGGAGTGACCCTCGTGGTCGTCGTGGTCGTGACCCTCGTGCTCGTCGATGGCGTCTTCGGGCTCCGAGACGACCGCGGCGAACTCCTTGAGGTCGACCGTCTTGCCGTCGGTGTCGACGACCTTGGCCTTGCCGAGCAGGATCGCGAGCGCCTTGTTGCGGGCGACCTCGCCGACCATGGCGGGGATCTGGCCGCTCTGGTCGAGTGCCTGAACGAACTCGTTGGGCTCCATGCCGTACTGAGCGGCGCTCTGCACGAGGTACTGCGTCAGCTCATCCTGGCCCACCTTGACCTGCTCCTTCTCAGCGACAGCGTCGAGGAGGATCTGGGTGCGGAACGTGCTCTCGCTCGAGGCGGTGACCTCGGCGCGGTGCTCGTCGTCTTCGAGGCGGTTCTCGCCCTCGAGGTGACGGTGCACCTCGTCTTCGATGAGCGCGGGCGGCACGGCGACGTCGACCTTCTCGAGCAGCGTCTCGACCAGCTTGGTGCGGGCGGCGGATGCCTGGCCGAACGCCTTCTGCTTCGCGACGGTGTTCTTGAGGTCGGCCTTCAGCTCGTCGAGCGTGTCGAACTCGCTGGCGATCTGAGCGAAGTCGTCGTCGGCCTCGGGAAGCTCGCGCTCCTTGACGGCGAGCAGCGAGACCGACACGAGTGCGTCGGAACCGGCGTGGTCTCCGCCGAGCAGCGGCGCCTCGAAGGTGGTGGACTCGCCGGCGGAGAGGGAGTCGAGCGCCTCGTCGATGCCTTCGAGCAGTTCGCCCGATCCGACCTCGTAGGAGATGCCCGTGGCCTTGTCGACCTCGGCGCCATCGATCGTGGCGACCAGGTCGAGCTGGGCGAAGTCGCCCGTCTTGGCCGGACGGTCGACGGTCACCAGCGTGCCGAAGCGGCTGCGCAGGTTCTCGAGCTCGGTCGCGATGTCCTCGTCGGACACCTCGACGGCGTCGACGGTGACCTCGAGGTCGTTGTACTCGGGGAGGGTGATCTCGGGGCGCACATCGACCTCGATGGCGAGCTCGAGGTCTCCGGAGAAGTCCTTGTTACTGGGCCACTCGACGATGTCTGCGCTCGGCTTGCCCAGGGGGCGAAGCTCGTTCTCGGTGATGGCCTGGCGGTAGAAGCCGTCGAGTCCGTCGTTGACGGCGTGCTCGAGCACGGCCTCCTTGCCGACGCGCTGGTCGATGAGGGGCGGCGGAACCTTGCCCTTGCGGAAGCCGGGGATATTGATCGACTCGGCGATGTGGCCGTATGCGTGATCAATGCTGGGCTTCAGCTCGTCGGGGGTGACCGAGATGGCGATCTTCACGCGTGTCGGGCTGAGCTGTTCGACCGTGGTCTTCACGTTTGGCTTCTCCTGAGGGTTAGTACTGTGCTGCACCGTTTGGCTGGATCAAAGTGGTACTGGGGGAACTCGCGCTGTGGTCGGGGCGACAGGATTCGAACCTGCGACCTCCCGCCCCCAAAACGGGCGCTCTAGCCAAGCTGAGCTACGCCCCGGTTCTCGTCACAAGTCCCGTGAGGCCAGTCACCGGGTGACGCACAGGGCGTCTGGCACGAGGGTAGTGCCGGGCGAATTGGCCTCGGCAAGTCTACTGCACAGTCTGGAGGCCCGCTGAGCAATTTCCCGGCCCCGGTTACGCGGACGGGGAAACTGTGTACTACGATGTTCCAGTGCCGCTTGCGGCGCACACCTCCCCATTCGGGGCTGTAGCTTAGTGGTAAAGCCTCTGTCTTCCAAACAGATGATGCGAGTTCGATTCTCGTCAGCCCCTCGTCGTCAAGAAAGGCCCCCGAGACACTCGGGGGCCTTTTTTCATCCCCAGTTCGACCTCACCCGCTGCAGACGATGTGTGATCTCTGACACGCTGTGCAGATGACAGACCCCGCGCCTGCCTCCGTTCCGTCGCCGGAGGCCGCCTGGCCTTCGACACCTCTCGCCTTCTCTGACATGGGCCTCTGCCCGCGCTGTTTCGCGGTGCTGGGCAGCAGCCGTTGCCATGCCTGCGGTCTCGAATTAAACGTGCCGCTGGCCGCAGAACTCATCGCCGCGTCGAACACGATCGTCGACGTCGAACGCCGTCGCCGCGATCTGATCGATCGCATGTGGAACGAGCAACTCGCCGGCCAGGCGGACGAGCGGATCACGCAGGTCGCGTCGACACTCGAGCTCCCTCAGCCGGCGGCCCCACCCACGTCCGCAGACCACACGCCGGATGCCGCGAGCGCGGCCGCCGCGACTGTTCCCTCTCCCCCGTTCCCGCACCCCGCGCCCGCGGTCGCCCTCACGGACCGGGGACCCCGCCGATCCGGGGTGCAGGTCTTCCTGCTGGTGACGGGCATCGTGCTCCTCTCCGTCTTCGCACTGTTCTTCGTGACCGTCGCCTACCTGTTCGCCACAGTCGAGGTGCGCGTCGTCGTCACCGCTCTCGCCGGAGTCGTCGTGTTCGGCGTCGCCTGGCTGCTCAGGCGGCGCCGCCTGCCCGCCACAGCCGAGGGCATGGGTGTGACAGGGGCGGTGATCCTGATCGGTGTACTCGTGTTCGTGCGGGGTGCAGAACTCTTCGGTTCCCCTTCGGTCGCCCCCGCACTGTTCTGCGGCGTGGGCCTGCTCGCTCTCGCCGCCCTGCTCGAACTCCTTCATCGGGTCTCGGGGCTCCGCTTCGCGCGCTTCGGCAGCGTGGTACTCGCCCCGGCCGGTCTCGCCCTCGTCGTGATCGGCGCGCTCCACCCTGTCGACTCCGGCCTGGCGTGGTGGGCGGGCCTTGTGGTGGCAGGTGCGTCCGCGCTTCTTCTTCCGCAGATCGGTGATCGGTCGACCGAGGCGGCCGTCCTCCGATGGGTCGCCGTCGCATCGATGACGGCGGCACTCATCCCCGCCGCTGTGCTTCTGCCCGAGCTCCCGGGCTCGTCGGCCCTGGCGTACTCCGTGTCGGCGATCGCCTGGGGCGCGGTCGTCCTGCGGCTGCGTGCGGAGTCCGGCGCGCGACCCTGGAGCAGGGCGGCATCGGTGCTGCTCGGGTTGTCTGTGACGCTTGCCCCGACGATGGCCATATTCAGAGACGCGTCGACCGAGTGGAACCTCTGGGCTCCGGGAACGGCCGCCGGCGTCATCGCCGTCACCTTCGTGGTTCGTGCGCGCACCTCCACGACCGAGCTCTCGACGCGGACCTGCCGCGACGCGCTGATCCCCGCGCTCGTCGTCGCCGCGATCGGCCTGCTCCCGGGCGTCGGACTTGCGGCGATTCACATTCTCAGCTCGCTCGTTCCACGACATCTTCTCTGGCAGGCGACCCCCGGCGACACCGCCGGTTACCTTCCCGAGACCGGAGCGTGGGCCGCCGTTCTCGCCCCGGCCGCCGCAGCGATCCTCGGAGCCGTGGCCATCCGCTTCGTACGGCTGCCGAGGGTCGTCGGGGCGGTCGCGGGCGGACTGGCGGCTCTGGCGATGCTCGCCGCGGCCAGCCATTCAGCCTCGGTGATGGTGGCTCTCCTCGCCTACGCGTCTGTCGCCGTCGTCGCACTCTCGCTTCTTCTCGCCACGAGGGGCCGGCGCGTGCCTGCGGCGCGTGTTCCCGCGGCGATCGCGTTGGGTGTCGCCACGTTCGCGGTCGCGATTCTCTCGCATGCGAGCTCGCCCCTGTGGCTGCCGGGCATCCTCGCCACCGCGGCCCTGATCGTCGCATCTCGGCTCGTCGTCGCACCCGGCACTCGCGCCGGCTCGCTCGTGCGGACTCTCCTCACCGCCGTGGCCATGGGCCTCGGGTTCGTCGAGGCGACACTGCTGGTGCCCTGGATCACGGGCTGGCGCCTCTCGGCCTCGCTGAGCGGTTCCCCCTTTCCTCCTCCGAGCGATTTCGCCGCCCTTCCCGGTGCGGCCGCTGCGCTCCTTCTGTTCGTGGCTCCGCTGGTTCTGCGAACCCGCGTCGAGCGCGTTCCGAGCGGAATCTCGGGTCTCCGCGCCGCAGCGATCGTCGCCCTGCCCGCAGCGGCCATCAGCTCGCTCGTCCTCTTCGCGTCGGGAGCCGGTTCCGCCGCCGAGCACGTCGTGCGGGTCGCTGTTCTGCTCGTCCTCACGGTCGCCGCCGTGACCTGGCAACTGCGCGGCCCCGTGGCGAACACGGTCGAACGCGTCGTGCTGGCCGTCATGGCGCCCCTCGCGCTGGCGGCAACCCTCGCCGCCGTGATCGACGCTGCCACCACCTCGTCCACGGCCCTGATCGTCGACCTCGCGGCACCGACCGCGGCGCTCCTGTCGGCCTCTCTCGGCGCGATGTTGTTCGCACGGGCCGCATCCGGCATGCACCGCGCCGCGCGCATCGCGTGGGAGTGCGCAACCGCCCTCATCGTCGTCGTCTCCATCGCCCGAAGCGCGATCGATCCCGGAGAGAGCACGTGGCTGACTCTGCTCCTGCTCGCGGCGACGCCGCTCATCGTCGCGTTCACCGACGGCAACCCGTTCACGAGTCTGTCGCCGCGACGCTTCGGCGGCACCCTCACGTGCATCCTCGCCGTTGCGGCACTCTGGCAGTTCCTGGCCTTCCGAGGCATCGTCGACGTCGAACCGTACACGCTGCCCGTGGCCGGCTTGCTGTTGTGTCTCACCGCCGCCATCGCCGTGTTCAGCCCGCTGACGGCGTCCGTGGCCACCGTCCGGTCGACCCTCCTCGCCGCGGCTCCCGTCATCGCACTCGCGCCCTCCGCGCTGGTCTCGATCGCAGACGAACACGCCGCCCGCGCCATTGTGGTGCTCGTGATCGCCGGCGCGGTGACGACGGTGGCGCTCATCGCACCCCGGGTCGTGCGCGGCGTCCTCGTGCGCGACAGCACGCTGTATTCGGGCATCGCTGTGCTGATTTCTGTGGGCCTCGGCCGCACCGTGCGCGACGCCGTCGGCGCCTCTGACGCGGCGCTCTTCCCCGAGATCTGGACGCTCCCCGCCGTGCTCGCTCTGATCGTGACGTCGGTCGTGTGGACGAGACGTCGAGCCCTGCCCTTCCCCGTCGCTCAACTCGGGGTGCCCTCGGCCGTCACCCTCGCCGGTGTCAGCGCTGTCGTATGCCTGGTCGCGCTTCCCGAGACGAATGCGTCGACGCGCCTCATCGTCGTGAGCACGACTTTCGTCGGTGTGGTGGTCGCCGCCGCCGTGCGCCGCTCGGTGCCTCTCGACCGTGTGTCCAGGCTCACGGCCCTCAGCCTTCTGGTCGTCGTCGGAGTCACCGGCCTCGCGACCGGCGCGGCGCATCCATTCGAACTGGCGACGGCTCCCGTCGCCGTGGCGCTGATCGCGTCGGGCCTTATCAGACTGAACCGCGACGCGGCCGCTCGCACGTGGCCGCACCTCGGACCGGGGCTCGGCCTGCTGCTCGTTCCGTCACTCCTCGCCGACGTCGGAAGCACGGATCTCTGGCGCGTCATCGCACTCGGCGTTCTCACGGTGGCGATCGTCGTCGTCGGCATCGCGCTGCGCTGGCAGGCTCCGCTGATCGTCGGCGGGGTGGTGCTGCTCGTGCACGCGATCGCCCAGTCCTGGCCGTGGATCCAGGGACTCTACTCGGCCGTGCCGTGGTGGATCTGGCTGGGAATCGGCGGCGCACTCCTCGTCGCGCTGGCGGCCCGATACGAGCATCGGGTGCGCAACCTCAGATCGTTCGTCGGTACGGTGTCCTCACTGCGCTGACGCGCGGGCCAGGCCGGTGGTGTCAGGACGCTCTCAACCACGCGAGCACGGCCAGAACGCGACGATGATCGGTGCCGGAGTCGTCGAGGCCCAGCTTCGAGAAGATGCTCGAGACGTGCTTCTCGACGGCCCCGGTTCCCACGACGAGCTGGGCGGCGATGCCCGCATTCGTTCGGCCCTCGGCCATCAGAGCGATCACGTCGCGCTCCCGTGCTGTGAGGGTCGACAGCGGGTCGCGACGCCGACCGAGCAGGTGCCGCACAACCTGCTCGTCGAGCACTGTGCCGCCGTCGGCGATGCGGGCCACGGCATCCCGCAGTTCGTCGAGCGACACCAGCCGATCTTTCAGCAGGTACCCGATGCCGCTCTCGCCGGCCGCCAGGAGCTCGACCGCGTAGGTCTCCTCGACGTATTGACTCAGCAGCAGGATGCCGATCTCCGGATGCCGTCTGCGCAGATCGAGCGCCGCACGCACACCCTCGTCGCGATAGGTCGGCGGCATCCGAACATCGAGAATGGCCACGTCGGGGCGCACCGCCGCGATGTCGGCCAGCAGCGACTCGGCGTCGCCATAGGCGGCCAGCGTCTCGAACCCTGCCTCTGCGAAGAGCCGCACGAGACCCTCGCGCAGCAGAAGGGAGTCCTCAGCGAGAACGAGACGGATGGTGCGCTTCTCGTCTCGATCACTCACGTCTTCAGGATAGGGGGATGCGAGTCGCGATCATCGTCGGTCCGCCCTCGGGTGAGGTGATCGTGAGTTCTCCGCGCAACCCGCTCACCCTCTCGACGAGTCCCGCCAGTCCGTGGCCCGCGGTCTCCGCCGCCTTTCCGACGCCGTCGTCGAAGACGGTCAGCTCGAGCACGCGCTCACCGGCATCCGATTCGCGGACCGATGCTGACACCGTGGCCATCGTCGCCGCAGCGTGCTTCGCAACGTTCGCCAGAAGCTCGGCAGCGATGAAGTAGACGCTGCGCTCCACCTCGGGCGCGATCTCCGTTTCGCCCAACGACAGCCGGATGCTCGTGGGCACGGTGCTGCGCACGGCGAGCGACTCGAGGGCGGCAGCCAGGCCGCGATCCTGCAGCAGGGGCGGTGCGAAGCCTCGAGACAACTCGCGGAGTTCCTCGAGCGTGTCTCGCGACTGCTCCCTGGCTCCTTCGAGGAGCGCCCGGGCTGCGGCAGGATCGGAGTCGAGGGCGCGCTCGGCGCTGGCCAGGTCGAATTGGAGACGCACGAGTCGCTGCTGCGGTCCGTCATGGATGTCTCGCTCGAGGCGGCGCAGACTGTGGTCCTCGGCCGAGACGGCCGCATCGCGAGACGCGCCCAGGGCGGCGACCTCGCGTTTGAGGTCGTCAGAGGCGAAACGACCGAGCATGCCGCGGGCGATTCCGTGATGGATTCTGACGAGGCCTCGGGTCACGAACGGCAGCGTCGCAAGCATCGCGAGACCGAGTATGAGGTAGAGGATCGTCTCGTTGCGCTGAAGAACATCGGGGTCGTTTCCGAGCTGCGTGCCGGGCACGACGAATTCGATGACGACCTTGTTGATCCAGAGGTTGCCTGCTTCGTGCGGGGGCAGGAATCGTGACCAGATGCCGAAGCTCACACCGCCGAGGCCGGTCACGAGCCAGGTGATCGCCACGCACCACGTCGCGACTCCCACCGCGAAGTTCACGACTCCTCCATGCAGGAGGTACAGCCAGTAGTGCCCGTCGCCCAGGTACCGCTTGAGCCAGCCCAGGATGCCGGGGCGGCGCGGGAGGTTCCACGTGGGCCGCGCGATGGGTGGCATCCCCGCAGCTTCGAGACGAACGAGCTCGACCGCGCCGAACCAGCGAGCCGTCACCATGGCGGCGGCCAGCACGAAGAATCCTCCGACCAGAACGACGGTCGACGCACCCAGAGAGAAGAGGGTCACGAGGGCGATGAACGCGATCGTCACCACGGGAAGCGTGGCGAGGAGGAATCCGAGTTCGCGGGGCACCCTCGCCCACCGTCGACGGAAGCGATTCTGCACCGGTGCTGTGCCGTCGGAGTCGATCATCGTGTCCAGCGTGGCAGAGTCCAGCTGGTGTGTCATGTCGAGCGTCTGTGTTGTCATGCCTCAACCCTGACCGTCACGCCGCCTCGTCGACATACGACGAGCATCCGATATCAGCCGGGGGTTAACCCCCGGTCAGGGCTGGGTTAGCCCAGCCTCAGCTTGCTTGCGGAACAAACTGTGCTGAGTACGGTTAGACGAGTCAGACACGATAGGAGTCACACAATGACCAACACCACCGTCACCGTTCCCACCAGCTCGACGAGCCCCGACGTCGCAGCCGCCACGGCCCAGTTCCTCGCCCCGATCGTCGTCGACCTCCAGGCCCTCGCCATCAACGGCAAGCAGGCGCACTGGCACGTGCGCGGCGCCAACTTCATCGGCGTGCATGAGCTGCTCGACAACGTCGTCAGTCACGCCCAGGACTGGGCCGACCTCGCCGCCGAGCGCGTCGTCGCTCTCGGGCTTCCGCTCGACGCGCGCATCGAGACCGTCGCTGCCAAGACCGTCATCCCCACCATGGAGCCCGGCTTCCAGCGCTCGGAGTACATGATCGCCGCGATGGTCGCCCAGATCGACGCGACGCTCGTCGGCATCCGCAAGGCCATCACCGAGCTCAACGACATCGACCTCACCAGCCAGGACGTCGTTCTCGAGATCGCCCGAGGCCTCGAGAAGTCGCGCTGGTTCCTCGCGGCGCACATCGCCGAGTAGTTACAGCTCGAACGACGGCCCTCCGGTGGATCCACCGGAGGGCCGTCGTGGTTAACCCGGCGTCCACCCCGCAGTCACCGACCGGATGCCTCCGGCGGCTAGCGTCAGGCCCTATGACGCAGCTCGTGAGCCACTACGCACTCCCGCCCGATCTCGACGACGTCTCGGGCTACACGGTGTTCGATGAGGACGACGACGATCCCGTACTCATCTCGCGAGACGGCACCCGCGTCGATACCTGGCGCGAGGGGTATCCCTATGCCGAGCGCATGGACAGGAACGAGTACGAGCTCTCGAAACGTCTGCTGCAGATCGAGTTGCTCAAGCTGCAGAACTGGATCAAGAAGTCCAACCGCCGCCTCGTCGTGGTCTTCGAGGGCCGCGACGCCGCCGGTAAGGGCGGAACGATCAAGCGATTCACGGAGCACCTCAATCCGCGCGGCGCCCGAACGGTCGCTCTCGAGAAGCCGTCTGAGCGAGAGAGCGGGCAGTGGTACTTCCAGCGCTACGTGCAGCACCTTCCCGCCTCGGGTGAGATCGTGCTCTTTGATCGCTCCTGGTACAACCGCGCCGGCGTCGAGCGCGTCATGGGGTTCTGCACTCCCGCCCAGTACGACGAGTTCATGCGCCAGACGCCGAGGTTCGAGGAGATGCTCGTCGGCGATGGCATCGACCTGGTCAAGTTCTGGTTCTCGGTCTCGGCAGACGAACAGCGCACGCGCTTCGCAATTCGTCAGGTCGACCCCGTACGGCAGTGGAAGCTGTCGCCCATGGATATCGCGTCGCTCGACAAGTGGGGCGACTACACGGCGGCGAAAGAGGCCATGTTCGCCCACACCGACACGGCGAACGCGCCCTGGACCGTCGTGAAGAGCAACGACAAGAAGCGTGCCCGCCTCGAGGCCATGCGCCACGTGCTGAGCCTGTTCGACTACGACAACAAAGACCATGAGATCGTCGGGCAGCCCGATGAGAACATCGTCGGCTCAGCCGCACGAATCTACGAGCGCGGGGAGAACGCCACGATCGTCACGTAGCCTTGTCGGGTGGAAAAAGATCTACTCGCTCTGTCGCAGCTTCGGCAGGAGGCCCGCGATGTGCTCGATGCCGGCATCGAAGCCCGCTGCCGCGAGGGCGAGGATCCGTGGGACTTCCTTCCCGAGCTGCCCACGGTCGATCAGTGCGTGGTCATCGGTCTGCGCACCGCTCACGTCGAGGCTCGCCTTCCCGGTGAGCCGCACCAGTCGAACTTCGAGATCCTGCGCGGCATCGCGTTCGATTACCCCGAGCTGCGCCGCGCCGCCTGGTCACTGGTGACCCGCCGCTGATCTCTGCGCTCATCGGGAGACGGCTGCGCTGGTCGAGTAGGCCGCGCCCAGCGCTGGTCGAGCAGGCAGCTCCCGCGTTGGTCGAGTAGGCCGCCCGCGGCCGTATCGAGACCTGGCCGCGTTGGTCGAGCAGGCCGCCCGCGGCCGTATCGAGACCCACATGCGTTGGTCGAGTAGGCCGCCCGCGGCCGTATCGAGACCCGTCCCCTTCCCTGAGCCTGTCGAAGGGGAAGGGAGGCCGCGTCTACTCCTCCACAAGGCATCCATTCGGGTAGTTAGCCACAGCGAGATTCCCTGATCAAGCGTCAAATGTGAGTTCCACCCCCAGTGTCGGTGGTTCCTGTTTGACTTCACGTATGACATCTACCATCCCGCTTCTCGAGCCCGACCCGTACGTGGTCGCGCTCGAGGAGGTCGCCGCCCTCGATCAGCAGATAGCCCGACTGTCTGCGATCAGGGCCAGACGCGTCACCGACGCTGCTCACCACCTGCACCGGCAGGCACCAACAGATACCTCTTCGGGTGGTCCTGTGTGGTCGACCGCTCGAGTCGAGAGAGTCGAGTTGTTCACCGAACTCGCCCAGCTGACTCGTCGCACCGAGTATCGCGCCGCGACTCTGATCGACACCAGCACTGCTCTCGTGGATCGCCTCCCGGCCACACTCGCTGCAGTGGCTGCGGGGGTCGTGTCGTGGGAGCATGCCGAGGTCATCGCGAAGCACGCCGACGGTCTCGACGGAGATGCGTTGACCGCCTATGACACCCGGCTTGCGGCGCTGGCGGCGGAGGTGAACCCGAAGCAACTTGACCGCAAGGCCCGCCACGAGGTCGAACTGTCTCAACCGTCTACGGCGGTGGAACGGGCCGAGAAGGCCGCGGCCACCCGGCGTATCTACGTCGATCCGGCGGCGGATGGCATGGCGTATCTGACGTTGTTCGCACCGGCACCAGAGATTCACGCGATCACCGACCGGGCCACACGCCTCGCATCAGGGCTTCGGGCGGGCGGTGACCCGCGGAGTATGACGCCCCTGAAGCTCGATGTCCTCACCGACCTCATGCTGAACGGCGAAACGTCGATCCCTGGTGCGACCCGGGGCGTCCGGGGCAGGGTGCACGTCATGGTTCCCGCGCTGACGTTGCTCGGCATCGGTGAGGAGGCCGCGATCCTCCGTGGCTACGGTCCGATCGACCCGGCCACCGCCGCGCAGTTGACGGCGGAGGCGACGTCGTGGCGGCGTATCCTCACCGACCCGATCACCGGACGCATCCTGACGACGGACCCAAGGGACTATCGGCCCACGGCGCGCATGATCGACCACGCGAGACTCGTGCACCCGACCTGTGTATTCCCCGGCTGCACCGTCCCATCGGAACAGGCCGATGTCGACCACACCGAAGACCACGCCTACGGAGGGGACACGATCCCGGAGAACCTCGCACCGCTCAGTCAAGGGCATCACAGGGTGAAGCACCACACCCGGTGGCAGATCGTGCAGAACGGAGACGACATCCTGACTGCCACCTCGCCAGCGGGCTACGAGTACACGGTCCGGCCGGAAGGCAGGATGCAACCCGCACCGAAACGACTCATCGATGCATCCACAGCAGCATTGACTGCCGTCGTCAGCTCAGAAGCCGCCACCGTGGCCGGGCAAGCAGTCGCAAAGAGAGGGACAGGACCGGAGGAGGATCTCGCGGACTGCCCCTTCTAGAGAGTTCCGAGCTAGAAAGTCCCGGCTGACGAATCACACTCAACGCCAACGTTTGAAGACCGAAGGAGACTTCACGACCCCATACCCAATCGAGCAACGCGATACAGGCCATCAAGACGACGCTGCAGAATTCGGTCATCAAAGCGACGCTCCGGCAGATCGCGGGTCGGGCTAGCGGGAAAGCACCCGACGCGACGCGGAGCCCTTCCTCTGAGGTCGCCCTGCTCCGGGAGCCGATCGCCGATCTTCTGCGAGCTCCCGAGTGCGCAGCGGCGATCTCCTGTGCGCAGCCGACCTTTCGGTGAGCCGCGAAATGTGCTGGGGTGAGCAGGAAACACGCACCCGCGCCCGAAGCACCGATTGGCAGTGTCTCGCGCCGAGTCAGAGCGCGTTGTGCGTGAAGCGCCCCGCGAGCAGCGTCGCGGCCACGGGCATCCGGCGCAGTTCGTCGGTGCTGGCTGATAGTGGATCGACGTCGAGAACGGCGATGTCGGCTGGCCCGCCCGGCTCGAGGGCACGACGTCGGTCGGCGGAGGCGAACAGGCCGTCGGCGACCGAGATGGACTGCTCGGGATGCCAGGGCGCACGATCGTCACCCGTGCGCGCCACGGCGGCGGCGATGGTGATCCAGGGGTCGAGCGGCGCGACAGGCGCGTCCGAGCCCAGGGCGAGTTCGGCTCCGGACTCGAGCAGCGACGCGAGCGCGAACGCTCGGCCCGTGCGACCGGGCCAGTATTTGTCGGCGACGTCGCGGTCGTCCATGGCATGTTCGGGCTGCACCCCGGCGACGACACCGAGGCGGGCGAAGCGTTCGAAGTCGACCTCGGCGATGAGCTGGGCGTGCTCGATGCTTCCCCCCACGCCGAGTCGTTCGAACGCATCGAGAGCGAGCGTGTTGGCGTGATCGCCGATCGCGTGCACGGCGGGAACGAGGCCCGCCTGGCTGGCCCGGCGGAGCATCGGAACGAGCTCCTCGTAGGGAACGTTGAGCTGACCGCGGGAGTGGGCCAGTCCCTCCAATCCGGGGTACTCGTCGAAACAGTACGCGGTGCGAGTGTTGAGCGACCCGTCGGTGATCACCTTGAACGGCCCCACCTGCAGCAGACCATGCGTGCCCGCGATCAGCGCACCGGTGACGAGGCCCGCGTCGATGGCCCGGTCGAGGTGCTGCGGGTAGATTCCGAATCGAACACGCAGTTCGGTCGAGCCCGATCGGATGCGACGCGTCCAGTCCTCGACGTTCCACGACATCTCGAGATCGACGACACCGACGACACCGCGAGTCGCGGCGGCGCGGGCCGCGTCGCGCACCCAACCATCCAGGGTGTCCGTCTCGACGTCGCCGAGGGTGCGGGTCACGGCGAAGCAGTCGTCTTCGCGCAGCAGCCCCGTGGGATGCTCGGCCCGGCCGTGCTGTGCGAGCGCGGCGGAATTCAACCAGCAGCAGTGCAGGTCGGCACTCACGAGGATGACCGGCCGCGCCCCGGTCACGGCATCGAGCAACCCGCGGTGCGGAGCGTCCGGCCAGAGTCCGTCGCGGAACCCGTAGCCGACCAACGGCCCGGCATCCGTGTCGCTCGTGATGCCCGCCGACTCGTCGTGCGACGCGCTCGCCCGTCGAAGCCGCTCTGCCACGATGCCCACGGCATCCGCCGCAGACGCCGCGGCCGAAAGATCGAGGCGGCGCGACACCAGCGCCCACTGGGTGGCGTGAACGTGCTTGTCCCACAGGCCCGGAATCAGGTAGCGACCATCGAGGTCGACGATCTGCGTCGCCGCATCGCGTGACGCGGCGAGAGAACCTCCGCCGGCCGTGGAGACCGACTCGATGCGCCCGTCGACGAGGCTCACCTCGGCCGTCCCTCCGCCGGGCAGCCGGGCTCCTGTCAACAGCACCGATTCGGTCATTTCTCTCCCCGTACGCGTCGCATCTCGGCCGCGAGCGCTTCGCTCGCATACGGCCCGTCACCCTCGAGCTCGGAGATGATTCGATCCACCGTCGCCTCCGGCTTGTTCTGACTCAGTTTGGTCTTCGCCTCGATGCGCGTCGGCACGAGACGGAATCCCACGGTGCCCGCGCTGATCGCGTCGGCGAAGGCGGAGTTCTCGGCTGTTCCACGCATGAGCCGAGGCTCGTCGACGTGCTTCTCGAAGTGCGCGACGAGCCGATCGAGCACGCGCAGATTCTCGTCGGCGTCGAGGATCTCGGGAACACCGGACAGGTGCGCGGAGGTGAAGTTCCACGTGGGAACAGCCGGATCGGCGCCGTACCACGACGGCGAGATGTAACCGTGGGGGCCCTGCACGACGACCATCACCTCATGCTGACCGAGTTCGTGCACGCGCTCATCGGGTCGCCCGACGTGTCCGACGATGGCGAGCTCGTCACGGCTGTCATCGAGAAGCACGGCGTAGTGCGACGCGACGAGCCCCTTCGAGGTGTGGCTGACGAGCGTGATCCACGGGTTCAGCTCGATGAGCCGTCGCAACTCTGCCTCGTCATCGAGGACGAATGCGGGTGTCTTTCTCATGTCACGCCTGTCTCATGTCACGCCTGATCTTTCGGGCACCAGTACAGTTTTCTGCCACCCATGATCTCGAGCACGATGTTCGTGCCGCAGACGCGACACGGAAGACCGTCGCGCTTGTAGACCCAGTGCCGGTCTTCGCGTTTCGCGAGCGCCTTGTCGTAGTCGGTCTTGGAGAGCTTGTCCATCGTCATCATCTGACCGGTCTCGACGCCGATGGTGAGGAGTTTGGTCCAGTCCTTCCAGAGCTCGCGAACCGTGTCCTCCGGCACGACCTTTCCCGGCGTGTGCGGGTTGAGGCGGGCACGGAACAGCAGCTCCGCCCGGTAGACGTTGCCGATACCGCTCACGACCGACTGGTCCATGAGCAACAGCCCGATCGGCGTCGGCTTCTTGCGCACGGCGGCAGTGAAACGGTCTTCGGCCGCACGGCGGGCCTTCGCCGTGGTCTCGAGAAGCGGATCCGGCCCGGCCTTCGCAATCACCGCGGCGACCTGGGCCGCATCCAGAATCTCGCACGCGGTCGGCCCGCGCAGGTCGGCCACGGCAGTGTCTGTCAGCAGGCGCACGCGCACCGCACCCACCGGCGCGGGAGGCCATTCGGTGATCTCGTCGCCGAACTGCTCCTGCTCCGACATGCGCAGCCGGGCCCGTCGTGGAGCGCCGATGCTCGAGAGGGAGTCCTCCCCATCGGCGTCGACGATGGTTCCGCGTTGGTTCGTCTGACCCATGCGGCCGCTCGCCGCCGCGATGGTGTCGTCGCGTGTGATGTCTCCCGCGAAGTCCCAGGCGCCGTAGATGCCGAGATGCACGCGCAGCCAGACCTCGCCGTCGAACTCCAGGAACATCTGCTTTCCGACGGCCTTCGCGTCGGTCATCGTGCGCCCGTCGAGAATGGCGGCGCCCTCGGCGAAACGGCCCTGCGGAGACCAGGATTCGATGCGGCGACCCACGAAGTTGCGCGCGAATTGGCGGGTGATGCGATGTACGGAATGTCCCTCGGGCATGACTCAGGCCGGGTCGACGACGTGCCCGGCGATGGCGCCCGTGGCCTCGTACTCCGCGAGCTGCGCGATGCGCCGCACGTGCCTCTCTTCGAGCGAGAAGGGCTCGGCCACGAAGGCGTCGATCAGGCCCATGGCCTCGTCGACGGTGTGCTGGCGGGCGCCGATCGAGATGACGTTGGCGTCGTTGTGCTGGCGGGCGAGTACGGCGGTCGAGTGGTTCCAGACGAGCGCTGCGCGCACGCCGGTGACCTTGTTCGCCGCGATCTGCTCACCGTTGCCCGAGCCGCCGAAGACCACACCGAGAGCCTGGATGCCGGCCTGCTGATCACGCACGACGGCCTGAGCCGCATTGATGCAGAACGAGGGGTAGTCGTCGATGGGGTCGTAGCTCGTCGGTCCGTGGTCGATCACGTCATGCCCGAGGGATGCGAGGTGCTCCTGGATGGTCTGGGAGAAATCGAGCCCGGCATGATCCGTGGCGATATGGATGCGCATGGGATGAGTTTACTGAGGCCGGGCGGTGGCGCAGATAGGCTGGTACGGTCACGCGCGGCGGGTCACGAGCCCGCGCGCCCAGAACTCATACGAGTACGAAAGAAGTCACCAGTGCCTGGAGAAAACCTCACCCGCGTCGAAGCGCAGGAACGCGCCGCCATCGTCAGCGTCTCGAGCTACGACGTGGTCCTCGACCTCACCCAGGGGGCCGAGACGTTCCGGTCGACGACGACCGTCCGCTTCAGCGCCACCGCAGGCGCGTCGACCTTCATCGACGCCATCACGCGCTCGGTGCACTCGGTCACGCTGAACGACCGGTCGCTCGATGTCTCTGCCGTGAACGACGGCGTGCGCATCCAGCTCGACGATCTGGCCGACGACAACGTGCTCGTCATCGACGCCGACGCCGAATACACCAACACCGGCGAGGGCCTGCACCGCTTCGTCGATCCCGTCGACGGCGAGGTCTACCTCTACAGCCAGTTCGAGGTGCCCGACTCGCGCCGCATGTTCGCGGTGTTCGAGCAGCCCGACCTCAAGGCCACGTTCGCCTTCACCGTCACCGCACCCGCCTACTGGCAGATGGTGTCGAACCAGCCGACCCCCGAGCCCGTCGCCGTCGAGGGAACCGACTCCGCGACCTGGGCCTTCGAGCCCACGCCCCGCATCTCGTCGTACATCACGGCCCTCATCGCGGGCCCCTACGTGGTGGAGCGCAGCGAGCTGACGTCGAGCGACGGCCGTGTTATCCCCCTCGGCGTCTTCTCGCGCGCCTCGCTCTCGCAGTACATGGACGCCGACTACATCTTCGAGAAGACCCGCCAGGGCTTCGAGTTCTACGAGACGCAGTTCGCCTACCCCTACCCGTTCGACAAGTACGACCAGCTCTTCGTGCCCGAGTTCAACGCGGGCGCGATGGAGAACGCCGGTGCGGTCACCTTCACCGAGACCTACGTCTTCCGATCCAAGGTCACCGACGCCGTGCGCGAGCGCCGGGTCGTCACCGTACTTCACGAGCTCGCCCACATGTGGTTCGGCGACCTCGTCACCATGCGCTGGTGGAACGACCTGTGGCTCAACGAGTCGTTCGCCGAGTACATGTCGACACTGGCCACCGCCGACGCGACCGAGTGGACCGAGGCCTGGGCCACGTTCGCCTCGACCGAGAAGAGCTGGGCCTACCGTCAGGATCAGCTGCCCTCGACCCACCCCATCGTGGCGACCATCAACGACCTCGAAGACGTGCAGGTCAACTTCGACGGCATCACCTACGCCAAGGGCGCATCGGTGCTGAAGCAGCTCGTGGCCTGGGTCGGTCAGACAGAGTTCATGGCCGGCGTGGCCCGTTACTTCGACGCTCACGCGTTCGGCAACACCGAGCTCGTCGACCTGCTGACCGAGCTCGAGGCCACGAGCGGCCGCGACCTCGGCGAGTGGTCGAAGCTATGGCTCGAGACCGCCGGCGTCAACACGCTGCGCCCCGAGATCACGACAGACGAGAACGGCACGATCACGTCGTTCTCCGTGCTGCAGACAGCGATCGCCGAGTACCCCACGATCAGGCCGCACCGTCTCGCGATCGGTTTCTACTCCTTCGACGGCGATGCGCTCGTGCGCACGAAGCGGGTCGAACTCGACGTCGACGGCGAGCGCACGGAGGTCGGCGAACTCGTCGGCGAGCGTCGCCCCGACCTCGTTCTGCTCAACGACGACGACCTGGCCTACGCCAAGGTGCGCCTCGACGAGGCGTCGCTGGCTGTCGCCGCCGAGAGCCTCGCCGCCGTGACGAGCCCGCTCGCCCGCGCCATCCTATGGGGATCCGCCTGGGACTCGACCCGCGACGCCGAGACACGGGGACGCGACTTCGTGCGCCTGGTGCTGGGCAACGTCGCGACAGAGACCGAGAGCACCACGCTGCGCACCGCGCTGAATCAGCTCGTGCTCACCAGCACGAGCTACATCGCTGCGGATGCTCGGGGCGAGGTCATCGAGGTCGCAGCCGACGAGCTGTGGTCGCTCGCCCAGGCCGCCGAGGCGGGAAGTGACGCGCAGTTCCAGTTCGTTCGCTTCTTCGCCGCCCTGGCTTCGACCGAGGATCAGCTCGCGACCGTCGCCCAGCTGCGCAATGGCGAGGTTGCACTCGACGGCCTCGAGATCGACACCGATCTGCGCTGGGAGCTGCTGATCGCGCTCGTCGCCGGAGGCAAGGCCGGCCAGACCGAGATCGATCAGGCTCTCGAGAACGACAACACGGCATCCGGTGCGCAGTCGGCCGCTCACGCCTCGGCCGCCATCCCCACCGCGGAGGGCAAGAATGCCGCCTGGGCCTCACTCATCGACACCGACGAGGCTCCGAACGCCATCGTGCGCGCCACGGCCCTCGGCTTCCAGCGCGCTCACGACACGGCGCTCCTCGAGCCGTTCGTGGCCAAGTACTTCGACGCCCTGGTCAGCATCTGGGAGACCCGCAGTTACGGCATCTCGTCGTCGCTGATCACCGGTCTGTACCCGGCAGCGCTGGCGAACCAGGAGTTGCGCGACGCGACCCAGGCGTGGCTCGATGCGAACGTGGAGCAGCCCCCGGCGCTGCGCCGCCTCGTCGTCGAGAACCTGGCCGGCGTCGATCGTGCGATCGCGGCACAGGCGCGCGACGCGGACTGAGAGATGAAGGGCACCTCGAGCGGGGTGCCCTTCAGCCGGTACTGAGACGCCATCGATAGAGTGACGTGAATATGGATTGGAACGCATTCTGGGCCGGCTTCAACGACTTCATGGTCGTGTGGGGCAAACCGATTAACATCGTGATCATCATCGCGCTCGCTTTCGCGATACGCGCGCTGATGATCTTCGTGATCAAACGCGTCGTGCAGCAGGTCGTCTCCGGCGTCAAGAAGAAGCAGAACGTGCAGGACACGCAGGCTCTCATCGCGTCGCCTCTGGCCGCGGTGCGGGTCGTGCAGCGCACCCGCACCCTCGGAACCGTGCTGACGAATATCGTCAACGTGACCGTGGTCGTCGTCACGCTGATTCTCGTCGTCACCACGATCGATCCGAACATCATCGGCTCGCTCGCGATCCTGACGGCGGCCCTCGGTGCCGGACTCGGATTCGGTGCGCAGAACATCGTCAAGGACGTGCTGAACGGCCTGTTCATGGTGATGGAGGACCAGCTCGGGGTCGGTGATGTCGTCGATCTCGGTCCGGCCACGGGTGTGGTCGAGGCCGTGGGCATCCGTGTCACGCAGGTGCGCGATGTGAACGGAACCCTCTGGTTCGTGCGCAACGGAGAGATCCTGCGCGTCGGCAACATGTCTCAGGGCTGGGCGCGCGTCATCATCGACCTCGCCGTGCCCTACGACACCGATGTCGACGAGGTGCAGAAGAAGATGCTCGAGACCGCCACGGCCCTCGCGTCCAACCCCAAGTACCGCAGCCTCATCATGGAGAAGCCGGAGATCTGGGGGTTGGAGTCGATCTCGGCCGAGGCCCTCGTGATCCGGCTCGTCGTCAAGACCCGCACCTCGTCGAAAGACACGGTCGCCCGCGAACTGCGGATGCGCCTGAAACGAGCACTCGACGAGATGGATGTGCGGCTTCCCGCCCTCAACAGCATCGTGCTCTCGGGCTTCGAAGGCGCCGCCAGTGTGTCCGGAGCTCGCACGCCGAAGACCAAACCGGTTCCCCTCACCACCAGCGTCGATGAGAACACCACCAAGTCCGGAGAGACGGGGCCTCGACCTCCTCGGGCCCCGAAGAAGACGGATAGCTGACATGTCGATTCCCTCTGAGCCGTCGCCGATCACGCTGCGTGTCTCGCAGAACGGCGACTCGGCCCTCGCCCGCTCGTTCTACGACGAGGTCGGGGGGCGAGCCACCTTCGAGAAGCTCGTGCGCGCCTTCTACGACGGAGTCGCAACCGACCCCGTGCTCGTCGAGATGTACCCCGAGCAAGACCACGAGGGTGCCATCCAGCGCCTCACGGGATTTCTCGAGCAGTACTGGGGCGGTCCGGGTACCTACAGCGAAGAACGCGGCCACCCGAGGCTGCGCATGCGCCACATGCCTTTCAAGGTGAACCCCGATGCTCGCGACCGGTGGCTGACCCACATGCGGGCAGCGGTCGACACTCTTGAGCTTCCTCCGCTGCAGGACGCTACGCTCTGGGGATACCTCGACAGGGCGGCCCATGCGATGGTGAACACCTTCGAGGAGTAGCCGGGCGGTTCCGCGCCGGAGCATGAGAGACGAAGGAGTCTTGATGTCATCGAACAGCACCGGAGCGATCATCGTGGGTGCGGGGCTGGCCGGCCTCGTCGCTGCGTCCGAACTCATCGGGGCGGGCCGTCACGTCACCATCGTCGAGCAGGAGCCCGCGGCCTCGCTCGGCGGACAGGCGTGGTGGTCGTTCGGCGGGCTCTTTCTCGTCGACTCCCCCGAGCAGCGTCGCCTCGGCGTGCATGACTCGCCCGAGTTGGCGCGCCAGGACTGGTTCGGAAGCGCGGGCTTCGACCGCGAGGAGGACGCCTGGCCGAGGCGCTGGGCCGAGGCCTACCTCGACTTCGCCGCCGGCGAGAAACGCGCCTGGCTGCACAGCCTGGGCGTGCGATTCTTTCCCGTGGTCGGGTGGGCGGAGCGCGGCGGCTACACGGCCAACGGCCACGGGAACAGCGTGCCCCGTTTTCACATCGTCTGGGGCACGGGGCCAGGAGTGCTGGCTCCCTTCGTGCGCATACTCCACGAGGGGATCGCCCGGGGGCTGGTCACGATGCTGCACCGGCACCGCGTCGACGAGCTCGTCACGCGACACGGTTCGGTCGTCGGGGTTCGCGGCGCAATCCTGGCCGACGACGATGCGGTGCGGGGCGCATCCAGCTCGCGCGACGTGGTCGGCGACTTCGAGCTGGAGGCCGAGGCCGTCATCGTGACCAGCGGCGGCATCGGCGGCAACCACGATCTCGTACGCACGAACTGGCCCGCGCGCCTCGGCACTCCCCCGGCGACGATGCTCTCCGGCGTTCCCGCCCATGTCGACGGGCGGATGCTCGCGATCTCCGAGAACGTCGGCGCTCACCTCATCAACGGCGACCGCATGTGGCATTACACCGAGGGAATCACCAACTGGGATCCCGTCTGGCCGTCGCACGGCATCCGGATTCTGCCCGGCCCGTCGTCTCTGTGGCTCGACGCGACCGGGCGCCGCCTCCCCGTGCCTCTCTTTCCCGGGTTCGATACGCTCGGCACCCTCGAGTACCTGCGAACGACGGGATACGACCACAGCTGGTTCGTGCTCACCCAGAAGATCATCGAGAAGGAGTTCGCCCTGTCGGGAAGCGAGCAGAACCCCGACCTCACCGGCAAGGATCTGCGGCTGCTCGCGAAGCGAGTGGCTCCCGGAGCCCCTGGGCCCGTCGAGGCCTTCAAGAAGAAGGGTGTCGACTTCGCGGTCGCCGCCACTCTTCCCGAACTGATCGAGTCGATGCAGAGGCTGTCACCGACCGGTGTGCTCGACGCGGGTCTGGTCGAGAGCGAGGTGTTGGCGCGCGACCGAGAGGTCGCGAACGACTTCACCAAGGATGCGCAACTCACCGCGATCCGCGGAGCCCGACGATATCGGGGCGACAAGCTCATCCGCGTCGCCAGCCCTCATCGCCTGCTCGACCCGGAAGCCGGACCTCTCATCGCCGTGAAACTGCACACTCTCACACGAAAGAGCCTCGGCGGCATCGAGACGAATCTGCTCGGTCAGGCGTTGGATGCGCAGGGCCGGGCGATCGCCGGCCTCTACGCGGCGGGCGAGGCGAGTGGGTTCGGCGGCGGGGGCATGCACGGGTACCGCTCGCTCGAGGGAACGTTCCTCGGCGGCTGCCTTTTCTCGGGCCGAGCTGCCGGGCGCGCCGTCGCGTCCCAGCTCTGAGTCACCTCGTGAGGCGGGTCACCTCGTGAGGACGTGGCCGCGTCGGGTCGAGACGCGGGTCCAGGCGCCCGAGACGAGGATGCGTGCGGGTTCGTCGGTGCGCAGGAAGCCCAGGCTGTCGGCGGCGAGACCGACGCCCGCGGGAATCGGCGGAGCGACATCCGGAATCGCGCGACCCCAGACCTCGGCACGAACCTTGTGCACGAGCTGCTCGCCGGCGTCTTTCGGCAGGGCCTCGGCGACCTCGGCCACACCGTTGCGGGCGGCGGCCTCGAGCACGGGCGCGGCGACCTCGCCGGCAGCCGTCCACCCGCCGCGGGGCGGAGAGATACCGACCCAGGCCGGCGACGATTCGGGCGGCGGGATGAGCACTCCGATGGGGCCGTCGTCGAGGTTGACGGTCACCGAGAGAAGAGCCAAGCGATCGAGAAGCTGTCGGGCCGAGACCACGACGTCGAACGACGCACTCTCGGCGAGCGCGAACGTGCGGAGGCCGAGCACGGTGGGCGCGTTGTCGAGGAGGCCGCGGGGGTGCAGCACCGGCGCGTACACGGCGAGCACGCCGGATCCTCCGATGAGTCGCACGCCGCCCTGATCGAGCCGTGCCGAACGACCGAGGAACACTTTGAGGTCGCCGAGCGAGGGCGAATCGACAAGGGCGAATGACTGAACCATCTCGCTGTCTAAACTACTTCACTGGGAACGCCAATATGGGAGGCAGCATGACCGAGAAGATCCGTGCTACGCCATTGGAGGGACTCCTCACGGCGTTGGACCTCACCGACACGGGTGCCCGCACGAACGAGGACATCTTCACCGGCCCGTCGCAGTGGATGCCGCAGGGCCGCGTGTTCGGCGGTCAGGTGCTTGCGCAGTCGATCACCGCGGCGATGCGCACGGTCGACGAAGACAGGATCGTGCACTCGATGCACGGCTACTTCTTGAGGCCCGGCAACATCGACAAGCCCATCACCTTCGCCGTCGATCGCATCCACGACGGTCGCTCGTTCGCCACCCGTCGCACGCAGGCCTATCAGGATGGAACGCCGATCCTGTCCCTCATCGCCTCGTTCCAGACGGAGGACGACGGCCTCGAGCACCAGATCGACATGCCCGAGTCGATCCCTGCTCCCGAAGACATCCCGAGCACGGCCGAGCGGCTGGAAGGTATCGATCACCCTGTGGCGCGCTTCTGGGCGAACGAGCGGCCCTTCGACATGCGACACATCGACTCGCCGATCTACCTCTCTGTCGAGGGGCAGCCCGTGGGCCACCAGGCCGTGTGGATGAAGACGCTGGGTAGCCTGCCGGACGACCCGAATCTGCACCGCGCGGCGCTCGCCTACGCCAGCGACTACACGATCCTCGAACCCATCTATCGCCGCCACGGTATCGCGTGGGTGACCCCGGGGCTGAAGACGGCCAGCCTCGACCACGCCATGTGGTGGCATCGGTTCGGCCGGGTCGACGAATGGATCCTCTACGTTCAGGAGACGCCGAGCGGCCAGGGAGGCCGTGGTCTCTCTCTGGGGCGCATCTACTCGCGCGACGGAGTACTGCTCGCCAGCGTGGCCCAGGAGGGCATGGTGCGGGTTCCGCCTAGCGGGCGCGCTTCGTGAATTCGACGGGCGCGTCGAGGTAGGGCTCCCACGCCGCGCGCTCGATGTCGTTGATGCGGCGCGGCCTCTGCGTCGCCGCGTCGACCAGCACGATCGTCGTCGTCGCACGCGTGAACAGCACGTTCGGTTCGACCCCGACAGGACTGCGCACCTCGTAGCAGACCTCGAGACTCGCCCCGCCGAGCCGGCCGATCCAGAGCTGGATGTCGACGGGTTGCCTCAGATACGGCACGGGAGCGAGATACTCGATCTCCTGCCGCGCGATCAGTGTCAACGTGTCAGAGCCAGGGCGCCCGTCGAGCACCGCTGTGGATCCCCCGGCTGCCGACTCCGCCGCTCCCGGATCGGGCATCCAGAACGCCTCGATGCGCGCCTCCTCGAGGAGGCGCAGCATCTCGGCGTTGTTGACGTGGCCGTAGGCGTCGAGATCGGACCAGCGCAGGCGGATGGGAACGTGCAGGCGCATCGCGACCTCGACTAGTCGCGTGTGAGCTTGCGATACGCCGAACGGTTGGGCTTCGCCGCGTCCGGGCCCAGTCGCTCGATCTTGTTCTGCTCGTAGGACTCGAAGTTACCCTCGAACCAGTGCCAGTTCGACGGGGCCTCCTCGGTGCCTTCATAGGCGAGGATGTGGGTGGCGATGCGGTCGAGGAACCACCGGTCGTGTGTGATCACCACGGCGCATCCGGGGAACTCGAGGAGGGCGTTCTCGAGGCTCGACAGCGTCTCGACATCGAGGTCGTTCGTCGGTTCGTCGAGCAGCAGCAGGTTGCCGCCCTGCTTGAGGGTGAGCGCGAGGTTCAGGCGGTTGCGCTCACCACCGGAGAGCACGCCCGCCTTCTTCTGCTGATCCGGACCCTTGAATCCGAACTGCGAGACGTAGCCACGCGACGGGATCTCCGTCTTGCCGACCTGGATGTAGTCCTGTCCGTCGGACACGACCTCCCAGAGCGTCTTCTGCGGGTCGATGCCGCCGCGATCCTGGTCGACGTACGAGATGTCGACCGTCTCACCGATCTTCAGATTGCCCGAGTCGAGAGGCTCGATTCCCGTGATGGTCTTGAAGAGCGTGGACTTGCCGACGCCGTTCGGGCCGATCACGCCGACGATGCCGTTGCGCGGCAGGGTGAAGCTGAGGCCGTCGATCAGCACTCGATCGCCGAAGCCCTTCTTGAGGTCTTTCGCGTCGATGACCTGAGATCCCAGACGCGGACCGACGGGAATGACGAGCTCTTCGAAGTCGAGTTTGCGCGTCTTCTCCGCCTCGGCCGCCATCTCCTCGTAGCGGGCGAGACGAGCCTTGGACTTGACCTGGCGGCCCTTGGCGTTCGAGCGAACCCATTCGAGTTCGCTGGAGAGCCTCTTGGCCAGCTTGGCGTCTTTCTTGCCCTGAACCTGCAGTCGCTCCTGCTTCTTCTCGAGGTACGTCGAGTAGTTGCCCTCGTAGGGATAGAGCTTTCCGCGGTCGACTTCGGCGATCCACTCGGCGACGTGGTCGAGGAAGTACCGGTCGTGAGTCACGGCGAGAACGGCGCCGGGATACTTGGCGAGGTGCTGCTCGAGCCAGAGAACACTTTCGGCGTCGAGGTGGTTGGTGGGCTCATCGAGGAGCAAAAGGTCGGGCTTCTGCAGCAGAAGCTTCGTGAGCGCCACACGACGCTTCTCACCACCGGAGAGGTTCGAGACGCTGTAGTCGCCGGGCGGCGTGCGGAGCGCATCCATCGCCTGCTCGAGCTGGGAGTCGAGGTCCCACGCGTCGGCCGCGTCGATCTCCTCTTGCAGCGTGCCCATCTCGGCGAGGAGCGCGTCGAAGTCTGCGTCGGGCTCCGCCATGGCGAGGCCGATCTCGTTGAAGCGGTCGACCTTCTGCTTGATCGGGCCGACACCCTCCTGAACGTTCTCGAGCACGGTCTTCGACTCGTCGAGCTCCGGCTCCTGCATGAGGATTCCCACGCTGAAACCGGGAGTCAGCCTGGCTTCGCCGTTCGACGGCGTGTCGAGTCCGGCCATGATCTTGAGGATCGTCGACTTGCCGGCTCCGTTAGGGCCGACGACACCGATCTTCGCCCCCGGCAGGAACGCCATCGTGACGTCGTCGAGGATGAGCTTGTCTCCCACGGCCTTGCGGGCGCGGACCATCGAGTAGATATATTCGGCCATTCGACCAGTCTATGGTCTCTTCGGCCTCACTTCCTCGGCTCAGAAGTCGATAGGACGAGTCTGGCCGACGAAGCACTTGCCGGTCGCAAGCGGCGCCGCGATGATGCTGGTGTAGCCGCCGACCGCGCCCCACTGCCCGATCAGACAGGCATCGGGCGCGTGCACCGAGAACTGCACCGAGTCAGCCTTGACGCCCACGGTCGTGATGTCCGGCGTCAACTCCATGGTCTCGACGGCGAAACCGCCCGCGCGGAGGGAGTTGATGAACGCGGGGCCATCGGGCTGTCCGCCCGCCGCCGTGATGGCCTGGTTGTTCAGGTAGTCGAAGAACGGCTTGTTCTCGGCGGCAGTGCCGTTGGGAACGAGAGCGGGGGGCGGCGCATCCGTCGGCGTCGGCGTCGGCGACTCAGACGATGTCGGGTCGGAGGAGCTCGAGGTCGAGGTCGGCGCGGGTTCGGCCACGCAGCCGGTCAGAACCAGAGCCAACGATGCGGTCGCGATCACCGCGACCAGGGTCGCTCGACGTCGCCGTATGCCGTTGCCGTCAGTCGCTCTACGCGTCACGATGCCCTCTTCTCGCTGTGTCCCCCGTGTGCCCTCACCGATTCTAGGTGAGGGCCTCGGGTGGGCGACAACGGCGAGGTCGATTCGCCGATCCATCGAGCGGGCTAGAACGGCACCTTTTCCGTCTTGGAGCCCTCGTCTTGCGCGTCGGGCACCGACTCCTCTGAATCGTGCGGAAGATCGACATCGCCGACGGGCGACGACCAGATGTCGTTCGTATCGCCGTGAGCCCCAGACCCCAGAGGATCTGGCTCAACGTCGTCGACACTCGGAGCGCCCTGCTGGTCGACGGGCACGGCAGCCTTCAGCCGAGTGAAATGGGAGACGCCGAATGCGAGGTCGTGGCCGACGGAGTCGACGTCGACCTCGATCGCCGTGCCGCGTTTGTCGCCACTCGTCCAGTTGCGCACCCGCAATCTGCCCGTGAGCACGACATGGTTGCCGATCTCGAGCGAGTTGGCGACGTTGTTCGCCATCCAGCGGTACGCGTTGACGGTGTACCAGTTGGTGTCGCCCTCGATCCACGTCGATGTCGCGCGGTCGAATCGTCGTTGGCTCGAGGCCAGACGGAAATTGGTGACCGTCAGGCCTGTGCTGGTTCGCACGTTCTCGGGCTTTGTCGCTACGACGCCTGCCAGCGTCACGGTGTCTGTCACGTCATTCTCCTTCAGTCGGTCGGTTGGCCGGCGCGAGACCGGCACTCGTGCCAGTTGATTCCGGACTCGCGCCGGTTGCACCAGACTCGTCGCCGAGGGCGGGGTGCGGGGCCGAGCCGCCGGCATCTGTGCACAGCGCTCGACGACAGCACTCGGAGGAGGAGGAGAGGCCGTATCGCTCCGCGCCGTGCTGGTGCTCTACGGTTGATGCGTGATCTACAGCGCCGATGACAGCCGATACGAATCGATGCAGTACAACCGAACAGGGCGGAGCGGACTCAAGCTCCCCGCCCTGTCGTTGGGCCTCTGGCACAACTTCGGAGACACCAAGCCCCTGCAAACGCAACGCGACATCGTGCGCCGCGCCTTCGACCGTGGAGTCACGCACTTCGATCTCGCCAACAACTACGGGCCGCCTTACGGATCTGCGGAGACCAACTTCGGTCGCATCCTCGCCGACGACCTCAGCCCCTATCGTGACGAGTTGATCATCTCCTCGAAGGCCGGCTATGACATGTGGCCGGGGCCGTACGGCGATTTCGGATCACGCAAGTACCTGCTCGCGTCCCTCGACCAGAGCCTCGCGCGGCTCGGGCTCGACTACGTCGACATCTTCTATCACCACCGGCCCGACCCCGAGACGCCGATCGAAGAGACCGCCGCAGCCCTCGCAGCGGCGGTTGCGCAGGGCAAGGCCCTGTACGTCGGTGTCTCCAACTACGGCGCGGAGGACACGCGTCGCATGCATGCCGCGCTGGCCGAGCATCGTGTCCCCCTCCTCATCCACCAGCCTCGCTATTCCATGTTCGACAGGCACATCGAAGAAGACGGCCTGCTGCCCGTGCTCGACGAGCTCGGTATGGGCGGTATCGTCTTCTCGCCTCTCGCGCAGGGTCTGCTGACAGACCGATACCTGACCGGAACCGTCCCCGATGGGTCACGCGCCGCGACCAGCAGGTTCCTGCCCGAGTCACGGATCGACGACAGTTATCTGTCGCGGGCACGCGCCCTCGACTCGATCGCGAAGGACAGGGGCCAGACGCTGGCCCAACTCGCACTCACGTGGGTGCTTCGGCAGCCCCAGGTGACCAGCGCGATCATCGGCGCGTCCAGCGTCGACCAGCTCGACCAGAATCTGGATGCTCTGCGCGCGGAGCCCCTGTCCGAGGCGGAACTCACGCTCATCGAACCGCTCGCGGTGCACGGCACCGGGCTCTGACCCCGCACTGTCGGTGGCTGCTCCTAGCCTTTTCTCACGACGAGAGAAGTCGTAGCCGTCACGCAGACAGGAGCAGCCATGATCACCACACCCACGACATCAGCCGCATCTTTCATCGCTCTGCGTCCGGGCTTCTGGCGAGTGGTTCATCCTGCGGGGCACGTCCTGGGCTACATCGAAGAGGCGCGAGCGGCCGGGGGGCACCAGTTCACCGCCCGTCGCCTCGTGTCGAACACGACACGACTCGTCGACATCGGTGACTTCTGGTCTCTCGAGAGCGCTCGGGCCTGCTTCGCGTAATCCGCAGATCACGAATCGAACTCTACTCGGCTCGTCGCACCGTCATGCCGTCGACCGACGACGTAGTCTTCGGCTCATGGAATGGTGGAACAACATCGCAGACTGGTTCGCTTCGAGCAACGGGCGTTTCGTCGTGTCCGGCATCGTTCTGCCGGCAGTGGCGATCATCGTCGCCGCAATCGTCGGCGCATGGATCGCGAGCGGCTCGATCAAACGGCTTCTGGCCAAACACGATCGAGAGCTCAAGGTGGCGGCGATCGCATCGCTGGTCGACTCCGCACAGCAGGCGTCCGTGTGGAATTCATTGACGCCGCAGGAGCAGATCATGTCCGACCGCGCGGTGGGTCAGGCCGATATCCAGATCCGTCTGCTGCCCATCAAGGGTGCTGCCGTCGCTGCCGACTGGGCTGCTCACTCGCTCGCAGACATGCGCCGCAATTCGGCCACCTTCGGCTACGAGGTCCAACCCGCGGTCATCGAATTCCGCGATCGTCTCATCGAATGGCAGGAACGTCCGGGCCGCAGCCGCAAGACCTTCCAGTCCGATCTCGACCGCTGGAGCGTCGAGGACGAGGATGCCGAGAAGCACCTCGCTCGACAGCAGGAGGCCTGGGTGGCGCAGCAGCACCACGAGCAGCACAGCCAGCCCGAGCTCGAGGCGACCACCGTCATCACCCCGGCCGCCGCCCCTGCCGCGCCCGTCTCATCCGTCGAATCGCCTGTCGAGACGCCCGAACAGCGGGCGACCCGCGAGGAGACCCAGCGCGTTCTCGCGAACGTGAACGCGGTGCAGCGTCACGTGGGGTCCCGCGAAGACGGCGAGACGCCGCCCCCGATCAACGCATTCCCGCCGCGTCGCGCATCCGAGAACGACTGATCAGTAGCCCGAGAACGCGTCGGTGACGACGCGGCGCACGCGCAGGCGCTTCAGCTCGGAGCGAGCGGCGCCGACCAGGCGCGGCGGTCCCGAGACGAAGGCCGTCCTCTGCCGGGCGTCGGGCACATGCTGCTCGAACACGTCTTTCGTCAGACGCCCGGATCCCGCGTAGCTCCACCCCTCGGGCAGCTGCTCGGGTGCGGACGGCGCGAGAAGAACGACGCGCACTCCCAGCCGCTTCAACTCGTCGGCGTAGGCGAACTCCTCGTGCCCGCGGATGGCGTAGACGAGAACCAGGTCACGCTGCGTGCCCTCGGCCGAGTCATGCTGCAGCTGGCTGATGAACGGTGTGATTCCGATTCCGCCCGCGACGAGCAGCACCGGTCGATTCGGGTCTGAGGGCAGAAGAAAGTCACCCGCGACCAGGTTCGCCCGCACGGATTGCGAGGGCTTCAACGAGGCCAGAGCCCGCTTGAAGCTCGAGGTCGACTCGCCCATCCGCACACCGAAGCGCACCTCGTGGGGGTTGCTCGGCGCCGATGCAATGCTGAACACGCGCCGGGTTCCCGACGAGTCGACGCCCGCGTGCGGGATCGACAGCTCCATGTACTGTCCGGCGCGGAACGAGACCGGGTGCTTCGTCGAGAAGACGAATTCGGTCATCGACGGCGTGAGCTGAACAGAGCGCTCGAACGAGAGCGAAAGTCCACGACGCTGCCCTGCAAGGAAGGCGAGCAGGTTGCCCACCACGAGGGCGAGCTCGGGGCTGCCGTGAATCGGACCGAACGAGAACGGGATGGAGAAGAGCAGCGCCACGACGGCCGCGAGAGCGATTCTCTGCCACAGTCGCGGTGGCAGCGTGAGCGGTTCGCTCAGCATGAAGCCGGCGAGGAAGATGAGCGGTGACGACCCGATCGCGTAGATCAGAGCGTCGGGCACCGTAAGGCCGAACGACGATTGGACGATGACCACGGCGACCGTGGCGATCCCGATGAAGGTGAGTCCCATGGGCAGCTGACGTGTGCGATAGAGCACGAGCAGCGCACCGATCGCGACGACGGGCAGGAGCACGGGCGTTCCGACCCACCACACCGATGCGTTGAGGCCGGTGAACCCGATGATCAGCGCGCCGACGGCGGCCGGGTTGAAGATATGACGCCGCCTCCAGGCGAGCACGTATTTCGACGCCACGGCGATGGCGGACACGAGCGCAACCGAGAGCAGGTCTGTTCCATCGGTCGTGGGAAAGAACAGGAAGAACAGCAGGAGCGCGGTGATGATCGACGACTCCGTGTGCGGCCTCACGCGGAACAGCAGGGCCATCACACGGTTGGCCACGACGCAGGAGACCAGCACGGTGGCCAGAGTCGCGAGCAGCGCGAGAGGCGGGAACCCCAGAACGCCGACGAGACTCTCGACGATCGCCACCAGAGCGATCGCCGCCAGCACGAGGCTGACGAGCCGGTACATCTGAAGCTTGCCCAGCAGGGCATCCAGTCGAGCCATCAGGAGAAGACCTCTCCCCGCAGTGTGCGGGATCGTTCGGCGATGCCGGAGGAGTGCATGCGCACCCAATCGAATTCGAAATGCTCGGCGAGCCGCGCGGGCTGCACGAAGAACAGGGCTGTGGCGAGCCCATCGGCCAGCAGACCGGTGGGAGCGATCGCCCATGTGGCGATGATGTCGGAGGTCGGCGAGCCGGTGCGTCCGTCGAGAATATGGTGCAGACCCGCTCCCCACACCCGGCGATTCGACCCGGATGCGCAGAGCGACTCGTTCTCGATGGTCACGACCCCGATCGCTTTGCTGGGGTCGAACGGATGCTCGAGGCCTACGCGGAGGGGCTCTCCCCTGCTCACCAGATCTCCACTGGCGTCGATGACGAAGTCCGTGATGTCTGACTGTCTGAGCACGTCGGCCACCAGATCGACGAGGTAGCCCTTTCCGGCCGCTCCGACATCGATGACCGTGGGTTCCGTCGTGGTCACGGCGGTGCCGCTCCGGCTCACGGCCTCCGACCATCTGGTCGGCACGACTCGGCCCGCCTGAGCGGTGAGGCTGTACCGACTGTCGTAGCCGAGGTGCTCGAGGGAGCGGCCCACCAGGGGTGTCACCGCTCCCCCGCTGATCTCGTCGAGCCTGTCGTAGAGGTCGAAGAGATCGACCGAATCCGACGGGAACTCGACCGAGCCGGCCTCTCGTGCAAGAGACGCCACCAGGGAGTCGGATCGGAACCGGGAGTACGCGCGATCGAACTCCTCGACCCGGCCTCGCACTCGCTCGGCGACCGCCTCAGGGAGGTCGTCGTCGGTGTCGATCTGCCAGGTCGTCCCGATTCCGGTGAAGCGGAGACTAGACGCCGGCATCGGCCTTGATCTTGTCGACGGCATCGTTGAAACCGCCGCTGGTCAGTGAGGAACCGGCCACCTTCGACACCTTGAGCTCGTTGAGGCTCTTGCCCACGACCTCGGCGGCGATGCCATCGGCGAACTCGCCCTGGTACTTCTTGCCGTTGGGGTTGGTCGATTCGGGAGTGACGGTGACGGCGGTGACCTTGTCTCCGGCGAGAGTCAGCGAGACGCCGACGGTCTCTTTGCCACCGGGAGAGGTGTATTCGCCTTCGGCCTTGTACTCGCCGTCTTTGTAGGCGGACGATCCGGCGGGGGCGGACGTGGCGGGGGCTGCGTCGCTCGTGCTCTGGAGTGTCGCGGCGGGAGTGCTGCCGGAGTCGGACGATCCTGCTCCGGTGGAGCAGCCGGTGACCACACCGAGGAGCGAGAGTCCGGCGAGGGCGGTGACAGCGGTTTTCTGGTGGCGGGTGATCATGGTTCTCTCCATCAGTCGGGATGCGTACTGGCAAGTTAGTACGCCTATGACCATAGGGGCGTCACTGCTGCAAGTACTTGGGAGGAACTGTGGAAACACTGGGAATAGTTGAAGCGACAACTATTGAGGGCTTCTCATCGTCATTCGCCACGAAGCGTAGTGGAGTGCCCCCGGTAGGAATCGAACCTACGACCAAGAGATTAGAAGGCTCTTGCTCTATCCACTGAGCTACGGAGGCGTTGCGCCCCGCTCATCGCGAGGCGTTTCTACGATAGCGCGTCAGAGAGAGACGAGCGCGATGACCGCCACCACAAGCGACACGGCGGCGAGAAGCAGCGATACGCCGATGAGCACCGCGTGCACGATAAGGAACGTGGTGGCCTTGCCCGATGCGTCGCGCGCCCGGGGGTCTTTGCTGACGCGCTTGTAGAAACGCGGCCAGACGAGGGCGTTCCACAGCGCGTTGACGAGAAGGAGGACGGCGAGCGTGATGATCATCGCGTCCATCCTACGATTCATGCGCACGGATAGGATTGCCCACATGGCTTCACTCACGGATCGTCTCGTCTGGATCGACTGCGAAATGACGGGACTCGATCTCAGCGTCGACGAACTCGTCGAGGTCGCGGTGGTCATCACCGACTTCGACCTCAACATCCTCGACCCGGGCTTCGCCATCGTCATCAAGCCCGACGACTCGGCGATGCAGAACATGAACGACTTCGTGCGCAACATGCACGCGTCTAGCGGACTCGATCAGGAGATCCCTCACGGCGTGAGCCTTGCCGAGGCCGAATTCCAGGTACTCGAGTACATCCTGAAGTTCGTGCCCACCGGGCAGCAGGCGCCGCTCGCCGGAAACACGATCGGTACCGACCGCGCGTTCCTGGCCAAGTACATGCCCCGTGTCGACGGCCACCTGCACTACCGCAGCGTCGATGTGTCGAGCATCAAAGAGCTCGTGCACCGCTGGTTCCCCCGGGTGTACTACAACGCACCCAAGAAAGACGGCGGTCACCGCGCCCTCGCCGACATCCTCGAATCCATCCGAGAGCTCGGCTACTACCGCAAGGGCGCCTTCGTCGCGGAACCTGGACCGGCCACAGACGACCTGAAGGAACTCTCATCCACGATTGTGCGCGAGTTCGCCGCCGGTCTGTAGTAGAGTTTTCTTCGGTCGCTTCGATGAGTACTTCATCGAGTGGCACATGGTGGATATAGCTCAGTTGGTAGAGCGCTGGCTTGTGGAGCCGGATGTCGCGGGTTCGAGCCCCGTTATTCACCCCACTTGAGAAAGGCCCGGGTCGCATTCGACCCGGGCCTTTTGCTTTCCGACGCGGCACCCGATTTGAAAGGCGCACCGTGCACGACATCGATGCCGAGCAGTTCGAGGCGCTCGTGGTCGCCGAACTCGATCTGCTGCCCGACGACATGATCGACGGTCTCGACAACGTGGTCTTCGTCGTCGAAGACCGACCCGAGGACGGCTCTCTCGATCTGCTGGGACTCTACGACGGCGTAGCACTCACGGAGCGCGGGCAGTACGGATTCGGCGAGATGCCCGATCGCATCGTGCTCTACCGCGAGCCGCTGCTCGAACTCGTCGAAGATCTCGACGAGTTGAAGGATCAGATCCACGTGACCCTGGTGCACGAGATCGCCCACTTCTACGGAATCGACGACAGCAGACTTCACGAACTCGGCTGGGGCTGACCGGCCACTCAGCCCGACGCGGTTAGCCTTGGCCCATGGCCAGGTCAACCGCATCACGTATCAACCGGGCACTGGGCATCACGCTCGGAGCCGTGCTCATCCTCGCCATCGGACTCTACGGCCCCGCCACGCTCGTCGGGCCCCTCCCCAGCACGAACGCCGTGATCGACGATGCGTCGGACATCGCGCCGACGCTCGGGGCGCCGACCGTCTCGCAGAACGGTGCAAGCGCCATCGCGACCGCCGACGGCGCGATCCTCGCATCCGGTGGCGACGCAGCGCCGGTGCCTCTGGGTGGGGTCACCAAGGTCATCACCGCCCTCGTCGTACTCGACGCCAAGCCGATCGAGGCGGGCAAACCGGGCCCGTCGATCGTGGTCACTGCCGAGGATTACGCGGGGTATGTGAAGTACATCTCGGAGTCAGCGCGTTCGATCTCGTTGATCGCCGGTGAGACCTGGAGCGAGCAGCAATACCTGCAGTCGATGCTGCTCGGTTCGAGCAACACCCACGCCGACGCCCTCGCCCGATGGGCATTCGGCTCGGTCGATGCCTACGTCGTCGCCGCCAATGCCTGGCTGGCGAAGAACGGATATGCGGGCACGAGTGTGGTCGACGCGACCGGACTCGCCGAGGGGTCCCAGGGCACGGCATCCGAACTCGCGGCGCTCTCCGCCCGCGCCTTCGCCGACCCCGTCCTCGCCGACATCATGAGCCACGACAGCGTCGTGGTGGCGGGCAACCGCAAGGTCGACAACGTCGCCGCCTACCGCGGCGACGAGGGAATCATCGGCCTCTCGCGCAGCTTCACAGACTCCGCGGGACTGTGCTTCCTCTTCCGTCTCACGGTGGGCACGGGTGCCGACGCCGTTCCGCTCTACGGGGCGTTCCTCCGCGAGCCCGACTACGAGACTCTGGATGGCGACCTCTCGACGCTCATCTCGACGTCGGCCGCGACACTCACGAAGACGGTGCTCGTGTCGGAGGGAGACAGGGTGGTCACGTACACCACCCCGTGGGGCGATGAGGCACACGGTGTCGCGGTCGCGACCAGATCGCAGTTGATCTGGTTGACGGCTCCTGTGACCAAGAAGGTCACCGTCGAGCCTGTGACGACCGGGGCGAAAGGCACGCGAGTCGGTCAGGTGACGTTCACGACGCCCACGGGAGACGTCACGGTGCTGCTCGAGCTCGATAGACGAATCGCCGATCCGGGGCCGGTCTGGCGTATGACGCATCCGGCGCCCGTGATCGACGCGTTCATCGAGTCTCGAACGGATCAGTAGGCGTTCGCCTAGTGGTCGTCGCCGATGTCGCCCGTCTGAACGGTCGGGTCGGAGTCTGCTGCGTCGAAGGAGTACTTGACGGTCAGGTGTCCGTCGACCTCTTCGGTGTCTCCGGCCTGGTACCAGAAGGTCGACTCGAGGCCTCCGACGGCGCCGAGCGCGGGGAAGCGGCTGTCGAACTGGCCGTCGATGAATGCGCGGTCTTCGGTCTGCCCCTCGAGGGGACCGTCGAGGTACAGGGCTGTGTAGGTTTTCTCAGTCATTGCTCCACCGTAAACCGTCAGGCCGCGTTCAGCGCTCAGTTACGACCCGTCGAGCACAAGGTCGGCCGACGAGGTAGGGTCCTCCTCCTCGACGAAGGTCTCCCACTGCCGCTGCCACCTGTCCCAGTGCGGAATATACGTCTCGCCATCACGATCTAGCGCCCGTCGCTTTCTCACCACGTCTGGCGCATCGAGCCAGATGCGCACGTCGGCGAGTGCAGCGTTTCGACGGGTGAGAACACCGCATCCCTCGATGAGCAACGGGCGCTCGGGGTCGACGTCGTGCCATTCGGCCGGAGCGGCGGCGTTCCAGTCGAACCTCTGCCAGCGCGCCCCCTGGCCCGCGGCGAGGGGCTCGAGAACGAAGCGCTGCACGTGCACTCCCGCGTCGCGGAGACCGTCCCATCCGGGATAGATGTCGTCGAGCCGCACGAGCTGAGGCACGACGGCTCCGGGCCAACCGCCGACGATGCGATCGGCGAGTGTGCTCTTGCCCGCGCCGCTCGGTCCGTCGAGCAGAATGATGTTTCGAGGGCTCATCCGACGATGAAGTTCCATGTTCCGAACGCCACGGCGACGGCGATCGCGGTCGCAGCGATCGCAGCCCCGACGCCGATGAGCACGAACTCGCGCCATCCGAAGAGGGACTCGCGCGCCCAGGTGCGCTTCGCATCTCCCCCGAAGCCGCGCGCCTCCATCGCCGTCGCGAGCTTGCTGCCGCGTCTGATCGACAACACCAGAAGGGCGAAGGCCTGCGACAGGATGCGCCGGATGCGCCCCCGGTCCCCCACTCCCCGCGCTCGCCGGGCGAGCTCGAGCGAGCGCCAGTCGTCGAGAAACAGTCCGACCAGGCGCAGACCCGCCAGGGCGCCCAGCACGAAACGGCTCGGCAGACGCCAGACCTGGGCGAGACCGTCGGCGAGGTCGGTGGGGTCTATCGTCACGAACAGCACGATGGCCGGCAGCCCGATGGCGAGCACCCGGAGCGCGGTGGCGATCGCGAGCGAGATCGACCCGTCTGTGACGTGGATCAGGCCGAACTCGAAGTGACTCTCGCCTGATGCCTGCCCGTACAGCAGCGTCGTGAACCCCGCGGTGGGAGCAGCGATCCACACCGGGATGGTGCGGAGGAAGAACTGCCGCGCGGAGAGCCCGGCCCATGCCAGCAGAAGGCTTTCGAGCACGAGCGCGGTGGCCGCCGAGAGCCAGTCGATCGTGAGAATCAGCGCGAAGCTCAGGAGAAAGGCCGTCGCGAGCTTGGCGACGGGGTTGATCCGATAGATCGCCTGAGCGCCCTTGGTGGGGGTGAGGATACTCACGACAGCCTGATCTCATCGTCGGCGAGGGCCGCCACGAAGTCGGCGTCGTGGGTGACCGCCAGAATCGACTGGCCCTCGTCGAGCAGGCCGGCGAGCAGCGAGACGAGTTCGCTCCAGGTTCGCGAGTCCTGCCCGAAGGTGGGTTCGTCGAGTACGAGAAGCTGCGGCTTCGTGGCGAGCACGGTGGCCACCGACAGCCTGCGCTTCTCCCCGCCCGAGAGCGTGAACGGATTCGCGAGAGCCAGGTGGTCGAGCCGTAGCCGCTCCAGCAGCCCGTCGACCCGCTCGTCGACGTCCCTGTCGCTCAGCTCGAGGGCCCGTGGCCCCACGGCCAGTTCGTCGCGGACCGTCGCCGCCAGAAACTGGTGCTCGGGGTCTTGGAACACCGTGCCGATGCGCGTCAGCAGGTCTTTCGATCGCCAGTCGATCGGCGACGTCGACTTCAGCTTGCGAGTCAGGGCAGGCGTGGCAGACACGACACCCTCCGCGGGTCGCAGAAGGCCGGCCAGGGTCAACGCGAGCGTCGACTTGCCGGCTCCGTTGGGTCCGACGATGGCCGTGGCCCTGCCCTCGTCGAGCGAGACCTCGATGTCGCCGGCGATGCGTGTGCCGCGCACGCGCGCGATCCCCAGGCCAGCGGCATCCAGGAGGCGATCGCCCGCCCCGACGACCCGTCGCTGGGCGACCGGGGGCGGGAACTCGGGGATCCACACGCCGGATGCGCTGAGCTCGGCGCCTCGGGCACGCAGCACGGCGTCGGGGTCTCCGTCGGCCAGCACTCCGCCACCGGGTGCCAGCACCACGACACGGTCGACGATGTCGCGCCAGACCTCGACGCGGTGCTCGATCACGATCAGCGTGGCCCCGGTCGTTGCGGCCACTCGGGCCACGGCGTCGCGCACCTCGGCGACCCCGTGCGGGTCGAGGTTCGCGGTGGGCTCGTCGAGCAGAATCAGTCCAGGCTGCATGGCGAGCACTCCCGCGAGCGCGAGTCGTTGCTTCTGGCCGCCGGACAGAGCCGAGGTCGGATGATCGAGGGGAAGGTCGAGCCCCACGGCGTCGAGGGCCCGCGCGACCCGGTGCCAGATCTCGTCGCGGGGCACGCCCAGGTTCTCGCACCCGAAGGCCACGTCGTCGCCCACGCGGGCGAGAATCACCTGGGAATCCGGGTCCTGCAGGACGAGCCCGGCCACGCCACGCGCGCTTGTCGCGTCGCGCCCCGCCACACGGAGTTCGCCTCGCTGCTCGCCCTCGTCGTCGCCCCCGATCACCCCGGCGAGAGCGTGCATCAGCGTGCTCTTGCCCGCGCCCGAGGCGCCGAGGAGCAAGACCCGCTGCCCCGGCTCGATGTCTAGGTCGAGCCCGTCGACAGCCCAGGCCTTGCGCGACGCGTGCCGCCAGCCCCAGCCGCGCGCCGAGACGGCGGCCGGCGGCTGGCGGTCGTGCGTCATGGTCGCGATGGTCCGGATGCCCGTCAGACCCGCGCCGATACCTCTCGGCCCGAGGCGAATCGGCTGAGCGCCCCCGTGCGGGCGAGCCCGCGCGCCGCGAGCCACGAGAGGAGCCCCGCGAGCACGGCTCCTGAGACCAGCGAGCAGACGGTGTAGATGACGGCGAACTCGACCTTGGCGCCGGGGTACCAGAGCACGAGGTCGTTGATCGCGAGGGCCAGCCCGGCGCCCATTCCCGAGAGGACCGCGACGTAGGCGCGCCAGTTCGCGTAGAGGAAGAGAGCGAACACGAGCTCGGCACCCAGACCCTGGACGAGTCCCGACACGAGGGTGAGTGCGGCCCACTGCGTTCCGACGATCGCGGAGACGACGGCGGCGACGACCTCGGTGAAGAGGGCCGCGCCGGGCTTGCGGATGATGAGACCGCCGAGCACTCCGGCGAAGAGCCATCCGCCGCCGAGGAGAGCCTGGAGGCCCGGGAGCGCCGCTTCGAGCGGTGCGGACAGAGGGTTGTATGCCTGCCCCCAGAGCCAGAAGACGAGTCCGGCGGCGACGCCGATCACGCTGGCGACGACGATGTCGACGACCCTCCAGCGGAAGCGGTTGCTGCGGCCCGCTCCGACCGCGGCGGTGGTGTCTGATTCTGAAGAGGTGGTTGAAGTGCGCACTGAACGTGCCCTTTCGTCGTATGCGAATGTCAGGGCACGGGTGGCGTCGCCGCAGATGTGCTGCGGACGACACCGTGAGATGTCCTCCCTGCGCTGGCATGATCCAGATCAGGTTCGACGGTCGAAGGTTGGAGAACCTTCCTCTCAGCCCGGCTCACCGGACTCCCGTGTTGCGACTCATTATAGAGCGGTCTACTTCTTCAGCGCGCGGATGATCCTGGCGAGAGCCTTGCCGCTGACCCACACAGCGGGGATGGACACCGCGAGGAGCGAGATGAGGTTGGGCTCGAACGCGACGCGCCCGTTCTCCTGCGTGACGTAGGCGCCAACGGGGATGGCTGCGCCTCCCCCTCCGCCGCCGGCAATACCGGACGTCGTCTCGTCTGAGCCGCTCCCTCCGAAACCGAACCAGGTGATGGCGACGGGCACGAGAGTCTGGCCCTCGATCTCGACGGGATCGCCGTAGACGGCCCCCACTCCGAACGATCGAACGGTCTCTGCGAGCTTCACGGCGATGTTTGTCATGGGGTCACGCTACCCGGCGCACATCTGTGCCGCCAGGGTCCCCCGGGGTGTGACACTCTGGGGGTGTGGACCTACGTATCTTCACAGAACCGCAGCAAGGCGCCAGCTACGACGACCTGCTGGCCATCGCAACAGCCACCGAGAGGCTCGGCTTCGACGCATTCTTCCGCTCCGACCATTACCTGCGCATGGGCGACGACCCGTTCGAAGGCCTTCCCGGACCGACGGATGCCTGGACATCGTTGGCAGGGCTCGCCCGGGAGACCTCGCGCATCAAGCTGGGAACCCTCGTCTCGAGTGTCACGTACCGCCACCCCGGCATCCTGGCCATCCAGGTGGCTCAGGTCGACGCCATGTCGGGTGGCCGCGTCGAACTCGGTCTCGGCACCGGCTGGTTCGAGCAGGAGCACCTCGCCTATGGAATCCCCTTTCCGGCGAAGCGCTTCGGCCTGCTCGAGGAGCAGCTCGAGATCATCACGGGACTGTGGGGTACTCCGCTGGGCGAGACCTACTCGTTCGAGGGCGAGCACTACACACTCGTCGACTCCCCCGCGTTGCCCAAGCCCGTGCAGCATCCGTTCCCCGTGATCGTCGGCGGCTCGGGGCCGACTCGGACTCCGAAGATCGCGGCACGGTTCGCCACGGAGTTCAACGTGCCCTTCGCCGAGTTCGCGGACATCCCGCTGCGCTTCCGCGCCGTGCGCGAGGCGTGCGAGACGATCGGACGCGAGCCGTCGGAGCTGGTCTACTCGGCCGCTCTCGTCGCCGCAGTCGGATCGAACACCGCGGAGTTCGAGCGCCGGGCCGCCGCGATCGGCCGCGAACCCGACGAGCTGCGCGAGCACGGTCTCGCGGGCTCCCCGGCCGAGGTCGTCGATCGTATCGGCGCCCTCCGCGAAGACGGCGTCGAACGCCTCTACCTCCAGATTCTCGACATGCACGACCTCGACCACCTCGAACTCATCGCGGCCGAGGTCATGTCCCAGCTCGACTGAGCTTTCCCGCCCAGGCACTTCTGCTCGACCCGAATCACGACTTCACAGGAGACTTTTATGGAAAGCTGGCCCGGATCGGCCTACCCGCTCGGCGCGACCTTCGACGGTAGCGGCACGAACTTCGCGATCTTCAGCGAGGCCGCAGAGCGCGTCGTCCTCTGCCTCTTCGGTGAGAAGGGCGCGGAGACCCGCATCGAACTCACCGAGGTCGACGCGTACGTCTGGCACTGCTACCTGCCCCAGGTGCAGCCGGGCCAGCGCTACGGCTATCGCGTCTACGGACCCTACGACCCGGAGAACGGCTGCCGGTTCAACCCCAACAAGCTCCTGCTCGACCCGTACGCCAAGGCGACGAGCGGAACCATCGACTGGGATCAGTCGCTGTTCTCCTACAATTTCGGTGACCCCGACTCGCGCAACGACGACGATTCCGCCAAGCACATGATGACGGGCGTGGTCATCAACCCGTTCTTCGACTGGTCCGGCGACCGCATCCTCGACATCCCGTACAACGAGACGGTCATCTACGAAGCCCACGTCAAGGGACTCACCGAGCTGCACCCCGAAGTGCCGCGCGAGCAGCGGGGCACCTACGCGGGTGTCGCGCATCCGGCCGTCATCGAGCACCTCAAGAAGCTCGGGGTCACGGCGATCGAGCTGATGCCGGTGCACCAGTTCGTTCAAGACAGCACGCTGCTCGAGAAGGGCCTGTCGAACTACTGGGGCTACAACACCATCGGCTTCTTCGCCCCGCAGTCGAGCTACTCGTCGGCCGGCGAGCGCGGCCAGCAGGTGCAGGAGTTCAAGGGCATGGTGAAGTCGCTGCACGCGGCCGGCATCGAAGTGATCCTCGACGTGGTCTACAACCACACCGCGGAGGGAAACCACCTCGGCCCCACCATCTCGTTCCGAGGCATCGACAACGCCGCGTACTACCGGCTCATGGACGACGACAAGCGTTACTACATGGACTACACGGGCACGGGAAACACGCTGAACGTGCGCCACCCGCACTCCCTGCAGCTCATCATGGACTCGCTGCGCTACTGGGCGACCGAGATGCACGTCGACGGTTTCCGATTCGACCTCGCCTCGGCGCTGGCCCGCGAGTTCTACGACGTCGACAAGCTCTCCACCTTCTTCGAGCTCGTGCAGCAGGACCCGGTGATCTCGCAGGTCAAGCTCATCGCCGAGCCCTGGGACGTCGGCCCCGGCGGATACCAGGTCGGAAACTTCCCCGCCCAGTGGACCGAGTGGAACGGAAAGTACCGCGACACGGTGCGCGACTTCTGGCGTGGCGAGCCGGCGAGCCTCGGAGAGTTCGCCTCGCGCTTCACCGGATCCGCAGACCTCTACGAGCACTCCGGACGCCGACCCGTCGCATCCATCAACTTCGTCACGGCCCACGACGGCTTCACGATCCGCGACCTCGTGTCGTACAACGAGAAGCACAACGACGCCAACGGCGAGAACAACAACGACGGCGAATCGCACAACCGCTCCTGGAACTCCGGGGTCGAAGGTCCCACGAACGATCCCGTCATCCTCGAGCTGCGAGCACGTCAGCAGCGCAACTTCCTGGCCACACTGCTGCTCTCGCAGGGCGTGCCGATGCTGCTGCACGGCGACGAGATCGGCCGCACGCAACAGGGCAACAACAACACCTACGCCCAAGACTCGGAGATCAGCTGGATCCACTGGGATCACGCCGACGTTCCCCTGAACGAGTTCACCGCCGCCGTGTCACGGCTGCGCAAGGAACACCCCACCTTCCGACGCAGTCGGTTTTTCGACGGCCGACCGGTCAGGCGCGGCAAGGGCGAGCCCCTGCCCGACATCGTCTGGCTCAACTCGGATGCCCGCGAGATGGAGCCGGAGGAGTGGGACGCCCCTCTCAGCCGCTCGGTGGGCGTCTTCCTCAACGGGCAGGGCATCCGCGGGCGCGATCAGCGCGGCCAGCGCATCACCGATGTGAACTTCCTTGTCTATTTCAACGCCGAACCGCAAGACGTTGACTTCGTTCTCCCTCCCGGCGAATACTCGCAGTCGTGGGATGTGGTGATCGATTCGGCAGGCCAGGCTGCAGACGGACCTCTTCGCAGCGCGAACGAGAAGGTCAGAGTACTGGCGAAGTCGTTGGTCGTACTCCGCGCCCACCAAGAAGCCGTGACCGAGGCTGACCACTCGGTCGCCGCCTCTCTCACTGCCATGACCGGCACCATCGAGACCATCCCCCTGACCAAGCCGTCCAACGGCTAGCGAGGACCCATGCGAGAACCCCTCTCCACCTACCGACTCCAGATCTCGTCGTCGTTCACACTCGACGCGGCGGCTGAACTCATCGACTACCTCGCCGACCTCGGCGCCGACTGGGTGTACCTGTCGCCCATTCTCGAGGCCGAGCCCGGCAGCAACCACGGCTACGACGTGATCGACCACAGCCGTGTCGATCCCGAGCGCGGCGGGCCGGATGGGCTGGAACGGCTCTCCGAGGCAGCCCACGCGCGCGGCCTCGGCGTTCTGGTCGACATCGTGCCCAATCACGTGGGTGTGGCGACGGCCCCCCTCAGCGTGTGGTGGTGGGAGCTGCTGACGCACGGACGCGATTCCCGGCACGCCGAGGCCTTCGACGTGGACTGGGAGTTCGGCCACGGCAAGGTTCGCCTGCCCGTGCTGGGCGACGACTCCCTCGACGCGCTCGAGCTCGCCACCGGTCCCGATGGGGCGAAGGAACTGCACTACTACGACAATCGATTCCCGGTCGCGCCGGGAACGGCCGACGACGGCGCCGACGCGATCACCGTGCACTCGCGCCAGCACTACGAGCTCATGAACTGGCGCCGCGCCGACGCCGAATTGAACTACCGACGGTTCTTCGCCGTCACGACGCTCGCCGGCGTCAAGGTAGAGGTTCCGTGGGTGTTCGACGAATCGCACGCCGAGATCGGGCGCTGGTTCGCTGACGGCCTCGCCGACGGGTTGCGGGTCGATCACCCCGACGGGCTCGCCGACCCCGAGGACTACCTCGAGCACCTCGCCGAGCTCACGGGCGGCGCCTACGTTCTCGTCGAGAAGATCCTCGAGGGTCGCGAGAAGCTGCCCGCCTCCTGGAAGACGGCAGGCACGACCGGCTACGACGCGCTCGGCGACATCGATCGGGTGCTGGTGGATGCCTCGGGCGAGCAGTTCCTGAACGTCGCGTTGGGCCTCGGCGACGGCGAGAGCGCGCACGACAGCTGGACGACGCTGATCCACGACACGAAGCGCGGCATCGCCGACGGCATCCTTCGGTCCGAGGTGCTGCGGATCCAGCGCGACCTCGACCGCGAAGACGCCCTGGCGGATGCTGCCTGGCGCGGCTCCCCCGCGATCGCGGACGCGATCGCCGAGCTGCTCACCTGCTTCCCCGTCTACCGCTCCTACCTCCCGTCCGGTGTCGAAAAGCTCGAAGAGGCGCACCGCGCCGCTCTGGCAGCGCGGCCCGACCTCACCGCAGAACTCGATGTCGTCACGGCGGCCCTGTCGCACCCCAGCAACGCCGGCGCGATCCGCTTTCAGCAGACATCGGGCATGGTCATGGCCAAGGGCGTCGAGGACACGGCGTTCTATCGCTGGAACAGGCTCGTGTCGCTCAACGAGGTGGGCGGAGAACCGGCCGAGTTCGCGATCGATGCCGGCGAATTCCACGCGCGCCAGTGGCAGCGCATGGCGTCGTTCCCCCGCACCATGACGACCCTCTCGACGCACGACACCAAGCGTGGCGAAGACGTCCGCGCTCGTATCGACGTGCTGAGCGAGCTGCCGCACATGTGGCTCGAGACGCTCGAGGGGCTGCGCGAATCCGCACCCATCGGCGACGAGGCCTTCGATTCTCTCCTCTGGCAGACCGCGATCGGCGCCTGGCCGATCGAGCGCGAGCGCTTGCACGCCTACGCAGAGAAGGCGTCTCGCGAAGCCGGCGCATCCACGACGTGGAACGCACCGGACGAGCAGTTCGAGGAGGCCCTGCATGCCGCGGTCGATGCCGCCTACGACGACCCGCGCACCCACGAGCTCGTCGAGGCGCTCGCCACTCGCATCCGGCCCGCGGGCTGGTCGAACTCGCTCGCCGCGAAGCTGATCCAGCTCACCATGGTGGGCGTTCCCGACGTGTACCAGGGCACCGAGCTCTGGGACAACTCCCTCGTCGACCCCGACAACCGTCGACCGGTCAACTTCGACGAGCGACGTCGGCTGCTCGAGATCCTCGACACGGGCGAGCTGCCGTCCGTCGACGAGACGGGTGCCGCAAAACTGCTCGTCACGTCGCGCGCGCTTCGTCTTCGGCACGAGCATCCCGAGTTCTTCACGGGATACACCCCCGTCGAGGCGCACGGCGACGCAGCCAGCCATGTGATCGCCTTCGACAGGGGCGGCGCGATCACGATCGCGACGCGTCTTCCCTGGTCGCTCGCCCAGGCCGAGGGCTGGGGCTCGACCCAGATCACCATCGAACGCGACAGTGTCGACGTCCTCACCGGACGCCGCATCGAGGCAGGCCCGGTGGCCGTGTCCGAACTGCTCGCCGACCTTCCCGTCGCCCTCCTTGCCGCCGTCCGAGAGGATCTCTCCGAATGACCGAACGTCTCCGATTCGATGTGTGGGCTCCTCACGCCCACCGTGTGCGCCTCGTCGTCGCGGGGAGCACGCTCGAGATGACCAGATCAGCCGACGACTGGTGGAGCGCCGGTCCGTCGACGCCGGAGGGCGAGGTCGACTACGGGTATATCGTCGACGACGCCGACGGAAACTCGGTCGGCCCGATCCCCGATCCCCGCTCGCGCCGCCAACCCGAGGGTGTGCACGGACTCACCCGCACCGTCGACGCCGAATCGTACGTGTGGAACGACGACGATTGGGCCGGACGACAGCTCGCCGGCGGTGCCATCTACGAGCTGCACATCGGCACGTTCACACCCGAGGGCACGCTCGACTCGGCGATCGAGCGACTCGATCACCTCGTGTCGCTCGGAATCGACTTCGTCGAGGTCATGCCGGTCAACGCCTTCAACGGCACGCACAACTGGGGCTATGACGGCGTTCTCTGGTTCGCCGTTCAGGAGACCTACGGCGGTCCGGATGCCTACCGCCGGTTCGTCGACGCGTGTCACCTCCGCGGTCTCGCCGTCATCCAAGACGTGGTCTACAACCACCTGGGGCCGAGCGGCAACTATCTCGGCGTCTATGGTCCGTACGAGCACGAGGCCGCCGGAACGACCTGGGGCAAGGCGATCAACCTCGACGGCCACGGCTCGACCGAGGTACGGCGCTTCATTCTCGACAACGCCCGCATGTGGTTCGAGGAGTACCACGTCGATGGTCTGCGGCTCGACGCCGTGCACGCACTGCACGATGAGAGCTCCCGCCACCTGTTGAGCGAACTGGGCGCCGAGACCGATGCATGGTCGGCCTTCGTCGGCCGCCCGCTGAGCCTCATCGCAGAGTCCGATCTCAACGACCCCGTCATGTTCACCGCCCGCGACCAGCAGGGCTACGGCCTCGCCGGTCAATGGAGCGATGACTTCCACCACGCGGTGCACGTCGCCCTCACACGCGAGACATCGGGTTACTACGCCGACTTCGAGCCGCTGAGCGCTCTGGCCAAGGCGCTCACCTCGGGCTTCTTCCACGACGGAACGTGGTCGAGCTTCCGAGGCCGTCACCACGGCAAGCGCATCGACACCGCCAACGTGCTCACGTGGCGCCTCGTCGTGGCCAATCAGAACCACGATCAGATCGGCAACCGGGCGATCGGAGACCGGCTCACCGCGTCGCTCGACGAGGGGCAGCTCGCGATCGCGGCGGCGCTGACCCTTCTCGGTCCGTACACGCCCATGCTGTTCATGGGTGAGGAATGGGGCGCGTCCACGCCGTTCCAGTTCTTCACCTCGCACCCCGAACCCGAGTTGGGCAAGGCCACAGCAGAGGGTCGCATCGCCGAGTTCGAGCGCATGGGGTGGGACGAGTCGGTCGTTCCGAACCCGCAAGACGTCTCGACGTTCGCCAACTCCAAGCTCGACTGGAGTGAAGCTGCAGACGCTGATTCTGCGCACGCGCGGTTGCTGGGGTTCTACACGGCGCTCATGACGTTGCGCCGAACCGTGCCCGCCTTCACCGACCCGCGCTGGCCGCATCTCTCGGTGGAGTTCTCGGAGGAAGCGCGCTGGCTCGAGCTGACGCGCGGTGACGTCAGAGTGCTGATCAACCTGGCCGAGGAGCCGCTGCAGGCGCCCTCGGCGCTGCTGGATGACGCAGACGTTCTGCTGGAGTGGAGCCCTCGTGGGGATTCGCCCACGGTCGCGCCGCACTCGGTGACGGTCTACCGGCCCCGCGTCTCCTGAGGCTCGTCGCCCGAGGCCCCGCTCGCCTTCTTCTTCAGAAGCGACGCGGGGCCGACGGCCCCTGACCCGAAACGCGCCGAGAGCTTGTCGATCGTGCGCTCGGCGTCGCGCCATCCGTCGGTCTGAGACTCGGCCTCGTCGACCCAGAGCGACGGCTGGTGCACCACCGACCCCGACTCGGCGAGCTGCTCCACCCGCACGCCGATGAGCCGCACCCGTTGGTCGTCGCGCAGGTCGAGCGCATCGAAGATCGACTTGGCCTCGTCGTAGATCTGCTTGCCGAGGTCGCTGGGCTCGGCGAGCGTGCGCGATCGGGTGATGGTGGTGAAATCGCTGAATCTGAGCTTGAGCGCGACGGTGCGACCCTCGAGGCCGGCCCTGCGCAATCGCACGGCCACCTGGTTCGCCTGTTTGAGCAGCTCGCGATGGAGGACCCGGCGATCGGAGACGTCGAATTCGAAGGTGTTCTCGTGCCCGATGCTCTTCTCCTGGCGCTCGAGAACGATGCCTCGGGGATCGATGCCGAGCGCCAGGGCGTGGAGCTTCTGGCCTGACGCCTCTCCCACCGCTCTGGTGAGAGCGGGCAGCGGCATCTCGGCCAGTTCTCGCACGGTCTTGATGCCGATGCGAGCCAGTGCCGCCTCGGTGCTCGCACCCACGCCCCACAACGCCTTGATCGGCAGCGGGTGCAGGAAGTTGAGGATCTCCGACTCGGGAACGACCAGCATGCCGTCGGGCTTGGCGCGCTGCGATGCCATCTTGGCGACGAACTTGGTCGACGAGGCGCCCACCGAGCAGGTGAGGCCGGTCTCGGCGAACACCCGCGCCCGCACCTGGGCGCCGATCTCGCTGGGACTGCCGAGCAGCCTTCTCGCACCCGACACGTCGAGGAAGGCCTCGTCGATGCTGAGCGGCTCGACCAACGGCGTGATGTCGTGGAAGATGCGCATCACCTCGGCGGAGTAGTGCTTGTAGAGGTGCATGTGCGGCGGGAGGACATGGGCCTTGGGAGCCAATCGCATCGCCACCGACACGGGCATGGCCGAATGCACCCCGAGACGACGCGCCTCGTACGTGGCGCTGGTCACCACTCCCCGACCGCCGGCGTGGCCGATGATGACCGGCTGGCCGCGTAGCTCGGGGTGATCGAGCAGCTCGACCGAGGCGAAGAAGGCGTCCATGTCGATGTGCAGCATGGTGGCGGTCGAGTCGTCTACCCCCGCACTGATCGTCATTCCTCGAGTCTAGGCAGCACCAGCGACACCAGCTTGGCCGCGGTGTTCGCGTTCCGCACGGTCGCCCCCTGTCCGAACTGCCGCCAGAACGCCGCCGGGATCTTCGACGCCGACACCCCGTGGGGACACCACGCGTACACCGCCCTGCCTCCCACCCGCACTACCTCGGGAAGCAGCGCCGCGGCATCCGGCGTGGTGACGCCCGCAGGCGCAGGCCCGGGCAGGAACGAGACCATCAACCGTGAGGGGTTGTCGGAGAGCTCGGCGAGCGGATTCTCGTCGACGATCCTGACGAACTCAGAGCCCTCGATCACCACGAACGGCGCCGTGACACCCGTCGCTTCCGCGAAGCGGGCCTCGAGATCGGCGACGTCGCCATGCGAGAGCGTCGCCTCGGTGTCGAAGACGGCGTTACCGCTGCGAAGAAGCGTCTTCACTCGGGTGAATCCGCGTTCCTCCAGCACCCGCTGGAAGTCGGGCATCGGCACAAGGGTGCTCGTTCCCACGTTGATGCCGCGCACCAGTGCCACATACGTCGTCACGATGGCCTCCTCGATCTCCTCATCCTGCCATCCGATGCCGCAGAATGAGCCGCTCCCCGAAGCTCCAGGCCGTCGTCACGGCGAGATAGAGGGCCGCCGCGAGCGGCACGAAGGCGGCGAACAAAACGGTGAGATACGGCAGATAGCTCAGGATGCGCGTGAGCGATTCCGCTCCCGGCACGGTCGGGGCGACCGGCGTCGCGGGAACTGCTGGCTGAGCCAGCGGAGGAAGCGGAGCCAGGAAACGCCGTGACAACGTGGCGACGATCGCGATCGACGCCAGGATCGCGCCGAAGACGGCGACATCAGCCCACACGATGCCGGCGCCAGAGAAGGACAGCAGACTCCTGCCGAGAGGAACACCGAAGACGGTCTGCTCGAGCAGGCCGTTCGCGTGACCGTTCACGTGCAGTTGGGTGAAGAGGCCGTAGACGATCGACACGATCGGCAGCTGGATGAGCATCGGCAGGAACCCCGCGAACGGCGATGTCTTCTCTGCCGCGTAGAGATCCATGAGCTCACGCTGCATGCGTTCGGGATTCTTCGCGTGCTTCTGTCGGAGGCGCGCTATCGCCGGGGCGAGTCGCCGGCGGGCGACCTCGGCCCGCGCCTGCGAGACTCCGACAGGGATGAGCGCACTCCGAACGAGCAGCGTGATGACGACGATGGCGGCACCGGCGGCGGCCACCGGAAAAACGGGTTCGAGCAGAAGTGCGAGGTGGACGACGACGGCGTAGGCGGCATCGAGGACTGCGGCGACAGGGCCGAGGGTGTACGGATTCATGGCAGAGATATCCCAACGTCATGGGCGAAAGATGGATGACGTGTGGTCGCGAACCGCGCGCTCGATGGCGCTCGCGCAGATCAGCTCTGGGCTAGGCCGCGACCGGGAGGATGCGTGCCGGCGCTCTCGTGCGCGGACGGCCCGCGGCATTCGGATCGCTCTGCACGACCAAGACGCGCAGCGCCGCTCTCTCGAAACTCGTCTGCCCGACGGGCGACGTGGTCGCATTCGCGATCAGGCTCGCCAGGTAGTGCGCGCACAGGGCCACGGCAAGGGCGCTGAGCGCCACCACGCCCACCACGGCGACCGTGTCGACGGCGCCCGTGCTGAACGTCAGCGCCAGGGCCAACCCGAGGAGATGGTTGATCATCTCGAGCGTGGCGGCCATGGTGTCCTGTCGTATCGGGGGTTCCCACGCTACCCCCAGCCGCCGTCCAGTGCGAGGAGTAGCGTGGCGAATATGGAATTCAGGTACCTCGGCAAGTCCGGGCTCAAAGTCTCGGAAATCACATACGGCAACTGGCTGACCCACGGATCGCAGGTCGAGAACGACATCGCGGCGCAGTGCGTCGAAGCCGCGCTGACCGCCGGCATCACGACCTTCGACACCGCAGACGCCTACGCGAACACGGCGGCGGAGAAGGTTCTCGGCAAGGCTCTGAAGCATCAGCGCCGCGAATCGCTCGAGATCTTCACGAAGGTGTACTGGCCCACCGGCCCGAAGGGCCCCAACGACGTGGGCCTCTCGCGCAAGCACATCATGGAGTCGATCGACGGATCGCTGCGTCGGTTGAAGACCGACTACGTCGATCTCTACCAGGCTCACCGCTACGACGTCGAGACGCCCCTGGAAGAGACGATGCAGGCGTTCGCCGACATCGTGCGCCAGGGCAAGGCCCTCTACATCGGCGTGAGCGAATGGAACGCGGAGCAGATCCGAGCCGGCCACGCCCTGTCGAAAGAGCTCGGCTTCCAGCTGATCTCGAACCAGCCCCAGTATTCGATGCTGTGGCGCGTCATCGAAGACCAGGTCGTGCCGACATCGGCCGAGCTGGGTCTGTCGCAGATCGTCTGGTCTCCCGTCGCCCAGGGAGTGCTCACCGGCAAGTACAAGCCGGGGGCTGAGCTTCCGCCGGGAAGCCGCGCGACCGACGAGAAGGGCGGCGCAGACATGGTGAAGCGCTTCCTGAACGACGACGTGCTGACCCGGGTGCAGCTGCTTCAGCCCATCGCGCACGACCTCGGCCTCACCATGGCGCAGCTCGCCATCGCGTGGGTGCTGCAGAACCCCAACGTCGCCTCGGCCCTCATGGGAGCATCGCGACCCGAGCAGGTCGAGTCGAACGTGAAGGCCGCCGGGGTGACTCTCGACGAGGGCATCCTGGCGCGCATCGACGAGGCGCTGGGCTCTGTCGTCGTGCGCGACGCCAAGCACACGGTCTCGCCCGAGACACGTCCCGTCTGATCGGCGCTATCGGGGGGTGATGGCCGGCCCGTCGATGCCCAGCCGGGCGAGCCTGCGGCGTGCCGCAAGCTCGCTCGGCGGATCTTCCTCCAGGGTTCCCGCGATGACACGAAGGGTCAATCGCGTGAACGCCGCCACGGGCAGTCGGATGGGCCCGAGCGCCGGGGTGCGCAGCCGCAGCATGCCCCGATAGGGCTCGGGGATGGATGCGACGGCTCCCGCGAACAGGAGGGCGTAGCCCGGCATCAGAGAGCGGCCCAGCGGAGGTCTGCGGATGAACGACACGGCATCGGCCACACGTTCGTTGTAGACCAGCCGTCCCGCATCGAGGTACTCGCGCAACTGCGAAGAGAGTTCCGCCTCCGAGCGCGGCGGGTTCTGCACGCCCATCAGCTCGCCCGCCTTCGCCCACTCGCGCACGTAGGCATCAGGGCCACCCGGGATCGGCTTTCCGTAGAGTTTCGCCGTCGCGAGGAATGAATCCGTGAAGGCGAGGTGCACCCAGCTCAACAACTCGGGGTCGTTCGCCGAATAGGGGCGCTCCGCACCGTGCGCATCGAGGTAGCTGCCGACGACCCGTTCGTGCATCTTCAGCACCCAGTTCGATGTACCGATCGCCGTCCGGGTGTCTCCGTAACTCACCGTGAAGATCCACCGGATCGTTCCGGCCAGTCGTCCGAGCGGATCCTCCTTGTAGCGGGAGTGATCGTGCACGCCGGCCATCGCACCCGGGTGCAGCGCCTGGATCAGTAGCGCTCGGATCCCCGCGACGATCGTCGACATTCCGCCGTGCACGCTCCACGTAGCAGAGCCCGGCGCGAAGAAGCCTCCGTCGTCACCCTCGTCGAGGCGCACCGACCACTCCGGCGGCTCGTTGCTGGAGCCGCTCAGGACGAGGCGGATACGATCGCGCAGGGCGGCGGGAACGAGTTTCACGGTGTTTCCTCTCAGCGAGCGAGACGCTCGATGGCGAGCCCGAAAAGGCCGGGTAACGTGCGGGCCGCCGGCACGATGAGGGGCCGCAGGGGCGACTGCGCTGCGGCGAGCAACGCCGAGGTGATCACGCGGAAGTCGCGGCTGACCCGCGCCCATTCGCGGTCGTACACAGCCGCCGACCGGCTATCGGCGGCACCGATCGCCTCGACGGCCGCCCTGGCGTGGGCGAGGCCCACCCGGATGCCCTCGCCGGTGAGCGCGTCGACATAGCCCGAGGCGTCGCCCAGCAACAGCACCCGGCCGACACTCCTGGCCGAGCTGCGCTGCCGCAGCGGGCCGGCACCGCGGAGCGCCTCCACGGCGTCTGCCCGTCCGAGCCGAGCGCGTAGCTCCGGCATGCGGGCCAGCACGTCGTCGAAATCCGTGCGCGGCGGGCCGAGAACGGCGACGCCGATGAGGCCTCCGGCCAGCGGAGTGATGTACGCCTCCGCATCCGCGACCCAGTGCACCTCGACGAGGTCTGTCCACGGCTCGACCGCATAGTGCTTGCGCAGACCGAAGCGGCGGCGGTCGACTCGCGGGCTCGGCGAACGCTCGAGCCCCGTCACGCGCCGCACGGTCGAGTGCAGCCCGTCGCACGCGAGCAACCACGACGCGCGCACGTCGCCGACCGTCACGCCGTCGGCACGCTGCACCACGTCGGTGACCCGGCCATCCACCCGCGTCACGCCCAGCTCGTCGGCACGGGCCGCGAGCGCGTCGTGCAGAGCCGTGCGGCGCACGCCGAGGCCGGATGCTCCGGCGAAGCGGTGCTCGGCCGACCTGGTCGCATCCGTGTAGCGGAAGCCCGCAATCGGAACGCCCGGTGGATGCACCCCCAGACGAGCCAGGGCGGCGACCGCTCCGGGCATAAGACCCTCGCCGCAGGCCTTGTCGATCGGAAAGCTCCGCGGTTCGATGACGGCCACGGAGTACCCGGCCAGACGCGACTCGATGGCGGCGGCGAGTCCGATGGGGCCCGCTCCCACGATGGCGACGTCGACGTCGACCGGTGTCATCTCGGGGCGACCGGCTCTTCGCCGAGCGCCGCCTCGAGGGCACGTTCCTCGACCGGAATGCGGAATCCGAACAGGAGCACGGCGTTGAGCACGGTGAACGCGAGGGCGGTCACCCAGTTGCTGTGCACCAGAGGGAGGGCGATGCCCTCCGCGATGACGACGATGTAGTTGGGGTGGCGGAGCCACCGATACGGTCCCCGCAGCACGAGAGGCAGACCGGGCACCACGATGACACGCGTGTTCCAGCGCCGACCCAGCGAGCCGATGCACCACCAGCGCAGAGCCTGACTCGCCAGTGCAATGACGAGCATGGGCCAGCCCAGCCACGGGATGAACGGCCTGTCGGCGAGGAGGGTCTCGACGAGGCACGCCAGCAGGAGGCCCGTGTGCAGAGCCACCATGGGCCCGAAGTGCCGTCTGCCGAACTCCATGCCGCCGCGAGCGAAAGCCCAGGCCGCGTTGCGCGTCGAGACGACAAGCTCGACGATGCGCTCGCCCCCGGTCAGCAGGATGAGAATCACGTAGAGCAGCACCGACAGGGTCACTTCGAATCTCCAGACCATCTCATCAGAACGAGTTCGGCCGAGACGCCCGGCCCGAGCGCGAAGAGGGCGCACAGTTCGCCGGCCGCCGGTGTGTGATCGCGGATGCTGTCGGCCAGCACATGCAGGACCGATGCCGACGACAGATTGCCGACGCGGGCCAGCGAATCCCAGCTGGCGTCGAGGGCATCGGCCGGAAGCTGGAGCGCGTCGCTGAACGCCTCGAGCACCCTCGGTCCGCCGGGATGCGCGATCCAGCGCCCGATTCTGTCGACGGCGGTGTCGTGGTCGGAGAGGAACAGCGTCATGTCGCGACCGAAGTGCTCGTCGATCACGTCGGCGACCCCGGCCGTCAAGACGATGCGGAACCCCGTCTCGCCGGGGTTGAACCCGAGCACGTCTCGAGTGTTGGGGTAGAGGGCGCTGCGCACGCCCACGACATCGAATCCCTCGTCTGTGCGTGCGGCCGCGCGCTCGGCGCCGACCATCACGACGGCCGCCGCTCCGTCGCCGAAGAGTCCCGACGCCACGAGGTTCGCCATCGAGTCGTCGTCGCGCTGCACGGTGAGCGAACACAGCTCGACCGCGATCAAAACGGCCACGCCGTGGGGGTGACCGACGAGATAGTCGTCGAGCCTGGCGATGCCCGCCGCTCCAGCAACGCAACCGAGGCCGAACATCGGCACGCGCTTCACATCCGGTCTGAGCCCGATCCGCGGAACCAGGAGGGCATCGATGGAGGGCGCGGACACGCCGGTGACCGAGGTGAACAAGACGAAGTCGACTTCGTCGGCGGCGATCCCGGACTGCGCCAGGGCATCGGCGAGAGCCTCCTCGGCGAGATCGGTCGCGGCCTCGATGAAGATGTCGTTCGTGGTCGTGAAGCTCTGCTCTTCGAGGTACCGCTCGATCGGCAGCACCAGGTGACGGCGCTCGACCCGGCTCGATTCGTGCAGACGCCGCAGCACAGCCTGCTTCGACCGGTCACCCGTGATCATCGGGGCTATCGCCTCGGTGATGTCCTTCTGGGCATACGAGTTCGAAGGAAGAGCGGCAGATACCCCGACGATTCGCGACACGCTCGCACGGTAGCACGATGCATGCGTCTCGCTCGACGCCCATGAGACAGCCCTTCGACTGCGTCATAATGACCTCACGACGACGCGAAGGGCAACGAATGACCATCGAGACCGACCGGCCATGGGTTTCCCAGTACGCAGACGGCGTACCCTCCACGATCGAGCTCCCGACGGGGTCTCTCGTCGACATGCTCGACGCTTCCATCAGTGCGTTCCGCTCCAACGTCGCGCTCGACTTCTTCGGTTCGACCACGACCTATGCCGAGCTCGGAATGCTTGTGGCGCGAGCGGCCGAAGGGCTGCGCCGCGCGGGCGTCAGCCACGGCGACAGGGTCGCCCTGGTTTTGCCGAACTGCCCGCAGCACGTCATCGCCTTCTACGCCGTGCTGCGGCTGGGTGCGGTCGTCGTGGAGCACAACCCGCTCTACACGGACCGTGAGATGCGCCATCAGTTCGAAGACCACGGCGCCAAGGTCGCCATCGTGTGGGACAAGGTGGGTGACCGCATCCACGCGATGCCCGCCGACGTTGCGTTCGACACGGTCATCGCGGTCGATGTGACGCGCGCCATGCCGCTCTCCAAGAGACTCGCCCTGCGCCTGCCGGTGCCGAAGGCCCGCGAGGCGCGTAAGGCGCTCACCGCAGACTCGAAGCGCAGCACGCCGTGGGAGAAGCTCCTCAATCACCGGCCGATCCGACGCTCCGTGCCACGGCCTTCGGTCGACGACCTCGCCGTGATCCAGTACACCAGCGGCACGACCGGAACGCCGAAGGGCGCGAAGCTCACCCACCTCAATCTGCATGCGAATGCCCTGCAGGGGCGAGCGTGGGTTCCCGGGATGGTGGCGGGCAAGGAGGTCATCTACGCCGTCCTGCCCATGTTCCACGCATATGGGCTCACGCTCTGCCTCACCTTCGCGATGAACAGCGGTGCCCGGCTCGTGTTGCTGCCGAAGTTCGACGTCGACCTCGTCCTCGACGCGGCCAAGTCGCATCCGCCCACGTTCCTACCCGCCGTGCCGCCCATCTACGAGCGGCTCGCCCTGGGTGCCGAGAAGCGCAAGGTCGATCTCACGGGCATCCGGTTCGCCATCTCGGGTGCCATGAATCTGCCGGTCTCCACCGTCGAACTCTGGGAGAAGGCCACGGGCGGCTACCTGGTCGAGGGCTACGGACTCACCGAGACCTCCCCCGTCGCACTGGGCAATCCCATCGGCCCGAGCCGTCGGCCCGGCACCGTCGGTGTGCCCTTTCCCAGCACGGAGATCCGCGTGGTCGATCCGGACGACACCTCCGTCGATCGGGCGCCGGGCGAAGAGGGCGAACTGCTGATCCGTGGCCCGCAGGTGTTCCAGGGGTACTGGCAGAAGTCCGATGAGACCGACGCCGTGCTGCTCGACGGCGGCTGGTTCCGGACGGGAGACATCTGCACGCAGGATGCCGATGGCTTCGTCACGATCGTCGACCGCATCAAGGAGCTCATCATCACGGGCGGCTTCAACGTCGCGCCCTCAGAGGTCGAAGACGCGCTCCGACAGCACCCCGGAGTCGCCGATGTGGCCGTGGTCGGCATGCCCAGCGGCGGCGGCGGAGAAGACGTCGTGGCGGCGGTGGTGCTGTCTTCCAAGGCCGACTTCGACGAGAAGAAGTTCCGCGACTGGTGCCGCGATCAGCTCACCGCGTACAAGGTGCCGAAGAGGATCGTGGTCATCGACGAGCTTCCGAAGTCGCTGATCGGCAAGGTGCTGCGCCGGGCGGTCAGGGAGCAGCTGCTGGCCGACCGCGGCTGAGCCGAGAGTTGGAGCCCTAGGAGGCTTCGGGCAGGGCTGAGGCCGGAAACACGGGCGCGGACAGCAGAGCGACCTTCACGGATCCACCCTTGGTGACCTGCTCGCCCAGCTGCACGAAGCCGAGCCGATCGTGGAATGCCAGAGATCCGGGGTTCGGCGGATCGAGGTTGACCTCGCACGTGACCTCCGCGAGTCCGGCCAGCTCCGCCTCGGCGAAGACACGCTCGTACAGGATCTGTCCGAGACCTCGGCCGCGCATGCCCTGGTGCACGACGATGCGGTCGACGTACAGAAAGTCACCGCCGCGCTCTTCGAACCAGCGGTAGTTCTCGCTGTCGTAGTCGTTGCCCGCCGTCAGCGTGATGACGAGACCGAGCGGGTCGCGCGGGGAGGCATCATCGACGACGATGACGGCCGAATGCGCCATCGACACGAGATCGAGCAGTTCCGCCTCGTCGAGCAGATTGACCGCGGGTATCGCCCCGTTGTTCATCGCCAGAAGCGAAGTCAGATCGGTGGCGTCGATGTCTCTGGTCGTCAAGGTCACCCCGAGAGCCTATCCGCACCGGCTCGGCGGAATGCGCACCGCCATGATGGACTTATACCCAGGACTATGACGAGCACTGCCGACAGGAGCCCCATCGTGACCATCGACTGGCTGACACTGCAGAACACCGCCCACGCCGAGTTCACCGCTCGCCTGAACGCGGTGACCGATTGGAACGCGCCTACGCCCGACACAGACTGGAACACCCGTCAGCTCGTGACCCACGTCATCGAAGAGCAGCAGTGGGTGCCGCTGCTGCTCGAGGGCCGCAGCCTGCGTCAGGCGCGATCGCTCAAGCGGCCGCTGTCGAGCGATCTCGCGGCAGAGTGGGCTCAGTACTCGAAGGCTGCCACCGACGCGTGGCGATCGGCTGCACCGGATGCTCAGGTGCAGCTCTCGTACGACACCGTGACGGTCACCGAATACCTGCGCGAGCAGGTCTCCGACGTCACGATCCACACCTGGGACCTCGCGCGGGCGACCCGGACCGCGGAGGTCATCGACGAACGGCTGATCGCGGCTGTCTACACGGTCTTCGAACCGCAGAAAGAGACGCTCGAAGCCTCGGGTCTGTTCAGCTCGCCGATTCCCGTTCCCGAGCACGCGCCGCTGCAGTCGAAACTGCTCGCTCTGACCGGCCGCGACGACAGGCTTCCGCTCTCCGCGTAGCGACGAATGAGGGCACCGTCAGGAATGCGCAATAACCTTTTGGTCTAGGCGGCCCACCCGAGACACCGCCTCGCCCCCGAGGAGCTTCATGTCGACCGCACCCCCGCTATCCATCCCCGATCAGCACGGCAGACGCGTGATCATCACCGGCGCCAACAGCGGGCTCGGCCTCGAGGCGGCACGCCGCCTCTCTGCCGCCGGCGCCCACGTCGTGATGGCCGCCCGAACGGCGGAGAAGAACGCCGGGGCCGCCGACACCATCCGCAAGACGGTTCCCGACGCATCCCTGCAGCTCGAGAGCCTCGATCTCGCATCTCTGGCCAGTGTGAGGGCGTTCGCCGATCGCATGAATGCCGAGAAGACGCCCACCGACATCCTGATCAACAACGCAGGCGTTATGGCGGTGCCCACGAGGCACACCACCGAAGACGGCTTCGAGCTGCAGTTCGGCACGAACCACCTCGGGCACTTCGCTCTCACGGCGCAGCTGCTTCCCTCGCTGACAGCCGCCGAAGCGCCCCGGGTCGTCACCCTGTCGAGCGTGATGCACTGGATCGGTCGCATCCGCTTCGGCGACCTCAACGCCGAGAAGAAGTACAACGCGTGGCTCGCCTACGGCCAGTCGAAACTGGCCAACCTCCTCTTCGCCCACGAGTTGCAGCGCCGAAGCGACGCCGCCGGATGGGGGCTGCTGAGCGCTGCTGCGCATCCTGGTTCGAGCCGCACGAATCTGCAGAACGCGGGCCCGCAGTTGGGCCGCGACAAGCCGGCCAGCGCTCTCGTCGAGCGATTCATGCAATCGCCCGGCTTCTCTCAGGACGCCGAGCAGGGCACAGAACCCGAACTGTTCGCCGCGACCTGGGCGAGCGTGTCCGGCGGCGACTACGTCGGGCCCACGGGCGCATTCGGCCTGACGGGTCCTCCCGGGCGCGCCAAGCAGAGCCGACGGGCCCTCGATCAGAGGGTGGCCATGCGGCTCTGGGCGGCGTCAGAAGACCTGACCGGCATCGACTTCTAGCCGATGTTCAGCCCGGACTACTCCGGAAGCGCGGTCGCCCGCTCGAGCACCAGCTCACGCACGCGCGCGGCGTCTGCCTGGCCCTTCATCGCCTTCATCACGGCTCCGATCACGGCGCCGGCGGCCTGCACCTTGCCGTCGCGGATCTTGGCCAGCACATCGGGCTGGCTCTGCAGAGCCTCGTCGATGGCGGCGATCAGCGCGCCGTCGTCTGACACGACGGCCAGGCCGCGCGCATCCACGACCTGCTGAGGTGTGCCCTCGCCCGCGATGACACCCTCGAGAACCTGCCGCGCGAGGCGATCGGTGAGCGTGCCGGCGTCGACGAGTGCGACGAGCTGAGCGACCTGGAGCGGCGTGACGAGGGTGGTGGCGTCGACGCCCTGGGCGTTGGCCGTCCGGGCGATCTCCCCGGTCCACCACTTGCGGGCGGACGCGGGAGAGGCGCCGGCGGCGACGGTGTCGATGACCTCGTTGACCAGGCCGGAGTTCGTCAGGTCCTGGAACTCCAGATCGGTGAAGTTCCACTCGGTCTTGAGCCGGCGACGACGGATCGCGGGAGCCTCGGGAAGGGCGGCACGCAGTTTCTCGATGAGTTCGGGCGAGGGCACGACGGGAAGCAGATCGGGCTCCGGGAAGTACCGGTAGTCGTCGGCGTCGGACTTGGGGCGGCCTGCGGAGGTCTGGCCCGTGTCCTCGTGCCAGTGCCGGGTCTCCTGCGTGATCGTTCCGCCGTCGTCGAGGATGGCGGCCTGGCGCTGGATCTCGTAGCGGATGGCGCGCTCGACGCTGCGCAGCGAGTTGACGTTCTTCGTCTCGGTGCGTGTTCCGAGCGGCGCGGGCGGCTCGCCCTCGGGCGTGCGCCGGCGCAGCGAGATGTTGGCGTCGCAGCGCAGGTTTCCGCGCTCCATGCGGGCCTCTGAGATGCCCAGGCCCACGACGATGTCGCGAATCGTGGACACGTACGCCTTGGCCAATTCAGGGGCATCGGCTTCGGCACCATAGATGATGTCGGTCACGATCTCGACGAGAGGCACACCGGCGCGGTTGTAGTCGACGAGCGAATACTCGGCGCCCTGGATGCGGCCGGTCGCGCCGCCCACATGGGTGAGCTTTCCGGCGTCTTCCTCCATGTGCGCCCGTTCGATCGGCACCGTGAAGAGTCGGCCATTGGGGAGCTCGACCTCGACGGAACCCGCGAAGGCGATGGGCTCATCGCTCTGCGAGATCTGGTAGTTCTTCGCCAGGTCGGGATAGAAGTAGTTCTTACGGGCGAAGCGGCTCGTCGGCGCGATGGAGCAGCCGAGGGCCAGGCCCAGGCTGATGGCGTAACGCACGGCCTGGCCGTTGACGACGGGAAGCGACCCTGGCAGCCCCAGATCGACGGGCGTGATGTTGGTGTTGGGCTCTCCGCCGAAGTAGTTGGGCGCGTCGGAGAACATCTTGGTCTTGGTGCTGAGCTCGATGTGCACCTCGAAGCCGAGCACCGGCTCGAACAGTTCGAGAGCGCGGTCGTAGTCCATCAATTTCGCCATCAGACGGCTCCCTCATCGGTCGCGTTCATTTCACTAAAAGAGAGGTCGGGAGCCTGGCTCAGGAGCGTGTGGCCCCATTTCTGCTCGAGCAGGGCTTCGAGCGCCGCCGCGACGCCATAGAGTCGGGCGTCTTCGCGCGCTGGCGCCAAGAACTGGATGCCGACGGGCAGGCCGTCTTCGGCGGCCAGTCCTGCGGGAACCGAGATTCCGGGGATGCCGGCGAGGTTGGCCGGGATCGTCGCGATGTCGTTGAGGTACATCGACAACGGATCGCCGGTCTTCTCGCCGAGCTTGAACGCCGTGGTCGGAGCCGTCGGCGACACCAGCACGTCGGCGTTGGCGAACGCAGCTGCGAAGTCGCGCTGCACGAGCGTGCGCACCTTCTGGGCACTGCCGTAGTAGGCGTCGTAGTAGCCGGCGGAGAGAGCGTAGGTGCCGAGGATGATGCGGCGCTTCGTCTCTGCCCCGAAGCCCTGTTCGCGGGTGGCGCTCATCACGTCTTCGACGGTTCCGCCGCCCTTCGGGTTGACCCTCAGGCCGAAGCGCACGGAGTCGAACTTGGCGAGGTTGCTGGAGGCCTCGGCGGGCATGATCAGGTAGTACGCGGCGATGGCGTGTTCGACGCTCGGAAGCTCGACCTCGGTGATGATCGCGCCGGCCCCCTCGAGAAGGGCCAGGGCTTCGCGGAAGCGTTCCATGACGCCCGGCTGGAAGCCGTCGCCCTGGAGCTCTTTGATGACGCCGATACGGAGACCCGCAACGTCGGCATTGCGCACGGCCTCGGCGAACGAGGGCCAGACGTCGGTGAGCGACGTGGAGTCGCGCGGGTCGTGGCCGCCGATCACGTCGTGCAGCAGGGCCGAGTCGAGGACGGTGCGCGAGACCGGGCCGATCTGGTCGAGGCTGGAAGCGAGGGCGATGGCGCCGTAGCGGCTGACTCCGCCGTACGTGGGCTTGAGGCCCACGGTTCCCGTGACGTGGGCGGGCTGGCGGATGGATCCGCCGGTGTCGCTGCCGAGCGCGAAGGGAGCTTCGAAGGCGGCGACAGCCGCGGCAGAGCCACCACCGGAGCCTCCGGGGATACGCTCCAGATCCCACGGGTTGTGCGTCGGGCCGTAGGCGGAGTGCTCGGTCGACGAGCCCATGGCGAACTCGTCCATGTTCGTCTTGCCCAGCGAGACGAGGCCGGCGGCCCGCAGCTTGGTCATGACCGTGGCGTCGTAGGGCGGAACCCAGCCCTCGAGGATCTTCGATCCGCTGGTGGTGGGCATGCCCTTGGTGACGATGACGTCTTTGATGGCGATCGGCACACCGGCAAGGGGGTGCAGCTGCTCACCGGCCGCACGGCGACGGTCGATATCGGCCGCCTCGGCGAGGGCGCTGTCGGATGCGACGTGCAGGAACGCGTGCACCGCGCCTTCGACCGCGGCGATGCGGTCGAGGTGGGCCTGCGTGGCCTCCACAGAGCTCACCTCTTTCGAGGCGAGCTTGGCTGCGAGGGCGTCGGCGGTGAGCCTGGTCAGATCGGATGTCATTACTGCTCCTCCCCCAGAATCGCTGTGACGCGGAACCGGGAACCGTCGTGATCGGGTGCGCCCGCCAGCGCCTCTTCGGCGGTGAGGGTCTGCCCCACAACGTCGTCGCGGAAGACGTTCTGCAGCGGGATCGGGTGGCTCGTCGCGGGCACGTCGGGCGTCGCCACCTCGGTGACCGTGGCCACGTGGTCCATGATCGACCCGAGTTCGCTGGTGAGCGACACGATCTCTTCGGGCGTCAATGCGATACGGGCGAGGTTGGCGAGGTGGGTGACCTGCTCCTGCGTGATTTCGGACATGCTGCTCCGTGTCTTCATTCGGGGGGAGTTCGGACGAACCCACCGATTCTACCGGAGGCCCGTTCCTGAGCTTGTCGAAGGGAACGACAGGGTCAGGGAGCGACGTCGTCGGGCGCGCTCTCCGCCTCGGGAGCCGGGCCGAGCGCATCCGGGCCCTGCGTGACGAGGATCGCGAACTGTTCGGCGTCGATGATGCGCAGGCCCAGCGCCTCGGCCTTCGTGAGCTTGGAACCCGCACCGGGGCCCGCCGCCACGAAGTCGGTCTTCTTGCTCACGCTCGACGCGGCCTTGCCGCCCGCCTCCATGATCGCTTCGAGGGCGCCTTCTCGGCTGAATCCTTCGAGCGACCCGGTGGCGACCACGGTGATGCCCGAGAGCACACCGCCCTCGACGACAGCGGCTCCCGGCCCCGGATGCCCCGGGGTCGCGAACTGCACGCCGGCCGCGGCCCAGGCCTCGACGATGTCGACGTGCCAGTCGACCGCGAACCAGTCGATCAGGGCGTCGGCGATGATCGGCCCGACGCCGTCGACCGCGGCGAGTTCATCGCGGCTCGCAGCGCGGATCGCGTCGAGCGACCCGAAGTAGTCGGCGAGAGCGCGCGCGGCGACGGGACCCACGTGGCGGATCGACAACGACACCAGGATGCGCCACAACGGCTTCGTCTTGGCTTTATCGATCTCGGAGAGGAGCTTCACCGCGTTGGTCGAGGGCACCGAGAACTCGTCGCCCGCGAACTCGGCAGCCTCGGGGTCGAAGGCCCCATCGCGCTTCTGGCGCTTGCGCTGGAACGGCATGACCCGCTTGGGTTCGCCGCCGTCGGTGAGCTTGATCATGCCGGTCTCGTTGTCGCGCACGACGACGGTGATCGGGAAGATGTCTCGCATGCGCAGGGCAAAGAGCCCCGCCTCGGTCTCGAGCGGAGGTTCGGCAGGTTCGAGCGGCTGAGTGAGTGCCGCGGCCGACACCTCGCCCAGCACCTCGATATCGAGTCCGCCGCGAGATCCGACGTGCTCGACGCGACCGCGAACCTGCGCGGGGCAGCTTCGGGCATTCGGGCAGCGCAGGTCTTTGTCGCCCTCTTTCGCCGGAGCCAGTCGGGTGCCGCACTCGGGACAGTTCTCGGGCATCACGAAGGCGCGTTCGTCGCCGGTGCGGAGTTCGACGACGGGGCCGAGCACCTCGGGAATGACGTCGCCTGCCTTGCGCAGAACCACGATGTCGCCGATGAGCACACCCTTGGCCTTGACGACGTCTTGGTTGTGCAGGGTGGCCTGGCGCACTTCCGACCCGGCGACCTCGACCTTCTCCATAACGGCGAAAGGGGTGGCCCTGCCCGTGCGTCCGACGCTCACGACGATGTCGAGCAGTCGAGTGTTGACCTCTTCGGGCGGGTATTTGTAGGCGGTGGCCCAGCGCGGCGCGCGGCTCGTGGCGCCGAGCTCGTCGTGCAGGGCCAGGTTGTCGACCTTGATGACGATTCCGTCGATCTGGTGCTCGACACTGGCGCGATGGATGCCGTTGTAGCGAACGAACTCGACCACGTCGTCGACCGCGTCGAAGACCTTGAAGTGGGTGGAGATGGGAAGGCCCCACTCGGCGAGCAGGCCGTACACCTCGCTCTGGGCGGCGACCGGAGGGTTCGGCCACGCTCCGATGCCGTGCACGAGCATGCGCAGTCGAGACAGACGGTTCTCGACCAACGCCAGCTGCTTGGCGTTCTTGCCCTCGGTCTTCTGCCGCAGCGACCCGGCCGCCGCGTTGCGGGGATTCGCGAACACGCGCTCCCCCGCCGCTTCCTGGGCGGCGTTGAGTTCGTCGAAGGATGCGACGGGAAAGAAGATCTCACCCCGCACCTCGACGAGCGGCGGGTGCCCCGTTCCCGCGAGTCGCGGCGGGATCTGCTTGATCTGCAGCACGTTGTCGGTGACATCCTCGCCGACGACCCCATCGCCACGAGTCGCGGCGGTGACGAGCACTCCGTTCTCGTAGCGCAGGTTGATGGCCAGGCCGTCGATCTTGAGCTCCGAGAGGTAGCGCACCGCACTGCGGCCCGCGTCGCGTTCGATCTTCGACGCCCACTCGCGCAGTTCTTCTTCGCTGAAGACGTTGTCGAGGCTGAGCATGCGCTCGGCGTGCGTGACGGGGGTGAACATGGTGGTCTCGGCGCGTCCGCCGACCGTCTGGGTGGGGCTGTCTGCGCTCAGGAGCTCGGGATGAGCGCGCTCGAGTGCATCGAGTCGGCGCACGAGCGCGTCGTACTCGGCGTCGGAGACGGTCGACGCGTTCTTCTCGTAGTACTGATCGCGCAACTCGAGGATGCGCGTCGTGAGCTGCTGCGCCTCGACCTTGGCTTCGGCGAAATCCGGCGTGATCTCGTCGGGCAGGATCTCGGACATCAGGCCACGGCCGGGGTGGGATCGGACGCGACCGCGACGGCGCTCACCGTGCGATCGATCGTGCACTGACCGAGAACGCGCGTGCCGATGTAGACGACCGCCGTCTGACCGGGGGCGACGCCGTTGAGTGGCGAGTGCGGCGTGATCACGAGCTCGTGATCAGATGCCGGTCGCTGGCCCTCGACCGGCACGGGAACGTCGAGGGGGCGTACGACCGCGGTGGCAGCGACAGGATCTGCGTGCGCTCGGATCTGAACCTCGCACTCGAAGGCGACCTCAGGATGCTCGGGAGCCAGGCCCGCCCAGGTGAAGCGTGCACCGGCGATCTCCGAGATGTCGAGCGCCTCTTTCGGGCCGACGACCACCTGGTTGCTGATGGGACGCACCTCGAGAACGAAGCGCGGCTTGCCGTCGGGCGCCGGCATGCCGAGGTGCAGTCCTCGGCGCTGGCCGACCGTGAACGAGTGAGCTCCGTCGTGGCTGCCCACGACGCTGCCGTCGCGTTCGATGACCTGCCCTGTCTCGGCGCCGACGCGCTCGGCGAGCCAGCCCTTCGTGTCGCCGTCGGGGATGAAGCAGATGTCGTGGCTGTCTGGCTTCTTCGCCACGGAGAAACCGCGCTCGGCAGCCTCGGCGCGAACCTCGGCCTTGGACGGCGTGGCGCCCAGGGGGAACATGCTGTGCGCGAGCTGCTCGCTGGTGAGGACGCCCAGAACGTAGCTCTGGTCTTTGGCCCACGTCGCCGCACGGTGCAACTCGCGATTGCCGTCGGCGTCGGTGACGATGTTCGCGTAGTGACCGGTGGCCACCGCGTCGAAGCCGAGATCGACCGCCTTCTCGAGCAGAGCCGCGAACTTGATGCGCTCGTTGCAGCGCATGCACGGGTTAGGAGTGCGCCCCGCCGTGTATTCGGCCACGAAGTCGTCGACCACGTCGGCCTTGAACCGCTCGGAGAAATCCCACACGTAGTACGGGATGCCGATCTTGTTCGCCACCCGCTGCGCGTCCATCGAGTCTTCGATGGTGCAGCAGCCGCGCGCCCCCGTGCGGAGAGTGCCGGGCATTCGGGACAGGGCGAGATGCACCCCGACCACGTCGTGCCCGGCCTCGACCGCGCGCGCCGCGGCAACCGCGGAGTCGACTCCGCCACTCATCGCTGCTAAAACCTTCACGGAACGAGCTTACGTGAGGGGTACGACGGCGGGGCCGGGGTGGTGCTTACTCGCCAGGTGTCGTAGCAGCAGCGTCTGCCTCGGCCTGGGCCTTCATCGCGGCCTCGACGTCGAGCGCCTTGAGCTGAGCGACGAGGTCTGCGAGTGCGGGCGCGGGAAGCGATCCCGCCTGGCGGAACACGGGCACGCCGTTCTTGAACGCCATGAGCGTGGGGATGGACGTGATCTGGGCGGCCGCCGCGAGCTGCTGCTGGTCTTCGGTGTCGATCTTGCCGTAGACCACATCGGTGTTGTCTTCGCTGGACTTCTCGAACACCGGGGCGAACTGCTTACAGGGCCCGCACCAGTCGGCCCAGAAGTCGAGCAGAACGATCTCGTTCTCGGTGATGGTCTTGTCGAGGGATTCGGCGGTGACGGTAACGGTAGGCAAAACGGGCCTCCTCGTGAAGCGTTTCGGTTGATGGTCGTGCGGTTCGCGAAACGCTACCCGCACGACCCGTACAACGAAACGGGGTTGCGCTTCATTCCCCGGCCCGCCCGTGGGCGGGCCGGGGACGGTGCGCTACGCGCCGATGCCCACGACCTCGGGCTGCTCGTTCGAGCCGGGGGCGCTCGGCTCGACGGCCGCGGCGACGCGCGCTCCGAGCGTCGCGTCGACGTTCGTCCAGTACTGGTACACGCGCTGGCGGAGCCCGGCGTCGGTCACCTTCGAGACGTGACCCGCGATGTTCGCGACGAGCCGATCGCGCGCCGCGTCATCCAGAACCTCGCGCACCAGGGTGCCGGCCTGGCCGAAGTCGTCGTCGTCGGCATGCAGCGCGGCAGCGGCACGCACGAGTTCGCCGTCGCTCTCCCAGCCCGCGTCGTTGCCGTGACGAGCCGGGTCGGCGTGCGGGCCTCCGTGCGAGTTCGGCGCGTAGACGGGGGTCTCTTCCGAGTTGAAGCCGTGACGCATCGCTCCGTCTTTCGAGTAGGAGTTGACCGGCGAGACAGCGGCGTTCACGGGCAGCTGAGCGTGGTTCGTTCCCACGCGGTAGCGGTGCGCGTCTGCGTAGCTGAAGATGCGGGCGAGCAGCATCTTGTCGGGGCTTGCCGCGATTCCGGGAACGAAGTTCGAGGGCGCGAAGGTGGCCTGCTCGATCTGAGCGAAGTAGTTCTCCGGGTTGCGCGTCAGGGTCATCGTTCCGACCTCGTGCAGTGGGTAGTCGGCGTGCGGCCAGACCTTGGTGAGGTCGAACGGGTTGAACCGGTAGTTCGCCGCGTCGTCGTAGGGCATGATCTGCACCGAGAGGGTCCAGCTCGGGTAGTCGCCGCGCTTGATGGCCTCGGACAGGTCGCGGATGTGGAAGTCGGCGTCTTCGCCGGCGATGCGGTCTGCGTCGGTCTGGCTCAGGATCTCGATGCCCTGGTGGGTCTTGAAGTGGTACTTCACCCAGAAGCGCTCGCCTGCTGCGTTGATCCACTGGTAGGTGTGCGAACCGAAGCCGTCCATGTGGCGCCACGAGGCCGGCAGGCCACGATCTCCCATGAGCCAGGTCACCTGGTGTGCGGTCTCGGGCGAGAGCGTCCAGAAGTCCCACTGCATGTCGTGGTCGCGCAGGTGCGTGCCGGGCAGACGCTTCTGCGAGTGGATGAAGTCGGGGAACTTGATGCCGTCGCGGATGAAGAAGACGGGCGTGTTGTTGCCGACCAGGTCGTAGTTGCCCTCGTCGGTGTAGAACTTGAGCGCGAAGCCGCGCGGGTCGCGCCAGGTGTCGGGGCTGCCCTGCTCGCCTGCGACCGTGGAGAAGCGAGCGAGCACGTCGACGGAGGCGCCCGGCTGGAAGAGGCTGGCCCGGGTGTAGGCCGAGACATCGTGGGTGGTCACGAAGGTGCCGAACGCGCCGCCGCCCTTGGCGTGCACAATGCGCTCGGGGACCTTCTCGCGGTTGAACTGGGCGAGCTTCTCGACCAGGTAGTGGTCGTGCAGAGTGATGGGGCCGTCGGTGCCGACGGTCTGCGAGTGCTCGTCACTCGCGACGGGGGCACCGGAGTTGGTGGTGGTGAAAGCATCGGTGGACATGGTTCTCCTTTGTAGAGGATCGGTCGACAGGACGAGAATACGGTCTGGCGCTGTTAGGCAGTCTGGCAATTCGGACAGAGACCCCAGAAGTTCACCTCGGCGCTCTGAACCTGAAAGCCCGACGCCGCCGACGGCACGAGGCACGGGCTGTGCCCGACGGTGCAGTCGACGTCTTCCACCGCTCCGCACGCGGAACAGACGATGTGATGATGGTTGTCATCGACACGTCGCTCGTAGAGCGCGGGCGAGTGAGCGGGCTCGATGCGCCGGAGGAGTCCGGCCTGAGAAAAGGCTGCCAGAACTCCGTGCACGGCCTGCACGCTCGTACCGGGCAGCGTCCTCCGAATCGATTGGAAGATGCGTTCGGCGTCGATGTGCGGATCGCGTTCGACGACCGAGAGCACCGCGATACGGGGTTCGGTCACCTTGAGGCCGACCGAGCGGATGCTGTCGGCCAGCGCCGTCGCGTCCGTCACGTCTGTCGTCATGTCTCCACCCTAACGGTATTTTGAATGACTCAAAACATGAGGAGTGGTGCAACAAGCCCCGCCCGATGCATCGCGGTATCGACCTGAGTATTCGCCCAGTCTGCTGCGGCAGACTGGAGGGCGATGTCTCTCCTGTACGAGACGCCCCGCGCGTCATCTTCTGCGAAGCGTCGACCCTCCCCCGGTCGTCGTGCGCTGAACGCCGTCGTCGTGGCCGCATCCCTCGTACTCGCCGCCGTCATCGCGCTGCACAATCTCGTGCCCGATGTGGGCGGTCTCGGCCTGGTGATCGACTCGGCCGCTCCCTGGCTCGGGCTCGGAATCCCGGTTCTGTTCATCCTTGCCGCCTTCGCTCGCCGCGGGCGTCCTTGGGTCGCCGCCTTCGTGCCTCTCGTGGCCTGGGCGTTCATGTTCGGGGCTTCCATCGTTCCGCTCGAGTGGACCGCTCCTCCCGCGAGCGCGAGCACGCTCACCGTCGCGAGTCAGAATGTCGAGGCGAGTTCGGGCACGGGGGCCGCGTCGGCCGCCGACCTCGTCGCGACGGGCGCCCAGGTGGTCGCCATCCAGGAGATCGACGACGCGTCGCGCGACGAGATCTCGTCTGTTCTCGACGCCGCCTACGAGTACTCCTATCAGGTGGGCACCGTCGGCCTCTGGAGCAGCTACCCCATTCTGAACGCGCAGCCGTGGGACCTCGGCCTCGGATGGCAGCGTGCGCTCGCCGCCGATCTCGAGACACCCGAGGGCCTCGTGAGCATCTACGTGATCCACGCGGCGTCTGCCCGCCTAGGCGATCACGGTGACAGAGACGAGATGCTGAAGAACCTCGCCGACGTCCTTCCCAACGACGAGAACGATCGTGTCATCGCTGTCGGCGACTTCAATGCGGCGTCCACCGACAGGGCGTTCAAGCCGATCCTGTCGCAGCTGTCGGAGCCGAATCAGAGCGACGGCCTCTTCGGCTTCACCTGGCCGGCATCTCCCTTCGCGGTGACGAGGCTCGACCACTTCCTTCAGCGCGGCCTCGACGTCACGAGCAACACCGTCATCCCGGCCGGAGGCAGCGACCACCTGGCCATCGTGGCCACCGTCAACCTCTAGCGGGCGTGCCCGAGCGGCACCACACGGTCGCTGAGCCCCGCCTTGGACGCCTGCGTGAATGCGACCGGCAGCGCGGCGACGAACGCATCGACGTCGGCTTCGGTCGTTCCGTGCCCGAGCGTGATGCGCAGCGCACCGCGCGCGTCGGCCTCGCTCAGTCCCATGGCCGTGAGCACGTGCGACGCCTCGGGCACGCCCGCCTGACAGGCAGAGCCCGTCGAGACGGAGAGTCCTGCTACGTCGAGCAGGAAGAGGAGCGAGTCGCCTTCGCAACCGGGAAAAGTGAAGTGCGCGTTGCCGGGGAGCCGACCCGCGGCATCCGGGTCACCCTGCAGGACGGCCTCGGGCACGGCCAGCCGCACGGCCTCGATGAGCCGGTCGCGCAGCGTGCGGAGCTCGGCCGCGTGGACGGCGACCTCGGCGGAGGCGCGGCGCGCGGCGACGCCGAACGAGACGGCACCCGCGACGTCCTGCGTTCCGCTTCGGCCCCGCTGCTGACTGCCGCCGTGGAAGAGGGGTACGACCTCGGCCGAGCGCGACAGCAGAAGCGCCCCCACCCCCACCGGTCCCCCGATCTTGTGCGCCGAGATACTCATCGCCGCAGCACCCGAGGCGTGGAAGTCGAGGGGCAGATAGCCGAAGGCGGAGATCGCGTCGACGTGTGTCGGGATGCCGAATTCCGCCGCGACCGCTGCCAGCTCGGCCACGGGCTGGATGGTGCCGACCTCGTTGTTCGCCCAGAGAATCGAGACGAGGGCGACGGATTCGGGCGCGCGCTCGATCGCCTCGCGAAGGGTCTGCGGGTGAAGGCGGCCCAGCGAGTCGATCGGCAGCCACTCGAGTTCGGCCCCGTCGTGGGCCGCCAGCCACTCGACGGCGTCGATGGTCGCGTGGTGCTCGCCTCCGGGAACGAGGATGCGACGGCGCGGCCTGTCCTCCTGCCTCTTCCAGAACAGACCCTTGATTCCCAGATTGACGGCCTCCGTGCCGCCCGAGGTGAACACGACCTCGACGGGCTCCGCCGAAACGCTCTCGGCGACGTTCTCACGCGCTTCTTCGAGCATCCGCTTGGCCTGCTGCCCCTGGCTGTGAATCGACGCGGGGTTGCCGACGACGCCGAGTGCCTCGATGTACGCGTCTCGCGCATCGGGGAGCATCGGCGTAGTGGCCGCATGGTCGAGGTAGACGGGCACGACGACCCTTTCCGTGATCTGTTCGAAACGTATGAATCACTACTCTAAGACGCATGACTGCCGCTGATCCCCTCGCCAACATGGGCGTTCGCCTCACCGCCCACGGAGGCGAGATCCGCGTCTGGTCGGAGCATGCCGAGAAGGTCGAGCTCTGCCTGTTCGACGACAAGGACGCCAACTGGATCTACAAGACCGTCGACCTCGCGCGCGACCGGCACGGCGTCTGGTTCGGCCGCACCCGTGAACTGGTCCCCGGCCGCCGCTACAACCTGCGTGTCTCGGGGCCTCAGGGACCGACGCACCGCTTCGATCCCTCGCGGCTCCTGCTCGACCCCTATGGCAAGGGCATCCAGCGGCTGAGCTCGGGGTCACAACGCTCCGTCGTCGTCGATCAGTCGTTCGACTGGGCCGGCGTCGCCAAGCCCAACACGCCGCTCGATCACACGGTCATCTACGAAGCGCACGTGAAGGGACTCTCTGAACTCAACCCGCGCATCCCCGAGGAGCTGCGCGGAACGTACGCCGGCCTCGCGCACGAGACGACCATCGGATATCTGAAGAATCTCGGCGTGACGGCCGTGCAGCTGCTCCCCGTGCAGTCGTTCGTGTCGGAGCAACGACTCATCAAGCAGGGGTTGCGCAACTACTGGGGATACAACACGCTCGGGTTCTTCAGCCCCCACGCGCTGTACGCGTCGAAGGCCGCCCAGGCTCAGGGACCGAGCGCGAACCTGCGCGAGTTCAAGGGAATGGTCAAGCTCTTGCACGAGGCCGGCATCGAGGTACTGCTGGATGTCGTCTACAACCACACGGCCGAAGAAGGCCCCGAGGGCCCGACCACGAGCTTCCGCGGCATCGACAATGCCGGCTACTACCGCCAGACCGTCGGAGGCACCTACATCGACGTCACGGGATGCGGCAACAGCATCAACACCGCCACCCCGGCGGTCTCGCGCATGATTCTCGACTCCCTGCGCTTCTGGGCGAACGAGGTGCAGATCGACGGCTTCCGGTTCGATCTCGCCGCCACCCTGGGGCGCAACGCCGACCACTACTACGACCCGCAGCATCCGCTTCTCACCCAGATCGTCTCAGACCCTCAGCTGCAGAACGTGAAGATGATCGCCGAGCCGTGGGACGTCGGCATGGGCGGATGGCAGACCGGCAATTTTCCCGACGGCTGGTCGGAGTGGAACGACCGCTACCGCGACCGGATGCGCAAGTTCTGGCTGCGGGACATCCGCTCGATGCGACAGCACGGAGACCCGGGCGACGGCGTGGGGATGCTCGCGACCCGCCTCGCCGGATCGTCAAACACTTTCGCGCAGCATCGCGGACCGCTGTCGTCGGTCAACTTCGTCACCGCGCACGACGGTTTCACCATGGCGGATCTGACCGCATACGACTCGAAGCACAACGTGGGCAACGGTGAATCGAACCGTGACGGAACCGACAACAACATGTCGTTCAACCACGGCGTCGAGGGCCCCACGTCGTCGCGGCCGATCGAGGCGTCGCGTCGCCAGGCGATGCGCAACCTCATGGGCACTCTGCTGCTGTCGGCGGGCGTTCCCCTCATCACGGCGGGAGATGAGTTCGGTCGCAGCCAGAAGGGCAACAACAATGCCTACTGCCACGACAGCGAGCTCACGTGGCTGAGCTGGGACAGACGGCGCTGGCAGAAAGACCACTGGAAGACGACGCAGCATCTGTTGAAGCTGAGGCGGGAGAACCCGGCGCTTCGGCCGGTCAGATTCGGCATCTTCGGCGAGACGACCCCGAGTGCCAGCCAGATGGACTGGTACGACGCGGCCGGCGCATCGATGTCGGTCTACGACTGGAACTCGGCCGAGAACCGCACGCTGCAGTACATGGCGGCATCGACGCCCGAACACGAGGAGTTCAACCGCATACTGCTCGTGATCCACGGCATCGAGGCGCCGGTCACGGTGACGCTGCCCGTGCACCTCGGCGTGGCGTCGTACACCGAGCTGTGGGACTCGGGCCACGACGCGCCGAACCCCGAGGAGGGGCCGACCTATGAGCCAGGCACCGTGATCGAGATGGCGCCCTCGTCACTGCGCCTGTTCCGGGCCAACTGACCTGCGGAACACGCATCCACCACTTCCCCGCCACGCCCCTCCCGTGCGCGGATGAGGAAGCATCGTCGACGCGCCGTGCACCTGACGAGTAGGTGCGGCGGGTCGCAGGAATTTCCTCATCGGCGAAAGGGCGGGAGGGGTGAAAGACCCGCGCGAACTGCTCGTTCTCGTCGCAGAACGATGATGATCGTCGAAAGAACCGTGTCCCAGTCGAACAAAACCATCGCATAGGTGAAATGCAGCACGCGGTAGCCGAGGGCATTCAAGAATGCGTCGCGCTTCCGGTCGGCAACAAATGCCTCGTGGCCTGAGTGGAACTCCGAGCCGTCAACCTCGACGACGATGACCCCGTCGATCACGAAATCGACCCGCAGCCCCTCGGATACGACAACCTGAACCTCGAAGGGTAGGCCCGCGGCGAGAAACCCCAACCGTGCAGCCGATTCGACTCCGCTCTCCGCTCGGCCGTCCACCAGATCGATGATCGAGCGGTGGACAGCAGGAACCGACCCACGCAACTCCCCCAAGTCGCGGTCTGACAGCACGCCGCGGTGCAATGCGGAGTCGAGCGTCGAGACGACGCTTCGATGGGACTGGCACGACACCAGATGCCGGAGATAGGCAACTCGCGAAAGCGCGTACCCTCCAGAGGTCGACCACGCCTGATCATCCCAATGGAGAACGACATCGCCACGTTCATCGTGTGCCCGATAACGCGTTGCGTCCGTCCTGTTTCGAAAGACTGAACCGTTGCCCCTCACACACACATGGAGTTTCTCCTCGTCGAGCACCCACAGCCCGTCGACTGCAGCGGCCGAGACGCAGGTGAGGACCCCGCCCACCCGCACGGCCTCGATTACGCGACGGTCGACATCCGGAAGGCAATACCAGCCGACTCGGGGCCGGATCAGCATGCCGAGCTGCACCATGCGGGCGATGGACATGCCAGAGACGCCACACCGCTCGAGATCTCGGCGCCGTGCAACACCGCCGTGGGTCAGAAGAAAACCGTATGCATCGCCGTTCATGCCGGCCAGCATTCCCTGAAGAGGCATGACTCAGCGGGCGGATCACCTCATCGGCAACAAAAAAGGAACGCTAACGCCCTGGGGAGGACAGGCTACCGCGACCAGGCACCACTTCGCGGATGAGGAAAAACACGCGACACTCCGCTCAGATGGGAGCATGACTCGGCGTGTCGGCAGCATTTCCTCATCCGCGAAAAGGGGGCCTGAGGAAGGTGGCTGAGGGTGTGTCAGTGGGCGGTCGCTATGAGGCCCAGCTCGGCCGGTGAGGCCAGATGAGCGTGTTTGGGCACGACGCGCACCGTGTAGCCGAACGCGCCCGCTCTCGACAGGGCGAGGGTGCCCTCGAAGAGCACCACTCCCGAGTCTGAGGCCGAAGCGGTCGACGGCGACAGGGCGAACGTGGCCACGTCGCGCAGCTCGTCGCCCGTGCCCGCCTGGCCATAGACGACCTCGACCGACACGTCGTCGGGGCTGATGCCGTCGAGCTGCACCTGAGCACGCAGATGCAGCGAGTCGCCGACCTGCGGAGTGTCGTCGAGGCCGCCGGACTCGACGTGCACGACCTGCACGCTCGGCCAGTGCGCCGTCATCCGTTCCTTGAACGCCGACAACTCCCGCGCCGCCTCGTGGTCTCTCGCCGACATGATCCTCTCGGCTGCGGCCGCCTTCGTGTAGAGGCGCTCGGTGTACTCGCGCACCATGCGCTCGGCAGACAGGCTGGGCGACAGGGTCGACAGCGTGTGCCGCACCGAGGCCATCCAGCGCTCGGGGATGCCGTCGGCGTTGCGGTCGTAGAAACGCGTTGCGACCTGGTGCTCCATCAGGTCGTAGAGCGCGCCAGCCTCGATAGCGTCGCGTTCCTCCGGAGTGCTCGCGCCGTCGGCGGTGGGGATCGCCCAACCGTTCTCTCCGTCGTAGTACTCGTTCCACCAGCCGTCGAGAATCGACAGGTTGAGTCCGCCGTTCAGTGAGGCCTTCATGCCGGATGTTCCGCACGCCTCGAGCGGGCGCAGCGGGTTGTTCAGCCACACGTCGGTACCCGGGTACAGCAGCTGGGCCATGCCGATGTCGTAGTTCGGAAGGAAGACGATGCGGTGCCGCACCTCCGGGTCGGAGGCGAACTGCACGAGGCGCTGGATGAGACGCTTGCCCTCCTCGTCTGCCGGATGCGATTTGCCCGCGATCACCAGCTGGATAGGGCGCTGCGGGTTGAGCAGGATCGACTTCAGCCGCGCGGGGTCGTGCAGCATCAGGGTGAGGCGCTTGTACGTCGGCACTCGACGCGCGAAGCCGATGGTGAGCACCGTGGGATCGAGAAGCGTCTGATACCAGGCCGGCGCGATCGAGCCCGGATTCTGCAGCTCGAAGGCCTCGGTCACGCGACGACGGGCGTCGTGCACGAGCTGGCGGCGCATGTCGCCCCGCACAGCCCAGAGATCGCCGTCGCTGACGTCGGAACTGTTCCAGTCGGCGTTGGCCGTGTCGGAGGAGCCGAGCTTCGAACTTGCGAGCTCCTGCAGAAGCGGGTCGGTCCAGGTGGCGGCGTGAACGCCGTTCGTCACCGAGGTGATGGGCACGTCGTCGACGTCGAAGCCCTTCCACAGACCCTGGAACATTCCTCTGCTCACAGCGCCATGCAGTTTCGACACCCCGTTCGCCCGCTGCGCGAGACGCAGCCCCATCACGGCCATGTTGAAGACCTCGGACGAACCGCCCTCGTAGTCCTCGGCGCCGAGACGCAGGATGTCGTCGACGGCGAGGCCAGGCAGCAGGTCGCCGCCGAAGTACCGCTCGATGAGAGTGCGCTCGAACCGGTCGATCCCCGCGGGAACGGGGGTGTGCGTCGTGAAGACGGTGCCAGCGCGCACGACCTGCAGGGCAGCGTCGAAGCTGAGCCCGTCTCCGATGAGACGCGAGATGCGCTCGAGTCCCTGGAATCCGGCGTGGCCCTCGTTGGCGTGGAAGACCTCGGGCTCGGGCACATCGCGGAGTTCGGCCGCGAGCTTGAGCGCGCGCACTCCCCCGATACCGAGCAGCAGTTCCTGAAGAAGGCGGTGCTCGCCGCCGCCCCCGTACAGGCGGTCTGTGATGCCGCGAAGATCTTCGGCGTTCTCGGGGATATCGGTGTCGAGAAGCAGGAGCCTCACGCGGCCGACCTTGGCCTGCCAGATCCGCGCGAACAGGGCGCGTCCGTCGGGGAGCGCCAGCGCGATGTGGGCCGCTGATCCGTCGGCGAGACGCAGCACGGTGAGCGGGAGTCCGTCGGGATCGAGCACCGGGTAACTCTCCTGCTGCCATCCGTCTCGCGAGATGGCCTGGCTGAAGTAGCCGGCCCGGTAGAAGAGGCCCACGCCGGTGAGGGGCAGTCCGAGGTCGCTCGCCGCCTTCAGATGGTCGCCGGCGAGGATACCGAGTCCTCCTGAGTACTGAGGAAGCGCGGCCGCGATGCCGAATTCGGCGGAGAAGTAGGCGATGCCGGTCGGCTTCTCGCCCTCGAGTTGCTGATACCAGCGCGGCTCGACGAGGTAGCGGTTCAGATCGTCGCGAAGACTGTTCGCCCACGCCACGAATCCCTCGTCGTGCGACAGCTCGTCGAGGCGGTCGGGGCTGACAGCGCCGAGCAGGGCGATCGGATCGCCGCCGGTCTGCTGCCAGTCATCCGGCGAGATGCGGGCGAAGAGCGCGCGGGTGGGCTCGTGCCACGACCAACGGAGGTTGGATGCGAGTTCACCGACAGCCCCCAGACGCTCCGGCAGCACGGATCGAACGGTGAATCTTCTGATCGCCTTCACGAAAAATTCTCCATATCGGCGCGCCACCACCACTCGTCTCGCGCGCCGCGGCGAACGCCGTGGCCTGGCTTCGCCCAGCCTAGGACAGCGCCGCTGTGGCCGCATAAACGACCGGGAACCGTTTCCATAATCCCCCGCGAACGTTTCCCCTTTATTGATACGGTCGAACCGTGGCAAAGACGCAAGCACCCAAGCAACCGACCCTCTCCGATTCCGGACTCGGGCGCATCCCGATCCTCGACATCTTCCCCAGTGTTCCCGGCCAACGATGGCTACCCAAGGCATTCGCCGGCGAGGTCGTGCCCTTCGGCGCCGTGGTGTTCCGCGAGGGCCACGACGCTGTCGGCGCCCGAGTCGAGGTGGCCGGCCCCTCCGGGCAGCGCAGCGAACGGCTCCTGGCGCCCCTCGAGCCCGGCACCGACCGCTACGGAGCACTCGAGCAGTTGGGCGAGGAGGGGCTCTGGCGATTCCGCATCCGCGCGTACTCCGACGACTTCGCTACCTGGCAGCACACCGCGTCGATCAAGCTCCCCGCAGGCATCGACGTCGACGTGACCCTCGCCATCGGGCGGGAGCTGTTCGAAGCCGGCAGAATCGACGCGACGCGCTCCGACGCTCAGCGCGTGCTGTTCGGCAAGGTCGCCAACACCCTGGGCGACGCGACCATCGACCCGGTCGAGCGCCTCGACGTGGCCACGAGCGCCGCCGTTCTCGAGGCCATCGCCGACCGCCCGTTCGAGAGCCTCACCACGTTCTCGGAGTGGCGAGAGATCACGGTCGAGCGCGAGCGCGCCGGGTCGGGCTCCTGGTACGAGTTCTTCCCGCGCTCGATCGGAGCGAAGAAGAACACCGACGGCAGCTGGACGAGCGGCACGTTCCGCACCGCGGCGAGACGCCTCCCCGAGGTCGCGGCGATGGGGTTCGACGTTCTCTACATGCCACCGATCCACCCGATCGGCCGGTCGTTCCGCAAGGGCCCCAACAACTCGTTGGATGCCGGACCGTACGACCCCGGATCGCCCTGGGCCATCGGCGGTGCCGCGGGCGGACACGACGCGATCCACCCCGACCTCGGAACGGTCGCCGACTTCAGCTACTTCTTGAAGCAGGCGGCCAAGGCCGGACTCGAAGTCGCTCTCGACTTCGCGCTCCAGGCATCGCCCGACCACCCCTGGGTCACCGAGCATCCCGAGTGGTTCACGACGCTTCCCGACGGCTCCATCGCCTACGCGGAGAACCCTCCTAAGAAGTATCAGGACATCTACCCGATCAACTTCGACAACGACCCGAAGGGCATCCGGCGCGAGACTCTGCGCCTGCTGCGCTACTGGATCAAACTCGGCGTGCGCATCTTCCGTGTCGACAACCCGCACACGAAGCCGCTCGACTTCTGGGAATACGTGATCCACACGATCAACGCGGAATTCCCCGAGGTCGTCTTCCTCGCCGAGGCGTTCACACGCCCCGCGATCATGCAGGGGCTGGCGAAGGTCGGCTACCAGCAGTCGTACACCTACTTCACGTGGCGCAACACGAAAGAAGAGCTCGAGGAGTTCCTCAACGGCCTGTCGCACGAGACCGACGCCTTCTTCCGGCCGAATCTCTGGGTCAACACCCCCGACATCCTTACGCAGTACCTGCAGTTCGGCGGGCGCGCGGCATACAAGATCAGAGCCGCCATCGCCGCCACCGCTGCGCCCACGTGGGCCGTGTACTCCGGCTACGAGCTCATCGAGAACGTCGCGCGTCCCGGCGCCGAAGAGAACATCGACAACGAGAAGTACGAGTACCGACCGCGTGACTTCGCGCTGGCAGAGAAGACCGGGCAATCGATCGCCCCGTACATCACCAAGCTCAACGAGATGCGCCGCGATCACCCGGCCCTGCGCCAGCTGCGCAACCTCGAGCTGCACTGGAGCGACGACGACGCGATCCTGGTCTATTCCAAGTACATCGCTGCGGAGTTCAGCGGCACGGGGGCTCCCGACGCCATCATCGTCGTGGCCAACGTCGATCCGCATTCGGCGCGCGAGACGAGCGTGCACTTCGACGTCTCGAAGTTCGGCCTCCCGGGCGTCGAGCAGTTCAGGGTCACCGACCTCATCACCGGGGCATCGTGGATCTGGGGCGTCAGCCACAACTTCGTGCGCCTCGACGCGTTCACCGAACCCGTACACATTCTGCACGTGGAGCCGGTCGATGGGACCTGGCCCGAAACGCACCCGACCGGTGCAGACAAGGCGGCTCACTGATGTCCACCCTCGACGGAGCATCCGTGCTCTCCATCCCCGACGTCCCCACCGACGTGCTCGACAAGGTCGCGGCGGGTTCCTACTACAACCCGCACGGCGTTCTCGGCCAGCATCCCATCGAGGGCGCGGGCGCCGACGGCGTCACCGTCATCCGCACCCTGCGGCCCCTCGCGAAATCGGTGGTCGCGGTGCTGGCATCCGGCGCACGCACCGAGCTCACCCATCTGCACGGCGGTATCTGGCAGGGCTACACGCTGACCGGCCTCAGCGACTACACGATCGAGGCCCGCTACGACGACGACACCGTCTGGACCAGCGACGACCCCTACCGCTTCTCCCCCACCCTCGGCGACGTCGACATCCATCTCCTCGGCGAGGGCCGGCACGAGCGTCTCTGGGATGTTCTGGGCTCGCACTATCGTTCCTGGCACGGCGTCGACGAGCAGGTCGCGGGCACGTCGTTCGCCGTCTGGGCGCCGCACGCTCAGGCCGTGCGCGTCATCGGTGATTTCAACTCCTGGGACGGCTTGAAGCACTCTCTGCGCAGCCTCGGCAGCTCGGGCGTCTGGGAGCTGTTCGTGCCCGGCCTCGAGCCTGGCAGCAACTACAAGTTCGAGATCCTGGCGCAGTCCGGCCAGTGGGTGCGGCGCGCCGACCCGATGGCCCGCTACACCGAGATCCCGCCGCTGACCGCATCGGTCATCGGCCAGTCGGCCCACACATGGGGCGACGACGAGTGGATGTCGCGGCGTGCGTCGAGCGACCCGCATTCCGGTCCCATGAGCGTCTATGAGATGCATGTCGGATCCTGGCGCCCCGGACTCTCGTACCGGGAGCTCGCCGACCAGCTCATCGACTACGTGCAGGAGCTCGGCTTCACCCACGTCGAGTTCATGCCCCTGGCCGAGCACCCGTTCGGCGGCTCGTGGGGCTACCAGGTCACTTCGTACTACGCTCCCACCTCGCGCTTCGGTCACCCCGACGACCTGCGCTACCTGATCGACCGCCTGCACCAGGCCGGCATCGGCGTGCTGGTCGACTGGGTTCCCGGGCACTTCCCCAAAGACGAGTTCGCCCTCGCCAATTTCGACGGCCAGCCGCTGTACGAGCATCCTGATCCTCGTCGAGGCGAGCAGCCCGACTGGGGCACGCTCGTATTCAACTTCGGCGACTCGCAGGTGCGCAACTTCCTGGTCGCGAACGCTCTCTACTGGCTCGAGCAGTTCCACGTCGACGGCCTGCGGGTCGATGCCGTGGCGAGCATGCTCTATCTCGATTACTCCCGCAAAGAGGGCGAGTGGCTGCCGAACCAGTACGGAGGGCGCGAGAACCTCGAAGCCATCAGCTTCTTGCAGGAGGCCACGGCGACCGCGTACAAGCTGTACCCGGGCATCATCATGATCGCCGAGGAGTCGACGAGCTGGCCCGGAGTCACCCACGCCACGAGCCAGGGAGGGCTCGGCTTCGGGCTCAAATGGAACATGGGCTGGATGCACGACTCCTTGCAGTACATGGAGACCGATCCGCTCTATCGCACCTACCACCACGGCGAGATCACGTTCTCGTTCGTCTACGCGTTCAGCGAGAACTTCATCCTGCCGATCAGCCACGACGAGGTCGTGCACGGCAAGGGATCGCTGCTGAACAAGATGCCCGGCGATCACTGGCAGAAGCTCGCGAACCTTCGGGCGTACCTCGCGTTCATGTGGGCGCACCCCGGCAAGCAGTTGCTGTTCATGGGCCAGGAGTTCGGGCAGCCGTCGGAGTGGTCGGAGGAACGCGGACTCGACTGGTGGATTCTCGATCAGCCCGTGCACCGCGCGCTTCTCGGACTCGTCTCCCAGCTCAACCGGGTCTACGCCGACAACCCCGCGCTCTGGCAGCGCGATCACGATGCATCGGGCTTCGAGTTCATCGACGGCGGATCGTCGAACCAGAACCTCGTGTCGTTCCTCCGCTGGGACGACGAGGGCAACCCCATCGCCGTTCTGATGAACTTCTCGGGCGCTCCGGTCGGGCCCTACAGGGTCGGTCTGCCCTTCGGCGGCACCTGGGATGAGCTGATCAACACCGACGCCGTGGAGTTCGGAGGATCGGGCGTGGGCAACTTCGGTTCCGTCGAAGCGGAAGACGTGCCCTGGTCGGGACGCCAGGCCTCGGTCGAGCTGACCCTGCCGCCGCTCGCGGCGCTGTACCTCAAGCCGCGCAGATAGCCGTCATCATGCCCTGAGCCCGTCGAAGATCATCTTCGACGGGCTCAGAGCATGATTGCGAAGGAACGGCCGCTAGTAGAGCAGGCCTGTGAGGCGTGCTCGGGCCTTCACGACGCGAGGGTCGTCGATGCCGACGACCTCGAACAGATCGATCAGTCGCGCACGCACGGTGTTCTTGCCCTCTTGGTCGAGGGTCACGAAGAGCGTCAGCAGCCGATCGAACGCGTCCTCGACATGACCGCCTGAGAGGTCGAGATCCGCCACCAGCAGCTGGGGTTCGAGCTCGGTCGGGCGCGCCGCGGCGTCGTTGCGGATCTCAGCCTGGGTCTTGTCTTTCAGGCGGGCGAGCAGACTCACCTGGGCGAGACCGGCCACCGCGAGGCTGTCACGCGGGTCTTGCTTGATGGCCGTCTCGTATTCGCGGATCGCTTCGTCGAAGTCTCCGCGCGCGATGGCGTCGTAGGCCTCGGCATGGTGCGGGGGCAGCGGGGCCTCGACAGGTTCTGCCGGCTCGCCCTCTGGAGCGCCGTCGACGACCGCGGTTCCGGTGACACCCTGCTGTGCGGCGAGCTCGAGCACCTGCTCGATCACGTCGCGTACCTGCTCGACCGGGTGGACACCGGCGAAGAGACCGATGGGCCGGCCGCCGACGACCGCGGCGACCGTGGGGAGCGTCTGGGCCTGGAATGCCTGTGACAGCTGAGGGTTGGCATCCGCCTCGACCGTGACGAGAACGAATCGACCCGCGTACTCGGTCGTGAGCGCGCGCAGGATCGTGTCGAGCTGAGTGCTCGGCTCGTTGTAGGAGGCGCCGACGACGACCACGACGGGAACCGTGTTGGACAGCTCGATGAAGGCGCTGAAGGCCGCGTCGGTGCCTTCGATCACGAGGCTGGGCAGAGGCACAGGAGCACCGGGCGTTGCAGGAACTGCGCCGGGCTGAGCTGCGGCGGCTCCGGGCGCGGGCCTATTGACGAGCGACGAGAGATCGACGGCGCCACGAAGGCTGGCTGCGGACGGGGGAACAGAACTCATGGAAGCTCCTTGGCTTGGACGAGGCCCTGGGTGAATCCGAGCAGCGTCGGTTTGCCCGTTTCACCCGCGGACGGGATGTAGAACAGCAGCTGATAATCGTAGACCGACTCGATGCCCTTGCCCGTGACCGGAAGCCCCGACAGCGCCTTAACAGCGCCCTCGGTGTTAACGGTCGCCCCTGTCTGCGTGGGCTTGACCACCTCGGACTCGCGAAGATTGAACGCCAGGATCGCGCCCGAGTCGTTCGTAGCGAGCGCGATTCCGTCGGAGATAGCCGGAACCTTCGAGAACTCGATCGTGGCCGTGCCGCTCGCCTCGATTGTCGCCTTCTTGGTGGCTTTGTAGTCGGAGCCGACGCTTGTGAGGAGCGTGTCTTTCTCGGTGTCGATCTGCCCGAACGAGGGGCTCGCGGAGCCCTGGGCGAGGATGTCGGCGTAAGCGGCCTCGACCGCGTCAGGGGTCATCGACAGCAGCTTCGAGTCCGGCGCGAGGCGCGACGCACCGACGCTTGCCGCCGACACCGGAGGAAGCGTGGTGTCGGGCTCGAGGGAGATCGCGTATTCGACCTTGTAGTTGGCTCGTGCCGACTCCTGAACGAGCGTGACGGCAAGAGGAGCGACCGTCTTGTCTTCGTTCTCGATGATCGTGAACACTGTCTTCGGCCACACCGTCGTCGCCTGGGGAAGGACGACCTCGGCGGCTCCGGACGGAATGGCGGCGGGCAGCGCGTAGTCCGGCAGCGCCGCGCGGGTGGCGTAGGCAGCCTTGCGGAGCTCGAGCGCCGGACCGGTGAATCGCGCGTCGAGGGCGTTGCTGTCTGAGGCCGCGTTCGCCGCGCTCTCGACCGCGATGACGCGCTCGATGATGGTCTGCGCCTGCTTCTCTGTCACGGCCGGCAGCACAGTCTCCGCCGCTGGAGCCGTACTCGTCGGAGTCGGTGTGGGAGACGGCGTGCCTGTCTGCATGTTCGACGGCTCGCTCGTCGAATCCGTATCGGTTCCGACCGTCGGAGTCGGCCGAGGTGTGGGCGTGACCGTGCTGGCCGATGCGGCGAGAGGCGCACCCGCACCGAGCGCCGCGACGAGCAGCACCGGCAGTACAGCGCTCATCGACCGGGTGATGGCCTTGCGTCGTTTCGACATTCCAGACTCGATCGCGTTCGTTCGGGCGGGAGAGAATCGGCGTCGGGGCGTTCCTGTGGGCGGCTTTCTGCGCGGGCCCTGCTGGCGCCTCATGTGCCATAGACCCCAGAGCAGAAGCGCCAGACCGACGAGGAGCACGGAGGCGCCGGCGAGCAGGAGCGGCACGGCCCACGGGGTGGAGTTGTCGATCGGCCACGCGACGGAGACGTCGGCGGGCGCCGGATCCGTTCCGTTCGACGCGATGATCGCCGAGTAGCCGGAGGGCACGTTGATGGTGCGCGTAAGCGACTGATTGCCGGTGTACTGCTCGAGCCAGAGGTCGCTGCCCGCCGGATCGGCGGAACCGCTGGCGACGTTCTTGGCACCCGCCGGATCGGCAGGGACGACGGCCTCGGTGAGCTTCTTGGACTCGGAGTCGACGGCGAGCTGCGAATAGCTCGAGCCGCTCAACCACGCCTTGACGTCGGCATCGCGGCCATACGCGACGAAGATGGTCGAGTCGCCGCTGATCGAGACGGTCTGCGAACCCGGGTTCGCCCGGAGTGTGTCCGAGTCGAGCAGAACGTACGGCTCATCGGTCGCACCCGCGGTCGCCACGCTCACACTTCCCGGAGGCAGGAGGAAGGTGCGTTGGGCAACACCGACACCGATGAGGGCCGTCGCAACGACGAAGGCGATGATCGCGAATACAAAGCGCACAGATTACTCCAGACAAAGACATTAAAAGATAGCCGATGAAGCCTGACGCCGCACTCAGACTACGCCCAGCGCGCGCTCGACGTCGGCTTCAGATGCAGTCCCAGAGCTCGACGGCACCGGATTGCGGACTCACCGCGATGACGCCGGTGCTGAACGATCCGAGTGGGGTGCATGACGAATGCTCCACGACCTGTTCGACCGGATCGGCAGCCGGCGCATTCTGCTTCACGACGAAGAGGTGGTCGGTACCCGTGGCGATCATCCGCTCGAGCTGCGACTCGGTGAACACCGGGACGGTTCCCGAATAGCCCCCGTCGGTCAGCACGCTGTCGCCGGTCGCGTCGATCACCTGAGCGGAGATCGCCCACGAATCGGTGATGAAGTCGGGTCTGCCGTCAGCCCCGCCGCCCGCGGTCCGTGCCGCGTTCACGAGATCGCTCACCTTCGGCGAGAGTGTCACGGATCCTCCCCACAGCTGGGGCGGGGCGGGGCGGAATGACAGCGGAGTCGGATCGGATCTCACGGGCTTGATCCCCACGTAGGCGTCTCCCCCTGTGCCGTTCCTGGCCGGGTCGACGACCTGCAGAGAGAAGGCCGCCTGACCTCCCAGGATCAGCGCAGCAGCGAGAAGGGGAACCGCCGCCACCCTGAGTCGATTGCGACGCGTCGATGCAATGGATGCGCGCGGCCGGGTGCGCCATGCGTGTGCCGCGAGCGCGACACAACACGCGCCGCAGACGACCACCGCAGGCACGACGAGGATCGCGGGCAGAGCGCCCTCTATCGCCAGGAAGACCGACCAGCCAGCCTGGACGACCAAGACGACGAAGACCGCGAGGCGCGTTCTCCTCCGAGGAGCGCGCAGCATCCGGACGGCCTGCTTCCATCCGACGGCGGCCAGCACTGCGATCTGCGTGCCGATGGCCGCCACGTAGGCGGTGTGCGGGGTGTGGGCCACCGAGAGAACGAGTGTGGCGGTGACCAGCCAGACGGAGACGACGCCGAGCATGGCGAACGAAGCCGACGGCGCGCCGCCACGACGCGGCCACCAGCGAATAAGCCCGAACACGATCCCGGCGATCGCGATCGGGTACAGCCAGCCCACCTGTGTGACGAACAGCGGGTCGACCAGCTTGGTCAGGGAGGCGCCAGCCGACGACAGATCGGAGGGTGCCGCGAAGAAGACGGGGGCCGCGTGCGTGTGGCCGCCGGAACCGCCTACCGCTCCCGGAACCGCGTGGGGCAACAGCCGGTCGAGACCGTTGTAGCCGAAGACCATGGCGAACGCGTTATTGCTCGTGGAGCCGTCGATGTAGGGGCGGTCGGCGGCCGGCGTGAGTTGGAGCACGAGCACCCAGACCAGAGACGCCGCCACAGCGGTCGCCGACACGACCGTGGATCTCCACAGACGGCGCGGCCAGGCACCCCGCGTCCAGAGGAAGCTGCCCACGACGAAGGCGGGGAGGATGAACCATGCCTGCATCATCTTGGCCTGGAACCCCACGCCGACGAAGAGGGCTGCGACGAGCAGGGGCCACAACCGCTCGGTCAGCAGAGCACGCTGGAAGAAGAACAGGGCCACCGTGAGAGCCATGGTGACGAGGCCGTCCTCCATCGGATGAGCGAACATCGAGACGAAGATCGGGGTGGTGGCCGCGGCAGCTGCGGCCACCAGCCCCGCGCCCGGACGGGCCCACCTCAGGCCGATCACCGAGCAGCACCAGACGGTGATCAGTCCCTCGACGACCTGCGGCAGGGCGAGCGCTGAGGTCGACATCCCGAACAGCCGGATGCTCAGCGCCTGCGGCACTGCGAACCCGCTGAGCTTGTCGAGAGTGACGGTACCCGCGGGGTCGAAGGCGCCGAAGAGCATCGCGTGCCACGACTCGGACATCGAGCGAGCCGACGCTTCGTAGAACGACGCGTCACCGCCCTTGGCGAGGTTCCAGACCATGAGAGCGGCGGAGACGAGCAGGATGACGAGGAGTCCGGATCGGAATCGCCAGGGCTGGCCCCACCATCGTGGAAGGCTGTCAGTATCGGTGGGGTGCACGAGCTATAGGGTGGGGCCGGTCGATGAGCGCAAGCTCGAGACTCGCTGTGGCGTGGCTGAGACGACATGCCAGCCTCGAGCACTTCCCACTCGGTAGAATTCGGGCACTCCATCAGCGACATCCGATAGCTCTGGGCAGGCAGGTTTCGTGAAGATCCACAACGCATTCACCCTGGGACTTGTCGGCACGCTGGGCGTCGGCGTCGGCATCCTGATTCTCACCTCGATCGCGTCGCTCGCCACGATCCTCACCTACATCGGTGCAGCGATCTTCATCGCCCTCGGCCTCGATCCGGTGATCTCCTGGCTCGAGAAGAAGAAGCTGCCCAGGTGGCTGGCCATCATCGTGGTCTTCGTGGCCGTCGCGGGCATCATCGCGGGGCTCGTCTTCGCCGTCGTGCCCATCATCGTCGATCAACTCGGTCAGCTGTTCGATATCGTTCCCGTGCTGATCGACAGGGCGCAACAGGGAACCTGGGTATCGGATCTGTCTAACCAACTCGGCGGGTTCGATGTGCAGGCCGTGATCGACCAGGCCACCAAGTACCTCACCGACGTCGGCAACTACTCCATCATCGCGAGCGGTGCCCTCGCCGTGGGAGCCAGTATCGCGAACGGCGTGTTCGGCACCGTGATCGTGCTGATCCTCACCCTGTACTTCACGGCGTCACTCAACTCGATCAAGCGTGCGCTGTACCGTCTCGTGCCGGCATCTCGCCGCGAACGCTTCGCAGATCTGAGCGAGCAGATCACCGACGCTGTCGGTCGCTACGTCGTGGGCCAGCTCTCGCTCGGCGCCATCAACTTCGTGCTCAGCTACGTCTTCCTGTCGATCATCCAAGCGCCGTTTCCTGCGGTGCTCGCGTTCCTCGCCGGCATGCTGTCACTGATCCCGCTCGTCGGAACCCTCTCGGGATCGATCATCATCGCGCTGGTCTGCCTCATACCCGGGCTCGGGTCGTTGCCGACCTTCATCGCCGCGGCCATCTACTACCTGATCTACATGCAGGTGGAGGCCTACCTGCTCAGCCCGAACATCATGAACCGCGCCGTCTCGGTTCCGGGCGCTGTCGTGGTGATCGCCGCTCTGGCCGGGGGAACTCTGCTCGGTATCCTGGGAGCCCTCATCGCGATCCCGGTCGCAGCGTCCCTGCTGCTGATCATCAAACAGGTGGTCATCCCTATTCAGAACGAACGGTGACCCGGGCTCAGCCCTCGTAGCTGTCCGGCAGCGGAAGCACGGCCGGGTTGACCCTGCCCACGATCTCGCTCAAAACCCTCCGCGTCTGCGACTCGCCGACCCAGAGGTGTTTGCCGCCCTCCACCGCGACCAACTCGATGTGCGGCATCGCCGCGAATCGGGTCTTCGCTTCTGGCGGGCGCAGGTAGTCGTCGAGCTCGGGGATGAGTGCCACGACGGGCACGTCGACGGCGTTCCACGCCGCCAACTCGTCTTCAGAGGTTCGATGCAGGGGCGGTGACAGCAGGATGACCCCGTCGACCGTATGCTCGATGCCGTACTTCAGCGCCAGCTCCGTTCCGAACGACCAGCCGACCAGCCAGGGGTGAGGGAGTCCACGCTCGGCGACGAAGGCCATCGCCGCCTTCACATCCCAGCGCTCCGCCACGCCGTGATCGAAAGCGCCCTCGCTCGTGCCTCGAGGCGACGAGGTTCCACGGGTGTTGAACCGCAGCACCGCCAGGTCAGCGAGTGCCGGGAGCCGGTTCGCCGCCTTTCTCAGAATGTGCGAGTCCATGAACCCCCCGCCCGTGGGAAGCGGATGGAGAGTCACGAGGGTAGCGACGGGGTCGCCCGACTCCGGGAGCGCCAGCTCTCCGACGAGGTCGAAGCCGTCGTCGGTGTGCAGCACGATGTCTTCGCGAATGGCCGGGAGCACCGTCGTGCTGCGGATGTCGATGATGCTCACAATCAATTTCCGATCTTCCAGCAATGGCTGTGCCAGTGGCGGCGGCCGGCGAGGTCATTCGCCTCGCCCATCAATCCGTCGGCCCGCCACGCGACGACATGCGCCGTGCCTGCGACGACCGGCAACGAGCATCCGGGGCACACATAGTCTTTGACGGCCTGCGCGGGCGAGACGGACTGCACGTTCCACGAGCCGCTGCGGCGATGCTCGATACGTCGGCCGCCCGTCAGGATCCGGTTCAGATCTATCTCGGCGTCGTCACCGTCGCCGGCCCCGCGTCGACGAGGTCGGTTGCTGCGGGGCATGCCTCAATCCTAGGTCAGTGCCCCGTCGTGTCTCCGTCGCGCAGGTGATCAAGGCCCGCCTCCTCGAGATCGAGCATCTCCTGTGCACGGGCCAGGGCAATCGACGAGTAGCCGCCTCGGTTTCGAGCCGCAACAAGAGCGGCGCGCTCGTGCAGCAGGATGTCTCGCCGCACGAGCGCATACTGTTCGTTCGCTGCGATGCCCTGGTGGTCCGCCGCAGATGACCGTTCCCAGGCGTAGTCGCTCCGTCTCGAGGACTCGACCCGCACGCGTTCGAGCACCGCGGGGTCGAGCACTCCCCCGCCCAGAACGGCCAGCGCAGGATCGTCCAGACGCTCGGCCCCCTTCTGCCGGATGTGATCGACGAGCTCTGCGAACTCCTCGAGCTGCCTCTGCATGGGGGTGCCCTTCACCCCGGCGATCCGGATCACCGCGGGTAGGCTCGCGCCCTGCACGACGAGCGTCACGATGGCCACCGTGTAGGCGATGAGCACGAGCTGCTCTCGATAGGGGATCTGCTCGGGCAACGACTGCGCCCCAGCGACGGTGACGACACCGCGCATTCCGCTCCACGACAGCACGATGCCCTCCCGTGCGCCGAGCTTCTCAGGGTCTGGCTGCTTTCTCGGGAGACGACCGAGGGCGGTCATGGCCGCGACCACCGCACACCTGATGCCGATGAGCACGACCGTGGCGAGCAGCCCGAAGAGGATCGCCTGGGGAACATCGAGGCGATGGTGCCGCACTCCCTCGACGATCGTCTTCAGTTCGAGGCCCATCAGCAGGAACACGCCGTTCTCGAGCAGGAATTGGAACGTGCGCCAGTTGAGGCGCTCGCTCAGTCGTGCAGGGGCGGAGAAACTCGTGGCCCCGAGATGGCCCGTGATGAGTCCCGCCGCCACCACACTGAGCACGCCGGATGCGCCGATCGTCTCCGCCGGAAGATAGGCCGCGAACGGCACCACGAATGAGATCGCGGTGGCCAGCACAGGGTCAGGCACGCGCGCCCGCACGAACACGGTGAGATAGCCGATGGCGACACCCAGTCCGACTCCGAGCACCACAGAGTATGCGAATGTGCCCACGATCTGCCAGGCGCTGACGGCGCCCGCCGTGGCCGCGATGGCTGTTCGCAGCAGAACGAGGGCGGAAGCGTCGTTGACGAGACTCTCGCCCTCGAGAACAGCCAGAAGCCGAGGGGGAAGGCCGAGCCGCTTGCCGATGGATGTGGCGGCCACGGCATCCGTCGGGCTGATCACCGCACCCAAGGCGATGGCCGACGCCAGACTCAGGTCGGGAAACAGGGTGAACAGCAGAAAACCCGTACCGAATGCGCTCACGACCACCAGCACGACGGCCAGGGCGGAGATGCTGCCGATGTTCGAGCGCAGATCGGCCAGGGGCAGGCTGATCGACGAGGCGTATAGCAGGGGTGGCAGCACTCCCGAGAGGATCACCGCGCTCGCGATGTGCACGGGTGGCATGCCGGGCAGAACCGATATGCCGATGCCGAGGACGGCGAGGATCAGCGGTGCGGCGACCTTGACCTTCGGCGCGAGAAGAGACACCGCCACGATGGCGACGACGCCGAGAACCGCGATCAGAGCCAACCCCATGGGGTCAGCCTATTGAATCAGTACCAGCCCGCGCTCTCGGAGTGGCCCCAAGCGCCACACGGCGTCTGATAGCGGCCCGTGATGTAGCCGAGCCCCCAGGTGATCTGAGTGGCCGGGTTGGTCTCCCAGTCGGCGGCGACGCTGGCCATCTTGCTGCCCGGCAGCGACTGGGGAATACCGTAGGCGCCACTGCTGGCGTTGTACGCGTTGTACCGCCAGCCCGACTCCTTCGCCCAAAGCGAGTAGAGGCAGTCGTACTCGCTGCTCGGCCAGCCGCGATCGGCCACCATCTGCGCGGCGATCGCCTGCGCGCTGCCCGGGTCGGGAGCGCCGGCGGGAGGGGCGTAGCCACCGGATGTACCACCGCTGTCGGACTTGCTCGACGATTCTGTGGGAGTCGGCGTGGGGGTCGGGGTGGGCGTGGGCTTCGGCGCCTCGGTCACGGTGAATCCGTCGCGCACGATGGATGCGGCCAGGCTCGACGAGGTCACCGTCTGCGATGGCAGCTTGGAGCCGGGTTCGAGAGCCACGGTGAAGTACTGCGACGCGGCGACGCCCGAGTACGGGTCGACGATGTTCACGAGAACCGACGCCCCGACGGCGGCGACACCCAGCAGCTGGAGCGCGAACCGGCCAGGACGAGAGACGATCTTGGCCCGGCGAGGAGGCGTGGGATTGAGAACCCGAATGGGAGCCACGCCATTCGCCTGTACGGGCACCGAACTCACGCGGGGTTTCAGAGAGACCCCCGCAGATGCGTCACGTTCCAGATTTTTACCCACGATTGTTCGACTTTACCGAACTTCTGGCCGAATTGCAGACCGAGGCGAAGATCTCAGCGCACCGACAGCATGACGTCGATGACGGCATCGAGGACCAGGTCGACCTGCGCCTCCGAGTACCCGCGCGTACGTGAGCGGAACGACACCTGGCGCACGTCGTCGACGGAGATCTCTGTGCCTTCTCTGAAATATGCAATGAGCCGCTCGGCGAAGGCGTCGACATCCTGCTTGTCGTATCCCAGCTTGAACAGGCCACTGCCTCGGAATCGGTGCTTCGCGGGCCTCTCCAGTCTCGCGAGGATCTCCCTGGCTTTGTCTCTCGCCTCGGCGAACCAGGCCTCGTCACCGACAGACGACGAGATCTTCTCTCTCTCGCGGGCGGCGAACGCCTCTTCCAGCCGCTCGAGGGCGGCGTCGACGGCCAGCGTCGAGTAGCCCCCCTTCTCGAGGCCGAAAGCCATGTGCCGGATGCCTTCGGCTGTCACGATCGTTCCGGTATCGCCGGGTTCCGCGCTGTACGCGATGCGCGCCGCCGCCAAGAACTTCTCGACCTCGTCGATCTTGTAGCCGGGCCTGGAGGACCGCGCTCGGGGAAACGTCTGACTCACGGTCACCATTCTGTCAACACTTTTTGGTCGACGCCTAAGCGAAGACGATGAACAGCACGTAGGCTGCGGCGGCCGACGGCAGGATCGAATCGAGGCGGTCGAGGAACCCGCCGTGTCCGGGCAGCCACGTGCTCATGTCTTTGATGCCGAGATCGCGCTTCAGCAACGACTCTGACAGGTCGCCGGCCGTCGCGGTCAGCACCAGCACTGTTCCGAGGATGAGACCGAACCACCACGGCATGTCGAGCAAGAAGATCGAGAGCAGCACGCTCGACGCGATACCGAAGATCAACGATCCGGCGAAACCCTCCCACGTCTTCTTCGGGCTGATGGTCGGCGCCATCGGATGCTTGCCGAAGTTCAAGCCCGTCGCATAGGCGCCGACGTCGACCGACACCACGACGATGAGGAAGGCCATGACCCACCACTGGCCGTCGTCGTTACGCAGAAGCAGCGCCGCGATGCTGCCCAGGAACGTGACGTAGACCTGAATGAACACCCCGCCGGACATGTCGAGCGCCACGCTGCGCATCGACGCACGATGGCGTGGAATCGCCAGCTCGGCCAACCTCCAGAGGACCACCAGCAGCACACCGCCGATGGTCGCGATCCACTGCCACTCCTCGCCGAAGTAGAACGACACGGGCACGACGACGACGGGCGCGATCACGCTCGGAATACGGGGAACATCGCGGCCGGCGTGACGAAGCGCCGTCGCCAGTTCGAATGCGGTGAATGCCACGAGCACCGTCGCGAAGACGACGAAGATGTCTTTGATGAAGACCAGGCTGAAGATCATGACCAGCCCCAGCCCCAGGCCGATGCCGATCGCGCTCACGAGATTGCGGCCCGAGCGGGCGGTGATCTTGTCATTCGCCCGATCGAACTGATCCCGGCGCTCGCGCACCTTCGCTTCGAACTCGGCGCGGCTCATCCCCGGATGCTTGCGCGCCGGATCCGCCTCAGACGCGGGAGTGTCGGGATCGTTCGTCATCGGTGTGGCCTAGATCTCGAGGAGTTCGACTTCCTTGCGCTTCAGCGCGTCGTCGATGCCGTCGACGTGCGACTTGGTGAGCTGCTCCAGCTCTTTCTCGGCGCGCGCCACCTCGTCGTCGCCGACCTCGCTCTTCAGCGCGTCGAGTTCGTCTTTCGCCTTACGCCGGATGTTGCGCAGCGACACCTTGCCGTCTTCGGCCTTCGTGCGCACGATCTTCACGTACTCCTTGCGACGCTCCTCGGTGAGCTCGGGCAGCGTGACCCGGATGACGTTGCCGTCGTTCGACGGGTTGGCACCCAGATTGGGAGTGTCGCGGATGGCCTGCTCGATGTCGCGCAGCGCGCCCTTGTCGTAGGGCGTGATGAGCATGGTGCGCGCCTCGGGGTTCTGGAGGCCGGCCAGCTGGCTGAGCGGCGTCGGGGTGCCGTAGTAGTCGACCAGGATCTTCTGGAAGAGACCCGGGTTCGCGCGCCCGGTGCGAATGCTCGAGAAGTCTTCCTTCGTGTTGTCGACGGCTTTCTTCATGCGCTCTGTTGCGCCGGCCAGTACATCCGCGATCACGGCAACTCCTTCTTTTGGTTCTTCAGTAGTTTAGGGCGACGTGCTCGGTCAGTCGTGCGACGTGCTGACCAGGGTGCCGATGCGCTCGCCCAGAATGGCCCGGGTCACATTGCCCTGGGGCTGCATGCCGAAGACCATCATCGGCATCTTGTTGTCCATGCACAGGCTGAACGCGGTCGAGTCGACGACCTTGAGTTCGCGCTGCAGGGCGTCGAGGTAGGTGAGCCTGTCGATCTTCTTCGCATCGGGGTTGGTGCGCGGGTCGGAGTCGTACACGCCGTCGACACCGTTCTTGGCGACGAGCACGACGTTCGCGCCGATCTCGAGAGCGCGCTGCGCTGCGACGGTGTCGGTCGAGAAGTAAGGCAGACCGGCTCCCGCTCCGAAGATCACCACACGACCCTTCTCGAGGTGACGCTCGGCACGGAGCGGAATGTACGGCTCAGCGACCTGCGTCATCGAGATGGCGGACTGCACACGCGTCGCAGCCCCCGCCTGCTCGAGGAAGTCCTGGAGCGCCAGTGCATTCATCACCGTGCCCAGCATGCCCATGTAGTCGGCGCGACCGCGGTCCATTCCGCGCTGCGAGAGCTCGGCACCCCGGAAGAAGTTGCCTCCACCGACGACGATCGCGATCTCCACCTGCTTGGCAGCTGCGGCGATCTCCCTGGCCAATTCGCTGACCACGTCGGGGTTGACGCCGAGGGAGCCTGCACCGAAGGCCTCACCAGAGAGTTTGAGGAGTACCCGGCGCCGGGGTTCTGATGAAGTCATGAGTGTGGATCCCTTTCGATCTCGTCCTGCCAATTTTAGGGGCTGCCGAGCTAGCCCTCCGCCGGGACCGCGCACGTCTCCTGTAGAGCCGTCGAGCCGGTGACGCCGTCGAGTACAGCGGGTGCGCCGGCATCCGGTGTCGCCGGGTCTGCGGGAGCCGCCGGATCGACCGGAGCGGCGGGGTCGGCGGGGGCCGCGGGATCGACGGGAGCGGCCGGGTCCGCCGGCGCCGTGGGCTCGATCGTGCTACCGATCGGCTGCGAGTCGGCACCGAGGGTGAAGGGTTGGTCGGCCTTGATCAGTGCGAACAGCGTGTCGGCCGCGCCTTGAGTGGGCACGACCTTGCCCGGGAAGTCGGGATCGTTGGTCGTTCCCGGATACTGGACGAAGGTGATGTTGTTCAGGTCGATCGTGCGCAGCGCCTGCGCCATCGAGATCATCGTGTCGACCTTGGTCAGCGATGTCGACAGAGTGAAGTACTTCGGATCGGCGACCACGTTCGCCAGCGAGTAGAGCTTGCCGAAGTCGCCCAGGGTGTCATTGCTCTTCAGCTTGCGCACCAGCGACGAGAGATACTGCTGCTGCGACGAGATGCGGCTGAGGTCGCCGCCGTCGCCGACGCCGTGTCGTGAGCGGAGGAATCCGGCGGCAAGGCCGCCCTGCACCTCCGTGACGCCGGCCGGCAGGTCGAGATGCTGCAGCTCCCCGTTCGCATCGGGATAGACCACGTTCTCATCCGTCACGCGTCCGGTGAGGCAGATCGGGACACCGCCGATCGAGTCGGTCAGGGCGATGACGGCGTCGAAGGTCATCGATACGGCGTATTGGATGTCGAGACCGGTGAGATTGCCGACCGTCGCGACGACGCAGGCGAGCCCTCCTCGACCCCAGGCCTCGTTGATGGGCGCGGCGCGCATGGCGTCGCCCTTCTCGCACTCCGGATGCGCGATGACGAGGTCTCGCGGAAAGCTGACGGCGACGGCCGTCTTATGGTCTTGAGAGACGTGCAACAGCATGTTCACGTCGTTCAGAGTCGCACCGTCGCGTTCTCCGTAGAGATCCTGACTCTGGTTCGCATCGTTGTCAGCCGCCACGACCAGTACATTGAACCCACCCTCGAGCGCACCGATGGCCGGCGGCGCCTGTTGCTCGTTCTGCTCCGGGTGGATCTCGACGGAGTTCGCCTCGAGCTTCGAGGTGAAGGTCCACGCGCTGACAGCCGCGATACCGCCCGTGCTGACCAGGGCGACAGCCGCCACGATGGCCACGAGTCGGAGGACGCGCACCCACGCTCCCCGCAGGGGCATTCGGGCGTGGCGCACAGGCGATGCAGTCGTCGTCTTCACAGGCGAGTCTCCTTGAGGCTGGGGCTCACCCCGATAGAGCGGCCACGATCGATCCTACTTAACAGCCGAAGGCCCATCCCCCACAAGGGATGGGCCTTCGGTCGAAACGGACGTCGTGGTGTTACGCGCCGACCTTGAAGCGCGCGAAGCCGGAGACGGTGATACCGGCGTCGGCGAGCACCTTCTTGACCTGCTGCTTGTTGTCCTTCGCGTAGTCCTGCTCGAGCAGGGCGACCTGCTTGTAGTAGGCACCGAGGCGACCCTCGATGATCTTCGGCAGGGCAGCCTCGGGCTTGCCCTCGCCACGCGAGATCTCCTCGACGATGCGACGCTCGTTCTCGACTGCCTCGGCAGGTACGTCCTCGCGAGCGAGGAATTCCGGGTTGGCGAACGAGATGTGCTGAGCGATCGATCGAGCCGTGTCGGCATCCGAGCCCGTGTAGCCCACGACCACGCCGACCTGCGGGGGCAGATCCTTCGAGGTCTTGTGCAAGTAGATCGCGAACGCGTCGCCGGTCACGACGGCGAGACGACGGAGCTCGATCTTCTCTCCGAGGATCGCCGCCTCGTTGCTGATCAGGTCGGCGACGGTTCCACCGGCCACGGGAGCCGCGAGGGCCTCCTCGACCGAGGTGGCACCGGCCGCGACGGACGCGTCGAGGACGGCGTCGGCCAGAGCGACGAACTTGTCGTTCTTCGCAACGAAGTCGGTCTCGCTGGCGAGCTCGATCAGGGTCGCGGTGTTGCCGCTCTCCTTGGCCGCGACGAGGCCTTCGCTGGTGGAGCGGTCGGCGCGCTTCGCGTTCGACTTGGCACCCTTGAGGCGAAGGATCTCCGTCGCCTTCTCGAGGTCGCCGCCGGCTTCGACGAGTGCGTTCTTGCTGTCGACCATGCCGGTGCCGAGGCGCTCGCGCAGGGTCTTGAGGTCAGCCAGGCTGAAATCTGCCATGGTGTGCTTCCTTACTTGACTAAAGAGGTGAGATATCGAGGAAGGCGCGAACTACTTCGCGGGGGTCTTCTCGGCGTCGGTAGCCTCGGCCTCGAGGCGGGCCTCGGTCGCGGCGTCGGACTCGACGGCGTGCTCGGGAACGATCGACGCGTCTGCGGCGGCCTCGTGCTCGGCGACGACGGCGTCTGCGTCGTTCTCTTCGGTGGGCGTCTCCGCAGCGATGACGTCGGCGACAGCGGCCTTCGTGGCGTCGGACTCGACGGCGTTCTCGACGAGACCGTCGACAGCCTCGATCTTCTCGGACTCGGTCGACGGGTTCTCCGACGCCTGGAGGAGCTCGCGCTCCCACTCGGCCAGGGGCTCGACGGCCGAGACGTTGCCGGCCTCTTCGGGCTTCTGGTGACGCTGGATCAGACCCTCGGCGGCAGCGTCGGCGATGATGCGCGTGAGCAGGCCCACGGAGCGGATCGCGTCGTCGTTGCCCGGGATCGGGTACTGCACGTCGTCGGGGTCGCAGTTGGTGTCGAGGATCGCGATGACGGGGATGCCGAGCTTGTGCGCCTCGTCGATGGCGAGGTGCTCCTTCTTGGTGTCGACGATCCAGATCGCCGACGGCGTCTTCGTGAGGTTGCGGATACCGCCGAGGCTCTTCTGCAGCTTGACGAGCTCGCGCTTCTGAATCAGGAGCTCTTTCTTCGTGTAGCCGCGCGTGGTGTCGTCGAAGTCGACCTCTTCGAGTTCCTTCATGCGTGCGAGACGCTTGGAGACCGTCTGGAAGTTGGTGAGGAGGCCACCGAGCCAACGCTGGTTGACGTAGGGCTGGCCGACGCGCTGAGCCTGCTCGGCGATGGAGCCCTGAGCCTGCTTCTTGGTTCCGACGAAGAGGACCGTTCCGCCGTGGGCGACGGTCTCTTTGACATAGTCGTACGTCTTGTCGATGTGCACCAGCGACTGCTGCAGGTCGATGATGTGGCTGCCCGAGCGCTCCGTGAGGATGAATCGCTTCATCTTCGGGTTCCAACGACGGGTCTGGTGTCCAAAGTGAACGCCGCTGTCGAGCAGCTGGCGAATGGTTACAACGGCCATGAGCCGTCTCCTGTTCTTCGACGGCGGCTGCACACGTCGCAGTTCGTCACGAACTGTTCGCGCCACAGGCACACGTCAATCGGTTTCTTACCGTCGACCTGTTGGCGACGGTTCCTGGTGCCCAGCACGCCTCCGACCACCGATCACACACTCCTGCAGAACAGGAGGGAGAGGGGAGGACCGAGTGGAGTCGTGACAAAAGTCAGCGGGCACGCGTAGTCACCCCGACGGATCGAGGTGCTCCGGAAACTATATCACCCCTGTTGCTTGGCGTAGTACTCGCGCAATTCGATCGGATCGGCAGCCTCGAGCCTGCGCGTGAAGTCGCTGTCGAAGCGGGCGACGACGGGAAAATCGCCGAGCGGCACGATCGAGTGGACCACCTGATCGGCATAGACGTGCACAAGAGTGATCGACTGGCCACCAGCTCGACCCACCAGCGTCGACTCCGGCGCCGTGACGTCCATGGTGTAGCAGGTCGCCGCGGCGACGGCCACGGGAATACCGGCGAACAGGCCATGGGTCGAATAGTGGAGGTGCCCGCCCAGGATCGCCCGGATGTCGCTGCCTCGGACGACATCGGCCAGCTCGTGCTGCCGCTGCAACTCGAGAACCTGCATGTAGGCCACGGGGCTCGGAATCGGAGGATGGTGCAGTGCGAGGAGCGTGCCGTGCGGAGCGGCGACCGACAGCTGCTCGCGGAGCCAGTCGAGTTGCTCGGAGGCCAGCTCGCCGTGGTGGTAGCCCGGAACCGATGTGTCGAGGGTGATGACTCTCAGCCCGTCGAGATCGACCACGCGATCGACGGGGGTCGCGTCGTGCGAGACGTCGCCGTCGCCCGCGTCGAGGAGCCCGGCTCGAAAGGCCGACCTGTCGTCGTGGTTGCCCATGACCCACAAGATCTCGGCGCCCATGCGCGCGGCCGCCGGCTCGACGATCGCGCGAACCCGGTCATACGCATCCGGTTCGCCCAGGTCGGCGATGTCACCGGTGAACACCAGCGCATCGATGTCGATGCGAGAGGCCTCGAGTGCGGCCATCGCCGCCGACAGCGTGGCGTCGGTGTCGATGCTGCCGTACAGGGGCCTGCCACCGCCCAGAAAATGGGTGTCGCTGATGTGCGCCAGCACATGATCGGCTGGAGGGTATTGACCGAGCTGCATGGAGGCAGCCTATTTGGCGCCGCCGACTCCGTCTTTCTCGCGCCGACGCCCGCGCACGACGCTCAGGCTTCCCGTCTCTTCGAGGGCGACGCCCTTCGTCTCGGGGATCTTGAAGAAGACGAAGAAGAACGACAGCACGGCGAACGCGGCATAGAGACCGTAGGCCAGGGTCAACGAGACGTCCTGCGAGATGATCGGGAACGTCATGGTGACGGCGAAGTTCGTGAGCCACTGGGCGGCCGCGGCCACTCCGAGAGCACGACCGCGGATGCGAGTCGGGAAGATCTCGCCGAGAAGCACCCAGACCAGCGGGCCCCAGGAGGCACCGAAGGCGACGACGAAGAGGTTGGCACCGACGAGGGCAATGATTCCCCATGCCCCCTCGAGGCTGGGCTTGCCGTCGACGAGCTGCGCCTGGCTGAACGCCAGCGTCATCGAGCCGAGGGCCACCGCCATACCGACAGAGCCGAAGAGGAGGATGGGCCGTCGACCGACCTTGTCGACGAGGAAGATGGCGACGAAGGTGACGGCCACGTTCGTGACCGAGGTGATGACCGAGATGGTGAGAGAGTCGCTCTCTTTGAAGCCCACGCTCGACCACAGGGTGGTCGAGTAGTAGAAGATCACGTTGATACCCACGAGCTGCTGCAGCATCGAGAGGATGATGCCCACCCAGACGATGGGCAGAAGTCCGAAACGCTTTCCTCGCAGAGAGCCCTTGTCGGCATTGGCTGCGTCTTCGCGAATACCGGCTTCGATGTCTGCGACGGCCTTGTCGAGCTGGTTGGCCGGCGTGATCGAGGCCAGCACCTTCGTGGCCTTCTCTTTCTTGTCGGTCATCAGCAGATAGCGGGGCGACTCGGGGAGCTTGAGAGCGACGAGGCCGTAGACGATGGCGGGCACGGCGCACACGAGGAACATCCACCGCCAGGCGTCGAGACCCAGGAAGAAGACCTCGCTCGCGCCCCCGGCAACATTGGCCAGGATGGCGTCAGAGAGCAACGCGGTGAAGATACCGATGGTGATCGCGAGCTGCTGCAGCGAGGCGAGGCTGCCTCGGATCGCCTTCGGGGCGATCTCGGAGATGTAGGCCGGGGCGATGACGGAGGCGATACCGATGCCGAGACCGCCGACGAGGCGCCAGATGGTGAGATCCCACGCGGCGAAGGCGAAGCCGGAGCCGAGCGAGCTCACCAGGAAGAGCACGGCGCCGATGAGCATGACCGGGATGCGGCCGAGACGATCGGCGAGGCGACCGGCGACGTAGGCGCCGACGGCACAGCCGAGAAGAGCGGATGCGACGGCGAAGCCGGTGAAGGCCGCCGTGAGGCTGAATTCGTCTTGAATGGCGTCGACCGCGCCGTTGACGACGGAGGAATCGAATCCGAAGAGGAAGCCGCCGATGGCTCCGGCGGCCGCGAGCGCGATGACCTTGCGCCTGAGCTTCTTATCGGTTTTCACGTCGGTGTCCGTCTGCCCTGCGCCCCCGCTGGTTGCCATGATCTGCTCCCTCTTGTGACCGACAGTGCGCGCGTCACGACGCTGTCCCTAACAGAACGATCTTGGCACGAACTCTCCCCCGTTCGGGGCATCCTGCCTGTCCTTGCTGTCCCCCTTGACAGGCTGGACTCTATGCGTCGGTTCGGTAGTCACCTTCCTCTGCGACAGCGCGCGGTCCTTCTCGCGCCGGTCATCGTCGTCCAGGCGCTCGTCGCGTCGTCGCCGATCTCCGCCGCGCCTGCCTGGGGTTGGCCCCTCATCCAGCCCCACGTCATCGTCCGAGAGTGGCAGCAACCTGTCGACGACTACTCCCCCGGTCATCGAGGCATCGATCTCGCGGCACCTCCGGGCACGGTCGTCGTCGCACCCGAAGCAGGAACCGTCCACTTCTCCGGACGCGTGGTGGATCGTTCGGTCCTGTCGATCGCTCACTTCGGCGATCTGATCTCGAGCTACGAACCGGTCGAGAGCACGCTCAAGAAGGGCGACCGGGTGACTCGCGGACAGCAGATCGGCACGGTGGCCGCCACGATGCACTGCGCCGAATCGTGCCTGCACTTCGGCGTTCGGCACGCCGGCCGCTACATCTCGCCCCTTCTGCTGCTCGAAGCACGCCCGAGAGCGGTGCTGCTGCCGGTGTCGCGTGCCGACATCGGCGGGGTCGACCAGCGGATGCCGCGGGTCAGGCCCGCGGGTGCGCCTGACGGTAGGTCTCGCGCAGCCTCTCGGTCGTCACATGGGTGTAGATCTGGGTCGTGCCGAGGCTCGCGTGACCGAGCATCTCCTGCACGGCCCGCAGATCCGCACCGCCGTCGAGCAGGTGGGTCGCTGCCGTGTGTCTGAATGCGTGAGGCCCCTCCGGGCCCGAGCCCGGAACATCCAGCAGCAGTTTCGAGACGATCGCGTAGACCGAACGAGCACCGAGACGCGCTCCGCGAGCGCCGAGATAGACGGCCGACGAAGCGGCGCCGTCGCTCGCTCGCGCCGCCAGCGCGGGCCGCCCTCGCTGCAGATAGTCGGCCACGGCGAGATGAGCGGGCTGGCCGAAGGGAACGACGCGTTCCTTGCTGCCCTTTCCCAAGACGCGCACCGTGCGTCGATCGAGATCGAGATCGCCGGTATCGATGCCCACGAGTTCGGAGACGCGCAGCGCCGATGCGTAGAGCAGCTCGACGATGGCCAGGTCGCGAAGAGCGACCGGCTCACCATCGACGGCGCGAGCCGCCAGGGAGTCGAGCACCGTGTCCATCGCCTCTCTCGAGAGAACGCGGGGAAGACTGCGATCGGGTTTGGGCGCCCGAAGCCTCGAGGCGGCGTCGGTGGTCTTCTCCGTCGAGCGAGAGAGCCAGGCCGAGAAGCTCTTGGCCGTGGCCGACCGCCTCGCCAGGGTGGCCTTCGAGAGCCCGGACTGCGAGGCGGCCCACAGCCAGTCCCGGTAGACCTCGAGCGTCAGCTCGTCGGTGTCGTCGATCGTCTTGAGTACGGCGAAGGAGGCCAGCGCGGCGAGATCCGAGCGGTATGCACGCACGGTATGCGGCGAGTAGCCGCGCTCGCCCACGAGATACGACACGAAGTCGTCGATCGCGCGTTCCAGCTGCATGCCTTCAGCATGCCGCCTTCGGCACGGATTCGCGCGCAGGCCACCCGCTGCAGCACGCCGATTGTCAGACGGCCGCCAGGTGCAGAACGAGCGCCTGCTCGGGCAGGAGCAACGGCATGGTCAGACCGAGCTCGCCGAGAACACGACCCGACAGGGTGACGCCGCCGTGAACCCACCAGGGAGGCGGAGCATCCTGCAGGACGCGGGGCCACTCGCCGAGCTTCACCGCCCGAACCCGGTACACGAGATCCGGGTGCAGACCGGGGAACCTCACCGGCGCCACGGCCGAGTCGCGAGTCGCGGCGACCGTGACCACCGAGAAGATCGCGGCCATCGCATCCGCCGCCACGATGCCGTGCAGCTGACGGGCCGGATCGACGTCATCGGCTCGCACCAGCACGCCCGAGTGCAGAAGCGCCCGCTGCTCGCGATAGAGCGAGGCCCAGACGCGGATGGCGTCGAGCTCTGTCTCGCTGGCGGTCGTCAGATCCCACTCGATACCGGCGTGGCCGAACAGTGCGGTCGCGAGCCGGAAGCTGAGCTCGTGGCTGCGACCGGTCGTGTGCGCGGTCGGGGCACCGAGGTGCACGCCGAGGAACTCCGGCGGCACGAGACCCGCCGTGTAACGGTAGATCGACTGACGCTCCAGCGAGTCGTTGGTGTCGCTCGGCCAGACGCGGTCGGTGCGCTCCAGCACGCCGAGGTCGACACGTGCGCCGCCCGACGAACACGACTCGATCTCGAGCGTCGGATGCTGCGCTCGAAGCGCGTCCATGAGCCGATAGCAGGCGAGCGTCTGTCGGTGGGCCGAGCCGCCGAGCAGGTCGCGGTTCTGATCCCACTTCAGATAGGCGATCGGGTACTCGTCGAGAAGAGCGGAGAGCTGGCCGAGCACGTGCGCGAAGGCCTCCGGGTTCGACAGGTCGAGCGCCTGCTGAAAGCGCCACGATTGCGGCAGCTCGGCGTTCCCGGCCGACAGCACCCACTCGGGGTGGGCGCGGAACACGTCGGAGTCGACGCTCACCATCTCGGGCTCGACCCACAGGCCGAAGTCCATGCCGAGTCCGTGGACTCTCTCGATCAGGGTGTGCAGCCCGTCGGGCCACTTGGATGCGTCGACGACCCAGTCTCCGAGCGCACGTCGGTCGTCGGTGCGGCCCGTCATCCAGCCGTCGTCGAGCACGAAGCGCTCCACGCCCACGCTGGCGGCCGTCTCGGCCAAGCGGGTCAGCTTCGCGAGATCGTGGTCGAAGTACACGGCCTCCCATGTGTTCAGCATGAGCTTGCGCTCGCCGAGGGGGCGCTTCGAGCGGAGAAAGCCGTGAAGGCGCTCGGCGAGGCCGTCGAGACCGTTCGCCGACCACGCGGAGACGAGCCAGGGAGAGCGGTAGGTCTCCCCCGTGGCCAGGCGCACCTCTCCCGGTTCGATGAGTTCGCCGGCGCCCACGAGAGAGTGGCCGGTGGCCGATGCCTCCGCCCACAGACGCTGGTCACCGCTCCAGGCGAGATGAGAACCCCAGATCTCTCCGTGCCGAAAACCGAAGCCCGGGGTGCCGGCTACGAGCAGGAATGCCGCGTCGTGGCCGGGCCTGCCGTGCCGGCTGTCTCTGGTCCACGTTCCCACGCCGAGATCGTGGCGTTGCGGTTGACGTTCCCGGGGCCAGCGACCGGTGAAGTCGAGCAGCTCTCGCGCCCTCGCGGGCACAGGAAGGGTGGCGTCGAGGGAGGCCAGCGAATACACGCTCGATCCCTCGTTGCGCACGCTGAGCCGCTGGCGCACGACACCCTGCGCCGACATCTCGATGTCGATCTCGGCGACGAGAGCCGTCGCATCCGGTTCGCCGACGACCGGCGGGATCGTCTCGAGAACGAGGGAGAGATTGAGGCCTGCGTGCCGCGTCTCTCTGAGGCGGAGCGACGCCGTGTGCTGCACGCCGAGTGTGGAGATCGGCGTGCCTTCGTGATAGCCGGCGAGGCCGGGCCTGCCCGACCACCCGTCGGCCATCAGGGGAACGATCCGCTGCGTGAGAGGCGAGTCGATGGAGCTGGGGCCGATGGCCGGTCTCTGCGCCTCGGCGAGGTTCTGCAGGGCGTGCTGGTCGAGTTCGCCCAGATCGGCCCCGAAATGAATAACGGCGGGCACGGCCGTGCCGCGGGCGTCCAGCACGAAGCTGGTGCCCGCGGCACGGAGGTGGTGGATCATGCTCACTTGTTGACGGGGATCGCAGCCGCGTCGAGGGCGTCGATGGTCTTCTTCTGACCCGTCTTCAACGCGTCGGTCAGCGTCCCGGTGCCACCCAGCACCTCACCGAAGCCGTCTGCGACGTCACCGTAGGTCTGCGTCATCGTGGGACCCCAGACGAAGTCGGAGTTGGTCTCGTTCGCAGCGGTCGCGAACGTGTCGTAGATCTTCTGTCCGCCGTAGAAGTCGACGCCGTCGCCGAGCACGGGCAGCTTGAGTCCGGCCTTCGTCGCGGGGTAGAGATTGGCTTCCTTGTTCAGAGCCGTGAGGGCCTCGTCGGAGGTGTTGAGCCAGAGAGCGAACTGCGCCGCCTCGTAGGGGTGCTTCGAGCCCTTGAGCACGGCCGTGGACGAACCGCCCCAGTTGCCTGCCTTGTTCTCGCCGGCCTTCCACTGCGGCATCGGCGCAACGGCCCAGTTGCCGGATGTGTCGGGGGCGCCGCTCGAGATCGAGTTGGCTCCCCAGACGGCCGAGATCCAGGTCCAGTCGCTGCCCGTGTTGTAGGCGTTGTTCCACTCGTCGGTCCAGGCCGGAACCTTGGAGACGAGGTCGGTGGAGATGAGGCCCTGCCAGTAGTCGGCGACCTTCTCGGACTCGGGCGAGGTGAGGGTGACGTCCCACTTGTCACCGTCGTTCGAGAACCAACGACCGTCTGCCTGCCAGACGAGACCGGCGAACCAGTTCACGTCGTTCTGCGGGAAGTTGGTGATGTAGCCGCCCTGCGTGCGGATGGTCTTCGCGGCCTCGGCGTACTCGTCCCAGGTGGTCGGCACGGCGATGCCGGCCTTCTCGAACAGATCCTTGCGGTAGTACATGGCCATGGGGCCGGTGTCCTGCGGGATCGCGTAGACCGAGTCCTTCTCTCCGAAGGTCACCTGGTTCCAGGTCCAGTCGATGAAGTCGTCTTTGCTCTCGGTGACGTTCTTGCACGAGGCGATGTTCGTGAGGCCGTCCTGCACGCGGAAGTTCGGCAGAGCGTCGTACTCGATCTGACCGAGGTCGGGGGCGTTGCCGGCACTCAGCTGATTGAAGAAGTTCTTGTAGGTGCCGCCGTTGCCGTTCGGGCCCGTCTGGACGGTGACCTGAATGTCGGGGTTCTCCTTGTTCCAGATGTCGACGACCTTATCGATTCCGGGGATCCACGATGTGTAGCTCAGTTCGACCTTGCCGTCGCTCGGAGCACACGCGGCGGCGTCGCTGCCGCCGGCGCTTCCGCCACTGCCGCCTGCGGCGCATCCCGTGAGGCTGATAGCCGCGAGAACACCGAGCGCCACGATGCGCTTGCTGTTTTTGATATGCATTTTCTCTTCCTTTGACTGTGCGGTTCTGTGGTGAGGGGTCGTGCGGGTGGCAGCGGCTACTTGACGCTGCCGGCCCCCAGCCCTCCGCGCCAGAAGCGCTGGAGGCTGAGGAAGGCGATGATCAGCGGGATGATCGACAGGAAGGCCCCGATGATGACGAAGGTGCGGATCTCGGGGATCTGGTTGACCTGCGAGTTCCAGGTGTAGAGGCCGAGGGTGACGGGGAACAGCGTCTGGTCGCGCAGCATGATGAGCGGCAGGAAGAAGTTGTTCCAGATGGCCACGAACTGGAAGAGGAAGATCGTGACGAGCGCCGGAGTCATGAGGCGGCGAGAGACCGAGAAGAAGGTGCGCACCTCGCCCGCGCCATCGAGCCGCGCGGCTTCGAGCAGCTCGTCCGGCACACTCGCCGCGGCGAAGATGCGAGCGAGGTATACGCCGAACGGGCTCACGATGCTCGGCAGGAACACCGACCAGAACGTGTTGGTCGCGTTGAACTGGCTGAAGATCAGGAACAGCGGCAGCGCCAGCGCGGTGGCCGGAACGAGGACACCGCCGAGCACGGTGTTGAAGATCAGCTCTCGGCCGGGAAACCGGTACTTGGCGAGCGCGTAGCCGCACATCGCGGCGAAGAGCGTTCCGAGCAGCGCTCCGAAGCTCGCGTAGATGATGCTGTTCAGCATCCAGCGGAGGTAGACGCCGTCGTTGTAGGCGAACAGGTCGCCGATGTTGGTGAACAGGTTGAAGTCGGCGAACCACAGACCGGCCGTGCTCGAGAACTGCTCGCGCGACTTGGTCGAGCCGATGAACAGCCACCAGATCGGCACCAGGAAGTAGAGCGTCGAGACGCCCATCACGATCATGGCCGCGGTGCGCGACGCGAGCTTCTCTTTGGGAGCTCCGGCAGAAATCTGGCTCATTTGTCGCCCTTACGCTGGGTGAATTTCAAGAAGACGAACGACATGACGAAGGTCGCGATGGCCAGAACCACGCTCATCGCGGCGGCCAGGCTCACGTTCGGAACGGCGGAGGTCGTGTAGACCGCGATGTTGGGCGTGAAGGTGCTCGACACCGACGAGGTGAAGCTGCGGAACACCTGCGGCTCGGCGAGCAACTGGAGCGTTCCGATGATCGAGAAGATCGCGGTGAGCACGATCGCCGGCATCACGAGCGGGATCTTGATCGAGAGGGCGATCTGCAGCTGGTTCGCGCCGTCGAGCCTGGCCGCCTCGAAGATCTCGGTGGGCAGAGCGAGCAACGCCGAGTAGATGATGAGCATGTTGTAGCCGACGTAGACCCACGTGACCACGTTCGCGATCGACCAGAGCACCGTCTCGGGCGCCAGCAGGTCGAAGCCCGACGTGAAGGCGGCGAAGGGCGAGAGGTTCGGCGAGTAGAGGTAGCCCCACATGATGGCCGCGATGACGCCGGGAACGGCATACGGCACGAAGAAGGCCAGCCGGAAGAACTTCTTGCCCTTCACGAGTGGCGAGTCGAGCAGCAGCGCGAGCACGAGTGCGAACCCGAGCATCACCGGCACCTGCACCACGCCGAAGAGCGCGACGCGGCCGACGGATGCCCAGAACGCCTCGTTCTGGAACACCAGGATGTACTGGGTGAGGCCGCCGAACACCTCGACGGGCTTGCCGAACGTACCGTCGCGCTCGACGACGAGCAGGGACTGGCCGATCGCCCAGCCGATCGGCAACAGGTAGAACGCGGCGAAGAGCACGGCGAAGGGAGCGAGGAAGATCGCAATCGCCCTCTTGTGCTTGACGGGCGTGCGGCGGGCTTTCAGCCGCGGCACCGAGGTGGTCGTCACTTCTTAGTTCCTGCTCTCTCTCACGACGCGCACCGTGCCGGCCGGCACGTCGAGCGTGCCGATCCGCGCGGTCTCGTTCGTAGCTGACGCGGGCACGCCGATCTCGGCGCCCGTGAGGATCTCGATGCCCTGCGTTCGGTACTCGAACGCGGCATTCGTGTGGTTGATGATGAAGACCCAGCTGCCGGATTCTCCGACCCGACGCACGATCTCCACCCCGGCCGGGTGGCCCGCGGTCACCGCGACGCCGGCGTCTCCGGCGGCGCGAACGAGCGTCGCGGCGAGGGACTCCTCGTCGAGGGCCGTCGCGAGGTACCAGGCGACCCCGTCGCCGAACGCGTTGCGGGTGACGGCGGCGACACCGGGAACGGGCCCGTTCGTGAAGACGGAGACAGCCTCTGCGCCCTCGAGGCGCAGCCGCTCCGACCACAGGCGTGCACTCTGTCCGTCGTTCAGTTCGAGAACGGTCGACGGGTGAAGCGGAACGAACTCCTCGCCCCGCACGCCGAGGAGTTCGCGGAAGGCGCCGGGATAGCCGCCGGGGCGCACCCGGTCGTGCTCGTCGACGATTCCGCTGAAGAAGGTCACGACGGCGTGCCCACCGGCCGCCACATAGTCGGCGAGAACCTGAGCCGCGGCATCCGTGACGCTGTAGAGGCTAGGTACGACGACGAGCGCGTAGCTGTCGACGGGAGCGCCCGGGGCCACGATGTCGACCGTGATGCCCGCGCCGAGGAGGGCGTTGTATGCGGCGTGCACCTGGGCCAGGTAGCGCACCTCGACCGACGGATGCGAGTCGAGGTCGGTGGCCCACCATGCCTGCCAGTCGAAGACGATGGCCACGTCGGCGTCGACGACGCTGCCGGTCACCTCGGCCAGATTCGCCAGGATGTCCCCCAGCTCGACGACCTCGCGCCAGAGCATCGAATCCGTTCCCGCATGGGGCAGCATCGCCGAATGGAACTTCTCGCTGCCCTGCAGCGAAGCCCTCCACTGGAAGAAGCTGATGCCATCGGCGCCGCGGGCGACGTGGCTGAGGGTGTTGCGGATCATCTCGCCGGGCGCCTTGGCGATATTGAGGGGCTGCCAGTTGACCGCCGAAGTCGCCTGCTCCATGAGCATCCACGGGCGTCCGCCGGCCAGGCCGCGCGTCGCATCCGCCGCGAACGACAGCTCTGATCGCGGGTCGCCCAGACGATGGTCGAGGTAGTGGTCGTTGGCGATGACATCCATGTGAGGCGCCCAGGCCCAGTAGTCCTGATTGCGGATGTGCGCCGTGACCATGAAGTTCGTCGTGATCGGCGACGAGCTGTGCCTGCGGAGGATCGCCTGCTCTGCCTTGTAGTGGGCCAGCAGTTCATCCGAGCTGAATCGCATGAAGTCGAGCGCCTGGCCCGGATTTCCGGTCGATACCGTGAGCCGGGGCGTGCGGATGTGCTCCCACGACGCGTAGCGCTGGCTCCAGAACGAGGTGCCCCATGCGGCGTTCAGCTCGTCGATGCTGCCGTAGCGCTCCTCGAGCCAACCACGGAAGGCGACGGAGGAGATGGCGCAATAGCAGTGCGCGTTGTGACATCCGATCTCGTTGGAGACGTGCCACAGACGCACGGCCGGATGCGCGCCGTAGCGCTCGGCGATCTTCTCGACGAGCGCGAGCGCGTGCTCCCGGTAGGCGGGAGAGCTCGGGCAGAACGCCTGGCGTCCGCCGAATTCGCGCGTCGTGCCGTCGGCCATCATGGGCAACGATTCGGGGTAGTCGGCGCTGAACCACGGCGGCGGGCTGGCCGTCGCCGTGCCGAGGTTGATGCCGATGCCGTGCTCGTGGAGGATCTGGATGATCGTGTCGAGCGCGTCGAAGTCGTAGCTGCCCCGCACGGGTTCGAGCTGCGCCCAGCCGAAGATGTTCAGCGCCACCAGCGTCACGCCGGCCTCGTTCATCAGGCGGGCGTCCTCGAGCCAGGTCTCTCGACTCCACTGCTCGGGGTTGTAGTCGCAACCGAAAGTGAACGCGGAGACGTCGCCATCGATCAGGGTGGCTACTGCGGTCTCGCTCACGGTACGGGCTCCATTGTCAGTTCATGCTCGATCCCGCGGCCGCGCCGTCTGGGAACGCTCCCAGATTTGTCCGAACAAAAAAAGATGGCCGGTTCTGGGAACGCTCCCAGAATATGCACACGGATATCGAGGTGTCAATTCCGGCCGTCCGATGGCAAGCCACCCAGCAGACTTTCAGCCCAGTACAGTGGGCATATGACCGCCCGTCGAGCCGCCGCCACACGCGCGACCATCAACGATGTGGCCGCGGTCGCGGGCGTCTCGCGCGGCACCGTGTCTCGGGTGCTGAACTCTGAGGCGTACGTCTCGGAGGCCGCGCGTTCCGCCGTGACCGACGCCATCTCGAAGGTGGGCTACGTTCGCAACAGCGCGGCGCGCAACCTGGCCACGCGGCAGTCTCACGCGGTGGGCCTCGTCGTGCACGAACCTCACTCGCTCTTTCTCGAAGACCCCAACATCGGCAGCATCCTGCTGGGCATCAACTCCGCCCTGTCCGACGCCGACTATCAGCTCGTCTCGCTCGTCATCGACTCCGAACGCGACAGTCATAGGGTGGCGGAGTACCTCAGCGGCGGGTTCGTCGACGGAGTGATCATCGTGTCGGCGCGCGCCCACGATCCGATAGCCAAGGTGGTCGCCGAGCTCGGTATCGCGGCAGCCTTCGTGGGTCATCCCGTCGACATCGAAGGCATCCCCTACGTGGGCATCGACAACTTCAGCGCCGCGAAGGCGATCACGACACGACTCAAGGAGACCGGTCGACGTCGAATCGGCATGATCGCCGCGGGCCTCGACCGCGACTCCGGACAGGACCGCATGGCGGGCTTCCGCGCCGCGATGGGCGACGCCTTCGACCCCGAGCTGGTGATCACGACGCCACTGTACGCACACGCGAGCGGCATCGACGGCATGCGCCTGCTGCTCGACCGCGCGCCCGACATCGACGGCGTCTTCGCTGCGTCAGACGCCATGGCGGCCGGTGTGCTCGATGTCCTCCGCGAGGTCGGCCGGTCTGTTCCCGCCGACGTGGGCGTCGTGGGATTCGACGACAGCGCCTGGGCGACCCGGGCACAGCCCCCGCTCTCGACGGTTCACCAGCCGGCAGGGCAACTCGGTCGACGGGCCGCCGAAAGCGTGCTGGCTCAGCTCAGAGGCGAGACTGTGGATACCGCGGGCACGTTCCTCGAGACGGCTATCGTCTGGCGCGACTCGGCCTGAGACACGGCCTCCGAGGGTCACGATCAGTCGAGGAACTCCGCCAGCGTCTGAGGGTCGTGCCCTGTCAGAGCTCGGATGTCATCGGTGATGCGCTCCTGTTCTCCGGCAGCCATCGCCGTATACGTCGACACCCAAGCGTCGACCTGCCAGGATGGCGCGCCGTAGCCGGCACGAGACTCGTACGCCTCGGGCAGGGTCTCGTCGTGGAAGGTGACCGAGCGCCCCGTCTTCTGGGTGATGATTCGGGCGACCTCGTCGAGGCTCAGCGCCTCGCGGCCCGTCAGCTCGTAGACGGCGCCGCTGTGCGCGCTCGGATCGATCAGCACCGCGAGCGCGGCATCGGCCAGGTCTGCCCTGCTGACGGCCGAGACACGACCGCTGCCAGCGGGCCCGCGAATCACGCCGTCCTCTCCGGGCAGGAGGGCGAAGAAGTCCATGTAGAAGTTGTTGCGCAGAAACGTGAAGCTCATTCCGGAGTCTCTGATGTGCTGCTCAGTCGCGAAGTGATCGCGCGCGAGCGTGAACACAGCCTCGGGGTGCGCGCCGAAGAACGACGTGTAGACGATGTGCCGAACGCCGGCCGCTGCGGCGGCATCGATGAACGAGCGGTGCTCGTCGACGCGGTCGGCACTCTCCGAGGCAGAGACCATGAACAGCGTCTGCACCCCCTCGAGTGCGGCCCGACTCGCCTCGCCGTCTCGATAAGTCGCCTCGCGCACCCGCGCACCCGCGAGCTGAGGCGCCCGGCTGGCGTCTCGCACCACCAGCGTCTGCGCCTCTCCGCGCTCTGCGATGGCCGTCGCCACTCGTCCGCCGAGATGACCTGTCGATCCGGTGACAGCGATCGCCGGGACACTGTCCGTACGGGACTCTGCAATGCTCATGCCTTCACGCTACCGTTTCTCCTTCTTCCACCCGGCCTCGCCCTCGACCGCCATCCCGTCTAGTGCGAGCAGGCCCAGCACGCCCTCCGTCGCCCCCATCGACATGCCGGTGCGCCGGGCCACATCGCTCGTCGTGCGGGCCGATCGAGCGCTCAGCGCATCGAGCACACGCACGTGGTCGGGCGGTGGCCTGTCGAATGCCGCGTCGAGGCCGATATCGAGCTCCGGCTGCGCCGCACCATCGGCCATGCCGGACGCGAGCTCCAGCACCTCGTCGACGCTCGTGACGCACACCGCATCGAATTCTCTGATCAGACGATGGCACCCCGCTGACGACGGAGACGTGACCGGACCCGGGACCGCGCCGAGGGGCCGCCCGACGGATGCCGCGTGCGCCGCGGTGTTGAGCGAGCCCGAACGGCGGCCGGCCTCGACGACGACGGTCGCGACACTCGCCGCTGCTATCAAGCGATTGCGTTGCAGAAAGCGCCATTTGGTCGGCGGCGAACCGCAGGGCAACTCGGAGACGACGGCACCGACGGTGGCGATGCGCCCCAGCAGGGCGTCGTGGCCGCTGGGGTAGAAGCGATCGACACCGCCGGCGAGGAACGCGACCGTGAGCCCGCCGCTCGCGAGCACAGACCGATGCACCATGCCGTCGATGCCGTAGGCGGCGCCCGACACCACAGACACTCCCCTGTCGCTCAGACCAGCTCCGAGTTCCATCGCCATGTGCTCTCCGTAACCCGTGGCCGCACGCGCACCGACCAGGGCGACCGACGACGGGAGCGAATCCAAGGCTGCATCGACACCCCGCACCCAGAGTGCGATCGGGCCGTGCACGCCGAGGTCGTCGACCGCGGAGGGCCAGCTCCTGTCTGACGGAAGAAGAAGTCGGGCCGACACCCTCGCGGCTTGTCGAAGCGCGGTAATGACCGCGCTCGACACCAGACGCGGCCGCCAGCGCTCGAAGGCGAGCGCGAGGTCATGCGCGGCGACCGGGTCGGCCCCCGTGCTGGCGGCTTCGGCCGTGACTCGATCGACGGTCCATGAATCGACGAGAGAAGTGAGGGCAGCCACCGCGCCCAACGACGACACGAGCGCACCCGCGACGGAATCGCCCGGCTCGGCGATGCCCGTCCAGGATGCTCTGGCGAAGATCTCGGCCGCAAGCGCCTCGTCGACCTCCGTGTGCACGCCAGACGACACGGCGGAGGCGAGGCCCATGACCTGACGCGAGTCCAACCCGAACATGCTCACGACTGCAACGACTTCCGCAGGTACAGGGCTCGCCCGACGTGTTCCGCCGTCGGAGACTCGACCGAGTCGAGATCCGCGACGGTCCATGCCAGGCGCAGCACCCGGTCGTATCCGCGCATCGTGAGTCCTCCTCGTTCGAGCGCTCGGTCGAGCGAGGCTGTGGTGGCGCGATGCAGCCGACGCGGTCCCGTGCGAAGCCAGGAGCCGGGAACCTGCGAGTTCACCCTCCACGGCGTCTTCGCGAGCCGCTCCGCCGACCGAGCCCGCGCCGCGATGACGGTCGCCCGCGCCGTAGACGTATCGAGTCGCTCGGCACCGTCGGCCATGCGGAGCTCAGCGGCGGTGATGCGCTGCACACGCAACTGGATGTCGATGCGGTCCATCAGAGGCCCCGAGATCCGACCGAGATAGCGCCGACGGGCGTGCGGGGTGCAGGTGCACTCGGAGTCACGGGCGCCGTACTGGCCGCACGGACACGGATTCGCCGCGAGCACCAGCTGGAACGTCGCCGGAAACGAGGCGACCGCGTTCGCTCGATGAATGCTGATGACACCCGTCTCGATCGGCTGTCTCAGCGCGTCGAGCACCGAGGAGTTGAACTCGGGAGCCTCGTCGATGAAGAGCACGCCATGAGAAGCGCGGGCGGCAGCTCCGGGTCTGATCTGTCGCGAGCCGCCGCCCACCAGCGCAGCCGCGGTCGCCGTGTGGTGCGGGCTCTCGAGCGGCGGGCGTGTGATGAGCTGCGAGCCGACGACCTCGCCGCTGAGCGAGCGAAGCGAACTGACCTCGAGCGATTCGAGGGCACCGAGATCGGGAAGCAGCCCCGGTAATCGGGCCGCCAACATGGTCTTGCCAGCGCCGGGTGGGCCGAGCATGAAGAGATGGTGACCGCCGGCAGCGGCGACCACGAGGGCCTGAGTCGCGTCGCGATTGCCGACCACATCGGCCAGTTCGAGCACCGGGGTCTCGGTGGCGCTCTCTCTCGCGAGCAGGATCGGGTCGACGGGCTGAGCTTGGAGTGTACTGCCGTGATAGATCGCCGCGTCACGGACGGAGGCGACGGGAATGACCGTGATGCCGGGCACGAGGGCCGCTTCGTCGGCGTTGCCCGTAGGCACCATGAATCGGGTGAACCCCAATCGCGCAGCAGCGGCCACCGCGGGGAGGATGCCGCTCGTCGGCCTCAACCGGCCGTCGAGTCCCAGCTCGCCGAGGTGCACCACCCGCCCGATCGATTCGGCGCTGATGCTGCGTGCGGCCGCCAGCAGCGCCATAGCGATGGCGAGGTCGAAGACCGGGCCGAACTTCGGCAGTGCGGCGGGCGAGAGGTTCACCGTGATGCGCCTCGCCGGCAAGGGGCAGCCCGCGTTGCTGGTGGCGTGCCGCACCCGCTCGCGCGCATTCGACAGCGCCGTATCGGGCAGCCCGATGATGGTGAACGACGGAAGGCCCGGGGTGATGTCGGCCTCGACCTCGACCATCTGGCCGGTCAACCCCAGCAGCGCCACGGCCGTCGTGGTGCCGATCATCGGAAGACCCCGCGGAGGTGCTCGACGACGGGCATGCCGCCGTCTCGGATGAGCACCGACACCGCATCGATGCGGATGACGCCGGGTCGTGCGCCTTTCTGTGCGTCGCACCACGCGGAGGCGAGCCGACGCAACCGTGCCAGCTTCGCGTCGGTGATCGCCTCGAAGGGATGCCCGAACGCCGTCGACGATCGCGTCTTGACCTCGACGAACACCGTGTCGCACCCGTCTACGCCGACGAGATCGATCTCTCCGTGCTCACACCGCCAGTTGCGTTCGAGAACGTCGAAGCCCTGGTCTACGAGGTAGCTCGCCGCCACGTCTTCGCCCCGGCGACCCAGGGCATCTTTTGCTTTCATTCGCGCCTCCGCCATCGAGGATGGCAGCGCGTGAATGGCGGCAGAGGTCACACTGAGAGAACGGGCGAAACCCACTCTCCACAGGCACGACCGAGGAGAAGACGCCTACTCGTCGAGCGCGAGTTCTTTCGGAAGCTCGAAGTCCTTCGTCGACAGCTCTTCGACGTTGACGTCTTTGAAGGTCAGCACGCGCACGCTTTTGACGAAGCGGTCGGAGCGGTAGACATCCCACACCCACACGTCGTTCATCACGAGCTCGAAGTAGAAGTCGTGCTCGGTGTCGCGGCGAACCAATTCGACGTCGTTGGCCAGATAGAACCGGCGCTCGGTCTCGATCACGTACTTGAACTGCGAGACCACATCGCGGTATTCGCGGTAGAGGGCCAGTTCGACTTCGCGGTCGTAGTCCTCGATCTCATCATCTTCCATGGTGCGCCCAGTCTACGGCGTCGAAACGAGGGCGGGTTCCTTCAGCCAGCTGCGGCGATGGAAGTCGCTGGCTCCGTGGCTGGCGATTGCCTCCATGTGCACGGTGCTTCCGTAGCCCTTGTTGCTGTTCCAGCCATAGTGAGGCGTGTCGACATGGCGGTCGATCATCAGACGGTCGCGGTGCACCTTGGCCACGACGGATGCCGCGGCGACCGACGCGCAGTCACGGTCGGCTTTCACCCGGGTGACGACGTTCAGAGGCGTGGTGAGGGCGGGGGCCAGCCAATCGTGGGAGCCGTCGAGCAGAATGACGGAACCGGCGACATCCACCCCGCGGCCATAGAGCAGGCCGAGCCCGCGCTTCGCGGCGAGTCCGAGGCACGCGATGATGCCGAGTTCGTCGACCTCCTGCGGGCTCGCGAGCCCGACGGCGCTGTCGAGCGCCCACTCCGCCGCAAGCGGGGCGATGCGCTCGCGCGCCGACTCGGAGAGCATCTTCGAGTCACGCAGGCCCGCGGGAATGGGCGCACGCCTGCTGGCGCGGATCACGCAGAGGCCCACGGCGACAGGGCCGGCGAGCGCTCCCCTGCCGACCTCATCGATTCCGATGACGAGGCTCGCGCCACGGCGCTCCAGGCCGCGTTCGACCGTGAGGGTCGGGTCGGAGACGGCTATTTCGATCCCTCGCTCTCGACGCCCGCGAACACATCCGAGTAGTTGTCGAGGAATGTCCAGCGATCGGTCGGCCAGGTGATCCACAGAGCACGACCCACGACGTTGTCGATCGGCACGAAGCCCTTGCCGGGCTGATCCTGGTTGAACCGCGAATCCTTCGAGTTGTAGCGGTTGTCTCCCATGACCCACAGAGAGCCCTCGGGCACGGTCACGTCGAAGGCGACTCCGGAGGCGGCCGTCTGCCCGTCGGGCAGCTTGATGTAGGGCTCGTCGAGCGGAACACCGTTGACCGACATCTGCCCGAGCGCGTTGCAGCAGGTGACGTGGTCACCGGGCAGGCCGATGACCCGCTTGATCAGATGGTCGTTGGCGTCACTCGCGGTGAGTCCCACCGTCTCGAGTACCCAGTCGAGGGCCGCGGCGACCGGCGCCTTCTCGGGTTCGATCGTGGCCGGCAGCCAGCCGCCCGGATCGGCGAAGACGACGACGTCGCCGCGCTCGATCGGCATGAGGTTCGGCTCGAGTTGGTTCACCAGAATGCGATCGTTGATCTGAAGCGTGTTCTCCATCGACCCCGAGGGGATGTAGAACGACCGCACGAGGAAGGTCTTGATCAGCACCGAGGCCAGAACGGCCACGAGGAAGATGATGAGGATGTCGCGGAGGAACAGCAGCGTGCTGCGCTGTCTGCGCGAATTCTTGTGCCGGCGTGACGTACGCGATGGCATGGTCGTTTCTGTCATTTAACCGCCTGAGCTCCCTGCCATTTTATGGGCAGGGAGCTCAGGGATGTGAATCGGAGGACCGACGGCGTTTCGGCTGTCAGACGATTCGAAGGCGAGAGTTACGCGTCGCGCTTCTCTTTGATCTTGGCCTTCTTGCCGCGGAGGGCACGCAGGTAGTAGAGCTTCGCGCGACGGACGTCACCGCGGGTGACGACCTCGATGTGGTCGATGACCGGCGAGTGCACCGGGAAGGTACGCTCGACGCCGACCTGGAAGCTGACCTTGCGCACGCAGAACGTCTCGCGGACGCCCTCGCCGGAGCGGCCGATGACGACGCCCTGGAAGACCTGGATACGCGAGCGCGTACCTTCAACGATGTTGACGTGCACCTTGACGTTGTCGCCGGCACGGAATTCGGGAATGTCGCTACGCAGCGATGCCGCGTCGACGAAATCGAGAATGTGGCTCATGATGATGATTCGCTCTCTGCAACCGCCACAGGTCGACTACGGGGTAAAAGAAGTGTGAGTTTCGGTGCCATCGTTTATCGCAGACTCCCCTGTGGCAGAGTCGGGCCGAGGCACAATCGTTTATTCTGCCACACGCGGCGCCTGCGCCACAATCAATGAGTGTCGCGGCTCGTCTCGATGACGATGTACTCGCCGTCGTTCCGGATGCCCGCGGGCACCTCATTCGGTCGGAATCCGGCACCGGGGGTGGTCGGCGGCACCTCGAACGACGCGAAGGCATCCTGCACGCGCTTGCGCGCCTCGACGAAGAACTGCCACACGGAGGCCCAGAACCCTCCGATGACCGCCACGATCAGAACAACGGATGCGATCGTCGATGCGGCCGTATTGAGGCCGAGGGTGATCGCTGCGGCCGAGATCACGGTGAGAACGGCCACGTCGATCCACGAGACGAGTTTGGACGCGCGAACACCCGGCCGCGCGTAGACGATGCCGGCGATGGCGGCGAGCGCTACGAACAGCACGATGCCGGCAAGGAGAACCCCCAGGGTCTCCCAGGCGCCGCCACCGAAGATGGCGCTGCCGACGAGCAGCCACGCGGGGAGAATGACCGCTGCAGGGAACAGAACCGAATAGAAAGCCCGACGAATCATCACCTCTTCAGGCTAGGCGCGGCAGCTCGGGAATTGGCTGGGATGATGTGCGCCTCGGGCGAACACGAGAGCGGGCAGAATAGACACATGATCGAGTTGCGCACGCCCACAGAAATCGACGAGATGCGGGCGGCGGGGCGCTTCGTCGCCGACGTGCTCACCGAACTGAAATCGCGTGCCGCCGTCGGCATGAACCTGCTGAAGCTCGATGCGATCGCACACGAGATGATCCGGTCTCGTGGAGCCGAGTCGTGCTACATCGACTACCACCCGTCGTTCGGCGCCAGCCCCTTCGGCAAGGTGCTGTGCACGTCGGTGAACGACGCCGTGCTGCACGGCCTCCCCCACGACTACGTCCTGCGCGATGGCGACCTGCTCAGTCTCGACTTCGCGGCATCGGTCGACGGATGGGTCTCCGACTCAGCGGTGTCGATCGTGGTCGGCACGCCCCGCGCAGAAGACCTCCGCGTCATCGAGACGACGGAGCGCGCTTTGGAGGCCGGCATCGCGGCGGCTCGTCCGGGAGGACGACTCGGCGACATCTCTGCGGCGATCGGCCAGGTCGCATCCGAGGCCGGATACCTCGTGAACACCGACTTCGGCGGACACGGGGTGGGCCGCACCATGCACGGCGATCCCCACGTTCCGAACAGCGGCCGCCCGAACCGTGGGCTCCCGCTGCGCGCGGGCCTCGTCATCGCGATCGAGCCGTGGTTCCTCGAGACGACCGACAAGATCGTCACCGACAAAGATGGCTGGACCCTGCGCAGCGCCGACGGTTCTCGGGGCGCGCACTCGGAGCACACCGTGGCGATCACCGAGGACGGCCCGCTCATCCTGACCGCGCGTTCCTAATCGGTCGCTCCGCGTTCAGTCGACCAGTTCGAACGCGGACAGTCTCCCGGAATAGGCCTTCGGCAGAGGCCGCGCGAACTCGTCTCGCCTCGACGTGGAGTAGCCGAGTGTGACGAGCGACTCCACGAGCTTGGTGGCGACGCTCACCCCGTCGATGACGGGAACGCCGACCTCGCTCGAGATGTAGCTGCACAGCTCGGCCATCCCGGCGCATCCGAGCACGATCGAGTCGGCGTCGTCTCGCTCGACCGTCTGCCGACACAGTTCGATGATCACCTGCGCCGCTTTGGTCGACGGGTCGTCGAGCGCGAGAACGGGGATGTCGCAGGCGTAGACGCCCACGCATCGATCGGCGAAGCCGTAGTGCCTCACCAGATCCTGTGCGCGCCCCACCGTTCGCGAGAGCGAGGTGACCACGCTGAAGCTCCGACCGAGGAGGGTGGCCGCGTGCATCGCCGCCTCGGCGATTCCGACGACCGGGCCGCCCGCGAGCTCGCGAGCGGCATCCAGCCCCGGGTCGCCGAAGCAGGCGATGACGTACCCGTCAGAACCCGCCCGCTCGCCCTCCGCGATCTTTTGAAGCAGACCGGGAACCGACAGCGCTTCGTCGTAGTGGCTCTCGATCGATGCCGGACCCATCGAGGGATTCACGGCACTGATGCGCGTTCCGGGGCCGGCCACCCCCCGGGCGTACGATCCGATCATGTCGGTCATGGCCCGGGTGGTGTTCGGGTTGATCACGGTGATGTGCACGAGGGCGTATCCATTCGGTGATGCGACGGGTGGGATTACTGGATGACCGAGGCGGTCTCGTGCTCCTCGGCCGCCTGCATGCTGCGAGCGGCCTGAGGGCTGATCTTCTCCGCCAGCCAGTAGACGACGAGTCCGATTCCGCAGCCGATGAACCATGCGTACGACGCCGCGCCCTGAAGAACGGGAACGAAGACGGTGCTGGCCGCGAGGACCGCTCCGACCGCCGTCGCGATGACCGCGTTCGGGTTGAAGCCCTTCTTGTACCAGTAGCGCCCCTTCTCGCTCATCGAGTAGAGGTCGTCGACATAGACCGTCTGCTTGCGCACGATGTAGAAGTCGCAGATCAGCACGCCGAACAGCGGGCCGATGAAGGCGCCCAACGTGTCGAGCGTGTAGTGGATGATCTCCGGGCTCGAGTAGAGGTTCCAGGGCGTGATCAAAATGCTTCCGACCGCGGCGATCATGCCGCCCATGCGCCACGAGATCTTCTGCGGTGCGACGTTCGAGAAGTCGAAGGCCGGCGACACGAAGTTGGCCACGATGTTGATTCCCACCGTCGCGATGGCGAAGGTGAGCGCGCCGAGGATGATCGCGTAGACGTTGTCGATGCGGGCGACGGTCTCGATGGGGTCAGTGATGAGCGTGCCGAAGACGGGCACGGTGGCCGAGGCGCAGATCACGACGAGAAGAGAGAAGACGAGGAAGTTCAGGGGCAGACCGAGGAGGTTTCCACACTTGACCGCCTTGTACGACTTGCCGTAGCGCGAGAAGTCGCCGAAGTTCAGCATCGGGCCCGAGAAGTACGACACGACGAGCGCGATCGCGCCGAGCATGACGGGCACCGCGTCCCAGCCCTCGAACTGCACCGAACCGAGGTTCAGGTCTATGTTCTCCCAGCCCGCCTGCGACACGAGGTACACGGCGAGGATGATCATCACGACGTAGACGGCCGGCCCGCAGAAGTCGATGAACTTGCGGATGGACTCCATACCCCGCCAGAACACGAAGGCCTGCGCGACCCAGAGGATGAGGAAGGCGATCCAGCCGAGCAACGACAGTCCCGCGAAACCGACGGTGTCGGCATCCGCGATGCCCGCGAGCTCGGGCCAGAGCTTCAGGGCGACGACGACGAGCGCCGCCGAGGCCAGATAGGTCTGGATGCCGTACCAGGCCACCGCGATCAGGCCGCGGATGATCGCGGGGATGTTGGCGCCGAGGACGCCGAACACCGTTCGCGAGATGACCGGATAGGGAACCCCCGACTGCTGGCTGGGTTTCGCGACGAGGTTGCAGAGGAAGTAGACGATCGTGATGCCCACCAGCAGAGAGACGAGCACCTGCCAACTGGCGAGCCCCAGCGCGAACAGGCTGCCCGCGGTGACGTAGCCGCCGACGCTGTGCACGTCGGACATCCAGAATGCGAAGAAGTTGTAGGCGCTCCAGGTCTGCTTCTTGAGCGGCGCGAGATCCTCGTTGCTGAGGCGCGGGTCGTGGAACGCTTCGACGACGCCGCTGCCCGTGGGCAGCCCGGCGGCTTCGAGCACGTCGCCGGGCTTCTGGCCAGGGGGGTTGATGACCTCGGTCATGGATTTCTCCGGTTTCTCATCGGTGGTGCGACAGTGTGGTTGGAGGGTGGTGGGCGGTGGATGATCCGAGTCGATCCACGTTCCCTAACCGGCAGCTCCCCAGGGCTCCGTTAGTGCTCATAAAGCTATTGCTTAACACGCTCCGCACGATTTCGTGCCTGTTACAGGCATGTGACAATTGACGGGTGGCGAACGTGCTCGAGTCCGGAGACGAGGCGGCTCAGGGCGCGAACGAGTCCCTCGGTCGAAGACTTCGCGAACTCCGCACCCAATCCGGCCTCTCTCTTCGAGCGCTCGCTCGGTCGCTCGACATCTCGGCGAGCGCCGTGTCGCAGATCGAGACCGGGGTGATGGTTCCCTCGGTGAACCGCCTGATCGCCATCGTGACCGCGCTGGGTGTTCCCCTGTCGGCGGCGTTCGAAGCTCCTGGAGCGGAATCGGCGGCAGCATCCACCACCGCCGCGACGCTCGGCGACCGTCTCGCCGGCATCGCCGATGAGCCGGTCGAGGGCGACGGCTATGTCATCTCACGCGCCGGACGCGTGCCCGACATGAAGCTGGAGTCGGGCGTCGTCTATCGCAGGCTCTCCCCCGGTCCGGTGCCCGGCCTCGAGATCTTCGAGTCCACCTACCCGGCAGGGTCGACGGGCAGCGCCCACGGCGACCTCATCCGGCATGACGGGTTCGAGATCGGCAGTATCACCTCGGGCACCCTCACGATCACGTTCGAGGGCGAAGATGTGACCCTGTCGGCCGGAGACTCGATCACGTTTCCCGCGACGAGGCCGCACCGCCTCAGCAACCGGTCAGGCGAGCCCTGCGTCGCTGTCTGGCTGATCGTCCACTCGTAGAAGATCGGGACGAACCCGCGCGGTGCGTTCGAGCTGCTGCTCGCGACGCCACTCGGCGATCAGGCGATGATTGCCGCTGAGCAGCACCGGAGGAACGGCGCGGCCTCGCCATTCGGCCGGCTTCGTGTAACTCGGGTACTCAAGAAGGCCGTCTTCGTGCGACTCCTCGACCAGACTCTCGGGGTTACCGACGACTCCCGGAATGAGCCTGCCGATCGCCTCGATCATGGCCATGACGGCGACCTCGCCGCCGTTCAGCACGTAGTCGCCGAGGCTCACCAACCGCACCTCGGCCTTCTCGGCCGTGTCGTCGAACACGCGCTGATCGATGCCCTCGTACCGCCCGCATCCGAAGACCAGGTGCTCGCGGGTCGACAGCTCGCGCGCCATCTTCTGGGTGAACACCTCGCCTGCCGGCGAGGGAAAGATGACCAGCGGGGCCGCGGATGCGGTGGGCTCGGCATCGAGGATCGCGTCGAGTGCCTCTCCCCACGGCTCGGGCTTCATGACCATTCCCGCGCCGCCGCCGAAGGGGGTGTCGTCGACCTTGCGATGCCGGTCGTGAGTGTGGTCGCGCAGATCGTGCACCCCGAGTTCGATGAGCCCGGACTGGCGCGCCTTGCCGAGCAGAGAGATGTCGAGTGCGTCGAAGAAGCTCGGAAAGATCGAGACGATGTCGATGCGCATCCTGAAAGCCTAGCTGCGGCCGCCGCCCCGGTCGCGCAGTGCACACTCGATGAAACGGGCGGAGACGAGAGCATCCGAGCCTCTATATGGTTCGGTTGAGCTGTTCTCCGCCCAGCGCGATGCCGCCGAGTCCGGCACGCCGGTGCCGCCCTGCCCACATGTGCTCGCGTCGTGCGACGAGGGATCGAATGACCTCCTCTATGAGCGCCCATTGGTTCATGACCTGCGCGTAGCTCACGCGAACGACGACGAAGCCTTGACGTAGAAGCTCGAGATCACGACGCCTGTCCTCGGCGTAGGCGAGCGGTCCTGAGTGCCAGGCTTCGCCGTCGACCTCGAGGACCACCCGATCGCCGATAAGGAGATCGACGCGCCCCACGCCCTCCACGAAGACCTGGCTGCGATAGGGGATTCCGTGCCGCCTCAAGCCCAGACGCGCCTTTGTCTCCAACCCCGACTGCGCCGCTGAATCAACAAGCGATAGGAACGAACGAAACTTCTTGGGCAGAATCGAAGCGATCTCTTCGAGTCGTTCGTGGCTCAGGATTCTCTTGTTGAGGATCGAATCGAGACTCACGATCACGTTGTCGCGGGGTTCGCAGTGAAAGAGATGGATGACCGCCATCTCTACCGAATCGACGGAGCGGCCCGTTTCGAGTGCCTCAGATCCAGCGACCGTGCGATGTATTCGAACGCCGCGACTTCCAGGCCTGCCAAGCGGCATGCGGCGGTCGTGCGGGGCGGAGAGATGCGTTGTGTGTTTGCCCACGCGAACATGCAGGAGCCGGTCATCGTCGCACCAAACTCCGAGTCGCCGCAGTACGGATTGGCAGGTGAGCACGCCGCCGACCCGAACAGCTTGCACGATCTCCGCGTTCGCCGCCGGCGACGCCACCCAGCCTTGTCTGACCCGCAGAAGTGCACCAGAGCGCAGCTCGCGGTCGACCTCTCGGCGTGGAACGCCGCGGGTCTGCAGATAACTCAGAGATGCGACTCCGCCAGCCGAACCGAGGATGGTTTCGAGACTCGTCATACGACGATCGTGCCCGGCGCGACAAGCTCGCTGGGGAGCGCCGACAGATCTGTGGAGAACAAAGAACGGGCGAAGATCAGTACATCCGACTCGCTATGCGCGTCGGATGACGTAATCTCCGCCCGTTCGGGTGAAGCTGCTACTCGGCCGGTGTGTCTTCCGGCGACGTCTCCTCGGTGGGAGTCTCGTCGTCCTCGGACTCCGGGAGCTCTTCGAGGAGGCCCGGAGGCGGCGTGATGGTCATCGTTCCGGCCACGATGTCGACGGCCGGCACGATCGCCTTGACGAACGGAACCAGCACCTCGCCGGACGCCTGCTCGATGACCAGGAGGTCTTGAGCCGGCATGTGATTGACCTGGCGCACGACGCCGATCTTCTCGCCGTCGCGGATCACGTCGAGTCCGACGAGCTGGTGGTCGAACCAGGCGTCTTCTTCGGCTGACTGCTCATCCGAGTCCTGATCGATCCAGAGGATCGCCTTGACCAGGCCTTCGGCGGCCGTGCGGTCGGGCACGCCCTTGAAGAATCCGACGGCATGGCTGTTGAACCACTTGAGCTCGATGAGTTCGAGGGTCTTGCCGTGCCACGGAGACGATGTAGGAACCTGGAGGGTGAACACCGCGCCCGGCACGAAGCGTCGTGCGGGGTCGTCGGTGAAGAGTTCCAGCTTGATCGCCCCCTTGAGCCCGTGGGCTTTCAGGAGGCGACCAACCCGGAGTTGCTGCGTCTCGTTCTTAGAAATCGGTATCCACCACGTCTACACGAACGCGCTTGCCATCAGCGAGCGCGGCGACGAGTGTGCGGAGAGCCTTGGCCGTGCGACCCGCACGACCGATCACGCGTCCGAGGTCGTCGGGGTGCACGCGCACCTCGAGAACCTCTCCGCGCGGTGAGCTCTTCGCAACGACATGCACGTCGGCAGGTTTGTCGACGATGCCCTTGACCAGGTGCTCGAGAGCAGGAGCGAGCAAGGCTAGGCCTTCTCTGCTTCAGCCTCGGGAGCCTCGTCGGCAGCCGGTGCCTCTTCGGCGGGAGCGGCAGGAGCCTCGACCTTGACCTCGGCCTTGGGCTTCAGAACCGGCTTCTTCTTCTCGTCTGCGACGAACGGCTCCTTGGGCTCCTTGATGCGCACGGTCGAGACCGCGTCCTTGTCGCCCTTGAACTTGCCCCAGTCGCCCGTGAGCTTGAGGAGAGCGGCGACCTGCTCGGTCGGCTGAGCGCCGACGCCGAGCCAGTAGAGCGCACGCTCGGACTCGATCTTGATGACCGAGGGCTCTTCGGTGGGGTGGTACTGGCCGATCTCCTCGATGACACGACCGTCGCGCTTGGTGCGCGAGTCGGCAACGACGATGCGGTAGTACGGTGCACGGATCTTGCCCATGCGCTTCAAACGGATCTTTACAGCCACAATTCTTCCTAGGTTTTTCTCTCGGCCCTGGTGGGCCTAAATGTGGGTGAACTGGCAGCCGTGAGCGTGGGGTGCACACTCGGCGTAAAAAGTTCTCGAGGGTTCTGCCGCAACCTGATTAGAGGGTCGGGCGGGCAGACTCGACAGATCATTCTGTCAGATATTCGACCGGCGCGCGTAATTCAGAAGCACGTTCCATCGAGTCTGTCAGGATGAGGCGACCCGCTGCTATCGATCGGAGCCGCTCATGGAGATCTCGTTCGCTCATTCCGAACGCTCGACCCTCGGCATCGAGTGGGAGATCGCGCTCGTCGAGCAGAGTTCGGGCGACTTAGTCAATGTCGCCGGCGACGTGCTGCAGTCTCTGCGGGGAGCCGACGGTGAAGACCACCCCCGCATCACCGAAGAGCTCCTTCTGAACACCGTCGAACTCGTCACCGCGGTGCACACCCGGGTGTCGGATGCCGTGGACGACCTCCAGGAGCAGCTCTCCGAGGTGCGCGCCATCACCGATCCCCTCGACGTCGAGCTCATGTGCGCGGGAACGCACCCGTTCGCCCAGTGGTTCGACCAGCAGATCACCGACAAGGAGCGGTATCACAAGCTGATCGACCGCACCCAGTGGTGGGGCCGCAACATGATGATCTGGGGCATCCACGTGCACGTCGGTGTCGAGAGCCGCGACAAGGTGCTGCCCCTGTTGAACGGTCTCCTCAACTACTACCCGCATCTGCAAGCACTCTCTGCCTCGAGCCCGTTCTGGGCGGGCGAGAAGACGGGCTACGCGTCGAACCGCGCGCTCATGTTCCAGCAGCTCCCGACAGCAGGCCTCCCCTACCAATTCGACGAGTGGTCCCAGTACGAGTCGTACGTCGACGATATGAAGGTCACGGGCATCGTCGACGACCACACCGAGGTGCGCTGGGACATCCGGCCCTCGCCCCAGTGGGGAACACTCGAGATGCGCGCCTGCGACGGCCTCTCGAGCCCGGAGGAGATCGGTGCGGTCGCGGCGTTCATCCAGTGCCTCGTCGAGCACATGTCAGATCGGCTCGACGCGGGCGAGACCCTGCCGACGCTTCAGCCCTGGTACGTGCGCGAGAACAAGTGGCGCGCTGCGCGCTACGGTCTCGACGCCGAGATCATCGTGGATGCGCGGGGCGCCGAGAAACTGGTCACCGACGACGTGCGAGAACTGCTGGTCACCCTCGCGCCGATCGCCGAGCGGCTCGACTGCGTGGCCGAACTCGCCCAGGTGAATCTGATCCTCGAGCACGGTGCCAGCTACCAGCGCCAGCTTCGTGTCGCGGAGGAGAACGGCGGCAGCCTCAAGGCCGTGGTCGCCTCGCTTACTCGCGAACTGCGCCACGGCCTCGGGCACACCGGCTAGGCGTTCTTCTCGTCGCGCCAGGCCAGCAGATCCTTGACCGGGCCGAGGTCGATCGACGGGCCCGTGATTCCGAGGGTGAACAGCGTGACGCCCACCTCGGCCTTCTCGTCGAGAACCGCGGCGTCGGCCGAGCCGAAGGCACCGGTGAGCTTCACATCGTTCGAGATCTCGATCTCCGAGACGTCGCGGCCGACATCCGACGCGTGTCCGCGCAGAACCTCGAGCTTGTGCTGCAGAGTCGGCACGTCTGAGAAGCTGTGCCAGATCGTCGCGTGCTTCGCGACGAGCTTGAGCGTCTTCTTCTCGCCACCACCGCCGATCAGTACGGGGATCTTGCGGGTGGGAGCCGGGTTGAGCACACCCCACCGCGCCTCGATGCGCGGCATGGCCTCGCCCAGCGCATCCAGTCTCTGCCCGACCGTGCCGAACTCGTAGCCGTACTCGTCGTAGTCGCGCTCGAACCAGCCCGAGCCGATACCGAAGACGAGCCGGCCCTCGGCGCCCGGGGTCTTGGCGCTGATGTGGTCGACGGTGCGGGCCATGTCGGCGAGCAGGTCGGGGTTCCGATAGCTGTTGCACGTGACGAGGGGGCCGAACTCGATGGTCGAGGTCTGCTCCGCCCAGGCGGCGAGCATGCTCCAGCCCTCGAAGTGCAGGCCCGCGGGGTCTCCCGACAGCGGGTAGAAGTGATCCCAGTTGAAGGCGATATCGACGCCGAGTTCCTCGAGCTGACGAAGAGTGTCACGGATCGTCGTGTAGTCGGAGTGCTGGGGCGCGATCTGAATGCCGATGCGCACGGGGCGCGAAGAGTGTGTCGTCATGATGCGAGCCTACTTATCACGCCTGTTCGAGAACTCACCTTGCGGCATCCGGCATCTCACCTCACAATGAACAGGTGAAGTCGATAGAGCCGAAGTCTGCGAACGTGCGCCCTCAGCGGCCCCGTCGCAACATCGCCTCCCGGTTTCTCCCTCCTGCCGCGCTGCTCTTCGTCGGCGCACTGGCCGTTGCCACGTCCCTTCCGGCCGCAGCATTCGGGCCCGGCTCGTCGTTCGGACTCACCGGGGCCACGGGCGGTCCGCAGTCACAGGATCAGCTGCTCTCGGTCGATGGCTCGGCCGCCGACGCCAGCGTTCTGCGCGACGGCTACACCGTGAACACCCCCACGCCCACACCCACCCCGACGCCTGTGGTCAAGGCCGCGCCCGCGTCGACGGGAGGAAGCCCGGGAGGATGGGGCTGCCAGCGAGACGCCCCCGCCGAGACGACGCGCCTCACCTGGCCATACGACCATCCCGTCAAGATCGGCGACGGATTCGGTCCACGCGCGGAGGGTATGCACGACGGCATCGACATGCTCGCCGGAAACGGCACGCCCATCCAGGCGATCGGCGACGGCATCGTCACCGCGTCCGGCTACAACGGCTCAGCGGGCAATTACGTGGCGATCGCCACCATGGTCGGCGGACAGCGCCTCTGCAGCATGTACATGCACTTCCAAGACGGATCCGTGACCGTCACCGTGGGGCAGGAGGTCACGGCCGGCACCGTGATCGGACTCACCGGCGACACCGGCAACGCCAGTGTCGAGCACCTGCACTTCGAGCTGTTCTTCGCCGACGGCATCCGCTTCGACGCGATCCCCTACCTCACGGCGAACGCGAGCTACTGAGCCCGCCTCCTCCGAGAAGCTCGGAGGACGGAACGCCGCTAGCGACCCAGGAACTTCTGCAGCGAGGCCAGCTCTTCTTCGCTCGGCGCGCCCGGTGCCGACTTACCCTTGCCGAGCCCCAGGCCGAAGCCCGAGCCGCCCGCGGTGACGGGCGCGGCATCCGGTTTGATGCCAGCGGCGCGCGCCGCATCTTCGGCCGCACGCTTCGCCGGGTTGCCCGACTTCGAGCCCTTCTTCTTGGCGACCTGCTTGCGTCCGCCGTGGGCGCCGGGAACCGGGCCCATTCCGGGGATGTTCGGCATGCCGCCCTTGGCCACGGTCTTCATCATCTTCGCGGCCTGCTCGAATCGCTGCACGAGCTGATTCACGTCGGTGACCGTCATGCCGGATCCCTTGGCGATGCGCACGCGGCGCGAGCCGTTGAGCAGCTTCGAGTTCTGCCGCTCGGCCTTGGTCATCGACTGGATGATCGCCTCGGTGCGCACGATCTCACGCTCGTCGAAGTTCTCGAGCTGCTGCTTCATACCGCCCATGCCGGGCAGCATGCCCATCATCTTCTTGATGGAGCCCGCGCCGCGGAGCTGCTGCATCTGCGACAGGAAGTCTTCGAGTGTGAAGGTGTCGGTGGCGAACTTCTCGGCCATCTTCATGGCCTCGCCCTCGTCGAAGGCCGACTGGGCCTGCTCGATGAGGGTCAGGATGTCACCGAGGTCGAGGATGCGGCTCGCCATGCGGTCGGGGTAGAACGGCTCGAAGTCGTCGAGCGACTCGCCCGTCGACGCGAAGATGATCGGTCGACCGGTGACGGAGGCTACCGAGAGGGCTGCTCCACCGCGGGCGTCGCCGTCGAGCTTCGTCAGCACGACACCCGTGAAGTCGACACCGTCTTGGAAGGCCTTGGCCGTCGCGACCGCGTCTTGACCGATCATGGCGTCGATGACGAAGAGCACCTCGTCGGGATCGACGGCCTTGCGGATGTCTGAGGCCTGCTTCATCATGTCGGCGTCGACACCGAGACGACCTGCCGTGTCGACGATGACCACGTCGTACTGCTTGTCGATGGCGAACTTGATGGAGTCTTTCGCGACCTTCACGGGGTTTCCCGTGCCGTTGCCGGGCTCGGGAGCGAAGACGGCGACGCCGGCCTGGCCGGCCACGACCTGCAGCTGGTTGACGGCGTTGGGGCGCTGAAGGTCGGCGGCGACCAGCAGCGGCGTGTGGTTGTCTTTCGCCAGCCACTTGGCGAGCTTGCCCGCGAGTGTCGTCTTACCGGCGCCCTGGAGGCCGGCGAGCATGATCACTGTCGGCGGCTTCTTCGCGAACTGGATGCGACGGGCCTCGCCGCCGAGGATCGCCACGAGTTCTTCGTTGACGATCTGCACGACCTGCTGCGCCGGGTTGAGCGCCTTGTTGACCTCGTCGCCCAGCGCGCGCTCGCGCACCTTGCCGGTGAAGTCCTTGACCACCTCGAGCGCGACGTCGGCGTCGAGCAGAGCGCGGCGGATCTCGCGCACGGTCGCGTCGACATCTGCGGGGCTCAGCTTGCCCTTGGTGCGAAGGTTCTTGAAGGTCTCTGCGAGCCGGTCAGACAGGTTTCCGAAAGTAGCCATGGTTCGACAAGTTTACCTGGCCGCCGACGCCACAGGTCGAAGGACCGTGCCGACGAGCCCGCTGAACGACACACGCGACGGATCGTTAGCCTAACTAATGAGCTAGGCTAAAGATATGACTCCTCCCCTCTCGCTGCCCGCCCTCAGCTCTGAGCTGCGCGGGGTCACGATGCACCTCTCCCGCAGACTCCGCAACGAGCGGGCCGACATCGACCTCGGCGACTCCCAGTTCAGCGTGCTGGCGTACCTCGTGCGCACCGGGGCGCACACGCCGAACGAGCTGAGCGTGTGGGAGCACGTCACTCCCCCATCGATGAACCGCACGATCAACGCGCTCGAGACCGCCGGCCTGGTGGCTCGAACACCGGATGCGTCGGACGGCCGCAAGGTGTTCGTCACGGCCACAGAGAACGGCTTCGCGGTCGTGAAGGAGACGAGGCGCAAGCGCGACGCGTGGCTGCACTCGAGGCTCTCGGCGCTCACGGCCGAGGAACGACGAACTCTCGAGGAGGCGACGGTCATTCTGAGAACGATGGTGGCTCGGTGAGCGCGATGTTCCGCTCGCTCTCGAGCGTCAACTACCGCATCTGGTTCGCCGGAGCACTGGTGTCGAACGTGGGCACCTGGATGCAACGTACTGCGCAGGACTGGATCGTGCTCACCGAGCTGACCGATCACGATGCGGCGGCGGTAGGCATCGTCATGGCACTTCAACTCGGCCCGCAGCTCCTCCTCGTGCCGTGGTCCGGGTTGATCGCCGACCGTCTCGATCGGCGACGCACTCTGATGGTGACCCAGGCATCCATGGGCATTCTGGGCCTCGGACTCGGCCTCATCGTCGTGACGGGCGTCGCCCAGCTCTGGCACGTCTATCTCTTCGCCCTGCTGCTGGGGATCGCCTCCGCGATCGACGCGCCCGTGCGGCAGACGTTCGTCTCCGAACTCGTCGGCGGCTCCAACCTGTCGAACGCCGTGGCACTCAACTCGGCCTCGTTCAATGCCGCGCGCATGATCGGCCCCGCCGTCGCGGGGATCCTGGTCGCCGTGATCGGCGCGGGGTGGGTCTTCCTGCTGAACGCGGTGACGTTCGGCGCGGTCTTGGCCTCGCTCGCGTTCATCAGGGTCGATCAGCTGCGTCGGAGCAAGCGTGCGCCGCAGGGCAAGGGCCAACTGCTCGAGGGCTTTCGCTATGTGCGGGCGAGGCCCGATCTTCTCGTGATCTTCGTGATCGTCTTCATCATCGGCACGTTCGGCATGAACTTCGCCATCTTCACGTCGACCATGGCGAGCGTCGAGTTCGGGCAGGGGCCCGAGGCTTTCGGCCTGCTCTCGTCGGTCATGGCGGTGGGATCGGTGACGGGGGCGCTGATGTCGGCTCGACGCGACCGGCCACGGCTCCGACTCACGTTCGTCGCGGCCGCCGCATTCGGCGTGAGCTGTCTCGCCGCCGCCGTCATGCCGAGCTACTGGGGATTCGCCCTCGTGCTCGTCTTAGTGGGGCTCTCTGCTCAGACGCTCATGACCACGGCGAATGGCACGGTGCAGACGACGACCGCGCCCGAGATGCGTGGCCGCGTGATGGCCCTCTACATGGCGGTCTTCATGGGCGGAACTCCCCTCGGCGCACCCGTCGTCGGATGGGTGGCGAACAGCTTCGGCCCTCGCTGGGCGATCGGTGTGGCCGCCGCGTCAGGGCTCGTCGCGGCTGCGATCGGTCTCGGCTGGCTCATCGTGTTCCGGCACCTGCGGTTGCACTACGACCGAGCTGCACATCCGCACTTCATCGTGAGTCACGACGGTCGACCCTACGCGCGCAGCGGCGCGCCCGAGACGGCAGCGGAGCTCGAAGAGGATCTCGCCCTTGATGAGGCGGATGCGCGGAGATCCTGAGCGCGGATCCCCAAGCGTCAGGCGTCAGGCGATGTCGACGACGGTGACCCCGGACGACCGATCTCCTGCAGCAATGGCTTGGAGTGCCGCGGGCGCCTCGGCCAGCCCGATCCGGTGCTCGATGAGTCGGGCCGGGTCGAGGGCGCCACTCAGAACGAGGTCGAGGAGCGCCGGGTAGTCCGACGCCGGCATTCCGTGACTGCCATGCAGAGAGAGCTCTTTGGCGATGATCGTCGGGAGCGGGACCGCGGGCTCCTCTGAGAACAGACCGATCTGCACCTGTCGACCGAGCGGCGCCAGCGCGAGCACGCTGAGCCGCATCGTCGCCTGCCTGCCCAAGGCCTCGACAGAGACCTGGATGCCAGTAGGGGCCACGGAGGCGATCGCCTCGAGGACCTGAGACTCGGAGAGGCCGGACGAGTCGATGGTGTGCGCCACGCCCAACGACGAGGCACGCTCGAGCGCGACAGGGTCGATATCGACGGCGATCACCTCGGCGCCGAGAGCTATACCGATCATCGCGGCACTCAGCCCCACCCCGCCGCAGCCGACGACGAGCAGGCGTTCACCGCGTTGGAGCCTCGCCCGGTGCACGAGACCTCGAGAGGCCGTCGCGAACCGGCAGCCGAGAAGGGCCGCAGCACCCGAGTCGAGCCCGTCTGGAACGCGGATGAGGTTGACGTCGGCATTGTGCAATGCCACGAGCTCGGCGAAGGACCCCCAGTGCGTGAACCCGGGCTGCGTCTGATTGCGGCAGACCTGGCCGTTTCCGCCCGCGCATTCGGGGCAGTGTCCACAGGCCGAGACGAACGGAACCGTCACGCGTTCGCCGATCCGGAACCTCGTGACCTCCGGTCCCACTGCGGCGATGCGGCCGACGAGTTCGTGCCCGGGAACATGCGGGAGGGCGATACCGTCGTCATGGCCCAGCCATCCGTGGGCATCGCTGCGGCAGACTCCCGTCGTCTCGACTCTGATGACGACGCCGTTTGCCGAGGGAACGGGATCCGGCACGTCGCGAAGCTCGGGGGTACCTCCGAATTCAGTGAAGACAACGGCGCGCATGGGTCTCTTTCTCGCAAGGGGCGACTCCGACGATACCGGCCACGATCGACGTCGGAGCCAGTCTCTAGACTCGGGGCATGCGCCATGGAATCGTCATCCTTCCCCAAGACCCCTGGTCGATCGCTCGCCGAAAGTGGCAGTCCGCCGAGGGGCTCGGCTTCGATCACGCCTGGACCTACGATCATCTCTCGTGGCGCTCGCTCGCAGACCAGCCGTGGAACGCGACCATCCCCACGCTCACGGCCGCGGCGGTCGTCACCGAGAGCATCCGCCTCGGCACCTTCGTCTCATCGCCCAACTTCAGGCATCCGGTGCCCTTCGCCAAAGAGATCGCGACGGTCGATGACATCTCGGGCGGCCGATTCGTGCTCGGCGTCGGGTCTGGCGGAACGGGCTTCGACGCGTTCGTGCTCGGCCAGCCCGAGTACACACCGCTTCAGCGGCACGAGCGCTTCGCGGAGTTCGTGACTCTGCTCGACGACCTGCTGCGGCACGAGGGCGACGGAGCACGGGGCATCTCCTTCGACGGCGACTGGTACGAAGCGGTCGACGCGCGCATGGTCGGGGTCGCGGCGCAGCAGCCGCGGGTGCCGTTCGTGGTCGCCGCGAACGGCCCGAAGGGCCTCGCGCTCGTCGCCAAGCACGGGCAGGGGTGGGTCACCACGGGCAAAGACGGCGCCACCGGCGAGGAGTGGTGGTCTGCGGTGGCCACCCTTGCAGGCCGTCTCGACGACGCGGCGAACGCGGCGGGCCGCGAGCCGGCATCCATCGATCGTTATCTCTCGCTCGACTCGGGCGGCCAGTTCTCTCTCGAGAGCGTGGGCGCGTTCGACGACATGGTCGGCCGCGCGGCACAACTCGGCTTCACCGATGTGATCTCGCACTGGCCCAGGCCAGAGGGAATCTACGCCGGCGACGAAGAAGTTCTCTACGAGGTCGCCTCGCGATTCTGAGCGGCTCTAGCCGACCAGCTTCTAGCCGACCAGGTTCTGAGCGAACACGTGCGGGGTGAACCCGGTGAGGTCGTTGATGCCCTCGCCCTGGCCGATGAGCTTGATGGGAATGCCCGTCTTCTCCTGCACCGCCAGCACGAAGCCGGCCTTCGCCGAGCCGTCGAGCTTGGTCAGGACGAGGCCCGTCACCCCGGCGTGCTGAATGAACGCCTCCGCCTGGGCGAGACCGTTCTGGCCCGTGGTCGCGTCGAGCACCAGAAGCACCTCGGCAACCGGAGCCTGCTTCTCGATGACCCGACGGATCTTGCCGAGCTCATCCATCAAGCCGCCCTTCGTCTGCAGACGACCGGCCGTGTCGATGACGACGATCTCGGTGCCGTGCAGCTTCGCGAACTCGATGGTCTGAAAGGCGACGGATGCGGGATCCTGGCCCTCGTGCTGCGGCCGCACGATGGCAGCGCCGGCGCGTTCTGCCCAGGTGGCGACCTGCTCGACGGCGGCTGCGCGGAAGGTGTCGGCCGCGCCGATGACCACCGTGCGCCCGTAGGTGGCGAGGAACTTGGCGAACTTGCCGATCGTGGTGGTCTTGCCGACCCCGTTCACACCGACGACGAGCACCACGGCCGGGCGCTCCGAGAGGTGCAGGGTCGTGTCGAGCCTCGAGAGCCGCTCCTCCATGGTCTCGCGGAGCATGCGCTGCAGGTCTTTGGGGTCGGTCGTCTTGAAGCGATCGACCTTGGCTCGCAGGTCGCTCACCACGGAGTCGGTGACGTCGGGCCCGAAGTCGGCCTTCAGCAGCGCGTCTTCGAGGTCCTCCCACGTGTTGGCATCGATCGTGGGCTTGGTGAACATGCCCCGGAGGGCGCCAGACAAAGACCAGGGGGTGCGTTCAGCCATACGACAAGACTAGCGGCGCGCGTTCAGCCCACGGCCTGCACGAAACCGTCTGAGCGCTCCGCCTCAGCGGCCAGGTGGGCGAGGCGCTCGGGCAACTCGATTCCCTTGCGCGCCATGGACTGCGCCCACAGCCGGCCCGCCCGGTAGCTCGACCGCACCAGCGGCCCGGCCAGAACACCGAGGAAGCCGATCTCCTCCGCCTCCTGCTTGAACGCGACGAACTCCTCGGGCTTGACCCAGCGCGACACCGGAAGGTGGCGAGGGGTCGGACGCAGGTATTGCGTCAACGTGATGATGTCGGTGCCGGCGTCGTGCAGATCCTGCAGTGCCTGACTCACCTCGGCCGGCTCCTCGCCCATGCCGAGGATGAGATTGGACTTCGTGATGAGCCCGGCATCGCGGGCCTGCGTCAACACATCGAGCGACCGCTCGTACCGGAACGCGGGGCGGATGCGCTTGAAGATGCGCGGCACGGTCTCGACGTTGTGGGCGAACACCTCGGGCCTCGACGAGAACACCTCGGCGAGCAGATCGCTGTTGCCAGAGAAGTCGGTGGCCAGGATCTCGACCCCCGTGCCGGGGTTTCGGCGGTGGATCTCGCGCACGGTCTCGGCGTGCAGCCAGGCGCCCTCGTCCGGCAGGTCGTCGCGGGCGACTCCGGTGACGGTCGCATAGCGCAGGTTCATCTTCTCGACCGACTCGGCGACGCGCCTCGGCTCGTCGGTGTCGTAGTCGGCGGGCTTGCCTGTGTCGATCTGGCAGAAGTCGCAGCGGCGGGTGCACTGAGACCCACCGATGAGGAACGTCGCCTCGCGGTCCTCCCAGCACTCGAAGATGTTCGGGCACCCGGCCTCCTGGCAGACGGTGTGCAACCCCTCGTCTTTCACGAGGCTCTGCAGGGCGCGGTACTCGGGCCCGAAGCGCGCCTTCGTCTTGATCCACTCCGGTTTCTTCTCGATGGGCGTCTCGGCGTTCCTGATCTCGAGGCGCAGCAGTTTGCGCCCCTCGGGCACGGCGCTCACGCGGCGACCTCCGCGACGGCATCGGCAGAGAAGCCCGCGAGCGCAGACGAGTCGGCGAACCGTTCGGCGATGAGCGGCGCGACATCGTTCGGCGTGACGATGCGACCAAGACACTCGCTGATCGTCGTCACCCCCGCGTCGCGGATGCCGCACGCAACGATTCGCGAGTAGGGCGCGAGGCTGTTGCTGCAATTCAGGGCGAACCCGTGCATCGTCACACCGTGGGCGATCCGGATGCCGATGGCCGCGATCTTGAGATCCGTTCCGTTCGCCGAGACCCAGACCCCCGACCGCCCCTCGACGCGTCCGCACTCCACGCCGAGCTCATCGAGCACCTCGATGAGAACGCCCTCGAGACGGCGCACGTAACCCACGACATCGACAGGCTCCGCGAGTCGCAGAATGGGGTAGCCGACCAGTTGGCCGGGCCCATGCCAGGTGATCTTGCCGCCCCGGTCGACGTCGACGACCGGGGTGCCGTCGGTGGGCCGTTCCGACGCATCCGTTCGTCGGCCTGCCGTGTACACGGACTGGTGCTCGAGCATGATGAGAGTGCCGGGCGAGCGACCATCGACCACCTCGTCGTGGATGCTGCGCTGCATAGCCCAGCCCTCTCGATACTCCAGTGCGTCGTCGCCGAATCCGGCAAGGAGAAGCTGCGTCATGCCGGAAGTCTAACTATTTAATAGACGCAGTCCAATTAATCACGCCGGCTGGTTGTCGCCGACGCGCTGGCCGACGACGGCCGACACCCCGTCTTGTCGCATCGAGACTCCATAGAGGGCGTCGGCGATCTCCATCGTGCGCTTCTGATGCGTGATCACGATGAGCTGACTCGTCTTTCGCAGGTCTTCGAAAATGGTGAGCAGCCGGCCGAGGTTGGCGTCGTCGAGAGCTGCCTCCACCTCGTCCATGATGTAGAACGGGCTGGGTCTGGCCTTGAAGATCGCGATCAGCAGCGCGACCGCAGCCAGCGATCGCTCGCCGCCCGACAGCAGCGAGAGCCGTTCGATCTTCTTGCCAGCGGGTTTCACCGAGACCTCGATGCCTGTGGTGAGCAGATTCGATGGATCGGTGAGGCTGATGCTGCCCGTGCCGCCCGGGAAGAGAATCGGGAACACCTCTTGGAACGCCGCCTTCGTGTCGGTGAAGGCCTCGTCGAAGATCACCTGCATCTTCACGTCGATCTCGTCGATGATCGTGAGCAGGTCTGTTCGGGTCTTGGTGAGGTCGGTCAGCTGCTCGGTGAGGAACTTGTGCCGCTGCTCCAGCGCGTCGAACTCCTCGAGTGCGAGCGGGTTCACGCGGCCCAGCTCGGCGAGCTTGCGTTCGGCCTTCGCCAGCCGGGCCTGCTGCTGCGCGCGATCGAAGGGGATGCCGGCGGGCTGGGTCTCGACGGGCTCAGGCGACGGCGTATCGGAGGGGATCAGCTCGTCGGGGCCGTACTCGGAGACGAGCACGTCCTCGACGAGACCGAGCTCGCTGCCGACGCGCTCGAGCACGCTCGACAGATGCAGCTTCTTCTCATAGATCTGCAGTTCGAGTCCGTGCACGTTCTCGGTGATCGCCTGCAGACGCTCGCGCAATGCCGCTTCGTCTCGGCGCAGGGCGAGCAGCTCCTGATTCTGTTCCGCGCGCTCCGCCTCGGCTCGAGCCTGTTCGAGGCGCGCCTCAGCCACCGAGGCCTCCACCGAGCTGAGCACCGCGGGCAGGGCTTCGACAACGTCGGTCGCCGCCTCGACCTGACGGCGCCGGATCACGGCTCGGCGGGCCGCCTCTTCGGCCGCTGCACGGTCTGCCTCGACCTGCTTCTCGAGGGCGGCTCGACGAGCCTCCTCGGCGCGCACCCGCTCGCGAGCTGTTTCCAGCTGGAGCCGCGCGCCGATCTCCCGCTCCCTGGCGCTCTCGAGCTCGGCGTACAGCGCATCGCGCTGACTCACGTCGAGCATCGGGCGCGGGCGGGACTGCGCGGTCTCGAGTTCGTCCTTCGCCGTCGACGCCGCCCGCTCGGCCTGGGCGACAGTCTCCTCCGAGGCCGCGAGGGCCGTGCTGAGCCGCTCGAACTCACCCGTCGACGCGTCGAGTTGTGCCTTGAGCCTGGCGAGCTTCTCGGTCTGCGCGGCGAGCGCGGAGTCGAACTCGCGGAGTGCCGCCAGGGCGTTCGCCGACTGCTCCTTAGCCACCTGCACGATTCCACGCTGCTCGGCGAGGGCGAATTTCGCCCGCTCGATCAACGAGCGCGTCTCATCGAGGCTCACTGAAGCGGTGTCGCGCTCGGCGCGCAGCTCGATGCGGCTGCGCTTGGCTCCCGATCCCCCGCGCAGCACGTACTCGGTGAGCACGTCTCCCGATCGAGTGATGAGGGTGGCGCCCGCGTGCTTCGACACTGTCGGCCAGACCTCGCGGGCGGTCTCCAGGTCGTCGACGACGAGCGTTCGGGCAAGCAGTCCGCGCACGCCTGCAGGCGCGGTGATCACATCGACGGCAGCGATCACCCCGGCCACACCGGATGCGATGGGCGAGGCGACACCGTCGGCGACCGAATCGGAGGGGTCGGCCACGACGATCTCGACGCGACCCAGCTCGTCGCTGTGCGCCAGGTCGATGGCGGTGCGCGCGGCATCGGGGGTCTCGGCGAGTACGGCATCGGCCAGCGTGCCGAGGGCCGCCGCGATCGCGGCCTCGAAGCCCGGCTTGGCGGTCACGTTGTCGGCCACGAGTCCGAGAACGCCCGGAACCTTGGCGGCAATCAGATCGGTGGTGCCGTCTTTCTGGTCGAGGGCGAGCGTCAGAGCGCTCGTTCGGGCGGCGAGTGCATCCCGTTCGCGCTCGTGGCCGTGCAGCGTCTCGCGCAGGATCTCGATCTCGGCCTCGGCCTCGAACAGGCGGGCCTGCGAGAACTCGTAGGCCTCGTCGAGATCGGTCTCCGACGTTCCTGAGACCGCGGCTTCTGCTTCGAGGAGGGCGAATTCTGCCTGCGCCGACTCTCGTCGGGCGGTCGCGGCCTCGAGGGCGTTGGTCTGCCGCAGCACCTCGCCGCGAACAGCAGCCAGACGTGAGTTCGCCGTGTCGACCTGACCCTGCAGCTTGGAGATTTCGAGGTCGTGCCTCGAGACGAGGGCACTCTGCGCCGCGATCTCCTCGTCGACCGAGTCGAGCGCAGAGCGCGCCGTCACGGAGCTGGCCTGCGCAGCGGTGAGAGCCAGCTCGGCCGCGGCGACCTCGCCGCGAAGCCGAACGATCTCGTCAGCCGCGTCGGCGACCATCTGCGGCGTGACCGTGGGCCCTGCGGCCGTACCCTCGGCATCCGACCCCAGCAGCGCGAGCCGCTGATTGGCCAGGGTGAAGAGCCCACGCAGGCGCTCCTGCACCGACTCGAGGCCGAAGCTCGTTCGCCGTGCGATGTCGACGGCATCGCCCACCTGAGCGCTCTCGATTCGCGCCACCCGAAGCTGGTTCTGCTCGAGGCGCTCCTGCAGCACGATGCGCTCGGTGCGGCGCTCGTTCTCTGTTCGTCCGTGGTCGGAGAGCGCGGTGCGCAGCGTCACGACCTCGTCCGCGAGAAGCCGGGCGCGCGCATCGCGAACGACCATGGCGATCGACTGCGCCTCTTTCGCGACCTCGGCCTGGCGACCCAAAGGCTTGAGTTGACGCCGGATCTCGCCGGCCAAGTCGCTGAGGCGCGTGAGGTTGGCCTGCATCGCCTCGAGCTTGCGCTGCGTCTTCTCCTTGCGGCGACGATGCTTGAGGATTCCTGCGGCCTCCTCGATGAAGCCTCGACGCCCCTCGGGTGTGGCGTGCAGCACGGCGTCGAGCTGGCCTTGGCCGACGATGACGTGCATCTCTCGGCCGAGACCGGAGTCGCTCAGCAGCTCTTGCACGTCGAGGAGCCGGCACCCCTCTCCGTTGATCGCGTACTCGCTGCCGCCGTTGCGGAAGAGCGTGCGGCTGATCGTGACCTCGGAGTAGTCGATCGGCAGCGCACCATCGGAGTTGTCGATGGTGAGGATGACCTCGGCCCGGCCGAGGGGCCCCTTGGTGGCCGTGCCGGCGAAGATGACGTCTTCCATCTTGCCGCCGCGCAGCGTCTTCGCGCCCTGCTCGCCCATGACCCAGGCGAGGGCGTCGACGACGTTGCTCTTGCCCGACCCGTTCGGGCCGACCACGCAGGTCACCCCGGTCTCGAACGCGAAGGTGGTGGGGTGCGCGAACGACTTGAAGCCCTTGAGGGTCAGGCTCTTCAGATACACCCGAGGCCCTCCGCTTCGTTCCGACTACCCGTGATTGCTCTACGGTACCGAACAGGCGCGAAACCGGGGGCGAGGCTCGTCAGCAATGCTCGAACGCGTAGCCGGGCTCGCCTTTCTCGACCAGGTCGCGATCGCGCAGGATGGTGGTGGCGGGCCGCTCGGCGGAGGCGCAGACCTCGTCGAACGGCACGGGCAGATCGTCGGTGTATTCGATGTCAATGACCGCAGGACCGTAGACGTCTGCATACGCGCCGCATTCCTCGAACCGGAAGCACTCCTCGGTTACGGCGAAGTCGAAGTTCGCGGCAGCGCGGCCGCGATCTCCCAGTTCGGCCGAGTTCTTCTGGCCGATGGCCATGGCGCGGCCGTGCGCTCGGCCGGAGAAGAGCTTGGCGAGTGCGAGGTTGTCGTCGATGCTCAGCCTGCCGTCGCTGCGCGAGTAGGTGTCGAGGTTGTCGATCTCGACCGCGTCGAACCCCCGGTCGGCGCACGTCTCGATGGATGCCCCGATCATGAGCGAGATGTGCTGCCTCTTCTCGGGGGTCGAGGTGTCGAGGATGAACTCGTCGGGCCAGTTCGGGTCGATGATCGCCGCGCCGTCATCGTCTCGCAGCACGAGGTCTGGATTGTCGACGACCCAGCGCTCAGCATCGCCGGGCTGCGACTGGAATCCGTTGACGTAGCAGATGGAGTACACGCCCTCGGCCGGCTCGGACGTGCTGTCGCGAGTGACGATCTTCACATCGGCGTCGACGTCGTAGCTACCTCCGAGCTGGTAGTCGGCCGGATCGCCGAAGGGCGGGAGGGTCAGGTCGTCAGAGGCTACGACGAAGCCGTCGCTCGACGTCGGCGACGCCTGCTCGTCTTCCCGGGCATCCGACGTGCACGCCGCCAGCAGCCCGAGGATCGCGACGGTCGCTGCGCCTGCGGCCAACGCCGTCGAGATCTTTGCCTGCATAGCGCTCATGCTAGGCGGCGTACGCTTGGAGCGTCTGCTCGCTCCCGGTCGAACCGGGGCATCGATCCGATAGGACTCCCGCCGGAATGGCTCATCCCCCGCTCGTCTCCCCCGGCCCCGCGCTGACGCCGGCCGAGCTCAGCCGCTACGCCCGACAGCTCACGCTCCCTCAGATCGGCATGGACGGCCAGCGCCGACTCAAGGCTTCGCGCGTGCTCGTACTCGGCGCAGGCGGACTCGGGTCGCCCATCCTCACGTCACTCGCGGCGGCCGGCGTCGGAACCATAGGCGTCGTCGACTCCGACACGGTCGAGCCCTCCAATCTGCAGCGCCAGACTCTCTTCGGCACCGCCGATGTGGGTCGCCGCAAGGCCGAGGCTGCGGCGTCGGCCCTCGCCGAGCTGAACCCCCTCGTCGATGTGCTTGCACTGGCCGTTCGGGTGACGAGTGCGAACGTGCTCGCCCTTGTAGCCGACTACGACGTGATCGTCGACGGCACCGACAACTTCGAGACCCGCTATCTCGCCCACGACGCGGCGAAGCTGCTGGGCAAGCCCTACGTCTGGGGGTCTGTGCTGCGCTTCGACGGCCAGGCGACCGTGTTCTGGGCTGCGCCTCCGGCCTCCCTCGGCCAGGGCGTCACGGTGCGCGATCTCTTCGCCGAAGAACCCGCGGCCGACGAGGGCGAGACGTGCGCCACCGCCGGCGTTCTCGGATCAATCTGCGCGTCGATCGGCTCGGTCATGGCGACCGAGACCATCAAACTTCTTCTCGGGTTCGGCGAGTTGCTGCTCGGCCGCCTGCTCGTGCACGACGGCCTGGATGCGACGTGGCGCGAGATCCGCTTCGGCCCGGCCGCTCACGGCGCCGCTCCCCGAGAGCGCGCGGCCGCATCCTCCTCCCCCTCATCCGCCACCCCGCAAACGAAAGGCACTCCCGTGACCCAGCCCGACGCATCCACCGCCCAGCCCGAGCCGTCGGTCGAACGGCTGACCCCCGCCCAGCTGAAGGACCTGCTCGACGCCCGGGCGCGAGGCGAGCAGAACTTCGTGCTGGTCGACGTGCGCGAGCCGTGGGAGCGCGACATCGTCGCGATCGAGGGCTCGGAGCTGATTCCGATGAGCCAGCTACTGAGCGACGAGGCGCGCGAGAAGATGCCGCAGGACGACAGGGTAATCCTCTACTGCCACCACGACGGCCGCTCCGGCCAGGCCCGCGACTACATGGCACAGAACGGCTGGTCGAACATCTCCGACCTGGGCGGCGGGGTCGACGCGTGGGTCACCGAGATCGAGCCCGACAAGGCTCGGTACTGAGGCACTCGCGCCTGTCGTCCGTCTGGGGCAAAGTCGTCGTATGGACGACAAAGAGATTCTGCACACCTATCTGCGGCGCGGGCGCGACAGCCTGCTGACGAAGGTCGAGGGGCTCAGCGACTACGACGCCCGCCGACCGCTGACCCCGACGGCCACGAATCTGCTCGGTCTCGTGAAACATGTCGCGGGCGTGCAACTCGAATACTTCGGCGTGGTATTCGGCCGACCAGCCGACCGCACGATCTCCTGGCTCGCCGAGGATGCAGCAGACGACGCCGATATGTGGGTTCCCGCCGCCGAGCCGCGTGCCGAGATCATCGAGTTCCACCACTACTCAGCGGCGCACAGCGACGCGACCATCGAGGAGCTCGATCTGGATGCCGCCGGCGAGGTGCCGTGGTGGCTACCGGAGACCCGCCGCGTCACACTGCACCAGATTCTCGTGCACGTGATTGCAGAGACCGCTCGGCATGCGGGGCACGCCGATATTCTGCGCGAGAGCATCGACGGAGAGGTGGGCCTGCGACTTGCAGACCCGAACATCCCGGGACGCTCAGCAGAGGAATGGGCCGCCTATCGCGCCATGATCGAGGCAGAGGCGCGCCGCGCCTAGCCGCCGGCGAACGGGGGCAGCACGTCGAGGCGGTCGCCGTCGCGCAGCACGATGTCTCGGTCGGTCGTCGAGACCTCGTTGAGAATGAACGAGCAGCGCGCGAACACCGCACGGGGATCCTCGCCCATCTCGTCGAGCAGGGCGCCGATCGTGTGTTTGTCTCCGATCGAGCGCGTCTCTTCGGCCACGCCCGTGGCAGCCTTGGCCGCGGCGAAGTACCTCACCTGAACCTGCACGTCAGCCTCCGATCGCGCTCATGGATCGGGCAGGCTGTTCGAAGCCGGAGGCGTTGATGCCGTGCCCGGATGGCTTCGCCCACATTGCCGCACGCCAGAGGTCGGCGATCGCCTCGTCGGTCGCCCCACCGCGGAGCAGCGCGAGCAGGTCGGTTTCTCCCTCGGAGAAGAGACAGCTGCGAACCCCTCCCTCGGCGGTGATGCGGGTGCGGCGGCAGTCGTCGCAGAAGTTCTCGGTGACGCTCGCGATGATTCCCACCATGCCGAGCAGCTCGCCGGTCGGGTCGGACTTCTCGCGCACCTGGTAGAGCTCGGCCGGGGCTCCGTCGCGCGGAGCCTCATCGGGCGTGAGCACGTAGCGCACCTCAAGCTTCTCGCGGATCTGGGCGGCGGTGATCATTCCGTCGCGCGTCCACGAGTGATCGGCATCCAGCGGCATCTGCTCGATGAAGCGCAACTGATGACCGCCCGCCAGAGCCCACTCGAGTAATTCGACACCCTGGTCGTCGTTGATGCCCGGCATCAGCACGGCGTTGATCTTCGTGCGCTCGAGGCCCACCGTGCGCAGCTCATCGATGCCCTCGAGCACGCGGTTGAGGAACGGCCGGCGGGTGATTGTGGCGAAGGTCTCGGCGCAGATCGAATCGAGCGACACGTTGACCCGGTCCAGGCCCGCCGCGGCGAGCGCCTCCGCGCGACTCTTCAGCCCGATCGCGTTGGTCGTCAACGAGATCTCGGGACGGGGCTCGAGGGCCGCGCAGTCTTCGATGATCTCGACCAGGTCTTTGCGCAGCAACGGCTCGCCGCCCGTGAAACGGATCTGCCGTACTCCGAGCTCGTGCACGGCGATGCGGGCGAGGCGCGCGATCTCTTCGCGGGTCAGGAGCTTGGGCCCGGCCAAGAACGGCAGTCCTTCGGCCGGCATGCAGTACGTGCAGCGCAGATTGCACTTGTCCGTCAACGAGATGCGCAGATCGGTGGCCGTGCGACCGAAGCGGTCGAGCAGGCCGGCCGCAGCGGGGCGATCGGATGCCTGCGGCTGGCCGGGCGTCACAGCGGTGCCCCGGATCGGGATCGTCGGCATGCCGAGCGTGATGCTCATTCACCCAGCCTACGTCGTTCCTCGGCGGCCGGACCGTGCTGGTGCTCGCTACGTTTGTCGAGACGACGTGTCAGACAGATCCCAATCCGAAGGTCAGGAGGCGAGTGAAGTCGGTCTGCGGGTTCAGAAGCACCTCTCGCGTCGCGCCCTGTTCGACGATGCGCCCTTCCTCGAGAACGATCACGCGGTCGGCCAGCGCGAGCGCGTCGAGCGGGTCGTGAGTGACGATCACCACCGTGCGATCGGCGAGGACCTCTGCAAGGAGGCGTCGCATCAGCGGGGCGACCCCCGCGTCGAGGGCACCGAATGGCTCGTCGAGCAGCAGCAGTTTCGGCTCGGTCGCCAGCGCCCTGGCCACCGCGACGCGTTGGGCCTGCCCGCCCGACAGCCGGCGGGGGCGCCGGTCGGCCAGCCCCGTCGCATCCACTCGCTCGAGCCATCGCTCGGCGATGCGGCGGGCCTGGGCGCGATCGGAGCCCGTGCTGCGGGGGCCGAACGCCACGTTGTCGCGCACGCTGAGGTGGGGAAAAAGCAGGGCCTCCTGTGCTAGGAGCGCGACGCCCCGGGAGTGGGGTGGCAACCAGACGTCGCGGCCGTCGTGATTGGTCGAGACCAGGGTCGTGTCACCCAAGCGGATGTTCGCCGAATCCGGTCTCGTAAGGCCCGCGAGAACGTCGAGGAGGGTCGACTTTCCGGCTCCGTTCGGCCCGAGAACGGCGAGCGTCTCGCCCTCGACGAGCGAGAATCGCGCATCGAGCCGGCCGGGTTCGACGACAACATCGACGTCGAGGGTCATCGGATCTCCCTGCGCCCGTAGGTGACGACCATAACGATCACCGCGACGACCACCAGCACCAGAGCGAGGGCCACGGCCGCATCCGGGTCCGTCTCCCGCTGCAGGTAGATCTCGAGCGGCAGCGTTCGCGTCACGCCCTCGAGGCTGCCCGCGAACGTGAGGGTCGCACCGAACTCTCCGAGAGCCCGGGCGAAGGCGAGCACCGCGCCGGTGACCAGCCCGGGTAGAACAAGAGGCAGGGTCACTCGCCGAAAGACGGTGCTGGGCGAGGCCCCCAGGGTGGATGCGACGGCCTCGTACCGCGATCCGGCCGCGCGCAGGGCTGCCTCCAGGCTGAGCACCAGGAACGGCAGGGCGACGAAAGTCTGCGCGAGCACGACAGCGACGGTCGAGAACGCGATGGTTACTCCCATCGTCTCGAGTGACGAGCCGAGCACGCCGCGTCGGCCGAAAGCGGCGAGCAGCGCGATGCCCCCGACGACGGGCGGCAACACGAGGGGAAGGAGGATGAGCGCCCGGAGGATGCGCTTGGCGGGAAAGCTCGTGCGCGCCAAGACGAGTGCGAGGGGCACACCGAGCACGACGCAGAGTACGGTGCTGGCGACCGATGTTCGCAGGCTCAGGGCGAGCGCCGCGAGCGACGAGGGGCTGCTGACGAGGGCAGCGAAGTTGGGCCAGTCGACGCGCGTCGCGAGGCTGACGATCGGCACGATGACGAGCAGTGCTCCGACGGCGGCGACGCTGGCGACCCACGCGGGGATGCCGCCGAGACTCGGGCGCTGCCGTATGCGAGCGGACACTATGGCTTCGCGAAGCCCGCAGAGGCGAGGATCTTCTGGCCGTCCACGCCGGTGACGAGCGTCGCGAATTCCTCTGCGAGCTCGGGGTGGGCCGACGTTGTCGTGATTCCGACCGGATACCTGTTCACCGCGCCCGCGGATTCGGGGAAGGGGATTCCCTCGACCGAGTCACCCGCGGCCTCGACGTCGGTCACGTACACGAGCCCGGCATCCGCCTCGCCCGACGAGACCTTGCCGAGCACGTCGGTCACCGCGGACTCCTCGCTGACGGGGCTGAGCGCGATGCCCGTGGCCTGCTCGATCTTGACGGTGGCGGAACCGCAGGGAACCTGCGCAGCGCAGATGACAACCTTCACGTCGGACTTGCTCAGATCCGCGAACGAGGTGATCCCGGCCGGGTTTTCCCGAGGCACGGCGATCTCGAGGGTGTTGCTCGCAAAGAGCTCGGGCGTGCCGGCGATCAGCTTCGCATCGGTCAGCTTCGCCATGGTCTTCTCGTCGGCGAAGGCGACGACGTCGGCAGGCGCTCCCTCGGTGACCTGCGACACCAGATCGGCCGAGCCTGCGAAGTTCAGCGACACCGTCACGCCCGGGTGCGATGCCTCGAACTCGCTCGCCAGCTCGGTGAAGGTGTCTTTCAGCGATGCGGCGGCGAAGACCGTGAGCGTCTGCTTCACGACCGGAGTCGCGCCCGGTGCGCTCGTGTCGTTCGCCGAGCCCGTCGAAGGCGATGCGCACCCGACGAGAAGACCGACGGCTGCGAGCAGGGCGAGAGACGCGAGGGCGCTTCGCTTCATGAGAGGCTCCGCGGGGCCTCGACGATGACATTGGTCGACTTGATCACGGCGACGGCGACGGAACCGGGCTTCAGGTCGAGCTCGCGAACGGCCTCGGTGCTCATGAGCGACACGACGCGATGGGGCCCGCACTGCACCTCGACCTGGCTCATCACCAGGTCGCTCGTGACCTTCGTGACCAAGCCCACGAAACGATTGCGCGCTGAACTGTTCATGTCGGACGGATCGGCCGGGCTGGCCGAGTGCTCCTGAGCCAGACGCGCCAGCGCAACGCCCTCTACTACTTTGCGGCCCGCTTCATCGAGCGACGCCTCGAGCACGCCGTTCTCGATCCAGCGCCGCACCGTGTCGTCGCTCACGCCGAGGAACACCGCGGCATCTCTTATCCGTATCTGCGTCACAAAGCCCAGTTTAGTTCCTCATACGCGCCACTAGCGAGCGTCGGCCAGCGTGGCTGACGCGCTCATGTGGCGCGAATCGACCTGAAACGGGAGTCATGGGTCGATTTGTGACCAGCGGATGCCGCTGCCGCTGCGAGACAATAGACGGGTGACCTCCCGATTGTTCGACCATCACCGCGTCGCGGTAGAGGCGCTGCTTGCGCCGCTCGCGCAGGATCGCGCCGTCGAGACACTGCCGGTCTCCGCGGCGCGGATCGCCGGAGCTCCCGACGCCTATCGTCATCGCGTGCTGGCTGTGGACATCGTCTCCCCGACAGACCTGCCGCCGTTCGACAACTCGCAGATGGATGGCTATGCCGTGCGGGCCGCCGAGCTGGCAGACGCCGCACCGCATGCGACGGCGCGGTTGCAGATCGACACACAGATCAACGCGGGTGACACGATCGCCGAGCTGGCTCCCGGCACAGCGGCCCCTATCATGACCGGAGCTCCGCTGCCCGTCGGCGCCGACGCCGTCGTGCCTATCGAGCGTGCGATTCCCGACCGTTTCCCGACCGGAGGCGAGAGCCCCCAAGCTGATGGAATCGTCGAGTTCTCGGCAGCGCCACGACCCGAGGAGTTCGTGCGCCGACGCGGCTCCGACGTCGGCGCAGGTGATCTGTTGCTCGCAGCGGGAACCTCGCTCGGGCCCGCCCAACTCGGCGTGATAGCGGCCACCGGGCTCACGACGGTCGACGTGCTGCGTCGCATCCGGGTACTGCTCATCGCCACCGGCCATGAGATCAGAGAACCCGGCACCGCCCTCGAACCCGGGCAGATCTACGATTCGAACAGTGCGGTGCTCAGCCAGGCCCTCATCGAGTCGGGCTGCACGGTCGTGGCGTGGCCGTGCCGCTCCGATGACGCGGCAGAGCTGCTGCACATCGTCGAGAAGGGCGCGCCGACCGCCGATCTCGTGATCACCGTCGGAGGAGTCAGTGCCGGGGCGCGCGAAGTCGTGCGCGACGCGCTCGGCCCGCTCGGTGTGGAGTTCTCACACGTGGCCATACAGCCCGGGGGGCCTCAGGGTCTGGGCCTCGTCGAGGCGGCCGAGCATCCGAACGGATTGCCCGTCGTGACCTTCCCGGGCAACCCCGTAAGCGCTCTCGTCTCGTTCGAGATGTTCGTGCGCCCCGCGCTCCGCAGCCTCGCCGGATTCGCCCGGACCGAACGCGAGGTGCTGCGTCTGCCCCTGGCCGAGTCCGTCGACTCGCCGGCCGACAAGCATCAGGTGCGCCGCGCATCCATCGATGCCGACGGGCTCGTTCGACTCGTTGGCGGGCCGAGCTCGCACCTGCTGCACTCCTACGCGGCCTCGACCGCCCTTGTTCACCTTCCGGTCGGGCTCGGCCACGCCGATGCCGGAGACCCGGTCGACGTCTGGAGAATCGATGACTGACGAACCCGCCCTCACCCATGTGCGCGCCGATGGAGCGGTACTGATGGTCGATGTCACCGACAAGGCCGAGACATCGAGGCGCGCCAGCGCGGTGGCCACGGTCATCACGCGACCCGACGTGCTCGAGCTTCTCCTCGCGGGCGAGCTTCCGAAGGGCGAGGCCCTCGCCGTGTCGCGGGTCGCCGGAATCATGGCGGCCAAGCAGACATCGTCGCTCATCCCGCTGTGTCATCCGCTGCCCCTCTCGGGAGCGACGATCGACTTCGAACCCGGCGACGACCGCATCGTGATCACCGCCACGGTGAAGACTCGAGGAGTCACCGGCGTCGAGATGGAGGCGCTGACCGCGGCGTCCGTCGCCGCGCTCACCCTGTACGACATGATCAAGGCGGTCGACAAGCACGTGGTGATCACCGACATCCGGGTCACGGCCAAATCAGGCGGCAAGTCGGGCGACTGGACGCTCGAATGAGGGGCAGCGTCGACGACCCCCGCGAGCGCCGGGCCCGCGTCATCGTCGCATCGACCCGCGCAGCGACCGGGGTCTACGACGACCGCACAGGCCCCGTGATCGCCGACTGGCTGCGGCAGCGCGGGTGGGCTGATCCGGTGGTGCAGGTGGTTCCGGATGGCGACGAGGTCGTCGCCGCGCTCCAGGATGCCGTCGCGTCGGGCGCCGATCTCGTCGTGACGACCGGGGGCACGGGAGTCAATCCGACAGACCGCACTCCGGAAGCCACGCTGCCGCTACTCGAACGAGAGCTGCCGGGAGTGATCGAGGCGATCCGTCGGCGCGGTGCCGAATCCACGCCCCTCGCCGCACTCACCCGGGGTCATGCCGGAATAGCACGCGGCAGAAGCTTCGTCGTGAATCTTCCGGGCTCGACAGGCGGGGTGAAAGACGGGCTCGCCGTGCTCGACGAGCTTCTCGACCACGTGATCGACCAGTTGCACGGAGGAGATCATGAGCGCTGATATCTCCTCCTCGGTAGCGGACTCCACGCCTGAGTCTGCTGACGATTTCGGCGAGTCGGCACCCGCGGTCGTCGCCTTCGCACGAGTCACGGATGCGCCCATCACGGTCGACGAGTGCGTCGCCGCCGTCGAGAACGACCACGCCGGAGCGGTCGTGACTTTCGCGGGGGTCGTGCGCGACCACGACGAGGGCAAGGGCGTGACGTGGCTGAGGTACTCGGCGCATCCGACGGCCGACGCGGTGTTGCGTGAGGTCGTCGCCGAGACGGCCCGCGCGTACCCCGGAACGACAATCGCCGCGGCGCACCGCGTCGGAGATCTCGCAATCACCGACGTGGCCCTGGCCTGCGCCGTCGCATCCGCCCACCGCGGCACGGCGTTCGCCGCGTGCGCCGCGCTCGTCGACGAGATCAAGGCGCGCGTGCCGATCTGGAAAGAGCAGGGCTTTACCGACGGCACCACGGAGTGGGTGGCCGCCCTCGGCTGATGTGCTGCCTGGGTGCGCCGCTACGCACCAGAGGAGAGTCCGGCCGCCTTGGATGCTCGAACGACAATGACCACGAGCCCGGCGACGAACGTGGCAATGGCAACCCAATAGGCCGGCAACGCCACCAGCCCGATCAAGTCGAACGTCACGGCGAGCGCGAGCGCGGCGAGGGCCGGCATCAGGGCAGCCGCGTGGCCGACTCGCCATGACTCCTCATCGCGCATAAGCGAGGGAAGACGGAGTCCCACCATCGGATTGACCGTGAGCGACCCTCGCTTGGCAGCCAGGCAGATCACGGCGATCAACGCGAGAAGGCCAGCGGACAACCAGCCGAGAAGAACCAAAGCGGCAACAGGATCCTGCGTTTCCATAGGGTTATTCTGCTCCCCCCACGCGGTCACCTCCGCCACCCCTGGAACACCGTGTGTGTGCCTGCGAGCAGAAGCGGTGGTTCTCGGCGCGGTGAGTTACACGCTCGACACATGTGTGAGGTGTACTGGAACCCAGCACCACCGCAACGATTCGGTACGAGGAGACGTACATGGACCTCAACACCGTGAACCGAGTGGTTCCCGCCCGAAGCCGGGCCGACCTCCGAGAGCTCGGCAAGGGGGCCGTGCCTCTGGCCGGCGGAAGCGTGCTCTTCGCCGAGCCCGACCCTCAGATCCACACCCTCGTCGATCTGCAGACGTTCGGCTGGGCGCCGTTCGAGGTCACCGAGAAGGGTCTCGAGGTGGCCGCCACCGCCACACTCGCCGAGCTCTCCCGGCTGCCCGATGACCGGGGATGGCGCGCCTACCCCCTCTTCTCCCAGTGCTGCACGGCTCTGTTCGGCTCGTTCAAGGTCTGGAACGTCGCCACAGTGGGCGGCAACATCTGCACCGCGCTGCCCGCCGGGCCCATGACCTCGCTGTTCAGCGCGCTCGATGCAGAGGCACTGATCTGGAAGGGCGATGGCAGCGACCTGCGCGTTCCCGTCAGCGAACTCGTCACGGGCAACACGACCACCTCGCTGGACTCCGGCGATGTGCTGCGCTCGCTGCACGTGTCCACCCGCTCACTCGGCTCGCGAACGGCCTACCGAAAGATCGCGCTCTCGGCCATCGGTCGAAGCGGCGCGGTCGTCATCGGCAGACTCGACCCCGTCGACGGGAGCTTCGTGCTCACCGTGTCGGCGGCCACCGTGCACCCGGAGCAACGGCGATTCGCGGGCCTGCCCACGGCATCCGAGTTGCGCGCCGCAATCGAGAGCATCGACAGCTGGTTCACGGATGCGCACGGCGCGGCGGATTGGCGGCGCGCGGTCAGCGTCGTGCTGGGCGAGGAGATTCGGTTGGAACTGACGGAGGCATCTCGATGACGTTCTCGATCAACGGTGAGACGTTCGACTCGGAGCCCCGGGCCGGACAGAGCCTGCGCACCTTCATTCGAGACCAGCAGCACTTCGAGGTGAAGAAAGGCTGCGACACCGGAGACTGCGGCGCGTGCTCGGTGCTCGTCGACGGCACGCCCGTGCACTCGTGCGTGTACCCGGCGTTCCGCGCCGAAGGCAAAGACGTGACGACCGCCTCGGGGCTGGGTATGCCGGGCGATCTGTCGGATGTGCAGCAGAGGTTCGTCGATCACGCCGCGTTCCAGTGCGGGTTCTGCACCGCGGGCATGGTCGTCACGGCGTCGACCTTCGATGACGACGACCTGGCAGAGCTGCCACGCCTGCTGAAGAGCAATCTCTGCCGGTGCACGGGTTATCGCGCGATCCACGAGGCTATCGACCACGTGCACACCGACTCCTGCGGCGTCGAGCTCGAGCCCAGCGCCGCGGCACCGGAGCCGCATACGACGCCGGTCATCAAGACCGGGCCGCGCGCATCCATCGGAACCTCGGTCGCGGCGCCGGCCAGCGAGCGGGTGGTCAGCGGACAGGAGCCGTTCACGCTCGACGTCGCGGTCGCCGGGCTGCTGCACCTCGTCGTACTCAGCTCGCCGCACGCGCACGCGCGCATCACGGCGATCGACACACGGCGCGCATCCGCCCTGCCCGGTGTTCACGCGGTACTCACGCACGAGCACTCCCCCGGCACCCTGTTCTCGACCGCCCGACACGAGTCGCGACTCGACGATCCCGACGACACGCTTGTGCTCGACAGCGTGGTGCGCTATCGCGGCCAGCGCGTGGCCGCTGTCGTGGCCGACTCGGTCGGTATCGCCGATGCCGCCGCACGTCTCATCGAGGTCGACTACGAGGTGCTGCCCGCCGTCTTCGACCCGCACCTGTCGACGCTCGAGGGCGCACCGAGCATCCACGGCGACAAGAACGGCACCACCTCGCGCATCGTCGACCCGCAGCACAACCTGGTCGCCGAGCTGCACGGAGAATACGGCGACGTGGCCACCGGGCTGTCCGAGGCCGCGCACACGGTCACGGGAACCTGGCAGACGCAGCGCGTGGCCCACACGCACCTCGAGACCCACGCCACGATCGGTTGGCTCGACGACGACGATCGGTTGGTGCTGCGCACGAGTTCGCAGGTTCCCTTCCTGGTGCAGACCGAGATCTGCCGACTGTTCGACCGCGACCCCTCCACCGTTCGCGTATTCACGGCTCGGGTGGGTGGCGGCTTCGGCGGAAAACAGGAGATTCTGACCGAGGACATCGTGAGCCTCGCCGTGCTCGTCACGGGGCGGCCGGTGCAGTACGAGTTCACTCGTGAAGACGAATTCACGATCTCGCCGACGCGGCACCCCATGGAGGTGCAGGTCACCCTTGGAGCAGACGGGGGCGGCCTGCTCACCGCGATGAAGGTCGAGCTGCTCTCCGACACCGGCGCCTACGGCAACCACGGCCCCGGCACGATGTACCACTCTTGCTCGGAGTCGGTGAGTCTGTACACCGTGCCGAACAAGCGGGTGGATGCCCGCTGCGTCTACACGAACAACGTCCCGTCGGGCGCGTTCCGGGGCTACGGACTCGGGCAGGTGATCTTCGCCATCGAGTCGGCTCTCGACGACCTGGCACGCGTCGTCGGCATCGACCCGTTCGAGCTGCGCCGACTCAACTCCGTGACCCCCTCAGACCCACTGATCGTCACGCACGTCGAGGGCGACGATCTGATCCTCGGTGGCTATGGGCTCGATCAGTGCATCGATCTGGCCGAGAAGGCTCTCGCGAGGGGCAACTCGACGGTTGCGCCGAGCGGCGCCGAGTGGCGGGTAGGCCAGGGCATGGCCTCGTCGATGATCGCCACGATGCCCCCGCGTGGTCACTTCTCCGAGGTCACCGTCACGGCCGACGCCGACGGCGGCTACACCGTCGGTGTCGGCACCGCGGAGTTCGGCAACGGCACCACCACGGTGCACACGCAACTCGCTGCGAGCGCGCTGTCGACGAGCCCCGCGCGCATCCGGGTCAAGCAAAGCGATACCGATGCCGCACGCTACGACACCGGCGCGTTCGGGTCGGCCGGCACGGTCGTCGCGGGCAAGGCCGTGCTCGCTGCCGCGGAGTCGCTCGCGCGCGAGTTGCGACAGCTCGCCTCCGAACACACGCAGACGGCGCCGGATGCCTGGACCCTCGACGACGGCACGCTCGTCTCGGGCGATCGACGGCTGTCGGTCGCGGAGCTCGTCGGCCCTGAGGGACTGACGGCGACGGCGAACGAAGACGGCGCTCGACGCTCCATCGCCTTCAACGTTCACGCGTTCCGCGTCGCCGTGAACACACTCACCGGCGAGGTGCTCATCCTTCAGTCGATCCAGACGGCGGACGCCGGCTTCGTGCTCAATCCTGCTCAGCTGCGTGGTCAGATCGAGGGCGGCGTGGCCCAGGCCATCGGTACGGCGCTCTACGAGGAGATCATCAACGACGGCGAAGGCACGGTGCTCACCACCGTGCTGCGCAATTACCACATCCCCCAGCTCTCCGACCTGCCCGTGACCGAGGTGTACTTCGCCGACACCCGCGATCCACTCGGGCCGTTCGGCGCCAAGTCGATGAGCGAGGCGCCCTACAACCCGGTGGCACCCGCCCTCGCGAACGCGATCACCGACGCGATCGGCCGCCGCCCCATGGAGCTGCCGATGTCGCGCGACCGCATCTGGCGGTTGCTGCAGGACTAGTCGCTCGGCGCTACGTCCGTGTCACCCGGGTCGCCGCCGTGCGATGGATGGGGCCGGTCTGCGAGCGCAGAGATGCCCCGCCCGCCCCGGTGCGCGTCGCGATGACCTCCGCGAGGATCGATACGGCGGTCTCCTGCGGGGTGCTTCCCCCGAGGTCGAGCCCGATCGGTGAGTGCAGTCGCGCGATCCGTGCCGCGCTGACGCCGGCATCCTCGAGGGCTCGGATCCGCCGCTCGTGGGTGCTCCGAGACGCCATCGCTCCGACGAAGGCCACCGGCAGCCGCAGAGCCTCTTCGAGCAGGGGGATGTCGAACTTCTCGTCGTGGGTGAGCACGCAGATCACGGTGCGCGAATCGGTGTGGGTAGACCGGAGGTATTCGCTCGGCCAGGCCACGATGACCTCGTCGGCCGACGGGAAGCGCCGCGGCGTGGCGAACAGCGGCCGCGCGTCGCAGACCGTCACGTGGTAGCCGAGCAGGCTGCTGGCGGCGGCGAGCGCCGCAGAGAAGTCGACGGCCCCGAAGATGATCATGCGGGGCGCCGTGGCGGCCACGACGAACAGCACTCGCAGCGCCTCGTCGTCACAGTCGACATCGAGCGTTCCTGACAGCCCCGACGACACCCGCGCCGTCAGTTCGTGCAGGATGCGCTGCGCGGCGGCGGGATCGAGCCCCTCGCGTTCGACCTCGGGCGCCGACGCCGTCGCCGCGATCACCGTGCCCGCGGCCCGACCGGCGACGACTATGGCGACACCGGCCGGGCGGCCATCGCGCGTCGCCTCGAGTTCGTGCACCACTCGCGCGTCGAGCGCGCCGCGGGCGCCGCGGGCGCCGCCCATCGTGATCTCGTGCACGAAGACCTCGATACGCCCGCCGCAGCTCAGGCCTGCTTCGAAGGCGTCGCCGTCGGTGAAGCCGAACTCGGCCAGAACGGGCACGCCCGTCTCGAGGACCGTCTCGGCGGCCTGGTAGACCGCGCCCTCGACGCATCCGCCCGAGATGCTGCCGAGCACTCGTCCCTGGTCGTCGACGGCCATCGATGTGCCGAGGGCCCGCGGGGCCGAGCCATCCACGGTCGTGACGGTCGCGACCGCGAGTCGTCGACCCGCGCCGAGGGCCTTGAGCAGGTCTGCTGCGATATCGAGCATGAAAACGTCTCTTTCGGCCTCGAGGACGGCGATCAGGCCTCGCCTCGACCGACACAATCCTGACACACAGAGGTGCTAGAACTGGTCAATGCTCCTCATCCGCAACGCCATCACGACGATGATCGACGAGACGCACGAAAGCGCCGCTGACCTGGCTCTGGCCGACGGGGTCGTGGTCTCCGCGGCCATCGCGGCGACCAGTGAGGGTGACGAGACAGACGTGCTGGATGCCTCCGGATGCGTGGTGACCCCGGGCCTCGTGAACGCTCACCACCATCTTCTGCAGAGCGCGTTCCGCACACTTCCCGGCACGCGCGGCGTCGCCATGAGCGACTGGCTGCCGACGATGGCGGCGGCGTACGGCCGTGTCGGAATCGATCCCGAACTCGCGCGGGCCGCCGCTCGCGTCGGCGTAGCGGAGGGCCTGCTGTCGGGTGTCACCACCGTCGCCGATCACCACCTCACCTGGCCCGCGGGCAGCGACGATGTGGGCATCGCACGCGCCACCGCCTCGGCTGCCGCGGAGCTCGGCGGCAGACTGGTCTTCGTGCGCGGCTCCGCCCGCGATGACCCGGAGGAAGCCGCCCTGTCGGCGGAGCGCATCGTCAGCGCGCTGGTTCCGCAGGGTGAGGCCGGCATCTCGAACGACGGGATGCTGCAGCTCGCGGTCGGGCCGGCCGGGGTGCACAGCGACAGCGAGGAGACGTTCCGGCTGCTCGCGGAGGTCGCTCGGCGGCATGGACTGCGCAGGCGCACTCAGGCCAACGAGCAGGTCGACGTGGCGATCGCCCTCGAGAAATACGGTCGGCGCCCCCTCGACCTGCTCGACGAGTGGGGCTGGCTCGCACCCGATGTCACGATCGCCCATCTGTGTGCGGTCACGCCTGAGGAGATCGCGCGACTCGCATCCACCGGCGTCACGGCGACCCACGCGCCCGGCTGCGACCTGCCCATGGGCTGGGGAATCGCGCCCGTGGCGGCGCTACGGGAGGCCGGTATCGCCGTCGGACTCGGCACGAGCGGCGGTGGCAGCAACGACGCCGGGCATCTGCTGGCCGACGCGCGTCTCGCCATGCAGGTCGCTCCGCTCGTCGGTCGTCCCCTCGCGGCGCGGGAGGTCCTCGCGATGGCGAGCGAGGGGTCGGCCACCGGTCTGGGCCGCGACGAGTTGGGGCATCTTCGACACGGCGCCGCGGCAGACGTGTGCGTCTGGGATGTCTCCGGGGTAGCCGACGCCGGAGTCGCAGACCCTCTGGCCGGTCTGCTCTGGGCGAGCCCCGGCCGACGCCCGAAGCACGTCGTGGTGGGCGGACGGGTGGTCGTGCGCGACTACGAACTCGTGGGCCGCGAGCAGCGCGACCTGGCCTCCGATCTGACGACGCTTCTGGCTTCGACAACCGCCTGACGCACGCCGATCGAGGAGAAGGCGGCTAGAGCTCGAGCACCAGGCGCGGGCACGCAGCTCGCGAGACGCAGATCATCATGACCTCGTTGTCGGCCTGCTCGTCGGGGGTCAGCACCGAATCGCGATGATCGACCTCGCCCGAGACCACGGGCGTCTCGCAGGTTCCGCAGGTTCCCTCTCGGCACGACGAGAGCACGAGCACACCGGCGTCTTCGACGACGTCGAGAATCGACTTGTCGGGCGGCACGGTGAGCGTCTCTCCCGACAGGGTGAGTTCGACCTCGAACGAGTCATCGAGCAGGGGCGCTCCGGCATCTCTCGCCTCGAAGCGCTCGAGATGCAGGCTGCCGTGCGGCAGCGAGGAGGATGCGTCTTCGACGGCGGCGAGAAGGCGGGCCGGCCCGCAGCAGTAGACGAGCGTTGCGTCGGCCGCCTCGGCGACGAGAGCCGCGACATCCATTCGACTCACCTCGCCCTCGTCGGAATCGGCCGCGAACACGCGCACCCGGCTGCCGAACAGAGCCTCTAGTTCGCCGAGGAACGCCATCGTACGCCGCGAGCGCCCCGCGTAGGCGAGAGACCAGGAAGCACCGGCCTCTTCGGCGGCGTGGATCATGGGGATCAAGGGCGTGATCCCTATGCCTCCCGCGATGAAGAGGTAGCTCTCGGCGGGCACGAGCTCGAAGTGGTTCAGCGGGCCGCGCAGACGCACCCTGCTCCCGACAGAGAGCTCCGTGTGCATCGCACGCGAGCCGCCGCGCCCTTCGTCGTCACGCAAGACGCCGATGCGATACGAGCGCCTGTAGGCGGGGTCTCCACACAGGGAATACTGCCGCTCGACTCCCTCGCGCACGACCACGTCGAGGTGCGCGCCCGGGGTCCACGAGGGAAGTTCTGATCCGTCGACGGCGCGGAACTCGATCGTCTTCACGCCGTCGGCGACATCGGCGACGCGGCTCACGACGGCGTCGATCTCAGAGAGGTGGAGTGACATGGAGGTGGTGGCTTTCGGTCAGAAGATGCGGGGTGGTCCACTGCGACAGTACTCTTCGATGAGAACTAGTTCGATCACCGACGTCGAGCAATCCTCGAATCGTCATGTGAGGAAATGTTCGTGTTACGTGACCGAAATATCCACTGCTTAGAGTGGAATCGTCACTGGCCAGCGTGGGCCCCAAGAAGTTCATCGGAGGGCACACAATGAGCGCACTGCCGAGGGCTGTCTCGCTGCTTCGCTCCGCGACCCTTGAAGACGGCTCGGTCGTCGATGTGGAGATCACGGGCGATACCGTCACCGGCGTCCGGCCCGCAGGCGACGCGTCTTCTGCCGCGGCATCAGAGACCCTCGACCTCTCCGGATTCGTTCTGCTCACCGCACCGGCCGAACCGCACGCCCACCTCGACAAGGCCCTGTCGTGGGACCTGATCGATCCGCCCATGGGCGACCTCGGTCTCGCCATCGAGTCGTGGAAGAACTATTCGGCCACGATGACCGTCGAGTCCATCGCAGACCGGGCCCGCCGCGCGGCGCTCATGCTGCTGCAGAACGGCACCACCGCCATTCGCTGCCACGTCGACATCCTCTCGGGCGACTCTCCGCTGCGCGGGGTGCAGGCCCTCGTGCAGGTGCGCGACGAACTCCGTGAGCTGATGCACATCGAGCTCGCAGCCCTCGCCGGACCGACGATCCCCACCGAAGACATCGAGGCGGCCCTCGATCTCGGAGTCGATCTCGTCGGCGGCGCGCCCCACCTGGCCGACGATCAGAGCGCCGACCTGCAGCGCCTGCTCGCGATCGCCTCACGACGCGGCGTGGGCGTCGACATCCACACCGACGAGAGCCTCACGGGCGGGTACACGCTCGCCGAGCTCGCCCGCACCGTGCGCGACTGGCCCGAGTCGATGCCGGTGACCGCCGGGCACTGCGTGCGACTCGGCACCCTCGACCTCGACGAGGCCGACGCGATCATCGACGAGGTCCTCGCCAGCGACATCGGAATCGTGACCCTGCCGATCACCAATCTCTACCTGCAGGGCTGGCAGCATCCGGTCTCGACGCCGCGCGGCCTCACGGCCGTTCGCAGGCTTCTGGATGCCGGGGTGCGGCTGGGTGCGGGCGCCGACAACGTGCGTGACCCGTTCAATCCCGTCGGCCGCAGCGACGCGCTCGAAACCGCCTCGCTTCTCGTCACGGCCGGTCACCTCACGGTGCCGGAGGCGTACACCGCGGTCAGTCGCGGGGCCCGCTCGGTGATGAGCCTCGAACCGGCCGGCGTCGCCGTCGGCGCGAAGGCCGAACTGCTCGCCGTGCGCGGAGCCAACCTCACCGATGTGGTGGCGAACGCGCCCGCCGACCGGTACGTGATCCACGCGGGGCGTCTCGTCGCCTTCAGCGAGGTCACCCATCACACTGCCCTCCCGACTCGTTCCATCGAGCCGACCGAACTCCTTCTCGAAAAGAGGTGATGAGCCCGATGACGCTGACGACAGACACCCCTGCCGAGACGACGACGACCGAGCTTCTCCATTTCTCCGACGTCGCCATGACGTTCCCCAACGGCACGACCGCACTCTCCGGTGTCGATCTCACGGTCAAGAAAGGCGAGTTCGTCACCGTCGTCGGGCCGTCGGGATGCGGAAAGTCCACGCTGCTGCGCATCGCCTCAGGGCTCACCCCTGCGACGGCAGGCGAGACGAATGTCGCCACCAAGCGCATCGGCTACGTCTTCCAAGACGCGACGCTGTTGCCGTGGCGAACCGTGCAGGCGAATGTCGAGCTGCTCGCCGAGTTGAACGGCATCCCCAAGAAGACCCGCGTCGCCGAGGCCGCCAAGGCCATCGAACTCGTGGGACTCGCGGGGTTCGAGAAGCACCTGCCCAAGACGCTCTCCGGCGGCATGCGCATGCGCGCCTCGCTGGCGCGGTCGCTGACCCTCGACCCCGAGCTCTTTCTCTTCGACGAGCCGTTCGGCGCCCTCGACGAGATCACGCGCGAGCGCCTGAACGACGAGCTGATCAAGCTCTTCACCGAGCAGCAGTTCGCCGGACTCTTCATCACCCACTCGGTCTCCGAGGCCGTCTACCTGTCGACCAGGGTCGTCGTGATGTCGGGCCGCCCGGGCAAGATCGTCGAGACCTTCGACGTTCCCTTCGCCTACCCCCGTGATCCCGAGATCCGCTTCACCCCCGAGTTCGCCGAGCTCGCCGGCGAGGTCTCGCACGCGCTCAGAAAGGGACACTCGTGACCACGACCGCTCCACCGACCGGGCCGGTCGCCACGAACCCGAAGATCCGCACCGTGTCGCGCGCATCCGAGATGCCGAAGCGACGTGGCGGCCGATTCCCCGCGTGGGTTCCACCCGTCATCGTCTTCATCGTCATTCTGGCGATCTGGTATTTCGTCAGCTACGTGCTGCTCGACCCGGCGCGGTCGTTCCTCGTTCCGGCGCCCCACGTGATCATCGAAGAGGCGTTCTTCGACCCGAAGACTCTGGGCGACATCATGGGCGCCCTGGCCCGCTCGGCCGGAGTCGCTCTCACGGGACTCGCGATCGCCATCGTGATCGGCTTCGTCTGGGCCGTCGCCATGAGCCAGGCCCGCTGGATCGAGCGTTCGCTCTTTCCGTACGCCGTCATCCTCCAGTGCATTCCGATCCTGGCCCTCGTGCCGCTGATCGGCTTCTGGTTCGGCTTCGACTTTCCCGCCCGCGTGATCGTCTGCGTCATGATCGCGCTGTTCCCGATCGTGTCGAACACGCTCTTCGGGCTGCAGTCGGTCGACAAGGGTCAGCGCGAGCTGTTCCAGCTGCAGAAGGCCAGTCGCTGGACCGTTCTCCTCAAGCTGGAGTTCCCGGCCGCGCTTCCGGCGATCTTTGCCGGTATGCGCATCTCCGCGGGCCTCGCGGTCGTCGGCGCCATCGTCGGCGATTTCTTCTTCCGACGCGGCGAGCCCGGCCTGGGGTCGCTGATCAGCAACTACCAGTCGCGCGTGCAGGGCCCCGAACTCTTCGCCGCGATCATCGTCGCCTCGCTCTTCGGCGTCGTGGTCTTCCTCGTGTTCGGCTGGCTCGGCAAACTCGCCGTCGGCCGCTGGTACGACTACAGCAGGTAGCACCTCGGCGCAGGCCGACCCTCGACTCACCCATCCCCAGCAGCACCCTTCACAGCACCGAACCGCTTTGCATCCTGCACATCACACAAGGAGATGAAATGCGCATCACTCGATCGAGGTCACTCATGGCCGCGGGTCTTCTCGCCTCAACGGCTCTCGTCCTCACCGGTTGCTCCGCGGGCGCAACCGACACCGCCACCGACGCGAGCAAGGATCTGAAAATCGGTTCGGTCGACCTCGCGGCCGCCGGCTGCCCGGCGACCGTCACGATCCAGACCGACTGGAACCCCGAGGCGGAGCACGGCCACCTGTACTCCATGTTCGGTGACGATGCCGTGGTCGACGCGGGCAACAAGAGCGTCTCCGGCCCCCTGTACTCGAAGGGCGAATACACGGGTGTGAACCTCGAAGTGCGCTCCGGCGGTCCGGCGATCGGCTTCCAGACCGTGACGTCGCAGATGTACACCGACGACAGCATCACCCTCGGCTACTCGAACACCGACGAGGCGATCCAGCTGTCGGCCGACATGCCCACCACCGCCGTCTTCGCGCCGCTCGACATCAACCCCCAGATGATCATGTGGGATCCGAAGACATACCCCGATGTGAAGACCATCGCCGAACTGGCGAAGGCCGGCGCCGTCATCAAGTACTTCGGTGGAGCGGCGTACATGGAGTACCTCAAGGGTGCGGGAATCGTTCCCGAAGCTCAGGCCGACGGCGGCTACGACGGAACCCCCGCCAACTTCGTGACGGCTCAGGGCAAGGACGCGCAGCAGGGCTTCGCGAGTGCCGAGCCCTACGTGTACGAGAACGAGGTCGATGCCTGGAAGAAGCCGGTCGCGTACCAGCTGATCCACGACGCCGGCTACCCGATCTACGCGGCGGCCGTCTCGGTGCGTTCCGCTGATCTCGAGAAGCTCTCGCCCTGCCTCACCAAGCTCGTGCCCGTGCTGCAGCAGGCCGAGGTCGACTACTTCGCCGACCCCGCCGCGACCAACAAGCTCATCCTCGACCTCGTCGACCAGTTCGACACCGGCTGGGTCTACGACGAGGGCGTGGCCGACTACTCGGTCGACACCATGAAGAAGCTCGGTCTGGTGAGCAACGGCGACAACGCCTACATCGGCGACTTCGACGAGGCCCGTATCCAGAAGGTCCTCGACATCGACACCCCGATCTTCACCAAGCTCGGCACTCCCCCGGCAGACGGTCTGAAGACCTCCGACCTCTTCACCAACGAGTTCATCGACCAGACCATCGGCCTGAAGTAACCCGTAGCTGCAGAACCGTCGGCCCATCATCGGTCGCCCGTCGCACCACCTCGCGTGGGTGACGGGCGACCGGTGACGGGCCATCATCATTCGGCACCATCTAAGGACCCGCACCATGACCGACCTCACCGAGCCCATCGCATCCCTCGCCACAGAACTCGCCGCGATTCTGGGTGAGCGCGGCGTGACGACCGAGCTCCGCGCCCGCGAGAAGGCCTCGGCCGACGGCTCGTATCTGTCTCCGATCATCACCGAGCAGCTCCCGCTCGGGCTCGCCGACATCGTGGCCTTCCCGACCACGGCCGAGCAGGTCGCACAGGTGATCGCCGCCGCCGTTCGTCACGGGGTGGGAATCACCCCCCGCGGCAAAGGAACGGGCAACTACGGCCAGGCCATCCCCATCGAGAACGGTCTCGTGCTCGACCTGTCGAAGCTGCGCGGGGTCGTCGAGGTCGGCGACGGGTTCCTCACGGCATTGGCCGGCACCCCGATCGTCACGATCGAGCAGGCGGCGCGCGAGTCGGGCCAGCAGATCCTCATGTACCCGTCGACGGCGCAGTCGTCGATCGGCGGCTTCCTCTCGGGCGGCTCCGGCGGAACCGGATCCATCGCGCACGGCTCGAATCACGAGGGCTTCGTTCTGGCCCTCGATGTCGTGCACGCGACACCGGATGCGCAGCTCGTGCACGTGGACGGCGACGAGGCGCAGCCCTACGTGCACACCTACGGCACGGCCGGAATCATCGCCCAGGCCACGATCGCACTCGAGCCCCTGCAAGACTGGCGGGGCCTGTTCGCCAGCTTCGACACCTTCTCCGAGGCCATCTCCGTGATCCGCGAGATCGGACAGCTCGAGCCGACGCCGCGACTCGTGTCTGCCGATCTGCCCGTGCTGGCCAATGCGCTGCCGGCCGACCCGGGCATCCCGAAAGACCGCGCGAGCCTGCGCGCCATCATCGATATCGCGGCTGTCCCCGCCGCGACGGCGCTCATCGAAGCCGCGGGCGGCCGAGTAGAAGAGGTGCGCGAGGGCCCGCAGACCGCCATGAAGCTCAGCATGATCTCGTACAACCACCCCATCGAGTGGCTGCAGAAGAGCGACCCGGGCAAGTACTTCCACATCGAGGTCGCCGGTGATGCGCTCGTCGATCGCATCGACGAGGTGCACGCCGTCTACCCAGGTGGCATGCTGCACATCGAGGCTCAGAAGAACCGCCCGATCGGCATGCTGGCGGGCATCTACGAGAGCGCCGAGAAGGTCTACGAGGGCTTCGACAAGCTCGCTGCGATCGGCGTCGGCGTGCACAACCCGCACGTCTGGTTCGTCGACCACGAGGTCGAGCGCACTCTGGCTCTCGCCGAGAGCACCGATCCGCGCGGATTGCTGAATCCCGGCAAGCTGCAGGGAAAGCCTGCCGCCGGAGCAGGTTCATGAGTGGCGCCCACGCGGGCGATCCCGTCGTGAACGACCTGGGAACGCGCAAACTGGTCGAGCTGTCGGGGCCGGCCGCGACCGCGGCGCTCGACGCCGACTCCGTCGTCGTCATTCCCACGGGGGCGATCGAGCACCACGGGTCGCATCTTCCTCTGATGACCGACTACCTGCTGGCGGATGCGATCGCGAACGCCGCCGTCGAGCGTGCCGCATCGCAGGGTGTCGACGCGTGGATTCTGCCGACCCTGGCGTACACCAAGAGCGACGAGCACCACTGGGCATCCGGAACCATGTGGCTCACCTGGGAGACGATGATGAACACCATCGTCGACCTGGGCAACTCGATCGCCGCGACCCCCGCGAACAAGGTGGCGTTCTTCAACGGCCACGGGGGCAATCTCGCGTTGCTACAGGTCGCCTGTCGCGAGCTGCGACGCCGCTTCGGGCTGCAGACATTCCTGCTCGGGCCGATCGTGCCGCCGATGGCAGACGGCACGGGCGACGGGCCCGACGAGCTGGGACTCGGCATCCACGGCGGCCACAGCGAGACGTCGCTGATCATGCACATCCGACCCGATCTCGTCGATCTCTCACTAGCTCAGCGCAGTGTTCCCGAGCACCTGGCCGACTACGAGCACATCGGATTCAAGAAGCCCGTGTCGTTCGGCTGGCTGTCGAACGACTTCGGAACAGACGGCGTGCTCGGCGACCCGACGGCTGCCAACGCGGCGTACGGCGCTGAGCTGTTCGAGCGCTCCGTGGAGCAGGCCTCGGCGGCGTTCGCAGAGATCGCGCGCTTCGACCCGGCCGGGCCTGTGGCGTGAACGTTCCCGCACCGGGGCTCGCCATGCCCGACGAGGCCTTCGCGGTCTTGACCGACTGGCTTCCTGCGAACGACGACCACGCTCGGCCGCTCATCGCGCTGGCCACGGTCGACATCGCGGGGCACCCGGATTCGCGCAGCGTGCTGCTCAGCGAGTTCGATCGCAGCGGGTTCTTCGTGCACACCGATTCGCGCTCGCGCAAGGTCGCCGGTGTGGAGGCCCACCCGGAGGTGGCGTTCTCGATCGCCTGGCCGGCCGATCTGCGTCAGTTGACGGTTCAGGGTGTCGCGCGACGTGCATCGACCGACGAGGAAGCATCTGCGTACGCTCGACGGTCTCGCTACCTGCAGCTACTGGCGTGGCTCAATACCCCCGAGTTCGCTCTGCTGCCGACAGATGAGCAGGAGGAGAGCTGGGCCGCCTTCGACGCCGCTCACCCAGACGGCACGCTGACTTCCCCGGACACGTGGCTCGGGTTTGTTATCGCGCCCACGCGGCTCACCTTTTGGGAGGGCAACCCTCGAGCGGCGAGCCGCAGAATCGAGCACCGCCGCGCCGCGGACGGCACCTGGAGCACGGCGACCCTCCCCGGCTGAGCTGGTCTCGCGCACGCTTTCGTGCCTGAATGCCTCCATTCGTGCAACGGGACCGCGCGCAAATGGAGGTATTCGGGCACAATTACCGCCGCGTCACGATCGTCAGTCCTGCCGCGAGCAGAAACGGCTTCAGTCGACGCGCGTTCATTCCGATGTCCCAGTCCCACCGAGAGAAGCCCGGACCGAGCGCACGTATCCGATCCTCTCTGATCTTCTCGTCGAAGAGGATCTGCTTGAGCGATCTGCCTCGAGTCAGCTCGGCGTCGAAGTACTTCGCACGTCCGTCAGCCTCGCCCACACGATTCAATTCGCGCCAAAAGAAGTCGCTGTACCCGATGAGACCGCGGTAGTCGCGCCATTCCACCTGCAGCTCAGGCGCAGGAAATCCCAGCAAGTGAATGTTGACCCGGCTTCCTGATTCCAAGGGACTCTCCGCCAGATGCGTCGCGAATTCCAGAACACGTCGAGCACGGACGTGGCCGCGAAAAGGCAGTCGGTTCTCCCAGACCTCGGCAAGCGTGGCCTTCTCGATTCGAGTCTCCCGCTTATGACACAGGGCGAAGTCCGCTGCGGTAACGGCAGACATGAACGTCGAGTCCACAGCGAGATCGAGCACCGTTCGAGCCACCGAAGTGACGAGCATTCCGTCGATGAGCACGACGTCGTCCGCATCCACCCCGATCGCGTGACGGACGATCTCGCCGCGCGAACGAACAGTCGACGCGCGGTCGACGATGACATGCAGCCGAGTGGGCCACGCGCCGATCAGGGGTATGCCGTGGATGGCGGCCGCGGTCCAGTGGGAGAAGACGGGAGCGGACTTCCACCGTTCGGAGGCCGCTCGCGCCCGTTGCGTTGTGCGCTGAATCTCGTTCAGCGCGTCCCAATGCTGCCGCGACATGTAGCTTCCGGGCGCGATGCGGGCGAGCTCGTCCCGTCGAACGGCCCGCTTCAGCGCGTTCGCGCTGTTGCCCGTCTTACGCACATCGCGCGCGAAAACGAGAGAAGTATCAGATGAAGGAGTGTCCATGGCCACAGCCAAGCGCCTCGCCTCGCCACCCACCCCGCAGAGGTCGGCAGCTGGGGAGGGATACGGGAGTGTCGACGCTGGGCAGGAGAGGTCGACGCACGGTGATCGTGCCCGAATACCTCCATGTGCGCGCACTTCCTCTGCACGAATGGAGGTATTCGGGCACACACGCTGCCCGAACTCAGGCTCACAGGGCGAGGCGCTGGGCCGTCTCCGCGAGCGCGATGGCGAACTCCGCCTCGTGGCCGGCGCCCGCTCCACCCGAGAGGTTCACGCCCGCGACTCCCTCGATCTCGAGCAGTTCCAGGCTCAGAGCCACGGCCGCCCGGATGCCCTCCTCGCGCGGACCCTCGGCCGACAAGATGCGCTCCAGATATCCATCGGGCAGCACGAGCGACGGGAACGACTGCAGCAGCCGCGCGCTCCCGTGATCCGTCACCATGGGCACGCAGGGAATGAACGCGGCCGTCACGCCGAGGTCGTGCGATTCCCGCACGAACCGGCCCACGGCATCCACGCCCCCGCAGTGATTCACGAAACACACGTCGGCACCCGCGCGGGTCTTCTCGAGGAGCCGGGCGGCGCGCAGCTCGACGGGCGGGGTCGTCGGCGACTCCCCCACCGATACCAAGTGGCCCGCGGCACGCGACAAAGCGGCGAGCTGCGAAGAGTCGAGATCGAAGACAGGTGCCGCATCGGGGCGGGAGCCGAGCAGTGTGTGGTCGCCGGTCACGCAGTGCACACCGGCGACTCCGATGTGCGCGAGGCCGGCGAGCTCTCCCTCGATCGCGACGCGGTTGCGGTCGCGGCAATTGAGTCCCGTCCAGACCTGCAGCCCCGCGGCGCGGATGAGTGACGCCCGGTAGCTCGGCGAGAACTGCACCCGAGCAGTTCCCGCGTCGCCGGCCAGCGCGGCGTCGACGGGCCCGGCGAGCAGCGCCGCGCACTCCGTCAACGACTCGGCATCCATAGCCTTGGCCGGAAAATCGGCGACGACGATCGGCCGGGTCGTCATCAGCGCCATCATCTCGGCGGCACCGGATGAGCGCCGCACGGCCTCGGACTCGGCCGGCGCGCCGCCGCGCCAGGTCACGAGAGGGTCGTCGAGAAAGACGCAGCGGAAGTCCCCGACCTCGCAACTGCCATCGAAGCCGACCCCGCCACACGGCCCGTACTCCATGTTTTTGGGGCAGCCGTCGTGCCCGGCAGCTCGGCTGAGAAGCGATTCCACGAGGGTCCTTCCGACCGGTCGCACACTGCAGATGTTTCATCAGCGGTGATGCGAATATTTCATGCTAGCTCTGGCGTGTAACACGGGTGTTTCCGAACCTGCCTCGGCGACGGACCCCCCATCACTAGGCTTGATCCGTCGATGTGACCACCGACGAACGAGGAGACGACGACGCCATGGCAGAACGCTACGACCTGGTCGTGAGGGCCGAGAGGGTGCTGATCGACGGCGAGTTCCGCCCCGCGACCGTGGCCACGGCCGACGGCGTGATCGTCGCGATCGCCGACCTGGATGCGTCGTTCGACGCCGCAGAGACCGTCACCCTGCCCGACGACCAGGTTCTCATTCCCGGCATCGTCGACACCCACGTGCACGTGAACGAGCCCGGTCGCACAGACTGGGAGGGCTTCGCCAGCGCGACCCGCGCGGCCGCGGCGGGCGGCGTGACCACGATCATCGACATGCCGCTCAACAGCATCCCGCCGACCACCACCGTCGAGGCGCTGGAGCTCAAGCGCGAGGCCGCGGCTCCGCAGGCCAGCGTCGACGTGGGGTTCTGGGGCGGGGCGATCCCGTCGAGCCTCGGCTCGCTGAAAGCGGTGCACGACGCCGGTGCGTTCGGCTTCAAGGCATTCCTGTCGCCCTCCGGCGTCGACGAGTTCCCCCATCTCGAGACCGAGCAGCTCTTCGCTGCCGCTCTCGAGATAGCCGAGTTCGGCGGTCTGCTCATCGTGCACGCCGAAGACCCGGCCGTGCTCGAGAAGAGCGAGAGCCACGGCGGCACCGACTACCTCGACTTCGTCTCGAGCCGCCCCGATCTCGCCGAAGAAGACGCCATTGCGCACGTCATCGAGGCCGTGCGCTCCACCGGAGTGCGAGCCCACATCCTGCACCTGTCGAGCGCTCGCGCCCTCCCGCAGATCGAGGCGGCCAAGGCCGAGGGACTTCCGATCACGGTCGAGACCTGCCCGCACTACCTGAGCTTCTCCGCCGAGGGTATTCCCGACGGCGGCACGCAGTTCAAGTGCTGCCCTCCGATCCGTGATGCCGGCAATCGGGAGCTGCTGTGGCAGGCGCTCGAGTCGGGACTCATCGACATCGTCGCCTCCGACCACTCCCCCTCGACCAAGGAGCTCAAGTTCGCCCATGGCGGCGACTTCGAACTCGCCTGGGGCGGCATCTCCGGCCTGCAGCTCAGCTTCAGCGCCGTCTGGACCGGCGCGAAGGCCCGCGGAATCGCCCTCGAGACGGTCGTCGAGTGGATGTCTGCAAAGACCGCCCGCTTCGCCGGGCTCTCGCAGAAGGGCCGCATCGAGGTGGGCGCCGACGCCGACCTCGTGGCCTTCGCACCCGACGCCGCCTTCACCGCGAGCGCCGAGGCTCTGCTGCACAAGAATAAGGTCTCGGCATTCGACGGATCCGAGCTCACCGGCTTGGTCGCCGTCACGTGGCTGGCCGGAGTGCCGGTCTACACGAGCGGCGAATCGGCCGGCGCACCCGCATCCACACCCACCGGCCGGCTGCTCGCGCGCGTCTGACCCCGGATCTCATTCACCCCTCTCGACCGCAGGAGCACACCCATGGCAATCGTCCTCGGACCCAATCAGTACGGCAAGGCAGAGAACCGCGTGGTGCGCATCACCCGCGACTCCGCTCGGCACGAGATCCGCGATCTGAACGTGTCGACGGCTCTGCGCGGCGACTTCTCCGCGGCCCACCTCGTGGGCGACCAGTCGCAGGTCCTTCCGACCGACACCCAGAAGCAGACCGCGTACTCCTATGCCAAGGAGAAGGGTGTCGAGTCGATCGAGGCCTACGGGCTCGAGCTGGCACGCCACTTCGTCGACGACGTCGTTCCGGTCGAGGGCGCGCGCATCGAGATCGAGGAGTACGCCTGGGAGCACGCCGTCGTCGACGGCGAGGAGCACGAGCACACCTTCGTGCGCCTGGGCCAGGAGGTGCGCACCGCCGCCATCACCGTCGAGGGCACCGGGGCCGAGCAGCAGACGTGGGTGATCAGCGGTCTCAAAGACCTCATCATCCTCAAGTCCACCGGAAGCGAGTTCCACGGCTTCCTCAAAGACGAGTACACCCTGCTCGAACCGACGACCGACCGGGTGATGGCCACCGCCCTCGTGGCGCAGTGGCGGGTGAGCGAGACCGACGTCACGTGGGCCGAGATCGACTGGAACGGTGTCTACGCCGGCGTCAAGCGAATCCTCATTTCGAAGTTCGCGACGGTGCAGTCGCTGGCTCTGCAGCAGACGCTCTACGAGATGGGCAAGGCCGTGCTGGAGGAGTATCCGTTCATCGCCGAGATCAAGTTCTCGGCCCCCAACAAGCACCACTTCCTCTACAACCTCGAGACCTTCGGCGTCGAGAACAACAACGAGGTCTTCCACGCAGACGATCGGCCGTACGGTCTGATCCAGGCCACGGTTCTTCGCGACGACGCGCCCGATGCCGGCCCCGCGTGGACGCCCGCGGCGAACCTCGCGTAGACACCTCGTGAGCACCACCTACCTCGGCCACATCTTCCATGTGGCCGGCTCCCCCACCGTTGCGGATGCACGAGAGCACCTCGTGTCGCTTCCCGACGGTGCGCTCGTCGTGTCGGACGCCGGCACGATCGAATGGATCGGCGCCGCCCGAGACCTGCCGCCGACGTTCGCCGGCGCATCCGTCGTCGACAACCGCGGCGGATACATCGTGCCGGGCTTCGTCGATGCGCACATGCACTTTCCGCAGACCTACTCCACCGACTCCTACGGTGGAGGGCAGCTGCTCGAGTGGCTCGACAACTGCATCTTCCCCGCGGAGTCGCGACTCGCCGATCCCGCCTTCGCCGAGCGCATCGCGCGCGACTTCACTCGCCGCCGCGTCGCGGTCGGCACGACGGCCGCGATGGTGTTCGGCTCGGCGTTTCCGCACGCTCAGGATGCCCTCTTCCGCAGCACGCGGGAAGCCGGGCTGCGCGTGGTGTCGGGCCGTGGCATCCAGACCGTCGGGCCGGAGTCGGCGTCGGCCCTGCTCACCGGGGAAGCCGAGGCTCTTGCGCTCGTGCGAGACGAGATCGACAGGTGGCACGCCGTCGATACCGGCGACGCGACGACCGCGCGCATCCAGGTCGCGATCGTGCCGCGGTTCAGCCTGTCGGTGACGCGCGAGACGCTGCGAGCGCTCGGCGAGCTGTACGACGAGGTGCGCGGATCGGGCGTGTACTTCCACAGTCACCTCAGCGAGAACGACAGCATCATCGGCGGAGAGATCGCCGCGGTGAAAGCGGTCTACGAGACGACGAGCTACCTCGACACCTACGACGGCAGGTTCATGCCCGGGTCGACAGAGGGCGGATCGTCACTTCTCGGCCGGCGCAGCATCTTCGCTCACGGGGTGCACTGCACCGACGACGAGCTCGCCCGCCTCGCCGAGACGGGGTCGTCGATCGCACACTGCCCGACGTCGCAGCAGTTCCTCGGCTCGGGAACGATGCCGTGGAAGCGCACGGCCGGATCTGGCGTGACCGTCGCGCTCGGAAGCGACGTGGGAGCGGGCGACGAATGGCTCATCTCGCGGGTCATGAACGACGCGTTCAAAGTGCACATCAGCGAGCCCCTTGAGGCGAGCGTCTCTCTGCATCCGGCGGAGTTGCTCTTCCTCGGCACCCTCGCCGGAGCTCGGGCGCTCGACATGGAAGAGCGCTTCGGCAATCTCGACGTGGGCAAAGACGCCGACTTCTTGCTCATCGACCCCGAGCGCTGGGAGCCTCTGTCGATGCTGCTCGAGGGGCGGGTTCGTGCTGACGACGAGCGGGTCGACGCTGACCGGGAGCTCTTCGCACTGCTCATGGGACTGCGCGAGCCGGCGATCGCGGGCGTCTACGTGCAGGGCACGCGCGTGGTGGCGCCAGAGTAGTTGCCCGTTGGCGCAGCCTCTCGCCGAGCGCGCCGTTACCGGGCAAGAGCGCCATCACGGAGCGCGCGTTCACCCGATAACGGCGCGCTCGGCCCAGACGTCAGCTGCCGCGGTACGTCGAATACGCGAACGGGCTCAGCAGAAGCGGCACGTGATAGTGCGCGTCGCCGTCGGCCAGTTCGAATACGACCTGCACCTCGGGGTAGAAAGCGGTCTGCCCGAGCGACGCGAAATACGCCTGCGTATCGAAGGTCACCCGGTAGCGGCCCACCGGCACGCTCTCCGGGCCGAACTGCGAGACGCGGCCATCGGCATCCGTCACCGCTTCGGCGAGCACTCGCCACGCGTCACCGTCGAGCTGTGACAGCGTGACCGGAACACCAGCCGCCGGCGCGCCCGTCGCCGCGTCGAGCACATGGCTGGTGATGTGGCTGCGGGCACTCACTCGGCCACCTCGATGCCCCGCTCGGTGAACGTCTTCTCGAGGCGAAGCAGGGCGATCTCTCGAAGCTGCTGCTCGACGATCGCGAACTCCTCGTCGTCGTCGAGGCGGATGCGTCGGTTCAGTTCGGCGAGGATCTCGGCTCGGCTGCGCCCGGCGGCGCGGATGAGGAAGACCCGGTCGAATCTCTTTTCGTAGATCGCGTTGCCCTCGGCGATGGCGGCCACGGTCTCGGCGTCGTCGTCGCCCAGCGACTCCTGCTCCGAGCGCGAGAAGGTCTGCGATGCGCCCTCTCCGACGGGCTTATCTCCGATGCGAGGGTGATCGGCCAGCGCTGCTTCGACCTCGTCGCGGGTCAGGGGGTTCGCGGCGGTTCGGCCGGCCTCGAGCAGATCGTCGACCGATCCGAACGGAGCCTGCTCGGCGACCTCGTCGATCCAACGCGGAACGGCGAGGCAGGCGCGCAGATCGACACGCAGATGGTCGGCAGAGTGATCGGTCATGACCGGCCTTTCGGGCACTGTGCAGCCTCGCCGTGGTGCGGGGCAGACACCCCGATTCTATTCGGAGGCACCGATGGCCGGGCCTACGATGAGGCCATGTCCACAGCCCACCCATCCGTTGCCGGCGTGGTGCTCGCGGCGGGTGCGGGCACCCGCTTCGGGATGCCGAAGGCACTCGTCGAGGCGGCCGATGGAAGCTCGTGGCTCGTCAACGCGGTTCGCAGCCTGCTGGGCGGCGGATGCGCGCCCGTCGTCGTTGTGCTCGGGGCACGTGCCGACGAGGCCGAGGCCCTGCTGCGCCGTTCGTTCCCCGACGCCGATGCGGTGCGGGTCGCGCACGCTACCGGATGGGAGTCGGGCATGGCGGCATCGCTCCGCAGCGGGTTGGCCGCCGCCGAGGCCCTCGTGCCCGAGGTCGACGCCGTCGCCATCGTCACGGTCGACGTGCCGTCTCTCGGCTCGGCCGAGGTGCGGCGACTCAGTGGGCCCGAGCCGGATGCGATGGGTCGCCAGACCCTGCGCCAAGCCACATTCTCGGGTCGCCCCGGGCATCCGGTGGTCATCGGTCGCGACCATTGGAAGGCGCTGTCCGACAGCGTGACGGGCGACGTCGGCGCGCGGCCTTACCTCGTGCAGCACGGGGCGCGGCTGATCGACTGCTCAGACCTCGGAGATGGCGCCGACGTCGATCGCCCCAGGGATTGTCACGAACGGTAGGACGTGGAGAACAGCCTGCCGTCGAAAGTGCCGTGACTGCGGTTCTTGGCCGCTCGCTGGTCCAGAATCTCCGCGTCGGTGATGCCCTCGTGCTGTGCCAGCGCGAGAGCCACCTCGGCGAGATCTGCCAGCTCCTCGAGTAGCTCCGTACGATCTGCGGCACGCTGCGCTTCGCGCGCTTCCTCGACCAGCTTCTCGCGCAGTGCGGCCGCATACTCGTCCGCCGCCAACTCCCGCACCTCGATGTGATGGCCCAGCTCGCGCACGATGTCGGGAACGCGGTCACGAATGAGTTTTCCCATCCCGCCATTCTGCAACCGCGAGGGGCAGTTCGCTGTCTGATACTCGCGTCGGAGCGCGCCATAATCGAGTGAACCCCTGCTCGACTCCGCGAAGGACCGCCATGCCCGCACGCCCCTATCTGCTCGACTGCGACACGGGAGTCGATGACGCGCTCGCGCTGTTCCACCTGCTGAGCGACCCCGACGTGAACCTCGTGGGGGTCTCGACCGTGTCGGGCAACACCTCGGCAGCGCAGGCAGCCGACAACACTCTGCGTCTGCTCGCCGCGGCGGGGCGCACCGATGTGCCTGTGGCCATCGGCGCCCATCATTTCCGCATGGCGGAGTACGACGGAGGGGTGCCGCACATCCACGGCGACAACGGCATCGGCGGGGTCGAACTACCCGCGTCGCACGTCGACCCGCTGCCCGAATCGGGCCCCGAGTTCATCGTGCGCATGGCCCGCCGGTACCCGGGCGAACTGCGGTTGATCGCCATCGGCCCACTCACCAATCTGGCGCTCGCGCTGGAGCTCGAGCCGCGTCTTCCCGAGCTCGTCGGCGACCTCACGATCATGGGCGGAGCGGCGCTGGTGGCCGGAAACGCGTCGCCCGTCGCCGAGGCGAACATCATCAACGACCCGCACGCCGCCGAGCTCGTCTTCGCGGCCCCGTGGACCATCACGATGGTCGGACTCGACGCCACCATGGATCAGCTCATCGAGGAAGACGACCTCGAACGACTGCGCTCGGCGCCGGGCACCATCGCGCCGATGCTCGCCGAGATGCTCGGCATCTACTACGACTTCTACGTCTCTGTCTTCGGTCGGCCGTGCTCGGCGCTGCACGATCCGCTGGCCGTGGCGATCAGCACGGGCGAGGTCGTTCCGACCCTCGCCCCGCTCGTTCGGGTGACGGTGGATGCGACAGACGGGCCCGGGCGAGGACAGACGATCTGCGACATGCGCGGCGTCTACAACGGCTATCCCCCTCAGCGCGGCGCGCATGTGCGGGTCGTGCTCGAGGTCGACCGCCCGTACGCTCCGCTGTTGATGGACCGGCTGCTGAGCTTCGCCTGATAACGGGAATCCTGAACGGAGCGCGTGCGTTCCCCTCACCATGACTATTCCTGGAATCACGACCATCGGACTCATCGGCGCCGGACACATCGGCAGCCAGCTGGCGCGGCTGAGCGTCGCCAGCGGCTATGACGTCGTCATCAGCAACTCCCGCGGCCCCGAGACGCTGAGCGATCTCGTCGAGGAACTCGGACCGAAGGCTCGCGCCGCCACGGCAGAGGAGGCTGCGGCCGCCGGAGACCTCGTGATCGTGACGATCCCGTTGAAGGCGTACGAGTCGGTTCCCGTCGAGCCGCTCGCCGGCAAGATCGTGATCGACACGAACAACTACTACCCAGAGCGCGACGGCAACATCGACGAACTCGACTCGAAGTCGACCACGTCCGCGGCACTTCTGCAGCGTCACCTTCCTGCGTCACGCGTGGTGAAGGCGTTCAATCACATCGAGGCGGCGAAGCTCACCTCCGAGGCACAGGCATCCGGCACCGAGAACCGCCGCGCACTCGTGATCTCGAGCGACTTCGGCGACGCCAAGACGATCGTCACGAGCCTCATCGACGGCTTCGGCTTCGATGTCGTCGACGACGGATCACTCGCGAACAGCTGGCGAGTCGAGCCCGGAACCCCGGCCTACGGACCCCGCGGCACCGTCTCCGAGATCACCGAGATGCTGGCGGCCGCCACCCGCTGATCGAACCGGATTTCTGCACGGTCTCCAAACGGGAGGAGATTCGGGCATCCGCCGCTGTATGTGGCTCGGATGCGCGGATCTCCTCCCGTTTGCCGTTGCGCCGCCGGGCGAGCAAGCCTCTTGCGATGAGGGTGAGAGCGTAGCCGAGCAGAAGTACACTTCCACCGCGCACGATCCACTCACGATCGGCTCCGCTCGCCAGTGTGTTCGCGTAGCCGAGGTACGGAATCGAGTACCAGAGCCTGCCCTGCACCTGCGCACCGATGACCGGTTCGGCATCGGCCGCGCTGTTGTTGTCACCCTTCAGCACGAAGGTGCGCGTCCCGTCCGGGCCGAGGGTGATGCCGGTGACCCGATGACTGATCACCCCTGGTACACCGGAGTGGATCTGATAGGTGATGACGTCACCCACTCGGATATCTCCGGTGGCCACGGGTTTCACCACGAGCAGGGTGCCCGGGGGAAGGCCCGGCTTCATCGAACTGGTCAGCACGGTCAGCGGCATCGCGCCGGCGATCTTGGGAACGACGATGGTCACCACCCCGAGCGCGAGCACGACAGCGAGAAGCGACCAGCTGACAACCTGCCCGAGAAAGCGCAGGATGCCGTCGTCGCGTCGTGAGTGAGCGGCCACGGGGTCAGCCCACGTTCCGCAGGGCGAAGAGCTGGTTGGAGGATCCGTCGCACGTCGTGACGCGAAGCTGGGTGCCGCTCGACAGGAGGTTGCCGGTCACGTCGAGGCAGTCGTTGTTGCGATTCTGCAGGGTGAATGTTCCCGTACCCGGGCCGGTAGGCAGAGCCTGCCACTTCTGGGCGCTGATGTTGTTGGTGGTCCGAAGGATCGAGTTGTTGTCGCTGGGGCTGTCCCAGAACAACGTCGAAGCACTCTTGGGAGTCACCTTCATGTAGTCGCCGTCCGCCACGAACTTCCAGGCCTGGCTGGATTGCGTTCCGCAGACGCTGCTGATCAAGGCCGACCCCGAAACGGTCCCTCCGTCTGCCCCGTCGACGCAGAGTTGACTGCTCGCATTCCGCACGGAGTACCAGTTCGTGCCGGTGAACCAGGCGGTGGCATGCGCCACGGCGGTCGACGGAGGTGAGACGTCGAGCGGACTCGCCGTGTGCACAGAGCGCAGGGTATAGGTGTAGTACTTCCAGACGTCGAGTCCCGAGTCGGTGAACGACAGTTGAGACGACGGCACCGTCGCGACGAGCACGCCGTCGCGATAGACCTGGTATCCGTTGATCGCGGCCGTGTCGGCCGGGGCAGTCCAGGACAGCGAGATGCGGCTGTCGGTCTCGCTCACCTTGGTCGGTTCGCCGGGCGTGACGCTGTTCGCCACGGTCTGGCTGGCCGTTGCGGTGCTCGTGCTGTTCCAGTTGCCCTGCGCGGCGGTGACCGTGGCCGTGGCCACGACCGTCGCGCCGGCCAGCGCGAAACGCTGCGCCTGGGTCACCGAGCTTCGAACGCAGTAGACGACCGCGGCTTTGGGCGCGAGCGTGCCCGAAAGAGGTGCCGCGGTCGCCCAGGTCATTCCGGTGGCGCCGGATGCCGCGCTTGTCGCTGTGCAGGCGCCCGCAGACGCGACGGGCCAGACGCGCACCGCTGCCGAGCTGCCGAGTGTCGCGGCCGCCTGCACCCCGAGGCTGAAGGCGTAGGGAGCGGGAACCGTGCCGGTATTGGTCAGGGTCACCGGGCTGGTGACAGAGAGCGCCGACGACGAGTACGCGGCCGCGAGTGACGAGAACCCCGCTTGAGTGATCGCCATGGTGCCTGCCGAGACGGATGTCGTCACCGATCGCTCGGGAGCATCCCACGACGCGTGGGCAGGACCGCTTCCGGAGAATGTCAGAAGCAGAGTCGCCACCGCGGCCATCGCAACCCGTGTCACGACGGGTCCGAAAGGACCTCGCCGAGCGGAGGGGATGCGCACTGGTTGCGAGAGAGCCATAGGTTCAGGCCTGCGTTCCGCTGATGCGCAGACGGATGCCCGAGGCCGATTGGCCCTGGCTGGCCGCGGGAGCGGCGATGGGCAGGCTCACGGAGACGCACAACACCTGAGAGCTTGCGGTCGGAAGCGTCGTGCCGAGCGTTCCGGCCGGAGCCGACGCCGCCGATCCCGACCAGGTCGGAGTCGCCGCCGACGCGGTGCACGCAGAGGCCGACGGTACGATGCGCACGCCGACGACCAGTGACTGGGAAAGGGCGTTGGCGGCCGAGCCGGATGGCATGGTCAGCCCGGCGACGCCGAGCTTGAGGGGCACGTTTCCGGTGTTCGACGCGGTCACGGCTCCGACGAGTGTCAGCCCCGGATACAGCGCCGTCGTGTCGAGCGACAGGGTCGTCAGGCTCAGATCGGCCGTGCCTGCAGAGAGGACGACGCTGCGCGCCGAAGTGGAGGCGCTGGCGCGCAATGTCGCCTGGGTGCCCGCGATACCGGTCACGGTAAGGATCAGCACGACGGCAGCGGCGATCGTCATCGGCAGATTCGACCGGCGGCCGGTCGTCGACGACACCGCCGCGTGACGAGGACGGGAGGAACCCCGTCGAGGAGTGTGTTCGCGCATGATCATCACCCTTTCCGGGATCGCACGATGAGCGTCGGCGCGACTGATGTCGCGCCGACGCCTCTCTGGGTGGTTAGAGCTGAGTGAGCGTGACGGCGAGCGCCTGGAGGTTCACGGAACCGAGCTTGGTGCTGTTCTCGAAGCCGGGCGTCGTGCTCTTGGGGAACGTGATCGTCACCGCGACGGTCACGTCTTGCGTGACACCGGAGGCACCCGCGGTCACCGTGTACGGCGCCGGCCCGGTGGAGATGCCCGAACCGGTCGCCGTCAGGACCGCGTTCGCGGTGAGATAGCTGGCCAGCGCGACGTCGGCAGGAGCCGTAGAAGACACGGCCTTGATCGACGCCGGGTCGACCGTCAGATTGGCGCGCAGATCGTCGCCCTTGGCGGTAATGCTCATGACCTTCGTGTACGTGATCACGTCACCAGGAACGGCGACGAATCCGGTCAGGTCAGCGCGAGGAGTTCCCCCGTTGATGCTCCAGGAGGCGGCGGTCGATCCCGCGTTCACCGCCAGGTCACCGGCAACGATGCTTCCGCCGCTGGTGCTCGCACTGGAGTTCCACAGCGCGAAGGTACCGGCTCCTCCGAGGAGCAGTGTGATGCCGGCAGCGCCTGCGATGGTGCCTTTGAGGATCTTGTTCATGGGATAACCTTTCGCGTCGCCCTCGTGGGGTCGACCGTACGGTCCATAGAACCCCTCGACTCGCGCCGTGGAACAGCGGGGGTCGACGCGATCGATTCTCAGATAGAGAGGCAGACCGTCGCCTGAGGCGGCTCTTGAGATGCCGAGGATATCGACACAGGCAGGGGGACGAAGATCTGCATGTAAATCACGGATGAATAACCGAGAAAAATTTACTTATTCGAAGTTTTGCATTAATTCTTGGGTTATTCCAGCTCTGCCAGGTGTCGGTCAGGAACGCGAGGACGGAGGCACTTCCAACTCGTCGAGCGCGTCGTAAACGCTCGTGATCGTAGCGATTCGCGTGCGCCCCTCGCGCACGTCGACTCCGAGCACGCCGCTCGCCAGCAGGTTCATCAGACTCATCGCGGCCGAGTAGCTGTCGAACGCCGAGACGCTGTCGACGGGGCACTCCAACCAGAGAGTAGCCGCCTCCGCGTGCCGACGCGCAGACGAGTCCGAGATGAGCACCACGGGCACCCCGCGGTCCCGGAGAGCCTGCGTGATCATCGCAAAACCCGACGGACGTCGCCGAAAGCCCACGAGTACCACCACGTCGTGCGCACCCAGGCCGGCGAGCTCCTCGCCCAACGATTGCCCCGGCGCGGGAGCCAGCCGCACCCGACCTCGTGCCTGAGCGAGCTGCTGACGCAGATGCAGCGCCAGCGGATAGCTATTGCGCAGACCGACCAGCACGACCTCGCCGGCGCCCGCGATGAGCCGCGCCGCGACATCCAACCGCCCGTCGTCGAGCCCGGCGAGCATCTTCTGCAGATTCTCGCTCTCTTGGCGCGCGTGCGCGGCGAGCGCCGAGGGCGTTCCGGCCGCGGCCCCGATGCCGCCGAGGGGAGCACCCTGACTGCGCAGGCTGCGGGCGTGCTCACGCACCTCGGCCGAATCAGAGAACCCGAGGCGGCGAAACAGCCGCGACACCGTGGCCTTCGACACCCCGCTCAGCCTCGCGAGCTCCGTCGCGTTGTACACGGCCAGATCGCCGAGATGGTCGAGGATGAAGTCGGCGGCCCGCTGCTCCTGCGGAGAGAGGGCTCCGTACTGGCTGTCGATCCGCTGCCCGATCGTGGGCGGCGCGGTGTCCACCCGCTACTCCTCGTATCCGTCGGCCAGCTGCAGCACCGTGGCCTCGAAGGCGTCGAGCGCCTTCGCCACGTCAGCCTCGGTGACGTGCTCTTCGGGGTTGTGGCTCACGCCGCCCTTGCACCGCACGAAGATCATGCCGATGTCGGCGATCTCCGCGATGGCCATCGCGTCGTGGCCCGCGCGAGAGAAAAGTGACATCGGTCGCGCGTCGCCCGTCGAGCGGATGCCCTCGGCAATCGCGTCGCGCAGCCGACGCGCGCAGACGGCCGCCTTGGCCGAGTGAGTCTGGATGCTCGTGAGCCGCAGCCGTCGTCGCTGGCAGATCTCGAGGATGGCCTCCTCGATCTGCAGCCACACCTTGTCGCGCTCGGTGTCGTATTCGCCTCGCAGGTCGAGGCTGAACTCGACCTTGCCGGGAATCACGTTGACCGCGTCGGGAAAGACCTCGAGGTGGCCGACCGTCGCGATGAGCTGCGCGGATCGTGCGATGCGCTCGATGGTGGTGATGGCCTCGGCTGCCCCCGCGAGAGCATCGCGTCGACGTTCGTATGGAGTGCCCGAATGGCCCGCCTGCCCGGTGATCGTGAGCAGGAAGCGGCGGGCCCCCGCGATCGACGAGACGACCCCCAGCGCTTTGTTCTCGTCTTCGAGGTACGGGCCCTGTTCGATGTGGGTCTCGAGGTACCCCACGAAGTCGCCGCGCGACCGCGCGGCCTCGCCCACGGCATCCGGATCGAGGCCGAAGTGCACGTAGGCGTCGCGCAGCGAGACACCGTCTTCATCTTCGAGCTGCCACCACTCCTCGAGCCAGGTGCCCGCGAGCGCGCGACTGCCGAGCAGAGCGCGGCCGAAGCGGGTGCCCTCCTCGTCGCCGAACGCCACGACCTCGAGGGCGAACGGCAGTTGGCGGCCGGACGACCGGATTCGATCGACGACGGCGATGGCGGAGAGCACGCCGAGAATTCCGTCGTATCGTCCCGCCGAGGGCACCGTGTCGAGATGCGAGCCGAGCAGAAGCGCGGGAAGACCGGGGGTCACTCCTTCGAGCCGCCCGCACTGGTTGCCGGCAGCGTCCTGCCAGGTGGTCATGCCCGCCTCGGTCATCCACCGTCCGGCGAGAGCGTTGACGGCAGCGTGCTGGGGCGAGAGGTAGACGCGCTCGATGAGACCGTCATCCATCGACGAGTAGGTGGCGAGTTCGTCGCAGCGCTCGAGAATCGCCTGCGCGCTCGTCGAGGCAGGCTGCGTCACGCCTCGGCTCCGACCCGTACGGCCCGATCGGCGTCGGCGTAGATCTCGTAGGCCGCGCCGACTCCCCCTCCGGGCGTCACGGGTGCGCCGGCCCGGCGCAGCACGGCCTCGAGAGCGGCGAGCGTGGTGAGCACGGTGTCACGGCGAGCGTTGTAGCCCATGGTTCCGATACGCCAGACTTTGCCGTGCAGGGGCCCGAATGACGTACCGATCTCGATTCCGAAGTCGTTCAGCAGCTCGCCGCGCAGGGCGTCGCCGTTCACTCCCTCGGGGATCATGACCGCGACCACGTTGTTCATCTTGTGCTCGAGATCGCCGAAGACGGCGAGGCCGAGGCCCTGAACCCCGGCCAGCATGGCGGAGCCGTGCAGCCGGTGTCGTTCGACGGCGTTCTCGACGCCCTCCTCGATGAGCAGGCGCGCGCACTCGCGTGCGCCGTAGAGCATCGTGGTGGCCTCGGTGTGGTGGTTGAGCCGCTTCGGCCCCCAGTAGTCGAAGATCATCGCGAGGTCGAAGTAGTTCGAGCGGATCGGATGGGCGGCCACCGCGTCGCCGGCCTCGCGAATACCCGCCTCGATGCTCTTGCGCGCCACGATGCGTTCCACCGCGGCCGCCGAGAATGTAGAGGGAGCGGAGCCCGACGGGCCAGCCAGGCATTTCTGGAGGCCGGCCGTCACGACGTCGATGCCCCAGGCATCCGTCTCGATGGTGTTGCCGCCGAGCGATGCGGTGACGTCGGTGTAGAAGAGCACACCGTGCTGCGCGCAGATGGCTCCGAGCTCATCGAGCGGCTGGGCCACGGTGGTGGAGGTGTCGCCGTGGACAACGGCGAGCAGCGCGGGCTGCACCTCGACGATGGCGGCCTCGATCGCCTCGGGCGTGAACACCTGACCCCAGGGAACCTCGATGACATGCACGTCGGCTCCGCAGCGCTCGGCGATCTCGCGCAGCAGGTGACCGAAGCGGCCGAAGATGGGAACGAGTACCCGGTCGCCCGGCTCGATCAACGAGACGAGGGCGGCCTCGATGCCGGCTCGGGAGGTGCCGTCGACGACCAGCGTCTGCTCGTTCGAGGTCTTGAAGACGCCGCGATAGAGCTCCATGGTCTCGTTCATGTACTCGGTCATCGCGGGGTCGTACTGGCCCACGAGCTGCGCAGACATGGCGCGCAATACCCGCGGGTCGGCGTTGATCGGGCCCGGCCCCATCAGGAGTCGCTGCGGCGGATTGATGGGCTGGGGCAGAGACGAGAGTGAGATGAGCTGACCGCTTTCACTGAGAATGAATCACCTGTTTCAGGCTTCGATTCTACGGAACCGTTGTTTCACGCGCGTTACAGCTTTAGGGTCGCTTTCGTTCCCTGAGCTTGTCGAAGGGCCGCAGGGAATCCACTCGGCGCGAATGCACCGTCCTCTCCTCGAGAAGGTGCATCTAGGCCGAGTCGATCATGCCGGCCCGATCGACTCGGCGCGAATGCACCCTAAGGAAGGATTTTGGGCGCGTTTTCGACGTGTCGATGCGAGCGCTGCCCTTCGACAGGCTCAGGGAACGGGTGCCGCTCAGGAAACGAAGGTGGCCGCGATGTCGATGAGCGCCAGGTCGGTGCCCCGCGGTCCGACGAGGCAGAGGCCAGCTGGTGCACCGTCGACCTCGAGCAGCGGAACGGACAGCGCGGGGTATCCACCGATGCCCGCGAGGCAGGTCAGGGCGAGCGTCGCCGCCCGGGCAGCGTCGATCTCGGCGGGGTCGGCGGTCAGTGACGGCGCGGTCGACGCCGTCGTCGGCAGCAACAGGATGCGCCCGGCCAGGGCCTCGTCGAGCTGAATTCGAGCGGCCCCGAGCACCTCCCGAGCAGAGGATTCCTCCTCGTCGGTGATCGTCGACGCCACCTCGAAGCGCGACGCGACGTCGTCTGCCAGCACTCCCGGATGAGCGATGATCCACTCGCCGTGCCGACGCCACGCCTCCGCGCCCTGCACGGTGCGGAACGCCGCGAAGAAACCAGAGATGTCGCCGAGGTCGACGACGCCCACCTCGCCGATCAGCCCCGCGACTTCGAGCCGGCCCACGGCATCCACCAACGCCCCCTGCATCGCGGGGTCGGCGGCGAAGAGCAGCTCGGTCGAGATCACGAACTGCGGCTCGACAGGCTGCTGCGCGGCGTCGTCGAGCGTGCTCGCGGCAGCGGCGCGCAGCACGGAGGCAGATCTCGTCAGCCATCCGATCGTGTCGAACGACGCGGCCAGCGGCAGCAGCCCGCCCGAGTCGACGGCGCCGTGCGTGGTGCGCAGACCCCAGAGCCCCTGATACGACGCGGGAACCCGGATCGACCCCGCCGTGTCGGTCGCGAGCCCGATGCTGGCGTGCCCCAGGGCCACCGCCGAGGCGGGTCCGCTCGATGAGCCGCCGGGGATGGCTCCGGCAACGGCTGCGTTCGGCGGGGTGCCGTAGTGCACGTTCTTGCCGGCGATCGAATAGGCGAACTCGTCGGTCTGCGCGATGCCGCGAACGGATGCGCCGGCCGCGAGCAGCGCGGCGAGGGCGGACGCGTTCGCCTCGGCAGGAGTCGCCTCCGCGAGGTATTCGGGAATACCGGCACCTACGGCGAAGCCCCGCACATCGAACAGATCCTTCACCGCGACTGTCTCACCCTCGAGTGCGCCGCCTTTCGAGGCGGTCGAGCCCACCAGCGGATTGCCCAGCACGCGCCAGATCGCCGTGTTCATGGCCGCGAGGGCGCCGGCCACCTGGGCGGACTCGATGACCCAGCCGGCGGCATCCGGGCGTCTCGCCCACAGCTGAGTGATGAGCCCACGCCCACCCGAGCGGGGCCGGTTCTCGCTGACGATCAGGGCATGCTCGCTCGAGAGCACGCGCACGTGCAGCGCCGTGACCGTGCGCGCGGGCGCACCACCCCGAGCACCGCGGAAGGAGCTGATGCGCTCGTGGCCGACGAGCAACCCTGACGCGTCGCCGCGCAGAGTGGAGTCACCGGCGGCGAACGCCGCGTCGAGCGCCTCGAGGTCGTTGTCGAGAAGCGCGTCTTCGTAGGCCCAGAAGGCGTCGATCAGGCCGTCGGGCAGCTCACCGGTGACGGAGGTGGGAGAGAGTCGCTCAGCCATGATGTCCTTCGAAATCTGAGACGCGCACGCGGGCATGCACGCCGGTGACCAGGTCGACGACCTGGGAGATGTTGAAGTCGGTGGCCGCGCTGAGGTAGGCGTAGGCCAGGTCCTCGTCCATGCCGTAGCGGGCATGCAGCAGAGAGATGGCGGCGCGCACGCATTTGCGCAGGGCCTCGTCGAGGTCGTCGTCCATTCCCGTGGGAACGAGGAACTCCTGGGTCTCGGCGAGAGGCCCGACGAGAGCGCCGAACGCCTTCAGCGCCTCGCTCTGCGGCACGACCTCGAAGCGCACGGTCACGCGAAGCGAGGCCTCCATTGCGGTGAGCGCGACCTCGCCGTCGCCCTGGGCGAAGTGCGGGTCGCCGACGTAGGCCAGCGCGCCGTCGACCTGAACGGGAATGTAGAGCGAGCTGCCCTCGGTGAGCAGGTTGATGTCGATGTTTCCGCCGTGCGCGCCGGGCGGTACCGAGTGCGGGCGCGTCGTCCCGGCGACGGCCACGCCCATGATCCCGAGGAACGGACGCAGCGGGAACCGCACGGTGTGCTCTCCCCCGGCGACGAGCGGCAGGGTTCCGACCTGGCTTCCGTCGGCCTCGTCGTCGACGGCGGAGAAGACGCTCACCGAGCCCTTGACGAGCGGAAACTCGCCGGGAAGCGCTCCCCTGCCGTGCCTGTTCGAGATCACGCCGTAGGGAACGCGCGGCGTCGCCTCGAGCAGCGTCATCTTTAGCAGATCGCCCGGCTTCGCACCCCGGATGCGGATCGGTCCGGTCACGACGTGCGGACCGTCGACCTTGAGGTCGCGCTGGTATCCGGATGCCGCGAGCGCGATCGCGTCGTCGAGCACGTTCTCGCGCCCCACGCCATGGCCGGCGAAGTACGCGACGGGGTCGCGGCCCTGGTCTTCGAGCACGCCCTCGTGACTGAGGGTGTCGATGGTGACCTCGTCACCCGAATCGATGGTGAGGACCTCGGTGTCGGCGGCGCAGGGCAGCCTGCCCCAGAGCACGTTCTCGATAGACGCCGGCAGGTAGTGAGCGGCCTGGATGAATCCTTGGCCGGGCTGGAGCGGTGCGGTGAACGGCATCCGAATGCGCGCCTTCCGAAGTCTGGAAAGATGGGAGGGTCGCTTCGAGAGTATCGTGCGCCAGCCGACAGCCCCGCCACGCCCAGAGACATCGAAAGATCAGGTGCCCCGTGCTCCGAAGACTCCGCAGCAAGCCCGCCAATCTGCATCTGGGTCTGATGCTCGCCCTCACGTTCTCGACCGGAATCGCCGACGCGGTCGGCTATCTCGGCCTCGACAAGGTCTTCACCGCGAACATGACCGGCAACGTCGTGATCCTCGGAATGGCGATCGCCGGCGCCGATGGGCTGCCCGTCATCGGCCCGCTCGTCGCACTGTTCGGGTTCATGCTGGGCGCCGCAATCGGCGGCCGCGTACTGCGGCCCGTCAAGGTCGGCTGGACCACCCACAGCACCGTGCTGTTCGGCATCGTGGGCACGGTCATGGTCGGCCTCACGATCGCGCTGTTCGTCTACGACGGGCCTCCCCCACAGCCCTACGAGTACATCTTCACCGGATGCTTCGCCTTGGTCATGGGCGTTCAGGCTGCGACGGCGCGACACATCGCCGTGAAAGACGTCACCACCGTGGTGGTGACCTCGACCATCACCGGTCTCGCCGCCGACTCGCGACTGGCAGGCGGCTCGGGGCAGCCGTGGTTCCGGCGGGCCGGCGCCATCCTGCTGATCTGCGGAGGCGCCGCCGTGGGCGCGCTGCTGCTCATGATCCACATCGGCTGGGGCGTGGCCCTGGCCGCCTTCATCACTCTTCTGGTCGCCTTGACCGGGCACCTCGCGGGTCGGCCGCACCACGCTCCGGTGGAGCCGGCCGAGGTCGACGCCTCCGCCTGATCAGCGGCGGCGCTGCTCCGACTGCTCGCGATCCCACTCGTCGAAGAAGTCCTGGCTCTTGCTGCGCACCCGGTCGTCGAGTCCGAGGTTTCGCTCCTTGCCCGTGGCGAGCGCCAGTTCCTCCTCGTGCTCGGCCAGCTGTCTGAGCGTGGCCAGCCTGCCCGTGGTGATCTGAGCATCCAGAAGCGCCTGGTCGCGCTCGAGCGCGAACTGCTGGCGAACCCGGGCGATCTCGGTGCGGTCGTGTTCGCGCGCCGTCTCGTCGTGCACCGACTCCTTGTTGCCGAGGTTGCGCAGCAGCTTGATGATCACGGGAAGCAGCTCGATCGCGAAGAACAGCAGGAACACCATGACGTGCGCGAGCCCCGCAGACGGGCTCTCTTTGCTCAGCCGATCGAGCGCGGTGAGACGGTTGCTGATGCCGTCGCTCGACGACACGGCCGCGTCGTTCTGGGCCTGGAAGTCGGACTTGCGCTGCTCGATCGTGGCGAGGTCTGCCTGTGCCTTGGCGAGCGCGGCCTCGGCCGTGGTCTTCGAGTCCTTCAGCTGCGAGGTCAGGGCTGGCTGCGCCGTCGCGAGTGCCGCGGCGGTTGCTTTCTGCGCCTGGTCGTAGACGGTCTGCGCCGAATCGACGGCCTGTCGCGCGATCTGCGTCACGGCTCCGTCACCGACCTGGCCCGAGCCCCCGGTGCCGTTGGCCTCGGCCTGCCACGCGGCGGTCTTGGCGTTGAGATCGGCGAGTGCCGCGTCTTCTGCAGCCTTGGCGGCAGCGTAGGTGGGGTCGGTGAGCGGATCGACGGCATCGCTCTTGTCGATGATCGCCTGGTTGCTGGCGATCGAGGCTCGCACGGTGTCTTCGGTCGAGAGGATCGGATCGCTGGCGAGCTGGTTGGCGAACGACGTCCGCGCTTCGGCCTCCATCACCAGGATCTGAGCGCTGATCTCGGGTGCGAAGATCTGCAGGGTCACCGGCGTCGAGATGACCGTGCCGAGGATCGCGGCCAGCAGCACGCGGGGAACGACGGCGAACGTGGTCTTCCAGGCACCCTTGGTGTTCGAGAGCTGGATCGTGAGAGCGCGGTCGATGGCGAAGATCCCCGCGCCCCAGAAGATGCCCACGGGAATGAACCAGAACCAGTCGGCGTGGAACACCATGCCGAGGGCGAAGGCCATCGACAGAGCGGCCACGGTGGCCGTGAACATCAGGATGAGGGCCATCGACGAGTAGGCCTGCCGGTCGCCGGGTGCGCCCTCGATGGCGTCGGGTCGGGCTCCACCGAGCACGGCGAGGCTGGTGCGGCGCAGACGACGACGACGCGCATTCGGCCTCTCGCCGGGCTCGGCCGGTGCGGCGGCAGCGGTCGCCTCACCCTCGGTTCCGGATGCCTCGGGCTGGGCATCGATATCCCGCTCGAACCAGGGCTGCTCCTGCTGCTCGACGGAGAGCTGCTCGGTGGGTGCCGTTGTCATCGGCGAGGTGTCACTCGACAGGTCGACGCCGGACAGCGCCTCGATCGGCACCGTCTCCGCCTCGGGGCGTCGGCGCGGTTTCGGGGTCTCGCTGAACCAGGGCTCCAACTGGGGCCCACTCGATGCGTCGTTTTCGCTCACGCCGAGTCCTTCCTGTTCGAATGATCAGCGGCAAGTATGCACGCACCGACCCTGAGCATCCGGTGAGCATGCCCTCAATCAGCCCTGCGGAGCACTCCGCAGCTTCTGGCAGTGGGCGCAGAAATGCGAGCCCCTGTTCATGAAGCTCTCACGCACGATCGGGCGTCCGCAGCGCGGGCACGGCTGCCCCTGCCGACCGTAGGCGTTGAGGCTGTGCGAGAAGTATCCGGATGCGCCGTTCACGTTTACATACTGCGCATCGAAGCTCGTGCCGCCCTCGGCGAGCGCCTTCTCGAGCACGAACCGCACTTCGGTCAGCAGCAGCTTCGCCTTGGTGCGCGACAGCGACGACGCGGGCTGGGCATAGTGGATGCGTGCCGCCCACAGCGACTCGTCGGCGTAGATATTGCCGATGCCGCTGATGAGGTTCTGGTCGAGCATCGCCCTCTTGATGCCGGTGTTCTTCCGAGCGAGCGAGGCGAAGAACGCGGCGTCGCTGAAGGCCGGATCGAGCGGGTCGCGCGCGATGTGCGACACCTGGCCGGGAATCGATGCGAGCTCGCTCCCCCGGCCGGCCGCGCGCCCATCGTCGGTCGGCAGCAGAGAGTCGACGGCCATCGAGCCGAAGATGCGCTGGTCGACGAAGTTCATCCAGAACTCGCCGTGCTCGGGATGCTCGATGTGCAGGCGAATGCGCAGCAGACCGTCTTCCTCGACGCCCGGCGTGCGCAGCAGAACCTGTCCACTCATTCCGAGGTGGGTCACGAGAGCTCGACCTCCGGCGTCGGTCGCGTCGTCGAGCGGGAACCAGAGGAACTTGCCTCGGCGCACGGCCGAGCGCATCCGGTGCCCCTCGAGCAGGTCGACGAAGGCGCCCGCCGCGGGGACGTGCCGTTTGAGCGAACGCTGGTCGAAGACCTCGACCGCGCTGATGAGCGCGCCTGACACGGCCCGCTCGAGGCCAGCACGCACGACCTCGACCTCGGGGAGTTCGGGCACTCTAGGCCGACGCCACGTCTGTCGGCAGAGCCGCCAGCATCGCCACGGCATCACGAGCGGCGGATGCCTCGGCCTGCTTCTTCGACGGTCCCTCGCCCGTGGCCTGCACCACGACGGCACCAGCCGCGGTCGCTACGCGCACGGTGGCGACGAACACTTTCTGGTGATCGGGCCCGGATTCGCTCAACTCGTAGACGGGAGCGGCCAGGCCCTTTTGGCCCGCGGCCTCCTGCAGGGACGTCTTGGGGTCCATGGAGATGCGGAAGTGACCGGGAGCAGTGGCGAGGGGGGCTACGAGACGAAGCACGAGCGCGGTCGCCGCATCCGGGCCCGCACCCAGATAGCTGGCGCCGATGACGGCCTCCATCGTGTCGGCGAGGATCGACGGCTTGTCTCGACCACCCGTGAGCTCTTCGCCGCGACCGAGTCGAACGAAGCGACCCAGTTCGATGCCTCGGGCGATCTCCGCCAGAGCGACCGTCGACACGAGACTCGCGCGGCGCTTGGCCAGCTCTCCCTCTTCGAGATCGGGAAAACGGCGGTAGAGCATGACCGTCACCGCCTGGCCCAGAATCGAGTCGCCGAGAAACTCGAGGCGCTCGTTCGTGGGGATACCGCCGTGCTCGTACGAGTACGAGCGGTGGGTCAGGGCGAGCTCGAGCAGATCGTCGGGAAGCTCGATCTGCAGAGTCGCCAAAAGGAGCGACCCGTCGGTTTCGTGTTCAGAAACCATCGAGGCGCTCCTTGGTGACGCATCTGTTGTCGTTGCCGACAGCAGGAGTCTTAGATGTCTGCGACCTTGCGGCCCTTGTACTCCATGAACAGGGGGGTGCCTGCGGAGTCTTCGACGATCTTGGCGCGGTGCGGCAGGCTGTAGACAGTCTTGCCGTTCTCGATCGTCTTGACGAGGGTGGGGGCCGTAGCCTTCCACTGAGCGCGACGCATGCGGGTGGAAGCCCGCGACATCTTTCTCTTCGGAACAGCCATGATCTTCTCTTTTCTCTATCGTTCAGGTCACTCGGGTCGCGCGGAGGCGTCGGTGTCTGCTTGGTCAGTCTGTGTGGAGGCTTCGAAGCCGGCGAGCGCAGCCCAGCGCGGATCGGTGATCTGCTGGGGTTCGTCATGCGGCTGATCGGCCAGCTTCTCACCCGTCTCCGGGTCTAGTCCTGGGCAATCCGGCCGACAGACCGGTTGGAACGGCAGTGAAAGTACCACCGCATCCCTGATCATCGGTTCGAGGTCGACGTGATCGTCGAGAACCGAGTAATCAAAAGCTTCGTCAAGAGAATACGCGAAAACGTCTTGGAATTCGACTTCTACCGGCAGATGGATGTCAGTGAGGCAGCGCCCGCAGACTCCGTCGGCCGTTCCGGAGACATGAACCGACGCCAGGATGCCGTCGTGCAGGCCCTCGAGACGAAGGTCGACATCGAGGATCGAGTCGGCCTGAACGGCCACGAGGCCCTCGCCGAGCTTCTCGGGAACAACGATCTCGAGTTCGTGCTCGCGCATCTCGCCGGGCCGGTGGATGAGGTCGTGCACCCCCACGGTGTAGGGCGTCTTCTTGAATTTGTTCACAACATTCGAGTCTACCGGCGATCGCCGCGTGGCGTCCCCTGAGGGTGCGCAGGAAAAAGTCTTGACACGACGAGGCAAGCCTGTTTGGTTAGTTACATGAGTAATGAACCAACGAAGGGAACACGTCGTGGATGACTCTCGACCGATCTTCGTGCAGATCGCCGAACTGATCGAGAACGACATCATCGCCGGCGCCCTTCCCGAAGAGTCGCAGGTTCCATCGACGAACGAGTTCGCCGCATTCCATCGCATCAACCCCGCAACCGCAGGCAAGGGAGTCAATGTGCTCGTCGACGACGGCATCCTCTACAAGAAGCGCGGCATCGGCATGTTCGTCGCATCCGGCGCCCGAGACCGACTGGTGGCCAAGCGCCGAGACCAGTTCCAGAACGAATTCATCGCACCGCTGATGGTCGAGGCAGAGAAGCTCGGCATCGGCGAAACGCAGTTGATCGACATGATCAGAAAGGAAGGCACAGCATGAGTGCAGTAGTAGAGGTGTCTCACCTCACCCGCCGCTTCGGCGAGACGACCGCCGTCGACGACGTCAGCTTCAGCGTCCAGAAGAACACCATCCACGGGCTCCTCGGCCGCAACGGCGCCGGCAAGACGACCCTGATGCAGCTGCTGACCGGTCAGGACTTCGCTACCCGCGGCGGGATCCGCATCTTCGGAGAACACCCGGTCGAGAACTCGGGTGTGCTGAAGAACGTGTGCTTCATCAAAGAGAGTCAGCGCTACCCCGACGACTTCAAGCCCCGGCACGTGTTCACCAGCGCGCCCTGGTTCTTTCCCAACTGGGACGCCGCCCTGGCCGAACGCCTCATCGCCGACTTTCGGCTGCCGCTGAATCGCCGCATCAAGAAGCTGTCGCGCGGCCAACTGTCGGCCATCGGGGTCATCGTCGGGCTGGCATCCCGCGCCCCGCTGACGTTCTTCGACGAGCCGTACCTGGGTCTGGATGCCGTGGCGCGGCAGATCTTCTACGATCGGCTCCTCGAGGACTTCGGCGAGCATCCCCGCACGGTGATTCTCTCGACGCACCTCATCGACGAGGTCAGCAACCTGCTCGAGCACGTTCTCGTGATCGACGAGGGCAAGCTGCTCATCGACCAAGGCGCGGAGACCCTGCGCGGTTCCGCAACCACCGTGGTCGGCACCAGGCAGGGCGTCGACTCGTTCGTCGCCGGCCGAGAGGTGCTGCATCGCGAGGGCATCGGCGGTCTCGCCTCGGTGACGGTCGGCCGTCTCACACCTCAGGATCGCGCACGCGCCACCGAGATGGGCCTCGAGCTGTCGCCCGTGTCGCTGCAGCAACTCGTCGTGCGCCTCACCGGCAGCAGCCAGACAGTATTGGAGCAGAGCGCATGAGCACCCTCACTCAACCGACCCTCGACGAGGCGCGGATCGACCGACCTGGCGGGGCCTCGAACATCCTCGCCGTCGTTCGGCTGCACCTCGTGAACCGATACAGCGTCTTCGCCGTGCCGTGGATGATCATGGCGGGCATCTTCGTGGTGAACGTCGCTATCTGGTGGATCATCTTCTCGTCGATCTCGAGCGAGGCAGACAGGGCCGACGCGCGAGACGGCCTCGAATTCTCCGGCGCCCTGTTCTACATCTTCGTCTACATGCTCGTGCTGGGCATCCAGGCCGTTGCCTTCACGTTCCCCTTCGCACTCGGGTTCAGCGTGACGCGGCGTGATTTCTGGCTGGGCAGCGCGCTCACCTTCATCGGGCTCTCGGCGGTCTACAGCGCGGGTCTCACCGTGCTGGCGGCCATCGAGGTGGCGACCGACGGGTGGGGGCTCGGCGGGTCCATGTTCGCGACGTTCTACTTCGGCGGCGCGGACGCGTCGTGGATCGAGCGATTCGGCCTCTACTTCGCGGCGTACCTGTTCTTCTACTTCGTCGGAGCCGCGATCGCGACCATCTACCAGCGCTGGCGCAACAACGGCATGCTCGTTCTGTTCGGCACGCTCGCCCTGCTGTTGGTCGCGGGCATCGCTCTGGCGTCGTTCACCAGCAGCTGGCCGTCGGTCTGGGCCTGGTTCGGCTCGAACGGCCCGTCGGGCGTGATCGCCTGGAGCCTCGTGCCCACCGTGATCGCTGCCATCACGGGCTACTTCATCCTGCGAAGGGCGACGCCGAAGAACTGACGAACGTCCACACAGCCGCAGCTAGGCGGCCGGCGGGTTGCGGTGCTTGTTCGCCTCGACCACGGCGGCCGCTTCTGCGCGCAGTGCGTCCACCACGGTGCGCACGGCCAGGCGTTCGGCGCGGTCGGGGCGCATCAGAATCGCGATGTGCCGTTCGGCCACGACTCCCTGCAGGTTCTTGAGCACGATGCGGTCGCGATAGGCGCCCGCCGCCGTGTAGCACGGGAGCACGGCGACACCGAGGCCCGCCGCGACCAGCGCCTCGGTCACCCGGGTATCGCCGAAGCGCTGAAAGAAGTTCACGGGAACCCCGGCGGCCTCGAAGATGTCGTTGAGCGTGCGCTCGAACGGGTACCCCCAGGGCACCCCGATCCACTGCTCGCCGATGAGGTCGCTCGGCACCAGGAAGTCCTTGTCGGCGAGGCGGTGTCCGGGCGGGAGCGCGACGTCGAGCGGCTCCGTCATCAGCGGCACGGCCAGCAGATTCTTGTCGTTCCAGAAGGCCGCCGGCTTCGGCGAGTGCGCGAGCACGATGTCGAAATCGCTCGTGAGCGACGGGAAGCCCTCGGACTCCGGGTCGCGGTCGGAGCAGTGCACCGTGAGGCCGCCGGTCTCGGCCACGCGCTTGAGCATGCCCGGCAGCAGCATCTGTCCCGCCGTGGGGAAGGTCGCGAGCGACACCGTGCCTGTGGGGTCGTTGCGGAACTCGTCCCACACGGCCTCGGCCTTCTCGAGCGCGATCGCGACATCGGTCGCACTGCGCGCCAACGCCCTGCCCGCGTCGGTCAGGGCGATCCCCCGCCCCACCTTCTCGGTGAGCGGGAGACCGGCCTCGGACTCGAGCTTGCGCAGCTGCTGCGAGATGCCCGAAGCGGTGCGATGGGTGGCCTTGGCCACCTCGGTGATGCTGCCCCGCTCGGCGAGTTCGCGCAGCAGGTTGAGTCGTCCGACGTCCATAGTTCGACAGTCTAGAAGCCGAACTAAGGAGTCAGGCTCGAACTCTTCACGTGCGGTACACGATCTAACCTTCGAGACTCGAGAACGCCTGGTCGTAGAGATCGAGCGCCCGAGCCACCTCGTCGTCGGTCACCACGCAGGGCGGCACCACGTGCAGCCTGTTGTCGGCGAAGAAGGGCAGCAGCCCGAGCGACAGCAGCGTCTTCTTGAGCGCACCGATCACCGAGGGCGCCACCGGCTCGCGCGTCTCGGGATCGGCGACGAGGTCGAGCGCCCAGAAGACTCCGAGCCCGCGCACCTCGCCGATGGTCGTCGGATGCTTGGCCTGCAGCGCGCGAAGGCCCGGTCCGATGACATCCGCACCCACACGCTTCGCGTTCGCGACGATGCCCTCGCTCTCCATGGCGTCGAGGGCCCCGACGATCGAGGCCATGGCGAGCGGATGCCCCGAGTACGTGAGTCCTCCGGGGAACACCGTCTCGTCGAACGTGGCCGCGATCGACGGCGAGATGATGACGCCGCCCACGGGAACGTAGCCCGAGTTGACGCCCTTGGCGAAGGTGATGAGGTCGGGCACGACGAGGCCTCCGTCGTCGGCCAGCGACTGGAACGCGAACCAGTCACCGGTGCGGCCGAAGCCGGCCATGACCTCGTCGAAGATCAGCACGATACCGAACTCGTCGGCAAGCGCCCGCACCCCGGCGAGGTAGCCGGGCGGGGGCACGAGAACACCAGCGGTGCCCGGGATCGTCTCGATCAGGATCGCCGCGATCGACGACGCGCCCTCGCTCTGGATGACACGGCGCAGATGGTGCAGAGCCCGCTCGCTCTCCTCGGCCGGGCTGGTGCTCCAGAATTCCGAGCGATACGAGAACGGACCGAAGAAGTGCACGTGTCCGCGCGCGTACTCATTGGGAACACGACGCCAGTCCCCCGTGGCCACCACGGCGGCGCCGGTGTTGCCGTGATACGAGCGATACGCCGACAGCACCTTGTCGCGCCCCGTGTAGAGCCGCGCCATGCGGATCGCGTTCTCGTTGGCATCCGCCCCGCCGTTGGTGAAGAACACCTTACCGAAGCCCGCTCCTGCACGATCGAGGATGCGCCGGGCCGCCTCGCCTCGGGCGAGGTTGGCGTGGGCGGGGGCGACGGTGGTCAGAACGTCGGCCTGAGCCTTGATCGCGTCTCGCACCGCCGGGTGCTGGTGGCCGATGTTCACGTTGACGAGCTGGCTCGAGAAGTCGAGGAACTCGTTGCCGTCGTGATCCCACACCCGCGTGCCCGACCCGCCCGCGATGACCATGGGGTCGAGGGCGGCCTGCGCCGACCAGGAGTGGAAGACGTAGGCCCGGTCGAGGTCGTACGCGCGCTTGCCGTCGTCAGAGGTGGGGATCACGGTGGTGCCTGTTCTTTCTGTGTTGTGTTCCCTGAGCCTGTCGAAGGGAAGCTCTTCGACAGGCCCCCTTCGACAGGCTCAGGGAACGATGGTGATGGTGAAACTGCGTGTTACTCGCCGCCGGCCTTCAGTGTGACGTCGATGGGTATGAAGTCGGCACCTTCGGTGTCGACTCCTTCGTCTTTCAACTCGGCCAGCGCCTTCTCGACGTACTCATTGGTGTGAGCGGATGCCGGTGGCTCGGCCGAGATCACGGTCGCGCCAGTCTCGTTCTTGGTTCCCATGGCGATGTCGACCGTCTGCTTCCAGGCGTCCTCGTCGATCATGCCGATACCGCCGGAGGTCGACGGCCAGATCAGCTTGTTGACCTCATTGGTCATCCACAGCTGGTGGCTCTCACCGAGTGTCGAGCCCGCGGCGGTCACGATGGCCGCGGCCTCCTCGGGGTTGTCCTTCGCGTAGATCCATCCCTTGATCGAGGCCTTGATGAATTTGACGGTCTGGTCGGCGTAGGCGTCATCGTCGGCGAGCTTGGCCGAATCGGCCCAGATCGCGTCCTGAAGCATGGCCGTGCCCTCCTTGTTCCAGTCGATCACGTTGAGGTCGTCGGGGGTGAACAACTCGCCCGTCGCCGGGTTCACCGACTCGAGTACCTGTGCGTATTCGTTGTAGGTCATGGCCTGGGCCGCATCGATGTCGCCGGCGAGGAAGCCGTTCATATCGAAAGCCTGCTGCACCAGGTCGATCTTCGAGGCGTCGACTCCGGCCTTCTGCATACCGGCGAAGAGTTCCCACTCGTTGCCGTAGCCCCAGCTGCCGACCTTCTTGCCCTCGAGATCGGCGGCGGTCGTGATGTTCTTGTCTTTCATCGAGATCTGCGTGGTGGCGCTGCGTTCGAAGATCTGCGCCACGTCGGTGATCTCGGCGCCCTGCTCGATCGAGCCGAGCACCTTGGGAACCCAGGAGATCGCATAGTCGGCGTCTCCGCCAGACAGCACGTCCTGCGGAACGATGTCGGCGCCGCCCTCGAGGATCGTCACGTCGAGGCCCTCGTCTTCGTAGTACCCCTGATCGAGCGCTGCGTAGTAGCCCGCGAACTGCGCCTGTGCGAACCATTGCAACTGAAGAGTCACGGGGGTGAGCTCGCCGCTCGCGGAATCCGTGGAATCGTCGGAGCCGCTCGTACTGCAGCCCGCGAGCGCGAGAGCCGAGACAGCCGCGATGGCGCCGGTGACAATGAGGCGTTTGCTGTGTTTCATTGTTCCTCCTGTGATGGTGCGGTGAATGGTGCAGGGCCGCCAGAAAGAGGCGGACGTTCTAGGGGGTCGAGACAGAGGCGCGGTGCGGGGAGACGAGCTTCTCGAGACCCAGCGTCACGACGTAGAAGACGAGTCCGAGAAGAATGGCGCCGAGCACGTAGGCATAGGCGAGCGAGTAGTTGCTCGATGCAGCGGCTGAGGTGATCGACTTGCCGAGTCCACCAATCGGGCCTCCGAAGTACTCTCCGATGAGAGCGGAGATCACGGCCAGGCTCGACGCGATGCGCAGCCCGATGAACAGGAACGGAACCGCACCGGGCAGCGTCACGGCACGCGTCGACTGCCATGCCGACGCACCGTAGGCCTTCATGAGATCGCGGTGCACGGGCCTGGCCTGGCGCAGGCCGCGCAGAGTGTTGAGGTAGACCGGAATGAAGACGGCGAGCGCCGCGACGAGTTGCCTCGCCGTCTCTTTGTCGGCACCGAACATCGTGTAGAACACCGGGGCCAGGGCGACGATCGGAATCACCGACGCGGCTGCCACCAGGGGCGCGCTCAGCTCGTCGGTGAGAGGCAGCACGGTGGCGATGATCGCCGCGATGATGCCGACGATCGCGCCGATCAGGAGACCGATGAGAGCGTTCGCGCCGGTCACCAGGCTCGCCGTCCACACGCTCGAGACGCTCGACGAGAACTCCGTCGCGATCGACACGGGCGAGGGCAGAACGAACGGCTTGATCTCGAGCACCACCACGGCGAGCTGCCAGAGCGCGACCGCGAGCACGCCGAGAAGGATCGGCGCGAGGATCGTGCGCGGCATCGACGCGGACTGTTTCATCGTTGGTCGACCCCTCGCACCGCGGACGCCCCGGCCGATTCTCCGTGCAGGCTCTCGCGCACGGCCACCACGGCCTCGAAGAAGCTGTCGGCCTCGCGCAGACCCTCGTCGCGCCCTTCCGCGCGCCCGAGGTCGACGGCGATCACGTCTCGGATGCGACCCGGGCGCGGTGACATCACGACGACCCTGTTCGAGAGAAAGACCGCCTCGGGGATCGAGTGTGTGACGAAGACCACCGCTGCCCCTGTCTCAGCGCAGATGCGCACGAGTTCGGTCTGCATGCGCTCGCGCGTCATCTCGTCGAGGGCGCCGAACGGTTCGTCCATCAGCAGAAGACCGGGGCTCTCGGCGAGCGAGCGGGCGATCGCGACGCGCTGCTGCATTCCACCGGAGAGCTGGTCGGGGTATTTCTCGGCGAAGTCGGAGAGCCCGACGAGCGCGAGCAGCTCGAAGGAGCGCGCGGCCCGATCGGCCTTGCCGACCTTGTGCAGCTCGAGCGGAAGCTCGATGTTCGCGCGCACCGTTCGCCAGGGCAGCAGGCCCGCCTGTTGAAACGCGATGCCGTAGGCCTGATCGATACGAGCCTGCCTGGCCGTCTTGCCGAAGACCTCGATCGATCCGCTCGTGGGCGAGTCGAGGTCGGCGATGAGTCGCAGCAGCGTCGACTTCCCGCATCCCGACGGCCCGATGAGCGAGACGAACTCGCCCGGCGCGATCGTGAGGTCGACGGCCTCGAGCGCCGTCACATCCGCGCCCTTGCGAGCGGCGAACACCTTGCTCACGCCGGCCACAGAGACGGCCGCGGGGTGGGTGGATGCGATGGGCTGGCCCTGTGCAGACGTTTCGGTGCTCATGCGGGGGTCTCTCCTCGACGGTAACGGGTGAGGGCGAGGCCGATCAGGGCGACGACGCCCGCGGCCAGGAGGCCGACGACGACGGCTCCGAAAATCGGTGCCCACGGTTTGGCGGGGTCTCCCCCGGCTGCGGCGGCGTACTCCACGATCATGCGCCCGATGCCGCCGCGCAGTCCGATCGAGACTTCGGCCACCACGGTGCCGATCACGGCGTTGGCTGCGGCGAGGCGCAGGGCGGGAAGGAGATAGGGCACACTCGCCGGCAGACGGAGCCTGATGAGGGTCGCCCACCATCCGACCGAGTAGGTGCGCATCAATTCGACGTGGTTCACATCGGGAGACTCGAGTCCGCGAAGCGCTCCGATCGAGACGGGGAAGAACGCGAGGTACGACGCGATCAGGGCCACCGACATCCAGTTTTCCCAGCTGAACGAACCGATCTCGATCTGCGATCCCCATCGCTTGACCAGCGGAGCGATGGCGATGAGCGGCACGGTCTGGCTGAGCACGATCCAGGGAAGCAGCGCAGACTCCGCCGTGCGGAACCGCTGCATGACGACGGCGAGGAGCATGCCCACCACGACGCCCACGAGCCAGCCCACCGCGGCCACACCGAGGCTGAAGAACGACGCCTGCAGCACGGCCTGCCACATCATCTCGTCGTCACCGGCCGAGCGAACAGGGCGGAACAGCCGGGCGACCATGTCCCACACGTGGGGCATCGCCAAGTCGCTCGTGCGCGGAAGCACGGTCAGGTCGCCGAGCACCACGCCGGTGGCAGGGCCGAGCGCCTTGTACAGCTCCCACACGGCGGCCAGCACCACGACTCCGAGCACTCCGAGGAGTACGCGGCGCACGAGCGGGGAGCCGGTTCGGGTCATGCCTTGGCCGTGATGTGCTCTTTGAGCGCGGGGATGACCGTCTCGCCGTAAACGCGCAGGGTCTCCTCTTTGTTGTCGTGCTGGAGGTAACCCGCGAACTGGGTCACGCCGATGTCCTTCAACTTCTTGAGCTTCTCGATGTGCTCGTCTGCGGTTCCGAGCAGACAGAAGCGGTCGACGATCTCATCGGGCACGAATGCCGTGTGGCTGTTGCCCGCACGGCCGTGCTCGTTGTAGTCGTAGCCCTCCCGATCTTTGATGTAGTCGGTCAGAGCCGTGGGAACAGAGGAGTCGGCGCCGTACTTCGAGACGATGTCGGCCACGTGATTGCCGACCATGCCGCCGAACCAGCGGCACTGGTCGCGCATGTGCTGCCAGTCATCGCCGATGTACATCGGAGCCGCGACGCAGAAGGCGATCTCGTCGGGATCGCGGCCGACGTTCTCCGCGGCCGCACGAACCGTCTTGATCATCCACTCGGCGATGTCGAGGTCGGCCAGCTGCAGGATGAAGCCGTCGCCGACCTCGCCCGTGAGCTTCAAGGCGAGCGGACCGTAGGCGGCGACCCAGACATCCAGCTCGCTGCCGACGCTCCACGGAAAGCGCAGCTCGGCGCCGTTGTACTCGACCGGTCGGGAGTTGGCCAGTTCACGGATGACGTGAATGGACTCGCGCAACGCCTTCAGAGTGGTCGGAGCGCCGTTGGTGACGCGCACCGCCGAGTCACCCCGGCCGATGCCCATGATGGTGCGGTTGCCGTACATCTCGTTGAGCGTGGCGTAGAGCGATGCCGTGACGGTCCAGTCGCGCGTGGCCGGATTCGTGACCATCGGACCGACCTTCACGCGGTGGGTCTCGTTCAAGATCTGGCTGTAGATCACGTAGGGCTCCTGCCAGAGCAGGTGCGAGTCGAACGTCCACACGTACTCGAAGCCGTGCTGCTCCGCGAGCTTGGCGAGATGCACCGTGCGGGAGGCGGGCGGATTGGTCTGAAGTACTGCGCCGAATTCCATGGGGTCCCTTAGATGAGGTACTGCGAGAGGCCGCGCTTGATGAACCTGCCGTCGCCCTTGGCGCCCAGGTAGGTGTTGTCGTCGACCACGACCTTTCCGCGCGAGAGGACGGTATCGACGTGACCGTCGATCTCGTAGCCCTCGTAGGCGGAGTAGTCGAGGTTCATGTGGTGCGTCTTCTCGTAGCCGATCGACGTGTGGCCGTTCGGGTCGTAGACGAGGATGTCGGCATCGGCACCGGGCTGGATGACGCCCTTCTTTCCGTACATGCCGAACATGCGAGCCGGAGTCGTCGAGGTGATCTCGACCCAACGCTCGAGCGAGATGTGACCGTTGACGACACCCTGGTAGAGCAGATCCATGCGATGCTCGACAGAGCCGATGCCATTGGGGATCTTGGTGAAATTGCCCACACCGAGCTCCTTCTGGCCCTTCATGCAGAAGGGGCAGTGGTCGGTCGAGACCATCTGGATGTCATTGGTGCGCAGCGCCTGCCAGAGCTGATCCTGGTGGTGCTCGTGCTTCGAGCGCAGCGGCGTGGAGCACACCCACTTGGCACCTTCGAATCCATCAGCACCCAGGTTGTCCTCGAGCGAGAGATAGAGGTACTGCGGGCAGGTCTCGCCGTAGACGTTCTGGCCGTTGTCGCGTGCCGTGGCGATCTGGCCCACCGCCTGCTTCGCCGAGACGTGCACGACGTAGAGCGGCGCACCCGTGAGATTCGCCAGCATGATCGCGCGGTGAGTGGCCTCCTCCTCCATCTGCCACGGACGCGAGACGCCGTGATAGTAGGGCTCGGTGTAGCCATCTTTCACCAGCTGCTGGGCGAAGACGTCGATGGCCGAACCGTTCTCGGCGTGCATCATGGTCATCAGGCCCGTGGCGGCCGACTTCTGCATGGCCTGCAGGATCTGACCGTCGTTGCTCAGGAACACTCCGGGGTAGGCCATGAAGAGCTTGAAGCTCGAGACGCCCTCGTCGAGGAGTCCGTCCATGGCGCGCAGCGACTCCTCGTTCACGTCGCCGATGATCTGGTGGAATCCGTAGTCGATGGCGCAGTTTCCCGCCGCCTTCTCGTGCCACGCCGCCAGGCCATCCTGCACTTTCTCGCCGTACGACTGGATCGCGAAGTCGACGATCGTGGTCGTGCCGCCCCAGGCCGCTGCCCGGGTTCCGGTCTCGAACGTGTCGGATGCCTCGGTTCCGCCGAACGGCATCTGCATATGGGTGTGCGCATCGATTCCGCCCGGAATCACGTACTTGCCGGTCGCGTCGATGACCGTGTCGACGGCCGAGGTGAGGTCGGTGCCGAGAAGCACGGAGCCGGGCTCGAGAACCGCGGCGATCGTCTCGCCGTCGATGAGCACATCTGCTCGGGCGCGACCGGTCGAAGACACGACCGTCCCCCCGGTGATCAGCGTCGTTGCCATGTCAGTCGCCCTCCCCGTTACGGCGCGACCGTGGCCACGTAGGAGTCGGGGCGGCGATCGCGGTAGAACTGCCACGAGTTGCGCACCTCGCGCAGAACCTCGAGGTCGAGGTCGCGCACGACGATCTCCTCGGTGTCCGTCGAGGCGACGTCTCCGACGTAGTTGCCACGCGGATCGACGAAGTAGGAGCTGCCGTAGAAGGTGACGGCGTCGTCGCCGAACTCCTCGGTCTCTGTGCCGATGCGGTTGTTCGCGCCGATGTAGTACTGGTTCGCCGCCGCGGCCGCGGGCTGCTCGAGCTCCCAGAGGCGGTTCGACAGGCCGGGCTTCGTGGCCGACGGGTTGAAGACGATCTGTGCGCCGTTCAGGCCGAGCTCGCGCCATCCCTCGGGGAAGTGGCGGTCGTAGCAGATGTAGACGCCGACCTTGCCGACGGCGGTGTCGAAGACCGGGTAGCCCAGGTTGCCGGGGCGGAAGTAGAACTTCTCCCAGAACTGCTGCAGGTTGGGGATGTGGTGCTTGCGGTACTTACCGAGCACGGTGCCGTCGGCATCGACGACCACCGCGGTGTTGTAGAGAACGCCCGGCTGCTCCTCTTCATAGATCGGCAGCACGATGACCATGGAGAGTTCTTTGGCCAGCGCCTGGAAGCGCTGCACCGTGGGACCGTCCGCGGCCTCGGCGTAGTCGTAGTACTTCGCGTCTTGGATGATGCCGAAGTACGGCCCGTAGAACAGTTCCTGAAAACAGATGATCTGCACGCCCTGAGCCGCCGCGTCGCGGGCGAACTGCTCGTGCTTGGCGATCATGGACTCTTTGTCGCCCGTCCATGTCGCCTGGGTGAGTGCTGCGCGTACTACCGTCATTGCATCGTCCTCTCGCTGAGCATTTCCGCTCGAACCCCGTTTTGTTATTGTCGGGGTTGAACATTTCTCTTAGATTTCAGATTGTGACGTCGGCGTAAATAAGTCAAGAGTCGCTAGCCCCCACGAAAGGACGGCAGGAGTGCTCGACACCATCACCGGCGCCGTCGAGAGCAAGACGCCCGAGGGCATCGCCGCCGCCATCTCCCGCCTGATTCGAGGAGGCGCGCTGCGATCGGGAGAACGGCTGCCGACGGTGCGCAACGTCGCATCGGCCCTGGGCGTGAGCCCGGCAACGGTGAGCAACGCGTGGCAGGCGCTTTCGAAAGTGGGGCTCATCACCTCGCGGGGCCGGGCCGGCAGTTACGTGCTCGAGGCCTCGACGGCCTGGATGCCGCCGCACTTCGGCGAGCTGGCCGGCTCGCACGTGGTGGCCCGGCTCGATCTGTCGACGGGAACGCCCGACCCTCTGCTGCTGCCCGACCTCGCCCTCGCGCTCGCGCACGTTCCGACCCGAGCCGACACGGCGAGTTATCTCGACATGCGCGTGCTGCCCGATCTCGAGCGGCAACTGCGCGCATCCTGGCCCTTCGTGCCGGCGAGCCTCACGATTCTCGACGGGGCCCTGGATGCGATCAGCCGGTCACTCGAGGCGATCGTGCGTTACGGAGACAGGGTCGTCGTCGAGAGCCCTGGATTCCCCCCATTCTTCGATCTGCTCGAACAGCTCGGGGTCGAGGCGATCCCCGTGGCCATCGACTCCGAGGGCATGAGGCCCGAGCTGCTCTCCGCAGCACTCGATCTCAATCCGGCCGCCATCATCATCCAGCCCCGGGCACAGAACCCGACCGGAGTGTCTCTCACCGCCGAACGCACGCGCGAACTGGCGCGCGTCATCCGGGCCAAGTCGCACGTCTCCGACCCCGTGATCATCGAGGACGATCACTCCGGGGAGATCACGACGGGCACGGCGTTCAGTCTCGGCCAGTGGTTTCCGCACCGCACGCTGCACGTGCGCAGCTTCGCGAAGTCGCACGGCCCCGATCTGCGCATCGGAGCCCTGGGCGGTCCGACCGTGATCATCGACCGGGTGATCGCCCGGCGTATGGTCGGCCCCGGTTGGACGTCGCGAATGCTCCAGACGATCCTCTACCAGCTGCTCACCGCGTCGCCGAGCGTCACCCAGATCTCCGAGGCCCGGAGGGTCTACCACGCCCGACAGCGGGCGCTCTCCGAGGCCCTTGTTCGCTCCGGCGTCGAGCACTCCCCCTCCGACGGCATCAACACGTGGCTCCGCGTGCACGACGAGAAGGCCGCGATCCTGTCGCTCGCCGCTTCGGGCATCAAGGTGGCCGCCGGAAGCTCGTTCTATGCGGCACCCCTCGAGAGCGAGCAGTTCATCCGCATCACGGCGGGCCGCATCCGCGACGACTTCGACCAGATCGGCGCGCTGCTCGCGGCAGCGGCACTCGCGCGATAGCGCGCCGCGCACCTACCTGTTCGACGCGAGAGCGACCGCGAGCGAGTCGAGCATCTCTGGCACGAGCGGATGCCGCCCGCTCTCGTGGGCGGCGAGCAGGGCGGCGGCGTCGGCTGAGCGCCGAAGTGCGAACCACGACGCGACGCTGACCCCATGGTCGGGGCGATCGATGACGCGCACAGCGTCTCCGGCGCTGACTTCTCCGGCTGTCACGACGCGGAGATAAGCACCGGGTCGCCCCTCCGCGGCAAATCTCCTGACCCACCCGCGCTCGCCCATGCGGCGGCCGAATGTGGCGCAGGGGGTGCGGGGGCACGTCACTTCGAGCACGACCTGCGCGCCGAGCATCCACCGCTCCCCGATGACCGCGCCCGAGACATCCACTCCACGCGTGCGAACATTCTCGCCGAAGAGGCCGTAGCCGATCTCTCGGCCGAGAAGGCCCGCCCAGTGCTCGGCATCCTCCGAGGCGTAGGCGTAGACGGCTTTCGACAGTCCGCCGTGATACTTGCGGTCGGCCTGCACATCGGCGTAGAGCCCGTACTCGCCGAACCTCACCGGGCCCTCGACCGGCCGCTTGTCTATGCCCGTCACGCCCACCGACCCGGGGTCGGGAAGCAGGCTGTGTACGCGGCAAAGTGATTCGACCAGAGACATGCCGACGATTATGGCACCGCGGGCACTGGCATTCCGGCCCCCGGCGAGGTCGGACCGAGAGCCGGGATAAACTCGGCTCGTGAAGATCGCCGTACTCGCGGGAGGTGTCGGCGGGGCCAAGTTCCTGCGGGGACTCCGCCACCACCTGTCCATCGTCCATCCCGACGGCGACGGCGGCCACACCGACGAGGTGAGCGCCATCGTCAACACCGGTGACGACGTCTGGCTCACGGGCCTCAAGGTGTGCCCCGACCTCGACTCGATCATGTACTCGCTCGCCGGCGCGAACGACGAGGTGCGCGGCTGGGGACGGGCGGGCGAGTCGGAGCGAGTGAGCGCCGAACTCACCGCGTTCGGTGTGGGCTGGCCCTGGTTCACCCTGGGCGATCTCGACCTGGGCACGCACATCGCCCGGTCGCACTTGCTGCGCGAGGGGCTTCGGCTGACCGAGGCGACCGAACGCATCCAGGCCCGCTGGCCGTCGATCGGGGTGCGTCTGCTGCCCGTGACCGACTCCGATGTGCCCACCTTCGTCTCTGTCACCGACGACGGCGTCGATACTCAGATCCACTTCGAGGAGTGGTGGGTGAAGCACCGTGCCAACCTGCCCACGCGGGGCTTCGTGCAGCGGGGTATCGAGGACTCTCACATCACGCCCGAGGCGCGCGACGCCATCCTCGAGGCCGATGTCGTGCTGATCGCACCCTCGAACCCGGTCGTCTCGATCGGCACGACGCTCGACATCCCCGGGGTTCGCGAGGCTCTCGCCGAGACTCGGGCGCCCGTCGTCGGTGTCTCGCCCATCATCGACGGTGCGGCGGTGCGGGGCATGGCCGCCGCCTGCCTGACAGCGATCGGCGTCGGAGTCACCGCCGAGGCCGTGGGGCTGCACTACGGATCCCGCGCCAGCGGCGGCATCCTCGACGCGTGGCTCGTCGACTCCACCGACGCGGCGGCCGTTCCCGCCCTGCACGGAGCGGGAATCCGCTCGCGGCCGGTTCCGCTCTGGATGAACGACGACGAGGTCAGTGGAGTGCTCGCGGCCGCGACTCTGAAGACGGCTCGAGAGCTCGGGGTCTAGTCGAGTCCGAGCCGCCGGTATCGGGCAAGCCGGCTAGTCGCCGGCCGGCCTCTTGAAAGCCGAATGGTCGACCGCCCGCTGGCGCTGCCGGAACCTCTGCGGTTCGAAGGGCAGCGGGTCGGGCTGCTGCGCACCGCTCGCGGGCGACGGGATCTCAGACACCTCTGAGCTGGTGGGCGCCTCGGAAGCCGCAGCCCGGCGAGCCTCGGTGGCGAGCGAAGCAACGTGCCGGGCGGCGAGGACTGTCGCCGCGCGAAGGGCCAGTGCCACGGCAGCGGCGATCAGGCCCGCGGTCACGACGGCCGGTCCGAGCGTATAGATCACTTGAACGGCGACGAAGCCCTCGCTCGACGGCCCTCCCCCGAGACCGAGGCGGCTGACGGACCAGACCTGAGCAGCCACTCCGCCGATGGTCAGCACGGCGGCTACCGCCCAGAGCGCGATCTCGAACGGATTGATACGGGTTCCGCGGTTCATGCACTCACTCTCCCATGTTCCGGGCGCGCGACCAGCCACGCCCGCAGAGCAAGGGCCACGATGATCGCGATGAAGCCCGACGTCAGCACAGATGGCGCCAGGGCGAGAACGGTGTGAACGAGCGCGTAGTCGTAGAGCTCCTTGCAGTTGCCCGCATCGTCGCAGTAGTAGCCTCCGTTGGCGATCGAGAGGGTGCCGTTCGCCCACTGGGTACTCCACACCGCGGCGGCGACGGCGACCAGACCGACGATCCACAATGCGACCTCGAACGGGTTTATCCGGCTGCCTGGTGCATCTTCGGAAGGCTCCATTCCCCGACCATGCCAGCTGCGCGCGTCAGCGGGAAGCCATTGCGCTACTGGCCGAGCACGGCTCTGGCTCGCAGACCGAGGCCGAGGGCTCGCGCGGTCGCCAGATCGTCGGCCGTGTCGATGTCGAGGCGCATCCGGTCGCCCCGGGCGATCTCGAGTTCGAGGTGGCCCGCCTCACGGTGTCGCCGTGCCGAACCCAGGCCGAATCTCGGCACGAGGTCGCGCGGCGACAGCGCGGTCAGCAGCGTGGTTCCTGTTCCGTCTTTGTCGGTGAGCATGCCGAGTGGCGTCTCTGAAGCGAGGTCGAGAGCGGCGGTCACATCGCGCGGCCTGATCGAGGCGAGGTCGCTCATCAGCGCTGCGACGGGCCGGCCCGGGTTGAGTTCCATGGCCGATCGGATGCCCCGGGTGAAGGCGGCGTTGAGGCCGGTTCCCGGATCGCGCCGCACAAGCGCGCCGAGCGCTTCGAAGCGCTCGGAGACCTCGGCGCTCGTGACCACGATGACCCGCACGACGGGCAGCGCAGTGCGCACAGCATCGACGGCGTCGAGCGCGAGAGCCAGCGCGAACTCGGCGCGACGATCCTCGGGGATCTCGGAATCGGCGAGGCCGCCGAGCAGGCGGCTCTTCGCGCCCGCCGTGCCCTTGACGGGCATCACGACGACCCAGTCGCCGGTGGCACTCATCGGGCGTTCCACCGCGAGCGAGCACGCAGCCGAACCCTCGACGGACGAGCGCCCGCAGGATGGCCGCGTCGCGCGTCGGCCAGCCCTTGGCCGTAGCCCTCGGCGAAGCCCTGCGCGTGCGCCTCGTCTGTGCCGAGCCGGAACATGTCGCCCTCGGGCCGTCGCACGAGCGCGCGAGCGGGAGTATCGAGCGAGTCGACCACGAGGCGGGGCAGGCCGCGCACAAGAGCGACCGGCATGCCCGTGGCCTTGCCCTTTACCAGATCTGTGGCCGACGCCAGCTCGTCGCCCGTTGCGGCCTGGGTCACCGACAGCGTCTGCCCGAAGGTGTCGGTGCTGCCGCGCAGGTCGTCGATGACGATCACACCGGCCGCGCCGATAGCCGCATCGATCTGGCCCTCGCGCCACGCCCTGCCGAGCGTGTCGGAGATGACGATGCCGATACGAGCACCGGATGCCTGACGCAGGCCCGCGCAGAGAGCCCGCGCCGACGCATCCGGGTCTTCGGGCAGCAGGAGGACGGTGCCGTCGGGCGTGTTGCTGGCGTCGACCCCCGCCGCAGCCTGAACGATGCCCTGGCGGTTCTCGACGATGCGGGTGACGCCGCCGGGGTACGCGCGCGACGCCACGAGGCGAACCGTCTCGCGGGTGATCGCCTCCTCGCGGTCGGTCGCCGCGATGACCCGGCCCTCTGCCTTCGAGACGATCTTCGACGTGACCACGAGAATATCGCCGTCTTCGAGCGACAACTCCTGAGCATCGAGCGCCGACGCGATCACCGCCACAAGGTCGTCGCCCGGAGAGATCTCGGGAATGCCCTCGACTCCGATCAGCCGGATCTCCGCGGCGTGGGATCGGGCCACTAGCGGTGCAGCTTAGGCAGCACGTCGCGACCGAAGACCTCGATCCACTCCTTCTGATTGCGACCGACGTTGTGCAGGTAGACGCGGTCGAAGCCCAGGTCGATGAAGCTCTGGATGTAGGCGCGGTGCACGTCGGGGTCGCTCGAGATCACGAGGCGGCCCTCGAAGTCTTCGGGGCGCACGAGCTTGGCCATCTGCTCAAGTTCGAACGGCGAGCGGATGTCGCCCTTCGGGAACTTCATGCCACCGTTCGGCCACTCGGTCATGGCGTTGACGAGGGCGATCTCGTCGGTCTCGGCCCACGACATGTGCAGCTGCAGCACACGCGGCATCGTCGATGGGTCTTTGCCTGCCTCGCGCGCGCCCTCCTCGAACTTGGCGAAGAGGCCCTCGATCTTGGCCAGAGGAGCTCCGACGGTGATGAGGCCGTCGACGTGGCGGCCCGCCCGCTTCGCGGTCACCGGGCCTGCCGTGGCGACGAGAATCTCGGGAGCCACGGGCGGCATCGTCCACAGGCGCGTCGACTCGAGCTTGTAGAACTGGCCCGAGTGCTTCACGTCTTTTCCGGCGATCGATGCCGTGAAGAGCTTGTTGATGATCTCGATGGCCTCGAACATGCGGTTGATGCGCTCGGGCGCCTCGGGCCAGTAGCCGCCCACGATGTGCTCGTTCAGGGCCTCACCCGAGCCCAGTCCGAGCCAGTGCCGGCCCGGGTACATGGCACCGAGGGTTGCGGATGCCTGGGCCACCATCGCGGGATGCCAGCGGAACGTCGGGGCGGTGACACCCGGACCGAAGTCGCCGGTGGTTCGCTCGCCGAGGGCCGCGAGGACCTCCCAGACGAAGGCGCTCTGACCCTGCTGCGGAACCCAGGGTTGGAAGTGGTCCGCCGCCATCACGCCTGTGAAGCCGTGCTGTTCGGCGAGCGCCGACAGAGCGACGGCCTCGGTGGGGTGGAACTGCTCGAGCATGGCGGCATAGCCGATGGAGAGATCAGACATGCTTCCATCCTCCCACTCGCGTGTGAAGAACAGGTTTCGAAGATGGCCCTATTGCGTGTTCACGCCTTCTGACTGTTGAGCGCTATTGACTGTTCAGGAAGTCGGCGACGGCGGCCGGCACATATGGCGCGACGTCGCCGCCCAGCGACGACACCTGGCGCACCAGCGAACTCGAGACGTGCGCGTGAGCGGGATCGGGAAGCAGGAAGACCGTTTCGACGCCGGCCAGATTGCGATTCACGATGGCCATCGGCGTCTCGTAGGCCACGTCGACCTGCGAGCGGATTCCCTTGACGAGTGCCCGCGCTCCGACATCGGTGCAGTAGTCGACAAGCAGGCCGACGCTCCACGAGTTGACGACGATGTTCGACGGCAGACCCTCATCGAGAATGGCCTGCTCGATCAGGCGCACCCGCTGCGAGATGGGCAGAAGGGCGGTCTTGGCGGGATTGTGCACCACGAGAACGTGCACCTCGTCGAAGAGGCCCGCGGCTCGCGAGATGACATCGAGATGCCCGAGGGTGACGGGGTCGAAAGACCCGGGAACGACGGCGACACTGCTCATTGTTCGACCCTATCGTTCGATCACTGTGCCGTCAGTGACCTGCCACTGACGGTTGAGACGCACTGTCTCGAGCATGCGGCGGTCGTGGGTGACCAGCAGGAGCGTGCCGTCGTACGACTCGATGGCCTGCTCGAGCTGCTCGATCGCCACGAGATCGAGGTGGTTCGTGGGTTCATCGAGAACGAGAAGGTTGACGCCCGTGGCCTGCAGCAGCGCGAGGCCCGCCCGGGTGCGCTCGCCCGGTGACAGCTCGTCGACCGGGCGCGAGACGTGGTCGGCCTTCAAGCCGAACTTCGCCAGCAGCGTGCGAATCTCGGCGACCGGCCACTCGGGCACCTGCGCTTCGAAACTCGACGCCAGGGTAGCCGAGCCCGCGAGCACGGCCCTGGCCTGGTCGATCTCGCCGATCGCCACGCTCGCGCCGAGACTGGCCATGCCCTCACTCGGTTCTGTGCGACCGAGAAGCAGCCTGAGCAGAGTCGATTTGCCGGCTCCATTCGGGCCCGTGATTCCGATGCGATCACCGGCGTCGACCTGCAGAGAGACGGGTCCGAGCGTGAAGTCTCCCTGGCGCACGACGGCCGCCGAGAGCGTCGACACCACGGAGCTCGACCGGGGTGCCGACCCGATGGTGAACTGCAGCTGCCATTCCTTGCGCGGCTCCTCGACCTCGTCGAGACGGGCGATGCGGCTCTCCATCTGGCGAACCTTCTGGGCCTGCTTCTCGCTCGATTCCACCGAGGCCTTGCGGCGGATCTTGTCGTTGTCGGGCGACTTCTTCATGGCGTTGCGCACGCCCTGACTCGACCATTCGCGTTGGGTGCGGGCTCGTCCGACGAGGTCGGCCTTCTTCTCGGCGAACTCGTCGTATTCTTCGCGGGCGTGCCGCTTCGCCGTCTCGCGCTCGTCGAGGAACGAGTCGTATCCACCGCCGTACACGCGGTTCGTGCCCTGCGCGAGGTCGAGCTCGACGACCCGGGTGACGCTCGACGCCAGAAAAGCCCGGTCGTGGCTCACGAGAACGACTCCCCCGCGCAACCCGCGGATGAAGCCCTCAAGGCGCTCGAGGCCGTCGAGGTCGAGGTCGTTGGTGGGCTCGTCGAGCAGCACGATGTCGAAGCGCGAGAGCAGCAGCGCGGCGAGACCCACCCGAGCGGCCTGCCCTCCCGACAGAGAGGTCATCAGCGCATCGGAGGACAGGGCCAGCCCGAGCTCGGCCAGAACGACGGGCAGGCGGTCGTCGAGGTCGGCGGCTCCGCTGGCCAGCCAGCGTTCCAGCGCGGCTGAGTACACGTCGGCCGGATCGGGTTCGCCCGGCGCGACGCCCGCGGCGTCTCCGAGAGCTGCGGCCGCGGCATCCATCTCGCTCGTCGCAACGGTCGTGCCGGTGCGCCGCCCGACGTACTCGGCGACCGTCTCGCCGGCGACCCGCTCGTGCTCCTGCGGCAGCCAACCGACGAAGGCGTCGCCGGGCGCCAGCGTGACCGTGCCCTCGAGCGGCGCGTCGAGCCCCGCGAGGATGCGCAGCAGCGTGGACTTGCCGGCGCCGTTGGCGCCCACGACACCCACGATGTCGCCAGGCGCGACCGTGAGGTCGAGAGAAGAGAAGAGTGTGCGGTGGCCGTGGCCGCCGGCCAGGCCCTTGGCCACGAGTGTTGCGGTCATAAGTCCATGGTGTCAGGAGCGCGGGCCGCAGGCGAGTTGGGCGGTCAGGGCGGCGTGGTGGCCATGGCTCCGCGCCGCTGGGTGCGGCTTCGACTCGGACTCAGCGCACCATCAAGAGCACATCGCGAACGAGTAGCCGCGCATAATCCTCGTCGACAGGAAGGGCGAAGACGACATGGTGATAGAGCGGTGCGACGATGTGGTCAAGGATCTGCTCGACGGTCGGCGCTTCTTGTCCGCGCCCTGATGCCCGACGCACCATCTCCGCCGCCTGGTCGCGCCGCCGCTCCATCACAGAGCAACTCGAGACGATCTCATCGCGCGCTGCCACCATCGCTCGCAGATACCGTGTGCGGTGTGGCCGCGCGATGTCCTGGGTGATGATGAGTGCCCACTCCGTGAGATCCGTCTCGAGGGCGCCTGTGTCGGGAATCGTGTCGCCCTCTCGCGTCAGCGCCGCGACGGCGACCTCTTCGAGCAGAGCGTCGACGTCGTCCCATCGGCGATAAAGCGTGGTCGGGTTGACTCCTGCGCGCTCGGCGATGAGCGAAAAGGTGACCCTCTCTGTTCCTTCACCGACGAGCTCGCCGACGGCGGTGTAGATCGCATTCAGAACTCTTGCACTCCGACCACCGGGCCGAGTCGACGCTGCAACAGATGACATGATCAAATTATCGCAACAAAATTTGCTTTAACCAATACCGACGCTTATGTTTCTAAAGCAAAGATATTTGCTTTACGACGGAGGTATCGTGCTCTCTCGCCCCATTTCATTCGCGCTCACTGGCCTCGCCGGTGCAGCGACGCTGATCGCCGCATCCGCTCCGTCTCCGCTCTACCCCGTCTACCAACGGCTCTGGGGCTTCTCATCGTTCACATTGACGGTCATCTTCGCGGCCTACGTCGTCGCGTTGCTCGTCGCTTTGCTCACGGTCGGTTCGCTGAGCGACCGGATCGGGCGCCGCCCCGTGGCGTCGGCCTCTCTTGTACTACTGACCCTCGGCATGGTTCTCTTCGCAACGGCCGACAGTACGGGCGCTCTGATAGCGGCGCGACTCGTGCAGGGCTTCGCGGTCGGCGCCGCCACCGGCACCTTCACGGCGATGATCATCGACAAAGCGCCGAGCGCCCGCTCCGGTTCGCTTGTCAGCAGCGCGGTCCCGTCATTGGGAATCGCGTTCGGAGCCGTGCTTGCGGGCGCGCTGGTCGAGTTCGCGCCCTTCCCTCGGCAGCTGGTGTTCTGGATCCTGGCTGTCAGCTATCTGGTCATCGCCGCTCTCATCTGGCTGGTTCCAGAACGCGTCCGGCCAGACAGCCCCACAGCCCGCGCGATCTGGCGGTCTCTCCTGCCGAGCATCGGGCTTCCTCCCGCCACAAGAAGTATCTTCTTCGCCCTTGTCCCGTCGATCGCCGCGACATGGGCCCTAGGCGGCCTATACCTGTCGCTCGGGTCGTCGATCCTCGGCACCGTACTCGGCGTGCAGAGCCACTTCACCATCGGCCTCGTGCTCGGGGTCTTCTTCATCGCCGGTACGGTCGGCACAGCTATCTCGGCATTCCTTCCCCCGCGCCTGGGCACGCTGTTCGGCTACGGAACGCTGATTCTCGGGGTGCTCATCACGATCGCGGCACTCGTCATTGCCGGTACGCCGCTGTATATCGTCGGTTCAGCGATCGCGGGTCTCGGTTTCGGCGCGACCTTCCGCCTCGCCGTCGGCGCGCTGGGTGAGGCAGCTCCGGATGCCGAGCGTGGACAAGTCTTCGCGACGATGTACATTGTCAGCTATATCGCTTTCAGCGTCCCGGCGCTGGTGGCGGGCCTCGCCGTCGAGCGCTTCGGTCTAGAACCCACCGCGGTCGTGTACGGGGCGCTGGATGTCGCTCTGGTTGTGATCGCGATCGTGGCTGGTCTCGTCAGGGCCCGTCGTCAGACTGCGGGGGTTCCGGATGGCGCCAGCGCCTCCTCGCCACAGCCCGTTTCGCGCTAACCGATCAGTGGTTCACCAAACCACGCCACACGACGCACATGCCCGCAAGACGCTCGGACAAGAACGCCTCGACCGCTGCCGCGTCGCAGCGCCTGCACAGTTATTGGGATGCCCGCCAGGTGCCTCTCTGCGACACGACCAAGCGTCTCGTATCCCATGTGTTCCGAGACGGTTAGGTTACGAGACACCGGAACGCTCAGCCAGTAGCCCGTAGGTGCCCGTTAGACGATCGTCTAACGTGCACCTTGGACGGGCGACGCACGTTCGTACCTGAGGGGCCTAAATGGTGTGACTAGAGCAACTTGGCACTCTCGAAAGCATGGACGGCGTGCAAGCACACTTTGGGTGCGGGAGCAATGCTTCGATCGGTATCTCGGAGTCGTCTCACACTGAAGGAGGGGAACGGCGGTCGTCTAGATTTCGCCGATCGCGCAGGACGAACCGGGGGCCAGAAAATGCACGTGGACGTCGAAAGTACAGAAGCTAATTTGCGGGTCGCTTTCAAGCACGTGGCCGCCGGTGACACGCAAGCATTCAGCCGTCTCTACGACCAGCTGGCGAACGCCAGCTACTCCGTGTGCACGGAAATAGACGCCGCGGGCAGAGACAGAATCATGCTTGCGACCTGGATGTTCGTCTGGGTGAACGCCGCATCTCTCTACGCCATGAACAAGCCCGTTGAGGCTCTCGTTCTTTCCGTCGCGCGCGACGTCGGCGCGGCCGGATTGAACAGCCGAGACCGGAATCTCTAGCAGTCAAACTAGGCCCCATGGGGTGACGCAAAACGTGTCAGCAGGACGGCGGTTCTACGGGCAATAGTGGATGTCTCGGAGATTAGATGCCCGTTGAGGGGTGATCTTACGGGCACTCACTCGTCGGCGCGGAGTGAAGGGCGCGCTGAGGGATCCCTCAGCGAGCACCTGGGCTGGTAGCACGGATTGATGGTTGAAGGCCGGCTGCCTTTCCGTGCTTGGCCTTCGAATCGTGTGCGAGCTCGACGAGCTTTCACGATAGTTACTACGCCAGCTGCGGCAATGAATGTCGAACACAGAAAAGCGAGCCAGGCCAACACGTTCGCTGGGTCTGAAACACTCAAGCCAGGGCGTAGTGCCCGCTGCGGGATCGGCTAACGGGCGCCTTGCCTTCAACGGTACGGTCGTGAAATGACTTCTCCCGATGATGCTAGCCAGACTCTAGATGCTGCCGAAGACGAGCTGTTGGCTGCCATGCGTTCGAGCGACCTTGTCGCGTTGGACAAGTTGATCTCTGATGACCTGATTTTTGTTGGGCCTCAAGGGCACGCCATCACCAAAGAGGCCGACCTGGAGTCACATCGCACGGGAACGACCAACTTTGAACGGATCGATGAACTGGAACGGCGCTCTGTCACGACGGGTGGACGCGGCACTACTGATACGGAAGCCACCGCAGTGCTACGTGTAGATGGTGCACCGATTCAGATGCGCTTGCTCTGGCACCGCGAATGGCAAACCGTCGATGGGCAATGGAAAGTTGTCGGAGGTTCCGTTGTGGGGATTGAATAGCGCCCTGACATCCATCTATCCGTTGATATGCCGTTGCCCGTTAACGGATCCCTCAGCGGGCGCAACTCTGCCATTCGAAGCTCACCTTCGCGGCAGGCGTCAGCTCAGCAGCAAGCGCAACGCTGAGGTCCCTTCCCTGAGCTGTCCATCGCTCTTCATCGGCCGAGCTGCTCCAGCCTCGCTCGGGCGAGAACCTTGTCCGCCAAAGCTCCATCCACGTCTTTAAGTCGGAGGTGAGTGAACTGGAGAGATTCAGGTCAGTTGGCGTGAGTGCGTAATTTTGGCCGCCGTCTTCCCACAAGGGCCAGTTATGGCCCCAGTCGGGAAACATTCGGATCAATCTGATCGGCATTGATCGAGTTTACGTCTGCACGAATTAACGTCATAGTGCCCGTAAGACGGTCCCTCAACGGGCACTTCACATTCAATCGCGATGCCGCGCCCGCGTGGTTGTTGGGATGCCCGTTTACCCCGCCCGACTTAGTTGCCCGGAAGGGTGCCCTATCTGCAACACGATTTAGCATCTCGAAACCCTTGGGATAGGAGACGTGACCTTCTCTGGTGTGCAGCGATGACGACCCATATCCGTTCAGTGCAGCCTATGTCGCCGACGCCTCCGAGGCGCCGAGTTGCACCGCCAGCTCCATGGAGCGCAGACGTGCCGGAGAGAAGTCATAGGGCATGCTCCGGATGATCTCCGCCGCGTTCTTCGCACGAGAGCCTCCTGTCACGTCGGACGCCGGCTCGGCGTTCTCAATCGGGTGCAGTTCGTCCCAGGTGTCGAAGAGAGCATCGTCCTCCTCCGCCTGGCCGGACTCCTCGATGACGCGCATCAGCGAGGTCTCGAACGCGTGCCGCTCGGCTGCCGCCTCTGCCACCTGGGGACTGTCGACGGCGACCGTGTCGTCCAAGGCTTCCTCGGTTGCATCGACGCGGTCGGACTCCGCTCGCAGTGCCGGATCGCGGGCGAGGGCGAGGAAGCGGCCGGCCTGAACGGCAGCGCCGAGTGGACCGAAGATCCGCTCTGTGACCAGCAGCGCGTCAAGGTCGTCTTGGCGCAGCGAGTCCTCAGGTGCGTCCTCGAGGCGGCCGGAAACGAGATCGTCGAGCAACCCAAGGCGACTACCTAGTGCTCGCATCCGTTGTACCGAAGCGCGCTTGCGCTGCAGCTCGGCTTCCTGCTCGGCGAGAGCGTCCTCCAATCGCTCAAGGACGCCCGCGACCTCGTCCTCGTCGTCAGCAGCCCTCGGCGCGGCGCCGTCGAAGGCGTCGCGGATGTCGTCGAGCGCGATCCCGGCGTCGGCCATGCGGCGGATCCAGAGCAGGCGGATGATCTCCTCGTATCCGTAGCGACGGCGGCCATCGCCGCCCCGCTCCCGCTCGGGCAACAGCCCGACCTGGTGGTAGTGGCGGATCGTGCGCGGAGTGACGCCGACGAACGCCGCGGCGTCGCCGATGAGAACCTGTAGAGGTGGGGTCGGGAAAGCGTGCATGGAGGACCTCTCGGAGTGGGACGGGGACATGCTTCCAGCAGATCACATGACGCTGCGGCAGGTGCAAGCTGGCGGCGCCCGGGCATCCCGGCTTTGCTCTCCGGCGCGCACTCAGCTCTTGACGAGGAACTCCGCCTCGACCTCGCGCAGCCGCCTGTCGAGCGCCTCGCGAATGGCCGGGTGCTGCACGAATCCGGGATCGTCGTCGATGATCAGCGACGCCGCCATGCGCGCGTCGACAATGAGGTCGCCGTCGGTGGTGACTCGAAGCAGGCGCAGGCTGGACTTGCCGCCCGACTGGTTGCGGCCCAGCACATTGCCCTCGCGGCGCAGCTCGAGGTCGACCTGGGCGAGCTCGAAGCCGTCGAGCGTGGATGCGACGGCGTCGACCCGTTGTCGGGCGACGCTCTCGAGCTCGGCGTTCGTGACCAGCAGGCACAGGCCGGGCACTCCCCCGCGCCCGACGCGGCCCCGCAGCTGATGCAGTTGCGAGACGCCGAACCGCTCGGCATCCATCACGACCATCGTCGAGGCGTTCGGCACGTCGACGCCGACCTCGATAACCGTGGTCGCGACAATGATGTCGAGCGAGCCATCGGCGAAGGCGCGCATCACCGCCTCTTTCTCGTCGCTCGGCATGCGGCCGTGCAGCGGCGCCACTCGAGCGCCGGCGAGCGCCGGGTTCGCCTTGACGAGTGCCGTGATGGCCTCGACGGATGCGACGGGCCGGGCCGGGCCCGTCGCCTCGGCCGGTTCGTCGACCGGCTCATCGCCTGCCGGATCTTCGCTCGCTGCCGCGTCGATGGCCGGACACACGACGAACGCCTGACGCCCGAGTGCGAGCTCTTCGGCCATGCGGGTCCAGATGCGGGCGCTCCATGTGGGCTTCTCGGCGAGAGGAACGACGAACGTCTCGATGCCCTGGCGCCCGGCGGGGAGCTCGGCGATGGTCGAGACGTCGAGGTCGCCGAAGACGGTCATGGCCACGGTGCGGGGAATGGGCGTGGCCGTCAACACCAGCACATGTGGCGGGGTTGCGCCCTTGCGGCGCAGGTCGTCGCGTTGGTCGACGCCGAAGCGGTGCTGCTCGTCGACGACGACCAGTCCGAGGTCGTAGAACGTGACCTTGTCGCCGAGCAGCGCGTGCGTGCCCACGACGATGCGCGCCTGACCCGAGACCATGCGCAGCAGCGCCTTTCGCCGATCGGCGGTGGGCATCTGACCGGTGTGCAGCGTGGGAATGAGCTCTGCGGCGAGGTCGGGGCCGAGAGCACGCACGATGGAGCGCAGGTGCTGCGACGCAAGGACCTCGGTCGGCGCGAGCAGGGCCGACTGCCCGCCCGAGTCGGCGGTGGCCAGCATGGCCCTGAGCGCCACGATGGTCTTACCCGAGCCGACCTCGCCCTGCACCAGCCTGTTCATAGGCTCGTTGCGTGCCATGTCGTCGGCGATCTCGCGGCCCACCAGCTGCTGGTCGCCCGTGAGGGTGAAGGCCAGCTGCTTGTCGAAGCGTTCGAGGAAGCCGCCCGGCTTCGGCACGCGGGGCACAGCCTCGTGCTGGTGGGCGAGGCGGCGCTGCTCGAGCAGGGCCGCCTGAAGAACGAAGGCCTCGTGAAAGCGCAGGGCGTCGCGCGCCCGCTGCCAGTCGGAGGTCTTGGTGGGCCGATGGACGAGCTCGAGCGCCTGCCGGTAAGAGAGGAGGCCGCGTTCGTCGGCGACGTCGGCCGGAACGGGGTCGGGAACATCGCCGAGCCCGTCGAGGATGAGCGCCACCGTGCTGGCGATCTGCCAACTGGCGATGCTGCCACTCGCGGGGTAGATGGGAATGGGCTGCTCGAGCCACTTCGAGGTGGCGGCCGCGCCGTCTTTGAGTTGGATGTCGTCGAACATCTCGTAGTCGGGGTGCGCGAGCTGCAGGGCGCCCCGATAGTCGGACACCTTGCCGGTGAAGATGCCGCGAGCGCCGACGGGCAGCTGAGCCTCGCGCCATGCCTGGTTGAAGAAGGTGAGGGTCAAGAAGCCCTGGCCGTCGGAGATGCTCACCTCGAGGATCGAGCCGTGGCGCGACTTCATCGTGCGCTTCTTGACGGTGCGCACCTCGGCCACGATCGTGACGTTCTCGCCGAGCGGCAACTGGTCGAGCGCAGTGAGCTCTCCGCGCTTCACGTAACGGCGGGGGTAGTGGCTCAGCAGATCGCCGACGGTGACGATGCCGAGCGTCTTGGCGAGTGGAGTAGCCGTCTTGCCGCCCAGGCTGCCGGAGGTGAGCTTGGCATCGAGGATGCTGCCGCCGTGCGGCGAGACAGTATCCGGCGCGGTCATACGGCGATTCTAGGTGCGACCGCCGACACGGATAACATGCAGGCATGATCCGTTCGTGCGTCTCCGCTCGCTGTCAGGGAGTGTTCGCATGACCCGCATCATCGCCGGATACGCCGGGTCGAGGCGCATCGCCGTTCCCCGCTCGGGCACCCGACCGACCAGCGACCGCGTGCGCGAGGCCGTCTTCTCCGCGCTCGAGGCCCGCGATGTTCTCCCCGGCTCGACAGTGCTCGACCTCTACGCCGGGTCAGGCGCGCTGGGGCTCGAGGCGGCCAGTCGCGGCGCCGCCACGGTCATTCTCGTGGAGAAGAACCCGGCAGCGGCCAAGGTCTGCCGCGAGAACGCTCGCCTTCTTCAGCAGGGAGCGCCGAGGCCGGCTCCTCGCATCGACGTGCAGGCGAGCTCGGTGTCGAGCTACCTCGGGGCGTCGGCCGACCGCGGCATCGTCGACATCGTCTTCATCGACCCGCCCTACGAGCTGGGCGACGACGAGCTCGCCCAGAATCTCGACGCCCTCGTCGGCCACCTCTCCCCCGATGCGGTGGTGGTCGTCGAGCGCAGCGCACGCTCGCCACAGCCGACGCTGCCCGAGGGCCTCGAACTCGACCGCCGCAAGCACTACGGCGAGACGACCCTGTGGTGGATCTCTCCCGTCTGAGTCACTAGCCCGCCGCGCCGTCCCAGTCGGCGTAGGGGTCCCATCCGCCGGGGCGTTCGTAAGCCGCCCCTCCGACCGTCACGGCACGCGCGCCCCGCTGCCGAACCGTTCCTATGACCCGGAATCCCTCCGGGGCGCGGCCTGCGGGGAACGTCGCCAAGAGCGAATGGTCCTCTCCCCCGGTCAGCACGAAGTCCGCGGCGCGACGCCCGACGACAGGGTCGATCGCGACGAGCCCGGCCGCTTCCGCGTCGATCGCGTGGGCGTACAACTCGATCGTCACCTCGCTCGCGTCCGCGATGCGTGACGCGTCGAGCACCAGCCCGTCCGACACATCCAACATCGCCGTGGCCCCGGCGTCGGATGCGGCGACACCCAGCCCGATCGGCGATCGAGGCGCGACCTGTTCGCTCACAAGCTCCGGATGCTCGTGGCGCACGACGCGCGCCCGTCGCGCGTCGGGCTCCCGCCCGCCCTCGGCATCCGCGTCTGTGGAGCCGTCTCGATACAGGAGCCAGACCCCGGCGCCCGCGAGGCCGAGCGACCCGGCGATCGCGAGGTCGTCGCCGACCGCGGCGCCGGAGCGCACGACGGGGTCGCGGCCCTCGAGATCGCCGATCGCCGTCACGGTGATGGTCAGCGCCCCGGCCGTCGACAGGTCGCCGCCGACGACGCCGCACCCCGGGGCGAGGTCGGCGCACGCGTCGCGCATGCCGTCGGCGAACTGCTCGAGCACGGCGACGGGGGTGTCGGCTGGGGCGGCGAGGGCGACGAGCAGCGCGGTCGGGACGGCGCCCATGGCGGCAACGTCGGCGAGGTTCGAGACGGCGGCCTTCCAGCCGAGCTCATAGGGCGTCGACCAGGCGAGCCTGAAGTCGGGGCCCTGCACCATCATGTCGGTGGTCAGAACGGTCCGCCCGTCGGGGGCGGCCACCACCGCCGCGTCATCTCCGGGCCCGAGAAGCTCCCCCCGGGTTCGAGGCAGGCGGCGCACGATGCGGCGCAGCGTCTCGCGCTCGCCGAGTGAGGTCACGGTCTCGCCGGGGGCGGAGACGGGCAGGGCGGAGGACGGCCGACCGTCGGGCTGCGCGGAGGTTTCTGTCACCTGCAAACGGTAGCCTGTGGGGGATGTCTCGACCACCTCTCGCGCGGCCAAATGCGGTCCGAACAGCCGCCCGCCGCACAGCCGCCTTTCTCGCGATGGGGTTCATCGTCGTCGGCCTCAGCGCCTGCGCCCAGACCGTTTCGCTCGAGCCTGCAGAATCAGCGGCCGACCCGGCGTGCGCCGACATCATCGTGAGCCTGCCCCTCGTGCTGCCGAGCGACGCCGAGAACCAAGACATCCGCCAGACCGACGCCCAGGCGACGGCGGCGTGGGGCTCGCCCGCGAGCATCCTGCTGCGCTGCGGCATACCGCCGCAGGGGCCGACGACGCTGCCGTGCATCAACATCAATGGCATCGACTGGGTTGAAGACGACTCGAACAAGCCGAACTACCGCTTCGTGACCTACGGTCGGGTTCCCACGACCGAGGTCATCGTCAACTACGACGTGGTCTCGGGCACCTCGACCCTGGTCGACCTCGGTCCCTCCATCTCGAAGATCCCGCAGACCAACAAGTGCCTCGGGGCCGAAGACACGCTCGACCTGCCTACCGACGCTCCGTCGGCCGGCTGACCTCCACAGACAAGAGCACCCCATGACCGTGATCGACAACGCCATCTACGTCGACGGGGTGCGCACCGACAACCCCGAGACCCTCGACGAGACGTTCGAGCTGCTCACCGAGCGTCGCGGCTTCGCCTGGATCGATCTCGACCGGCCGAGCCCCGAAGAGCTGCAGGCTGTCGCCGACGAGTTCGAGCTGCACCCCCTGGCCATCGAAGACGCCCTGGCCGGCCACCAGCGGGCGAAGCTGGAGCGCTACGGAGACACCCAATTCGTCGTGCTGCGACCCGCTTTCTACCGCGACGACATCGAGAAGGTGGAGTTCGGCGAGGTGCATCTGTTCGTCGGCAGCACCTTCGTGGTGACGGTTCGCCGGGCCGCGCGGCCCGATCTCAACGTCGTTCGAGAACGTCTCGAGGCCGCGCCGGATCTGCTCGCGAGAGGTCCGCAAGCGGTGCTGTACGCCGTTCTCGACCGCGTCGTCGACGACTACGCGCCAGTGGCCCTCGGGCTCGAGAACGACATCGACGAGATCGAAGACGAACTCTTCGAAGGGGGCGCCACCGAGCTCTCGCGCCGCATCTACGAGCTCTCCCGCGAGGTCATGATGTTCCAGCGGGCGACCCATCCACTGCTCGATGTCGTCGGCGAACTCAAGCAACAAGTCGGCGACCACGCGGTCGATATCGAGGTGGCGCGCGGCTTTCGCGACGTGCTCGATCACACGCACCGCATCGTCGACCGGATCGACGCCTATCGCGCACTGCTCGAGAACGCCCTCACGACGCACCTCACCCTCGTGGGTCAAGACCAGAACGACCAAGTCAAAAAGATCTCGTCGTGGGCCGCCATCCTGTTCGCCCCGACCCTCGTCGGAACCATCTACGGCATGAACTTCGACAACATGCCCGAGCTGCACTGGACCTTCGGCTACCCGCTGGCCGTCGCGGCCATGGTCGCCATGGGCGGAGTGCTCTACAGCGTGTTCCGACGCAAGGGATGGCTCTGACAAGGGCCGGAGGGCACGGCGGGCTAGACGATATAGTGAAGCGATTCCGTTGAACTCTGAAGGCTCCGCCCCCGTTGTGAGGACATGATGACCGACGCCGCTCCCCTGCAGGCCCCTTCCGACAGCGTTCTCACGCTGACCGCACCCCAGCCCGTAGCCCCGGTCGCGGCCACCTCCGCGCCCGCGATGGCACCGAAGGTCGATCCCGCGGCGCTGCCCGGGCTCGATGCCAAGGTCGACACCTATCTCGACACTCTGGTCAGCACCGACACGCGCTCTCCCGCCTTCGCCGCCAAGGCGAACGACGTGCGCACCATGGGCGACGTCGACATCCGCCAGGCGGCGGACTCGTCGAACAGGCTTCTCGCGACGCCGGTGAAGGCCCTCCAGTCAGGTGGCCTCTCCGAGAGCTCGAAGATCGGTTCCACGCTTCTCGAACTGCGCCGCACCGTCGAAGACCTCGACCCCAGCGAGCAGAGCATCGAGCGCAAGATCCTCGGCTTCATTCCTTTCGGCCGCAAGATCGCCGACTACTTCCGCAAGTACGAGAGCGCGCAGTCTCACCTCAATGCCATCATCAAGGCGCTCTACGACGGCCAAGACGAACTGCGCAAAGACAACGCCGCGCTGAACCTCGAGAAGCAGCACCTCTGGGAGACGATGCAGCGGCTCAACGAGTACATCTACGTCGCCGAGCGCCTCGACGTGAAGCTCTCGGCCAAGATCGCCGAGTTCGACAGCACCGACCCCGATAAGGCGAAGGCGCTGCGCGAAGACGTGCTCTTCTACGTGCGCCAGAAGCACCAAGATCTGCTGACCCAGCTCGCCGTGTCGATCCAGGGCTACCTGGCCATCGACGTGATCATCAAGAACAACCTCGAGCTCATCAAGGGCGTCGACCGGGCGACCACCACCACCGTCTCGGCGCTTCGTACGGCCGTGATCGTGGCGCAGGCCCTGGCCAACCAGAAGCTCGTGCTCGATCAGATCACCGCGCTGAACACCACCACCTCGAACATGATCGAGGCCACCTCGAAGATGCTGGCCGATCAGTCCGCGTCGATCCAGTCGCAGGCTGCGTCGGCCACCGTGGGTCTGCCGCAGCTCCAGGCCGCCTTCGCCAACATCTACGCGACCATGGACTCGATCTCGGAGTTCAAGGTGCAGGCGCTCGACAGCATGGCTCAGACCATCGGAGTTCTCGAGACCGAGACAGAGAAGGCCAAGCCCTACATCGAGCGCGCGCGCCGCAGCGAGACGACCGAGGTCGCGAGCACGCTCGACCTCGACAAGCGCTGAGTCGACGGGTCGAGCACGTCACGCAATGGGCTTTTGGCAGAACCTCCGCGACTCGGTGACGGGGCGAACTGCTGAGCGCGAATACGAGTTCGAGCTGCCACCGGCTCCGACCAGCGCCGACATCCTGTCGTCGATCGCCGATGTGCAGGCAGACACGACCGGCAAGGTGCCACCCATCGTCACCGCGCGCATCAACCGCATCGCGAACACCGTGGCCGTGATGGTTCCGCGGCTCGATCAGCTCGGCGGCGGCAGTGCGCAAGCGCACACCGTCGTCTCGACCGCCACGAGCTATCTGCCCGAGGCCGTCGGCGGCTACCTCCGGCTCCCCCGCGATTTCGCCGACCGGCGGGCCGTCTACAAGGGCAAGACCTCGCTCATGCTCCTGTGCGACCAGCTCGACCTGCTGGGCGCGACGCTCGACAAGATCTCGGATGCAGTGTCTCGCGCCGACGCCGCGGCTCTCGTCGCGCACGGACAGTTCCTCGCGGAGAAGTTCCAGCCCTCATCGAGCCTGACCCTCCCGTCCGAACCCCTGAGCTGAGCGAAGACACCATGACACCCTCTGATCCGCACGAGCTGCGCCAGGCTCTCGACGCCCTCGTCGCGGCGGCGCAGAGTGCCGGCCTCGATTCCGCCGCCGCCCGAGACGAGGGCGTGCGCATCGCCGCCGCCGTCGCCGAGTCCGCCATCGGCGCATCCGTTCAATGGGTCGACCAGACCGGCGCGGGCAGCGCAGACGAGTTCTTCGAAGCCGCGTCGAGCGCGAGGCGCTGGCGTGCGTCGCCCACCGACCTGCTGAGCAGGCTGGCCGCCGACTCTCCGCAGCACGCCGGCGAGTATGCCAAGGCGCTCACTGGCGTCGTCGCGGCCGCAAGCGAATTGGGCGAGCCCTCGATCGGTGTTCTCGGTGCGGCGTCTGCCACCGCAGCCGCCCAACTCGCGGGGGCACGGCAGGCTCCTTCTCTTCCTCCGCTCTCGCGCACCGAGGCCACGCTGTTCCCCTCGACGACGCTGTCTGCGGTTCCCCCGGTCGGCCAGCAGCTCAGCGCTGACCCCTTCGATGTTCAGCAGCCCGACTTCGCACGGCCGGGCGATGCCACCATGGCCGAGCTCGCCCGCAAAGCCGGCCTCACCCCATCCGAACCGCAACCGGATGCTCCGACCGCCGCGCAGCCCGCTCCCGCCGACGCGCCGGTCGCGGCCCAAGACGAAGAGAAACCGAAGAAGAGCGTCGAAGAGCTGCTCGCCGAGCTCGACAGCCTTATCGGACTCGACAGGGTCAAGAGAGAGATCCACCGGCAGACGCAGCTGCTGCGCATCGACCAGCTGCGAACGGCCGCGGGGCTCACCACTCCGACGCTCACGAGGCACCTCGTCTTTCTCGGCAACCCGGGCACGGGCAAGACCACCGTGGCCCGTCTCGTCGCCGGCATCTACGCGGCCCTCGGCATCCTGTCCAAGGGCCATCTCGTCGAGGTCGACCGCTCCGAACTCGTGGGCGGCTATCTCGGGCAGACGGCGACCAAGACGAGCGAGGTCGTGGCCGGGGCCATCGGCGGCGTTCTCTTCATCGACGAGGCCTACGGGCTGGCGCTCGACCAGTACGGCGCCGAGGCCATCACGACCATCGTGAAAGACATGGAGGATCACCGCGACGACCTCGTGGTGATCGTGGCCGGCTATCCCGAGCCGATGCGCGGATTCATGGAGACGAACCCCGGGCTCGCCAGCCGGTTCTCGACCTCCATCACGTTCCAGGACTACACCGACACCGAGCTGCGCGACATCTTCGTGCGCCTGGCCGAATCGTCCGACTTCGAGCCGACGCCCGAGGCGCTCGAGCGGTTCGAACAGATCGTGTCGATCGAACCCCGAGACGAGGGTTTCGGCAACGGTCGCTACGCCCGCAATCTGCTCGACAAGGCGATCGCACGGCACGCCTGGCGCCTGCGCGACGTCACGGAGCCGACGCTCGACGACCTGCGCCTGCTGCTGGCCGACGATCTCAACGACTCGAACGACGGCGAGGTGCGGGGCACCGACGACGAGACGATCGACTCGCCGATCCTGGTCGACGTGCCGCAGACTGATCAGGCGAGCGCGCTCGAAGCCGAGTCGTCCGATGCCGCGCCCACCGCAGATCACCCCTCAGACGATCCCGCAGAACCGACAACGTCGAAGGACACCGAATGAGCACGACCGCAGCCGCGCCCCCGCCGCCGGTACCCCAGGCATCCCCGCGGCCGAACGCCGCGTCGACGACCGCCGTGCAGGCTCAGAGCGCACCGGCCCCCGCGCCCGCGAAGAAGACGCGCTCCACTCCCGCCACCCTCCGCCTGCTGCTCGCCGTCTCCGTGCTCGCCAGTCTGGCGTTCGGAGCCGCCGGCTTTCAGACGGGGTCGTCGCAGGCCAGGTCCACGGCCGACGCGAGTGCCGAGGCCGCCCAGCTGATCGGCATCCAGTCCGTGCGCAACGATCTGGTGCGTGCCGACGCGATCGCCGCCAACGCGTTCCTCGTCGGTGGCTTGGAGCCCGCCGATCAGCGAGCCGAGTACGACACCGCGATCGACGACGCCACCCGCGAGATCACCCTCCTCGCCGCCGACGACAAGGCCGGAGACACCGACTTCGCCAAGGTCAACGCCGAGGTCGCCATCTACACCGGCCTCATCGAGCAGGCGCGCGCGAACAACCGTCAGGGCTTTCCCGTCGGCGCCGCTTACCTGTCGCAGGCCTCCGCCCTGCTGAACGACAGCACCCTTCCGCAGCTCGAAGCCCTGGTTCTCGCGAGCGCCGACCGGGCGGCGGGCAGCTTCACCGCCTCGACCGTGTCGCTGGTCTGGCTGATCATCGCCCTCGCGGCCCTGATCGCTCTGATCTGGGTACACCTCTGGATCACGCGGCGCTCTCACCGCTACCTCAACTGGCCACTGCTGATCGCCGCCGTCGCCATGCTCATCGTCGGCGTCATCGGTGTGGTCACCTTCTCGAACACCACGGGGGCAGCCATCGAGGCCAGGCAGAACTCCTACGCCAAGACCCTCGCCCTCTCTCAGGCGTACACCTCGGCCACCGAGGCCAAGTCGCTCGAGAGCTTCACGCTCATCAAGCGCGGCTCAGGGCAGACTCTCGAGGCCGACGTGCAGACGGCCATCGCCGACGCTCAGACACGTCTCGACTCGAGCGGCAAGAACTACCTCATCAGCGACGATCTCAGCAACGGCTTCGACTCGTGGGTCGAGAAGCACGCAGAGATTCGCAAGCTCGACGACGCGGGTGACTGGGACGGCGCGGTCGCGCAGGCGATCAGCCAGGAGCCCGGCAGCGCCAACGCGGCCTTCACCGCGTTCAGCACCGCGGCACAAGACGACATCGCCTCGAGTGCCGCCACGACGAAGAACGCGCTCGACGCGGGCGGCACTCAGTCAGCGCTCCTCGGCTGGCTCTTCCTCGTGGCCGGCCTCGCCGCCGCCGTGCTCTCCTGGCGCGGCGTCTCCCTTCGACTCAAGGAGTACCGATGAGCGCCATCCGTTCACGTACGGGCCGCATCGCGATCATCGCGACGCTGATCGGCACCCTCGCGCTCACCGCCTGCGCGCCGCGATCGGGAAGCGACGACCTCGGTCTCACTCCCACCCCGACGCCCACCGAGAGTGCACCGAGCAACCCGGCGCCCGCGTCGACCTGCAAGAACGTCGAGGGCGAAGTGCAGCCGTCGTACTCCCCCATCTCGCCCGACTCGATTCCCGCGGGTGGCGCGGTCGACGCCATCCGCGCCCAGGGCGTGCTCCGGGTCGGCGTATCCGCCGACACGCTGCTCATGGGCTCCCGCAACCCGCTCACGGGCCAGATCGAGGGCTTCGACATCGACGTCCTGCATGAGATCTCTCGGGCGATCTTCGGCGATCCGAACAGGTTGCAGTTCAAGGTCATCACGTCGGCCCAGCGCCTCGACGTGCTGACCCCCGGCGCCGATGGCAAGACGCAGGTCGACATCGTGGCGCGCACCATGACCATCAACTGCGCCCGTTGGGAGACCATCGCATTCTCGACGGAGTACTACGACGCCGGCCAGAAGGTCCTCGTCGGAGCCGACTCCGACGCGACGTCGATAGACGCACTCAGCGGCAAGAAGGTCTGCGCCCCCGCCAGCACGACCACGCTCACTCGGCTCGAGGACAGGTTCCCCAACATCGAGGCCGTGTCGGCCGCAACACACACCGAGTGCCTCGTGCTGTTCCAGCAGGGCAAGGTGGATGCCATCACCGGCGACGACACGATCCTCGCCGGATTCGCCGCGCAAGACCCGTATGCCAAGGTCGTGGGCGAGCCGATCAGCGCCGAGCCCTACGGCCTGGGAATGCCGGCCGAGAAGGTCGAGCTCGTGCAGTTCGTGAACGGTGTGCTCGATCGCATGCGCAGCGACGGCACCTGGACGAGCCTCTACACGAAGTGGCTCAGCGTGCTGGGCCCGGCGCCGGCTCCGCCCGTGCCCGTCTACGGGCGTTGACGCTGACGCTGACGCGTAGCGCAGAGCATCTGAAGCACCTGACACCCCCAACTTCGATCCGCCGAGAGGAGCAGCGATGACGATGACCGCCAGCGGAAGCACGCCAGTCGCTCCCGGGCGCCTCGGAGAGGCGATCGACCCGGGCGAGCTGCTGAAATACCTCACCGGCCTCGGCGAATGGGTCGACCGGCAACGAAAAGAGCTCGACCGCCTGGGGGCCGCGGCCCTCGCATCGCAGGAGCCCGATTCCTACACCTCCGACATCGTCCTCGCCGAGACGCTGTGGGAGGCCACCCGAAAACGCCGCGAGAGCCTCGAAAGCGTCTGGGACTCGGGCCGTGTCGACACCGTCGCCAGGCAGAAGATGTCGCAGCTGATCTGGGGCCGGTTGGACTCCGGAGGCGGGGCAGAACTCGTCTCGCTCGTCGAGGCCGTCAGACTCGCCGATGCCCTCGTCTCGCAGCTGACCACTCGACTCAGCCTCGACCCGCGTGCGGCCGGCACCACCGCGCGCATCGTCGGCTTGCGCGCTGAACTCGAGCGGTCGCGCGACCTGGCGACATCCGACCCCGACAGCGCACAGCGGGTCTCTACCCTGCGCAACCGACTCGAGACCCTCGCCGAGAAGGCTGGCCGAGGCGCCGACGTCACCGGCCCGCTCGGGCAGCTGGTGCAGGATTCGGCGCATCTCGAACGCGACCTCATCGTCGCCAGTTCTCAGAAGCGCGACCTGGCCAGGGATGCGCGCAAGGCCGCCGACGACGCCGCGGCCGCAGAGCGACGCGAGCCGGTGCTGCGGGCCCTGGCCGACCGATGCCGCCGCGAGATCGTCGACCCGCCTCGCCTGGCGATCCCCGACGTGTCGAAACTCGGACCTGTGCCGCAGACGCGTGCCGCCCTCGACGCCTGGACCGCGCGCCTCGCCCTGGTGAACCGCGCCTTCGAGGCGGTCGAAGACGCGTACGCCGGTCAACTCCGCGAGCGCGCCGAGTTGCGGTACCGCCTGTCGGGCTACCACGCGAAGGCCGAGAGCTCGGGCCGTTCCGCGTCGCCCACGGTCGCCGCCGGTTACATCGAGGCCAAAGAGGCCGTCGACACCACTCCGTGCGACCTGCGCCTCGCCCGCTTCTACGTCGAGCAATACCAATTTCTCACCCGTGACCTGCCGCCGGCATCCTCGCCGCGTCAAGGTCAGGAAGGACGCTACACGTCATGACCGATGTCCAGCACTGCCAGCAGCCCGGCTGCACGGGTGTGATCGAAGACGGCTACTGCAACGTCTGCGGTTCTCCCGCCGCGCCCAGCCCACTTCCCCCCGCTTCGGGCACCGGCACGGCCGCCGCGGCATCGCCCTCGGCCAAGCTCGGCACCGGGTTCTCGGCCGGACCGCAGACCGGCGCCGGGGCAGACCCCGACTTCGCGCAGGCCGGATCGACCCGCACCGGCCGCACCTCGTCGGCGCGACTCGCCACGGCGGCTCTGGGATCGGCGCGCACCGCGGCGACCGGCTCGAAGGCCACCCGCCGATTCGGAACCACCTCCACGCGCCTCCGCGGCCCGCGCCTCGGCGCCGGGCTCACGACGGTTCCCACCGAGCCGCCCGCAGATCCGCTGAAGGCGGTCATGGCCGTCGCCGAGCTGCCGGAGGCGAAGCGATTCTGCTCGAACTGCGGCAAGCCGGTGGGCCGCGGTCGCGACGACAAGCCCGGTCGCACCGAGGGATTCTGCCCGAACTGCCGCACGCCCTTCTCCTTCACCCCGCAGCTCAAGCCGGGCGATGTCGTGGGCAGCCAGTACGAGGTCGTCGGATGCCTCGCGTTCGGTGGCCTCGGATGGATCTACCTCGCCCGTGACCAGAACGTCTCGGGCCGCTGGGTGGTTCTGAAGGGTCTGCTCAATTCGGGCGATCCGGATGCGTATGCCGCGGCGATCACGGAACGCCAGTTCCTCGCCGAGGTCGAGCATCCGCTGATCGTCGAGATCTACAACTTCGTGATGTTCAACGGCGCCGGCTACATCGTGATGGAGTACGTGGGCGGTCCGTCGCTCAAGGTGATCCTCAAAGAGCGCATGAAGGCGAACAACGGCGTCGTCGACCCGCTGCCGGTCGACCAGGCCCTCGCCTACGTGCTCGAGATCCTGCCCGCCTTCCAGTACCTGCACGACATCAATCTGCTGTTCTGCGACTTCAAGCCCGACAATATGATCCAGGTCGGCGACACGGTGAAGCTGATCGACCTGGGTGGCGTGCGCCGCATCGACGACCAGACTTCGGCCATCTTCGGAACGGTCGGATTCCAGGCACCAGAGGTCCCCGATGTGGGGCCGTCGGTCGCCGCCGACATCTACACGATCGGCCGCACCCTCGCCACGCTCGTCCTCGACTTCCGCGGCAATCAGACGACCTTCGTGTCGTCGCTGCCCGATGTGGCGGACACGCCCGTGTTCCAGACGTACGACTCGTTCTATCGGCTGCTCGCCAAGGCCTGCGCCTTCGACCCGTCAGACCGTTTCGCGTCGGTCGATGAGCTGCGCGCGCAGCTGCTGGGTGTGCTGCGCGAGGTCGTGGCCACCGACCGCGGGCCGGGTCACCCCGCGCTGCACTCCGCGGCATCCGTTCTCTTCGAGGCGCCCGTCGCCGATGTCGTCGACCGACCGCTGCCCTGGGATGCCCTGCCCGGTCTCAAGGTCGATGAGTCCGACCCCGCGCGCAGCTGGCTCGCCGGCGTGAATATGGAAGACCCGGCCGCGCGCCTGATCGCCCTCGAGTCCGCCCCGAACGTCACGGTCGAGATCCGTCTCGCGCGTGCCCGTGCGGCCATCGAGTCGGGCAATTTCCAGACCGTCGACGCCGTGATGAGCGAGATCCTCACCGACGATCCATGGGAGTGGCGTGCCGTCTGGGTCGCCGGTCTCGCCGAACTCGCTAAGGGAGATGCCCGCAGCGCCCGCGCGTCGTTCAACACCGTCTACGGCCAGGTGCCGGGCGAGCTCGCGCCGAAGCTCGCCCTTGCCGCGGCCTGCGAGGCGAGCGGCGAGCCCGAGATCGCCGAGAGCCTCTACATCATCTGCGCACGTTCCGACGCGAACTACACCGCTGCGGCCGCCTTCGGCCTGGCCCGCATCCGCGAGCAGCGAGGCGACCTCGACGGCGCGCTGTCAGCGCTCGACCTCGTCACCCCCACCCGCAGCTCGTACGTCGACGCCCGTCGTCGACGCGCGGAGCTGCTGGCGACCTCGAAGCGTGGACTCGCCTCGCTGGCCGCCGCGCTCGACAGCGTCGCCACGGTGTCGATCGACTCGAGGTCGCGAGTCGAGCTCACCGCCAGCGTCCTGGCGTCTGCCCTGGCCCTGGTGCGTGATTCCGGGCCATCCACCGATGCGGTGGTCGGCGGCATCCCCGCCCAGGAGGGACCGCTCCGCGATGGTCTCGAGCGCGCGTATCGCGAGTTGGCGGGCCTCACGGAGAATGAGGCGGAGCGCGTGCACCTGGTCGACGAGGCCAACCGCGTTCGACGGTGGACCCTGTCGTGAGCGACGCACAGATGCACGGCGACGCCGTGCCCCCCGTGGACCCCGCGGCAGAGCCCGTCGTCGAAGCCGTCGTAGAGCCTGACCTCGAACCTGACGCGGTGCCTGCCGCGGCGCCTGACGCGGCGCCTGCTGCGGAACCCGTGGTCGAGGCCGCTCCGGCGGTGCCGATCCTGTGCCCCGCGTGCGGCACGGTGAACGATCCCGACGCGAAGTTCTGCGAGGAGTGCGGCACCCAGCTCGGCGAACTCGTCGAGGTGAGCTCCGGCCCCGATGCCGGCGAGGCTGAAGCCGGGGTCGAACCAGACCAAGTCACCTCATCGACGTCGGCACCACGGCGCGCCTGCGTTTATTGCGGAGGCAGCATCGCCGACGACGGCTATTGCGAACTCTGCGGCAAGCCCGCTCAGAGCGAACGCGACCACTGGCAGGAAGCGCCCGCGGCCTGGGTCGGCGGAGTGTGCGACCGCGGCATCCGGCACGAGATCAACGAAGACGCTATGGCCCTGGCCGCAGACCCGCAGGCCGGCGAGTTCGCCGTCTTGGTCGTGTGCGACGGGGTCTCGTCGACTCCGGGCTCCGACAAGGCGAGCCTCGCCGCTGCTCGCGCCGCAACCGCCCATCTCGCGGCCGGGCGCTCGACCGACCTGACAGAAGGCACCAGCGACGAACTGGCGCAAGCCCGATGGTCTGCCCGGATGCTCGAGGCCGGCGAACACGCGAGCGCCGCGATCTACGAGGCGATCGGCGAACTCGCGGCGAGAACGAATCCGCCGTCGTGCACCTTCGCCGCAGCGGTCATCGACGGCCCCCTCGTCGTGGTCGGAGGCGTCGGAGACAGCCGGGTCTATTGGATCGCGGACAGCGGCAAGTCCCGACAGCTGACCACCGACGACTCGTGGTCACAAGAGATGATGTCGCACGGCATGTCACGCCAGCAGGCCGAGAGCGCCCCGCAGGCGCACTCCATCACGCGATGGCTCGGCGCGGACTCTCCCGACGAGGCCCCCCACGTCGTGCCGACCTATCCCACGGGAGCCGGATGGATTCTGGTCTGCTCGGATGGGCTCTGGAACTACTGCTCCGACGCCGACGACCTCGCCGAGCTCGTGCACCGGGTCGTGGGAATGGTGGGAAGCAACCCTGTTCAGGTCTCGTCGTCTCTCGTCGACTGGGCCAATGAGCAGGGCGGCCAAGACAACATCACCGCCGCGCTCGCTCGATTCGATAGCGTTGTACCTACACCGGCCCAGCCGGCCTGATCTATGACAGATAGAGGAGTCCCCCATGGCAGAGTTCACGGCCAGCGTTTTTCAGAATGAATTCCTCTCAGACGGGGCCACAGACGTTCACGCCATCGTCACGGTCACGGTCTCGGGCGCGGGCCAGGCGGGGCAGGGGCAGGGCATGGCTGCCGGCGAGATCATCATCGTCGACACCTCGGGGTCGATGACCGGCGAGAATCTCGGCGCTGCCAAGCACGCGGCCGCGGTGGCGATCGACCAGATCCTCGACGGCACCTGGTTCGCCGTGATCTCCGGAACCGATACAGCGGCTCGAGCGTTCCCGTATCCGAACGCCCGACTTCCCATGGTGCAGATGGAGCCGGGCGCGCGCGCCGCGGCCAAGCAGGCCGTCGCCTCGTTCCAGCCCTCAGGCGGCACGGCCATGGGCACGTGGCTCACGCTCGCTCGTGAACTCTTCCAGGCCACACCGCAGGCCACCCAGCGTCACGCGATCCTTCTCACCGACGGCAAGAACGAGCACGAGTCGGCACAGGCGCTGAGCCAGGCCATCTACAACGCCACCGGCGTCTTCCAGTGCGACGCCCGCGGCGTCGGTTCACGCTGGCAGGTCGACGAGCTGCGCCAGATCGCCACCGCGCTGCTCGGCACCGTCGATCTCATCGCTAAGCCCGCCGACATGGCCGCCGACTTCGAGAGCATCATCAAGCAGTCGATGGGACGAGGCGTGGCGTCGGCCGAGCTGCGCGTCTGGGCTCCGCAGGGTTCCGAGGTGTTGTTCGTGCGACAGGTCGCCCCTACCGTCGAAGACCTCACCACCCGCAAGACCATGGTCAACCCGCTCACGGGCTCGTACCCCACGGGATCGTGGGGTGATGAGTCGCGCGACTACCACGTCGCCGTTCGGGTCGCCTCGAAGCCCGTGGGCTCCGAGCAGCTCGCGGCCCGCGTGCAGCTGACCGTGCGCGACGAGGTCGTCGCATCCGGTCTCGTGAAGGCGCGCTGGTCGAACGACGACGCCCTCACGGCGCGGATCGACCCGGCCGTGGCGCACTACACGGGCCAGACCGAGCTCGCCTCGGCCATCCAAGACGGCCTTGCGGCCAAGGCCGCCGGCGATGCCGCGACCGCCACCGTGAAGCTGGGTCGCGCGGTTCAGCTCGCCGCCGAGACGGGCAACGACGAGGCGACCGCGAAGCTCCGCAAGGTCGTCGAGATCGACGACGCGAACGAAGGCACCGTGCGGCTTCGTCGTGACGTGGCGAAGCTCGACGAGATGGCGCTCGACACCGCATCGACGAAGACGACGCGGGTGCGCAAATGACCTTGTGCCCCAACGGACACTCGTCGGCCTCGACCGACTACTGCGACGTGTGCGGAACACCGATGGTGGCCGCCGCGCCTGTCGCACCGACCCCGACGATGGCGATGCCCACCGTCTCGGGTTCGAGTGAGCCGATCACGTGCCCGAACTGCTCGTTCCCCAACCTGCCGGATGCGCTGTTCTGCGAGAACTGCGGCTACGACTTCACGACGGGGTCGCTTCCCGAGCCCGACCCCGACGGCCTGGGATTCGGCGCCCCGCTGACCGCGCCGGCCCCCGTGCCGAACGCTCCCGCCGTCGTGCCGGTCGTCGCACCGGTGTCGAGTCTCGACATCGAGGAGGGCGATCTCGGCAAGCACGAGGCCGCCGGCGACCCCGGTTACGTCGAGGCGCCCGCCATCGAGGGCCAACCGACGGTCGAGCCTGCAGGAGCGGCTGAGGCCTCTGAACCGGCGGCAGCGGAACCGGAGGCAGAAACGGGCCCCGTCGCATCCTCGCCCGCCGTCTCGACGATCGAGGGCGACAGCGCATGGGTCGCCGAGGTCTGGGTCGATCCCGAGTGGTACGCCGCCCAGAAGTCCGACGACCCGCTCCCCTCCGGGGGACTGCCCGAGATCGTCGTGCTCAAGCAGAGCAGCCTGCTGGTGGGCCGCACCTCGGTGTCTCGCGATATCCACCCGCAGATCGAGTGCGGCACCGACAGCGGCGTCTCGAGACGGCACTGCCAGCTCAACACCGATGGACAGCGCTGGTGGGTCGAAGACCTCCAGTCGTCGAATGGCACCTTCGTGGGTGCCGCGGGCGAGGAGCTGCCGAGCGTTCCGATCCAGCCGGGGCAACGCCGTGAGGTACACGACGGCGACCGCATCTTCGTGGGCGCGTGGACGCGACTCGTCATTCGAAAGGCGCTGCCCGGCGAAGCGTAGGTACGCGTTCCCTGAGCCTGTCGAAGGGTGCCTTCGACAGGCTCAGGGAACGAATGGCTCAGCGTTCCTGCAGTGCCAGGTCGATCAGTTCGTCGATGAGCTGCGGGTAGCTCAGCCCCGACGCGATCCAGCAGGCCGGGAACATCGAGATCGGCGTGAAGCCGGGCATCGTGTTGAGCTCGTTCACGACGAACCCGTTATCGGTGAGAAAGAAATCGACGCGGGCGAGCCCGGCTCCGCCGATGGACTCGAATGCGGTGGCCGCGATGCTCTGCATGGTGGCGAGCTGATCGTCGCTCATCGGCGCGGGGCACACCAGCTCGATGCCGGGGGCGTCGAGGTACTTCGCGTCGAAGTCGTAGAACGCTCTGTCGGTCATGACGACCTCGCCCGCCACCGATACCCGGGTGGGTGCGCCGTCGCGGCCCTCGAGAACGCCGCACTCGACCTCGCGGCCCACGATTCCCTCTTCGATGAGGACTTTGTCGTCCTCGGCGAGGGCGACCTCCATAGCCTCGGCCAGTTGCGACCAATCGGTGATGCGACTCACTCCGACAGACGAGCCGGCGCGAGCGGGCTTCACGAACGCCGGCAGTCCGAGCGAGGAAGCGCGTTCGGCGACGAGGGTGGGCGACTGAGCCCACTGCCGGGCCGTGACCGTGTTCCACGGAGCGACCTCGATGCCGGCCTGCAGCAGAACCGTCTTGGTGAAGTGCTTGTCCATGCCGAGCGCCGAGGCGAGAACGCCGGACCCCACGAAGGGCAGTCCGAGGAGCTCGAGCATGCCCTGCACCGTGCCGTCTTCACCGAAACGTCCGTGCAGAATCGGGAAGACGACATCCACCTCGCCCAGGCTACGCGTGGTGCCGTCGGCGAGTTCGACTGTCAGCGTGCGGTCGCCCGCCTTGTCTGGCCAGCGGATGCGCGTGCCGTTGTCGAGCACACGGGGCATGGCGTCGGCGTCGATCGCGAACTTGGCCGGGTCGTCGTCTTCGAGAACGAACGATCCCTCGCTGGTGATGCCGATCGGAATGACGTCGAACCGCTCGCGGTCAATCGCGTGAAGAACTCCGCCCGCCGTCGCGCAGCTGATCGAGTGCTCGCTTGAACGGCCTCCAAAAAGCAGAGCCACCAGTGTTTTTCCGGCCATCGATTGTCCTTTCGCCCTGCGGCTCGTCGGAGTCCGTCGTCAGGTGGGGAGCTATGTCCCGAGGATTCAGCGTACCGGCCAGCACCTCGCTGACCTGCTTGACGATGGGCATGTCCACGCCTTTGGCAGAGGCCAGTTCGAGGATCGGTGCGACAGAGGCGAGGCCCTCGGCCGTCTGCTGCATGCTCTTCACGACGTCGGCGAAGCTGTAGCCCTGGCCCAGCAATCGACCCGCGGTGTTGTTGCGAGACAGCGACGAGCTGCTCGTGGCGATGAGGTCGCCCAGACCCGCGAGGCCCGCGAGCGTATCGGCCTGCGCCCCGTACGCCACAGCGAAGTCGGTCATTTCGGCCAGGCCCCGTGTGATGATCGACGCCTTCGTGTTCTCTCCGTAGCCCACACCGTCGACGATGCCGATGGCCACGGCGATGAGGTTCTTGAGCACGCCGCCGAACTCCGTGCCGATGACGTCGACGTTCACGAAGGAACGGAAGTATCGGTTGCTCGCCACCATCGCGACACGCTGGGCGGTCTCGAGGCTCTGCGACGAGATGACGGCGGCCGTGGGCTGCTCTTTCGCGATCTCGAGCGCCAGGTTCGGGCCGGATGCGACGGCGATACGATCGCGGTCGATCTCGAGCCCCAGCTCGATCACCTCGCTCATGCGCAGGCCGGACTTCTTCTCGACACCCTTCATGAGGCTGATCACGAGGGCGTCGGGCGGGAGCAGGGGCTTGATCGCGGCGAGGTTGTCTCGCAGGCTCTGGCTCGGAATCGAGACGAAGACCATCTCTGCGCCCGCGAGGGCCTCGGCGAGGCTCGAGGTCGCCGTGACGGAAAGCGGAAGGTTGATGCCGGGCAGGTAGTCGCTGTTGCGCTTGGCCTCGCTGATCTCCCGGGCCAGTTCGGGGCGTCGCGCCCACAGAGTGACGTCGCTTCCACCGTCTGCGAGGATCTTCGCGAAGGTCGTTCCCCAGCTTCCTGCCCCGAGCACGGTGACGCGACGGCGGGGCGGAACGACTGCGACGGGCCTGGTCCTACTCAAAACGACCGGTCTCCTTCTGATTGTGCGCTGCGGGATTCCACCGTTCGACCGGCGCCGTCTCGCCTCGTAGCCGTTCGAGAAGGGCGGTGATGTCGGCCATGACCAGCTCGGTCGCCGCGGTCAGCAGTGCCGAGTTGATCGGCTTGCCCCGGAACTCGGTGAGGTCGACGGGGTCTCCGAATGCCACCTTGATGGTCTTGCGCGGAAAGAGGCTGATCTTGTTCGAGTACCGGGCCATGACGGCCTGGGTGCCCCAGTGCGCCGCCGGTATCAGCGGCAGGTTCTGCTCGAGCGCCATCCGAACCGCTCCGGTCTTACCTCTCATCGGCCAGATCTGCGGGTCACGGGTGAGCGTGCCCTCCGGGTAGATGATCACGGCGTTGCCCTTGTCGACCAGCTCGTTGGCGGCCTTCAACGGCTCGCTGCCTCGAATCGAACCGGCACGCTCCACGGGAATCTGGCCCGTGCCGCGAAGCACCGCCCCCACGACAGGCACCCTGAACAGCGAGGCCTTGGCCAAGAAGCGCGGCGCTCTGCCGAGCTTCCAGATCGACCAGCCCATGACCACCGGATCGATGTTGCTGTAGTGATTCGGCGACAGCACGAACGCGCCCTTTGGGGGAAGCTTCTGCGGGTCTGTGAACTCGATTTTCGCGATGCTCGACAAGAAGGGCACCAGCACGGCCGCGAGAACGCGGAATCCGACGGTCTTCTCGGCCGCCTGGTTCGCCACCGCTAAACCTCGAAGGAGAAGTCAGCTCCGAGCTTCTCGAGCTTGGCCACGAAGTCCCCATAGCCTCGGCCGATGAGCCCGACGTTGCTCACGGTCGACCGGCCGTTCGCCGTCAACGCGGCGATGAGGTGGCTGAAGCCGCCGCGCAGGTCGGGAACGACGATCTCGCTTCCGTGCAGCTTGGTGGGTCCGGTGATCACCGCGGCCTGCTCGAGCGGGCGACGCGGAACGCGCCGTTCCCCGCCCTCGAGCCCGTTCTTGTGCACCTGGATGTTCGCGCCCATCTCGACCAGCGCATCCGTGAACCCGAAGCGGTCTTCGTAGACGGTCTCGTGAACGACCGAGGTGCCGATCGCCTGCGTCAGCGCGATGATGAGCGGCTGCTGCCAGTCGGTCATGAAGCCGGGGTGCACATCGGTCTCGATGGTCACGGGCTTGAGGTCGCCGCCGGGGTGGTAGAAGCGGATGCCGTCTTCCTCGATGTCGAACGCGCCACCGATCTTGCGGAAGACGTTGAGGAACGTCATCATGTCCTGCTGCTTGGCGCCCTTGCAGGTGATGTCGCCGCCCGTGGCCAGCGCGGCCGAGGCCCAGCTGGCTGCCTCGTTGCGATCGAACAGCGCCCGGTGGTCGTAGCCCTTGAGGCTGTCGACGCCCTCGATGAGGATGACGCGGTTGGGCTCGACCGAGATGATCGCGCCCATCTTCTGCAGCACGGCGATGAGATCCATGATCTCGGGCTCGATCGCCGCGTTCTTGAGCTCCGTGGTGCCCTTCACCCGAACGGCCGTCAACAGCACCTGTTCGGTGGCGCCGACGCTCGGGTAGGCGAACTCGATGTTCGCTCCGTGCAGGCCGTTGGGCGCCGAGATGTCGATTCCGCTGGGCAGCTTGTCGACGATCGCGCCGAACTGACGCAGCGCGTCGAGGTGGAAGTCGATGGGACGGTCGCCGATGCGGCATCCGCCGAGGTCGGGGATGAAGGCGTGGCCCAGACGGTGCAGCAGCGGGCCGCAGAACAGGATCGGGATGCGGCTCGACCCGGAGAGGGCGTCGATCTCGGCGCTGTTCGCGCTGGCGACGTTCGACGGGTCGAAGATCAGGATGCCGGTCTCGGCGCTTCCCGAGATCGTCACACCGTGGGCCTCGAGCAGGCTGGCGACGACGCTGACGTCGGAGATGTCGGGCACATCGCGCAGGATGCTCTTGGTGTCGCCGAGCAGAGAGGCGACCATGGCCTTGGTGACCAGATTCTTGGCCCCACGCACGTCGATCGTGCCTCGAAGCGGACGACCGCCGTTGATGATGATCGTGTCGCTGGGTAGACCCACTCTGCGTGCCGCCTTCTGCGCATCCTGAACGAGGGAATTCACTAGATATAACCGCCTGTACTGCTCTTATTTAACGGGAAGAGTCTTCGGGCGCCAGCTCTCGCGGCGGCCCTCGAACTCCGTGATTCGCGCTTCGTCGCGCAGGGTGAGCCCGATGTCGTCGAGGCCTTCGAGAAGCCTCCACCGAGTGTAGTCATCGATCTCGAAGGGCACGGTGAGCGCCCCCGCGGTCACCGTCTTGGCTGGAAGATCGACCGTGACCTCGAGCCCTGGCTGCGCGTCGATCAGCGCCCAGATCTTCTCGATGTCTGCTTCAGCGAGCTGGGCCGCAAGCAGCCCCTGCTTGCCCGAGTTGCCTCGGAAGATGTCGCCGAACCGAGCGCTGAGCACGGCCTTGAACCCGTAGTCGCGCAGCGCCCAGACGGCGTGCTCGCGCGAGGAGCCGGTTCCGAAGTCGGGCCCGGCGACGAGAACGGAGCCCGACCTGAAGGGCTCTCTGTTGAGCACGAACTCGGGGTCTTGACGCCAGCCGTAGAACAGCGCGTCTTCGAAGCCGGTCTTGGTGACGCGCTTGAGGAACACGGCGGGGATGATCTGGTCGGTGTCGATGTTCGATCGCTCGAGCGGCACGGCGACGCCGGTGATGACAGAAACCTTTTCCATTACTTGCCTCCTGCGTTCACGAGCCGGGCGTCGTCGACGGCGAGATCCCATGGACTCGACAGGGTTCCACGCACCGCCGTGGCAGCAGCGACGAGGGGGGAGACGAGGTGCGTGCGACCGCCCTTGCCCTGGCGACCTTCGAAGTTGCGATTCGAGGTCGACGCGCAACGCTCTCCGGGTTCGAGCTGGTCGGGGTTCATTCCGAGACACATCGAGCAGCCGGCGAAGCGCCAGTCGGCGCCGAAGTCCTTGAACACCTTGTCGAGCCCCTCGGCCTCGGCTTCGATGCGAACGCGAGCGGACCCAGGCACGACCATGACGCGCACGTTCTCGGCCTTGGTGCGGCCCCGGATGATGTCGGCGGCTGCGCGGAGATCTTCGATGCGCGAGTTGGTGCACGAGCCGATGAAGACGGTGTCGACCGCGATGTCCTTCATCGGGGTTCCCGCTTCGAGAGCCATGTACTCGAGCGCACGCTCTGCCGCGGCGCGCTCGTTGGGGTCGATGATCACCGAGGGGTCGGGCACGGGCTGCGAGAGGGAGACACCCTGGCCGGGGTTGGTTCCCCAGGTGACGAACGGCTCGAGCTCGTTCGCATCGAGGAACACCTCGGCATCGAAGACGGCGTCGTCGTCGGAGCGCAGCGTCTTCCAGTATTCGACGGCAGCATCCCAGTCGTCGCCCTCGGGCGCGTGCGGCCTTCCCTTGAGGTACTCGAAGGTGGTCTCGTCGGGGGCGACCATGCCGGCGCGAGCACCGGCCTCGATCGACATGTTGCAGATCGTCATGCGGCCCTCCATCGAGAGCGAGCGAATAGCGGAGCCGCGGTACTCGAGCACGTAGCCCTGGCCGCCTCCCGTCGAGATCTTGGCGATGACGGCGAGGATGATGTCTTTGGCGGTCACACCCGGGCGCAGTTCGCCCTCGACGGTGATGGCCATGGTCTTGAAAGCCTTGAGCGGGAGCGTCTGCGTGGCCATGACGTGCTCGACCTCGCTGGTGCCGATGCCGAACGCCATCGCACCGAATGCGCCGTGCGTGCTCGTGTGCGAATCGCCGCACACCACCGTGATGCCCGGCATGGTGAGGCCGAGCTGCGGGCCTACCACATGCACGATCCCCTGCTCGACGTCGCCGAGCGAGTGCAGCCGGATGCCGAATTCCTTGGCGTTGCGACGCAGCGTCTCGATCTGCGTGCGGCTGGTGAGGTCGGCGATGGGCTTGTCGATCGCCGCCGTCGGGGTGTTGTGGTCTTCGGTCGCGATCGTGAGATCAGGACGTCGGACGGGCCGGCCCGCGACCCGGAGGCCGTCGAAGGCCTGAGGACTCGTTACCTCGTGCACCAGGTGGAGGTCGATGTAGATGAGGTCGGGGGTGCCGTTCTCTCCCTCGACAACGAGGTGGTCTTCCCAGACCTTTTCGGCGAGGGTCTTGCCGCGACGCACCGGGGAATCTGTAATCGTCATTAGTGATGCCTTCTCTTATGAATCTGCTTGCGAGAGCCCATGACACACGCCGCGACGAGGTGAGGCCTTAGAACGAGGACTCGTCGCGGCAACCAAGAAGGAGTCGACCAGACAGCATCCGTCAAGGGTAACACCCGCGGTCCTCCCGGGCATTCCCGACCGGTCTAGGCGGCCCGGTGCGCCGCCTATAAGCGGGCTAGCGCTTGTCGGCGTCGGTCGGAGCGTCCTCGAGCTTGGTCGACGACACGCTCTCGCGTCGCATCGCGATGAGGCTCGCGATCGTGGCTACGGCCATTGACCCGATGATGACGATCAGAGAGGTCCAGGTCGAGATGTCGGGCGCCCACTCGATGTGCTGACCGCCGTTGATGAACGGCAGCTCGTTCTCGTGCAGCGCATGCGACACGAGCTTGAACCCGATGAACGCCAGGATGAACGCGATTCCATAGTGCAGGTAGACCAGCTTCTCGAGCAGACCGCCCAGCAGGAAGAACAGCTGACGCAGGCCCATCAGCGCGAAGACGTTAGCGGTGAAGACGATGAACGGGCTCGTCGTGATGCCGAAGATGGCCGGGATCGAATCGAGGGCGAACAGCAGATCGGTGGAGCCGAGCGCGATGAAGACGATGAGCATCGGGGTGAAGATCTTCTTGCCGTCGACGCGGGTGCGCACCTTCGCCCCGTCGAAGTCGTTCGAGATGCTGATGTGGCGACGAAGGAAGCGGATCAGTCGGCTCTCGCCGGCATCGGCGTCGTCGTGCTTCGAGAACGCCTGCTGCCAGGCCGTGTAGAGAAGGAAGGCGCCGAAGAGGTAGAAGATCCAGCTGAAGTTCTCGATGAGCTGGGCGCCGAGCAGAATGAAGATGCCGCGCAGAACGAGGGCGATGAGGATGCCCACCATCAGCGCTTCCTGCTGCAGGTGCTTGGGCACCTTGAACCGCGCCATGATGATGATGAAGACGAAGAGGTTGTCGATCGAGAGGCTGTACTCCGTGAGCCACCCGGCGAGGAACTGCCCGGCATGCTCACCGTCGGCGAAGATCAGCATCAGCAGCGCGAACACCAGCGCGAGACCGATGTAGAACACGACCCATAGCGTCGATTCCTTGGCCGAGGGAATGTGCGGACGCTTGAGCACCAGCAGCAGGTCGACGACGAGGATCAGCGTCAGGATGACGAGCGACGAGATTTCGAACCAGATGGGCAGGTTCAGAGCTTCGGGCATGTGAGGGATGAGACCTTTCGGGATGGCGGGTACGCCGAGCGACCGAAAGTCTCTCCCGCGCGAACTCGAACCTGTCGGTCACGCCACCGCAACGGACCCGCGGCGATGGGGATCGTACTGACGACTGCGATGAAGGTGGGATACTCCCCTTCTGCAGGCGATGTTACAGGATCCTGACGCTATGATTCCGCCGAGACCGACTTTCAGGAGACCCCTTGGCCAGCAGACCGCAGACCACCGCCGTACCGTCCCAGCGCCAGTACCGACCGCAGACAGCGTGGGTCAAATCGGTGGGGTACCTGATCTTCTTCAGCCGCTGGCTGCAGGCCCCGCTGTATCTCGGACTGATCATCGCGCAGCTCGTCTACGTCGTGGTCTTCGTCATCGAACTCGTGCACCTCATCGAGACCGTACTGAAAGACCCTCTGCACATCGAGGAGTCGGTCATCATGCTCTCGGTTCTCGGGCTGATCGACGTGGTCATGATCGCCAACCTGCTGATCATGGTGATCATCGGCGGCTACGAGACATTCGTCTCGAAGATCGATATTGAGGGGCATCCCGACCAGCCCGAGTGGCTCTCGCACGTCAACGCGAACGTGCTCAAGGTCAAACTCGCCATGGCCATCATCGGCATCTCGTCGATCCACCTGCTGAAGACGTTCATCGAGGTGGGCGACCTCGGAGCCCCGGGCAGCAACAACGAAGAGGAGAGCCTCACCGGCGACGTCTACACGGGCGACGGCGTGTTCTGGCAGGTCATCATCCACACCGTCTTCATCCTGTCGGCGATCGCCCTGGCCCTGATCGACCGCATGTCGCAGAACCACGGCGCGTCGGCTCGGAGCCTCACGCACAAGCCGTCCGACCAGGTCGTTGATCCCATCGATCCTTCCCCGGTTCCCCAGGGAGCTGTCGCGGTGTCGGGCTACATCATCGACGGCAAGTTCGTCGAGCAGCGCTAGCTACCCGACGAACCTGCCCTCGACGGCCGTTTCAGACGGCTACTTGCCCAGATCGGCGAGCAGGGATGCGCGCACCTCGTCGAGACGTCGAGCGAAGGCGGCCGCGGTTCCGGTCGGCACGGGGCCGCGGGCACCGCTCGCCCGGAGCGCGGTGCGCACGGACTGGCGGAACTCGGCCAGCGCGATGTCGACGTCGCGGATCTCGTCTCGACTCGCATCCCGTGACGCCTCGGCGCTCGCCGGCGTCTCATCCGTCGCACGAGTCCCGTCACCATCGAGGGTGTCGCTCTTCGCGTTCCGGGTGGGCGCATCCTGCGTGGGATCGAACGCGAACCACGACGAGTACGACTGACTCGTGGCGTCGGTCGCCTCGCGCGCCTGTCGAGCTGCGGATGCCAGGTCGGCACGCAGGCTCTTCATGGCCTCGCCCACTCCGGAGCGCACCTCATCGGCGAGCCGACGCACACTGTCGGTGAGGTCGTTCTCGATCGACGTGAGTTCGCTCTCGCGTGCGTCGAGCTCGGCGCGCCCCGCCTCGGTGATCTCGTAGACGGTCTTGCGACCGTCGGCGGTCTTCGTGACGAGACCCTCGTCTTCGAGCTTCGCGAGTCGCGGGTAGATCGTGCCCGCGCTGGGCGCGTAGGTGCCGCCGAAGCGTTCGCTGAGCGCCTGGATCAATTCGTAGCCGTGCTTGGGCGACTCGTCGAGCAGCTTGAGCAGGTAGAGGCGAAGGTGGCCGTGGCCGAAGATGGGGGTCACAGGGATTCCCCCTCCGGTGCATCGAACGGAGCGGCGTCGGAGACGGGGGCGTCGTAGACACCGGTGCTCGGAGCCGTGGAGGCTCCCACCGTCGCGCGTCGCACCGAGGTGATGTCGCCCGACACCGAGTTGGCGCGAACCTCGACCCACTTGCCGTCGAGTGTTCCCGCGGTGTGATTGAACCCGCGGCCGCGCGTGCCCCGCGTCGTGGTCGAGTCGACCTGCAGCGTGCCGCTGACGCTGTTGAGCGTGAAGCGTGCCGCTGTCTCTTGATCGAGTCGAATGGTGAGGTCTCCGCTCACGGTGTTGTTGCTGATCTCCTCGGGAACGCCCGTGAGATCGAGGAATACGGCGCCCGAGACTCCGTCTGCCGAGAACTTGCGCAGCGCCCCGGTGACGGTGATGTCACCCGTGACGGTGTGCGCGTTCAGCACACCCTGCTGGTCACTGACCGAGATCTCTCCATTGACGGTGTTGATGTCGAGGTCGCCGACGATGTCATCGATCACGATGTCACCCGAGACCGAGTTGATGCGAGCGTCGGTGCGCAGACCGGAGATGAGCGCACCGGCGTTGACGACGCCGAACTTCAGCTTCGAGTCGCGCGGAATCATGATGCCGATGTCGGCCTTAGCGGTGCCCTTGAACGACTTGAAGACGTCGATGAAGTTGTCCCAGCGCAGCTGCGGGTGGTCGATCTCGAGCACATCGCCGTCGATCGAGACCTTCAGGTCTTTGCCCGAGACCGAATGCACCTCGACTCGAGCGCCGGGCTCGTCGTGGGCGATGACATCGATCTTGCCGCCGATGAGGCTGATCTTGACGGAGCGAACGAGTTCGAGGTCGATGACCTTGGGGCCGGTGACGACCCACTTCTCGATGGCCATGAATATCTCCTTGGTGTCTGTAACGCGATATATCGTGTTGAGTGACATCAAGATATATCGCGATACAAGATCAAGTCAAGTTATATCTCGACTTGGATGCCTCCGGCCGCGTTAACGACGAAGCGCCCCGACCACAAGGGGTCGGGGCGCTTCGAACGTTGTGTGGCGCGTTATGCGCGGCTGCGGCTTCCGCGACCCACGATGAGGCCGTAGATCAGAAGAACGACGATCGAGCCGACGATGGCGATGAGCCACGACTCGATGCTGAAGAATCCGTCGTAGCCGACGCCGAAGACCGCTCCACCGATCCAGCCGCCGACAAGGGCACCCACAACACCGAGGATGAGGGTTACAACCCATCCGCCGCCCTGCTTGCCCGGGAGGATCGCCTTGGCGATGGCTCCGGCGATGAGACCGAGAAGAAGAAAACCGAGAAAGCTCATGACTGTCTCTCCAATGCGCTGTGTATTGCAATAGACGGATTTCGACTACTGCAGCCAAGACACTAGCGGTCGTGCCTACTTTGGGGCACAGGGGTTGACATTAGGCACTTTCGTCCGGCTACTTCTCAGCCTTCCACCCCAGGAGGGGTGCGAGAATGCCCGCGATGTCCGTGAGGATCTGAACGTAGTCCTCGTGCTCGAGCGTGAAGGGCAAGGCGAAGACCACCTCGTCGACCGCCTGGAAGCCGGCGTGAGCGCGCAGCGCGTCGGCGATCTCCGCCGACGATCCCACGAGATCCGGTGCGAAGAGCATGCGCTGCGGCCCTTGCGGCGCCGTCGTGCGAGCAAATCGACGCTCGGCGAATGCCCGGTACTTCGCGGCCTGCTCGGGCGTGGCGGAGTCAGTGGGGATGACGACGAGCCCCTGCGACGCTCGAGCCGCCTGCCCCAGCGGGTGGCGATCGCGGAAGAGATCGATCTGCGCACGCTGGATGCGGGCGAAGTCGTCGTCCTCCTCCGCCCGGACGACGCTGCTGCTCAGCAGGTTGAGTCCGCGCTCCCCCGCCCATGCGGCAGACGACAGACCGGCCGCGCCGTACCAGACCCTGTCGGCTAGCCCGGGCGAGTGCGGCTGAATGCGCGTCGAGTACGCCTCGATGCCCTCGGTTCCCTCGAAGGTGCTCACGGCACCTCCGCGCAGGTTGTGCAGCAGACGGTCGACCCGCTCGGTCGTGAAGTTCTCTGTCTGCCACGAGTCCGGGTAGAGGTGCTCTTTGATGTCGTCGAAGTGCGTGGGGACCCCGACACTGACTCCCGGGTTGAGTCGACCGCGGCTCAGAACGTCGACCGTCGCGAGGTCCTCGGCGAGACGAAAAGGATTCTCGAGTCCGAGTGGGATGACCGCTGTTCCCAGCTCGATGCGGCTCGTTCGCTGGCTGGCCGCGGCGAGCACCGCGACGGGCGACGAGATCCCGTGCTGCAGATGCCGGTCGCGAAGCCAGGCGCTGTCGAAGCCCAACCGCTCCCCCAGCTCGATGATCTGCAGAGTGCTCTCGTGCCCTCCGAACGGGTCGGCCTCGTCGAAGAAGCCGATCGTCAGAAATCCGAGGCTCTTGAGATCGCGCGGGCTGTCTGTGCTCATGCCTTCACAGTACCGAGCGCAGCCCGCGCGTCCGCAACGAAAAAGCCCGGCGCCCTTCGTGAGAAGGGAACCGGGCTGTCTGTGACCCCAACCGGATTCGAACCGGTGCTGCCGCCGTGAGAGGGCGGTGTCCTAGGCCGCTAAACGATGGGGCCGTCTGCAACTCAACGAGTATGCCATACGACCCGCCCTCAATGCCAATCGGCTCAGGCGAGCACGCGGAGCGCCCCGGGGACGACCTCGACGTCGACCGGCAGAGCCCCCACCCGCTCTCCGTCTGCGTAGGCGATCACGCCGTCGGCGTCGATGCGCACGCGCGACACCCTCGAGATGTCGACGATGTCGAGCCCGGTGTGGCTGCCGGAGAAGACCTTGGGGAACAGCCGCAGAAAACGCACCCGCGACAGGGCCCCCACCCGGAACAGATCGAGCAATCCGTCGTCGAGCACGGCGTCGGGCGTGACCGTCATGCCGCCGCCGAGCGAGCGATTGTTCGCCACGGCGATCAGAGAGGCGCTCACGGTCGACGATGCACCGTCGACGGTGAGCTCGTAGCTGCGGGCGCGCAGGGTCGCGAGCTCGGCCAGCAATGCGATCACGTAGCGGCTGGCCCCGCGCGGTCGGTTCATGCGATTGGCCCGTTCGTTCACGAGGGCGTCGAAACCTGCCGACAGCACTCCCCCGAACCAGGTCGAGCCGCCCTCGTGATGAACGCGGCCGGCATCGATGGTGCGCGGTCCCGAGACCAGAGCGGTGCGCAGAACAGCCATGGCGTCGTCGAGCGAATCCAGCGGGATGCCGAGGCCCCGGGCCATGTCATTGCCCGTGCCGGACGGGATGATTCCGAAAGGAATCCCGGTTTGCGCCGTCGCGTTGACCGCCAGGCTCACCATGCCGTCGCCGCCGACCACGACGAGCGCGTCTGCGGGGGCCGGGCCACCGGCATCCAGAGCCTGCAGAACGGCCGCGGCGAGAGAGCCGAAATCGGGCTGGGTCAGGGCGGTCACATGGTGGCCGTCTGCGACGAGCGCGTCGACGACGCGTGGGCCGGTCGCGCTGCGCGAACCGAAGGAAGCTGAGGGGTTGATCGCGACGATGATCCGCTTCGGCGAGGTGCGCATGATGTGTTGATTATGGCCTACAGGCAATGCCCAATGCCGATCACGCCATGAGTTCTACTCTGATGAAATGAGACTCACCAAACTCGAGCACGCCGCGTTGATCATCGAGCAGTCGGGAAAGAAACTGTTCGTCGATCCGGGTTCGTTCACCACCGCGATCACCGAAGCCGCGGGCGCTGTCGCGGTCGTCATCACCCACGAGCACCCCGACCACTGGACCCCCGAGCAGCTGACGCGCCTCGTCGACCGCGCACCGGACATCAAGATCTTCGGCCCGCAGGGCGTTGCGGATGCCGCCGGCGGGTTTCCGGTCACCGTCGTGAAGGCGGGCGACGAGATCTCGGAAGCCCCATTCACTCTGCGGTTCTTCGGCGAGAAGCACGCGGTGATCCACGAGTCGATTCCGGTGATCGACAACGTCGGGGTGCTCATCAACGGATCGGTGTACTACGGCGGCGACTCGTACACGGTGCCCGAGGGCGTCGAGGTCGACGTTCTGGCGGCGCCCATCGGAGCCCCGTGGCTGAAGATCAGCGAGTCGATGGACTACGTGCTCACTATCAAGCCGAAGCGCAGCTTCCCCACCCACGAGATGACTCTCTCGAAGGCGGGAAAGGCCATGACGGGCGACCGCATCAAGTGGGCCACCGAGCAGAACGGCGGAGAGTACTTCGCGCTGGAGCCCGGTGACTCACTCGACGTGTAGCGGCCGGCCGCTCAGTCGAAGCGGGGCTTGCGTCGCTCGTCGTCGCCGAAGACCTCTTCGGCGATCAACTCGGTGTTGACCAGCGGACGACGGTCGTCGGGGGCCTCTCGACCCGGCTCGTCTTCTTCGCGCGTCGCGTCGAGGTGTGAGTCGACATCGGGATCGGCGTCGAGCTGCTCGTCGTTGTTGTGCGTCTCGCCGTGACGGCGGTCGACGTCTTCGACGATGCCGTTGGTCTGATCGAACGGATGCGCGACCTCGTCGAGCGCGCTGCGATTCGGTTCCTGACGCGCGTCGTCGGCGGCGTGACTGTTGGTGTGGTCTGTCGTATTCATGGCGGCGACGATACGCCCGCCCGAACCGGCTCGATAGGGCTTGAAAAACACCGAGATACGGGAGTGCGCAGATGGGAATCCTCACGGGCCCTTGTGTGTTATCTCTAGCGAGTCGTGAGAACGGCTGTAGATGGAGGCACAGTGACCAGACCAATAGAAGAGATTGAAGATGAGACCGGCGTCGTCACGAAGTACCGGCGGCACCTGAACGGACGCGGGCGCGTGGCGTCCAAAGCCAAGGTCCACCCGAGCGCATTCATCGAGTCGTCGGCCTATGTCGAGTCGGATGCCCAGGTCGGCCAGAACACCTGGATCGGCGCGGGCAGCTGGGTCGACCGGGGCGCGGTGCTGAGCGACGGCGTGTTCGTCGGAGCCAATGTGCACATCGGTCGCGGTGTGCTCGTCGGTCGAGGAGCCAGGCTCGGCAGCAACTCCCGCATCGAAGCCGACGTTCGCATCGGAGACGAGACGCGCGTCGAGCGCGACACCCGCGTGGTCGAAGACCTCGGCTGGAGCGAACGCCGCCGCACGTCACCCGCAGATGGGTTCGCCAAGGCCGCCTGACGGCCCTCGACCCTGTCGCGACGACGCCGCCGAACCTCAACCGGTCGCAGCCACCTCAATGGGTGGGTGCGGCCGGTTTGTGCGTGAAGCCGCCGCGTCGGCACGAGCTATCCGCTCGATCTTCGACAGCCAGCCGGCCCTCAGCTCTTCTGTAGATCCTTTGACCGGTCCGATCCGGGTGGCTTTCACACGAGAGATGCCACAGAAGCGCAGTGTCGTCTGCCGCACGTGCCGCATCGTGGTGTCACCCGCGAGCCGCAAGTACCACCACGGCGAGTCCATCGTCACGATGACGCGCCCGGTCCTGCCCGAGAGCAGCCCCTCGGGCAGGCCGTTCGCCTTCACTCGATAGGCCCGCTTCGGCAGCAGCAGTCGATCGAAGAACCCCTTCAACAGCGCGGGCACCGACCCCCACCAGACCGGCGTCACCACCACGACGTGCCGCGCCTCGAGGAGTCGCTGCCACGCGAGCTGCAGGTCGGGTTCCAGCTCCTGCCTCTTCGTGTAGCCGAAGCGCATGTTCTGATCGAACTCGAGGTCGCGCAACGCGAGCACGAGCGCGTCGCCGTGCGCGTCGGCGTAGCGGATGGCGATGGCGGCGCAGAGAGAGTGGGGATTCGGATGTCCGTCGATGACGAGGGCGTTCATGGGTGTCCTTTTCTGACGTCTTCTGGGGTGGGGGGCAGAACTGACCAATCTGGCCAGTGCCCACAATCTGGACACTGCCAACATTTGTCGATCTCGACCGTAGGATAGGATCTTGCTCGTGTCAAGATCTGCCGATGCCTACCACCACGGAAGCCTCAAGCCGGCCCTGGAGGACGCAGCGCTCGACCTCCTGCGCACGACCGCCCACACCGATCTGAGTCTGCGCGAAGTCGCCCGCACCGCCGGCGTCAGCCACAACGCGCCCTACCATCACTTCGGAGATCGATCGGCGCTGCTGAAACGCCTGAGCGAGCGGAGCATGTCGGAGTTGCTCGATGCACTCGTCGCCGCGTCGCCGACCGGAGCCGCGCCGCATACTGCGCGCGCCCAACTCGTGGCCGTCGGCGCGGCATATGTCGGCTACGCCGCCGCGTACCCGGAGCGGTTCCGGATCATCTACGACCCCTCCGTGTGCGTACCGGGGGCGCCTTCGGCCGAGATGGCCCCTCTCATCTCCGCAGTCGAGACCATCCTCATGGAGGCAACGAGGGCGATCTCTCCTGGCGCATCCGATGCAACTCTCAGGGCACTGACAACGGGAGTGTGGGGTACTGTGCATGGCCTCGCGGAACTCGTGATCGCCGGCCACATCACCGCCGAGGAGGCCGAGCCCGCACTGGTCGCCCTGTTCGATGCATCTCGCCTCTAGGCTTGTGCCCGTGACCACTGCCACCGTCGGCATCATGCTGCCTCGCGACCTCCCCGCCCACCAGATCGTGCCCTTCGTGCAGAAGGCCGAAGAACTCGGCTTCGACGAACTCTGGGTGGTCGAAGACTGCTTCTTCCGCGGCGGATTCACCCAGGCCGCCGTCGCACTCGCCTCGACCCAGCGCATCCGGGTGGGAATCGGCATCCTGCCCGCGCCCGTGCGCAACGCGGCATTCACGGCGCTCGAAGCCAACACCCTCGCCGAGATCTACCCCGACCGTCTCATCGTGGGCATCGGGCACGGCATGCCCGACTGGATGCGCCAGGTCGGCGACAAACCGGCGAGCATCCTGACCATGCTCGACGAGCAGCTCTCGGCACTCCGCACACTCCTGGCCGGCGAGCCGCTCGAGGTCGACGGCCGGTATGTGCAGATCCATGGCGCCCAGCTCGCGACTCCCGCTTCGATCGCTCCCCCGGTGCTCGCCGGGGTGCGCGGACCCAAGTCGCTCGCGGTGTCCGGCAGATCCGCCGATGGCACCATTCTGGCCGAGCCGGTCACCCCCGAGTACGTGGTGGCGGCTCTCGCGAATATCGCTGCGGCGGGGCCGCACGCTGTCGTGGCCTACAACGTGGCCGCCGTCGATGACGATGCCTCCGTCGCACGAGACCGCGCGCGGCCGGCCCTCGAGTGGATCGGCGACCCGGATTGGGCGCCGCACATCGAGCCGCTGCCCTTCGCCGACGAGTTCGTCGCGCTGAGGGAACGCTCGGCAACCCGCGCCGAATTCGTCGCAGCGCTTCCCGACGAGTGGGTCGACGCCCTCGCGCTGGTGGGAACCCCCGATCGGGTACGCGAGCGCATCGCCGAACTTCACGCGAGCGGCGTCACCAGCGTCGTCTTCATTCCCGCCGGCGACGACCCGATGGGCCGACTCGACTCGCTCGCCCGCGCGCTCTGATATCGCGGTGACGCCCTCGTCGACCACGATCGATCTTCCCTTCTCTCCGCCTTACGAGCGCGAGAAGGCGCTCGCGCTGATCGCGGCGCACGCCGTTCCCGGATCCGAACGGGTCGACCCCCATGGCCTGTCCGCCACGCGCATCATGAGCGCTCCGAGCGGACCGGTCGCAGTTCGCGTCGAGCTCGGCACCCGGTCGGTGACGACGACCATCTCGAGTGACGAGCCGAACGACGTCGAGGCCGTCGCATCCCTCGTTCGTGCGTGGCTCGACCTCGATCTCGACCCGTCGACGATCACGGATGCCTTCGGCCGCGATCCGCTACTCGGCCCGATGGTCTCGGCCCGGCCCGGCCTGCGGGTGATCGGCCATCCCGACGGGTACGAGGCGGCGATCACCACGGTTCTGGGTCAGCAGGTCTCGCTCCTCTCGGCCCGCACCTTCTCCGGACGGCTCGTCGCGGCATTCGGAGAACCCGGGCCGGATTCGCTACTCATCTTTCCCCGACCCGAGGTGCTCGCCTCGGTACCGACCGATGAACTGCAGCGGGCCATCGGTCTGACCGGGGCACGCACTCGAACACTCCAGGCCGTGGCCCGGGCCTGTGCAGAGGGCCTCGTACTCACCCCGTCTGTCGACCTCGTCGAGACGAGGGTGTCCCTTCTCTCCATCGTCGGAATCGGTCCGTGGACGGCCGACTACCTGGCCGTTCGAGCCCTCGGCGACCGCGATGCGTATCCGGCGGGAGATCTGGTCTTACGCCGAGCGCTCGGTGTGAGCGCGGCCGGCGAGGCCGAACGCCTTGCCGAGCCATGGCGCCCCCTCCGCTCGTATGCACTGATCCACATCTGGACGACGACGGCGTTCTCCTGACTCGCCTGCCGAGAAGGTGAACAACTCGGGCACACAGGCCGCACGCCTTCGCGAGAGGCATGATGGATCCATGACGACCCCCTCGGCGACCTCCGGGTTTCCGCTGCCCCCTCTCACCACACCGGTTCGCACCATCGGCGCCCGCACCATCGACTTCTCCGCCCGCATCGCGGTCATGGCCATCATCAATAGAACGCCCGACAGCTTCTTCGACCGCGGCAAGACCTTCGCCCTCGACCGCGCGATCGAGGCCGCTCTCGCCGCGGCGTCCGCCGGCGCCGACTGGGTCGACATCGGCGGGGTCAAGTTCGCGCCCGGTCCGGAGGTCTCCGCAGCCGACGAGCTCGACCGCGTGCTTCCGGTGGTTCAGGCCGTTGCGGCAGAGTCAGACGTCGTCATCTCGGTCGACACCTTCCGGCCGGAGGTCGCCGAAGCGTGCATCGCCGCAGGCGCGTCGGTCGTCAACGACACCACCGGGTTGCAGAACCCGGCGCTCGCCGAGTTGGCCGCATCCACCGGCGCCACCCTCGTCATCACCCACAGCCTTGCCCAGCCGCGCACCGCCTACGCGGCGCCGCGGTACGACGACGTCGTGCAGAACGTCGTGGACTTTCTGCGCGAGCGCGTCGACCTGGCCATCGGCCTGGGCCTCGACGAGACGCAGATCATCATCGACCCGGGGCACGATCTCAACAAGAACACGCTGCACTCGCTCGAGATCACGCGCCGCTTCGACGAGATCGCCCACATCGGCCTTCCCGCCATCGCGGCCGTGTCGAATAAGGACTTCGTCGGCGAATCGCTGGGTGCAGAACGAGACGACAGGGTCGACGGATCCCTGGCGGCCGCCACCGCCTGCGCGCTGCTCGGCGCCCGGATCGTGAGAATGCACGATGTCGCGCGGTCGGTTCAGGCCATGCGCATGACCGAGAAGATTCTGGGTCTGCGCCAGCCGCAGTATCTGCGACACAACATGGCAGACGTGAATGAGTGATCGACGAGAAGACTGCTGACATGACCGACACCCGCATCACTCTGCTCTCCCCCGGCGCTGCGCCACTCGACGCCGCCGCCCTCGCCTTGGCGTACTCGGTCGCCGATCGCAGCGTTACCACCCTGCGCGTGAACTTCATCACGAGCCTCGACGGCTCCGCCACCGTGAAGGGTCTCTCCGGCGGCCTCGGTGGCCCCGCCGACAAGCTCGTGTTCGACACTCTCCGACGCCTGAGCGACGTGGTTCTCGTCGGCGCCGGAACGGTGCGCAGTGAGGGGTACGGCGCCATGCGCCTGTCGGATGCTGACGTCGAGTGGCGAGAGGCGCGCGGCTTGGCCGCGCAGCCGGCTTTCGCGCTCGTCTCCGGTCGACTCGATCTCGACCCGACGAGCGACGTCTTCGCGAAGGCTCCCGTTCGACCGCTGGTCCTGACCTCGGCTTCGGCCCCGGCCGGTGCGCGAACGGCGCTCGGCCGCGTAGCCGATGTGATCTCGTGCGGAGACGACCAGGTCGAACCGCAGCGCATCGTCGACACCCTCGTCGAGCGCGGGCTCACTCAGATTCTCTGCGAGGGCGGTCCGAGCCTGTTCGGCACGTTCATCGCAGCCGACCTCGTCGACGAGCTGTGCCTGACCGTCAGCCCTCTTCTGGAGGGCGGGGCCGGCATCCGGATCTCACACGGCGAGAGCGACGCGGCTCGCCGGATGCGACTCGTGCACGTGCTCGAATCCGACGGGCTGCTCCTGACGCGCTATGCGCGCCGACGCTGACTCACACGCGCCTCACGACTGAGGCGTCGGCTCCTCGGGCGAACCGCCGATGTTGACCATCCAGCTCACGCCGAAGCGATCGCGGAGCTGACCGAAGCTGTCGCCCCACGGCGCCTTCTCGAGCGGCACGAAGATGGACGCGCCCTCGCTGAGCTTGTTCCAGAAACCCGTCAGTTCGTCGACGTCTCGCCCACTGAGCGAGACCGAGTAGTTGTCACCCGGGGTGAACGGCATGCTGTTCGGGGTGTCGGCCGCCATGAAGATGAGCCCACCCGGCGCGACGAGCTGGGCGTGCATGATCTTGTCGGCCTCAGACGGATCTTCGTTCATACCGAAGTCCGCATAGCGGCTCATGGTGAGTTCTCCTCCGAAGACCGAGTGATAGAACTCCATCGCCTCTTTCGTATTGTCGCGAAAACCGAGGTAGGGGGTGAGGATCGATGGCATCTGAGTCTCCTTCGTGGAACGCCGATATTCCTAGTAGGAATATTCTGCAGCAGCGACGTTTCGGTCGCAATACCCAAGAGAGGCCCTCGCCCGTGGGCGAGAGCCTCTCTCGTATGACGCCGAAGCGGTTTGGCCTAGGCCTCGCTCATCACGAGCTTCTCGGCCTGTCCGCGAGCGGCGAGGGCCGCGGCGCGAGCGGCGAGGCGGCGGGTCTGCTCGGCCTGTCCTGCGTCGAGCACCTCCTGGTCGACCTCGAAGTTCGGAACGTGCTTCACACCGTTGTACTTCTCGATGTAGGCGTCGAGCTCGGGGCCCGACTCCCACGACGTGATGAGGCAGTAACGGGGGTCGCTGCCGAGGTGGGTGGCGGCGTGCCAGAGACGCTGGGTGTCGATGATCAACTGGGCACCGGCCGGAAGGGCGATGCGGTATTCGACGCTGGGGTCTGTGCGGTTCTCGCGCAGAACGAAGAAGCTCTCCGTGTCGTCGGTCAGGTTGAAGAAGCCGCGAACGACCCAGCCCGTTCCGTCGGGGTTCAGGCGGTTGTTGTCGTCCTGGTGCAGGTTGTAGAGGCAGTCGGCGTAGGAGTTCGGCTGCAGCTCGATGACGCGGCAGCGGCCGACGTTCGCGCCGGGCTCCTGAGCACGGGCGGTGAGGGTCGGGGCCTTCTCCGTCTGCGACGGGATGAACACGCCGTCCTTGTCGGTGCGCGGCGGCTTGTGGTTCCAGAAGCCGTTGCACTCGATGTCACCGAAGGCGCTCGCGAGAGGAGCGAAGCGGGTGTCACCCGACGACTTCCAGTCGACGTACTCGATGTCGAGCCATTCTTTGGGGTCGATCTCTTTGTTGTAGCGATCGAGTACGACATAGCCGGTCTCTTCCAGAGCGGCAGATTTGATGTAACCCATGATTAGAAATCATGTCCTTTCGTTGGGGGCCAGCACGTTTTAACAGGCCCAACTTAGGCAAGGCTAACATCGAGGCTCTATCTGTTGTAGAAGAAGTGCCGCAAACCCGATCTACTAGACTCGACGGCTGCGCGGCACCGCAGCACACCACCCAACGAGACGTGCGAGACGAGACGGGTTCAACAAAGACATGGTCACTGCCACGAACATCGATGCGACCGCCGTCAATACGGTCGCGTGGCTCTCTGCAGACGACACCACCATCGTCGTTCCTGTCTATCAACGGCAGTACCGCTGGGACATCGGCGCGTGCGAGAAGCTGCTCACCGACATCCGGGCGGTCTCGCAGACGCACGACCGGCACACCCACTTCATCGGCTCGATCCTCTCGTCGAAGAGCACCGACGACGCAGACGATTCCGAGCTGGTGCTCATCGATGGCCAGCAGCGCATCACCACGTTGATGCTGCTGATCGCCGCCCTGCACCACACGGTGGAGCACAGCGATCCGACCCTCGCCGCAGAATTGCAGAGAGTGCTCGTGCGCGCGGCCGACCCGAGCCGAACCAAGTTGCGCCCCCACCGCGCCTGGGCTCAGGTCTTCGAAAGCGTCGTTCTCGATCGGCTCGGCGCCGGCGACGAGCTGCGCGACTCCCGCTTCGACGACAACTACGCCTTCTTCCGCAGTCAGGTCCGACTCGACGAGGTGCCGCGCATCTGGCGCGGACTGCAGAAGCTCGAGCACGTCGCCATCACCCTCGGTGCCGACGCCAACGCCCAGCAGATCTTCGAGAGCCTCAACTCCACGGGCGAACCGCTGCGCGACCACGAGCTCATCCACAACTACGTGCTGATGGGCCTGACCCACCTCGAGCAGAGCGAGATCGAGGAGTCGTTCTGGCTGCCGATCGAGCAGAACACCGGCGAGCAGATCGCCTCGTTCTGGCGGCACTACCTGGTCATGACGACGGGCCGCGAGGTCACCGTCGTCGGCCAGCGCGGGGTGTACGACGCCTTCCAGCAGCAGTTTCCAAGGCTCGATGTCGAGACTCTGCGCGAGCACGCCGCCGAGTGGCGCTCCTACTCCGCCGCCTACCGGGTTCTTCTCGAGCCGAGCCTCGAGTCCGACCCCGAGGTGTCGCGCCAGCTCGGCTACCTCAACACCTTCGGCCGGGGCATGTACCCGCTCGTCATGCGCGCCTACCTCGACTATTCGCGTGAGACGCTCGACCGCACGTCTCTCGTCGAGCTGCTCGAGAACATCCAATCTCTGATGCTGCGCCGCACGCTCGTCGGGGTGAGCAACGACCGCCTGGTCGCTCGGCTGAGCAGGGCGCGCGCCGACGGCCCGGATGCGCTGGTACGCGCGATCTCCCGCATCACCCCCAGCGACGAACGCGTGCGCGTGGCCCTGAAATACGCCGAGTTGCCTCACGCCGCCTACGTGCTGGGGCGACTCAGCGATGTCGAATCAACCGTCGATCTCGACGTGGAGCACATCGTTCCACTCGCGCCCGGCGACTCGTGGAGTGGAGACGGCGCACGCGAGTGGGCCGATTACACCGACGACGAGCAGAACAGCCACCGGGCCCTCGCGCAGACCATCGGCAACCTCGCTCTGCTCGAGGAGCACCTCGCCGAGCGGGCCGCAGACAAGTCGTTCCCCGAGAAGCGCGACCGCTCGTATGCGAAGAGTTCGATCGCCTTGACGAGCGAACTGGCCGAGACGGAGCTCTGGGGCACGCGCGCGATCGCCGCCCGCACCGTGCGTCTCACCGAGAAGTTCTTGCGGGTCTGGAAGCGACCGGCCGTCGTGATGATCGACGACGACGGACTCACGCCCATCCTCGACGCCCAGAAGAGACGCGGCTGGCCGCAGGGCTGGCAGCGCGAGTTCGAGTACGTGGAGTACCGCGGCGAGCACTGGGAGGTCTATGACATCAAGTACCTCTTCAACCGCATCTTCAAGCGGCTCTGGGCCGACTCGCGTGCCGACGTCGTGGCGTTCAGCGCCCGCCGGGGCGGACCGATCTACGACGCGCAGTCATGGAACGGTCACTGGGACACGCTCGACGAGGAGCACTTCCTCTACATGGGCTGGGACTCGCGCTACATGCTCACGGCGGTGCAGGGTGTTCTCGAGGAGGCCGGCATCGCGGCCGAGGTCTTCGTGAAGTACTCCTACATCGGCGCGGTGATGTAGCTCGGCGGGTTCTCGCGCTCCGGCTGTTCACGTTCGCACTCAGCGGCCATGCCTATGCTTGACACGATGATCTCCTCGCCGCCCCTGCCCGTAGCTGAGGCGAGCGCGAGTGCTAGTGCGAGCGCGTCTAACAGGCGTCGTCGCGGCATGATCGGCGTCGGCGTCGGACTCGCCCTCACCGCAGCCGTCTTCGCCACCCGAGTGTTCGCGCCCTCGTCGACGGCCGACCAGCTGCCGAACATCGCCCGCGATTTTCTGACGCTCTCGATCAGCGTCGTGGTCGAGTCCATCCCCTTCGTCTTTCTGGGCATCATCCTGTCGATCGTGGTGCAGATCTGGTTGCCCGAATCACTGATGCAGCGAGTGCTGCCTCAGCGACCCGTGCTCAGGCGTGCCGTGATGTCGCTGCTCGGGGTGCTGCTTCCCGTCTGCGAGTGCGGAAATGTGCCGCTGACACGGGGAATGATGGTGAAGGGCCTCACCGTCTCCGAATCCATGACGTTCCTGCTTGCGGCGCCGATCCTGAATCCCGTCACGATCATCACGACCTATCAGGCGTTCGGGTGGGACAACGGGATCCTCGCTGCGCGCATCATCGGCGGCTTTCTCATCGCCAACCTCATCGGCTGGCTGTTCAGCCGGCACCCGAGGCCCGAGGAGCTGCTCACCCGTGGATTCGAGGCGACGTGTCGCGTCGGCCATGATCACGCCTCGCACACGCCTCGTCTGAAGCGCAGCGTCTTGGCGTTCTCGAGCGAGGCGAGTGCCATGCTGCCGGCCCTGTTCATCGGCTCGGCGATCGCCGGACTCATTCAGGTCGGCGTCAGCAGGGACGTTCTCATCGCACTGGGAAGCAACCCCGTCTGGTCGGTGCTCGCGTTGATGGCCCTGGCCTTCGTGATCGCCATCTGCTCGAACGTCGACGCCTTCTTCATTCTGTCGTTCGGCTCGACCTTCATGCCGGGCGCCATCGTGGCCTTCCTGGTGTTCGGCGCCATGGTCGACGTGAAGATGCTCGCGCTGCTTCGAACGACGTTCACCACGTCGACCCTCGCCAGGCTCACGGCGGTCGTCGCGCTGGCCTCGCTGGTACTCGGATTGGGAGTGAACCTCATTGCTTGAACGAATCCTCGCGCGCTGGCAGGGTCTCGCCCTGAGCCTGATCGGCATCGTCTCCATCTCGTGGCTTGCGCTGACCGGCCAACTCGGGCTGTACATCCACCCTCGCTATTTCGTCTTCACCGTGATCATGGCCGTGATCGGCGGCCTGCTCACTCTCGCCGCCTTCGCCATCGCCCCGGAGAAAGACGACCACGAGCCCGAGCAGGTCGACACCACCGTGACGCGGCCCCGATGGCGCTCGCTCCTCCCCCTCGCCGGGATCGCAGCCATCGGCGTGGCCTTCGTGGCTCTCGTGATCGTTCCGCCGTCGACGCTCACCACGGCGACGGTCGAGAATCGCGAGCTGAACAACTCGGCCACCAGCGGGCAGGCGGATTCCGCCTCGCGCGTCGAATTGGCCGGAGCCGACGTGAAGTCGCTGAGCCTGCGAGATTGGTCCGCACTGCTGCGCGACGGCTCCGGCAGTGACTTCGTGGTCGGCAAGACCACGACCCTCTCGGGCTTTGTGACGGCCGACTCGACCGACCCGGAGAACGTGTTCTACCTCACGCGGTTCGTCATCACGTGTTGTGCCGTAGACGCGCAGCCGATCGGAGTTCCCGTCTACTCCCCCGGCTGGTCGTCGACCTATGCCGTCGACAGCTGGGTAGAAGCGAAGGGCACGTTCGGCCTCAATCCGAGCGCCGAGAGCAGCGAGAGCGTCGTGCTGTCGAACCCCACCGTGACGGCCATCGATCAGCCGGCCGAGCCGTATGCCTACTGACGGCGTGGCTGCCGAGGGGCGCGGCTCGACCGAGGGGCGCGCCGGGAGGCGGGCTGCGCGGCGGTACCGTCGACTCACGATCATCGTGGTCGCAAGCCTCGCCGTGCTTGGCGGAGTATTGGGAGCGGCGAACACCCTGCAGGGGCCGCGACTCACCTCGGCAGAGATCAATGGGCAGGGCGCCGTCGGCAGGCCCGGACAGCGCCTCGTTCTGCACGCCAATCAGCCGATCGCGCACGTCGACGCGTCGCAGGTGACCGTCACGCCGTCGGTTCCCTTCACCGCGACCACGTCGGGCAGCGACCTCACTCTCACTCTCAGCGGAATGCTCGACTACGAGACCGACTACACGGTGACCGTCGCGGCGAAGAGCCTCTACTCCGGAGCGGCAGCCTCGCTCGACTACTCCTTCACCACCCCGGATGTCTCGGTCTACACGCTCATCCGCGACACAGGCAGCGTGGCCGGCGACGAGCCCGACAGGGTCGTGCGTGAATCCCTCTCGAGCGACAGCCCCGGTGACGAGGTGTTCACCGCTCCTCGCATCCAGGAGTACGCGGTCAGCGGGTCGAAGCTCGCCGCCATCGTGCTCGACGAGCAGAACAAGACCTCGCTCGTCGTTCGCGATCTCTCCACGGGCGTCGACACGGCTGTCGCAACCGGCGTCGAGACCGGGTCGATGCGCTATCTCAAGTCGTCCGGCGCATCCGGGCTCTTCGGCTTTACGATCACCGGCGAGTCAGCCCCCGACGGCTCCACCTCGCCGACCACGCTCTTCGTCTACGACCCCTCCAGCGGCGGCGCCACGGCCCGAGAGGTCAAGGGGTTCGACGGCGCGCAGCTGCCGGCTGTCGCCTGGGCATTCGTTCAGGGAACGACGTCGGCCGTGATCCAGGACTACGACCAGCAGCTCTTTCTGATCGACGTCACGACCGACTCGGTGCCGAGCCCGCTCGGCCGTCACGCCGAGGTGCACGGTTTCATCCCCGGCACGGCGCAGCTCGTGGTCTCCGATCTGCAGGATTTCACCCTCATCGATCTGCAGGCGGCGAAGACCGAGCCTTTCGACTCACTGACGGCGCAGGCAGACCCGAGCTACTATCCCGGCAAGAGGCTCTACCTGGGTGACCAGGGCGACTACGTGCAGGAATTCGATGTGCCGGACAGCGAATACCAGTACTCCACGTCGGCGCTCATGCTCATCGACGAGAGCGGAACCCGGCAGATCTATCGACCAGACGCGGGCACCCGCATCCGGAACATCTGCCTGTCGCCGAATGGCCGGGTCGCGGCTGTCGAGACGTTCGCCGAAGACAAGCAGAACGACAAGTACCCCAATGTGCCGTCGTATCTGCCGATGACGACGACGTTCATCGACCTCTCGTCGCTCGAAGCGACGAAGTCGGTCGACGGGTGGATGCCCGACTGGTGCCAGTAGCCGACGAGGTAACGAAGAGCACCGACAGGTCGGGAGCGACGTACAGGTTCCCGCCACCGCGCCAGGCTCGATCTGGCCGAAAATCCGGAGCTATCCTCAGCCTTATCTCCTGATCAAGTGGCGAATGGACCGCCAGACTCAATGTCGGTGGCTCCTGCTTGAATTCATGTATGGAACTCAAGGACGCGACCCTCGGCGACATCGCCGAACGCCTCCACGAGCTTCTCGCGTCAGACCGAAAACTCGCGGTCGGCGACGAACTTCTGAGGTCGGCGCACGACTGGGAGGTGGCCGGCCGAGCAACCGATGCCGCGCGCACCTGGGTTGCCGCCGAGATCGAAAACGAGTCCCGCCGCGAACTCGACACGGCTGGGCTCGCCTACCGGCACGGCTTTTCGACCGCCAAGAAACTGATCGCTGCGACCGCGACGGTGTCGGAGCGCACGGCCGGCTCGCGCATGGCCCTCGGCAGACAACTCCGATCGTCGCTGTCGATAACCGGGCTGCCTGTGCCGAGCAGCTTCCCGGCCGTCGAGAACGCGCTGTGCTCTGGCCAGATCGGGGTCGATGCCGCGTCGATCATCTGCCGTACCCTCACCGAGGCGGTTCCGGGCACCCTCCGACCCGAGGCCGTCGACGAGGCCGAACTGCATCTCGTAAGCGCTGCGACGGCAACAGTCGGCGATGCCGGCCACACGCGGCGATACACCGTCGACGAGATCGGTCGACTCGCGACCCGCATCCGCGAACATCTCGACCCCGATGGCGCCGAACCGCGCGACGCCGTCAAGCAGGCATTACGCGGCTTCAGCTATCCAAGAGTCGGCGCAGACGGCATGGCTCGAGGCACGTACGCGCTGCCGCCGCTTCAGCTGGGTATCTTTCTCAGCGCGGTCGACTCCATCCTCAGCCCTCGCACGGCAGACCCGGGGAGGCCACAGCCAGGCAGCGACGAGGGCATCTCCGACTCCGAGGCAGCAGAGTGCGTTCCACCAGATCTGCGCAGCTCACAGCAGAAGCTCCTCGACGCCGTGATGACCCTCATCGACATGGCCGCAGCATCCCCTGCAGCATCGCGGCTCAACGGGGCCGCACCCACGGTGAACGTTCATGTCACGCTGAAAGACCTCACGAAGGGCCGTGGGGTCGGCTGGATCGACGGCAGTAGCGAACCCGTGCCCATGAGCACCGTGAACGTGCTCCAGTGCGACGCCGACACCGTCCTCACCGTGTTCGGCGACAACGGCCAGGTATTGCACCAGGGCAAGACGCAGCGCTTGGCCAGCCGCGTACAACGGCGGGCCCTCGCAGCGCGAGACGGCGGCTGCGTGATCCCCGGATGCGCCGTTCCACCATCGCGATGCCAGGCCCACCACGTCATCCCGTGGGTCAGCGCCGGCTTCGCAGCCGGTCGAACAGACATAGACAACCTGGCTCTGCTGTGTCCGTTCCATCACTCCACGATCCATACCTCGGCGTGGACTCTCGAGGTGATCCGTGGAAAACCGCACGTAAGGCCGCCCGATTGGCACGACCCGAGACGCACGCCTATTCCGGTCGGGCAGCAACGCGCGGGTCGGCCCTACTTCCGCTGACCGGGCGCCGACGGCCTACTCAGCCGAAGCGGAGCGGCGACGACGCCCAATCACGACACCAGCGCCCAGCATCAGCAAGAGCGCACCGATCGCGGTTGCCGGCAATGGCTGAGCGCCGGTGGATGCGAGGCTGCCAGGCTTTGCCGGCCCATCCCCCTGCACGGGCGTGGTTCCCGACGGCACCGCGGCGGCTGCCGTCACCGTGAACGGGCTGCTGGCCACGACCGTGGCAGGGTCGGATGCCGCGGCGACGGTGATCGTGTGAGCCCCGACTGTCGTGTCGGCCGGGATCCGCGCATCGCGGAGCGTCAGCGCACCCGTCGAGTCGGTGACCACGCTGCCCAGCGTCACCGGGTCGGAGTGCAGAACGACCGCGTACTCCGTATCCGGAACGAGACCAGCCGCGACGATCGTCGTCACGCCGCCGGCCTGCACGGTCGACGGGGTCGCTGTGACCGTCGGCGCCGAGGCGGGCGGGTTCGGACCCTGCGGGCCGAGCGCGAGGTCGCACGAGATGGTGCCCGACCACAGGGAGTGGCCGCCATTGTTGCCGTCGTCGGCGCGGATGACCTCCTTGACGCCGTTGACACAGGTGGAGCTCGGCGCGATGGCGAAACCTTCGTTGTTGTTGTTCGGCAGTCCCGTGGGGCGGTCGTAGATGCGGTCGACGACGAACCCGCCCTGAGCGTCGATCTTGAGCAGCGTCGCTGAGCCGGCCGAGCTGTTGTCGGCGACAGCCCACACGCGCTGCGCATCGGCATCCCACTGCGTCTCTTGGATCATCGGCAGACCCGTGTCGATCGAAGCGACGCGGTGGAAGGTGCCGTCGGCGTTCAGCGCATAGGCGTAGAGGTGCCCGTTCTTCTCCAGTGCGCCGAAGTAGAGGCCTGTGCCGTGACCCTCGTAGATCGACGGGTCGTAGGTCTTGCCCGTGCTCTGGTCGATGAACGCGTTCGTCGTGAGGTAGGAGTCGGGCACCCACGTGATGCCCTCGAAGCCGAGGTTGGAGTCGGCCTTGACCGGGTCGATCACGCCGGCGAGATCGGCGGTCAGATCCCACTGCACGGTCGGATGCAGCGTCGCACCGGACTCGTTCGGGTCGAAGCGCAGGACGCTGTCGAGAGGCACGCCGCTCGCCGCGTTGTCACGCTCGGTCGTGATGTACAGAAAACCATCGGGGCCGACAGTAATTCCCTCGGAGTCGGGCTGTCCGCCGCCGCTCGGGAAGACGATGTCCTTGCCGGCGGACCAACCGTTCGCCGTGTCCGGAACCCAGAGGTCGCCACTCTTCACGAGGCGGTAGACGTGGCTCTTGTTCTTCACTGCCCACATGACGGTCGGAGCGCTCGGGTCGATGTCGAGGCCGGAGACATCTTGTCCCGAGAGGGTCGTGACGAACTGGCACGCGTTGTCGGAGACGACCGGGTTCTGACTTCCGGGCCAGGCGATGCCGCCCTCGATGGCCTTTCCGAAATCCGAGGGCGCCTCCGTCTGGCACGCGGCCTCGCCACCGCCCGGGGCGCTCGGCGCGATGATGGTGCCGGCGCAGGCCGTGGCGTTCGACGATCCGAAGCTGGCCGCGGCCGTGTGCACAAAGGCGCCCGTGGCGTCGGCACAGCGCGACCATGATCCGGGCTGAGCATCGCTCGCGCCCCATCCGACCGTGTCGACGATGGTGGATCCGTCGGCGCGGTAGACCTTGACCGAGTCGCCGTCGGAGCTGAGGCCCTGGTTCGAGAGCAGCACGAGGTAACCGCGGGCGGGCACGACGGTGCCGTTCGGTGCGCTGATGGCGGCGGGCAGGCTGGTGCTGTCGGACTGCAGCCAGGCTGAGACGTCGACATCGATGTCGCCGGTGTTCACCAGTTCGTAGGCGTCGTGGGTGGGATCGTCGTTCGCCGAGGTGACCTCGTTGATTTTCACGGACTGCCATCCGGAGTCGTCGCCGCCACCCTCTCCCGGGTCCTCTCCCGGCTCGGTAGGAGCGGGGTTGAGCTCGCCCTTCGACGGGGCAGCCTGCTGCACGAAGTCGCCCGTGCCGTTCGGGACGCGCCCGTAGGTGTCGAGATGAAAGTCGCCCCACTCGTAGGAGTCGAGCAGCGTCGTGCCGTCGGCGGCGAACAGACTGACCTTGTCGCCCTTCTTGAGCTTGAAGGTCGAGCTTTCGGCCACGTAGACCGCTCCGGCGGCGATGACCGTGTTACTCGGCAGCGTCAGGGTCACGGTGTTGCCGCGGCCGGTCAGCATGAATCCGGATGCGTCGAGCGGCTGGGCCGCCGTGTTCACGAGTTCGACCCAGTCGGGTGTGCCGTTCGTCTCGATCTCGTTGATTCGCAGCGCACTTGCCGCGGCGCTGACCTGGCTGGTGTCCTGCGAGACGACGTCGGCCGTCGCTGCGGCAGGAACGGCGAAGAGACCGGCGAGCAGCACAGCGGATCCGACGGAGAGGGCGAGAGGACGAGACAGGAGTTTCAGCACTCCGCCACAGTGGCGGCGGCACATGAACACCGGGTGACGCGCGGGCAACGGGGGCCTGAATGGCGCGAGGTCGGCAGCGCTTCGAGTCAGCGAGCGAACGGCAGCGATGCGGCCAACCGGCGACCGTAATCCGAGACGGCTCGTCCCACTGCGAGACGCTCGACGTCATACCGGTTCAGGGCGTCGCGCACGTCGAGCTCCGCGAGCAGCGCGGCGATCGTCATCGCGTCTCCGGCCGCCTTCGCCGCGCCCATAGCGGTGTGCGGCCGCACCATCACCGCAGCGTCGCCGAGCAGAATTACCCGGCCACGCGTCATCCGTGATGGCACGTAGTCGTAGATGGCCTGCAGGAACGGGCGTGGTTCGGCCACGACCGCATCGGCAAACGGGGGCGGAAGCTCAGCAATTGCAGAGCTCACCAGTTCGTTGCGTCGTAGCGACGGCAGTTGCCCGGGCGCCAATGAAGTGCTGGAAGACGGCCGGCCGGCATCCTGCATCAGGGCGCTGAGCGCTGCCGTTGTGAGCGCGCGATACCAGACCCAGTTGTAGCGTCGTTCGCCCACCGCCGTCTCACCGTTGGGGCCGGGCACCAGGTAGCCCAGCATGTGCGCCTCGGCGCCGTTGAAGAAGGCGAAGCGGTCGAGCAGCGTCTCAGCCGAGTCGGCGGGCAGCGACGACTCGGGAATGAGACCGCGCCAGGTGACGTACCCGGCGTAGGAGTTCTCGGAGTGTCCGGGGTCGACGAACTCTCGAGCAACGGAGTTCAGCCCGTCCGCGCCGATGACGAGGTCGACGTTCTCCTCCCGCCCGTCGTCGAATCGCACGCTCGCCCCGTCTTCGGCGGACGAGACGCTGTGCACCGGGCTCGAGAGACGATACGAGTCGGCCGGAAGCAGTCCGCGGAAGGCCTCGTAGATGTAGTCCCACGAGAGCTGAGTCTGGGGCGAGGGGTCGCCGTAGACGACGCGACCCGATCGGTCGAGAGTGATCCTCTCGCGAGCGACGACCCCGACGTCGCCCGCGTCTTTACGCCCCGCCAATCGCAGGATGTCGAACAGTTCCTGCTGGGCGACCAGGCCGGCTCCCCGCTTCGCGAGGCCGTGCTCTGATCGCTCGTACACGGTGACCCGATGCCCCGCCTGCGAGAGGAGCACTGCGGCAAAGAGCCCTCCGATAGAGCCCCCGACAACGGCGATGTTCAGCTTTCCGCTCATGCCCCGAGGCTAATCACGGCTCCGTGGCGGCGGTTCCTACAGACGACGCAAGTTGGGCGCGTAAGTGGCCCGAGTCTCTCCGGCGTTGCGCCAACGAGCCCAACAAAAAAGGCCCGACTAGTTCTTATGAACTGCGGGCCTCTACTGCTGGGGTACCTGGACTCGAACCAAGAACAAAAGAATCAGAATCTTCCGTGTTGCCAATTACACCATACCCCACTGCATCAGAACCGAAGCCCTGACCGAGAGTCAACACTAGCCTACGCAGGGGCCGCACTCAAACCGAGCAGCCTCGTTCGTTGAGCTTGTCGAAACGAGAACCCTTCGACAAGCTCAGGGAACGGACACGCCCTACAGCGAGCCGATCAGGTAGCGGTTGATCACGGCCGCGGCACGCGCGCCCTCGCCGGCGGCCACGATCAGCTGGTGCGGCCCGGGAGGAACCACGTCGCCTGCCGCGTAGATCCCGGCCACAGCGGTGCGACCATCGGCGTCGGCCTCGATCCAGCCGTCTGCCGTCTCAGGAATCTGCAGCGTCGACGCATAGTCGAGCTTCGTCTCCCACAGCGGCCTGATGAAGCCACCCGTGCGCGGGATCACCTCGCCGTCGACCAGCTTCACTCCGGTGAGACCCGTCTTGTCGCCCACGACGTCGTCGATCTGTCGCCGCTCCACCCGGATGCCGCGGGCGGCAAGCGCCGCCTCGTCGGTGTCAGAGACGGTTCCGACTCCGTTGGTGAACACGATGAGATCGCTCGACCACTGCGAGATCAGCAGCGCACGCTCGGCCAGGTCGTCGCTCTCGCCGATCAGAGCGAGGGGCTCGTCGCTCTTCTCGAAGCCGTCGCACTCGACGCAGCTGTGCAGGCTCGACCCGTAGTACGCACGAACGCTCGGCATGGCGGGAAGGGTTTCGCTGAGGCCCGAGGCGATCAGCACGGCCGACGCGGTGACGTCGACCGACCCGCCGCCGCGGATCGCGGAAGCCTGCACACGGTACTCGGGCCGGCCTCTCAGCTGCTCCGCGGGCGTGCCCGCCGCATCCGATACCGAGACGCTTGTGACCAGCGCCTGCTGGAACGACGCCATCGGGTAGGACTCGAACTCGGCTCGACCCGTCTTGCGCAGCTCGAGCGGTGAGACGCCGTCTCGCGTGAGAAAACCGTGGCTCTTCAGCGTGGCCGAGTGACGAGGCCTGTTGCTGTCGATGAGCAGAACCGTGCGGCGTGCGCGCACGAGATTGAGCCCAGCAGACATGCCGGCGGGGCCCGCGCCGATGATCACGCAGTCGATGTGCCCTTCGACGGGCGCTACAGCTTTGGGCCGCGAGATCTCGATCATGGGCTAGGCCAGCCGGCTCGAGAGGCGGTCTATGCGAGCGATCGACTCGGCCTTGCCGAGCAACTCGAACGATTCGAAGAGCGGCGGCGAGATCTTGCGTCCCGATGCGGCAACACGAAGGGGGCCATACGCCACACGAGGCTTGAGCGAGAGACCGTCGATCAACGCAGCCTGCAACGCAGCCTGGATTTCGGTGGCGTTCCAGTTGCTCTCTTCGATCAGTTCGAGGGCGTTCATCGATGCGCTGAGCACGAGCCCGGCGTTCTCGGGAAGCCCGGCCAGGGCATCCGGCTGGTACTCGAGGTTCGCGCCCTGCACGAACAGGAAGCCGAGCATGGCCGGAGCATCGCCCAGCAGAGCCATGCGCTCCTGCACGAGCGGCGCCGCCTTCAGCAGCAGCTGCTCCTGGTAGTCGTTGAGCGGTTCGGTCAGGATGCCGTCACGCACGAGATAAGGAATCGTGCGGGCCGCGAAATCGACGCTGGCGAGCATGCGGATGTGGTCGCCGTTGATCGACTCCGCCTTCTTCAGGTCGAAGCGGGCCGGATTGGGGTTGACGTCTTTCACGTCGAACGCGGCGATCATCTCGTCGATCGAGAAGACATCGCGGTCGTGGGTGAGCGACCAGCCCAGCAGCGCGAGGTAATTGACGAGGCCCTCGGGAATGAAGCCACGGTCGCGGTGGTGGAAGAGATTGGACTCCGGGTCGCGCTTCGACAGCTTCTTGTTGCCGTCGCCCATGACGTAGGGCAGGTGGCCGAACTGCGGCACCCACTCGGCCACGCCGATGTCGATGAGCGCGTGATAGAGGGCGATCTGCCGGGGCGTCGACGAGAGCAGGTCTTCTCCGCGAAGAACGTGCGTGATGTGCATCAGCGCATCGTCGACCGGGTTGACGAGGGTATAGAGCGGGGCCCCGTTGGGGCGCACGACCACGAAGTCGGTGAACGAGCCTTCGGGGAACGTGATGTCACCGCGAACCAGGTCGGTGAAGCTCAGCTCGGTGTCGGGAACGCGCAGTCGCAGCGCGGGCTGGCGGCCCTCCACCTTGAACGCCGCGCGCTGCTCGTCGGTGAGCGTGCGGTCGAAGTTGTCGTAGCCCAGCTGCTTGGCGCGGCCTGCGGCCTCGTTGCGCGCGTCGATCTCTTCGGCGGTCGAGAAGCTCTCGTAGAGATGGCCGGAGGCCTTGAGCTTCTCGATGACCTCGAGGTAGATGTCCGTGCGCTCAGACTGACGGTAGGGCGCGTCGGGACCGCCGACGTCGATGCCCTCATCCCAATCGAGGCGCAACCAGCGCAGCGCGTCGAGCAGCTGACCGTAGCTCTCCTCCGAGTCGCGCGCCGCGTCGGTGTCTTCGATGCGGAAGACGAGCTTGCCGCCCGTGTGCCTGGCATACGCCCAGTTGAACAGGGCGGTGCGGATCAGGCCGACGTGCGGCGTACCGGTGGGCGACGGGCAGAACCGAACGCGAACGTCGGCGCCAGAGGCGGTGGACACAGGGTGCAAGGAGGGATTCGACATACCACCTCAATCCTACCGATCATGCCCGCTCCCCGAGCTTGTCTTTCGTTGCAACCACGTCGTGAACGAACCGGTCAGAGGCCATGTTTGCCGTCGGCCCAGTAAGGGCGAGTGGTGATCGCACGTCGCGGGAGCTCCAGGTGCTCCACGAGGAAGCGTCGTTGTTGCTGGATGGATTGAGCGCGGCCCAGGAGCAGAGCACCGTCGACTCTGGCAAGGACCCCTTCGTGGTGCGACACCTCGAGCCAGGCCTTGAGGGTACCTCCGGGCTCGCCGGTAGCGGGGAGGAAGGAGTAGCGCGGCCATCGTTTGGAGAGCGACGCAACGGCGGCCGGGTGAACTTCGAGCGCGACGATGGCGCCGGCGCCGCCTGAAGCGTACGCGTCGAGCGTGCCGAGGGCGGAACTGTCGCCCAGATAGAGGCGCTGGTGCCCGACTTCTCGTAGTGCGCGATGCCGGCCCGAGAGCACCGACACGCGAGCTCCGACACTGAGCTCTCTCATCCATCTCGCTCCCGGGCCATCGGCCTCGGTGGTGACCAGAATGCTGACCTCGTCTTCGACGCGGCCGCGCACGGCGTTGACGGTGTACCGACGACTCAGAGTGGGAGTGACACGGAATTGGACCTCGTGACCGGGCCGCCACCCACCCGCCGGTGGCGGGCTCTGCAGCACGATCTCGATGAGACCGGGAGCCGGTGCGGCAACATCGACTACCTCCGCGGATCGTCCCAGCACGGACTCGATGATGTTGTTGAAGGTCGCGGGTGATGTGGGCATGGGTTATTCGGCGACGACGGATGCCGCAGGCGCGGTGGCATGCTGCACACGCGGCAGAAAAAGGGCAAGCACCAGCGGGAGGGCGCTGAGGCCGAATACCCACCAGAAGGTCTGCGAGAAGGCGGCAGCACCGGCGGAGCCGGCGGAGAGATTGGCGAGGATGACGGCGATGACGGTCACGCCGAAAGGAGCGCCGACGCGTTGCACGATGCTGAACGCAGCGCTGCCCCGTGGCGCTTCGGCGTGACTGAGACCGGAGAAAGCGAGCGTTGTGACGGGGAACGTGACGGCACCGAACCCGATACCCTGCAGGACCTGTGCGGCCAGGAGCAGAGTGGTATCGCCGTGGACTCCCGCGAGGGCGAACGGCACGATGCCGATCATGGTCAACACCACGCCGCCCATGACGATGAACCGCCCGTCGAGGCGGGCGACGAACTTCCGCACGACGAGGAAGAACACCATCGTGCCGAGGCCCTGCGGGATCAGCAGCAGGCCGGTCTCCAGCACCGTGTTTCCGCGGAGCTGTTGATAGAACAGCGGGAGCAGGAACGCGAGCGCATAGGTGGAGAACCCGCTCATGAACGTGATGAGGCTGCTGAGGCCGAAGCTGCGCCGTGCGAACACACGAACGTCGATCAACGCGGGAGCCTTGCTCCGCAGCGAGTGCAGGATGAACGCGGCCATCAGGACGACGCCTGCTGCCAACGGGATCAGGACGCCCGGTGAGGCGAAACCATCATCACCGGTGACCTGACTGACACCGTACGCGAGGGCGATGACGCTGGGGGTGAGGAGCACGAAGCCCAGCGCATCGAGTCGATGTCCGCGCTGGCTCGGCGCAGAGGGAAGGAAGATCGGCCCCAAGACGAGCGCGGCCAGGCAGATCGGGATGTTGACGAAGAACAGCCAGTTCCAGTTCCACGACTGCAGGATCACTCCGCCGAGCACGGAGCCGAGGATCGGAGCGACTTGAGCAGGAAGAGCTACCGCCACCAGTGCGGAGCCCAGACGTGCGGGGCCGGCGGCCCGGGTGAGGATCGAGAACGTGATCGGCAAGACCATTCCGCCTCCGATCCCCTGCAGCACACGGAACGCGATCAGCCATGGCAGCGACGGAGCAAGTCCGCACAAGACCGACCCGACCAAGAACAGCGCCACCGCGAACATCCACGCCTGCCGTGAGCCGCATCGTTCGGAGATCCAGCCGCTGACCGGAATCACGGCCACGTAGGCCAAGAGGTATGCCGTCGCCACCCACTGCGTCTGCGCGACCGAGGCGTGGAACACGGTCGAGAGGTGGTCGAGAGCGATGTTCACGATTGTCGTGTCCAAGAGAGTGGTGATCGCCCCGAGGACTAGGACGATGCTGATCACTTTGAGACGCGATTTCGACACCAGCTCAGTATCAGGAAGGGATTGTGTTGAGGTCATGCGTTCATACTGAACGGTTTAGTACAGCAAGTCAAACGGTACGGTACAGTTCAGGGAATCGAACTAAGAAAAGGACGGTCATGGCACGATCCGCCGGAACGCAGAAACCCCTCCGGGAGGGCCTCCCGGCAAAGCGGGCCGCGATCCTCGCGGCAGCTCAAGATCTCTTCTTGAGCCAGGGGGTGAACGGCGTCAGCATGGACGCGATCTCCGCGCGCGCGGGAGTATCGAAGGTTACCGTCTACGACTACTTCGGCGACAAAGACCGCCTCTTCCTGGCCATCCTCTCGGACGCGGCGGAATCGCTGAAGAACTCGGTGCGTCAGACCTTCAGCGAGCATCTGATGGACGACGCCGCGCTGACCACGGTCGCGCAATTGCAGGCTGCGCTCACGGCCGTCGCCATCGATCTGGGCACGACGATCCACTCGACGAGTTACGCAGCAGTCGTCGCCCTCGTCACCCAACAACGTCTGCAAGGGGCAGTGACCAGCGACGAGCTCGCGACAGACGTCGCCGAACAGGCCCTGGTGGAACGCATCGGGCACTTCGCCGAACGCGGCCTCCTCGACACGACCGACCCTCGCCTGGCGGCCAGGCACTTCGGTGCGCTGACCGTACTCCTGGCCTACAACGACGATCCGGACCCGGCGCGCGCGGATCCGGATCGCGTGCGCCAGACCATGGTCGATGGCGCACGCGCGTTCATCCGCGCCTACGGGTCACGGTGACGGAACGTCGGTGACTAGCGGTTCTTGGCCGGGTTGCTCAGCAGGCCGAGACCCGCGATCGAGATCTCGACCTTCTGGCCGTCGACGAAAGGACCGACGCCCGCGGGCGTTCCCGTGAGAATGACGTCGCCGGGCAGCAGGGTCCAGACGCTCGATGCGAACGCGATGATCTCGGGAATCGAGTGGATCATCTGGTTCGTGTTGCCGCTCTGGCGCAACTCACCGTCTACGCGCACCTCGATGGCGGCATCCGAGAAGTCGAACTCGGTCTCGATGACCGGGCCGAGCGGGCAGAACGTGTCGTAGCCCTTGGCGCGGGCCCACTGGCCGTCGGACTTCTGGATGTCGCGGGCCGTCACGTCGTTCGCGATCGTGTAGCCGAAGACCACGTCGGCGTAGTCCTCCTTCTTGACGTCGCGGGCGATGCTGCCGATCACGACGGCGAGTTCGCCCTCGTGCTCGACCTGCGAACTCTCGCGCGGCAACTGGATGGCGTCGCCCGGGCCGATCACGGACGTGTTGGGCTTCAGGAAGATGAGGGGCGTCGTGGGTGCCTCGCCGCCCATCTCGGCCGCGTGGTCGGCGTAGTTCTTGCCGACGGCGACGACCTTCGAGCGAGGGATGACCGGGGCGAGCAGCTTGACGTTCGCGTCGAGCGGTACCCGCTCCTCGGTGGTCTCGTAGCCCACGAACATGGGGTCGCCCACGAGAACGACGATCTCCGTCTCATCGACGATTCCGAACCGGGGCTCTCCCCCGCTGACCGTAAAGCGCGCTATTTTCACGCTTCCGAGCCTAGTCCGAACGCTACGCTATCGAGGGGCGAGCAACTCCTCGCCCGTACAGAGCAAGCTTCGAGGAGTACAACCATGTCCGACTATTCCTTCGGCGGAGCGGCCGACATCGACCGCGCGATCGGATTCCTCGTGAGCCTCGACAACGAGCAGCGCAACGCCCTCGCCGTACTCGAGATCGACCAGGCCATCGACGAGTTGCAGGCCGAGTACGTCAAGGTTCAGGCAGACCCGAGCCACGTTCCGAGCCACGAGTTCATCGCAGCGCTCAGCGGCTACCTCGAGATGGCCGACGACCGCGAGCGCGAGTAACAAAGCTCGCTGATCGAGCAAGCCGCCCGCGGTCGTATCGAAAGCTACGCGTCGAGGCGGGTCAGCCAGCCGTTGACGTCGGGGATGCGACCGTACTGGATGTCGGTGAGCTCCTGACGCAGCGACATCGTGAGCTCGCCAGCCGGGGCATCCGGATCGCCGACCACGAAGCCGTCGCCCTTCAGCGCGGCGATCGGGGTCACCACTGCGGCGGTGCCACAGGCGAACACCTCGACCACATCGCCGGATGCGACTCCGTCACGCCACTCGTCGAGCGTCACCCTGCGGTGCTCGACCTTGTGGCCGCGGGCCTTGGCCAGCTCGATGATGCTGTCGCGGGTGACGCCGTCGAGGATGCTCGACGATTCGGGAGTGACCAGCGTGCCGTCTTTCTTCACGAGGAAGACGTTCATGCCGCCGAGCTCCTCGAGGTACGTGCCCTCTGACGAGTCGAGGAACAGCACCTGCGCGCAGCCGTTGGCGTAGGCCTCCTCCTGGGGCAGCAGCGACGAGGCGTAGTTGCCGCCGGTCTTCGCCGCACCCGTGCCGCCGCGGCCGGCGCGCGCATAGTCGGTGGACAGCCAGATCGAGACCGGGGTCACTCCGCCGGGGAAGTAGGCACCGGCGGGGCTCGCGATCACGTAGTAGCCCACCTTCTGGGCGCTGCGCACGCCGAGGAAGCTCTCGTTGGCGAACATGAACGGCCGAATGTAGAGACTCGTCTCGCCACCCTCGGGAACCCACGATCCATCGGCCGCGATCAGCTGCTTGAGCGACTCGACGAAGTCCTCGGTCGAGAGCTCGGGCAACGCGAGACGCCGAGCCGAGCGCTGCAGCCGCTCGGCGTTCTTCTCCGGGCGGAAGGTCCAGACCGAGCCGTCTGCATGACGGTACGCCTTCAATCCCTCGAAGATCTCCTGGGCGTAGTGCAGAACGCTTGCCGCGGGGTCGAGCAGCAGCGGACCATACGGGATGACAGCCGCGTCGTGCCAGCCGTCGTTCACGGTCCAGTCGATCTTCACCATGTGGTCGGTGAAGTGCTTGCCGAAACCCGGATCGGCGAGGATGGCTTCGCGCTCGACCTCGGCACGCACCGTCTCCGAGGGCGTGAGGGTGAACGTGAGCGGGAAGGTGCTGTCGAGATCGGTCATTGCGGGTTCCTTAGTCGAAAAGGTTCGGTGTCAGCGGGCGAGCGACGCGGTCACGGCGTCTCTGATGGCGTCACCCACGGCGCTGGTCGCGCGCGGGCTGTCTGCCTGCCGGGTGGCGATGTCGGCCGTCACGGCCTCGCGGACCGTGCCCGCGGCATCCGGAACCCCGAGGTGGTCGAGGAGGAGTGCCACCGACAGGATCGCGGCCGTGGGGTCGGCGATCTGCTTGCCTGCGATGTCGGGCGCGGATCCGTGGACCGGCTCGAACATGCTGGGGAAGGCTCCGTCGGGGTTGATGTTGCCCGAGGCCGCCAGGCCGATTCCGCCGCTGATTGCGCCGGCCAGATCGGTGAGGATGTCGCCGAAGAGGTTGTCTGTGACGATGACGTCAAATCTAGCAGGGTCGGTGACCAGGAAGATCGTGGCCGCATCGACGTGCAGATAGTCGACCGCGACCTCGGGGAACTCGGCCCCGACCGTGTCGACGAGCCGGCGCCAGATTCCTCCCGCGAAGGTCAGCACGTTCGTCTTGTGCACCAGCGTGAGCTTCTTGGCAGCGCGTGACTGAGCCAGCTCGAAGGCGAAACGCACCACTCGCTCCACCCCGTACGCCGTGTTGATCGACACCTCGTTCGCGATCTCGTGAGGCGTTCCGACGCGGATGACTCCGCCGTTGCCGACGTACGGCCCCTCGGTTCCCTCGCGAACGACCACGAAGTCGACCTCGCCCGGATTCGACAGCGGACTGTCCACGCCGGGGTAGATCGTGGTGGGGCGCAGGTTCACGTAGTGGTCGAGCGTGAATCGCAGCTTCAGAAGCAGCCCTCGCTCGATATTCGCGTTCGCGAGACGCGGGTCTCCGGGCACTCCCCCGACGGCGCCGAGCAGAATCGCGTCGTGCGACGAGATGGATGCGAGATCGTCGTCGGTCAGCACGTCGCCGGTCTCGAGAAAACGGGTCGCGCCCAGCGAGAAGTGCGTCTTCTCGATGACGAGTCCGGCAGACGGGGCCACCGCGTCGAGCACCTTCACCGCCTCGGCGACGACCTCGGGGCCGATGCCGTCTCCGGGAATGACGGCGAGTCTGATGGTGCGCGACATAGTGCTCCTGCGTTGGATCGGTGCGGAATCGATACGTGCAAGGTTACTTGTCCACACCTACCGGGTGGTTGCGACGTGGTGAAGCGGCGCCAGAGCGTTGTCGAGCGCGGCTTCCAGCGGCCACGCGGACCGCTCGGGTTGACTGAGGACTAGACCGCCCTGGATCGCCGCGAGGATGACGGTGGCGATCCTTTGCGAATCGGCCGAGCTGTCGACCGATCCCGCCGCCTTCATGCGCCGAACCCCGTCGGCGAGCTGCTCACGCCAGTCGCGCATCGTCGTCGCGATCGCACTTGCCAGATCGGGGTCGGTCGTCGCGGCCTGCGTCGCGAGCGAGCCGATCGGACATGCCCAACGGCCCCGGGCGATGTAGTACTCGACAAGCATTCGCCGCCAGCGCTCCCAGGACTCCCACGACCCGAGATCATGAATCTCGGGCTCCTGCGCTTCGAGAAGCTGTCGTCCTTCCCACGCGGCGACCTCACGAACCAGCTCCGCTTTGCCGCCAGGAAAGTAGTGGAACAGCTGGCTCTTGCTGGTCAGGGTGGCCGCTCGCACCGTGTCGAGTGTGGTGCCGCCGATTCCCGACGCGAGGATCTGCTCCCCCGTGGCCTCGATGATCCGCTGGCGCGTCAGGCGCCCTCGCTCGGTGATCTTCGACGAATCCATCTGTTCAGCTTAATGCATTGGACCACAAGGTCCAGTTAATGCTAGGAATGGACCATGAAGTCCAATCAAGAAATTCTCCAGTCCCTTCCCACAGATGCCCGCCTGGCAGGGCGCACCGCCGTCGTCACCGGCTCCAGCAGCGGAATCGGCGAGGCCATCGCCCGAGTGCTCGCCGCGTCCGGCGCCACCGTCGTCGTCAACGGCCGCGACGAAGCCCGCTCCCAGGAGGTTGCGAGTTCGATCATCGATGCGGGGGGTTCGGCCCACGTCGTGACCTCGGACCTGGCCGGCAGCTACGACGATCTACGCACCTTCGCGCGACTGGCAACGGATGCGCTCGGCGGACGCGTTGACATCCTCGTCAACAACGCCGGAATCTATCCGGCGCCGCCGACAGCGGATCTCTCCGACGCGGACCTCGACGCGGTGCTGGCCATCAACGTGCGTGCACCCCACGTGCTCGTTGCCGAATTCGCCCCCGCGATGGCCGAGCGCGGCACCGGGTCGATCATCAATATCGGCTCGTGGATGTCCCGCGTGGGTGTTCCGTTCGGCGCCATCTACACGGCTTCGAAGGCCGCCCTCGAACAGATGACGCGCACCTGGGCTGCGGAGTTCGGGCCGCAGGGAGTCAACGTGAACACTGTCGCACCGGGCGCGACGAGCACCCCAGGCAACGCCGACAGCGCGGAGATCCTCGCAATCATGACCGCAGCGACGGCCGCCGGCCGCCCGGTTCGGCCGGTCGACATCGCCTTCGCCGTTCGCTACCTCGCGTCGGACGAGGCGTCGTTCATGCACGGCACCGTCATGGACATCGATGGTGGAATCGTCAACACTCGGCTCGGCTGAGATGGCCCGGGTTCGACAGAGCGCTTTCGTTTCGATCGTGTAAATGGCCTGTAACGCGTTGTCGCAACGCAGGCCCCTGCGAGTTCGGCGGTTCTAGGCTCCGATCATGACAGTGACCGCACCCCCGAAAACGCAACTCGTCGAACCCGGAGGCATCGAGCCGATCTCGTCGAACAGGCGCCACGGGTCACCGTGGCAGTTGTTCGCGACCTGGACCTCGCCCAACCTCGAGTTCGCCACGATCTTCGTGGGAGTCATCGCCGTTCTCTACTTCGGTCTGAGCTTCTGGCAGGCGGTGGCCGCGGTATTGCTGGGCAACTTCCTGGGAAGCCTGAGCCAGGGGTTCCTGTCGACCTGGGGGCCGCGCGAAGGTCTCGCCCAGATGCTGCTCGGCCGCACGGCGTTCGGGTTCTGGGGCAACATCATTCCCGCCGGCCTCAACACGGCCATGGCCGGGCTCGGCTGGTTCGCCGTCAATTCCATCAGCGGGGCCTTCGCGTTGGCCACTCTTACAGGCTGGAGCCCGGTGCTCACGCTCGCCATCGTGGTTGTCGTCGAGGTGACGGTCGCATTCGTCGGCCACGACATCGTGCAGCTCTTCGAGCGGTATGCCATGTTCGTGCTGGGTGCGATCTTCCTGGTCGCCGGCATCTTCATCCTGGTGAACGCCGACACATCGGCCCCAGCGGGCGGAGACGGCTCCGGCGGATTCGGCGGCTTCGCGGGCTTCATGCTCGCGGCCGGCGCCGCGTTCGGATACACGGCCGGCTGGAACCCGTACGCCTCGGACTACACCCGCTACCTACCAGCCGGCACGAACCACAGAACCATCGCCGTCGCATCCGGTCTCGGCAACTTCGTTTCGACCAGCTTTCTCATGATCGTGGGTGCGGCATCCGCCACGATCGTGCACACCGGTCTGGCCGAGGACGCCAGCCCCACCGACTCGTTCACCGCTGGCATGCCCGGCTGGATCTCGGCTCTCACGCTGCTTGCCATCGCCGTGGGCGCCATCTCGGCGAACGCGCTGAATATCTACTCCGGGTCGATGTCCTTCCTCGCGATCGGCATCAAGATTCCCTTCGAACGGCGCCGGGCCATCGTGGCGCTCGGTTTCGGCGTGCTGGGCTTCGTGATCGCCCTGCTCGCCCTGCCTGACGCCGGCGCGAGCTATGAGAACTTCCTGCTCGTGATCGCCTACTGGATCGCACCGTGGCTCGGTATCGTTCTCGCCGATCGCTGGTTGCGGCGCGGGACAGCCGTGCTGGCACTCGTCGTCGACGAGAAGAACAAGTACCGCAACCCCGCAGGCATCGTCGCGTTCGTCGTCGCCGCGGTGGTCTCGATCGGGCTCTTCTCCAACCAGGCCGTCTACGTCGGCCTGCTCGTGCGAGTCGCGCCTGAGATCGGCGATCTCACAGCGCTGGTCGGCTTCGTCGCCGCCGGGCTGCTGTACGTCGTCGTCTTCCGCATGATCCGGCCGGTTCTCGGACCTCCCCTGTCGGCCGAGACGACCACGATGCCAGCCGAGCGAGTGGAGGCCTCCGCGTGATCTACGAGACCGACGCAGACAAGTTGTCCGTCGCTCGCGACGAGGCGAGAAAGGGAGCCGCGGAAGGCGGCATCCCGATCGGCGCAGCCCTGTTCACCAGCGCGGGGGTGTTGCTCGGCAGCGGCCACAACCGCCGCGTACAAGACGGCGACGCGGCGATGCACGCCGAGACGAACGCTTTCCACAACGCCGGGCGCCAGCGCAGCTACCGAGACACGGTCATGGTCACCACTCTCTCGCCGTGCTGGTACTGCTCGGGCCTCGTGCGCCAGTTCGGAATCGGCCGCGTCGTGGTCGGAGACGACGAGAACTTTCTGGGCGGCCAGGACTGGGTCGCGGAACACGGCTGCGAGGTCACCGTGGTCAACGATCCTGAGCTCATCACGATGATGGCTGCGTTCATCGAGGGCAACCCGGCGCTGTGGAACGAGGACATCGGCGAGGAGTCATGACGAAACAGCTCGTACTCGGGGCGTTCGAGGAGTTCACCCCGAACTTCATCGCCAACGCGTGGCACCATGAGCGAGGAGACACCAGTGCGTTCGCGACGCTGGAGTTCTGGCAGGACATGGCGGCCCGCCTGGACGCGGCCGGGTTCGACTTCTTCTTTCTGGCAGAGGCCATCGGCTATCCGATGAACGACGCCGGGCAGGTGCCCGAGGCCGTCATCCGCGACGCCGTGCAGTTCCCCGTTCACGATCCGCTCGCGCTGATCTCCGGTCTCGCGACTGCTGCCCCGCGCATCGGCTTCGTCGCAACAGCATCGACGACGGCCCAGCACCCGCTGCTCAACGCACGCACCTTCACCACCCTCGACCACCTCACCGGCGGACGGATGGGCTGGAACATCGTCACGAGCGACAATCAGCAGGCCCTCGTGCGCCTGCTCGGCCAGACGGATGTGACGCCTCACGACGAGCGCTACGCCCGTGCGACCGAGTTCGTCGATCTGACGCTGCGCCTCTGGGAAGAGGCATGGGACGACGGCGCGGTCCTCGCCGACAAGGCGAGCCGCACGTTCTCCGATCCCACGAAAGTGCACCGCATCGAGCACGAGGGAAAATACTTCCGGTTCGACGGCTACTTCCCCGCCACTCCGTCTCCGCAGCGCACACCGACCCTCTTCCAGGCGGGCACCTCGGCAGCCGGTACCGCCTTCGCCGCGCGGTACGCCGAATGCGTGTTCACTCAGGACAGGGAAGCTGCTCGACTCTCGGCGACCGTCACCCGCCTGCGCGCCCAGGCCGTCGCCGCAGGTCGACCGGCCGACTCCGTCAAGATCATCAACGGGGCGAGCTTCGTCATCGCCGACACGGCGGAGGAGGCGCAGCGCCTGCGGGCGGAGCTCAACGCCACCCCCACCAGGGAGGCGACCGCGGCCCTGTTCCTCGGCTGGTCAGGAGTCGACCTCGGCGCCCTCGACCCCGAGGCCACACTCGACTCCGTCTCGACCGAGGTGGGCCACACGATGATCGAGATGTGGCGCAATCCGAACGGCTCGAGTCCGACCGTCGGCGAGATCCTCGACTCGCTCGCATCGACCTTCGGCGGGATGCGCTTCACCGGAACTGCCGAGTCGATCGCGACCGAAATCGCGGCTCTCGTGGAGGAGACCGATATCGACGGGTTCCTCGTCGAGAACTGGTATGGCGGCTACGAGGGCTATCGCGACTTCGTCGAGCAGTTGATGCCCGTTCTGCGAGGGCGGGGGCTTCTGCCCGATGTCCCCCGGTCTGGCACCCTTCGCAGCATGCTCACCGGAGAGCCCGACGTGCCCGAGTGGCACCCGGCTCGCGCCGTCCGTGGCGCCCAGAGCAGCACCTGAGGCGATGGACGATCCTCTCGACGGCGCCACGGAGGCGCTCCTTGTCGCGCTCCCCAAGGTGTCGTTGCACAACCACCTCATCGGGGCTGTCTCGGCCCAGACGGTGCTCGATCTCGCTCGAAAGCACGACGTCGTCCTCGACGGCGGTCGCGACGCGGAGTCGCTGTACGACCACGGCTCCTACGAGGACCTGAACGAGTTTCTGCGCGTACTGGATGTCGCGGGTTCCGTCATGAGAGACGCCGACGACTTCCGCCGGGTCGCCTTCGAGACCCTGACCGACGGAGGGGCGGCGCTCGGCGTCGTGCACCGAGAGATCTTCCTCAGCCCACCCGGGCATCCGGGTGTGCCGTATCGCACGATCATCGACGGCGTGCTGGCGGGCATGCGCGACGCAGAGGCGGAGACGGGCATCACCAGTCGCATGGTAATCGGCCTCAACCGCAACGACTCCGCGTCGGCCGCAGTCGAGCTGGTCGAACAGGTGGTCGAGTACCGCATCGACGAGGTCGTGGGCATCGGCCTCGACTACTCCGAGTCGATCGGGCCTCCGGCGCGCTTCATCGAGGCGTTCAGGCTCGCGGGCCGATCAGGACTTCATCGCACCGCCCACTCCGAGAGCGGCCCACCCGCGAACATCGAGGTCATCCTCGACGAGCTCGGAGGAGAGCGCATCGACCACGGCTACCACGTCGTCGACGACGCCCGCATCACGGCGCGGTGCGTGGCGGAAGGCATCACCTTCACATGCACTCCCGTGAGCTCCGACATCGGCCGGTACTCCGGGAGCGGCGACGGATCGCACCGTCGGATCGCCCAGATGGTCGACGCGGGCCTGCGCATCACCATCGACTCCGACGACCCGCCCATGTTCGGCACCGATGCCGTCAACGACTTCCGAGCACTCGCCCGCGCTCTCGGCTACGGGCTGCCCGAGTTCGCCGACTTCACCCGGAATGCGGTGAACGCGGCCTGGCTGGACGGCAGCGACCGGGCGGCCCTCTCACAGGTCGTCGAGTCGCGACTCTCAGCCCTCGGAGCGAGCTCGGCGCAGAGAGACCAGGGCCAGCACGATCGCTAGCGCCATCAGGCCGACACCGATCCCCGAGGTGAGCACCACGCCGCTGTCGAACGACGCGCGAGCCGACTCGAGCAGGGAGGCTCCGGCCGGACCACCGACCGACTCGGCCACCGAGACGGCTCCACCGAGCGTCTCTCGTGCCGTGTCCGCATCCTGGGAGCTGAGCCCGGCGGGCAGGCTGACCCCGCCCCGGTAGGCCGCTGTCAGAATGCTGCCCAGCACGGCGGTGCCGAGCACGGCTCCGAGCTCGTACGAGGTCTCCGATACCCCGGATGCCGCGCCGGCCTTGTCTGCGGGCACCGACGAGATGATCAGGTCGTTCGAGATCGTCTCCGCAGCGCCGATACCGAGGCCGAGAACAGCGAACGCGATCGCCAGTGTCGCCTCGCTCGCGTGCTGCCCGGTGACCATGATGATGGCGTAGCCGGTGCCGGCGAGTGCAAGACCGGTCGCGACGACGACACTCGGCCTGACGATGCGCACGATGGGAACGACGACGAGACCCGCCACGACCATCACGATCAGCCCGGGAACCAGCGCCAGAGCCGCGTCGAGGGGGCGCATCCCCAGCACGAGCTGCAGGTGCTGCGAGACGAAGAAGAGGAACCCGACGAGCGAGAAGACGCTCACCAGGTTGATGAGCACGGCGCCGGTGAACACGCCGCGACGGAACAGCCTCATGTCGAGCATCGGGTTCTCCCGAGCGAGCTGACGGCGCACGAAGAGCGTTCCCGCCGCCGCGCCGGTCAGCACCAGAAGCACCTGGAGCCATTCGAAGCCGTGCGTCGCGAACTCTTTGATCGCGAAAACGAAGGGAACCAGCGTGATCATTGTGAGGCCGATGCTCACGACATCGATGCGCCCCGGGTTCGGGTCGCGAGACTCGGGCACGAGTAGCGGCGCGAACACGAGCAGCGGAATCAACACGGGCACGGCGATGAGGAAGACGGAACCCCACCAGTAGTGCTCGAGCAGGATGCCGCCCACGATGGGGCCGAGCGCGGAGCCCGCGGCGAAGCCGGACGCCCAGATGGCGATCGCGAGTCGACGCTGCTGGCGATCGAGGAAGATGCTGCGCAACAGCGAGAGCGTCGACGGCATGAGCATGGCACCGAAGAAGCCGAGGCCGGCACGAGCGAGAATCAGCAGTTCGGCCGTGGGTGCGAAGGCCGCGACGATCGACACGAGAGCGAACCCCGTGGCGCCGATCAGCAGCAGGCGACGTCGACCCCAGCGGTCGCCGAGGTTACCCATGGCCACGAGCAGCCCGGCGAGCACCAGCGGGTAGGCGTCGATGATCCAGAGCTGCGCAGCGGCAGACGGTCGAAGCGACTCGGAGATCACCGGAAGTGCGAAGCTCAGCACCGTGTTGTCGACGCTGGAGATGAGCACGGGCAGCATCAAGACGGCCAACGCGAGCCAGTTACGGAGGGAGGCGCGCGGCGGCCGCGCGTCGTCGGAGCGCTGGGCGGGCGTGGGGGTCGTGAGCAGAGCCATGATCTGTGTTTCTTCGTTTCGTTTCGTATGCGGTACGGCTATGACTATACCGTCCAGTCGGTACAGTAGCTACCTCCTCAACGGCGGATGTCGTCTCAGCATTCCCCGATGGCCCGATGATTTTGTGTCGAGGGCACCCGACGCCGCCGAGGCGGCTACCATCGAACCGATGCCCGCCACCCCAGAGAACCCGCCGACCGACTCCGTCGCGCCCGCCGCGTCATCCACGCGCGACCGCATCCTCGATGCCTTCGCCGAACTGCTCGGCGAGCACGGCGAGCGCGCAGCGACACTCGATGCGGTAGCCGCCGCGGCAGGCGTATCGAAGGGCGGGCTGCTGTATCACTTCGGCTCCAAAGAGGCCCTGATCGCGGGCGTGCTCCAACGCCTGGCAGAGCTCGTGGCGCGCGATGTCGAGGCCATCCGCGCCTCGCCGGCCGGGCCCGTCGCCCAGCTGATCCGCTCATCGATGGCCACGGGAAGCGCCCTCGACAAGGCGCTCGTAGCGACCTCGCGCCTCGCGCAAGCGTCGAATTCGACCGCGCGCGACGCGCTCCGCGCCGCCAACGACGCCTGGTACCAGATCGTGCTCGAGAGCACGGGCGACCCGGTGCTGTCGCGCGCGATCATGCTGATCAGCGACGGCCTCGCCTACGGCTCGGCATTCCTCCCCGAGTCCATGACTCCGGAGACGGCCGAGCTCACCAGCTCGGACATTGACGATCTCGTCGATCTGATCACCGAGGTAACAGCACAGCGCTCAGGCCACTGAGCCCTGCGCTGATCGAGTAGCGAGGAACGAGCGTATCGAGATCACGTTCGGCGGTGGCCTCGATACGGCCGCAGGCGGCCTACTCGACCAGCGCAGTCCTACTCCGTGAGGTCGATCTCCTGCAGCGAGTCGGCGTCGATGGCCGTACGCAGCTTCTCGAGCAGCTCGTCGGGGGCGGGAGAATCGACGGTCAGTACGCTGAGCGCCTTGCCGCCGGCCACGTGCCGGGCGATCTGCATTCCGGCGATGTTGATGTCGGCGTCGCCGAACTCCTTGCCGTAGATGGCGACGATTCCGGGGCGGTCGTCGTAGGTCATCACGATGAGGTGCTCTGCAAAGGGAACCTCGACGTCGTAGCCGTTGATCTCGACGATCTTCTCGATCTGCTTGGTTCCGGTCAGCGTTCCCGATACAGAGATCTGCGACCCGTCGCTGAGCGCGCCCTCGAGCGTGATGAGGTTGCGGTACTCCTCGGAGACCGCCTCGGTGATCAGGCGCGTCGTCACGCCGCGCTGCTCGGCGAGCAGGGGTGCGTTGACGTACGAGACCGTCTCGCTGACGACGTTCGTGAAGATGCCCTTGAGGGCGGCGAGCTTGAGAACGCTCACGTCGAAGTCGACGATCTCGCCGCGCACGATGACATCGACGCTGGTGAGCGGGCTGTGCGCGAGACCGGAGAACACCTGTCCGAGCTTCTCGACCAGCGGGATGCCGGGGCGCACCGTCGGGTCGATGACTCCGCCGGCCACATTCACGGCATCCGGAACCAGCTCGCCCGACAGGGCCAGGCGAACCGACTTGGCCACCGAGACACCCGCCTTCTCCTGCGCCTCGTCGGTGGATGCGCCCAGGTGGGGCGTGACCACGACGTTGGGCAGGGCGAGCAACGGCGAATCGGTGGGCGGCTCGCTGACGAACACGTCGAGTCCGGCTCCCGCGATGGTTCCGGCGGTGAGCGCCCGGTGGAGCGCGTCTTCGTCGATGAGACCGCCGCGGGCGACGTTGACGATGAACGAGGTGGGCTTCATCAGCGCCAGCTGCTCGTCGCTGATCATGCCGGTGGTCTCGGGCGTCTTCGGCATGTGGATGGTGATGAAGTCGCTCTGGGCGAGCAGCTCGTCGAGGCTGAGCAGCGTGACGCCGAGCTGCTGCGCGCGAGCCGAGGTGACGTAGGGGTCGTAGGCGACGACGTTCGTGCCGAAGGCCTGCATGCGTGCCGTGATGAGCGCGCCGATGCGGCCGAGACCGATGATTCCGATCGTCTTCTCGTAGAGTTCGACGCCGGTGTAGGCGCTGCGCTTCCACTTGCCCTCGGCGAGAGCGGAGTGAGCGGCCGGGATGTGACGGGCGAGGCTCAGAATGTGGCCGACGGTGAGTTCTGCGGCCGAGATGATGTTCGACGTGGGGGCGTTGACCACCATGACGCCGGCGGCCGTGGCCGCCTTGATGTCGACGTTGTCGAGACCCACACCGGCACGCGCGATGACCTTGAGCTGGGGCGCCGCGGCGATGGCCTCAGCGTCGACCTTCGTCGCAGAGCGCACGAGGATGGCGTCGGCCGTCGACAATGCGGAGAGCAGTGCCGGCCTGTCGGTTCCATCGACGTTGACCACCTCGAAGTCGGGGCCGAGCGCCTCGACAGTGGCGGGTGAGAGTTCTTCGGCGATCAAGACGACCGGTTTCGACACGGATCGGATCCTTCGGTTTGGCTCTGTAAAGAGGATTTCCGCGGGACTGCGCGGCCAGAACCATATTAGGGGCAGGCACAATGAGCACATGACCGATGCGACTCTGACCGTAATAGTGACGATCGTCCGCATCGCTATCGCGGTGGTCTTCATCGCCATGGGCATCAACCACTTCGTTCCGAAGTCGGCGCGGGTCATGGCCAAGATGATCCCGCCGTCGCTTCGCCGCGACGGCCTCTTCGCCCCTCTGAACCTCGTCTACCTCACAGGAGCCTGTGAGATCGCGGGCGGAGTCGGCCTGCTCGTGCCGCAGACCCGGCTCGCGGCGGCCATCGCGCTCGTCGTCTTCCTTGCCGCCGTCTTTCCCGCGAACGCGTACGCGGCTGCCCATCGGGAGCGTTTCGGCGCGGTCGCCATCCCGTTCTGGCCGCGACTGGTGGCCCAGATCGTCTTGGCCGCCCTGATCGTGTGGGTCGGCGTCGCCGCCTAGAGCCCGCCGAGCAGCAGCGACTCCAGGTCGGCCTTGATCACCATCGCTACGGCGAGGGCTACGAGGAAGACGATCGCCTTCGCCCATGCAGGCAGACGCCAACCGACGAGGAAGCCCACCCCGTAGGTGACGATCGGCGCGGCGATCGAGCCGATGAAGACGAGCCACGACAGACCGGTGAGGCCGAGACCGAAGGTGGCGATCGCCTCGAGGAGGTTGGCCACCCCGACCCATACCCAGATGGCGGAGATCAGAGCGAAGAGCAGGGCGATGCCCCAGCCGACCTTCTTCGAGAAGGTGAGTTCGCGAAAGCTCGAGTGTGTGGCGGCGGCGGGCTGTGCTGCGGTGTTCTTGGTCATGGCGAGGTCCTATGCTCCCTGAATGAAGGGCCAGGGCACGAGCACGAAGACTCCGAGCAACAGCCAGCCGAGGCGGGATCGCCAGGTTCTCTTCTGCGTGAGCAGCAGGGTGGACACGAACCACAGCGGCGCCGCGGCAATCGAGAGGAACTGCCCGATACGGAAGCAGATCTCGAGGAAGAGGCTGTCGAGTGGAAAGAATGTGACGGTCGTGCGGGCCACCACGATGCCCCACCCGATGGTGAAGAGCAGGTAGACGCCGCCGAGGATTCCCAGCGTGATCAGGGCCGCGGAGCTCAGCTGCGCCGACGCCTTCTCGGCCGCGGCCAGCTCTGCCTCGACCTCGGCGTCTTCGGCGAGCTCAGCCTGCTCGAGAACGGTCGGAGCCTCGGGCCGCTCGGTGTTCGCGGGCCTGACCTCTGCGGCTTCGCCCGACTGGATGGGTGGCGTCAGCGTGGGGTCGTCGTCGCCGGCCCAGCTCAGGGCATCGTCGTTGCGGCTGGTCATGTAGGCAAGGTTAGCCGCTCGCCGCAGACGCTAAACCGAGAGGACGCGCTTCTCTCCCGCATCGACAGGGAACACGAAGCGATTCTGCTGCGGAGGCATCGGGCAGTTGAACCAGTCGGAGAATCCGCACGGCGGAATGTAGGCGCGGTTGAAGTCGAGCTCGACCGTGCCGTCTCGGCGAGGACGCACAGCGAGGAAGCGCCCCACGTCGTAGGTCTCGTCACCCGTGGTGAGATCCTGAAAGACGAGCAGCAGTTTTCCTTCGTCTTCGAAGGCCGCGAGTGTGCGCGATTGCCCGCCGATCACCACGTCGATGTCGCCGGGAAGAACCTCGTCGCGCAGGCGACCGTCGTCTTTGATGTGTTCGATGCCGATGGCGCGCTTCTCGGTCGGCGTGAACGTTCCCTCGAGAACCCATTCGGGCTTGAACGCGTAAGCGGAGATGCGATCGAAGTTCTCGGCCTTCTCGTTGGCCGGGTCCCAGACGCGCACGATGTAGTGCCCCTCGAGTCCGGAGTAGACCGTGCCTGTCACTCCCCCGCCGAAGGAGAGCGTCGACGGAACGACGGTGTCGGATCCGGCGATGTCGACCGTGCCGTCGACCAGCTCGCCGTCGACGCGGATGCCGTCGGTCGCGACCGCGGTGACCGTCACGCCGCCGCCGGCCGGGGTGGGCGCCCAGAGGCCGGGCACGCCGTCGATGGAGCGCTCGGAGTCGATCTCCGTAGTGCTGACGAGGGCCAGCGGACCCTGCGGCGAGGTGACGTAGCGGTGGCGAGTCTGGCGGAAGCGCAGGAAGTCGGCTTCGGCGGCGGAGGTAGAGGTGTTGTTCACAGCGTCCATGATCCTCTCAACTCGCAGCTCGCGCGTGCGATTCCCTTCGCCGCGACGATCGTCGCCGGTCGAGAGGTCGTGCTCCGAGGCAGACGACGAACGCCCAGCCGAGGATTCCGGCGAGGCAGATGCGCTCCGTGAGGCCGAGCATCGACGGAATCCACGCGATCGACACCGCGAGCGAGACGAGTCCGACCACAGCGACACCGAGCATGATGGCAGCCCTTCGGAGCACGCCGACCATCTCGGGTACCCGACGCATCCATAGCGTGAGAAGGATCATGGCGGCGAGGGCGGCAAGGAACCCGATGGTGGCGAACGCCACGTGCACCGCGCCCACCGTCGTCGTGGGTGCGATGCCGAACTCCCCGGGCGCATTCACATCGGTCGGGAAGAACACCAGCGCGGCCGAGCACAGACCGGCCACCGCGAGAAGCAGCGAACCCAGTCGCCTTGTCAGGGTGCTCGGTCCGATGCGAGCGACGACAAGGAGCACGCAGAACGTCATGGCCGCTCTGGCGAGGAAATTGAGGTTCATCGCCCAGCCGAAAGGTCCGACAGCGAGATTGCTCTCGGCGTCGGATATCGGGCTGTAGTGAGGTGGCAGAAGCTGCAAGACCACGTCGATCACGACGTACGCGACGACGAGCGACAGGCCCGTACGGGCAGCGAATCGGAGAAACGGCGACGGCCGCCCCGACTGAGTCGGGGCGGCCGTCGTACTGTGAGTCAGGAGACTACCGGGCGGCGGAGCCGTCGGTGTAGTCGGCATCCTGCTGCTTCCAGGCGAACAGAGCGCGAAGCTCCTTGCCCGTGGCCTCGATGGGGTGCTGGGCACCCTTCTCGCGGAGCGCGAGGAACTCGGGGGCTCCGGCATCCTGGTCATCGATGAAGCGCTTCGCGAACGCGCCGTTCTGGATGTCGGCGAGAACGGCCTGCATGTTGGCCTTGACGTCGGGCGTGATGACGCGGGGGCCCGACACGTAGTCGCCGTACTCGGCCGTGTCGGAGACGCTCCAGCGCTGCTTCGCGATGCCGCCCTCCCACATGAGGTCGACGATGAGCTTCAGCTCGTGCAGCACCTCGAAGTAGGCGATCTGCGGCTGGTAGCCCGCCTCGGTGAGCGTCTCGAAGCCGTACTGGACGAGCTGCGAGACACCGCCGCAGAGAACGGCCTGCTCACCGAACAGGTCGGTCTCGGTCTCTTCGGTGAACGTGGTCTTGATGCCACCGGCACGCAGACCGCCGATCGCACGCGAGTACGACCATGCGAGGTCCCAAGCCGAGCCCGAGGCGTCCTTCTCGACGGCGACGATGACGGGAACGCCACGGCCTGCCTCGTACTCGCGACGAACGGTGTGGCCCGGGCCCTTGGGGGCGACGAGGATCACGTCGACGCCGTCGGGCGCCTGGATGTAGTCGTAGCGGATGTTGAAGCCGTGACCGAAGACGAGCGTCGCGCCCTGCTTGAGGCTGGGAGCGATGTCGTCACGGTAGATGTGACGCTGGAACTGGTCGGGAGCGAGCAGCACGATCACGTCGGACTGGGCGGTCGCATCGGCGACGCTGAGCACCGTGAAACCGGCCTCCTGAGCCTTGGCGATCGACTTCGATCCCTCTTTCAGTCCGATGACGACATCGACGCCCGAGTCGCGGAGGTTGAGCGCGTGGGCGTGGCCCTGCGAGCCATAGCCGACGACGGCCACCTTCTTGCCCTGGATGAGCGACAGGTCTGCATCTTTGTCGTAGAAGATTTCGGTCACTTTATTACTGCTCCTTGTTATGTGGGTGTTCGGTGGCCGTTCCCGTCGACGAGCTCAGGGAACGGGCCTCTTAGTTCTTGAAGACGCGTTCGGTGATGCTCTTCGATCCGCGGCCGATGGCGAGCAGGCCCGACTGAGCCAACTCCTTGATTCCGTATGGCTCGACGACGCGCAGGAACGCACTCGTTTTACCCGAGTCGCCTGTGATCTCGATGACCAATGCATCCGTAGAGACGTCGACGACGCGAGCTCGGAAGAGATTCACAGCCTCGAGCACGTGGGACCGCGTCGAGTTGTCGACCCGCACCTTCACGAGCATGTGTTCGCGTTGAACCGACTGGTCGGGCTCGAGCTCGACGATCTTGATCACGTTGATGAGCTTGTTCAGCTGCTTGGTGACCTGTTCGAGCGGCAGCTCCTCGACGTCGACGGCGACCGTGATGCGCGAGAGACCCTCGATCTCGGATGCGCCCACGGCGAGGCTCTCGATGTTGAATCCGCGGCGGGCGAAGAGGCCCGCGACCCGCGTGAGCAGGCCGGGCTTGTCTTCGACGAGCAGGGAGAGAACGTGGTGGCTCATGGTCTACTCCTCATCCCACTCTGGGGCGATCTGCTGTGCGTGTTCGATCATCGAGTTGCTGACCCCCTGCGGAACCATCGGCCAGACCATGGCGTCTCGGCTCACGATGAAGTCGATCACCACCGGTCGGTCGTTGGTCTCGATCGCGAGCTTGATCGCCGCGTCGATCTCCTCGACCTTGGTGACCCTGATGCCGAGAGCGCCGTACGCATCGGCGAGCTTCACGAAGTCGGGCACCATCGCCGTGCCGTGACCGGTGTTGAGGTCGGTGAACGAATGCCGTCCGTCGTAGAACAGGCTCTGCCACTGCCGCACCATGCCGAGTGACGAGTTGTTGATGATCGCGACCTTGATCGGGATGTTGTTGATGGTGCAGGTCGCGAGTTCCTGATTGGTCATCTGGAAGCATCCGTCGCCGTCGATCGCCCAGACGAGGCGATCGGGCTCCGCGACCTTTGCGCCCATGGCGGCGGGAACCGAGTAGCCCATGGTGCCGGCACCACCGGAGTTGAGCCAGGAGTTCGGTCGCTCGTACTTGATGAACTGCGCCGACCACATCTGGTGCTGGCCGACGCCGGATGCGTAGATCGCCTCGGGACCGGACAGCTCGCCGATGCGCTTGATCACGTATTGAGGCGAGAGCAGGCCGTCGGTGGGCTCGGCGTAGCCGAGCGGGAACTCGACCTGCAGACCGCGCAGATACTCCCACCAGTCGGCGATGTCTGGTTTCGTCTCTGTGGCCGCAGCCGTTGCCACGAACGCCTTGGTGAGATCGGCGATCACGTCTTTCGCGTCTCCGACGATGGGAACGTCTGCCGCACGGATCTTGCCGATCTCCGCGGGGTCGACGTCGACGTGCACGATCTTGGCATTGGGAGCGAACTCGCTCACCTTGCCCGTGACCCTGTCATCGAAGCGGGCTCCGAGTGCGACGATGAGGTCGCTCTCCTGCAGGGCGAGAACGGCGGGAACCGTTCCGTGCATGCCCGGCATGCCGAGGTTCTGCTCGTGCGAGTCGGGGAAAGCGCCGCGCGCCATCAGCGTGGTGACGACAGGCGTTCCTGTCGTCTCGGCGAGCACGGCGAGCTCAGGCGATGCCTGGGCCCGGATGACTCCGCCGCCGACGTAGAACACCGGCTTCTTCGCCTCGAGGATGAGCTGCGCCGCGGCCTGGATCTGCTTGCCGTGCGCCTTGGTGACCGGGCGGTAGCCCGCGAGGTCGACCTTCGGGTTCCACACGAACGGTGCCGACTTCTGCTGGGCGTCTTTCGTGATGTCGACGAGCACGGGGCCGGGCCGGCCTGTGGATGCGATGTGGTACGCGGCAGCGAGGGTCGCGGGAACGTCCTCCGGCTTGGTGACCAGGAAGGAGTGCTTGGTGATCGGCATCGTGATTCCCACGATGTCGACCTCTTGGAAGGCGTCGGTGCCCATCAGGGTCGAGAAGACCTGACCGGTGATGATGAGCACGGGAACCGAATCCATGTAGGCATCTGCGATGGCCGTCACCAGGTTGGTGGCCCCGGGGCCCGACGTCGCGATGGCGACGCCCACCTTGTTCGTCGACGAGGCGTAGCCTTCGGCCGCGTGACCGGCGCCCTGCTCGTGTCGAACGAGGATGTGCCTGATCGTCGTCGACGCCATGAGCTCGTCGTAGAAGGGGATGATCGCGCCGCCGGGAAGTCCGAAGACGTCTTTGACCCCGAGGTGCTCGAGCGAGCGCAGGATCGCTCCCGAGCCCGTCAGGATGTCAGGGGTGTTCGCTCCGGCGGACGAGGAGGCCGGCCTGGGGAACGCCGGAGAGCTTGGCACGGGAGATGGATCCACGGGCATGTTGTTTTCCTAGCTTGGTGCCTGCACAGCTTGTCGCCTGTGCACTGAGCAGACGAACGGTGATGAGGGTGGAGCGCGGTACTACCCCGTGATGGCGCCGGTCGCTGCCGACTTCACGAGCTTGGAGTACTTTGCCAGAACGCCACGGGTATAGCGCGGGGGAAGAGGGGCCCAGCCGTCTCGGCGGGCTGCAAGCTCATCGGCCTCGACGAGTAACTCGAGGGAGCGAGCGGCGATATCGACCCGTATTAGATCACCATCGCGCACGAAGGCGATAGGACCTGCGTCCACCGCTTCGGGTGCTATGTGGCCGATACACAGTCCGGTTGTGCCGCCTGAGAATCTGCCGTCGGTCAATAGTAGTACATCTTTTCCGAGGCCGGCTCCCTTGATGGCGGCCGTGATGGCGAGCATCTCACGCATTCCGGGGCCGCCCTTCGGGCCCTCGTAGCGGATCACCACGACGTCGCCGTGCTCGATCAATCCCTCGGTCAGGGCGTCCATCGCGGCGCGCTCGCGCTCGAAGACCTTCGCAGGCCCCTCGAAGACCGCGGCGTCGAATCCGGCCGTCTTGACGACCGCACCCTCAGGAGCCAGGGACCCCTTGAGAACCGTGAGGCCACCCGTGGGGTGGATCGGGTTGTCGAGCGTGCGGAGCACCTTGCCGTCGAGCCCGGGGATGTCGAGCTCGGCCAGGTTCTCGGCCAGCGTCTTGCCCGTGACCGTGAGCACGTCTCCGTGCAGCAGACCGGCGTCGAGCAGAGCCTTCATCAGCACCGGCAGGCCACCGTGGCGGTCCATGTCGTTCATGACGTAGCGGCCGAACGGCTTCATGTCGGCGAGGTGCGGAATAGTGTCGCCGATGCGGTTGAAGTCGTCGATCGTGAGGTCGACCTCGGCCTCGTAGGCGATCGCGAGAAGGTGCAGGATGACGTTGGTCGAGCCCCCGAGCGCCATCGCCACGGCGATGGCGTTCTCGAACGCGGGCTTGGTCAGGATGTCGCGGGTGGTGATGCCGAGGCGCAGCATGTTGACGACGGCCTCGCCGCTGCGGTGCGCGTAGTAGTCGCGACGGCGGTCGGCCGAAGCGGGAGATGCGGAGCCCGGCAGGCTCATGCCGAGGGCCTCGGCGACGCTGGCCATGGTGTTGGCCGTGTACATGCCACCGCAGGCGCCCTCGCCGGGCGCGAACGCGCACTCGATGCGCTTCGCGTCGGCCTCGCTCATGGTGCCGGCCTTCACTCCGCCGACAGCCTCGAACGAGTCGATGATCGTGATGTCCTTCTCGGTGCCGTCGGAGAGCTTGACCCACCCCGGTGCGATCGAGCCCGCGTAGAGGAAGACGCTCGCCAGGTCGAGCCGGGCAGCGGCCATGAGCATGCCGGGCAGAGACTTGTCGCATCCGGCCAGAAGAACCGAGCCGTCGAGACGCTCGGCCTGCATGACGACCTCGACGCTGTCGGCGATGACCTCACGCGAGACGAGCGAGAAGTGCATGCCTTCGTGGCCCATCGAGATGCCGTCGGAGACGGAGATGGTGCCGAACTGAAGCGGGTAGCCGCCGCCGGAGTGCACTCCCTCTTTGGCGCCCTGGGCGAGACGGTCGAGCGACAGATTGCAGGGCGTGATCTCGTTCCACGAGCTCGCGATGCCGATCTGTGGCTTCTCCCAGTCGGCATCTCCCATGCCGACAGCTCGAAGCATTCCGCGCGAGGTGGTTGCTTCGATTCCATCGGTGACGACGCGACTGCGCGGCTTCATGTCTATTTCGGGCATGTTACGAGTTTAGAACCACTCAGATAGCAGAGATGTGCGCCTCGGCTCGGAATTGGCCGAGCAGAGCGAGCACCTGGGCGACCTCGGCCTCGTCACTCACGCGGAACTCCGCGATCGTCTTTCCCGACCCGCTCTTCAGACCGAAGTCACCGCTGCGCAGCACTGCGAACGCGTCTTCGTCGGTCACGTCGTCGCCCGCGTAGAGAACGGCGGTGGCCTTCGTGTACTCCTTGAGGTGCAGCAACGCCTCGCCCTTGGTCGTCGACCGGATCGAGAACTCGAGCACGTTCTTGCCCTCGCGCACGGTGAGACCCTCGATCTCCGACTTCGTCTCGGCCAATGCCATGAGGTGGGCCTGCCTGCTGCCCTCTTCTGATGCGAGCCGGGTGTGCAGGGCGAAACCTGCCGGCTTCGACTCGATCCACACATCGTCGACGCGGTCTGCCACCTCTTCGAGCACCTCGCTGAGTACGTCGACCTGCGCGAGTTCCTGCGTGTCGAGCGTGAGCCGCGTGGGGCTGTCGAGCCGGATCTCCACCCCGTGCGAGCCGACGAGCAGCACATCGTCGGGAAGATCGCTCACCTGCTCGAGACTCTCCATGGCTCGACCGGAGATGAGGGCGACGCGGGTCGAATCGAGCTTCAGCAGGTCGAGCACCGCTCGCCTCGCCTCGGGCAGCGCGCGCGCGTGGCTCGGAACGTCGACCTCGGGGGCGAGGGTGCCATCGAAGTCGAGCGCGACGAGCAGCCGTTCGGTGCGGGCGAGTTCACGCAGTCGCACGATCAGTTCATCGGTCTCGTCGGGCTGGATGCCGGTCTCGGCGACGCGGTCGGCCGCGGTCGACGGAGTGCTCATCGGTCGGATGCTCCCCATTTGGTCGCGACATACGAAGGCGTGCCGCTCGGATCGGTCAAAGTCGACAGAAAGGCCGTCGACCAGCGTGAGACGTCGTAGTCGCGCACCCGCTTGCGCAGCGCGCGCATCCGCTTCGTGCGTTCGCCCTTGTTCATGTGAATCGCCTCGAGGATCGACTCCTTGAGCCCGTCGATGTCGTGGGGATTGACCAGGAGCGCGCTTTTCAGTTCGTCGGCAGCGCCGGCGAACTCGCTGAGAACGAGGACGCCGTCGTCGTCGATTCGGCTGGCGACATATTCTTTGGCCACGAGATTCATGCCGTCGCGCAGGGCGGTGACGAGCATCACGTCGCTGGCGAGGTACAGCGCGACCATCTCTTCTCGCGGGTACCCCTGGTGAAGGTAGCTGATCGCGGTGTGGCTGATGCTCGAGTAGTCGCCGTTGATGCGCCCGACGGTGAGTTCGACCTCGTCGCGCAACTGCTGATAGGCGGCGACGCGTTCGCGACTCGGACTCGCGACCTGCACGAGCGTCACGTCTTCGACCGCAACCGTGCCATCGGCGAGGAGTTCGCCGAACGCCTTGAGCCGGTGGCCGATGCCCTTCGTGTAGTCGAGCCTGTCGACGCCCAGCATGACGACCTTGGGGTTTCCGAGACCGGCGCGGATCTCCTTCGCCCTGGCCTGGATGTCAGGACGACGAGCGAGGTCTTCGAAGCTCTCTGTATCGATCGAGATGGGGAAGTGCCGCGCGTGCACGGTGCGTACCAGGCTGCCCCTCCTCGACGTCGAGACTCGGGCCGGCTCGATCGCCTCGGAGATCTGCTCGTCGATCGGCACATCGATCGCCGTGCCCTTGGTCGTGAAGCTGAGCAGCCGACGTACGGCACGCGTGAAGTTGCCCGCGTCAGCGGCGCGCTGGAACCCGATGAGGTCGGCCCCGAGGAGCCCCTCGATGATCTGAGCCCGCCACGGCAACTGCGAGAAGATGCCGTATGCAGGAAACGGAATGTGGTTGAAGAAGCCGATGGTGAGGTCGGGGCGCAGCTCTCGCAGCATCTTCGGCACGAGCTGAAGCTGATAGTCCTGCACCCACACCGTGCCGTCGGTCGCCGTGACCGACGCGGCCTTCTCGGCGAAGCGCTGGTTGACACGCACGTACGACTCCCACCACTCGCGGTGGTACGTGGGCGGCGCGATCACGTCGTGATAGAGCGGCCACAGGGTGTCGTTCGAGAATCCCTCGTAGTACTCCTCGATGTCGGCAGCGCTGAGGGTGACGGGAACGATCGAGATGTCGTCGTGCTCGAAGGGCTCGGACTCGTCGTCGGCGACGCCGGCCCACCCGACCCAGGCGCCGTCGGCCCGCTTCATGACCGGCTCGAGCGCGGTCACGAGGCCGCCGGGCGAGGTGCGCCATTCGACGCTGCCGTCTGGGCGGGTCACCTTGTCGACAGGGAGCCTGTTGGAGACGACGACGAGATCGTAGGTACCGACAGGGGTGTTCGGCCGCGATGCGGCCTCGTCCATGGAAATGGTGAACTCCTCGTTTGCGGCCGACGAAGGCATCGACCGTGTAGACCAGTGATCAGGCTACCAGCCGCCCGCGTTCGCCCATCGGGTTGCCGAGCGATGCGCTATACAAGACGACGCCGCGCATCCGATACCCCGAGCCGACGCACCGACAGAGCGGCTAGCCTGAAGACCTGACCCCGGAGGCTCGTATGCGCAAATTCATCTTCAACTCGAGTGTGATCGGTGCCGTCGTCGGCGCTTGGTCCGTGCTGCAGACCACCAGGCAGGGGCCGCGCGACTGGCGCCTCGTTCTCATGTGGGTGAGCTGGGGCATCACCGTCGCCCTCGCCGTCGGCAGCGTCATGCAGGCAGACGACGACGCGCGCGAGCTCGACGCGAAGTAGTACTCAGGCGAGGAACCCGCGCAGCAGGGCCTCCGAGCCCTCGAGGTGTTCGTGCATCGCGGCGGCCGCTTTCTCGGCGTCACCGGTGAGGATCGCGAGCACGATCTGCTCGTGCTGCTCGTTCGAGTGCGCGATGTTGCGCTCGAGCAGCGGGATGTGGTCGAGGAACTCGTTGACGCGCATCCGGTTGTCGGCGAGCAGCGCCATCAGCGACGGAACGCCGACCAGCTCGCCGATCGCGAGATGCAGACGCGAGTCCAAGCGCCGATAGTCGTCGACCGCGGCATCGGCAGTCTCACGCAGGCTGGTCCACAGCAGCTCGCGCTGTGCCTTGGTCAGCGCTCGATCGGCGGCCTCCCGCGCAGCGCCCACCTCGAGGATGCCGCGCAGACCGAGCACGTCGTCGAGATCCTCCGACGACACCTGCTCCGGCTGCGACGCCGTGTCGTCGAGCACGCTGCTCAGGCCGACGAGCGGAACCCGGTCGCTCACGAACGTTCCGCCGTAGCGCCCGCGTCGGGAGACGAGGAAGCCGGCATCCGCGAGCGCCTTGATCGCATCGCGCACGGTGTCTCGGCTCACCCCGAAGCGCAGCGCGAGATCGCGCTCGCTCGGAAGGGCCTCCCCCGGCGAGACCACCCCGAGCCGGATGGTCTGCAGCAGCCTCGAGACGGTGTCTTCGAAGGCATTGCCGGTGCGCACCCGACGCAACAGAGCGTCGCCGGCCAGGCCCGCGGCATCCGGATGCGGCCCGCTCGCGGAGTCGGTCATCGCGTCGCCGCCCGCTACTCGGGCGTCACGTAGGCGGAGCTGATTCCCCCGTCGACGAGGAAGGTCGAGCCCGTGATGAACGAGGAGTCGTCGCTGGCGAGGAAGGCGACCGAGGCGGCCAGCTCCTCCGGCTCGGCGAAGCGACCGAGCGGAATGTGCACAAGTCGGCGCTGGGCCCGAGCCGGGTCTTTCGCGAACAGCTCCTGCAGCAGCGGCGTGTTCACCGGGCCCGGGCAGAGGGCGTTGACCCGGATACCCTGACGGGCGAATTGCACGCCCAGCTCACGCGACATGGCGAGAACGCCGCCCTTCGACGCCGTGTACGAGATCTGCGAGGTCGCCGAGCCCATGACGGCGACGAACGATGCCGTGTTGATGATCGACCCGCGCTTCTGTGGAACCATGTAGCGCAGTGCGGCCCTCGAGCAGAGGTACACCGACTTGAGATTCACGTCTTGCACCTTCTCCCAGGCGGGAAGCTCGGTGGTCTCGATGGAGTCGTCGTCGGGAGGCGAGATCCCGGCGTTGTTGAAGGCCACATCGACGGATCCGTAGGTGTCGAATGCGACCTTGAACAGGTTGTCGACCTGGGCCTCGTCGGTGACGTTCACCTGCACGAAGAGGCCGCCGACGGCCTCGGCCGCACGCTCGCCCGATGCGGCATCCATGTCGCCTATGACGACGGTGGCACCCTCGGCGGCGAAACGGCGTGCCGTGGCGAAGCCGATTCCGCTGGCGCCCCCGGTGATCACCGCCACCTTGCCGGCGAGCCGCTTCGTGAGGTCGATGGTGGGCAGGTCGGTCATGAGAGCTCCTCTACGGCGATGAAGACGTTCTTTGTATCGGTGAAACTGAGGGGTGCGTCGGGGCCGAGCTCACGGCCGAGGCCGGACTGCTTGAAACCACCGAAGGGCGTCGTGTAGCGAACCGAGGAGTGCGAGTTCACCGAGAGGTTGCCCGCTTCGACGGCGCGTGAGACGCGCAGGGCGCGGCCGACGTCGCGGGTCCAGATGCTTCCAGACAGGCCGTACTCCGTGGCGTTCGCGAGCGAGACCGCGTCTGCCTCGCCGTCGAACGGAAGCACCGTGACGACCGGGCCGAAGATCTCCTCGGTCGCCGTGCGGTCGTTACGGCCGGGCGTGAGAACGGTGGGAGGGAACCAGTAGCCGGGCCCGGTGGGCGCCGATCCCCGGAAGGCCACCTGGCTGTCGTCGGGAATGTACGCGCTCACCGACGCGTGATGCTTCGCCGACACGAGTGGGCCCATCTCGGTGGACTCGTCGCGCGGGTCTCCGACGGCGACCTTGGCCACGGCGGGCTCGAGCAGTTCCATGAAGCGGTCGTAGACGCTGCGCTCGACGAGGATCCGGCTCCGTGCGCAGCAGTCCTGACCCGCGTTGTCGAATACACCCGCCGGCGCCGACGCGGCGGCCTTCTCGAGGTCGGAGTCGGCGAACACGATATTGGCACTCTTGCCACCGAGCTCGAGCGTCACGCGCTTCACCTGATCGGCGCTGCCCGCCATGATCTTCTTGCCGACCGCGGTCGACCCGGTGAAGACCACCTTGCGCACGGTCTGGTTCGTGACGAAGCGCTCGCCGACCACCGAGCCGTGGCCGGGAAGCACCTGGAAGAGCCCGTCGGGCAACCCGGCCTCGCGCCCGATCTCCGCGAGCCGCACCGAGGTGAGCGGTGTCCACTCGGCGGGCTTCAGCACCACGGCATTGCCGGCCGCGAGCGCGGGCGCGAAACCCCACGCGGCGATGGTCATCGGAAAGTTCCAGGGGGTGATGACTCCGACGACTCCGAGCGGTTCGTGGAACGTCACGTCGAGCCCGCCCGCAACGGGGATCTGCTTGCCGAACAGCCGCTCCGGCGCGGCCGAGTAGTAGGTGAGCACATCGCGCACGTGTCCCGCCTCCCAGCGGGCCTGGCCGATCGGATGGCCGGAGTTGAGGGTCTCCAGCTGGGCGAGGGCCTCGACGTTCGCGTCGACGGCCGCCGCGAAATCGCGCAGGGTCTGCGCCCGCTCGGCCGGAGCCCGGCGCGCCCACGTCTTCTGCGCATCCGCAGCCCGCGCGATGGCGTCGTCGGTGCCCGCGACGTCGAAGAGCTCGACGTCGGTGACGACCTCTTCGGTCGCGGGGTTGATCACGGTGTAGCTGCTCATGCGTTCGGGCTGTCCTGTTCCTGTGCTCGGTACTTACTCGCGGCCTCGACGAGGCCCGCGAACAGTCGGATGTCTTCGCGCGACTCCTCGGGGTGCCACTGCACGGCGACGCCGAACGGAACCGAGTCGAGTTCGACGGCCTCGATCGTGCCGTCGGGGGTGCGCGCGGTCACGACGAGTCCGTCGCCAAGCGTGTCGATCGCCTGGTGGTGGTAGACGGGAACATCGATCGTGTCCGAGAGGAGGCCCGCCAGGCGCGAATCCTGCTCGACGCTGACCTCGACGTGATTGAAGACGCCCTCGCCCGCCTGGTAGCGACGGTCACCGACGACGTCGGGCAGGTGCTGATGCAGCGTCCCCCCGCGCGCGACGTTCAGCATCTGGGCGCCACGACAGATTCCGAGGAACGGAATCTCGCGCTCGATCGCGCGACGCAGAAGCGTGTCCTCCCACGCATCGCGATCGGGCCGCGGCTCGTCGGTCTCCGGATGCGCCTCCTGACCGTAGCGGGACGGCTCGATGTCCTTTCCTCCGGTGAGGATCAGTCCATCGAGCGAGTCGAGCAAGCGGTCGGCGATCGCGTCGCTGACGGCCTGCGGCGGAAGCAGCACCGCGATGCCGCCTGCCTTCTCGACCGCGTCGAAGTAGACCTTCGGCAGAAACGAGGCGGGCACATCCCAGACCCCGGTCTTCGCGCGCTCGAGGTAGGTGGTGAGCCCTATCACGGGCAACTGCTCAGAGGCGCTCAAAGCCGCGGATCCTCTCCCAGTCGGTGACGGCGGAGTCGAATGCCTTGAGCTCGATGCGGGCGTTGTTGACGTAGTGGTCGACGACCTCGTCGCCGAACGCCTGGCGTGCGATCTCGCTCGACGCGAACAGCTCTGCGGCGTCGCGCAGGTTCGTGGGAACCCGCGGCGCACCGGATGTGTAGGCGTTGCCCACGGTGGCGTCCTCGAGCTCGAGTTCGTTCTCGATGCCGTAGAGGCCGCCCGCGATGAGCGCAGCCGTGGCCAGGTACTGGTTCACATCTCCTCCGGGAACGCGGTTCTCGACACGCATTCCGAGGCCCTTGCCCACCACTCGCAGAGCGCAGGTGCGGTTGTCGAGGCCCCACGCCACGGCGGTCGGGGCGAACGAACCGTCGACGTAGCGCTTGTAGGAGTTGATGTTGGGCGCGAAGAACAGCGTCAATTCGCGCAGGGTCTTGAGCTGGCCGGCCATGAAGTGACGGAACATCGTGGACATGCCGTGTTCGGCATCCGGGTCACTGAAGACGGCGGTGCCGTCGGTTCCTCTGAGGCTGATGTGCACGTGGCACGAGTTGCCCTCGCGCTCGTTGAACTTGGCCATGAACGTGAGCGACTTGCCGTGCTTGTCGGCGATCTCCTTCGCCCCGTTCTTGTAGATCGAGTGGTTGTCGCACGTGACCATCGCGTCGTCGTAGCGGAAGCCGATCTCCTGCTGGCCAAGGTTGCACTCGCCCTTGACGCCTTCGCAGTACATGCCCGCGCCGTCCATCGAGACTCTGATGTCTCGGAGAAGAGGCTCCATGCGGGTGGAGGCGAGCAGCGCGTAGTCGATGTTGTAGTCGCTGGCCGGCGTCAGCTGCCGGTACCCCTTCGCCCATGCCGAGCGGTAGCTGTCGTCGAACACGATGAACTCGAGTTCTGTGGCGACCTTGGCCTCGAGACCTCGATCTGCGAGCCGCTTCATCTGGGCAGCGAGGATCTGTCGGGGAGACGGCTCGACAGGCGTCTCGTCGAGCCAGTGCAGATCTGCGGTGACCATGGCGGTACCGGGGAGCCAGGGGATCGAGCGCAGTGTGGACATGTCGGGCATCATCGCCATGTCGCCGTAGCCGTGCTCCCAGCTCGACATGTCGTAGCCGTCGACGGTGTTCATCTCGACGTCGACCGCGAGCAGATAATTGCAGCACTCGGCTCCGTGCGACGCGGCGTCCTCGACGAACAGCCGGGCCGAGAGACGTTTGCCCACGAGCCTGCCCTGCATGTCGGTGAACGCGACGATCACGGTGTCGATCTCGCCGGCCGCGACCTGAGCGGTCAGGGCGTCGAGCGTGAGATTTCCTCCTGTGGATGCCACGGTGTACTCCTTCGTCGATGGTCGCCGCGGGTAGGCCCCGCGCTGCAGAACCCCGTCGACCCGACCATTACACCACACGACATCGGCGGCTCAGTCGGCATTCTGTCGGGCACTCGTAACACGCAATTTACACACAAAGGTGGTGCCAACCAACCAATAGAACGCTAGTGTGTGGTCAATTCGTGCGAGGGAGCCGATGGCGTTCCGCTGTGCACTGCCGAGACAACGAGCTACCGGAGGATCCACGTGACTGACAGCAAGACCCGCCGTTCCGGCGTCACCTACAGCAAGGCTGCAGACGGGTACTTCGAGAAACGCACGCTCAAGAGGTCGGCCGGTATCTGGGGGCTGTGGGGGCTCGCCGTCGCGGCGGTCATCTCGGGCGACTTCTCCGGCTGGAATTTCGGCATCGACTTCGCCGGCTTCGGCGGCATGCTCATCGCCTTCGCGCTGCTCATCGTCATGTACTACGGCATGATCTTCTCGATCGGCGAGATGGCCGCGGCCATGCCCCACACCGGAGGCGCGTATTCGTTCGCGCGATCGGCCATGGGCCCCTGGGGCGGACTCGTCACCGGCCTCGCCGAAACGATCGAGTACGTCGCGACGACCGGCGTGATCGTCTTCTTCTCGGCACAGTACGCGAACAGCATCACGACCGAGCTTCTGAACTTCGACCTCTCTGACAACATGTGGATCTGGTGGCTGGTGCTCTACGTGGTCTTCATCGCATTGAACTCGGCCGGAGCCGCCATCTCGTTCAAGTTCGCCATCGTCGTCTCCATCATCTCCATCGCGATCCTGCTCGTCTTCTCGGCCATGGCCGCATTCTCCGGTCTCTTCAGCTGGGACAGCCTCTTCAACATCGAGCCCGACCCGGGCCAGTCGTCGTTCCTCCCGCACGGCGTCGTGCCGATCCTCTTCGCACTCCCCTTCGCCATGTGGTTCTTCCTCGGCATCGAGGAGCTCCCGCTCGCGGCGGAGGAGGCACACAACCCGGTGCGTGACATCCCCAAGGCAGGATTCTGGGCGCGCGGAACGCTGATCGTCACCGGACTGCTCATCCTGTTCCTCAACACCGGCGTCATCGGAGCAGAGAAGATGGGCGTCTCGGCGGAGCCCCTGCTCGACGGCTTCCGCGCCATCGTCGGCGATCAGGCCGCGGCCGCGCTGGCGCTCTTCGCCCTGATCGGTCTGCTCGCCTCGCTGCAGGGCATCATGTTCGCCTACGGACGCAACATGTACTCCCTCTCCCGCGCCGGCTACTACCCGAAGTTCTTCTCGCTCACCGGAAAACGACAGACGCCGTGGGTCGCCCTCACCGTGGGTGCCGTGATCGGCTTCGTCGCACTCATCGTGCTCGACATCCTCTCGAAGGTCGACGAGGAGGGCGCGGGCGCCGTCGCCGGCGCGATCATCCTGAATATCGCGGTCTGGGGCGCCGTCGTGGCCTACCTGCTGCAGATGATCTCCTTCGTGATCCTGCGCAAGAAGTTCCCCAACGCTAAGCGTCCCTATGTGAGCCCGTGGGGCATCCCGGGCGCGGTGATCGCTGGCGTCATTTCGGCCCTCATCTTCCTCGGGTTCCTTCTCAACGTCACATTCCAGCCGGCGATCATCGCGATCGTGATCGTCTACGCGCTGATCCTCGTCGGATTCGCGGTCTGGGGACGCAAGCAGCTCGTGCTGTCGCCCGAAGAGGAATACGCGCTCTCGGGTGGCCTTCACGGTGACCCGGAGAAGGACGGCTACGGGGGCGCCGTCGCCGAGGAGATCCGAACGGACGACCTCGACCCGACCGGTGGGCCGAAGGCGTAGCCGAGCGACTTCGACACGCCCGAGAATCACCCGCGATCCCGCCTATTGGGCGGGATCGCGGCGTGTCTGCAGGCCATCCGAAGCGGCACGGCGCACACTGCTCTTACGACCGTGGTGGAAGGTGTGACAAATGCTCGGATGGCGACGACGCGCAAAGGCAGAACGGCAAGACGAGGCGAACCAGCAGCGCCTCTCCGAGCTGGTGAACCAGACCCTCATGGAGAACTTCGGACCGTACGGCTCGTTCGCCATCACGCGGCGCAGTTCGACCGACACCGACGACATCTTCCACACCGTGCTCGCCGCGTCGGTAGCCCGCGACATCGTCTCGACTCTGACGAGCCACGGAGTCTTCCGTGCCGCCGAGACCCCCGTGTCCCGCACTCCCCTCGCCCCGATCAACACCGTCGATGTTCCCGCCGAGCTGGCCAAGGCCGTCACCGACGCGGCGCCCCGCACCACGACCCTGGTCGGACCGGTCCGCGCAGCGTAGCTCGAGCCTTCCGACTACGAGCTACGAGCTACAGCGCAACCTCGTTGCGAAACGCGAAGACGACAGCCTGTACCCGATCGCGCAGTTCCAGCTTCTGCAAGACACGGCCGACGTGGGTCTTCACGGTCGACTCTGACAACCAGAGTTCCTGAGCGATCTCGGCGTTCGAGAGTCCGCGCACGACGGCGTCGAAGATGTCACGCTCCCGACCTGTCAGCGCCCTCATGCGATCGAGCGCGAGGCGACGGGCCTCGCCTCCGATGCGCGTGGTCGTGTCATCGATTGGAGCGCTGAGCGCCTCATAGCGCCGGACGAGTTCGGCGGTGATTCGAGGTGAGAGCACAGCGTCGCCGGCCGCCACCGCACGCACCGCGGCGAGGATGTCCTCGCTCGACGAGTCCTTCAGTAGGAACCCGCTCGCGCCGGCATCCAACCCGCCGAAGGCGTACGCATCGACATCGAACGTCGTGAGTACGATGACGCGGCTGGCAGGCCCTGCCGAGGTGATTCTGCGCGTCGCGTCGATTCCGTCCATCCGGGGCATCTGCACATCCATGAGGACCACATCGGGAACCGTCGTCGCCGCAAGCGACACGGCCTCGAGACCGTCGCTGGCCTCTCCGACCACCTCGATGTCGTCGGTCGCGCCCAGCACCATCGCGAGACCCTTGCGAATCAGTGCCTGGTCGTCGGCGATGAGTACCCTGATGAGACTCATGCTCCTGCACCGGGCAGAACGAGTCTGACGAGCCAGAACCCCTCGTCGTCTGGGCCCGCCGTGACGGTGCCGCCGTAGAGGGCGGCACGCTCACGCATACCCACCAGCCCCCGACCGACCGAGTCGCTCAGAGGCGTGTCGCGGATCCGTCCGTCGTTTCGTACGGTCACCACGAGGTCGCCCTCCGTGTCCACCATGACGGAGGCCAACGACGGGCTGTCCGTGTGGCGCAAGACGTTGGTCAGGGCCTCCTGCACGACGCGGAACACCGTCATCTGCACGCCCGATTGCGAGGGTGTATCTCCGCGCACCGTGAGGCTCACGGGTACACCGACACCGCGATAGACCTCGACCAAGCGCTCCAGATCTTCGTAGCTCGCACCGGCAGACAGCGAGGTGCTCTGCGGCGATGATTCGAGAACACTGATCACCCGCCGCATCTCGCCCAGCGCCGAACGCGCCACGCCGCCCACCTGGTCGATCGCCTCCCGCGCTCGGCGCGGCTCCTGTTCGAGCACGGCGCTGGCGCCGTCGCCCAGGCGCACGATCACCGAGAGGGAATGCGCGACGATGTCGTGAACGTCTCTCGCGATGCGCGACCGCTCGGCGAGCGCAGCGAGTTGCACCTGCTGATCGTGCTCGCGCTCGAGATGACGGGCACGCTCGACGAGCCCGTCGATGTAGCGCTTTCTCGACCCCGAGTTCTGACCCCAGAGCAGAGCGACGAGGAGGATGAGAAACCCGGTGACCACGTAGGCCACCACGCCTGCGATGCCATCGCCGAGCGCCCTATTGTTGGCGGGCAGGACACCGAGGGGAGAGAGAAGAGCTGCAGCGAGAAGGACACCCGCCGAGAGCGACGCGCACTGCCACGCCCGGCGAGGAGCGTCGTACAGGGCGATGGCGAACACGGAGTATGCGACCGCGAGGGTGCCCAGTGTCGGGTCGAAGAAGGCCAGCGGGAGGGTCGCGACAAAACTGATTGCGAACGACAGGACGGGTCGGCTTCGGCGAAAGAAGACCAGCCCCGCTGCGACCAGCAGCACGCTGACCCCGGGAGCGACCGCCTCCGTGCCCGGGATCGCTGCCACGCTGAAGCAACTCAGCAGCACCCAGCTCAAGGCGATCAGCACGTCGACCGTGCGCGGCCGTCGCCTGCCCTGATGGGCGAACGAGGCGAGGCCGTGGGTCACGCTCGCCGGCACGGTCATGTCGTCAGTCTCCCATGGTCATCTTCGCCCGCCGCCGCCTGCACTGTCAGGGCGTCACCGGCCAGAAGGGTGGCGTCTCCTGTGCCGGCCCTCTCCGACTTTCTCTCGCGTCTGGCTTTCCGGCGCTCCACCCCGCGGTGCTGCAGAACGTAGATCGCTGGAACGACGAGCAGAGTCAGCACTGTCGAAGACAGGAGTCCGCCGATCACCACGATGGCGAGAGACTTCGAGATGAAAGCGCCACCGCCTGTGAGCCCGAGAGCCATCGGTAGCAACGCGAACACCGTGGCGCACGCCGTCATGATGATCGGGCGCAGCCGAAGTCGCGATCCATGCGTCACCGAATCGTCGATGCTTGCACCCTCCCGCCGGTATTCGTTGATGAGGTCGATGAGCACGATGGCATTCGTCACCACGATTCCGATGAGCATCAGCATGCCGATCAGAGCCGGAATACCCATGGGTGTTCCCGTGACGAGCAGACCGACGATGGCGCCCGTCGCCGCGAGGGGAACCGATACAAGCAGCAGTAGGGGCTGCAGCAGCGAACGGAATGTTGCGACCAGCACGATGTAGACCAGAGCAAGCGCGATCACCATGGCGAGTCCGAGCTGCATGAACGACGCGGATTGATCCTCTGCTGCGCCGCCCTGGTCGAGGCTCACGCCATCGGGCAGGTCGACTTTAGCGACGGCTGCGTTGATCGCTGCAGTCGCACCCCCGAGATCTCCCGCCTTCGGCGTGACAGAGACGGTCACGACGCGCTCGCCATTGCTTCGTGTGATGGTCGAGGGAGCGTTGACGACCTCGACCGCTGCGAGGTCGCTCACCAGGAGCGGCGTCGCGCGCACATTCTCGATGTCGCGCTGAAGCTGCGTCAGGCGCTCCGTTTCGGCCTGCTGCACCTGGCCATCGGCGATGGCCTTTCGTGCGGTCTTGATCTGCTCGTCGAGACCGTCGATACCGGAGGCGGCACCGTCGATAGCCGCGCTGAGTTGAGCCACGAGCTGCTCATACGGAACAGCGGCGAGTTCACCCGCTGTCACCGGCGCCGGATCTGCCGGCGGCGGGTTGGCGATGAGGCTCGCCAGTTGCCCACGCAGGGCCGCCAAGTCCGCAACCGACTTCGTCCTGGATGCGACGAGTTCGGACACCTGATTGGCTGCCTGTCGATTTGCTTCCGCCTGCGCGGCGGCGGCAGCGTTCTCCTGCTCCTGAGTGGCGGCGTCTGTGGCGGTCTTCTGCGCACGCTGCTGCTGGATAGCCGAAACCGGCAGAGGGAGGGCGCCTATGGCAGCGGGGGTCGTGTCGGTCTGCTGAGAGCGGAGCACGAGGTCGTGAGTCACACCATCGACACTGACCGCACCCAGTCGTTCGCCCTCGACGGCGGCTGCGATCGCCGCCCCGACCTCGGCCGTGGTGAAGCCCTGAGCGGCTGCGGCATTCTGGTCGACGGCCACCTTGAGCAGCGGCTGATCGCCCGCCAGATCGGTGGTCACCGCACTCACCTTGTCGACCGTGCCCAGGCGCTCGGAAATCGATGTCGCCGCGGCCGCCAGATCGACCTCGTTGTTTCCCTTCACGAGCACATTGATCGTGGAACTCGTGGTCTGAGTCGCCTGCGCCTGGACTGTTATGTCCTCAGCGCGGGGCAGATTCTCGACAGCCTTGCGGATCGCCCGCATCGCCGCCCCGGGATCCGCGTTCGCCGTGAGTACGAGATCGAGCCGCACCGGGGCGCCCTGCATGCCCACGGTCGTCTGGTACGACTCGACCTCCGACACAGACGAGATCGACTTCTCGAGGCCGGCCGCCACGGCGTCGCCCGAGACGAGAGTCGCCGTTACAGGCATCTTCTGCTGCACCTGCACGGCGCGAGCGTCCGAAAATCCACCGAGCAGGTCTGTCTTGAGCGAGCCGGCGCCCACGAGACTGCCACCGAAGACCAGCACAGCGACGACCACCATCAATACGGGGCGGCGTAGAGCGAAGGCGAGCGCCGGCAGATATGCGCGCTGCAGCCGGGTTGTCGCTTCGACGTGTTCGGCAACCGGAGAGGGCGCCGCACGCTCGACACCCTGCGTGGACGCATTCGGTTTGCGCAAGAACCAGTACGCGAGCACCGGCACGATGGTGAGCGACACGATGAGCGAAGCGAGGAGCGCTACCGCGACGGTCACGGCGAACGGACGAAACAGTTCACCCGCTATACCGCCGACGAACGCGACCGGCAGGAACACCGCCACCGTCGTGAGCGTCGACGCCGTAACCGCGCCCGCAACCTGCGCCACCGAGGCGCGCACGCCATCCGGAGTGAGCCCCGCATCGCCTCGACGCCGAACGATGTTCTCGATCACGACGATCGAATCGTCGACCACGCGACCCACCGCGACGGTGAGGGCAGCCAGGGTGAAGATATTGAGAGACAAGCCGCCGAGGCGCAGACCGATGATCGCGATGAGCAGAGACAGGGGAATCGAGATCGCCGTGATGATCGTGGCCCGCGGCGACAGCAGGAAGACGAGAATGATGAGGATGGCGAAGAGCAACCCGAGACCGCCCTCGACGGACAGGTCGTGGATCGACTTCTCGACCATGGTCGACTGATCGAAGATCGTGTGGCTGGCGCTGGCCGTTCCGAGGTCGGCAACCTGAGCCGCGACGACGTCGGCCACCGCGTGCGAGACCTGCACGGCATTGGCATCCGACGTCTTCGTTATGGTCAGTCCGATAGAGGGCCGGCCATCCACGCGCGAGAGCGAGCTCTGATCGACCGGAACCAGCGCGACCGCGGCCACCTGCGACAACAGCACGGGGCCCGCGAGCGCGGGAATGGGCATCGACGCAATATCGGCGAGCGACGCGTTCTCCTGGCCAACCTCGATCGCGAGCGATTGCTCACCCTCCACGCTGGTGCCGGCCGGCACGACGGTGCCCGCCGTTCGGAGAAGAGCGCCGACGGTGGCCTGATCGATCTTGAACGCGACGAGTGCCGCGGGATCGAGGGTGACCAGAACGCGCTCCTGGGTGCGGCCGGCCACCTCGACGCCGCGCACGCCGGGCACCTTCTTGATGGCGGGAACGAGAACCGAATCGACGCGCTCCGCAAATGTCTCGATGCTGTCATCACTGGTCAGGCCGAGAGCGAGCACGGGGATGTCGCCGGTGCTGCCATCGATGACGGTTGATGTCACGCCACTCGGCGCGGAGGTGAGCGCCGTCTTGGTGGCCGCATCAACGTCGGCGATGATCTTGCTGCCATCGCCTCCGAATGCCCACGTCACCGTAACCTGGGCCGATCCGTTGGACGTCGTCGATGTGACATCGTCGACCCCGCTCACCCCCTCCAGCGCCTGCGCGAGCGGAACGATGACCTGCTTGTCGAGCGTCGCGGGCGAGGCGCCCGCCTTGGTGACGACCACAACGGCTGTGGGCTGCTCGATGGCGGGCAGCAGCTCCTGCTTCATCGTCGATGTCGCCCACAATCCGACCCCGACGATCAGCAGGCTGAGGAGAGCGACGATCGCGCGGTTGGCGAGGCTCAGGCGGGTAAGCAGGATCATGTGGAGGCGGTCTTTCTGACGTCAGAGGTACGAACCTCCACACCATGACAGTCCGCGATCCACCGGAGCGTCCTCAGAAAGACCCACATCTACTCAGGGCACATGGGCCCCTGGTACCACTCCTGACGTCGCCCCTTTCCTAGACTGAGATCATGCCCAATCGCTGGAACAAGATCTCGGCCTCACCCACGCGAACCGGCACAGGGGCATCCCACCCTGGCCTCACTGCCGAAGACCTGTTCAGAGAGCACACGTCGCAGCCGAACGTCGCGCTCGACGAGAAGCTGCGTCAGGTCTACTACTGGCTGGTCAACAGGGCCGTCATCTCGCCGTTCTACGACATCGAGTTCTCCTTCGACGCACCCCTCAGCTTTCCGCTGGGCGACGCCGGCGCCGAGCTGCACCTGCCGACGGACCAGTCGTATTCGTCGAACGTTCTGCTGCCCCTGCTCACATTCGCCCTGGGCGGCAAGTGCCTTCTGGTCGGCGGACCCGGTCGCGGCAAGACGACCCTTGCGGTACTGATGGGGGTGATCGCCGGGGGCACACCGCAGGAGGTGCGCCGGAGTGTGCAGCAGGGCCAGCCCCAGCTCACGGTCGGCGATCTCGTCGGGATGCCGCTGCCGCGCGACCTCGTCAACGCAGCCAGCCTGCCCGAGATCGAGATCGCCTGGCGAGGCTGGCTCACCAGGCCGGTCAAGATCATCGACGAGTACAACCGGATTCCCACCAAGACCCAGTCGGCCCTCCTCACGATGGTGGCGGAGGGGTACGTCGAGAGCTACGACCAGATGCTCTCAACAGCACCCGAGTCGGGTGTCGAGAGCTGGTTCTTCACGGCCAATGATGATGCCGGAGGCGGAACCTTCCCCGTCATCCAGGCGCTCAAAGACCGGGTCGACGTGACCGTCGCCGCTCTCGGCTTCAACAGTCGCTTCTTCGATGAGCTGATCACCCGGGTCGAGGCGGGCGAGAAGCCCGAAGAGCACGTTCCCGCAGAACTCGTTTTCGCGCCGGCCGAGCAACAGGCGCTGGCCGCGGCTATCCGGGCCGTTCCCGTTCCGCGCACGGTACGTCGACAACTCGAGTTCTTCGCGAGCCAATTCGAGTTCGTGCAGCACGGTGGGCGACGCTTCGAGTACCGCACCAAAGACACGGTGATGACCGGCGGCGGCCAGGTCGGCGAGGTGATCGACAGCAATACGGGAGCCGATCTGCAGGTCGACATCGGCGCCCAGACCACGAACAGCCTCTCGGCCCGCGCCTTGCAATCGCTCATCACGTACGCGAAGGCGATGGCCTACTTCCGGGGCGTACCGGCCGTCGGCCTCGACGACGTCGCGGCGGTGCTTCCTTTCTCTCTTCGCGGCAAGCTGCTGCCGAACGAACTCCACCCCCGCTTCGAGACCGGCGCCGATCGCGAGCTCGCCACCGATTCGATCAGCTGGCTCGCCGATCTCTTCGATCAGTCCTGCCGGCAGTTCGCGTCGCTCGGACTCGCCAAGAGCGATGCCGTAGGCGAGCTGCTCGCTACCTTCGCTCAGGGCCTCGACGGCGTCAGCCAGGTTGAGGGCTCGCGCAGGCTGACCGCGATCGAGTCGCAGATCCAGGTGATCTCGCGCCAGAAGAAGCTCTACGGGCGGCACTTCGACGACCTCGTCGCGCTGAAGCATCTGCACCAGCGTTACAGCAACTACCTGCAGTGGCTCGAAAGCCGACCACGATGATCAGGCGTCCGGGGCACACGGTCAACGACACCCTCGGCCGAACGACTGCCTCGCCGCTCCCCGCCGTCGAGGGCCTCGATGCTCGGCTCGCGAGCGCCAACGTCGCGTCGTGGGGCGGAGACCCCGAGCTGTACACCCGTTTCTTCGGCACATCGCTCGAGCTCGAGCGAGGCGGATCGACGCAACAGCCGACGACACAGACCGTCTTGGCCCTCGCCGCGCTGGCGGCATGGCGCTCGGGTGTGCTCGACCTGAGGCAGGATGCGCTGGGTCGGCTCACCAAGGCGCTCGAGAGCGGCTCGGTCACGGCCTCGGTGCTGGCGAGCGCCCTCGGCCTGCAGGCGGGCGAGCTGGTGGATTTCGTTCGATGCCAGGCCGAGAGCCCATTCGGATGGCCCGCGCGGGGCTCAGGAGAGGTCGTCGTCGCCCGGGTGGGTGGCTTTCGAGGGCTCGGCGGGCCCTGGACCGCTCCCCCGGCGAGCGCTGAGCGGCTGTCATCCGACGGCGACTTTCTCATCACCCTCGCCGACGGCGAAGTCTGGCGCCTCGAGGCCGATATTTTCGGCACGAGGCTGAGCCGGGCCGAGGGCGGCCCCGACCCCGTAACTCGGCCCCGCGCCGAGCCCGCGGCATCCGAGGCGTGGCCCACCCGCGTCGCCGTCTTCGACACGTCGTATCTCGCCTGGCTCGTTCTGGGGCAGGCCGCGTGACACCCCTGTTCGCGAGCCGCGAGCACCCTCTCGACGAACGGCAGCGGGTGGCGTGGGAGACGGCTCAGGCACTCTGGGGCGTGCATCTGCACGACCCCGTGTTGCAACCCGGAGCGCGCATGCCGTCTTTCGCCTGGTTCTCGTTCCCCCCTCAGGTGGTCGTCGACCCGAGCGAGGCCGATCGGAACGGGGTCGGCGGCTTCTACGAATCGATCTTCGCGCACGAGATCGGCCATCACGTGCTCTCGCCCAGCACCCGAGTCGCCTCCTTCGCGATCGCACAGCAGATGGCTCGAGCCATAGCCGCGACCGGCCGCGACCTCATTCCCGAGCCGGACGCGAAGGCACAGATGCTGTCGAATCTCTGGTCGGACATGCTGATCAACACCCGTGTCGCCGCCATGCAGCGGCAGCGCGACGGTGTGCCCGGGGCCGATCCCGAGATGATCCGCATGTGGGGCGTCCTGTCGGCGACGCCTCCGACCGACCAGCTGTGGTGGGTCGTGCTGCGCTCCTACGAGATTCTGTGGAGCAAGCCCGCGGGGTTTCTGTGCCCCCTCTCGCCTCCGCCGCGTCCCGTGAAACCGACGAAGCGAGCGACGCCGACCACTCCTCAGGCGACCGCCAACGAGGAGCAGCGGGCCAAGGCCGTCGTCGCGGCCGCCGCGGTCGATGCACGCCTCGCCGCCGAGGCGCAGTGGGCCGAATTCGTCGTCACCAATCCCGAGCTCGACGCCGGCCTGCTTGCCGACACCGTGAGAACCTTCGGCGACGATCCGGTGAGCGGCGCGCTGCGCTTCGGCATGCTGATGGCCCCGTACCTCACGTCGGCTGCCAGCCCCACTGGGCCGTCGAGTCATAACCGACACGCGGTCGACGGTGGATGCGCGGGTCAGGCGGGCAGCGCTCCTCCTACGGCGGCCGAGCTCGAAGAGGTGCTCGGCGACCCGCGGCTGCGCGAGACCCCTGAGCATCCGGCGGTCACCAAGGCTCGCGAAGCGGGCACGATGGCCACGTCGGCGGCGGAGCATGGCATGCAGCCGGCCGACCATGAATCACGCGGTGACGCGCTGGGCCAGGGCTACGGCGTCGCTGAAACGCTCGAACTCTACGCGGCGGCCGACGCGAACGAGGTGATCGCAGCCTGGTACATCACCGAGGCGAGACGGTGGGTGAAACCGATGACCCAACCCTCGTCGCGCCCGCGCTCCGTCGATCAGACCATCCCTGGCGCCCTCGAGCAGTGGAACATCGACGACGACATCGCGTCACTCGACTGGGCGGCGACGCTCTCTCTGAACCCCACCGTCGTTCCGGGCGTCACCACCCGGCTGCGGGCGGTGCTTCCCGACGCGCCTCCGGACCAGCGAGAGAGTGTGCGGCTCGACATTTACATCGATTCGTCCGGCTCGATGCGGGCGCCGCGCGTCGGATCTCCAGCCGTGCTCGCCGGAACGATCCTGATCCTGAGCGTGCTGCGCGGCGGCGGGCGAGTGCGGGTGACCTCCTTCGCCGGACCAGGCCAGGTGGCCGGTGGCAACCGCTTCACCCGAGACCGCGCTGAGGCTCTGCGAGACCTCACCTTCTACTTCGGAGGCGGAACGACCTTTCCGCTCGACGTCTACGGCAGTCGCTACCGCGATACGCGAAGCGACCGTGGAGCTGGCGACACCGTCGCGCGGCGGCACGTCGTGGTGCTCTCCGACGATGGGCTGCGGTCGATGTTCGGCGCGGGTCAGGAGCAGTTCTCGACGACGGCCCTCGACGTGCGCCGCGTGCTCGACAGCGGCACGCTGATCGTCGAGGACCGCACCCACCAGATGGCAGACCCGGCCGCCGCGGCCGGCTACGACGTGGAGTACATCGACACCATGGACGACGCACCCGCGGCCTGCGCGCAGCTTGCCCGGCGCCTTGCCGAGCCCCGCGCATCCGGCCGCCTCGACCCGGGAGGCCGTCGTGGCTGATCGCGCGAAGGCTCGGGGAACATCTGGCCCGGCCCCCGCGCCCGAGCCTTCCTCGGCCGAGGCGCTCCTGCAGCGCTGGCTCAGCAGGAATGAGAACATCGACGCCGTCTGGGCCCAGCTGGCGCCCGGGCCGTCGGCCGATGCAGTCGCGAGCAGGATCGGGGCCGTGCCCAAGACTTTTCTCGATGATCGGGTGCGAGTCGTCGCCCTGGCCGGTGACGTTCTCGGCTCCGACCGCGGTCGCACGCCCGAACTGACCGAGGTCGTGTCCGTTCTCGACGAGGTGACCTCGACGGGCTCGTCGGCTGCGCGGCGCGGAGCTGCGATGGCGCTGTGGCTGTGGGCCGGTGACGAAGAGCTCGGAGCTCTCGATCCCCCCTTGGCGCGCGGCCACGCGGCACGGGTCCTGGCCGCCATGGCCTTCCGGCTCGCGTCCGTCGTCGACCCCGCCGAGTGGATCAGCGATGCCGAGCGACGCGACGAGGCCGCGCGCACGTTTCTCTTCTGGTCGGGGCAGCTGCCCGGAGGGGAGGATCGCGACACGGCGAGCTCCCTGCTGGTCATGAGGGACTCGCTGCAGCGAAACAGCGCACTGGCCGCAGCCGCCGCGGAACATGCGCACCGCCTCGAGGTCACACGCACACTCCAGGAGGCACGCGCCCGCGAGGCCGCCGCCCGATACACGCACGAATGAGCGACGCGATGACATCGAGCCACAGAACAGACGATCCTCTCGCCATCGCTGAATACACTCCCGGCGGTCAGATCGCGCTCGACGACTCGGAGCGCTGGCCGAGCCTGTCGCCGGCGGGCGCAAGACGCCTCGAGGCGTTGCGCACGCATCCGTTGGCCCCGGCGTGGGTGCACGCGACGGGCGACAGGCTGAGCGCCGAAGCCGCGCTGCGGGTGCGCACTCCGCTGCCTGTCGATGGCTGGCTCGAGCGGCATCTCGAGGTGGCCCGTCGGCTGCCGGCCTATCGGCGGCACGCTGACGAGCTGGTGACGCTCGCCGACTTTCCGTTGATCACGCGTGACGACCTCGTGAACGACGTCTCGGCCTTCGTTCCGCTCGACGCCGATCTGGAGCAGGCGGTGCACGGATCGAGCTCGGGCAGCACGGGCCGGGCGCTCCTCATTCCCGACGACATCGAAGACACAGCGCGGACCTTCCACCTTCTCGTCGCGCTGGCGGCGGAGCAGGGAGTCGAGTGGTCACCGGATCCCGATCGGATGGCCCTCGCCCATGTCGTGCACCAGCGCCAGGCATTCACCTACGCGTCGGTGATCAGTTCGTTCGACCAGGCCACCATGGCTCGCCTCAATCTGGCAGACGGCCAGTGGCCCGACCGCTCCACGCGTGCCCGGTTCTTCGAGGCCCAGAATCCCCAGGCCGTCAGCGGCAGCCCCACCTCACTCGCAGAACTGCTCGCACCCGAACTCGTCGCCGTTCTCCGGCCCCTGGTCATCTTCTCGGGAGCGATGGGACTCAGTGCCGCCCTGCGAGCCGAGCTCGTCGCGGCCTACGGCTGCCCCGTGATCGACATATACGGTCTGCACGAGACCCGTCCCATCGCATCCAGTGCCGATGGCGGGCCGTTCGTCATTCTCGACCGCCGGGTGCACGTGGAGATCGTCGACGAGCGCGGCCTACCCGCGGCTCGGGGCGAGCGAGGCGAGATCGTGGTGACGGCCGGCGAGAACCCTCTGCTGCCTCTCGTGCGCTATCGGACGAGCGACTACGGCACGCTCGTCGAGGTCGACGGGCGAGCCGCGATCGCCGATCTCGAGGGTCGCGAAGCCACGACATTTCTGGCGGCAGACGGCTCGCGGGTCGCCTGCGTCGATCTCACGCAGCAGCTGCAATCCGCCGGCGCACACGGCTGGTCGGTGACCCAGGATGCGACGGGCGGGGTCGAGGCCGTCGTCGCGCGCGGCGACGCGCGCCGGATCGCCACCACGCTCGAAGCACTTCTCGGTCGCCCCGTCACGGTCGTGCGCCGCGAGAGCCTGTCGGATCTCGGCGAGGGCAAGCCTCGACGATACGTCTCGCTCGCGTAGACAGGCGGTCAGCCGATCGGCGCCCAGCCGCTCGGGCCTTTCGACCCGGCCTTGTAGCTGTCGAGCGGAACGTCGTCTGCACGCCACGCCTCGAGCACGGGCGCGACGATGCGCCATCCCTCGACGGCCGAGTCGCCGCGAACCCCGAGCGACGGATCTCCATCGAGGATTCCCGCGAGCACCTCGCGGTAGGCCAGCAGCTGACCGTCGCCGAACATCGCCTCGAGCTGCGTCTTCTCGAGCTCGTAGGGGTCTCCCGGCCCGTTCACATTGACCTCGAGCGACATCTTGTCGGGCGCCAGAAAGATGCGCAGAACGTTCGGATGCGCGGTGCCGGTCAGCCCGGTCGGCACGCGGTTGGCCTTCTTGAAGGTGATGGCGATCTCTCGACGCCGCTCCGCGAGCGCCTTGCCGCTGCGGAGGGTGAAGGGCACGCCCATCCAGCGCCATGTGTCGACCTGCACGGTGATCTCGGCGAGCGTCTCTGTCTTGCGCGACGCGACGACGCCGGGCTCCTTCGAGTAGGCCGGCATCTCGCGGCCGTCGACGTCACCGGCCGTGTAGCGTGCGCGCCTCGACGAGGTCGACGGGTCGCCACCTTTGAGGCTCGTCGCGCGCAGCACGATCTCCTTCGCGTCGCGCAGATCGTCGGCACCCAGCGTCGACGGCGGCTCCATGGCGACCACGGCCATCACCTGCAGCAGGTGGCTCTGGATCATGTCGATGAGTGCACCGGCCGTGTCGTAGTAGCCGGCCCTGCCCTCGAGTCCGAGCTGCTCGTCGTAGACGATGTCGATCTTCTCGATGTGCTCGGCGTTCCAGATCGGCTCGAACATGCGGTTCGCGAAGCGCAGGCCGAGGAGGTTGAAGACGGTCGAGCGACCGAGGAAGTGGTCGACGCGATGGATCTGGTTCTCGGGCACCAGGCGCGCGAGCTGGGCGTTCAGTGCCTCGGCACTCGCGACGTCGGTGCCGAACGGCTTCTCGAGGGCCAGGGTCAGACCCGCCGGCCGCGTCACCTTCTCGAGCGCCTCGCACGCCGCGACGGCGACGGCGGGCGGCAGGGCGAAGTAGATCGCGGGTGCGACCTCGCACGAGTCGATGAGCTGTTGCAGGACGGCAGGGTCGGTGACGTCGGCCTTGAGGTAGGTGGCCGTGGTTCGAGTGTGCTCGCCCGACGGTCCGGTGCAGTCGACGGCGGAGAATGCCGTATCGACGACCTTCCTGAAATCGTCGTCGCTCCAGTCGGCGCCCCCCACGCCGATCAGCTGCAGATGACGTTCGTTCTGCTCGCCGAGCAGCTGGCCGAGACCGGGCAGCAGCAGACGCGACGTGAGGTCTCCCGATGCTCCGAGAATGATCAACGATGACAGTTTCTTCGACATGGTAGACAGGCTAGTCGTCGGCGCTGCTCACAGCTGGATGGTGTCAGGATGGGGTCATGAGCCTGGCCATCGAAGATTATGCCCTGATCAGCGATTGCCACACGGCAGCCCTCGTCGGTCGCGACGGAAGCATCGATTGGCTCTGCCTCCCCCGCTACGACTCGCCCTCGACGTTCGGCGCGCTTCTCGGTGACGAGGACCACGGGCGCTGGCTGCTCGCGCCGAGCTCCCCCGACGCCACCGCCACCCGCGTCTACGACGGCAGCTCCTTCGTTCTGGTCACGACCTGGACGACACCGACCGGCGTGGTCGAGGTCACCGATCTGATGCCGCACGGTGACCGACGCGCAGACGTTCTGCGGCGGGTTCGCGGCGTCTCGGGGCACGTCGAGATGATCGAGGAGCTGGTGATCCGGTTCGGATACGCGACGGCCGTGCCCTGGGTGCGGCAGTCGAGCGAGAACGGCCATCCGCTGCTGGTCGCCATCGCGGGCCCGGATGCCCTGGTGCGCCGGGGCCCCCGACTCACCGCCGTCGACACCCGGCACCAGGGCCGGTTCGCGGTTCGAGAGGGAAGTCACGTCGACATCTCGCTGACGTGGTTCCCGTCGCACCGGCAGCCGCCGGCACAGCTCGATTTCGACGAGCGCGTCGCCGCGAGCAAGGCGTGGTGGGCCGAGTGGTCGAAGTCGCTCACCCACGAGGGGCCGTACGGGCCGGAGGTCATCCGCTCGCTGCTCGTTCTGCGTGCGCTCAGCCACGAGGACACCGGAGGCATCGTGGCCGCCGCCACGACCTCGCTGCCCGAGACGCAGGGCGGCGTGCGCAACTGGGACTACCGCTACGTCTGGCTGCGCGACGCGTCTCTCACTCTGCAGGTTCTGCTCTCGCACGGCTTCGCCGAAGAGGCGGTGAACTGGCGCGGCTGGCTGTTGCGCGCCATCGCGGGCGACCCCGCAGACATTCAGATCATGTACGGGCTGGCCGGCGAACGAGACCTGCCCGAGCGCGAGATCACGAGCCTGCCCGGCTACCAAGGCGCGTCTCCCGTGCGCATCGGAAACGGCGCCGCTCTGCAGTACCAGGCCGACGTGATCGGCGAGGTGATGATGGCGCTGCACGAGGCGCGTCTCGCGGGCGCAGAGGAGACCGAGTTCAGCTGGCCGCTGCAGAGGGCGCTGATGAGCTTCGTGGAAGAGAACTGGACCAGGCCCGACAACGGCATCTGGGAGATCAGGGGCGAGCTGCAGCACTTCACCCATTCGCGGGTCATGATCTGGGTGGCCCTCGATCGAGCCGTGCGCGGCGTGCGCGAGTTCGGGCTCGACGGACCCGCTGAGAAGTGGGAGAAGCTGCGCGACGAGGTGCGGGCCGAGATCGAGGAGAACGGGTGGGATGCCCAGCGCGGCACCTACACCCAGTACTACGGCAGCACCGAGGTCGACGCGTCTCTGCTGCTCCTGCCCCAGACCGGGTTCTGCGCCCCGACGGATGCGCGGATGCTCGGCACGGTGAAGGCGATCGAGAGCGACCTCCTCAACGACTCGCTGGTGATGCGCTACCGCACCGAGAGCGACGTCGACGGGTTGCCCGCCGGCGAGCATCCGTTTCTGGCCTGCTCGTTCTGGTTGGTCGAGCAGTGGGCGGGATCAGGCCGACTGGACGACGCCGTCATTCTGATGGACAGGCTCGTCTCGTTCACGAACGACGTCGGGTTGCTCTCGGAGGAGTACGACCCGGCCGCGGGTCGACAGATGGGCAACACCCCTCAGGCCCTGTCGCATCTCGCGCTGGTGAGGGCCGCCGACGCCATCGCCCGGCACTCGCCGCCCACCACTGAGGAGAACTGACAGGGGCGACCCGACCAGGGCGCTAGTCGGCCGAGGGGCGCTGTCGCTGCTGCTTCGTCTCCGACCGCCGCTTCTTTCCTGCTAGATGACGCCTGGCCGAGCCTCTCGTGGGCTTGGTCGCGCGACGGAGCGGAGCGGCAGGCGCCAGCGCCTCGCGCACGATGTCGCCGAGATGCTCGAGAGCGGTCTCGCGGTTACGCAGCTGGGAGCGCTGCGCAGAGACCGTCACCGTGATGCCACCGTTGGTGAGGCGTCGGCCCAGCCTGCTCACGAGCCGCTCCCGCTGCGATTCGCCGAGAACGAGGGAATCCACCACATTCCACGTCAGCTGCACGCGGCTGTCGGAGGTGTTGACGTGCTGGCCACCCGGACCGGACGATCGCGAGAATCGCCAGGCGAGCTCCGCCGCCGGGATGGTGAGTTCGTCTGTCACCTCGAGGTCCATCCTCACAGCGTCGCACGATCAGGGAGAATTGGCCCCATGTCCTCCCGCCGTCGTGGTGCGCTGCGCACTGCCGTTCTCGTTCTCGTCGCCGCGATCGTCGTGGGGGCCAGCGGTTTTCTCGTCTACGCCAACGTGACCTCCGCTGCCGAGCGCGAGCCCCTCGCCGAGGTCGCCGACGATCCAGCCGTTCTGATCGACTACTCGCGCGACTCCGTGGTGCTCACTCCGGCCTCTGATCCGAACGGCGAGGGCCTCGTCTTCATCGCGGGTGCCAAGATCGAACCCGTCGCCTACGCCTACAAGCTGTCGGGGCTCGTCGACGCCGGATACACCGTGGTGATCGTGCGCCCGTTCCTCAACTTCGGTCTCTTCGAGACCCGGCCTCTCTCCGCCTTCACCGCGCTCGCTCCGGGCGTCTCCGACTGGTACGTCGGCGGGCATTCGCTTGGAGGCGTGAAGGCCTGCATGTACGCCGATTCTCCCGAGGTGAGGGGTCTCGTGCTCTTCGGCTCGTACTGCGCGAACGACTTGTCCGGCTCCGCTATGGCGGTCGTCTCTCTGTCTGGAAGCGACGACGGCCTCAGCACACCCGAGAAGATCGACGCGAACAAAGCGGCCCTTCCTGCCGACACGACCTTCGTCGAGATCGACGGCGCGAATCACGCCGCGTTCGGCGACTACGGCCTGCAGGCGGGCGACGGCGAGTCGTCGATCGACGACTCCGACATGCGCGACGCCATCACCGAGGCGATCACGGGAGCGTGGCGATGAGCGGACGACGATCACGCGCGATCACCCGCTGGGTGGTGCTCGCCGGCATCGCAGCTGCAGCGGCGGTCTCCGCGTGGAGGCTCAGCCCCTGGCCCTCCGCCCTCATCGTGCGCTCCGTCTTCGATCGTGACGGGGCGCGGGTTCTGAAGGCTTTGCGCGCACACTCTCCCGGCGGCATCGACCGGACCACCGGCATCCGGTATCGCCCGCACGACCCGCAGGCGCTGCTGGATGCCTATTGGCCGGCCGGCACGTCGGCTCCTCGACCTACCGTGATCTGGACGCACGGCGGCGCGTGGATCTCGGGCGGGCGGGCCAACGCCGCGCCGTACTTCGAGCTGCTCGCCGCGGCGGGCTTCACCGTCGTGAGCCTCGACTACACGCGCGGCCCCGCGAGCCGCTACCCGGGCGCCGTCCGCCAGTTGAACGACGCCCACGCTTATGTCGTGGCACACGCCGACGAGCTGAACGTCGACGCGGATCGCATCGTGCTGGCCGGGGATTCCGCGGGCGCCCAGCTCTCGAGCCAGCTGGCGACGGCGATCACCGACCCGGCCTACGCGGCGGAGCTCGGCATCCGGCCTGGGCTCACCGCCCAGCAGGTGCGCGGCGTGATTCTGCACTGCGGCATCTACGAGATGTCTGGACTTCTGCGCTCGACCGGCATCACCGGATGGGGCAATCGGGCGGCGCTCCACGCCTACATCGGAGGGCTCGGCTTCGCCTCGTCGCCCTCTCTGAAACAGATGTCGATGATGCGCCGAGCGACGGCCTCCTTTCCGCCGACTTTCATCAGCGGAGGCAACAGCGATCCGCTGACAGACGCCCAGGCGAAGCCGTTCGCGGAACGACTCGAGTCGCTGGGTGTCGATGTGACACGCCTCTTCTGGCCCCACGATCATGCGCCCACGCTCGGGCACGAATACCAATTCGACCTCGACCGGCCCGAGGGACTTGCCGCGCTGCGCCTCGCGATCGACTTCGTCAGACGCCACACTGTGTAGAGCCGATACCCCCTGAACGAGAAGGACCCCATGAGCGACAACGACGACAAGGCCCCAGACCAGCTCGGTGCGAACCCGTTGCCCGCCTTCCCCGGCGCCGGCGCCGAGCCGGACGCACCGGCGACTCCGCCGACGTCCTCAGAGCCGGAGCAGCCCGCAGTGCCGGCGCAGCCCGCAGCGCCTCAGCAACCCTCCGAGCCGCAGCAACCCGCAGCGCCTCAGGCGCCGACTGGTCCGTCGACTCCACCTGCCCCTCCTGCCCCGCCTGCCCCAGGGGCACCGCAGGAGCCGTATATGCCGCCCGTTCCGCCCGCTCCGCCCGCAGCGCAGGCGCCCTATGTTCCCCAGGCTCCGTCGTCGCCCCAGAACTCGGGCGCACCCCAGCCGCCGCAGTACGGCTCCGCACCTCAGCCTGGCGCCGCACCGTACGCGTCTCCGCAGTACGGCTCGCAGCCCGGAGGTGCGTACACGCCGCCGACCAAGCCCAAGGGCAAGCTGGGCACCGGCGCGATCATCGGCATCGTCGGCGGAGCGATCGTGTTGGTCCTCCTCCTCGTCATCGGGGTCGGTTTCGGCGTGTCGCGCATCGCCGGCAACTCCGGTGGCGGCGGGGGCGGGGGCGGCGGAGAGACCTCGTCTGAGGCATCGTCTCCCTCTGACGCGGTCGAGGGCTATCTGACCGCCATCTCCGAAAGCGATGCCAAGACCGCGCTCAGCTACCTCGGCTCGCCTCCCGGCGACAGCACGCTGCTGACCGACGAGGCTCTGGAGGCCTCGAACAAGCTCGGCCCGATCACCGAGATCGAGGTACCCAAGTCAGACGGCGACAGCGGTTCCGCCGATGTGACGGCGTCGTACCTGATGAACGGCGAGCCCGTCAGCACCACGTTCACCGCGTCCGACTACGACGACGACGGCAAGTGGGAGATCGGCGGCGGTACCGGTTCCATCTACACGCGTTCCTTCGACGGCCTCGGTCTGACCATCAACGGCGTGGCGGTCGACGCCGAACAGGTCGACGTGTTCCCCGGAACGTACGAGCTGGCCACCTCGCTGAAGAACTTCACGCTGACCGGCCCCACCACGGTGACCGTGACGGAGTCGTACGAATCTGCCGACACGAGCGAGATCAAGCCCGCCCTCACCGACGAGGCGCTGCAGCAGTTCCGCAGCCTCGTGCGGTCGGCGGTCGACGCCTGCATCGCCTCGACCACGCTGACGGCCGGATGCGGTATCGACATTCCCGCGACCATCAGCGATGGAACCCAGCTGGCCGACGGCACGATCACTCGGAGCCTCAGCGCCGACGCGAACGCCACGCTCGACTCGCTCAAGGCCACGCCGAGCTACGACAACCCGACGCTGGTGGAAGGCGAGTACATCGGTTCGCCGACCGTCACCGCCGACTGCACGAAAGACGGAGCGACCGGGCGCTGCTCGATCTACTTCGCCCCTGCACTCGGAAAGCCGTCAGTCGACATGGCTTCTGACAACCCGGTCGTGAAGTGGGACTGAGCTAGGTCGCGCTGAGGCGCCGTTCCGCGCTGAAGGGGCTCGAGGTCGCACTGACCTCGGGCCCCTTCGTCGTCTTTCACCACGGGCGCGGATTCACATCAGATGCGCGTCTGCGAGACTGCCAGAGGCAAAGAAAGAAGGGTGCGACCATGCGCAAACTACTCGCGGCCGGTGTGCTCGCACTGTCGGCACTCGCGCTCACCGGATGCGCCGCCGCGAACGACGAGGCGACAGACGAGCACGTCGTCGTCTATTCGATCACCAGCGACGCGAGCTCGTCGACCTCGCTCACCTACGTCATCGTCGACGGCGCAGACGTATCACTGGCTCAGGCAGACGACGCGACATTGCCCTGGTCCAAGACGGTGACGATCGCCGACGGAGCGTTCAGCAACAGCATTCTGCGCCTGGCTGGCCAGCTCGGAGCAACGGGCTCGACGATCACCTGCGATATCAGTGTGGATGGCACGTCTATCGCGTCGCAGACCTCGACGGGGCCCTCCGCAGCTGTCACCTGCCAGGGCGCCAATTAGACCAGATTAAAGAAAAATGGCCCGGCTATCGTGACGATGCCGGGCCTTCGGTGCACCCCCCCGGACTTGAACCGGGAACCCACTGATTAAGAGTCAGTTGCTCTGCCAATTGAGCTAGAGGTGCCTTGGCGCGAAACTGCGGCGCCGAGGGAAAACACTACCATGAACTATGAGCGTCGTGTGACGCTTTCGATATCGAGGAGAACCATGACCGACACCGCTTCGCGCTTGACCGCCGGTACGCCCGCCCCCGAGTTCACGCTCCTCGACCAGGATGGCGCCGAGGTGTCGCTCAGCGACTTCCGCGGGCAGAAGACGATCGTGTACTTCTACCCTGAGGCCGACACCCCCGGATGCACCACGCAGGCGTGCGACTTCCGCGACAACCTCAATTCGCTCGCTGGCGCCGGCTACCAGGTGCTCGGCGTCTCACGCGACAAGCCGGCCAAGCTCGCGGCATTCAAAGAGAACCAGAACCTCACGTTCCCGCTTCTCTCCGACCCCGACAAGACCGTGCACGAGGCGTATGCCACCTGGGGTGAGAAATCTCTCTACGGCAAGATCGTCACCGGCGTCATCCGCTCGACCTTCGTGCTCGACGAGAACGGCGTCATCACCCACGCGCTCTACAACGTCAAGGCGACGGGCCACGTGGCCTCGTTGCGCAAGAAGCTGGGTATCGACAGCTGAGCCGAAAGGAGTCGAGCCATGGAACGGCATCGCATCTTCAGCACGAGTTTCGCGAGCATCTATCCGCACTACGTGGCCAAAGCCGAACGCAAGGGCCAGAGTCCGTCAGACGTCGATCTGGTCATCCGCTGGCTCACGGGGTACAGCCAAGCCGAGCTCGAGCAGACGATCTCCGACGAGGTGACGCTCGAGCAGTTCTTCGATGAGGCGCCGGCGTTCAATCCGAACGCGACGCTCATCACCGGAGTCATCTGCGGCATCCGGGTCGAAGAGATCGACGACCCGCTCATGCAGAAGATCCGCTATATGGACAAGCTCGTCGATGAGGTCGGTCGCGGAAAGAAGATGACCTCCATCCTCCGCTCCTGATCGACGGCGCTCGCGAACCCGGCCCGCGCTAGCCGAGCCGACGCGTGGCCGCGACCACGGGCGGACTCATTAGCAGGAGAATCGCGACGACGGCCGGAATCAGCAGCGCCCACCCGAGCGACGGAACGGCGAAAACGCCCTGAAAGCATCCGATCGCGACAGCGATCTGCAGAAGCTGCCAGGTCAAAGCCGCGCCCCGCACCCAGCTCTGCCGGCGCAGCAGGCCCACGACCATCGCCCAGAGCGCACACGCGAGGCCCGCGGAGAGAAGCAGGATGACCACGGCCGACGCGAACGAATCGGGTGTGGCGGTGAGCAGTTCGAAGACGAGCCAGACCGTCACGCCCGTCGCGAGGGCCGCCTCTGCTGCGAGCACAACGGAGAGAGCGATCAACAGAATCGGTCGTCGCGACGACTGATCCGATATCTGTTCACCGGAATTTGGCTTCGAATTCAGCGGTTCACTCACAGCCGTTACCCCTAGAAAAGTCTTGATTTGCAATTACCAGTATGCGACCATATTTGAGGTCAATGTTGCTCACAGTGACGTGGGTGGATGCAGATTTCTTTTTGCAGCAGTCCCTGTGCCATTGACCTTCACCCGAATCTTAGGCCGAGCCTTTTTCTACAACCGTAGGGCAGCCCAAGCTTCCGCACTATAAGGAGCACCCCCATGGATTGGCGCGACAAAGCAGCCTGCCTCACAGCAGACCCCGAGCTGTTCTTCCCCGTCGGCAACACCGGCCCCGCTGTCGATCAGATCGACAAGGCCAAGACCGTGTGTGCACGCTGCACGGTCACCGAGATCTGCCTTCAGTACGCCCTCGAGACCGGTCAGGACTCGGGCGTGTGGGGTGGACTAAGCGAAGACGAGCGCCGCGCTCTGAAGCGTCGCGCCGCCCGCGCGCGCCGCGCCTCCTAGCCGACACAGCACACACGAGCCGCGATATCGCGGGCTGTCGTTCTTACCCGCGACAGTTCACGAAATCGCGGCTCGTTCGTGTTTGCTACGGCTTCGTGAGCCAGCGGAACGGGATCTCGATCGTGACGACCGTGCCCGAGCCCACCATCGTGTGCCAGTCGATCGTGCCGCCAAGCTCGCCCTGAATCAGGGTGCGCACGATCTGCGTTCCCAGACCCGAGCCGACCTTGCCTTCCGGCAGGCCGGTTCCGTTGTCGCGCACCTCGACGGTCAGGTTCTCTTCCGAGCGCGTGGCCACGATCTCGACCTGACCCTCCTGCCCGGCGAGCCCGTGCTCGACTGCGTTCGTGACGAGCTCGGTGAGCGCCAGTGCGAGCGGAGTGGCGTACTCGCTGGGAAGAACGCCGAAGCTTCCGCTCGACTTCGGATGCACGGTGGTGTTGTGGGCCGAGGCCACCTCGGCGACCAGCAGCAGCACACGGTCGAACACCTCGTCGAAGTCGACGCGCTGATTGAGGCCCTCGCTGAGGGTGTCGTGCACGACGGCGATGGCCGCGACCCGACGCATGGCCTGGGTCAGGGCGTCCTTCGCGTCCTCTGAGTGCGTTCGACGGGCCTGGATGCGCAAAAGCGATGCGACGGTCTGCAGGTTGTTCTTGACCCGGTGGTGGATCTCGCGGATCGTCGCGTCTTTCGTGATGAGCTCCCGCTCGGTGTGCCGCAGCTCGGTCACGTCACGGCACAGCACGATCGCACCGAAGCGCGTGCCCTGCAGGCGCAGCGGAATGGCGCGCAGAGAGACCGTGACGCCCTTCGCCTCGATGTCTGTGCGCCACGGCGCTCGGCCGGTCACGACCAGCGGCAGCGACTCGTCGACCTCAAGCCGGCCACCGAGGAGCGTCGTCGTGACCTCGGCGAGCGACTGTCCCTCGAGCTCTTCGGGAAAGCCCATGCGGTTGAACGCCGACAGACCGTTGGGGCTGGCGAACGTGACGATGCCGTCGGCGTCGAGTCTGATCAGACCGTCGGATGCGCGGGGTGCGCCTCGGCGCGGCCCGGTCGGGGCGCCCAGGTCGGGGAAATCGCCCGTTCCGATCATGGCGAAGAGATCATTTGCGCACTCGTTGAACGTCAGCTCTTGACGACTGGGAGTGCGGGTCTCGCTCAGGTTGGTGTGCCGAGTGATGACCGCGATGGGGTTGTCGGTGGTCTGTCGATCGTTGGGAACGAGGCGGCGGAGCACGGGAACGGCACGCACGCGGGTGGGGGTCTCCTCGTACCAGTCGGGTGCCGCGGTGTCGACGATCACCGAGTTGCGGAACGCTTCGGTGACCTGGGTATTCCACTCGGGCTTGATCTTCTGACCGACGAAGTCGCGATAGAACAGGGTCGCCGAGCTCGACGGGCGCGCGTGGGCGACCGCGAGGAAGGAATCATCGGCGGTGGGAACCCAGAGCACGATGTCCGCGAAGGCGAGATCGGCGAGCAGCTGCCAGTCGCTGACCAGCAGATGCAGCCATTCGACATCGGCTTCGGAGGAGCGGCCCTGGGCAAGTACGAGATCACTGAGCGTCGACACCTGCCTAGCCTAGGCGACGGGCGCGTAGGGTCTGCAGCGGCCCGGTCTTCTGTGCCTGTCGAGCGGCTCGTCGTGCCTCCCTTCTCGACGTTCCCTGCGCCGACGGCGGCAGGATGTCGGCGTCGACCAGCTGCGCGATGGCCGCGCGCACGGGGGAACGCGGGGCCGCATCGTGGATCGTCTTTCCCGAGAGAACGGCCGCGTCGACGCCCGGCACATCGAGGGGAACGAAGACCGCGTCGTCGAGCCCTCCGAACCGCCTCAGCGTCTGGCGTACCTGGTGCTGCGCGTTGCTGCCCACAGAACTGGCGCGCAAACGGTTGATCACGACGGAGACCTGCGCGGTCTCGATCTGTTCGAGAAGATCGACATGAGCTCTGAGGAACCGGGAGAGGCCGATGGGGTCGGCCGCCCCGACGGCGACGACGTGGTCGGCCTGCCGCAGCGCTGCCAAGGTCGCCGCGTTCCGCCGAGGCGCGAACATGTCGCTCGCGATCTCCTCGTCGGCTTCGAGGTTGAATCCGGTGTCGACGACCACATAGTCGACCCACTGACGGCAGGTGCTGAGCACGTTCGTCACCCGGTCTGCCCCGAGTTCTGGCCACCGGGAGGCTCGCCCGATTCCGCTCAGAATCCAGAACTCCGACCTCGACGAGACGTAGCGAGACGCCACGCGCTCGAGCTCTGCGAGCGTCAGGCTGTCGCGCGCCGCAAGGCGGCAGGCGGCAGCGAACGAGGGCGACTCATCGAGCATGCCGAGACTGGGCGCCACCGCTCCCCCGTAGGTGTCGGCATCGACCAGCGCGACGGTGCGCCCGCGGAACGCCAGCTCTGCGGCGAGCTGGATGGCGATGGTCGTGCGACCCGGCGCACCGGCCGGCCCCCAGACGGCGATCACCGTTCCGGCGCCGCGTTGGGCGGGAGCACCCAAAGGCACGGCGATGCCGCCACGCAGCAGTGCCTCGATGTCGCTCCACGGAGCGCGCACGTCGACGACCTCGAACAGCCCGAGCGAAAGCGCATACCGTCGTTCGGCGTCATCGCCGGCCACGGCCACGATGCGCACGCCGACTTCATCTGCCTCGGCGAGAACATCGAGGGTCAGATGCCGACGGGTCGCCGACACGATAATGCCGTCGATGGCGCCGCCCCGCACGGCCTCGATCAAGGCGTGAGCTGAATCGACCCGGGCAACGATGTCATGGTCGGCTGCGCCGATCTCGTGGACGAGCCGCTCACTCGCATCATCATCGAGACAGGTGACGACCGAGAGCATCCCGGTCACCGTGAGGCCACTGGCTCGTCGTCGGGAACGATCGCGAGCGCCGCCCCGTTCGCCATCGCCTCGAGCACCGATGCCACGGACTCTCGCGGCACCCTGAGCTCGACCTGCATCTCGGAGCCGGATGCGACGATGCCAGTCGGCTCGATCACCGAGACGACCTCGGCCTCGGCCACCAGCACGACCGGAGCCTCGAAAGTCGTGCCCGATTCGGAGGCCGCCGACGCCCACAGGGTGACCCGAGACGATCGCTCGACGACCGCGGGAACAGGGCCGGACACGGTGACGACCACCTGCGCTTCGTCACCGGCACGAACCGTTCCGACGGCGCCCTTCGGCACGAGCTCTCCCTGGCGGATGGGCCTGACCGCGACGACTCCGTCGGCTGGGATGTCGTCAGGATCGAGGTAGTGCTCTTCTGCCGAACCGAGTCGCACGTGCGCGACGGCGAGGTCGTCGGCGGTGAACAGCTCGCCGGTGTTCAGAGTCGACGACGCCACGAAGACATCGGCGGTCTGATCGACGGTGGCCACCAACCAGGTGACCCCGAGCGCCGAGACGACGACGAGAGCAACGCCGATGACGAAACGGGGATCGAAGACGAACGAGCGGTGGGCTCTGGCACGGGGAGCGGATCGGTCCATACGCACATGGTGCCAACGATCGACGGCACGCGGGAAAGTTATCCACAGGCCCGTCGCGACAGGTGACGCGGTTTCATAATTGAGGAATGAACGGACCCGATTCTCCTGATCGACTCGGTCGCTTCCTCACTCTCGCCGACACGGCCGACGTGCTGAATGTGTCGGCGCGGCAGGTGTACTCCCTCGTTCGATCCGGCGAGCTGCCGGCCATCAAAGTCGGAGCGAGCGGTCATTGGCGCATCGAACGCGACGTTCTCGAGTCGTATATCGAGGCGATGTACGAAGAGAGTCGGCGACTGTCGCTCTGGAATCAATCCGATGCCGCGCCGCTGCCCGAGCTGTCTGACGGGCGCATCATCAGACGGTGAGCGCAGAACCGCGTGCATCACACGGCGATCATCACGAGGCAGTCGAACGAGATCAGACGGTAGCCCGCCACCTCGGCGTCGCGCCGTGGCGATGTGGCCTCGTGCAGTGCGAGGTCGAAGTGATCCCGACCCACGCGGTCGATGGTCCCGAACAGGGACTCCGTCTGCAGCGTCACGTCGACCGTGGTTCTGCGGCGACAGAGGTCGCGTAGAAGAAACGCGAGGCCGAGCCTGTCGGTGATGGCCGCGGGTGCCTCGGGCGAATGCGGCTCGAGCGAGTGCCGGATCTGCCTTCTCGTGAGCGACAACCCCTGAACGGCTCCGAGCGGCACGATGCACTGCTTCTGTGCACGCTCGAGGCCTCCGCCGGCGACGAGGCCGAGGTCGGCAGCAAACCAGTCCTTGCCGATGGTCGTCACTCTGGCAGACAGAGTGACGCCCCCGACGAGGGTGAACGTGATCGAGTAGTTCGCTCCGCGGTCGGAGACGGCCACGACCTGACGAAGCCTGTCACGCAGCGACAGCCGACCGAGTCGAAGCCGCTCCTCCTCTTCGTGAAGGTCGTTCTCCTCGGCGTTCAGCCCGTACTCGAGTTGACTCTCGAGATCAGAGAACAGGTTGTCCCATCGCATAGGAGGAACCGTAACGGGTCTTGGATGCCGCCCGCGCAATCTATCCACAGGGCAGAAACGCTTGTAGACACCATCAGTCGAGCCCTGGTTAAGTATCCAGATATCCCCCGAGTGGGGGTAAGAACACCACTGTTGTCACTGACAGTGCATCGAGAGTCCATCTGGGGAACGAACGGGACGACCGATTCACCAAGGTCACTGCGGCGCGCCCGCGCTCGTCGCAGCACGCTGCTGAAGCAGCTGCTCACCTTCTACACGCCGGTACTGCCAGAGAAGACACCATGCCGAGTCACCTCCCAGCACACTCCCCCGTCGAACCGAGCGCACGTCGAGGCTCAGCCGTGCTTCGAGCCGTGCCGCCGATCCGGCCAGACACCGCGACGACCTCGCAGGCCGAGCCCGAACGTCTCGAGCCGGAGCGTCTCGAGCCGGAACGTCTCGAATACTTCGATGCCCAGCCCACCTCGACGTCTTCGCTTCCGAACCCGGTACCGCTCATGGAGAATCTCGCGCGATGCGTACTCGAGGTCCTCGCCGGAGCTCGCGATCTCGACCAGCTCTCCCGATGGGTGGCAGACGACGTCTACCGGCATCTCCTCAAGCGCGTGGTGCTGTCGACCCGGGCTCGTCAGGCACGAGGAGCGCCTGCCGGTCGACCGTCGTTCCGCATCGGAAACACGATTACCTGCGAACCGGCCGACGGAGTCGTCGAAGGCGTCGTCATCGTGCATGGCAAGGCGCGCACCCGTGCCGTCGCGATCCGCCTCGAGGGCCTCGACAAGCGGTGGCGCGCAAGCGCGATCAACGTTCTCTGAGCCTGGTCTCGATACGTCGGCTCCTTCGTCGCACGATTACTCGACCAGCGCCGACGTGGCACTGGTCGAGCAAACAGCCTACGTCAGGCCCCTTCGACAGACTCAGGGAGCGAGGGCCTACTTCTTCTTGCTCTGCTTGCGTCGGTCTGCGCGGTTGTTGGCCGCGGGCGCGTTGCTCGGTCGCTTGGCCTGCGGGCCCGAGGCGGGCCGCTTCGCGCCCTGCTGACCGGATGCCGCCGGGGCGGCCGCCGGAGCTGACGCTCCCCGAGAGAACGACGAGGCGACCGGAGCAGCCTCCTCTTCGGCCTTTTTCGCGGCACGAGCCGTGGCCGCCTGCTCGATCTGGCCCTTCTCGTTGCGCACCTCGACTCCGCCGGAGTCGCTCGGAGCCGAGTAGCTGAGCTTCTCCGTGACCGTCGAGTCCTCGAGGCCCTTGGCCTGCACCACGGGGGCATCGACTTCGCCGGCCGGCGTGTTGACCTGCACGTCGAGGTTGAACAGGAAGCCCACGGTCTCTTCGCGGATCTGGCCCATCATCGACTGGAAGAGGGCGAATCCTTCGCGCTGGTACTCGACGAGCGGGTCGCGCTGAGCCATCGCACGCAGGCCGATGCCGTCTTTCAGGTAGTCCATCTCGTACAGGTGGTCGCGCCAGCGTCGGTCGATGACCGACAGCACGACCCGGCGTTCGAGCTCGCGCATCGCAGTCTCGCCCAGGGTCTCTTCGCGCTTCTTGTACGCCAGCTGCGCGTCGGAGAGGATCTCGCGTCGCACGAAGGTGCGATCGATTCGACCCTTGCTTCCGCCCGCCTCTGCGACGACCTCGTCGATGGTGATCGACACGGGGTACAGCGTCTTCAGCTCGGTCCAGAGCGCGTCGAAGTCCCAGTCGTCTCCGGTGCCGGAGCCCGCGTGGGTGTCGATGACGTCGTCGACGACGTCGACGAGGAACTTCTGAGCCCGGTCTTCGAGGTCTTCGCCCTCGAGGATGTGGCGGCGATCCGAATAGATGGCCTCGCGCTGGCGGTTCAGCACGTCGTCGTACTTCAGCACGTTCTTGCGGATCTCGGCGTTGCGGCCCTCGACCTGCGACTGAGCGCTGCGGATGGCTCGCGAGACGACCTTCGACTCGATCGCGAGATCGTCGGGAACGTTGCTGCGACCCATGAGGCTCTCGGCGGCACCCGCGTTGAACAGGCGCATCAGGTCGTCGGTGAGCGACAGGTAGAACCGGCTCTCGCCCGGGTCTCCCTGACGACCGGAACGACCCCGGAGCTGGTTGTCGATTCGACGTGACTCGTGGCGCTCGGTTCCGAGGACATAGAGACCCCCGGCCTCCACGACCTTGTCGGCCTCCTCCTGCACGTCGGCCTTGACCTTCGCGAACACGGCGTCCCACTCGGCCTCGTACTCCTCCGGAGTATCGACCGGGCTCAGACCGCGCGAGTTCATCTCGGCGACCGCGAGGAACTCGGCGTTTCCACCGAGCATCACGTCGGTTCCACGACCGGCCATGTTCGTGGCGACGGTGACCGAACCGAGTCGACCCGCCTGGGCCACGATGGCGGCCTCACGAGCGTGGTTCTTAGCGTTCAGCACCTCGTGCCGAACACCCTTCTTGGCCAGAAGTCGCGACAGGTACTCGCTCTTCTCGACGCTCGTCGTTCCGACCAGCACCGGCTGGCCCTTCTCGTGACGCTCGACGATGTCTTCGACGACCTGGTCGAACTTCGCCTGCTCATTCTTGTAGACGAGGTCGGACTGGTCGATGCGCTGCATCTTGCGGTTCGTCGGAATGGCGACGACGCCGAGCTTGTAGGTCGACATGAACTCGGCGGCCTCGGTCTCGGCCGTACCGGTCATGCCCGACAGCTTGTCGTACAGCCGGAAGTAGTTCTGGAGGGTCACCGTCGCGAGGGTCTGGTTCTCTGCCTTGACAGCCACGCCCTCCTTGGCCTCGATGGCCTGGTGGATTCCCTCGTTGTAGCGACGTCCGGCGAGGATACGGCCGGTGTGCTCGTCGACGATGAGAACCTCGCCGTTCAGCACGACGTAGTCCTTGTCTTTCTTGAACAGCGCCCGCGCCTTAATCGCGTTGTTGAGGAACGAGATCAGCGGCGTGTTGGCCGACTCGTAGAGGTTGTCGATGCCGAGGTAATCTTCGACCTTCTCGATGCCCGGTTCGAGGATTCCGACCGTGCGCTTCTTTTCATCGACCTCGTAGTCTTCGTCGATGACCAGGCGGGTCGAGATGCCCGCGAACTCGGTGAACCAGCGGTTCGCTTCTCCTGAAGCAGGGCCGGAGATGATGAGCGGGGTGCGAGCCTCGTCGATGAGGATCGAGTCGACCTCGTCGACGACCGCGAAGTTGTGGCCGCGCTGCACCATGTCGCTGGCCTGCCACGCCATGTTGTCGCGCAGGTAGTCGAAGCCGAACTCGTTGTTCGTGCCGTAGGTGATGTCGGCCTCGTACTGAACGCGGCGTTCGGCCGGCGTCTGACCCGAGAGGATGACGCCGGTGGTCATGCCCAGGGCGCGGAAGACGCGGCCCATGAGTTCTGACTGGTAGCTCGCGAGGTAGTCGTTGACCGTGACGACGTGCACGCCCTTGCTGGTGAGCGCATTGAGATACGCCGGCAGGGTCGCCACGAGGGTCTTTCCTTCACCGGTCTTCATCTCGGCGATGTTGCCCAGGTGGAGGGCCGCGCCACCCATGAGCTGAACGTCGAAGTGACGCAGCCCGAGCGTGCGGCGCGCGGCTTCGCGAACGGCCGCGAACGCCTCGGGAAGCAGGTGATCGAGGCTCTCGCCGTCTTCGTAGCGCTTGCGCAGCGCAGGGGTCTCCTCTTTCAATTCCTCGTCAGTGAGGTCTTTGAACCCGTCTTCGAGTGCGTTGATCGCCTTCGCGTAGCCCTCGAGCCTGCGAAGAATGCGACCTTCACCGACACGAAGAACCTTTTCAAGAACTGAAGCCACAGAGAGTCTCCTACTGCTGATATTGCGGCGCATTTGGCCGACAATCCCAGCAATTCTAGCCTGCCTTGTCTGTGCGCCACCGGAATCGCGCCTGAATCTGCGCTCAACGCGACGAAGGCCCGACCCTGTGCAGGGTCGGGCCTTCGTCGGCGTACTCTACGCCGGGCGACTCAACGGGCGGATGCGCCGGCTGCCGCGGCCGTTGCGACGGCGCTTGCGGCTTCAGCCGGGTTGTCGTCGAGGCCGATGACTCCGTACTCCCATCCCTTGCGTCGGTAGACGACGCTGGGTCGGTGACTCTCTGCATCGATGAACAGGTAGAAGTCGTGCCCCACGAGCTCCATGTAATAGAGCGCGTCGTCGACTGTCATCGGAGACGCTGGGAACACCTTCTCTCGGATGACGACCGGCGAGTACTCGGAGTAGTCGTCATCCTCGGAGTAGCTCGGCGTGTCCGGTTCCTCGGCCCGCGGCGCTACAGCTCCTGTGCTGTCGACGCTGTTCAGTACTTCGGCATCGGCGGGCGTGATGTCGATGACGGAGAAGCCACCCGTCGAGGCCTCGCGAAGCGAGACCGGACGATGCTTTCCGCGGTGGACCTTCTTGCGGTCCTTGGCCCGGCGCACGCGCTCCATCAGTTTGGCGAGGGCGAGGTCGAATGCCGCGTACTTGTCGCTTGCGGCGCTCTCGGCTCGAACGATGGGTCCAGGACCGATCAACGTCAGTTCGACCCGGTCGTCGCCGGAAGTCCCGGTGGCCGAGTTGTGCCGGCAGAGTTTGACCTCGAGCGCGAGTGCCTTATCGGCGAGATGTTCGACCTTCTCGGCCTTCTCCGTCGCGTAATCCCGAAATCGATCGGTGATTCCTAGGTTTCGTCCGGTGATGTTGATTTCCAAGGCGATCTCTCCTAGTCCAAGACGCGGCGCCCGAGTCGAGGGCGATTGGATTCCGCGCCTTTTCCCCCACCGTAGACCCGCTGGCTGACTAAGTCACCGTGCAATTCACTGTTTGTTCGCTTGACTTTTGCTGTATGGGCGAGAGCAGCCGCACCCCATACGGACGCTCCCCCGCACTCGGCCGCGCGACGGCACTCGAGCAGGGTCGCCCCCGTCGTCACCACGTCGTCGATGAGCAGCAGATGCCGCCCCTCGAGCCGCGTCGAGACCGCCTCGATGGATCCAGAGAGGTTGGCCCATCGCTCGTCGGCGCCGAGGGATGCTTGATCGCGCGGAGTGCGACGATAGCGGAGACCGGTGGCGCGATGCGGCTGCGGCCCGGCCCAGCGGAGGAGAGACTCGACGGGGTTGTAACCGCGCAGTCTGAAGGCCGAGCGCGACGATGGAACGACGAGTGTCTCGAGGCGAGCACCGGCCGGAAGATGTGGTTCGATCGCTTCGAGGGCGTCCGCAACGGCCACCCCGAGCAGCCGTCCGAGCGGCCGCGCGCCGTCGAGCCGCGCGCTCTCTTTGAGCGCGTGCAGGATCTCTTTCGGCACTCCCTCGTAGCCGACCGCGAACCACAGCGGCAGATCGCCGCTGCCCGACGCAGGAGCGCCCGGGGCCACGAGCAGGTGGCGCCCGACACGATCGGGCGCGACGAGCGCCGAGCGGCAGTCGGCACAGATGCCACGGTCCGCTGTGCCGCACCCCGCGCATTCCACGGGCAGGAGCACGGCGAGACCGTCGAGCATCGCCTCGACGAGGCGGCCACGGGCATCCATCGCTCGATCATGCTCTGCGTGGCGCCCGGCGCCGGCGCAGCGAGCGGATCTGTGCAGAACCCGCTCGTCTACCCGGCGTCGAGGAGAGGACTCAGTACTGGGTCGCCAGGATCGCGACGTCGGCCGCTCTCACCTGCCACGTGTTGGCGCTCTGCTGCAGGATATTGCCGTCGGACGACAGGACGCGGAGTCCGACGACGTCGTTCGACCCCACGATCGAGACGACTTTCGACGCATCGGCCAACTGCGTGGTCGTGCCTCCGATCTGCTGCTGCACGATCGAGTTGTCGCCCGAGGGGGTGAGCGTGACCGACGCGACCGACAGGGAGTCGACCCACGTCGCATCCACCGCCGTGCCCTGGCCTTCGGCGAGGTCGACCGGCTCACCGAGGCCCGTGGGCGTGCCGTCTTTGTCGCGGAAGACCGAGGCGACCACGAGGCGCGGCTCGCCATCCATCGTGAGGAACGCGAGCACCCTCGCGCCGTCACGCGAGACGTCGAGCGACACGATCTGGCCAGCTCCGTCCCACGTGGCGGTGAAGCTCGACGGCGTGCGGCCCGCCGCCGAGACGCGGATGTCGAGAGGCGACCCACTGGGGACCGTCCATACGAAGCCCTCGGGGTCGATGCTGGGCGCGATGAGCCCCGGCCGATCGTCGACGATGCCGGGGGTGGATGCGGGAGCGACGGCGTACACACCGGCCGCCGTTCCGACCGCGGCCAGTTGCAGACCGGGCACCGAATCCGAGAGGCCTATCGAGGTGGCATCCAGTGAGGCGACATCGTCACTGATCCCCTCTACGGGTGTCAGCGAGCTGCCGGTGAAGAATCCGAACTGACCGGAGCGCAGTACCAGTGCGCGGCTGTCGACCCGGGGCGTCGTGATGGGCCCGGAGTCGCTCGAGGTGGAGAGGGGAACCTCTGTCGAGTCCACGGTCAAACGGACGGTCGCCACCCCGCTGAGTGCGAGCAGACTGGAGCGCAGCTGCACCTGCATTCGTTCGAGAGTCGCCTCGCTCGAATCGAGCACGGGGCCCGACAGATCGACGGATGCGACTCCGGCGTCGACGGGAACGCTCGTCACGCCCGTGCCTTCGGGGAACGCCGAGACGACGGCACCGCCGAGCCAGGCCGACGGCCCGTTGATGAGCGCCCGGGCGATGCGCGTGCCCGTATTGGATGCGACGCGCGGGAACCAGCGCACGTCGGGGACCAGACGTTGGTAGCTGGGATCGAAGAAGTACAGCGGATAGGAGCTGTAGACCTCGGCGAACTCCGTCGAGAGCATCACGATGCCGTCGGGCGCCGTATTGATGCGCCACTGACCGTCCTCCTGCACGAACGTGTAGCTGCGGCTGACCGGCGCCGCCGATGGCACCGTGCTGTACTCGCCGTTGGAGTCGACCGTGGCGATCGGGCTGAGCTTCAGGTCGACCGAGGTCTCCGAGATCTTCTGGGTGCTGCGCCCGCTCTGGTCGATGGTGACGCCCGCGTCGGGCTTCCATTGATCGGCGAAGTTCTTGCTGAGGAATGACCTCGCCACGTCGAAGTTGTTGAGGGGGTTCAACGCGGCCCGGATGAATCCGCGGAGGATGTCCTCCTGACTCTCGTCGACCCTCGGGCCCGAGGGCTGGAAGATGATGTCGATCTCGTCCGATGTCGCGAGTACGTCACCCTTCTCCACGGGTCCGGTACTCGGAATGCCGACGCATCCCGCCAGCAGCAGCACGGTCAGCGACGCCATGGCGGCGATGATGGCTCGGGATCGAAATCGCGTCATGACGTCTCTCCGTTGAAGGCCTGCTCGTCGAAGGTGTTGTGTGTCTGGGCTTCGCCATCGGCGTCGAGGGGAGGAAGAGGGAGCGGTGAGACCCCGATCGGCCGTCCCTTGAGACGGGGCAGGGTGAGTCGGAAGCAGGAACCCGCGCCCGGTTCGCTCCACAACTCCAACTCTCCGCCGTGCAGGGCCGCGTCTTCGAGGGAGATCGCGAGGCCCAGCCCGGTGCCGCCGATGGTTCTCTTGCGCGACGGATCGGCGCGCCAGAAGCGGTCGAAGACGCGCGACGCGGCCTCGGGGGTCATTCCGATTCCGTAGTCTCGCACCGCGAGCGCGACGGCCGAGGCCGTGCTGTCGATGGACACGACGATCGGGCGGCCCTCACCGTGCTCGATCGCGTTGCCCAGCAGGTTGCGCACGATGCGCCGGATGCGTCGCGCGTCGATGTCTGCTTCGAAGTAACCGCCGAGGGCTACGAGGCGCAGTTCACTTCCGGCCTGCAGCGCCAGTTGGCTCATCTCGTCGATGGAGTCTTCGACGAGATACACGAGGCTGGTGGGTTCTGTCTCGAGCTCGGCGGAGCCCGCATCGAAGCGGCTGATCTCGAGCAGGTCGCTGAGGAGCAGCTCGAAGCGCTCCGTCTGCGTGTGCAGGAGCTCTGCGGTGCGCGAGGTCGCGGGAGGGAACGACTCCCTTTGATCGAAAAGCACGTCGCCGGCCAATCGGATCGTGGTGAGCGGCGTACGCAATTCATGCGAGACGTCCGAGACGAATCGCTGCTGCACGCGGGAGAGGTCGGCCAGCTGCGTGATCTGCGATTGGATGCTGTCGGCCATGCCATTGAACGATCGCGCCAGCGTGGTGATCACGTCATCGCCTTTCTCCGGAATCCGCACCTCGAGCTCGCCGGCAGCGAGCTTGGCGCTCGTCTCTGCGGCGACCCGGATGGGCTCGACGACGAGTCTGACCACGACCCAGGCGATCACACCGATGAGAAGGCTCAAAGCGAGCGCGGCCAGCAGGAGGGTCTGCTGAACGAACACAAGCGTGCGGTCGGCCTCGGCGAGGTCGTAGCCGAGGTAGAGCTCGTACTCGCCGGCCCCGGGAACGAAGAGCGGCGTTCCCACCACGATTCCCGGCACGGCGTTCTGCCCGTCGCGTAGAGAGACGGATTGCCAGTACTGGCTCTGGTCATCGCTGCCCGACGAGACCTGCTTGCGCAGTTCGGGAGAGATGACATCGACCAGCTTGAGTGCACTGAACGAGATGGCCGAGTTGGGTCCCGTCTCGCTTCCCGGCGTGACATACAGCGCCACCAGCCTCGACGACGTCGACGCCGTGATGGCGTTCTGCACCGAGTTCTGCAGAGAGAGGCTGGCGGCCTGCCCGGTCACGTCAGACGAGTCGAAGATCGTCTGTGCCGAGGTCGCCGCGCGCTTCGACTCGATCAGCACCTGATCGAGTCGCGAGTTGAAGAGATCGTTGCTGATGCTCGTCGACACGAAGGCGCCGGTGGCGGAGAGGGCGACCGCAGAGAGAGCGACCGTGATCACGATCGTGCGGAACTGCAGTGAACGGCGCCACCCGCGTGCGATCTGCCTCGGCCATGTGCGCCACTCGCGCATGATCGTGGGCCCGATTCGGCTCGTGCGACGCCCCTCGACGGTGGCGATGCTGTCGGTCGACACAGCGTGCTACGAGACCTGACCCGCCCGGTAGCCGACGCCACGAACGGTCATCACGATGCGCGGGTTGTCGGGATCTTCTTCGACCTTGGCGCGGAGCCTCTGCACGTGCACGTTCACCAACCGGGTATCGGCCTTGTAGTGGTAGCCCCACACCTGCTCGAGCAGCATCTCGCGGGTGAAGACCTGCTGCGGCTTGGCGGCGAGAGCATGCAGAAGATCGAACTCGAGCGGGGTGAGCCCGATGCGCACATCGCCCCGGCGCACCTCGTGCCCGGCGACATCGAGTTCGAGATCGCCCACCTGCAGCAACTCGGGCGATCCGGCGGCGCTCGGTCGCAGACGCGTTCGGATGCGCGCCACCAGTTCTTTGGGATTGAACGGCTTGACGACGTAGTCGTCTGCGCCGGCCTCGAGCCCCTTCACCACGTCTGTGGTGTCGGCCTTCGCCGTGAGCATGATCACCGGTGTACCCGACTCCGCTCGGATCAGGCGGCAGACCTCGATGCCGTCGAGACCCGGCAGCATCAGATCGAGAAGCACCAGATCGGGCTTCGACTCACGGAAGATGCCGAGCGCCTCCGCACCGTCAGCGCAGAACACCGGCTCGAATCCTTCGGCACGCAGAACGATGCCGATCATCTCTGCCAGGGCGGTGTCATCGTCGACGACCAGTATGCGAGCATCCATGCGCTACAGATTAGTCGAGGCGAGGCCCTCTTGATTGACAGCCGCCTGCGGGCTGGCGCGGTGTATGGAAGCATGGGAGCACGTGACATGCCGGGGGAACACCGATACGACGATGAAGGATCACCGGTGAGCGACAGCCAGAAACCATACGGGGGCATCCCGCAGGCCTCTTTCGGCCCGCCCTCGACCAGCCACCCGCAGCTGCCACCGCCGGCGCCGGGCGCCTGGGCCCCTCCGCCCCGACCGGGACTGCTTCCGTTGCGTCCGCTCGGCTTCGGCACCCTGCTCGGTGCACCGTTCCAGGTGCTTCGACGCAATCCGGGTGCCACGTTCGGCAGCGCTCTGATCACGCAGCTCGTCACGTCGATCGTCACCGTCTTCGTCATCGGCGGGGTCGGTATCTTGGCGTTCGGTCGCATCGACAGCGCCCTGCCCGAGGATCGCGACGCGGTCACCGCCGGAGCCTGGGCGACAGTCATCCTCGCCAGCCTCATCCCCCTCGCACTGTCGATCCTCGGCTCGGCACTGCTGCAAGGAGTGCTCGTCGTCGAGGTGGCCCGCGGCACTCTGGGTGAGAAGAATCGCATGGGCGTGCTCTGGAAGGCCGCCGGGCGCAGACTCTGGCCTCTCGTCGCGTGGTTCGCCGTTCTGCTGGGTGTGATCGTGCTCGCCGTCGGGGCGCTCGTCGGTCTCGCGGTGCTCGTCGGCGTCGTCGGCAGCGCGGCGATCGGCGACGCCGCGATCGGCGTCGCGATCGGCGTGGGAGTGCTGGGCGCGCTCGCGCTGACCGCATCCGGCATCTGGTTGGGAACGAAGACCGCCCTCGTACCCTCGATCATCGTGCTCGAGCGGCGGGGAATGGTCTCGTCGATCCGGCGCTCGTGGGGTCTCACCAAGAACTCCTTCTGGAAGACCTTCGGGGTTCTCGCTCTCATCGGCGTGATCCTCTACGCGGCGACGCAGATCATCACGACGCCCATATCGTTCATCGGCGGTCTGGCGAGCAGTTTCCTCTTTCCGACCGGCGCATCAGAGGACTCGGCCACGTTCGTCGTCGTGCTTCTCGCGACCTACGGGCTCGCCCTTCTCGTCAGCCTCATTCTGGGATCCATCGCCGCCGTCGTGCAGTCGTCGGCCGTCGCTATCGTCTACATCGATCTCCGGATGCGCCGCGAGGGCCTCGACCTCGATCTGATGCGCTACGTCGAGGCGCGGCACAGCGGCGGCGCACACGACGTGACAGACCCCTATCTCGTGTCGTCTCAGAGAAACGGCTGACCTCTTTATTCCTATGCTCTCGATCCTCGCTCTGCCCGTGCTGTCCGTCACCGACGTTCCCGTCGATCCCGACGCTCCCGATGCGCGCAAGCTGCTGATCGACGAGCTCGCCAAACCCGAGTACGCGGCGGCGCGGCCCACCCTGATCGATCGCATCGCGCAGGCAATCCAGGACTGGCTCGATTCGTTCCGCGCCCCGGAGGACGGCTCCGTGCCCGATCTCTTTCCGCTGGTCGTCACCGTTCTCATCGTGGGACTCATCGTGGCCGCGTTCATCGTCTTCGGCCGCCCCCGGCTGCAACGAAAGAGCCGAGCGGCGGGCGCCCTGTTCTCTGATTCATTGGATGCTCGGAGCGCGGCCGAGCTGCGCGCTTCCGCTCAGGCGGCTGCGGCCTCGGGCGACTTCGTGGTGGCGATCGAAGAGATGTTCCGCGCCGTCGCACGACAGCTGGCCGAACGCACGGTGGTCTCCGTCACGCCAGGAACGACGGCACAGGAATTCGCCGCCCGAGCGGGACGAGCGTTCCCTGACTATGTCGACGCCTTCACGAGCGGAGCACGGGCCTTCGACGGGGTGCGCTACCTCGACAGGCCGGGCACGAGAGAAGCCTTCGACGAGGTCGCCGCGCTCGATCGCGACATCAGCGCGGCCAGGCCGGCCCGGCTCGAGCGGGTCGCCGACTCGGGAGCATCGCTGTGATCGCGGACACGACGGAGCGCGGCACGCCAGCCCGCGCCGAGGTCACGACGCCCACGCTCCGCGCGGCGGTGAAACGATGGCGGTTCTGGCTCATTCTCGCGGCGGTCGCGATCGTCGGTCTGCTCGTCGTGGCCGTCGCATCCGGCACAGCCGGTGGGAGTCGTGCCCCGTACTCGATCACGAACGCCGCGCCCGAGGGCAGCAAGGCCCTGGCCGAAGTGCTGCGTCAACAGGGTGTCGATGTCGTACAGGCCGACACCATGCAGGAGGCGCGAGCCGCCCTGGACGCGGCTCCCACCGCCACTCTCGCTTTCGCCGACCCCGGAGGATACCTGAACGACGCGCGACTCGACGAGGCCGCCGAGCTCGCCGATCGGGTCGTGCTGTTCTTGCCGGGGTTCGACGAGCTCCGCGCCTTCGCGCCAGAGATCGCCTCGGCCGGGGCACCCCGCGACACCGACGGCGTCGAGGCTGAATGCTCCCTACCGGCGGCCGAGCGCGCCGGCAGCATCATCGGCGACGGACGCGCGTACCGTGCACCCGCCGGCAGCGATGCCGAGCTCTGCTTCCGCGCCTCCGACGACGCGTACTACCTCGTCCACGACGACACCCCGAACGGCACGGTCACGGTTCTGGGCGCGGCCGATGTCCTCAGCAACGAGGGCATCACCGGAGCGGGGAACGCCGCGCTCGCCCTCGGCCTCCTGGGCGAAGACGCCACCCTCGTCTGGTACGTGCCCACGGCATCCGACGTCGAGGCCGACGGGCCCGCGGACATCACCTCGCTGACGCCCGACTGGGTCACGCCCGTGCTCGTGCTCGTCGTCTTCACCTTCATCGCCGCGGCCGTCTGGCGAGGGCGCAGGCTCGGCGCGCTCGTCGTCGAGAACCTGCCGGTCACCGTGCGCTCACGAGAGACCATGGAAGGACGCGCGCGCCTCTACGCTCGGGCCGGCGCCCGCACGCACGCACTGGATTCGCTGCGGATCGGAACGATCACGCGGTTGTCGAAGATCCTGGGACTCCCCCGCAATGCCACGGTCGACGAGGTGATCGCCTCGGTCGCCGCTGTTCTCCCCGGCAGGCCGCTCGGCGACATCCAATCGATTCTCGTTGCCGCCATGCCCTCGAACGAGGCCGATCTCGTCGCGTACTCCGATCGCCTGCTCGAACTCGAAGGCGCCGTGACCCGGGCGGTCCGTCCGTGACCGTCTCGCCGCCCCTCCTGCCCGCGTCCACACCGAAAGGCCGACCATGACAGACCAACCAGAACAGACACCCGACCAGCTCCGAGAGGCCCTGGGGCGCGTGCGCACCGAGGTGGCCAAGGCCGTGGTCGGCCAGGACGGCGCGGTGACGGGTCTCATCGTCGCCCTGCTCGCGAAGGGGCATGTGCTGCTCGAGGGCGTTCCCGGCGTGGCGAAGACCCTGCTGGTGCGGTCGCTGAGTCACGCGCTCTCGCTCGACACGACGAGGGTGCAGTTCACCCCCGACCTCATGCCCGGAGACGTGACAGGGTCGCTCGTGTACGACGCGAAGTCCGGTGACTTCGAATTCCGCGAGGGCCCCGTATTCACGAACATCCTGCTGGCCGATGAGATCAACCGCACCCCACCCAAGACGCAGTCCGCCCTGCTCGAGGCGATGGAGGAGCGACAGGTCAGCGTCGACGGCCTCAGCCGGCCCCTGCCCGACCCGTTCCTGGTTGCGGCGACGATGAACCCCATCGAGTACGAGGGCACCTACACGCTGCCCGAAGCGCAGCTCGACCGTTTTATGCTCAAACTCGTCCTCGATCTGCCCCCGCGTGACACCGAGATCGCCGTGCTGCAGCGCCACGCCGCCGGGTTCAACCCGCGAGACCTGACGGGGGCCGGAATGAGCGCGGTGCTCGGCGCCAGCGAGCTCCGCCAGGCGCAGGCATCGGTTGCGGCCGTCGGTGCAAGTGCCGATGTGCTCGCCTACGTCGTCGACCTGGCACGGGCCACGCGGCAGAGCCCATCGGTCAAACTCGGAGTCAGCCCGCGCGGAGGTACAGCGCTTCTCGCCTCTGCCAAGGCGTGGGCCTGGCTCAACGGCTCACCCGCGATCACTCCCGATCACGTGCAGGCGATGGTTCTGCCGGTGCTGCGCCACCGCATCCAGCTCCGACCCGAGGCCGAACTCGAGGGCGTCTCGGTCGACTCGATCCTGCGCTCGATCCTGAGCCAGGTGCAGGTGCCGATCTGATGAGCCGGCGAAAGCACCTCCGCTGATGGCCGTCTCCGGTCGCTTCGTTCTGCTCGTCGCTCTCGGCGTCATCCCCGTGGTTCTCATCGGCGAGGCCTACCGACAGGCCGAACTCACGCTCGCGCTCTGGCTTCTGCTGGCCGTGGCACTCGGCATCGTCGATCTCGCTCTGGCCGCATCGCCGCGCCGCCTCGTCGTAGAGAGGGTGCTGCCGAATCGCGTTCGTCTCGGCGAGACGGTCTCGAGCGAACTCTTCATCACGAACGAGAACCGCCGCGTACTGCGGGGCCTCGTTCGCGACGCCTGGCAGCCGTCGGCCGGCGCCGTCGTGACGCGTCAGCACGTCGTGGTGCCCTCCTCCGAACGTCGGATGCTGCGCACAACGCTCACACCTTTCCGTCGGGGTGACCGTCGCACGGCCGGCGTCACCGTCAGGAGCTTCGGACCTCTCGGCCTGTGGGCCAGGCAGGCGACGCTGACGAGCCCGGGGCGGGTGCGTGTTCTTCCCCCCTTCAACTCCCGCAAGCACCTACCTTCGCGTCTCGCACGACTTCGAGAGCTCGACGGCGCGACCAGTGTGCAGATCAGGGGCCAGGGAACGGAGTTCGACAGTCTGCGCGAGTACGTGCGCGGCGACGACGTACGCTCGATCGACTGGCGCGCCACAGCCCGGCAGGGGGATGCTCGGGCCGGGCACGAGCAGAAACTCATGGTCCGCACGTGGCGGCCCGAGCGAGATCGCCGCATCGTGATCGTGATCGACACCGGCCGCACCCAGGCCGCTCGAATCGACGACGAGCCGCGTATCGACACGTCGATCGAGGCGTCTCTTCTGCTCGCGGCCCTCGCGACGCGGGCCGGCGACCGTGTCGACCTGATCGCGTGGGACCGCCGCATCCGGGGTCGTGTCACGGGAGCGAGCGGCGGCGAGTTGTTGAACCGAATGGTCGACACGATGGCCACCGTCGACCCCGAACTACTCGAGACGGACTGGTCGTCGGTAGCCGCGCAGGTGCGAGCCGTCACCAACCAGCAGGCTCTCGTGGTGCTCTTGACGACCATCGATACTCCCGCGTCGTCGAGTGGACTTCTCAGTGTGCTGCCCCAGCTGGCCCAGCGGCATACAGTTCTGGTGGCCGCCGTCTCCGATCCCGAGATTCTGAGCGCCGTGTCGCAGCGCGGTGATCGCGACGAGACGTACAGGGCCGCTTCGGCGGAGCGTTCGCTGCTCGACATGGCTCGGGTCACCGCGGCGATCACGCGGCTCGGCGGCGATGTCGTGACGGGTTCGCCCTCTGCCCTGCCCCCGATGCTCGCGGACCGCTACCTCGCGCTGAAGGCGGCAGGACGCCTGTAACCGCGGCGCACGCGCCGGTCAGCCCGCGACGAGCTGCTTCGCTCCGGACTCGAACTCCTCGAGATCACCCGTCTGTCCAGCCCGCACCGCTGCTCGACCCACGACGAGCATGTACGCGAGGAACGCCGCGAGCGCCACGGCTCCGATGCCGATCTTCACGGCCCAGGGCCACGGCTGCGGCGTCACGAACCCTTCGATGATGCCGGAGATGAAGAGCACGATCACGAGCCCGAGGGCCACCGTGAAGAGCGCGCGGCCGTCTTCGGCGAGCGCCTGCGACCGCGTTCGCGCCCCGGGCGCGATCCACGCCCAGAAGATGCGGAGCCCGCCCGCGCCGGCCACGAAGATCGCGGTGAGCTCGAGGAGTCCGTGCGGCAGGATGTAGAGGAAGAACGTGTCGCCCTCGCCGTAGTGGAAGAGCACCGCGGCGTTGAGGCCCAAGTTCTGGGCGTTCGTCATGATCAGCATCGGCACGTAGAACCCGGTGATGCCGAAGGCGATGCACTGCGCCGCGAGCCAGGCGTTGTTCGTCCACACCTGTCCTGTGAACGACGCCGCGGGGTTCTCGGAGTAGTAGTTGACGAAGTCCTCGTCGGCGAGCTTCTTGAGGTCTGCGTCGGATCCCAGATTGGCGAGCACCTGCGGGTCGTTCGATACCCAGAAGGCGTACAGCGCGGCCACACCGACGGTCACGAGCGCGAGCGCGAGAGTGAGCCACCGGATGCGATAGAGCGCGGCCGGCAACTGGAACACGAAGAACGCCGGGATCTGCCTCAGGAGATTGGTACCGGCGCCCGTGAAGCGGAGCCTGGCGCGCGAGAGGTAGAGCGAGAGTTGGGCGCCCTGAGAGGTCGATCCGACGGTCGTCTTGATGGCCGACAGATCGGACGCGCCGGCCTGATAGCGCTCGATGAGCTCGTCGGCGTCGGTGCCCGAGAGTTCTCGGCTCTTGCTCAGAGCGTCGAGTCTGGACCACTCGTCACGGTGGGCAGCAGTGTAGGCATCGAGATCCATCTGCTTGAATTGTATTCATGACGGACTCCCGTGTCGCCTCTCCGGCCGCCGGATTCGCCGACCCGCTCGCCGATGCCTACACCGACGACGAGCTTCTGATCGGCGAGGCGGTGGCGCTCGACGTGCGTCCCGCCGGCTTCGTTCTGCGTGCCGGAGGCGGTCTGATCGATTTCGTCATCTCGATCGCCCTCCTGATCGCGCTGATGTTGGGCATCGGTGCACTCGGCCAGAGCGGTGTCATCGACGAGGCGCTCCTCGCTACCCTGAGTGTCTCGGCGCTCGTTCTGTGTTTCGTCGTCGTGCCGACGACGCTCGAGGTGGTGCTGAAGGGCCGATCCGTCGGCAAGCTCGCGGTCGGCGCGCGCATCGTGCGAGACGACGGCGGCGCCATCTCGATCAGGCACTCCGTGATTCGGGGTCTCGTCGGCGTACTCGAGATCTACATGACCCTGGGCTCGATCGCGGTGGTCACGTCTCTTCTCAACGGCAAGTCGAAGAGGCTCGGCGATCTCCTCGCGGGAACCTACAGCCAACACGAGCGGGTGCCCGTGCCTGTGAGCCACGCCCGTGGCGTTCCCGTCATGCTCCAGGCCTGGGCCGACGTCGCCGACGTCGCCCGAATGCCCGATCGGCTCGGCAACCGGGTGAGCCAGTTCCTCGTCCAGGCCTCCAGCATGGCCCCCGCCACCCGAGAGCGCATCGCCGCCGAACTCGCTGTCGAGGTCACGCCCTTCGTCTCACCCATCCCGAGCGTGCATCCCGCGCTGTTCCTGTCGGGCGTCGCCGCCGTTCGCCGCGATCGCGAATACGCCGCGCTCGAACGTCAGAAGACGGCGCTGAACCGGCTCGACCCGATCCTGCAGAGTCTGCCGCACGGGTTCCCGCGCCGCTAGCCGGCTCCCACGCCCGCGACGATCGGGTACCAGTGCTTCTCACGCAGACTCGATGCCTCACTCGCGATCGTCAGCCACTCCCCCTCGATGGCCGGATCCGCCGCCGTAGTCCAGAGACCGAAGTGCGCCTCGGGCGTCGGCCACGCGTAGTCGGCCGCCCCGGTAGCGACCACATTGCGCACGGCGCCGATGAAAGTGAGGTCGCACAGAGCACCGATCACGTCGTGCGCCAGCGTCGCCACCGTCTGGATGCCGGTGGGGTCGTCGTCACCGGTGATCCGCGTGGGCAGATCGAGGCGGCCCGACTCCGGGCGCGCGACGCAGAAGGCCTCGTCGCCTCGCACGAGCAGAAGTCGCACCATGCTCATCGGATGTGGCGGAATCCCGCCCCGGAATGCCTCAGCACGCCCGCCCGCCGGAAGCCACGGTGCGTTCTCCGTGACCTGGACGAGCGTCTCGTCGGGTCGCACAGACGAACCTCGTGGCCTCAGTAGCGGTAGTGATCGACCTTGTACGGGCCCTCGACCGGCACGCCGATGTACGCCGCCTGTCGGGGCGTGAGCTCCGTCAGTTCGACGCCCAGCGCATCGAGGTGCAGGCGCGCGACCTTCTCGTCGAGGTGCTTCGGCAGCACATAGACGCCGATAGGGTAGCGCTCGGTGAACGCGTAGAGCTCGATCTGGGCGAGCACCTGATTGGTGAAGGAGTTGCTCATCACGAAGCTCGGGTGGCCGGTGGCGTTGCCGAGGTTCATCAGACGTCCCTCCGACAGCACGAGAACGCTTCGCCCCGTGGGCAGGCGCCACTCGTGCACCTGCGGCTTGATCTCGATCTTGACGGCACCGTCGAGCTTCTCGAGCCCCGCCATGTCGATCTCGTTGTCGAAGTGGCCGACGTTGGCGATGATCGCCAGATGCTTGAGACCCAGGATGTGATCGACCGTCACGACGTTCTCGTTGCCGGTTCCGGTGACGATGATGTCGACGTCGCCGATCACGCTCTCGAGCCGCGCGACCTGGTAGCCGTCCATCGCCGCCTGCAGCGCGCAGATCGGGTCGACCTCGCTCACGATGACCCGAGCACCCTGGCCCCTGAGCGCCTCGGCCGCGCCCTTTCCGACGTCGCCATAGCCGACCACGAACACGACCTTGCCGCCGATGAGAACGTCTGTCGCGCGGTTCAGGCCATCCGGAAGCGAGTGGCGGATGCCGTACTTGTTGTCGAACTTGCTCTTGGTGACCGAGTCGTTGACGTTGATGGCGGGAAAGAGCAGCTCGCCAGCGAACATGAGTTCGTAGAGGCGGTGCACCCCTGTGGTCGTCTCTTCAGAGACGCCCTGGATGTCGGCGGCGATGCGGGTCCAGCGGTCGGTCGACGACGCGAGCGATCGACGCAGCAGGTCGAGCACGACACCGTACTCGTCGCTGTCGGAGGGCTGGCTGTCGGGCACGGCTCCGTCGAGCTCGAACTGGCGACCCTTGTGCACGAGCATCGTGGCGTCGCCACCGTCGTCGAGGATCATGTTCGGACCCGTGTAGTCGGCTCCGTCGGCCTCGGCCTCGGCAGACCAGTCGAAGGCCTGCTCGGTGCACCACCAGTATTCCTCGAGGGTCTCGCCCTTCCAGGCGAAGACGGGCACGCCGACCGGCGCGTCGGGTGTTCCCGTGGCACCGACGACGATGGCGGCGGCCGCCTCGTCTTGAGTCGAGAAGATGTTGCAGCTGACCCAGCGCACCCGGGCACCCAGAGCGGTGAGGGTCTCGATCAGCACCGCCGTCTGCACCGTCATGTGCAGCGATCCCATGATGCGAGCTCCGGCGAGCGGCTGAGACTCGGCGAACTCTTCGCGGAGCGACATGAGCCCGGGCATCTCGTTCTCGGCGAGGCGGATCTGATGGCGGCCGGCCTCGGCCAACGTCAGGTCGGCGACCTTGAAGGGCAGAGTGGTCACCGGGGCAGCAGCAGAAGTCATGCTCTCATTCTAAAGAGATGCGGCGGGCCATGCCCGGGAGGTGCGTGCTTACTGGGTGAACTGAACGTGTCGCATGACCTGCCAGCCCTGCGGGGCCTTGAGGCGATCCGAGTGACGGGTGCACAGGTCGTAGCTGTGCGGCTCGTGGCTGAGGCTCAGCGGGCCCAACACGGCGAGAGAATCGGCGTAGACATACGTGAGAGTGGCGACCGCCTCATCGGGGCACGCTACTCGGGAACACGGTCGATTCGTCATCACCCTTCACCGTACGCCCGTGTGGTCCGCACGGCGGTCAGGATCGATCGTGTGTCGCGCGGTGCACCACGCCCTCGGTCTGTCTCGTCGCGCCGCAGAGAATAGACTCTCGCCATGGCTCGCTCACGTCGCATCGCACCGGCCTCGTCTCGAGGAGCCGGTCGCAACCGCCACGGCAGGGGCCTCCGCTCGGCGGTCACGGGCCCCCACCTGCCCATGATGAACACTCGCATCGACTTCTTCGACACCACCGTCGCATCGACGGCGGAGTACCTGCGGAGCGTCTGGCCGAACGAACTCGCGGATGCGGTCTTCGAGATCGGTGCCCTGCCCTACGGCGCGAATGGCAAGCCCGGAACCGCCGACACCGGGGTCGAGCGCTGGCGTGTGCTGGGCGACCGCATCATCCTCTACCGCGTGCCGATCGAGCGCCTCGCCCACCTCCACCGAGACGACGAGGCGCACCGACGCATGCTGATCGAGAGCTGCGTCTTTCGAGCTGTGGCCGACTATCTCGGCAAAGATCCATGGGATCTCGCGCCCGAGGGCTTCCGTCACTTCTGAGGAAGCGCCCAGCTACGGGTAGACGACGATCGGGGCTGCCGACTCGCTCGGCGCTGCCACGGTGTAGCCCGAGAGCTGACCGTCGCCGCTGTAGCCCACGCTGATGCTCACGGCCGATGACATCGACGCCGTGTAGACGGTGTTCGGCTGCGCGTCGAGACCCTTCGTTCCGCCCGCGGGCACCGCGATCTTGACCTCGTTGCCCGCCGCCGTGCGCAGGGTCACGTCGGCCTCGTCGTCGCCCGTATTCGCGATATGGATGCGCGGGGACGGCCCGGGCGCGATCGGCACGAGCACATCGGCCTTGAGCGGCGCGGCCGCCTGATTCCAGGCGAAGTCGATGGCCCCCGACGCCAACACGGAGGTGCGCGCGGCGGCGACGATCGGCTGGGTCGACTCGAGGCTCACCGAGTAGCTTCCGTCGGGAAGGTCCTTCAGGGGCAACTCGCTGACGACTCCGCCAGGTGCGCTGAGAGTGTAGGAACCGTCGGCCGAGCCAGAGCTCTCGCTGGCGACCGAGACCGTGATGGTGGCATCGGCATCGCCCGGAACGTAGACGCGCAGGGCCGCCTGCAAGTCTGCGTAGCCGTCGGCCGAGAGGCGCTCGGCGATCGCGGAGGTTCCGGTGATCTTCACCCCGGCGAAGACGAGATCGGTCGACGGCGCTGCCGTCGGGCCGGTCAGTTCGATGCCACCGGGCTCGAGACCGCGGATGACGGTCTGTTGCAGACTGGCCGCGACATATCCCCCGGTGCTGACGATGTGAACGGCCGGGTACTTGGCGTTCGGAGCGAAGCCGGCGAGCGAGAAGACGCGCTGCGACTTGGCCGGCACGGTGATCCCGGTCGAACCGGGTGCATCGAGTCGTCCGTTCTCGGCGAAGAAGGTCATGTCGACATCGGCCGTGACCTCGGTCGGGTTGCTCAGCAGCACGAAGCTCGTGCGTCCGACGGTCGTCGCGCCACCGACGAGCCAGGTATCGGCCTGCGCCTCAGCGCAGTTCGTCGCGGCGAGACCCGAGATGTCCTCCTGCGCGACAGCCACGGACTGCGCGGCGGCGATGAGCACACCGGGGTCGGCGGACGGCGCGGTCACGGCCGTCGGAGCGGTGGCATCCCCGACACTCGAGTTGTCGGGAGCCGCGAGGGGCGCCTGCTCGATGTCGACGCCGGATTCATCGGCACCGCTGCTGCGCTTCGGCGTGCCCACGCCAGACGCCGCGGTGGCGTCGGCGCCAGCACCGTTCGAGAGCTGGAGAAGCGATCCGGCACAGACGAGGCTCTGCGGCACCGGGGTAGGCGCGACCTCGACCGACGGAACGGAGACCGAGTACTTCGGCAGAGGAATCAGGACGGCTCCCGCCACGAGCGCCGCTCCCACCCCGAGGGTCAGGGCGGCTCCCAGAGCGCGGGCGCTGGTGGCGATTACGGTGCGCTTAGCGGCCATCGTGGTCGTCCTCCTCCTGGCTCAGGTCGATCGGTTTCACTCGCATCACGGTCTCCGCGTCGGGGTCGTACCCCTCGTCGATGTCGTCGGGCATGGCACGCGGATGCGAGAACGCCGGTTCGGAGTCGGCCTCGGGTTCGTGGTCGGCCTGCTTCGGTGACGCCGTCGGCGGCGGCGTGTAGACGAAAGCATCGTCGGCCACGGGCGCGGGGGTCGACAGCGTGGACCTGTCGACGTCGGCCCGCGGAGCAGGCTCGATTCTGGGCGCCGGCTCGGATTCGTGCGCAGGCTCAGGCTCTGGTTCCGGCGCAGGCTCGGGTTCGGGCGCGGGCTCAGTCGACGCTTCGGGCTGCAACTCCGGCTCGGGCTCGTGGACGGCCTCCGGCGACTCCACGAATTCTCCGGTCGGCTCGGCCTCGACCGGCGGCAACTCGGTCGACGCCGGGGCTTCGACGAGCTCGGCGAGCGACGGCGTCGTGTGCTCGTGCTCGACAAGGACGTCAGGCGCAGGCGCTCCGATGAGATCGAAATCCTCCCCCGGGTGGATGACGGTGCCGGGGGCTGCAGCGGAGGACTCGGACTCAGACTCCGGCGTCTGTTCGGCGGCAGCAGGCTCCACCGCGGGCGTGGCTGGGCTGATAGAAGGAGCGGACTCGGTCATCGGCGGCTCCGACGCTGTCTCCGTCGCCGGCTCCGACACCGTCGCCGGGCCTGTCGTCGATTCGCCGGGTGCGACCTCGGGCGCGGACGCCACGGCCACCGAACTCGCGGCGACCGCCGCAGCAGCGGCTTCCGCCTCCGCGTCGGGTCGAGGCTTGCGCGCGAAGAGCCGGCTCCGCAGGGAGCCGCGCGGCACCGGGGTAGCGGCCGCCTCCGTGGCCCTGCCATCCGGCGTCTTGGCTTTTTCTACGTCGTCATCGTCGTCGTCACCCTCGACATCGGGCTCGTCGGGAATGGTAGCCCCTGCAGGCTCGAGGGCACTCACCGCGCGGGTGCCGTGGGGCTGCAGGCGCCCAGCCGGAAGGGCCAGAAGCAGCATCAGAAGGAAGACGATGCCCTGCACGACGAGCACGAGCACACCCGTGGGCGACCCGAGGTTGCTGGGCTTCGGCTCGGGCAGGCTCGAGATTCCGTCGGTTCCCGTGACCTGCCACAGAGTGCCGGCGAACGTCTTTCCCACCGTCGTCAGAGAGGCGTTGGCATCGAAGGCGGCCGTCGAGCGGGTCGTGGTCGTCGCCAGCGCAGGATCGGTGTCGCCCGGCGCCGGGTTGGCAAGCAGCACGAACTCCACTCCGAGGTCGGCCAGACGAGAAGTGCTGTCGCTGCCGCTCTGCGAGGCGAGGTTGCCGATGAGGTCTGCCAGCTCGGCGTCGCGCGTCGCGTCTCGGTTGGTCGAAGCGAGTGTCGACTGGTCGTCGAGGGTCACGCCGGTTCCGGTGACAATCGCAGACTTGATACCTCCGTCACGCTGCGGCGTGAGTACGAGCGTGCCGACCCGGGGTGTGGATGCCGCCTCGGCTGTGACGAAGGCCGGCAGCAGGCGGCCATCCGTGGTCTGGATGGCGGAGCTTCCGAGGAGCGTCGAAGCGACGAGCGGCACCGCGACGACGACGACGGTGGTCGCGGCCAGGAATCCCGGAGCGAGCGAGAACCGCTTGAGCGCGTGCAGGCCGACGACCGCAGCGCAGATGAGCCCGAGCCAGTAGAAGCTGAGGCCGGGTCCGGCCCAGAGCGTCACGGGATCGGCACCGACAGCATCGAGCGAGATGCGAGTGGAGGCGATCGCCGTGGCGAGGCCGAGAAGCGCACCGACGACGGCGATGATCGCCCGCGTGACGCTCGGGCCCGGCAGAACCAGCGCGAGAATCGCGGCCAACACGAGCGGAACGACGGCGATCGCCAGCACGATCTGAAGAACCGACGAATCGATGCCGACCATCGATGCCAGGCCGGTCCATCCGCTCTGGGCCGTGTCGGGGATACCACTCACCAGCGCGAGGATAGACCCGGGTTCACGCACGACGGGGACGCCCGGATCTGCAAGCAGACCCAGCGGGTTGCCGGCGCGGAACTGATCCCAGGCCAATGGAAGGAAGAGCGCGACGGCGGGAATGGGGATGCCGACGTAGCGCGCGACGTTACGGCCCGCGGTGGCGACGGACACGATCCAGATGATGAGCAGGGCGGGCCACAGCGATGGCGCGCCTGCGAGGGTGACCGCGAACAGGATCGCGGCCATGGCGGACGCCGACCACGACTTGCGGGCGGCCAGACCGGCGAGCACGAGCCACGGCAGCATCAGATGCGCGAGGACGGAGCCGACGGCTCCCTCGTCGAGCGAGGCGAGAAAGGTGGGCGCCAGAGTCCAGAGCACGGCGGCGACTGCCCGCAGCCAGGGCTTGTCGGTGAGGCGAGCAGCGAGGAACCACGCGGCCAGCGCCGCGAGCGGCAGTGCGGCCAGATAGAGACCCACGATCGCCAGCGACGGAGACCAGAACGTGATCGATCCGAGAACGGCCAGCACGGTCGTGAACGGGTCGGCCGCACCGACGAAGCCCAGACCGATGTCGCGCCAGCCGTAGCCGACGTGGCTCCACAGCTCGCCCAGGGTGGAACTCACCGGAAGCAACGAACCCCCCGTCAGGGCCACCGCACCGATGAGGGGCACGAACATGATGAGACCGAGAACCGCGAAGATCAGAACGGTCGTGACGCCACCCGTGGCGATGAACTGGATGCGGTCCTTCTCACCGCGCAGATGAGTGAGGGCGATCTCGCGCTGCAGAGAGCGCCGACGTCGCACCTCGTCGCCCGGGATGCGAAGCGGAGCGATGGTGTTCCATCCGACCCGTTTGGCGGAACGCAGGTTTCGGCGCGCCTCGGTCACACGTGACCCGAAGGCCGTTCGGAACGCGGCGGAGAGCTCGCCGCCGATGGCGCCGGGCTGCTTGCGCACCAACTGCGCGAGGCTGCGCGCAATCGCGAGGGGAACGAGCGAGAGCCAGTGGAAGACCACGGCGAAGGCGGGCGCGTAGGCAAGACGTCGGTGCAGCTGCGCCGCTCGGCGGTCGGCCTGGCGCTTTCGCCGGGCGCGCCCCTTCTCGCTCCGACCCGGGCCCGCGAGGCCCACTCCGGCCGATGCGATTCGCGCAGCCGGAACTCCCATGACCCGGTGACCGGCCAGGCGCACCCGCACGCTGAAGTCGAGCCCGTTGTCGGCGGTCGGAAGGGCATCATCGAAACCGGAGAGGTCGTTCCACACCGTGTGACGAACGAGCATGCCGGCTGCGCCGACGCCGAGTACGTCGCTCATGCGGTCGTGCTGCGCCTGATCGAGCTCGGTCTCGGCCATCGAGTAGGTGGCGCCGAATCGGGTCAGCGTCTCGCCGAACTCGCTGATGTAGTCGGGGTGCTCCCAATCCATCTGTTTCGGTCCGGCCGCGGCGACGGACGGGTTGACCTCGACCGCGGCGAGCAGAGCTGCCAGAGCATCGGGTTCCGGAGCCGTGTCATGGGCGAGCAGCCACAGCCACTCGTTCTCGTCTGCGGGCGGCGGAACCACCCCGAGGGCATGAGCAACGGCCGTGCCGAAACTGAGGCGCCCGGAGGCCTGGATGAAGTGGGTCGGCTGAGCGCCGGCGAGGAGCGCCGGCGTCGTATCGGTCGAACCGACGTCGACGACGATGAGACTGTCGGGCTGCCTCGTCTGCGCCTTCAAGGCGTCGAGGGTGCGCGGAAGAAAGTCCGCTCCGTTGGAGGCGACTAGGACTGCTGTAACTCGGGCGCGCATATCACTTAGACCCTAGGCGCCGCGCGCGCAACCGGCCGATCAGGCACCGGCGTGCCGGGATATCGGTACGAGCGTCGGTTGAGTCGCTAGGCCTGTTTGCGCAGCTTGCGACGCTCGCGCTCGGAGAGACCGCCCCAGATGCCGAACCGCTCGTCGTTCTTGAGCGCGTACTCGAGGCACTGGGCCTTCACCTCGCACGACGTGCAGATGCGCTTCGCGTCGCGGGTAGACCCGCCCTTTTCAGGGAAGAAGGCCTCGGGATCGGTCTGAGCACACAGCGAATCGGTCTGCCAGGCGAGAGGATTCTCGTCGTCTACCGGTGTCTGTTGACGTACGCCAGGAACACCGAGATTGACGGGATCGACGAACCAGTCCTCTGGGACGCCTGAGCGGTATTCCATAGCCATACCACGCTCTACCTTCTGATCTGCATTCGACCTGCCGAACCCCTCCCGCTAATTACACCCGTGTAGTTCGCCTGAGTCAAGTCGCGGATCGTAAACCCTCAACTGCGTCTAGAGGGTTTGGCGAAACACCGTGTCTTGCTAATCGACGCTCGCCCGACACGCCAAATCGACTAGCCCGCCCGGCGCGCCGTCCACGCGCTGCGCACCATTTCGTCGAGCGTGTGGCGCATCCGCCAATCGAGGTCGCGCGCGGCCAATTCGCCTGACGCGACGATGCGGGCCGGGTCACCGGGGCGGCGAGGTGCGATCTCGGGCGCGAAGGGAATCCCCGTGCCCTCGGCCATCGCGGTCATGATCTGGCCGACGGATGCGCCTTCACCGCTACCGAGGTTGTAGGCGGGCTCGAGCGGCTCGCCGGCATCCAGGCGCCGCGCCGCGGCCACATGCGACAGCGCGAGGTCGGAGACGTGGATGTAGTCGCGGACGCACGTGCCGTCAGGCGTGTCGTAGTCGTCGCCGTTGATGCGGGGGACGCGCCCATCGAGGAGCGCGTCGAAGACGAGCGGGAAGAGATTGTGCGGGCTGGTGTCGAACAGATCGGGGTAGCCGGAGCCGACCACGTTGAAGTAGCGCAGGGAGGTGTGAGCGAGACCCGCTGCCACACCCTGGTCGCGCAGCAGCCACTCGCCGATGAGCTTCGACTCGCCATAGGGCGACTCGGGGTTCTTCGCAGTGGACTCGGTCACCAGGTCGGTGTCGGGGGTTCCGTACACGGCAGCGCTCGAGGAGAACACGATGCTGCTGACCCCGGCGTCGGCCATCGCACCGAGGAGCACCTGCGTGCCCGTGACGTTCTGCTCGTACGTGTGCAGCGGACGCGTCACCGAGACACCGGCGTACTTGTAGCCGGCGACGTGCACGACTCCCGAGATGGAGTGGTCTTCGAAGGTCTGGCGCAGCAGATCGGCGTCGAGGATGCTGCCGTCGACGAAGGGAACACCATCGTCGACGAAGCTGCGGTGCCCGCTCGACAGATCATCGATGACGACGACGTCGATGCCCTGCTCGAGGAATGCCCGCACCACGTGCGAGCCGATGTAGCCCGCGCCTCCCGTTACCAACCACGCCATTCGTCGACTCCTTTACCCAGCGGAACGCGACGGTACCCATCGCGCATCAAGTCTCGCACCGTCCAGCCAATGCCGATCGCCGCCAGAACACCCATCATCACCAGAAAAATCATCATGGCAGTAACGATATGAATTGCCATATTCAGCCACCAGATGGAAGGATGTCAACGGAGCACGTTTTACTGCCACCTTCATCGATCGAGAGAATCCCATGCTGAAAAAGGTCGTTCTGATCGCACTCCCCCACGTCGCGCCGTTCGAGTTCGGCGTCATCTGCGAGGTGTTCGGCATCGACCGCGCCGATATGGGCGGACCGACGTTCGACTTCACGATCGCTGCCGCCGAGCCCGGCCCGATTCCGACGAGCATGGGCTACGACATGATGATCATGAACGACCTCGGCACCGCCGCCGACGCCGACCTCATCGCGATTCCGGCACACCTCATCGACGAAGACATCCACCCCGAGGTGCTTCGGGTGCTGCACGAGGCGAACGACCGCGGCGCATGGATTCTGACGGTCTGCAGCGGCGCGTTCACCCTGGCGAAATCCGGCTTGCTAAATGGCAAGCGCGCCGCGACGCACTGGATGCACGCCGACCGACTCGCTCGGGACTTTCCCGAGATCGAGGTCGATCCCGACGTTCTCTTCGTTCAAGACGGCAACATCATCACGGGCGCGGGCACCGCTGCCGGTATCGACGCTGCGCTCCACCTCGTGCGCACGGAGCTGGGCGCCGCGGCGGCGAACGTGATCGCCCGCCGCATGGTGGTTCCCCCGCAGCGCGCCGGAGGCCAGGCGCAGTTCATCGCCGCCCCCATGCCCGCAGAGCCGAGCGACTCCTTCGCCGGCGTCACAGAGTGGATGCTCGAGAACCTCGATCGCGACCTCAGTGTCGACGAGCTGGCACGCAAGGCCCTGATGTCCTCCCGCACGTTCGCGCGGCGGTTCCGCGCCGACCTCGGCACCACCCCCGCGGCGTGGCTCAACAAGCAGCGCCTGATGCGCGCGCAGCAGCTCTTGGAGGAGACCACTCTCGGCCTCGAGGCCGTCGCCGCCGAGACGGGCTTCGGATCGGCCGCCGTCATGCGACACCACTTCGTGAAGACCCTGCAGACGACGCCGGCGAACTACCGACGAACCTTCTGCGTGAGAGAGCTCGTCAGCTGATCCGCTGCCGCCGCCGCGCGCGCTAAGTCAGCACGAATGGGAGACACGCCGCTGTCGGTCGTGGTTTCTACAGTGCGTCGGCCGAATCGTGCTGACTTAGTCGCCTCGAGCCTCGTCACTACCTCCCTCCTGCACAAGGGCCCTCGCGGGACAGTTGCCAACGACGTTCGCAGAATCGACTGAACAGCCCTCCAAGCAGCTCATCCTTGTGATCGTGATCGATCATTCCGCCCTAGCGGTGGCCCGCCTTGCCGACCAGACCGGAGGCATCGCGTCGCGCGCGACCCTCCTACGGGCGGGTGCCTCACCACGCTCGATAGAACGAGCTCGCCAGGCGAAGTTGATCATGTCCGAGCGTCGGGGACTCTACGCCAGCGCAGCAGCAGACCTCGATCAACGCAGAGCTGTTCGGATGGGCGGCCTCGTCGGCTGCATCAGCGCGCTGCGGCGATCCGGCGTCTGGGCGGGGTTGGACACGCGCCTGCATGTTCACGTGCCCGCTGGCTCGAAGCGACTGCGCGTCGACGAGGTGGCTGCCGTCGGCCGAGACAGGAGCACCCCGCGCAGCGATACGAGCTTTCTTGCCGAAGCAGGCGCACCTCGCGTGCATTGGCAGCGTCCCGTCGAGCAAATCCCCTTCGGCAGGGACTGCGGCACCACCGACTGGATCGTTCCTCCTCTCCTCGCCCTCAGGCAAGCCGTGCTGTGTCAAGACGAGGAGCACGCGATCGCCTCGATCGACTCCGCGTTGCACACGCGCTTCATCGCGCACGGCCAACTCGATCTGCTCTTCGAGACCCTCCCGTCACGCCTGCGCCGCCTTCGAAGAGAACTCGACCCGCTGGCTGATTCGGGTACCGAGTCCATCTTTCGGGTACGCCTGCGCAGGCTCGGCCATGTCGTCGAGTTGCAACGAGCAGTGCCGGGCTCGAGCAAGTTCGATGCTCTCGTCGATGACGTCGTCGCCATCGATCTCGACAGCAAACGATGGCACTCCGACGACCGCCAGCAGATCTGGGACTACGACAAGACTCTCCAGTCCATCGCCTGGGGCCGCCCAGTGATCAGGATCCTTCCTCACCACCTGTTCGAGTACTGGCCAGAGACGCTGCAGGCCATCGAACGAGCGGTTGACGACGCCCGAAAACTGCGGCGCTACAGACGCGGCAGACCTAAGTCAGCACGTTTCTAGCAAAATGCCGTCGCTACCCCACCGCCGGGCGGCGTGCCCTCGAGAACGTGCTGATTTAGCCCGGCGCGAGCTACGCGGGGGCGCCCGGCGCCGCCAGGAACACGGTTCCCACGCCCGTGAACGTGATCGCGCCCTCCTCGGGAGTGATGAACACCGACTGGCCCCGGTCGAGGGTGATGTCGCTGCGTTCACCGTGGATCTCGAACGAGCCCTCGGTGCAGATCGCGATCGCGGCGCCGTCCGGCCTGTAGGCCGCCCGCTCGTTCAGCTCGGTGTGGATGCGGACGAGCACGAAGTCGGGAACGCCCGGCCGGAACTCCTCGACACCCTGGGAGGGGAACGTGGGACGGATGTACGGCACGGGCAGCGGGTCGAAGTCGAGCACCGACAGCAGCTCGGGAACGTCGATGTACTTCGGCGTGAGTCCGCCGCGCAGCACGTTGTCCGAGGCAGCCATCAGCTCGACGCCGAGGCCCTTCAAATACGCGTGGATGTTGCCGGCCGGCAGATACAGCGCCTCGCCGGCCGAGAGGGTCACCCTGTTGAGTAACAGCGACATCACGATGCCCGCGTCGCCGGGATACTCGGCGGCCAGGTCGCGGACGGTCTGCAGCGAGGCTGCGTAGTCACCCGCTGCCGTCGGCTCATGACGGGCCGCGAGTTCGGAGACCGTGCGCACGAGCGCGGTCACCTCCTCCGAACCGGCGAGGAGCCACTCGACCAGTTCTCGTAGCACCTGGGAGTCGTCGCCGCCCGCGAGCGCTCGCGAGACGAACGGGGCGAGAACGGCCGAGCCAGCGGCATCCGATTCTGCCTGCCAACGCTCGAGCAGCGTCACGATGTCGCGGATCTCGGCCAGGGGCCGGAACCCGCAGAGGGCCTCGAAGGTCTCGCTCAACGCGACGATGACCTCGGGCTTGTGCAGGGCGTCTTTGTAGTTGCGGTTGGGTGCATCGAGAGCAAGGCCGGCGGCGTTCTCGGCCTCGAAGCCCTGCCGCGCACGCTCGAGCGTGGGGTGCGCCTGCAGAGACAGGGGCGCGGCGGCCGCGAGGATCTTGAGCAGGAACGGGAGCTGCTTGTGCCCTCCGAGCGAGCCCTCCGGGTCATTCGCGATCCACTCCGCGAGGTTCTGGGCGCCGTGAGGGGTCGAGCCGTCGACGATCCTCGAGGGCGAGCCGGGGTGCGCCCCGAGCCAGAGCTCGGCCTGCGGCCCTCCGGATGCCGGGGTTCCGAGAAGGTCGGCGATCGCAGTGGTCGAACCCCACGAGTAGTCGCGAGGAGTATTGGTGATTCCAACGAACACGTCGGGGCCCTTCTGAACAGTCGTCGATGATCGATCGGTCGGTACGTTTATGAGCGACCTACAACGCCGCGCGGCGCGGTCTGCCGAGTCTTAGCCCAAACTACCAATCGGTTGGAGGCAAGACCTGCGCGCTGGTTGAGTTGCACCCGAACACCCCTGAGCAACGGAGCACACATGTCTTTGGAACCCCTCGCCAGCGACTTCTACGGTTACGAGTCGATGCTGACCGACCAGGAGAAGACCGCCCTCGCGGCGATCCGCGCGTACCTCGAGAACGAGGTCAAGCCGGTCGTGAACGGCCACTGGGAGAAGGCGACGTTCCCGCACGAGATCATCAAGGGACTCGCCGAGCTCGACGTCTACCGGTTCGGCTGGGACGAGACGAAGCCCTTCGACAACTCCGCCGTCTTCCGCGGATTCGTCGCCCTCGAGCTCGGCCGCATCGACGCCTCCGTAGCCACCCACGTGGGCGTGCAGAACGGCCTCGCCATGGGCGCGATCAACGTCACCGGCTCAGACGAGCAGCGCGCAGAGTGGCTGCCCCGGATGGCCGCCGGCGAGGTCGTAGGCGCGTTCGGCCTGACCGAGCCCACCTCGGGCTCCGACTCCGCCCAGGGACTCAAGACCACGGCGACCCGCGACGGCGACGAGTGGGTGCTGAACGGAGAGAAGCGCTGGATCGGGCACGCCACCTTCAGCGACATCACCGTGATCTGGGCCAAGGACACCGCCGACAACCAGGTGAAGGGCTTCATCGTTCCCACCGACACCGCCGGCTATCGGGCCACGAAGATCGAGAACAAGCAGAGCCTGCGCATCGTGCAGAACGCGGACATCACCCTCACCGACGTGCGCATCCCCGACTCTCTTCGCCTGCAGAACGCGAACTCGTTCCGCGACACCGCGAAGGTGCTGCGACTGACCCGCGCCGAGGTCGCGTGGGCTGCCGTCGGCAACTCGATCGGCGCCTACGAGGCCGCGCTGCGCTACACAAAGGAGCGCGTGCAGTTCGGCAAGCCCATCGCCTCGCACCAGCTAATCCAAGACCTGCTCGTGAAGTCGATCGGCAACATCACGGCCAGCCTCGGCATGGTCGTGCGGGTCTCGCAGATGCTCGATGAGGGCATCCAGCGCGACGAGCACTCGGCCCTCGCCAAGGCCTACACGACGGCCCGGATGCGCGAGACGGTCGCGTGGTGCCGCGAGGCGCTCGGCGGCAACGGCATCGTGCTCGACTACGACGTGGCCCGGCACTTCGCCGACGCCGAGGCGCTGTACTCCTACGAGGGCACCCGCGAGATGAACACCCTCATCGTGGGGCGCGCGCTCACCGGCTTCGCCGCGTTCGTCTAACGGCGCGGGGCCGTTCCGATCGAGCGTCGACGGAACGGCCAGCGCCGCTGGATACCCCACTGGGTCACCCGAAGCATCGCCTCGACCACGATGGCCCGGCTCATCTTGGACTCGCCGCGCTCGCGTTCGCGGAACTCGATCGGAAGCTCGATCACGGAGCCGCCGCCGTCGAGGACACGGAGGGTCATATCCACCTGGAAGCAGTAGCCCTTCGAGTCGACGGATCGAAGATCCATGCTCGCGATGCTGTCTGCCCGATACACCCGGAAACCTGCGGTGACATCGTGCACCGCGATCCCCAGCATGAGCCGCGCATAGACGTTGCCCGCTCGGCTCAGCAGCTGCCTGCTGAGTGGCCAGTTCACCACTGAGCCACCGGGTACCCACCGGGAACCGATGGCGAGCTGTCTGCGGGAGTCGCCGCTCGCGGCCAGACTCTCGACGAGGGCCGGCAGCCGCTCGGGCGGATGCGAGCCATCGGCATCCATCTCGATCAGGTAGTCGTAACCGCGCTCGAGACCCCAGCCGAAGCCTTCGACGTAGGCCGAGCCGAGGCCGAGCTTGCCCGCTCGATGAAGCACGTGGATCCGCTCGTCGGCCTCGCTCGCATCGTCGGCGATCTTGGCGGTGCCGTCGACGCTGTTGTCATCGACGACGAGCAGATGCGCTGCCGGCATCGAGGCGAAGACGCGGTCGACGATCCACGTGAGGTTCTCTGCCTCGTTATAGGTGGGAACGATGACGAGGCACCCTGCGCCTACTAGTGAATCGGCGTTGAGTGAATCTGACATCTGTTTTTCTCGATTGCTGATGATGTGCACTGCTGAATGCAGCGGCGCTGGTGAGTATCTGACGGCCTCAGCAAGGTTATTGGGTCGACGAGCATGCGGCGGCGCTCGCAGGGCATCATCACAGGCACGAAGAGGCAGGGACGTGTGGGAAAGCCAGAGGAGAGCGCGCTCGGTAGTCTTGCCTCTATGAACTCCGTGACCAGCACCGGCCGCTCCGCACTGGCCGTGCTCACGTTCTTCACCCTTTTCGCCGGAGATTTCTGGCGCAACCTCATCGGCTGGTACGGCTTCGCGGCTCTCGCCCTCGCCGTCGTCATCACGCTGGTCGTCTTGATCACCCGCGATCGAGGATGGCGCCAGCTCACATGGCGCCGTGTTCCGCTCTCTCTGGCCGCGTTCCTGGCCCTCGCCGTGGTGTCGATCGCCTGGTCCTTCTACCCCGGGGCAACGCTGCTCGGACTCGTTGCCCAGTCGGGCCCCGTCGTCGCCGCGATCTTCCTCGCCACCTCGATGACCTGGCCCCGCATCCTCACCGCGCTGGGGCGGGCCACCAGGTGGATTCTCGGACTGTCGTTGCTGTTCGAGTTCATCGTCGCCGTCTTCGTGCGCCGACCGATCATTCCGTTCTGGGTCGACTACGGCGATGGAAAATTGCCGAACGCCTTCTTCTGGAGCCAGGCCGACCTCTTCACCGGCGCTCCGATTCAGGGCATCGTCGGCAACCGCAATCTGCTGGCCTTCATCGCCGTGATCGCGCTGGTCTGTCTCGTGCTCGAACTCACCTCCAGATCGCTCGGTCGCAGGCGCTCCTATGCCTGGATCGCCATAGCCGTGGCGACTCTGGCGCTCACCCGGTCGACCACGGCCATCGCCGTGCTCGTCGTCGTGGCCGCGGCCGCGGGCATCCTGATTCTCATGCGGCGCTCGAACGCGAGGCAGCGCCGAGTGGTACTCGCGTCGAGCACGGTCGGCGTCGCCGCAGCCGCGGTTCTGATCGGGGTGTTCTCGTCGCAGATTCTGCGACTCTTCGGCAAGAGTTCAGACCTCACCGGCCGCTTCGACATCTGGGACGCCGTCACCGCGCTCGCACAGCAACGCCCCGTCTTCGGCTGGGGCTGGGTGAGCTACTGGGTGCCGTGGGTCGAGCCGTTCACCCACCTCGCCGAGCGCAAAGGCGTGACCTATCTCCAGGCGCACAACGCGTGGCTCGACGTGTGGCTGCAGCTCGGCATCGTCGGGTTGGTGCTGTTCATCGCTGCGGTCGTCGGCGCGTGCTGGCGGGCCTGGTGGTTCGCGGTCGACCCGCAATTGGATGCTCGGGGCACGCCGCTTCCGTTCGTTCCGGTCACGCTCTTGCCCGCTCTCATACTCACCCTGCTCGTCGCCCAGTCGTTCGTGGAATCGCGCATGCTCGTCGAAGGCGGATTCGCGCTGCTCGCGCTCATGGCGCTGAAGACGAGGCGCGACGTGGGCGCAACTGAGATCGACCTCACGGTGCCCGACGGTGGTCCGGTGGAGTCCGACAGGCCCGCACTGCTTCGACGGGCCGGCTTCTCACGGTGAGACTCTCCGAGCACCCCGGCTGGGCGGTGGTCGCGGCGATCTTCGGCTCTCCGCGGTTCTCGGCCGTGCTTGCCACGACGGCCATCGGGTCTGCGCTGTCGGTGAATCTCATCAAGGCGACGATGGGCTGGGCGGGGCTGATCGGCATCCTGAGCACTCTCGTCGTGTTTGCGACCGTCTCTCTGATCGCGCGACGCAAAGACCTCGACTGGCACGGAGTGCTGCCGCTGTCGCTCGTTGTCTTTCTCGCCTGGTGCGCCATCACGATCGTGTGGAGTCGGTATCAGTCGTCGAGCGTGACCGGGGTGATCTACCAGCTCACGTTCGCGTTCCTCGCCCTGTACGTCGCCCTGGTGCGTGATCTCATTCAGATCGTGCGGGCGGTCGGCGACGTCATGCGTGTGCTGCTCACGGCCTCTCTCGCGCTCGAGATCCTGTCTGGCCTGCTGCTCGACCTTCCGATCGTGTTTCTGCGCATTCAGGGCAACCTCGACGAGGGAGGGCCGCTGCAGGGCATCTTTGGCTCACGCAACATGCTGGGCTTCATCGCCCTGATCGCGCTCGTCACCTTTTTGGTGGAACGCAATACCCGGTCTGTGCCGCGAGGACTCAGCCTGTACTCCATCGTTCTGGCGGCGGTATTGCTGCTCGGGTCGCGCTCGCCGATCTCGCTCGGAGTCGCCGGCATCGTGCTCGTCGCAGCGGCCGCGGTGCTCGCGCTGCGCCGCGCTCGCCCCGAGCTTCGGCGGAGCCTGCAGATCGGAATGCTCGTCATTCTCGTGATCGGAACCCTCAGCGCGTACTTCGTGCGCACGCGCATCCTGGCGATCGTGGGGGCGAGGTCGGAGTTCACGTATCGTCTCGAGATCTGGAACCAGCTGTCGAGCCTCATCGACTACAACCAGCTGGAGGGCTGGGGCTGGGTCGGTCTGTGGCGGCCCAACGTGTCGCCGTTCTTCGCCCTCGACTTCGTGGGCAACCGTCAGCACACCTCGGGACTCAACGCCTTCATCGACGTGTACTTTCAGGCCGGACTCATCGGCCTCGCGATCTTCGTGGGCATGGCGGGGTTGGCGCTCGTGCGTTCCTGGATTCTGGCGACATCGAAGAAGAGCGTCATCTACATGTGGCCGGCGCTCATTCTGATCGTGCTGCTCGTGACGAGCATGGCCGAGAGCGTCATGCTCGTCGAGTACGGCTGGATGTTCTTCGTGATGTGCATGGTGAAAGCAGCGCACTCGCTGAGCTGGCGACAGGGGCTCGCGCTGAAGCCGCCGACGACGGAGCTGCCACGGTCGGGGTCGTAGGCGGGTAATTAGATGCGCCATCTCCGACGGAACGGGCACACATACCTCAGGTCGACCGCAGACATTGCCTAGACGAGGATGGCTCGACCTCGCCAAGAAGCACTCGTACCTTCGCGGAACCTGACACGATTCTCTGCCGAAAGTGGCGGATCAGGCGCGCGGACCGGACGGGATGAGGGCGGCGAGGCGCGCCGACACCGAGGTATATCCGACTGTCGCCCCTCCTAGCTCGTTGTATCTACTCAGGGACGCTATAGGAAGCTTTTTGCCCCCTTGGAGCAAATAGATTGACCCGTCGGGCGTGCGGATGAAGCTTGTCGCCGGCTTCCCCACGGAGAAAGCGCTACATGTGAGCGAATCTAAAGACGTTGACGGCAGAGGATACAAGGGGGCGGTGTTTGCATCCAGCGCGTGCAGCTCGCCGCCTCCCGCCACGTACGTGGTGGGACCGCAGACGAGCGCGTAACCCAAGCGAACCGTACCTTGGTCTGCATACGCTGCCAGCTGAGCATCCGTTACATAAGAGAATCCACCCACCCCAGCCTCGCTCGCCGGATCGAACGAGTCGAGCGCAACCTTCTTTGAGATGCCGTCGATGATATAAATCGTCCCGTTGCTCGCCGTACGCGCCAGTGACGCAACCCGAAGTACCGCGGGGCCCGTCGAGATAAGCGACATGAACGGCGGCGCCATCGACGTGATCGACGGACTTCCCCCTGGGCTCAACGAAACCAGAGCATCCCACGAGCCCACCGGGCGCATGGTCGATGCATCGAGCATGTAAACGGACGACGAGTTGGTGCCCTTGAAAAACGAGCCCCGCTTTAGTTCAACAGAGCGAGGATAACTCTGCAGGAACTCATCTGTGACGTTGGTGTAGGGCAGGACCGAAACCGGAGTTCCACCGGGCACATCAAGCCGCCCGATGGTAGAGAGCACGCTATTCGTCGTATTTCCCGGGGCCCGGACAACGCCGGAAAACGCGGTCGCAGCCGATGGGATGCGACTCAAACTCGACGCCGACAACGAGCCCGCAGAACGGCCGGGTATGCCCACAACCGTTTCGCTGCCAGCCGAGATGTACGTTTTCCGCCCCCCAGCCAGAAGGAAGTAGTCAGCTGCGCCACGCTGAGCAACATAAGCCGAGTCTCGGAAGATCGGTGAACCGACAGAAAGATCAGCGACCGCGTTCTCGCTGAGCACGTTCATAGGGGCTGGTATGCCCGCCTCTGCTTGCGAACGGGCGTCGAGAATCTCTCTCTTGGAGCCGACGGTGATGTAATAACGACCGCCCGCATTCGTTCCCATAACTGGCGTTACACCGGGGCCGGAGACAAACGATGAAACCTGCGCATCTGTCAGCTGCGTGTATCCGCCCGGCGAGCACGATCCGCCATAGTCAGCGACCAGCCCGCAAGACGGTATCGGCAGCTTCATACCAGAGTCGATAAAGAAGATCGCTCCAGCGTCGCTGCGAACGATTCGGTTGGCGGGCTGCTTTGTCGGGTACTTATCGAGATAACCCTGTGAGACGAAGCCGACTTGCCCGAGAGCAGAATAGCTGGCGATCAGGCCCATATTGGAGATCGGGTACTTTACAGATCCAGAAACAAGGAAAACGCTGGGATTGGCCTCTGTCCGCACGAGCGCACTCCCGACAGTTGGCGAGCCAAACCAGTCGCTATAGATTCGCCAGAAATTACGGTTGCCGTAGGCACTGCAGCCGTCACCCGTGCCGTAGAGATTATTCAACGCGGCGGCGTTCGGCTGGTAGGGAGTGTAATTGTAGAGTCCCGCAGTCGCCTGATTTACGATCAACACAGGACTCGATCCGCACGACGAGTTAGGGCTGAATCTGATGTTGTTGACGCGCCCGGCAATGTGATTGAAGTACGTCGGATTCGCGGAATAGATCTTGAACTGCTTCGCAGCGTAGTAGACCTGGTACATGAATCCGCCGTAGCCCGGGTCACACGGAGCCGTATCGGGGCATCCCATTCCTGTTGCCGACTCGAACCGCCCCTGGCCTGGCGTCGACGAGGTGACGAGGCTCTGCTCTTTCTCCAAGAGAACGAGTAGGGCTTTCTGACTAATTCCGCAAGCAGCCCCGACTCGGGCGATAATGCTTGCCGCCGACTCGTTCGCCTGTCCGACGTAGGTGTCGCATCGACCCGCCGTTCCGGCGATGGTCGGAGTGTTCTGGGAGTAAGTACTCAGACAGGCATAGCTACTTCGACAAACTGGAACTTGAGCGACAAGGAAATTCTGGATGTCCTGCGCACTCATAGCAGTACCATCAAAAAATTGTTCGTCGCTGATGATGTTGCCTGCGTTGAAGTCCGACGCGTCAGCCGCGCTCGCTGTCTGGGCAGGGGCAATGAAGGCGATCAAGCCAAGGAGGAGTGTTACCGCCGCCGTTACCGCCGTAGCCTTCCTGCTGCGAGTTATCGTCACGGGATCTCCAATGTGGTCGGTTCGGAGGCGGTAGCCGACACCGCTTCAGATGAATAAGTCACCGTGACTGTCCACGTGCCTCGGCTGAACGCCTCTATCGGTACCTGAACGAGACCACATGATGTCGTCCGTACGTCAGACCTGCCGACGCTCGAAACGTCCGTGGATGCACCGGACCCGGAGAAGGTAAAGGTGCAGGTGCCCCCGTCTTCGACGATTCCCGCAACATAGCCCGAAGAGGAGACGTGCAAGCCGTCGACGTCGATTCCGGCCACAACTATTACGGGCTCGATTTCGAGAGGGGTTGGCTCTGGGACGACGGTCGACGTGTCATCCGGAAGAGGCGGGCCTGGCGACGTAGAGGGTGCGGTAGATCCGGAGGAGCTGGAAGTTGGTTTGGGATCCCCAGAGGACGTTGGCACGCACGCGCTGACTCCGAGAACGATGACTGCGACCAGAACAAGCGAACGCCCGAAGTTACGCACCTGCCCGCCACCCTCTGCTTTATAGCCGCTAATACCACGTTGTAATAAACGCGCTTTCTTGCAACAGATTAGCGTGACGTTCGCCGCTCGTGCGCAACGAGTGTTAGTCAGCGAAAAGGCGCCTCAATTCCTCCCCAATTCGTTTGGGCGATGTTCGCTCTCGAATCTCAGCCATCCTCCTCAACCCGAAGCACCAGTCGGATGAGCCGACGCTACGGCCGGCGCGTTCGATCGCTGCAAGTATCGAGTCCTCAGAGATCGGCCCCCGGTGAAGGAATGGATAATCCTCGCCGAGCCATTCGACAGCTTCACGCTCGGTGTCCTGGATGAGGATGTTTGCGTTCAGGTGCGCTGCGGTGAACCCCTTCAGAAACGGCTTGAAATTGTCGGCGCCAGGATTTTGTCTCATCGCGTAATGCATGCTGTAGCCCGGAAGCTTCTTCATCCACGCAATACCGGTGTCGGAGGTATCGACGTGGACGACGTCCACATGAGACTCGATGCTCTCACCAAGAATTGCATTGAGCGGTTCTCCGAAGTAGCCGAGCCGCATAGGTTCCTCTCCCGATCGGATAGGTGTGGCGGGAAGTCTCGGATCCACGTGATGATTCACCAAGACGACGGGCACGGCGGGGTAGTCCCTAGAGTGATTCGTGAACGCCACGATAGACGACGCGACAAGTGCATCTGCGAACTCTGACGTCGTCGGAGGGGGTAGCTCGTCGACGGCATCGAAATACAGGCGGTTTCCGTTTCGCTTCAGATCAGCCAACGCTTCTGGTGTCAGATCCTTCAGAGCGCCCTTGGTGAGGAACAAGTCCGACTTTCGGTGAGAATCGGAGATCGAGCTGTATGACACACGCCTTGACCCGGCATACTCAGCCGCCGCAATTTGAGAGAGCTGATACCCCCTCATGATCGTCGAGCCTGCCTTGGTGAACCGATCGGAGTACAAGAATTTCAAGGGTCGGTTACTCCGGAACATTTCACTCCTCTTACCGGGTCAGCGTTATAGCCCAAGGCTAATGGGCGACCTGGGCAAGCCACACCCGGCGCTCGTCTAGCGAGAACTCTGGTCGCAACGGGGCTGATAGGTTGGTTTCTTGCTTCTCATCTTGTCGACGAAAGAGATGCGCGGTGGCTGTCGTGCCGCCGGAATGTCGGCAGAGTTGCCGCAGGTGCGAGTTACCGGAAAGAGACCAACAGATGCCAACAAAGCGTGCGGTCTACACCGCCCTTCTCGGAGGCTACGAGCGTCTCAACGATCAGGCCGTCGCCGAGGAATCCGGAATTCCTTTCATCTGCTTCACGGACGACCCTGAGTTGAAGAGCGACACCTGGGAGATCCGTCTCGTGGAGCCGCTTCTTCCTCTAGATATGGTCCGCAGTCAGCGAGACTTGAAAATCCGAGGCCACGAAAGTCTCGATGAATTCTCCGAAACCCTCTACATAGACAATTCCGTAGCTCTGAAGCGCAGCGCGTCGGACATCCTCGACGAGTGGCTCGGCGGCTCAGACTTCACGGTCGCACACCACAGTTACCGCGACCGAGTCATCGACGAGTTCGATGAGGTTGTCGCCTTGGGATATGACGACGGCGCGCGCGTCAACGAGCAACTCATCCATTACTCAGAGTTGTACCCCGACATTCTGCTCGAACGGCCTCACTGGAACGGCATTCTTGCTCGGCGGCAGTCGCAAGCGGTCAATCGGACGATGGATATATGGTTCGATCATGTCTTGCGGTACTCACGGCGTGACCAGCTGTCCGCGAACGTCGCTTTCTCCCTCGGAGGAGTGCAGCTTCGCAGTCTCGAACTCGACAATTGGCTATCTCCGTCGCACGCTTGGCCTGTAGAGGCACAGCGGAAAGCGCACCTGGGCAAGGTTTCTCGCCGGAAAGTCGGGCCCCTGCTCGCGGAAGTGGCGCGAGCAGAGCGGGAAACCGCCGCCGCTCGTGCGTCACTCGACGAGCTGACCGCGAAAGCGGACGAGGCTAATGCCCACCATGCGACTCAGGTATCGAAGTTCGAGACTGAGGTAGCCAATGCACGTCGCGCGGCTGAGGAGGAACGCTCTCGTGGCGACGTCCTCGAGAAAGAACTCATCGAATACATCCGACAACTCGAGGACCTTCGGAATAGTGCGTCATGGAAAATGACCGCTCCCATTAGGCGCGTTCTTCAAAGACCTCGAGGGCTCGGAAAGGAGAAGACCCATTAAGGCACTCGTCACAGGTGCGGCTGGATTCGTCGGCAGCACTCTCTCTCGCAGACTTCTCGAACAAGGTCATGGCGTCCTCGCCATCGACAATCTGTCGAGCTACTACGATCGCCCACTTAAGACCAGGAACGTCGAATCTTACTCCGCCCTCCCCGGCGCCACTTTCATCGAAGCCGACCTGAACACCGTAGATCTTGATGCACTTTTATCTGACGGAATCGACGTCGTCTTCCACCTCGCGGGTCAACCGGGGATTCGAGGTTCGTGGGGGCAGGATTTTGCCCTCTACACCCGCGCAAATGTAGACGCGACACAGCGCTTGCTCGAAGCCTCCATGCGCTACGGGAAGCTGCAGCGGTTTGTCTACGCATCCTCCTCGTCTGTGTACGGACAGGCAGAGACATACCCGACCACGGAAACGATGCTGCCTCAGCCATTCAGTCCTTACGGGGTGACAAAGCTGGCCGGCGAGCATCTGACAGGCCTTTACCGGGCAAACTACGATCTGCCGACGGTGGCCTTCCGTTTCTTCACGGTCTACGGGCCCGCGCAGCGCCCTGACATGGCGTTCACGAGATTCCTTCGGGCCGCAGCATCAGGCGCGCCTATCTCGATCTATGGCACCGGCGAGCAGGTGCGCGACTTCACCTTCGTCGACGATGTCGTTTCGGCTCTGACGCTGTCCGGTCAAAGCCCTAAAGCACTGCCTCCAGTCATGAACTTGTCTGGCGGCTCGAGCGTCTCAGTCAACGAAGTGCTCGATACGATCAGAGATGTCTCTGGGAAAAACCTCGTCGTCGACTACGTCGATGCGGTGAAAGGCGATGTCACTCGAACCGGTGGTGACAGTTCTCTCGCTCTGACGAGCCTCGGATGGGCGCCCCAGACATCGCTTTCAGAAGGATTGAAACGTCACTTCGACTGGATCCTAGCGACACAGTAGGGCGGTTCGGCGGCGTGGTCACACGCCGCCGAACCGCTCAGAAATTACTGTCTGACTAGCCCTTCGGCGTCAATACTCACCATGCCTGATCCGATCGTGGGTACGTCGACCTCGAAAGTCGAAGCAGGATTCAATCGGTCGAGCGACTTCCCAGCAAGCTCCTCGAGACTTCCGCGAACAAGGTACTGCCCGGCGCCAAGTGACTGGTTCCGCAGCACGAAATCGACCGTGTGCGTCCCAACGACGTCGGGGATGGACATTCCTAACATGCGGGTATTGAGTCCATATACAGGCTGGCCGGTCAACGTCTCAATGGCGATCCCAGCCACAAGGGGTTCCTGTTTGCGCTGAAGCTCGTAGGTGTAAGAAAGCGTGAGATCGGACTTCGCGACGATCGCACCCTTGTCATTCTTCTCACGAGAATCAGCGCTGATCGAGGAAATCTTTGCGTGTGAAACCTCCTCAGGCTTCTTCTCCTCTTCTTCGAGCAGCCGCGCCTGCTCGAAGCCATAACGAAGAACTCGAAGACCGTCGACGGCATTGCCGTCGTGGATCATGTCCCCATGATCCAGCACGACTACGCGATCACAGAGTCGTCCGACCTGTTCAGAAGAATGGCTCACAAGAACAATGGTGCGGCCCTCACGCTGGAACTCGCCGATCTTGTCCATGCACTTGCGTTGGAACGGTTCGTCACCGACGGCCAATACCTCATCAACGAGAAGAAGGTCTGGATCTACGTGTACGGCCACCGCGAAAGCAAGGCGTACGTACATACCGGAGCTATAGAACTTCACCTGCGTGTCGATGAAGTCTTCGATTCCTGAGAAATCGACAATGGCGTCGAAATATTTATCGGTCTGCTTTCGCGTCAGCCCGAGGATCGCCGAGTTGAGATACACGTTCTCGCGGCCCGTGAGGTCCTGGTGAAAACCAGCACCAAGTTCGAGAAGTGCCGCGAGCCGACCTCGTCGCCTCACAGTGCCCGATGTGGGCTCGATGATTCCGCCTATCACCTTGAGCAGGGTGCTTTTGCCGGAACCATTGTGGCCGACGAGTCCTACAGTGCTTCCCGCCTCGATATCGAGGTTGATGTCCTTAAGAGCCCAGAAATCGTCTCGATGCTTCTCGGCCGCCTTGAGGTTTACGAGCCTTTCTTTGATCGTCTTGTCTTTGTGCATAATGAAGCGCTTAGAGACGTCTTGGACTTCAACAAGTGTTCTGGACGATGACATAGTTACAGCTCCTGTGCGAAGTTGCCCTGAAGGCGGGCGAAGATACGTTGCGCTAGCCAAAGAAGTACCAGGCTGACCAAGAAGGTCACTACCAGGCGCAGCTCGAGGTTCGGCGGCCAATACTGTTCAAGAGCACCTGTTGCCGTACTGCCTTCAGCCCAGAGAGCTTTTTGCATCCCCAGCACGGCAGTGGTCACCGGGTTCATGAGATAGACCTGCTCGAGCCAGTTGCCGTTCAAAGCCTTGTGCACAAAAGTGAACGAGTAAACGATTGGCGAAGCCCAGAAGAGGATGATCGTCGCGATCTCGACGAGATGCTGCACATCTCGAAAGTAGACGTTGACGGCAGAGAGAACGAGTCCGATCGCCGTGGCAAATGCGACCAGCGAGAGGATGGCCAGTGGTGCCAGCAGCAGGTTCGGCCCCAGGGGGAAAGTCGAAAGCACCAGAATTGCTGCAAGAAGCACGATCACCTGCATGGCGAAGTTGAAGAGCGCGCCTCCCACCGTACTGAACGGGAATATCTCGCGAGGCAGGTAAACCTTCTTTACCAGGCCCGAGTTGTTCAGAATCGATGTCGTGCTGTTGTTGAGGATCTCATTGAAAAGACCCCACATCGTGATCCCGATGAAAATGAATATCGCGAAGTCGGGCACAGACCGTGCCGCTCCGAGAATTTGTCCCACTGCAAAGTAGTAGATCGCCAACTGAACCAGGGGCCGGAGGAGGCTCCATACGATGCCCAACGAGCTGTCTTTGTATCTTGCTTTGATCTCGCGCCTGACGAGAAGACCGAGCAACTCCCTGTGACGCCAGATATCAGCGATAGACGACGCTGAACCGCGGAAGAACTTTTGCTTTTCCCCGACCGTCACGTAGTCCATCGTCGAGATCTTCTCGGCGCGTCTTTCTGCGTCCGCCAATGTCATACTTCGTCCTTCGTTTTTCGACTGTGCTCGAGCGACCCGGCACGAATTGCCTCATTGTCGCTGAGGTCAACCGATGATGCGACTCGATAGCTCGCCCATTTGGCGACGTGATATCGGGGGTTGGAAGCGAGCCAAAAAAGCTTTCGTTTCCAGCTGTACTCGGAGTCCTTCATAATACGGACGGAATCGGCGAGTATGCCGCGAGCTGTCAGGATGAGCTGTCCTTTCCGAGCCAAGGGCTGAATCGGCTTACCAATCTGCCTCAACGCGACGGTCTCATCAAAAATGCGTCGACGATATTCCGCCAAGGTCAAGTCGTTGGAATGAACGACGGAGGCTCTAGGCGCATATGCCTTCCTCAACCCTGCCTTGATGATGTCCTCACCGAACATCATGTCTTCGGAGTAGCGAACATCGCGATACGGGATATGGTCGCGGAGAAACTCGGTAGTTGTAGCCGAATTCACATCAGAGTAGAAAGCAAGGGCATCGACGAGACCTTGATTATCCGCGAATCCATCGTCGTAGAAAACTGTTGTTCCGAAATCGGGGCCGAACCCAGCGAAGACCATCCTGATCTCATACTTGAGCAGAGGAAAGCATGCGGGCCTGGGGATCTGCTTACCCATGACACCCTTGACCTCGAGTCCACTATCCCGGAGGGGAGCCGTGATCTCGTGCAGCCAACGATCTGTGGCGGGGATGGCATCGTGAGTCAGATACGCGATATATGTACCATTGGCCAACTCGGCAGCAAGATTTCTTGTTCGACCGTGTCCGAAATCGGAGTTCGGAATCTGATGCAGCCTTACTTCAGGGTGCCGCCGAACAATGTCGAGCGTCGCGTCCGTCGAGCCGGAATCGATGACCAGTACCTCGAACGTTCCATCGAAGCGCTGCACCGATAGTGCTCCGAGGATAGCTTCAAGATATGTCTCGCCGTTGTAGGTCAGGATTGCGACTGTTGTGTCAACAGAAGGGGTCATCGGTGTACCTCCGAGACGAGATGATTCCATGTTGATCGAATTCCATCCTCAAGTGTCATGGGCGTTAACACTCCGAACTGCTTCTCGTACCTCGAGGTATCCAGTACCACTCGATCGAGGTAAGTCGACGGGATCGGCTTGTGTTCCACGAGCGGGTCGATGCCGGTCACGGCTCTCATGACCTCGAGGACCTCGGTCAGGGTGGCACCCCTGCCGCTGCCAATGTTGTAGACATCATGATCAAGTTCTCGTCCCACCGTGCCCACCATCATCTTCACGGTGTCGTCGACGTATTGATAATCCCGGACCATGCTGCCGTCTCCAAATACTGTGATTGGAAGACCTTGCTGCATTCGGTTCAGAAAGATAGGGATCACGCCTTGCTTTTTGTGGGCACGCTGTCGGGGGCCGTAAGGATTTGATATCCGAAACGCGACCGTTTCTATGCCGTACTTGGTCCGGAAGTAGCGAAGGTACCCCTCGATGGCGAGTTTGCCGATCGCGTAGGGCGAGACAGGTAGTGGGCGAAGACTCTCGTTGAGAACCGGCTCCGGTTGGTTGCCGTAAATCGCGCCGCCAGTAGAAGCGAAAAAGATCTTCTGGACTCCCGCGTCGACACTGTGCTGAAAAAGCTCGATGCTCGACGCGATGTTCGTTCGAACATCCATGGTGGGATCGTTTTCAGCCGTTGCGGGCGTCGTGGTGGATAGGAAATGGAAGACGAAATCTTGCCCATCAACAGCTTCACCTATGTCCGAGACATTCATGAAGTCCCCGGCGACAGCGCGCACCCCCGGTGAGGTGTACATAGGTGTACTGCCGGAGAACCGATCGAACGCGGTTACCTCGTGGCCGGCTCGAACGAGCTCGTCGACGAGATGAGAGCCGATGAATCCGTTGGCACCGACGACAAGGCACTTAGCCACGAATAGCTTCTTCGAACAGTTTGACGAAAGTTCGGCCGGAGGTCGCCCAGTCAGTGGCCTGCACACTTTGGGACGCTTCGCGCGCGTACTGCGGCAGATCGGTCCGATCGACGATCTCTACCATTCTCTGACCCAAGGCATGGGGCGCTGCGGCCGTGTAGGCGAGATACGGGTTGTCGCTGACGAGGCGATTATTCGGACCCTCGTTGACCACCGGGATCACCCCGGCAGCTAACAGCTCGAGTGGAAGCAACGACATGTTTGTCAAGGAGATGACAAGGCCCGTCGCGCACCTGTTGTAGACCTCATTAAGCTGATCAATTTTGAGGTCCTTCAGGTTCGTGTATTCGAACGGAATATCGTAGGAACTCACGTCCCATCCAGCCAAGTTGATGGTGTAATCCGGTCGAGCCTTGGCGAAATGTTCCAGCGCAAGGATTCCGAGTTCAAATCCCCGACGAGCCGTCACCGGTCGCGCATAGAAGAAGACTTCTTTTCGTCGCGCCTCATTCGTAATTTTGTACATCGTACTGTCGGCGCCGAAGTCGAAAGACGACGTCGTCATACCAAAATCACTGGCGAGTTTGTGAGCGAGGAAGCCACCCGCCGTGATTCCATGGAAGCCGAATCTGTAGGTGTTCTCGGCGAGAATCGCGTCGGAACCAACGGAATAGAAATAAGGCTCGTAGTCCTGCACGAAGTAGAAGCGTCTCGCTGGAGACGAGTCGAGGAAGGATGGATAAGCAGTTTCCCACCCGGTCGCGAATATCGCGTCGACATCACTCGAGACGCCTGCATCCGTGTACGTCTCGATGCTTGCACTGATATTGGGATAGGACGGCGACGACCGGATCATCTCTTTGATGAGCGGAATGGAATACGGAGCGTGGGCGCTGTAGATGTAAATCTTGACGGTGTGCCCCGCCGCCTCTAGGAAGCTCATGAAGCGGAAGATGTTTTGATGTCCTCCGCTTGATTCACCGGGAGGCGACATGATCCACGCCACCGTGACCCGGTCCTTATCAATCACGATCGGGTCTACGACAGCCGGATGCGGGATGCTCCAGTCGACTCGACTGGCGTCTTCCGTCTTAACGAGGAAGCCGATCTTGACAGTCCCCGGAACCGGGGGCGGAACTGCGCGGAAGCGCTGGCGTACCTTATTGATCAGAGCAATGACGCCTTGCTCTTTTAGGACGATCAGGGCCTTATTTAGGGAGCTCACCGATACAGGGTACTAGGCGCCCGCAGTAACCCACGATCCGAACGATATCTACGAGGAGATTGTCGGTGTGTCACGGTCGCGACTCCAACTGACACGACCTCGGTGTCCAAAAGTCACGACTCGGCCATGGCCCGGTCGAAGGCGTCGATGAACATATCACCCGGGTCGACCCAGTCGATGCGGGCGACCGACTCGGCCATCTCGCGTGCGTGCTCAACCTGGCGCGCATCATCCACGATCTCGATCATGCGCCGAGCCATCGCGCCGGGCGACAGCGGCTGGTAGTCCATGTAGGGGCTCTCGAAGATCTCGCGCGTGTTCGGCCCATCGTTCACCACGGGCACGACGCCACTCGACATGACCTCCATCGGCAGCAGCGACATGTTTGTGAGAGACAGAATGAGCCCGGCAGCGCAGCGGTTGTACACCTCATTGAGCTGCGAGATGTCGAGCGCAGTGTGGTTCACGTAGGGAAACGGCACCCAATAGGGCGAAATGTCCCAGCCCACCATGTTGATCGTGATCTCCGGCCGCAGGCGGTGAAGCTCCGTGAGTACGAGGCGACCGAACTCGAAAGCGCGACGGGATGTCGGGGGCCTGGCATAGAACAGCACCTCACCTCGCCGACAGGTATTGGTGAACGAGTAGTGCTGCTTATCGACCGCGTAGTCGTAGTGATCGCCGGGCATGCCGTAGTCGTCGGTGAGCTTCTTCGAGAGCCATTTACCCGCGGAGATTCCGTGAAAGCCGAAGCGGTAGGTGTTCTCGGCGAGCACGTAGTCGCTGCCTGACGCGTAGAAAGCAGGCTCGAAATCCTGCGTGAAGTAGAAGCGGCGGGCGTTCGTCGGATGACGGTGGGCCGGATAGGCGGTCTCCCATCCGGTCGCGAATATGGCCTGGGTGTCGGCATCGAGCCCGGTGGCCTGGTCATAGATACGCAGCTCGCCCCGGAGGTCGGGGTAGGCACTCGTCGTCTGCAGCATGAGCCGGATCGCGGCGAGATCGATCGGCTTGGACTCGGTCGTGTAGAAGTACACCGTCACGGAGTGCCCGGCCTTCTCGAGGAAGTCCATGAACCGGAACGCGTTCTGGTGTCCCCCGCTCGTGCGGCCAGGGGGCGAGATGATCCACGCGGTCTTCACGTTCTTGGTGACCGGAACAGGTGGATCGGTCTCGAACAGGGCCGGAACGGTCCAGTCCACCGCCACGGCATCGTCGGGGTGCACGAGAGACTCGCCGGGCTTGTTGGTGTTGAGGTCGAGGGCGAGTCGGTTGAAGACCCGCGAGGCCGCCTGGCGTGGGCCTTCCGACTTCAGCGACGTGATTGCACGAGAGAACAGACTCACCGGGGCTCCTTCAACTGTGTTCTCGTGATCGACCCCGATCGGTGGTCGCGGAACAGCTAGTAGCCTAACCATGTGCCGATCGACCGAGGAGAAGCCATGCCGCACGCCGACTTGCGGGCAACCGTCGTTGTCGTGAACTTCAACGGCGGGGCCTTTGTACTCGAGTGCATCGAGTCGCTTTCTCAGCAAAAGACGCCCGGCATCCACGTCGAGGTGGTCGTCGTCGACAATGCCTCCACTGACGGATCAGATCGACAGATCGCGCAGTTCTATCCGGACGTGCGCATCATTCGCAGCCCCAAGAACATCGGTTTCGCCGGCGGGGTGAACCTCGGCATCGCGAACTCCACCGGCGATGTCATCGTGCTGATCAACAATGATGCCGTTGCTGCTCCGGGCTTCATCTCGGCGATCGTCACGCCTCTCGTCGAAGACGGCAACGAACGGGTCGCCGCTGTCACCGCGCGGATTCTACTCAGCGGACGCTTCATTCCCACGCCGGGATCGCCCACAGCCTACGTCTCAGCTTCCGGCGCGAGGTGGGAGCGGGTAGCGCGCAATGCCACACCCGGGTCGGGCGTCGCCCTTATTAACAGCACCGGCAATCAGGTCTCTCGCTCCGGAAACGGCCGGGACCGCTCCTGGCTCGACACCACCGACGACGAGGCGAATCCCCAGGAGGTTTTCGGATTCTCGGGGGGTGGCGCGGCTATTCGGCGTACAGCCCTCGATTCGGTCGGACTCTTCGACGAACGACTTTTCATGTATTACGAAGACACCGATCTGGCCTGGCGCCTGCGCCGAGCCGGCTGGAAGGTGTTGTACGCAAAAGGCGCAACGGTTTGGCATCGTCACGCCGCGTCCAGCGGCATCCGATCGCCTTTCTTTCTCAGGCACAATGTGCGAAACCGCATTCTCGTCACAGCCCGTAACGGCACCGTCCGTATGCTCTTATCTGCCGTGGTGCGCACCGGCGGAAGCCTTGCCAAAGCGCTCCGGCGGCTTGCACGCAACCGGCGCGACAAGGATGCTCGAGTTCAGGTCCGAGCGACTACGCTCGGGCTCCTGCAGGCTCTCGCGATGATGCCCGGGTACATTACCGACGGACGACTGCGAGATGCGGGTTCTCGCCTGCCCCGTTCATTCATCAAGCAATGGACAGTTGACGATTAATTCTTGCCCGAAACACCCGAAGAGAATGACCTGATGACGACGACTCCCCCGAAACGCAACCGCGCAAGGCAGACCCGGTTGATGCTCTTCGTGGTGTTTCCCCTCGCCATGTTCCTCAGTTTGGCGAGCTGGGCTCTGGCCTCCCCTGTCGGCGCCAGCCCCGACGATGACTTTCACCTCGCCAGCACATGGTGCGGGCTCGGAATCCGCGACGGGATATGCGAGACAGGCGCCCAACCCAATGAGCGCCTCGTTCCTCAGCTCGTACGTGACGGAGCCGAGTGTTACAAATTCGCACCCGCAGTAAGCGCAGCGTGCCAAGAGCCCATTTCGGGTAGCGCGGCGTCAAAGCTGGTGCCGACCGTCCGGCTCAACTCCACCGGGCTGTATCCCCCCGTCTACTACGCAGTGATGGGAGTATTCGCGTCGGAAGACGTCGAGAGGTCGGTGGTCGTCATGCGAATGGTCAGCATCGCCATCTTCGTCGCGCTCTGGACGGCGCTCTATGCCCTCCTTCCCCGGCGACGCCGCAGCACGCTCGTCTGGTCGTGGGTTGTGGGTATCGTTCCGCTCGGCATGTTTTTACTCGCCTCGAACAACCCCAGTTCCTGGGCGATCATCTCGGGCGGCTCGGTCTGGATTGCTCTCGTGGGCTATTTCGAGACGACGGGCAGGAGGCGCATCGCCCTCGGGCTGCTCGCGCTTCTCGCGGCCGGGCTCGGTGCCGGAGCTCGTGCCGACTCAGCCCTCTACGCGATCATCGGCGCAGGGGTAGCCGTCGCTCTCACGGTCAAGCGGACAGACGGGTATTGGCGCCTGACCATACTGCCGATTCTCATCGTCATTGGGTCGATCGCCCTTTACTTGACCTCGAATCAGGTCGCGGCAGCATCGTCGGGGATGGGTACGGACACCACGATCGCGACGACCGACACAGGCTTCCTCTTGACGAGCAATCTTCTCGACCTCCCGCTCCTCTGGGCGGGCGTTTTCGGCTCCTGGGCGCTCGGATGGTTCGATACGAGGATGCCCGGAATCGTCTCAGTGGTGAGCCTCGCAGCCTTTGCCGTAGTCGTCTTCGCGGCCCTCGCGCACACGACCTGGCGCAAACTTCTGGTTCTCGGTCTCATCGCCGGCGCCCTCGTCGCTATCCCCGTGTACATCCTCGTCCAGAGCAGTACTGTCGTTGGCAGCGGGGTGCAGCCGCGGTACGTGCTTCCGCTCATCATCATGTTCGCCGGTGTCGCTCTCTTCCACCTGCGTGATCGCGAACCTCAGCTCGGCCGGGTTCAGGTCTACCTCGTCGAAGTGTCGATCATCGTGGCGAATGCTATCGCGCTGCATGTGAACATGCGCCGGTACCTCACGGGCGTGGACATGGGCGGCTGGAACCTGAACAATCAACGCGAGTGGTGGTGGGCTCTTCCCGTTCCCCCGCTAGCCGTCTGGGCGATCGGAGCACTGGCGTTCGCTTTCGCCGTTCATCTGCTCCTCCGTTATCACAGCGTTCTCAGCTCGACGCCCCATCAGCAGTTTGGTGACGGCCACTCTTCGCCTCGACTGAGATCCACTGCCGTATGACTCTCGACATACTGATGCCTTTCTACGGAAGGGCGGACCAGTTTCGCCTGGCTGTGGAAAGCGTGCTGGCGCAAACAGATGACGACTGGCGTCTCGTCATCGTCGACGATGTATACCCCGACCTTTCCGCCGGCGACTGGGCACGTGGGCTGAACGACCCCCGCATCACCTATCTCCGAAACGAACACAACCTCGGTGTGAGCGGCAATTTCAATCGTTGTGTCTCGCTCATCGAGAACGACTTCGCCGTGATCATGGGGTGTGACGACGTGATGCGGCCGGGTTACGTGGCGCGCGTAGCGCGACTGCAGTCCCAGAACCCGAATGCCGACTTGATCCAACCGGGTGTCTCGGTTATCGACGAGAACGGAGAACCGTCGAGTCCTTTGCCCGATCGGGTGAAATCGCTTCTTCGCCCTCGTGGATCGAAGCCGCAGGTCCTCGCCGGAGACGAACTCGCTGCCAGCCTCCTCCGTGGCAACTGGTGCTACTTCCCGTCGCTCTGCTGGCGAAGCGACCGGTTAAGAGAGTTCGGTTTTCGCGAAGACCGCCGGGTCGTTCAAGATCTCACTCTGATCTTGCAGATCGTGCTGTCGGGCGGAGCCCTCGTGCTGGATGACGAGACGGTTTTCGATTATCGCAGACACGCGGCAAGCGTCTCCTCATTGGGCGGCGTCGACGGATCAAAGTTCGCTGAAGAGCGCGACGTGTTCTACGAGGCCGCCGACCGCTGCGAAGCGATGGGATGGTATCGAGCTGCCCGTGTCGCCCGGAGGCATGTACCATCAAGGCTCAGCGCGCTGTGGTCGTTGCCTAAAGCTCTCCGATGGCGCGACACGGGTGGCCGACGGGCATTGCTTCGCCACGCTCTAGGCGGGCGTTAGGCGATCGAGCGCGGAGGCCGCCGCCGAACCCGTCGCCGGGCGATCAACATGCCACGCGCGAGCATCAGCCGCGCGGTGAGGATCGTTCCGAGCGGGCGCCACTTCAGCGGAGTGACGTTGTAGTCGTGCAGGCGCCGCTCGACGACCACCTCGCTCAGGTGCGAGATCGAACGCGTCGCATTGCCGAGGATCGCCAGCCAGAGATCGTGCGACTCTATGAAGATCTCTGGGAACGGTACGAGATCGCGCACAAGCTCTCGTCGGAATCCCATCGCGCATCCGAAGTAGGGGCGATACCCCACAAGGATCGCCAGAGTGTTCCAGCCGAACTGCCGGTCGTAACCGGACCTCAGCGGCCGGCGTGCGGGCATCCGGCCGTTTTCACCCAGCACCGAGTAGTTGCCGGCAACGACAAGGTGCGTGTCCAAATGCGCGATCATCAGCCCTAGTCGCCCGGGAGTCCAGACATCATCTTGATCGGAGAGCATGATGTACTTTCCGCGAGCGCGGCGAATGGCGTTCTCGAAGGTTCGCACGTATCCGCGATTGACCGGCTCCGCGTGCAACCGAACGCGCGGATCATCGATGCCCTGGATGACGGCGACCGTGTCATCGGGTGATGCGTCGTCGACGATCACGAGCTCATCATCGTCGTGAAGCTGCTCGAGAATCGACTCGATCTGCTCCCTCACGAACGGCGCGCCTCGGTAGGTGGCCATGCACACGCTCGCCCGGATCATGCCACCATAGTATTCGCCCGCCACAGCTCTTCCGGCGTCCGACGAGAAGGAGGCCGCCGTGCCCCGAGCAGATTCGACCACCCCGTCGACGCGTGTCGTCGCCGTGATCTCAGCGTTCAATCCGGGGCCCGCTCTGCTCGACGCGTGTACCTCGCTGCTACCGCAGACGAGCTCTGTCACGATCGTCGACGACGGCAGCACGATCGATGTGACAGAGATTCTGGATGCGTGCGCTGCGGCCGGGTGCCAGATCGTCCTGCTCGGGCAGAACTCGGGCATTGCATCCGCACTGAACGCGGGCGTCGATATGGCGTTCGCGAGCGAGCCCGATGCTGAGTTCGTGCTGACGCTCGACCAGGATTCGACGCTTCAAAGCGACTACGTCGAACGCGCACTTGCCGCGTTCGGCTCGGCCAGGACGGCGGGCGTGCAGGTCGGCCTGGTCGCGCCTCACTCCGTCGAAGGACTCCCCTCCCGCGTCGCGGAAGTGCGGAACGGGGTCGTCCTGGGGCTGGAGCCTATCCAGTCGGGTCTGGTCATCCCCCGCTCTGTCTGGCAGAGCGCCGGTCCGTTCCGCGCCGGACTCTTTATCGACTCTGTCGACACCGAGTACTTCATGCGTCTTTCCGACCTCGGTTTCGAGACCGTACTCGCGGCTGGTACCCACCTCGGGCATAGCCTTGGCGGTCGATTCCATCCCACGATCTTCGGCCGTCGCTTGCGTTTCGGCGGCAACGAGGTGTCGCTCGTGAGAAGCTCGCCATTCCGCTACTACTACATCGCCCGCAACCGGGTTCTCATGAACAGGGCATTCGGCTCGCGTCATCGCGCATGGTCGGTTAAGGAGACCCTTCTCGATGCGCGGCACTTCGCCATCGTGCTGGCACTGTCGAAGAATCGGGTCGTCCTCGGCCGCCTCATCGTCGCCGGATGGCTCGATGGCATCCGGGGCAGACAGGGTCGCATGCCGAGCTCCGCCGAACGGATCGCTCGCCGCTGACCGCGCCTTCGCTCGCCGGCCACGGCAGGCGCTTATGATGGTCGGATGCCCACCCCCTTCGACGGCACACTAATTGTGATGCCTGCATTCAACGAGGAAGAGGCCGTCGGCAACGTCGTTCGCGAGGTTCTCGGCACTTTTCCCGGCATCCATTGCCTCGTCGTCGACGACGGCTCGACCGATGCGACATTGGCAAAAGCCGCCGCGGCTGGAGCTATCGTCGCGTCCTTGCCGTTCAACCTCGGCGTGGGCGGGGCCATGCGCGTCGGCTTCAAGTACGCGCTCGAACACGGATATGCCAACGTCATCCAAATCGATTCAGACGGCCAGCACGATCCCGTGGGCGTGCCCGCTCTTATCGAGCAGCTCGCCACACACGACCTCGTTCTGGGCGCCCGCTTCGCGGGAGAAGGAGAATACTCGGTGCGCGGGCCTCGGCGCTGGGCGATGCTGATGCTCTCAGGAATCCTCAGCCGTCTCGCGGGCACCAGACTCACCGACACCACATCCGGCTTCCGCGCAAGCGGGCCCCGCGCTGTCCGTCTCTTCGCCGCCCACTACCCCGCCGAGTATCTGGGCGACACCGTCGAATCTCTTGTTATCGCATCACGGGCCTCTCTCACCGTCAGTCAGGTGGCCGTCGCGATGCGCCCACGCGCCGGCGGACGCCCGTCGCACAACCCGTTCAAAGCGGCGATCTACCTCGGTCGCGCGGTGATGGCTCTGTTCATCGCTCTTCTCCGCCCGCCTGTGATCCTGCCCTCGGAGGCGTCGACCCGATGACCATCGCCACATACCTGCTCGGGGTTTTATCCGCCCTGCTCACCCTCGGTGTCGTCATAGAAATGCTGCGTCGGCGGCGACTGCGCGAACGCCACGCCGTGTGGTGGCTCTTAGCGGGAACCCTCGCGCTCCTGGTGGGTCTGTTTCCCGACATTCTCGGCTGGGCTGCTAGCCTCGTCGGGGTCGCAGTGCCGACCAACCTCATCTTCTTTGTGAGCATGGCGGTTCTCTTTCTCGTGTCGATCCAGCACAGCGCCGAGCTCACCGACCTCGAGACGAAGACGCGGGTTCTCGCCGAGACCGCGGCCCTCCAGCAGCTCCGAATCGAAGAACTCGAGAAATCGATTCGGAAAGAGCCGTGAGTTCTGGTTCGCCGAGCATCGGCAGAGGCCGGTGGAGGGTCTTCGCCGGAGCGTGGATTGCGCTTTCACTTCTCGCAGCCGCGTGGGCGATCTCATCGCCGATATCGTCGGGTCCAGACGAACCGGCTCATATCATCAAGGCTGCATCCGTCGTCCGCGGTGAGTTCGTCGGGCCGCAGGGCACGTACGGCAACGAGGTCGATGTCCCGAACTACGTCTCGTGGACCAATGCGCAGACCTGCTTCGTCTTTCAACCGACTGTGCCAGCGAATTGTGCACCGGCGGTCGAAGGCGACCCGGGCAAGATAGTTCCTGGTTCTACGACCGCTGGCTATAACAACCCCGCATATTATGCTCTGGTCGGGTGGCCGACCCTGATCTTCTCCGATTCAACGGGTATTTACGCTATGCGTATCGTGAGCGGAATCCTTTCGTCTGGCATGCTCGCGCTCGCGTTCATGCTCGTTTCCACATGGCGTCGACCGACCATTCCAACTGTCGGCCTGCTCGCGGCGATCACTCCGATGGTCCTCTACGTCAACGGCCTCGTGAACCCGAGCTCGTTTGAGATCTCAGGCATAATTACGGCGTTCGTAGCCATGATGACTATCGTGTCCCAGCCAAATGAGCGGATGCTTCGCGAACAGGCCATTGTTCTGGTCTCCGTCTCTGTCCTGGCGGCAAACACGCGAACGATTTCGCCTTTGTGGGTTGCCCTTGCCATCGTCCTTCCCTTGCTGTTACTCAGGGGCCGCGAACTCGGGGTCCTGCTCAGAAAACGCGTCGTTCTCGTTTCCGCGGCAGTAGTTGCGCTGGGCGCTGCCTTGGCGATCGCGTGGACTCCGATCAGCACGAGGCTCGCTACGGATGCCGCGGCGGGCGCTCCCGCGACTCCGGTGATCACGACGTTGTTCCCCGATGTGGGCCAGAGTCCCTTCTTCGGCTTCGTGAAGATGGTGACGCTGACCTTCACCAATGGCGCGGACATGATCGGTAACTTCGGCTGGCTAGACACTCCTGTGCCCGCGACGACGATCGTGATTTGGACGATGCTACTCGGCGTCATCCTGCTGGCTGGTTTCGTCCTGTTGCGTGGACGGCGCGCTTTCGTCGGCGCCACCCTCCTGCTCCTCGCACTTATTCTCCCCGCCCTCATCCAGGCTGCGTTCATCACAACCGGGGGCTTCATCTGGCAAGGCCGTTATGGTCTCCCGATCTTCGCCATGCTCATCTTCGGTGTCGCCGCTCTCGTCGGTACCTCTCTCGAGAACTCGCGTTTCTCCGCCACCGCCCTCAGCCGTCTGATCTTCGCCGTAATCGTCGGCTTCATTGCGGGTCAGGGTTACGGATTCCTCAAAGCGATGCGCCGAAACGTCATCGGCAGTGACACCTCGTGGAAGCAGCTGATCACCGACCCACAATGGATTCCGCCCGGGGGTGTCGCGCTGTCGCTCGCACTCTTCGTGGTCGGTCTTCTCATCTTGGCCGTCGTAGTCTTCCGCCTGCGTTCGACCGAGCGGCGCATCGAGGTCGTCGGCTCGGATGCGTAAGAGGTTCTCACCTAGGGTCGCCTTCTTCACGGCCTGGATCGCCCTCTCGCTGATGTCTATCGCGTGGGCGTTCGCGTCTCCCCTCGGCTCCGGCCCAGACGAGCCGGCGCACCTCATCAAGGCCGCGTCAGTCGTCCGTGGGGAACTCGTGGGCCCCCAAGGCGACACCGGCAACATCGTCGACGTTCCCGCCGCGGTGGCCTGGACCGCCACGCAAGACTGCTACAGGTTCGACCTCAATCAAGATGCTGGATGCGCGCCGGCCCTCGAGGGTTCCGGTTCCGAGACCGTCACGACCGAGACGTCGGCCGGCTACAACAACCCCGTCTACTACGCCGTCGTCGGCTGGCCGACCTTGCTCTTGACCGGCGAGGCTGGCCTCTACGGAATGCGCATCGTCTCGACGATCATCTCATCGGCCATGCTCGCCTGCGCTTTTCTGCTCGTCGCCGGCTGGCGTCGCCGATCCGTTCCCGCCGTCGGCTTGCTCGTCGCTCTGACCCCCATGGTCATCTACGTCAACGGGGTGGTCAATCCGAGCGCATTCGAGATCTCGGGCAGCCTCGCCGTCTTCGCCGCCATGCTGTCGATCGTGCTGCACCCCTCCCGGGAGCTACTCGCGGGTCGACTGACGATACTCGTCGTCACGGCGGCACTCGCTATGGGCGCACGCACTGTGTCGCCGCTGTGGGTCGCCCTGGCCATCGCGCTCCCCCTTCTCCTCCTCGGATGGCGCGGAGTCGTTCAGTTGTTGCATCAGCGAGCCGTCATCGTGAGCACCGCAGTACTCGCCGTGCTCGCCGTTGCCGCCCTCGCATGGAACCCGATCAGCACCCGCCTCGCCACCGACGCGAGAACGACCTCGACCGGCGGTTTCGAGGTGTTTCCCGATGTCGGGAGCAGCCCGCTCTTCGGCTTCATGAAAATGATCACGCTGAGTGTCACCAATGGAAACGACATGATCGGCAACTTCGGTTGGATGGACACCCCCGTTCCCGACACCACCGTGGTCGTCTGGACCGTGCTGCTCGGTGCCGTCGTTCTGGCCGCCGTCTACCTCCTGCGACGGAGGTATGCCATCTTCGGCATCGCCTTGGTGCTGAGCTTTTTCCTGGTTCCGCCGCTCATTCAGGCCGCCTTCATCACGACCGGCGGTTATATCTGGCAGGGCCGATACGGGCTGCCGACTCTGACCATGCTGGCATTCGGGCTCGCTGTGGTTCTCGCGTGCGCCATTCCGCGCCGTGTTGCAAGCCCGGCTACCTCGGTCGGCGGCACGCGCGTCGTCGCTGTGATCGCGGCCGCGTTCATCTACGCGCAGTCGTATGCGTTCGCTAGTGCGCTGCATCGATTCACGGTGGGTAGCGCGACGGCGTGGAAGCAGATGATCACCCAACCCGCCTGGTCGCCGCCTGGCGGAGCCATCCTGTCGCTAGGCGCCTTCGGGCTCGGCGCCGTGCTGTTGACCCTGATTGTGATGTCATTGCACCTGTCGAAGAATCCGTTCGATCAAGACGAGAAGGAGGGACATCGTGAAGACCTCACCCCGCGTGCTGTTTGACGCCACATCGATTCCTCCGAGCCACGGCGGCGTGGCCCGTTTCATTTCAGGGCTGCTGTCTGGTCTGGAAGAAAATGGCCAGCTCGTCGACGTCGTCGCCAAGCGACAAGACATACCGGCGTTGCACGACGTCGCTCCGGGACACACATACCTCGTTGCTCCAGCGCGGGTCTCGCGACGCGGTGGGCGCTTCCTCTGGGAGCAGACAGGGCTTCCTGCGCTCGCCCGCCGACGCCGGGCAGACGTCATCTACTCTCCGCACTACACGTTTCCCTTGGTCACCCGCGCTCGGCGCGTGGTCACCTTGCATGATGCAACCTTCTTCAGCTCTCCGGATGCCCACTCGAGGCTGAAGGGCGTCTTCTTCCGTTCGTGGATCCGCCGGGCCAATGCCCACGCCGATCGACTCGTCGCCGCCAGCCGGGCCACGGCCGATGAAGTCCAGCGCTACGTTGCGCACGCCCAGAGCACGATCGATGTCGGCTATCTGGGCGTCGATCCCCTCGTGTTCACGCCGCCGACGCCCGACGCCATCGCCGAAGCGCGCCGCGAGATCGGTCTCGCGCCAGAACAGCCGTGGATCGCCTTCCTGGGCACCATCGAGCCGCGCAAGAACATCCCCGCCCTCATCGCCGCACACGCGAGCCTGCGCGAAGCCGATCCGGCTACGCCCGTGCTCGTGCTGTCGGGAGCCCGCGGATGGGATGAGGCCGCGAACGATGCCCTCGATCGCAACGCGCGGCTGGCTGTCGAACAGCGTCCCGTCATCGAGGCCGGTTACCTTCCCCTCGCGCTTCTGTCCGCGTTCCTCGGAGGCTCTGAACTCGTCGTGTATCCGAGTTTGGGCGAAGGGTTCGGTCTGCCCGTCCTCGAGGCGATGTCGAGCGGGGCTGCCGTTTTGACGACCCGACGCCTCTCCATTCCCGAGGTGGGTGGCGACGCCGTCGCTTATGCCGAACCCGACGCAGAATCGCTCGCCGCAGAGATGCGCGCGCTCCTCGATGATCCTGATCATCGGGCCGAACTCGCTCAGTCGGGCCTCGCCCGCAGCTCTCGTTTCACCTGGAGCGAGTGCGCCGCGGTGTACTCCGCTGCCTTCGCCGACGCGGGAGATCGTGCATGAGCGCCGCCACGGCGGGCGTCGTCACGGTCAGTTACGGCTCCGAAGGGGTACTCGACGGCTTCTTCTCCTCCCTCGACGCGGCAAGCGCCCTACCGCTGCAGGCGGTCGTCGCAGACAACCGTCCTGAGGCCGGCGCAGCCGTGCGAGAACTCGCGGAGCGGTATCGGGTGACGTATCTGCCCATGACCGGCAATCTGGGCTACGGCGGCGCGATGAACGCCGCGGTGCGGAGTCTGCCGGCGAACATCTCCTGGGTACTCGTGAGCAATCCCGATATCGAGATCCAGGCAGGTGCCGTCGATGAATTGGTGCGCGTCGGCGAATCGGATGCCCGGATCGGCGCCGTCGGACCGCTGGTCGAGACCGACGGCGAGATCTACCCCTCCGCCCGCGCCATCCCGTCGCTGCGCATGGGACTCGGACATGCCCTCTTCGCCAACATCTGGCCGTCGAATCCCTGGAGCCGGCGGTACCACAGCGACAACGAACGGCCCCCTCGAGAACGCGACGCCGGTTGGCTGTCCGGATCCTGCCTTCTCGTTCGTCGCGAGGCGTTCGACGCCGTCGGTGGCTTCGACGATCGATTCTTCATGTACTTCGAAGACGTCGACCTCGGCTACCGCCTCGCGAAGGCCGGCTGGCGCAATAGGTACGCGCCATCCGCAAAGGTCATGCACTCGGGTGCCCACTCGACCGACGAGCACTCCGCGAAGATGGTACTCGTGCACCACGAGAGCGCCTATCTCTTCCTCTCGAGCAAGTACCGCGGCTGGTACCTGGCTCCGGTACGGCTGGCTGCCCGCATCGGTCTCTCGGCGCGCGCGTTCCTCGTGACGAGGGTCTTCAACCGACGGCGGTAGCCCGCCCTGCGCGCATCATATGTCGGCGGGCCGAAGCCAGCTCAGCGGAGCCGGCGGGACAACGACGGCGGCACCAGACCGTCGCGGCCCCGAAACGAATCCCTGTACCCCGCGGCCATCGCAGCCGCGATCGAGCGCCGGTTCGGGCTGAAGGCCAGACGCAGCACATGCGCCTTGGTCTCCTCGCTGAGCCGGCGCAGCACCCACGACGGGTCCTTCAGAAGGTAGCGTCGTGTCAGGGTCGTCCCGTTGCGGGCGATGTAATAGACCCTCGTCGGCGAGTGGTAGTTGTAACTGATCTCGTGGCCCAGCACGCGCAGCGGCCGCCCGAACAGCCGCGCCGGGTCGCGCCGTCCGAGTTGATGCAGGATGTCACATCCGGCCCCCACGAGCACGTCGAGGCCGGCCGCGCGCGCCCGAGCCGTGTACTCGCTGTCGACGCCGTCGATCACGAGCCCCTCGTCGAGGTGGCCGATGGCCTGGATCGTCTGGCGGGCGATGACGAAGCCCGATTGCATGGGGTCGAAGGCGATGGCGAACCCGTCGACGTTTCCGCGCACGTGCACGGCGTGCCCGCTGTACGACGAGGCGACCACGAACCCGACTCGGCGACCCGCTGCCCGCGCCTGGCGGAACGTCGCCAGCGCCCGATCGGCGTAGTCGTCGACCGGCACCGAATCCTGGTCGAAGGTCACGAAGAAGTCAGGGCGCCAGCTCTCTTCGGCCGCGCGGATTCCGGCGTTCAGGGTTGCGGCGATGCCCGCGTTCCGCGGCCGACGGATGACACGAACACCCGTGGCCTCGATGGCATCGAGACGATCTGCGAACTCCGCAGGAGATCCGTCGTCGACGATCACGACGTGCTCGAACTGCTCGGCCAGAGACACGACGGTGGCGACCAGCTCTGCATCGGGGCGGTACGACGCCACGATCGCGACGACGCTCGAAGCGCTCAGCTCAGCCGACATGGTCTTCGTCTTTCTCACGCCGCAGTTCTCGGAAGGCGGGGATGGCGAGGGCCGCGCACAGCACGGCCTCGCTGAGGGCCATTCCCAGAGCGATCAGCGGAGCATGACCAGACAAGCCGGCCACGAGCATCGCGCCGATTCCGAGCACTGCAGAGATCAGCGTCCAGCGCAGGATCAGCCGTTGGCGTCCGGCGGGAATCAGCACGTTGCGCATCAGGGGTGTTCCGGCCGAGAGGAAGAAGAACGCGATGCCGTAGTAGAGACACACCTCGACGGTGGCGCGGGCCTGCCCCGCGAACAGGATCTCGCTGACCCAAGGCCCCGCCAAAACGAGGATGACGAGGCCCGCCGCGCCGAGACCGATGTGCGACCACAGAGCGAACGCGTGCCGCTGGCGCCTGTTGGCGATCCCGGGCTCGATCGTCCAGCTCTGAAAGGCATTGCCCAGCGCCACAACGGTGAACAGACCGAAGCGATACAGGGTGTCGGCGGTCGACAGGCTCCCGGACGCGAGGGGGCTCGTCGTCGCCGTCGCGATCGGCGCCGGTGTGGATGCGTATGCGCTGCCCGCCATGCTGATGCCGGCGGTGTGACGCTGCGATCGAAGATCGCTGAGCGCTGCGCCGATCGGTTTCGGGAGCCACACACCCCCGGGCGAGAAACGGCGGTGGAAGAGCATGAGGCTGATCACCGTCGCGACCGCGAGGACGAGCGTGTAGCTCCACACCTGCTGCGTCACGAGCAACAGCGGAACGGCGACGAGGGTCGCCGCGAACCTCGGAATGGTGTCGTAGTAGGCGAGCAGCTTGGGCTGGCCGAGCCCTATGCAGAACCAGGCGGGAGACATGCCCACGAGCGCCGTGGCAAGAGTCATCGACACCGCCTCGACACGGAACTCCGGCACGGCGACGAAGGCCGCGATGACGGACGCGATCGGAAGAGCGAACACCATCAGCACGATCCTCGTGCGAACGCTTCGAAGATAGACCGTCGCTCTTTCGTCGGGTGTGGTCGCTCGAGCGATGGCAACCGGCCCATCGACATTCCACCCCCACATGAGCGCGGTGGCAGCGAAGGTACCGATCGCCTGGCCGGAGATCACACTCGACACCCCGTCGCCGCCGACGATGCCGGAGACGATCGGCAGGAGCAGGAACGGGGTGATCAGGGAGAGAAGAGGAAAGACCGTGAAGCCCGAGAGCCGCAGGAGAACGGTCTTCATCGGTGAAACGAGGTGACGGCCGCGATCACTCGGTCGACCTGGTCGTCGCTCATATCGGCCCAGAGCGGCAGACGCACCAGTCGGTCGGAGAAGCTCTGGCTCGACGTCAATTCGCGCAGCCGACGCCCGAAACGCAGGCCCGCCGGTGCCGAATCGAGAGGAATGTAGTGGAACGTGCCCACGACGCCCATCGAGCGCAGATGCGCGAGAAGAGCAGTCTGATAGTCGTGATCGGGGGCTTGGAGAAAGAACAGGTGCGCCGGGTGTCGGCGGTCGTCCGGCACATCCATCAATCGCACGTTCTCTGCCTCGGCCCAGGCAGGAAGGCGATCCGCGTAGCTGTTCCAGATGGCGTGCCTCTTCGCCTGGATCAGGTCGAAGGACTCGAGCTGCGAGTCGAGCACCGCCGCGTTGTACTCGCTCATGAGATAGCTCGACCCGGCGTCGACCCAGGTGTACTTGTCGACCTGGCCGCGCAGGAACCGTGCACGGTTGGTGCCCTTCTCCCGAACGATCTCGGCTCGTTCCAGCATCGACGGATCGTTGATGAGAATGGCACCACCCTCACCGGAGTGCACGTTCTTCGTGTCGTGGAAACTCTGGATGGCGACCACTCCGAACGTGCCCAGCTGGCGACCGCGGTATTCCCCGCCCAAGCCGTGCGCGTTGTCCTCGATGACGGCCAGCCCGTGTTGCTCGGCGATGCGCTCGATCGAATCGAAGTCGACGGCCACTCCCCCGTAGCTGACCACAGAGATCGCCTTCGTGCGCGGCGTGATCGCCTCGGCGACCTGCTGCGGGTCGATGTTGCCGTAACGCAGGTCGACGTCGACGAACACGCACGTTGCGCCGGTGAGAGCGATGGCGTTGGCAGCGGAGGGAAAAGTGAAGCTCGGAAGGATCACCTCGTCGCCCGGGCCGAGGTCGAGGAGCCGACTCGCGAGTTCGAGCGCGTGCGAACCCGACGTCGTCAGCAGCGCCGCCGGAGCTCCGGTGATGCCAGTCAGACGACGCGTGGCCGAACGAGTGAATTCCCCGTCACCGTGAGCGTGATCGCTCTGCACGACGCGCGCGAGATTCTCCATCTCCCGAGGCGCGTGAAACGGCTTCGAGAAGAGGATGTCTGCGGTCATCTGTCAGCGCGCGTCGAGCAGGGTATTGAGGTATGCCCCGTAGCCGCTCTTGACGAGAGGGGCCGCAAGGACCCGGAGCTGCTCGTCGGAGATCCATCCGGCGCGCCAGGCGATCTCCTCGATGCACCCGATCTTGAACCCCTGGCGGTCTTCGACCACGCGCACGAACTCCGTGGCCTGAACCATCGACTCGAATGTTCCCGTGTCGAGCCAGGCCGTGCCTCGATCGAGGACCTGAACGCGAAGGTTGCCCTGCTTGAGATAGCGCTCGTTGACCGTCGAGATCTCGAGCTCTCCCCGAGCACTCGGCTCGATGGTCTTCGCGATCTCGACAACGGAGTTGTCGTAGAAGTAGAGGCCGGGAACGGCGTAGTTGCTCTTGGGCTCGAGGGGCTTCTCTTCGATCGACACAGCAACGTTGGCGTCATCGAACTCGACGACGCCGTAGGCACGCGGGTTGGCGACGTGATAGGCGAAGATCAATGCACCGTCGAAGTCGGTGTTGTTCCGCAGGCTCGAACCGAGGCCCGTGCCGTGGAAGATGTTGTCGCCGAGAACAAGAGCGACGCTCTCGTCGCCGATGAACTCCTCACCGATGATGAAGGCCTGAGCGAGACCGTCGGGCGACGGCTGCACCGCGTACTCGAGACGGATGCCAAGGTCGCTGCCATCGCCGAGGAGCGCTTTGAACTGCTCGTTGTACTCGGGCGTCGTGATGATGAGGATCTCGCTGATGCCGGCCATCATCAGCGTCGAGAGGGGGTAGTAGATCATGGGCTTGTCGTAGATCGGCATCAGCTGCTTGCTGATGCCCTTCGTGATAGGCCAGAGCCGGGTACCTGAGCCGCCGGCGAGAATGATTCCGCGCATGGTCGAGAAGTCTACCGGGCAGCCTTTCAGGAAGCCTCATTTGTCCCTGATAGGGTCGAGCGCACGGACAGTTCGTCGTCTTGTTCGTTCCGCCCCGCGGCTTGTCCACCCGGTTATTTCCAGACCTGTCGCAGGTCCCGAGCGGAATTCGAACGCATGCGCGACCGTCCAGTGAGCTGCACTCTGCTGCTCACTCGGGAAGTATTTGGAGACTGATGACGACCCTCAGGGTGATCATTGATCAGATGGTGGCGACGGTACCGGGGGGCATCGGTCGCTATACAGAAGAATTGACACGTGAGTTGATCGCCACGAGACCACGCGGCTGCGATGTCGAGGGCATCATCTCGAAGGTGCCGAATGAAACGTACGACGAGACTCTCTCTCGCCTGCCTGACCTCGAGAAGCTCACGCGTCTGCCTTTGCCTCGCCGCGAACTCGCCCGTGCATGGCAGCACGGCTTCTCGACCGGCGCCAAGGGTCGCGGCATGATTCACGCACCGAGCCTTCTCGCGCCATTGCGCAAGATCGACCGCGTTAACTCGATCGGCGAGCAGGTCGCCGTCACCATCCACGATGTCGTTCCGTGGACGCATCCGGAGACCCTCACCAAGCACGGCGTGGCCTGGCATAGAGGGCTGGCCAAACGCGCGCGACGCTACGCAGACGCCATCGTGGTTCCCACCCACGCCGTGGCCGCGGAACTGGGTGAGTTCATCAACTTCGGCGATCGCGTTCGTGTCATCGGCGGCGCAGTCAGCTCGAAACTGGTCGTTCCCGGAAACGCCGACGAGCGCGCTTCCGAGCTCGACCTGCCAGCCGAATACATGCTCACGGTCGGCACCCTCGAACCCCGCAAGGGGCTCGCGCCGTTGATCCAGGCTCTGGCCCGGCCGGGAGTTCCCGACCTTCCCCTACTCATCGCTGGTCCCGACGGATGGGGTGACCTGAACGTAGCCCGCGTCGTCGCCGACGCCGGCCTGCCGCCCGAACGCGTGCGCACCATGGGATTCGTCTCCGACTCCGACCTCGCCCTGCTCCTCGATCGCGCATCGCTCTTTGTGTACCCGAGTCTCGCCGAGGGTTTCGGTCTGCCCGTGATCGAAGCGATGAACTTCGGAACCCCGGTGATTCACTCCGACGTCGCGGCTCTTCTCGAGGTCACCGCCGGGGCCAGCGTGTCAGTCGAACGAGACGACGCTGCAGGTTACCCAGAGCGCATCGCCGCGGCGATCACGCGAGTTCTTGGCGACACCCAACTGTTCGAGCGTCTATCTGTCGGAGGCTACGACCGGTCTCGCGCCTTCAGCTGGCGCGATTCCGCAGAAAAAGTCTGGCAGCTCCACGCCGACCTCTAACCGGCGATATGACCATCGGAATCAGACCGACGGCGCCTGTCAAATGAGGGCTACGGAGCCTGAGCGTCGAGGTACGGCGTCGCCGCTGCGGCCCCAGAAGTACCGTGGAAAATCCAGAAGCGGTAGATGAAGTAGTTCCAGATCGTGATGGCGGCGGTGGCGGCAACTTTGCCGAAGACGTAGTTGATTCCGGTCGACTCGACAAGGTGGATGATGAGCAGAGTAGCTCCCCAATTGAAGGTAACGAGGAGCGCATATTTCCACAGACTGTGCCACGACACTTTCGATTGTCTGAAAGTGAAGAATCTCTGCATCAGGTAGCTGGCCACAAGACCAGCCATCAGCGCGCACGCTGTGGCAACGGGAAGAACCCAACGAGCCACGTCTCGCAAAAAGACGAGAGTTCCCAGGTCTATAACGAAGGCTGTTCCCCCGACCAACCCATATACGATGACGGACTTCAGATTTGATCTCGAGAAGATCAACGTGCCACGCCCTCTACCGGACGCGAGGATAGCCCCACGGAACGAGTGGTCAGCACCAGGGCCACGCTGAGATACAGCGCTGCGACAAGGATACAGACGGCGAACCATCCAGTTGATGAGAAGAACGGCGGAATCCACCGCGGGCCTTCGAAGAACACGCTCCAATCCTGCGAAGAACCCACAACATAGCGCTTCAGATTCGTCAGTAAAGATGCGATCTGCGCGACCGTGGTCACGGCCAGTACGACAACGACAAGCCGACGCGAATCGGTGGTAGGCACCTCGGAAAAGCGGTTAGACGCCACGACCGCTGCCATGACCGCAAGCATGACGATCAGAGGCAACGTGTATCGGCCCTGCCAGACGTAGCCCGACACGGTTACAGTCGATGCCTGTATCAGGGGTGGCATGAGTAAACAGGCTGCGAGGGCGACCCACAATGCCGCCACCGCACGGGACCGACGCGAGAAGACGAGCGCGTACGCTGTGATTGTCGTAAGAAGCACGTAATAGAGGACGAGGACCCACGCGGGGGCAGGCGAGTCGAGCCAGCCGAAGACGCCCACCGCCATACGCAGGTAGTCGACGGTGTTCGAGAGCATCGTGGTGAACCCTTGCCCAAAAGTCGAGCCTACCCCCGGGTATTCTCCGACAGCAGGAAGCGAATTCGTCTTGAGGGTCCAAACCAGTGCAAGGCCCGCAGCAACCGCAACGAGCCCGACAGCTATCAGAAACGGGGGACGACTCATCCTTTTGACGAAGGGGAGAACTCCTACAGACACCGCGACGATCACGACCGCGAATCCGAGCCACGCGGGAGCAAGGCCCCGTGAGTTTGCGAGCATGGCACCCGAGAGCACGAGGGACCCCGCGGTCCACCAATCCGCTCGCCTCGATGGCCGACCCATCACCGCGTATAGAAGGGCTGAGAAGAAGGCGCCCGTTGTGACTATCTCGAACGCGTTGGGATTGACAGAGCCGCTTAGGAACAACGTCGTAGGCGTCATCACGACGATTCCTGCAAGCACTGGTAGGACGGGGCGGGCCAGTTGGGAAAGAAAAGTGATCGTCGTAGCAAGGAATAGCGAACACACTAGCGCGCTGGCGAACCGCATGAAATATAGAGCGGATGGCCCCGAATCCAGCAGCGAAGGCCATCCAACGAGCACGTAATACGTTGGGTTGTACAGCCCAGCGGACGTCCTCGTCTCGACCATTTCTTTTGCAGAACCGAAGGATGGGAGACAGTCTCCCGTAGCGTCCGATTTGAACGCGAGACAACTGACATTGAGGGTGTTCGCGACCGTCTCGGGGACACTGACAATACGGTCTTGCGGACGCGGGCCCGGTTCACCGATAAGTTGCCCCCGCACAACCGAGGCGGCCTTGATATAGTGCGCCGGCTCATCCGGACTCGCTCCGATCGGCGACGTCGCCGCCCAGAGGACTGACATGGCTCCGAAGGCCATCAACGACAAGATGAAGACAAACCACGGTCGTCGAACGACTTCTCTAGCCTGTCGTGATGTCATGTCGTCCCCGCGTCCGTATCTATTGCTTCAGCCGAAGCCTCTGCGATACTACCCGCCGATCCGGGCTCCGTTCGCGAACCCTTGTGCACTCCGCGTATCGACCAGCGGTCCCGACTTTACAGGGCGAACGGTACGCCCCGTGCGCCTACTGCGTCGCGGTCTTCGACGAACTGAGCACGAGCGCGTTGCTCACGGACTGCCTCACGGAGTCCCAATCCGGATCCTCCGGGTCGACCGCCGGTGGAACGAGTTCGACGTTGTCGACCGGAAGGTTCTTGGTCTTCAGCGCGAGGTCGAGGAAATAGGCCAGCGTCGACTGCGGTACGTCTGTCTTCACGACGTCGGCACCGGCCTGGGCGATGCCCTGGAACTTGCTCAGTACGTTGGCGGGCTGGAACTGCGTCAGAATCGCCGTCTGCAGCTCACGCTGGCGGCCCATGCGGTCGTAGTCGCTCGTCGTGTGGCGGGAGCGCGCGTACCAGAGGGCGGTGGTCCCGTCCATGTGCTGCTGACCCGGCTCGATCCAGCCCTCGACCTCGTTGAGGTTCTCGTCTCCACCGATGGGCAGACGCTCGGTCACGTTGATATCTACTCCGCCGAGCGCATCGATGAGTTGAGCGAAGCCCTGCATGTCGATCAGCACGTAGTACTGGATCGTGAGATTGAGTGCACCCTCGACCGCATCTTTCGTCGCCTCGATTCCCGCGTTCGATCCCTCGGCTTCGGCGTTCGGGTAGAGGTCCTGGTCGTAGGCCTCGACCCGCGGATAGAGGAAGCTGATCTGGCAGTCGGAGCCGCAGTCGTAGACGCCCGTGCCGTTTTCGTCGTAGTCGGAGCCAATGAGAGGAGAACCCTCGGGGAACGGCACCTGCTGGAGGTCACGTGGCACACCGATCATCGTGGCGCGACCGGTATCGGCTTCGATGCTCACCACAGTGATGCTGTCGGGGCGCAGGCCGTCACGGTCGGCGCCTGCGTCGCCGCCGAGAAGCAGGATGTTGTACCGGCCGTCGACCGGAGGCTCGGCATTAGCCTGCACGGCGAAGATCGACGCGACCGTGTCGCGAGTCACGTTGACGAGGTAGGCGCCGTAGCCGGCGCCACCCGCGAACAGAACCAGGAGCACCGTGGTGAAGCCTGCGATCCAGCCGCGAGCGTTGGGTCGCGTGCGAACGAGCCGCACCAGGCGGAGGGTATCGAGAGCCAGGATGACCCAGAGAACGGCGTAGGCCATGAGGATGATCTGCACTGCCCAGAGGCTCCACTCGTTCGTGAAGACCGAGAAGATCATCTGGGGCCAGATGAGATAGACGATGCCGGCCACGATCGCGAGTCCGACGAGCGCGAGCGTGCAGCCGAGTCCGAAGCGCCCGAGGCGTCTACTGCCGGCGAGCACCTGAGCGGATCCGGGGAGCACGAAGTTGAGTACGACCAGTACCCAGGCTCGGGCGGTCATCACCTTCGGAGAGGCCACATCCGGGTAGCGGATGGGTGCATTCACAGTAGTCATAGGCGTGCTTGCAGGTCCTGGTTCTTCTGCTCGACGAGGGCCGTGAGCTCTTCGCGGTAGTCGCCGAGCTTTCCCGCGAGGGTGTCGTCGAAGGTCGAGAGAATGCTCACAGCGATGAGGCCCGCATTCTTGGCGCCGCCGATAGACACGGTGGCCACGGGGATACCGGCGGGCATCTGCACGATCGACAGCAGCGAGTCGAGGCCGTCGAGACGGGCGAGGGGAACGGGAACGCCCACGACCGGGAGGGTCGTGACAGCGGCGATCATACCCGGAAGGTGAGCGGCACCACCGGCGCCGGCGATGATCACCTTCAGACCGCGATCGCGAGCGGTGCGGCCGTAGTCGATCATCTTCTCGGGAGTGCGGTGGGCCGAGACGACCTGCACCTCGTGGGCGATGCCGAAGTCGTTGAGGACGGCGACGGCGTCGGCCATCACCGAGAAGTCAGAGTCTGACCCCATGACGACACCGACGAGAGGCGTGATTGCGGGCATTGGCCCATGGTAAACGTCAGTTCTGGAAGAAAGCCGCTGCGGCACGCGCCTCGAACACAACCTGGTCGAGGTCGTCGCCGCCGGCGGTGACGTGTCCGACCTTGCGGCCCGGGCGCGGAGCTTTGCCGTAGTTGTGGAACTTCACCGTGGGCTGGTCCGCGAAAGCGGCGGGATAGCGGTCGGCCAGGGTTCCCTCGGCGGGCCCGCCGAGCACGTTGACCATGACTGACCAGGTGTCGCGGCATCCTGTAGCACCCAAGGGCAGATCGAGGACGGCTCGCAGGTGCTGCTCGAACTGACTCGTGGTCGAGCCGTCGATCGACCAGTGGCCGGTGTTGTGCGGGCGCATCGCCAGCTCGTTCACGAGAAGACGCTCGTCGGTGGTCTCGAAGAGCTCGACGGCGAAGACTCCGGTCACGCCGACGCCCTCCGCGATCGTCGTGGCGATGTCGGCCGCGACGTCGGCGACGCGTCCGGCGCTCCGCGGCGCGGGAGCGATGACCTCGGCGCAGACCCCGTCTCGCTGAATCGACTCGACCACGGGCCACAGCTGCATGTCGCCCGAAGGTCGGCGAGCGACCATCTGAGCGAGCTCGCGACTGAAGTCGACCCGCTCTTCGGCGAGCAGCGATCCCCCGTTGCCGTCTTCGGCGAGTGCGAGAAACCAGTCTGCGACCTCGTCGGAATGCGACACGACGCGCACGCCCTTACCGTCGTACCCGCCGCGCGGCGTCTTCACGACAGCGTGGCCACCGTTGTCTGAGATGAATGCGGCGAGCTCGTCTGCGTTCGACACCGCCGCCCAGATAGGAACCGGCACTCCGAGCTGCTCGAGCTTCTCGCGCATCAGGATCTTGTCCTGCGCGTACAGCAGCGCATCCGGCCCAGGCCGCACGTCGTGGCCCGCCTCGACGAGGGCGTGCAGGATGGCCTGCGGCACATGCTCGTGGTCGAAGGTGATCACGTCGACGGTCTGGGCGAAGGCCAGTACCGTGTCGCGATCGAGATAGTCACCCACCTCGCTCGCCGCGAGCGCCGCCGACGATCCGGGGTTCTCGGCGAGCACCTTGAGGTCTATGCCGAGATTCACCGCCGCGGGAATCATCATTCGAGCCAGTTGACCGCCACCGATGACACCTACGCGATATTCCACGCGTCCAGCTTAGTTCGGGCGGCCCAGAATGCTGTCGGAGTGCTGTGCGACCCAGAGCTCTGCGAGGTGCAGGTCGGCCGCCTGATGGATCTCGACGCCGTCGACCGTCTCGATGATGAACGGCCCTTCGCCGTGACCCGAGGCCTCGCGAATGCTCGCGACGTGCTCGTTGCCGACCCAGACCTGCTCGAGTTTCTCGCCCTTGAATTCCAACATGCTCCAGAGGCTACTCCGCCTAACGAGGCTGCTGCTCGTCCCACCACGGATTGTCTTCATCGGTTCGTCGGAATCTCACGGCGTGCGCCGGAACGTGCTGCGCCTCGATGAGGTCTCCGATCGCCTCGGATACCAGGTCGGGCCGAGGCACATCGCGAAGCACCGCGTACTCCCCCGGCGCCGTGCCGATGCGCACGTCTCCCGTGCGGAACATCACCTGGAGCACGGACTTGCGCACGGTCAGGTCGCCCGCACGAGAGAGCATCACCTCGCTGCGGGTATTCACCAGCAGACCGCGGCGCAGGATGACGCGCCGAGTGGTGAGCACGTAGCGCACGCTCAACCACTTCACCGCGGGAATGACGAAGAACAGAACGGCGAGCAGCGCGCCCGCGGCGAGCACAGACCAGTTCTGCCATTCCTCGGCGAACCATCCGGAGAAGTAACCCGTCGCTCCGGCGATGGCGATGAGAAGAATCGTCGGAAAGAACAGGCGCCGACCGTGAGAGCGGAACTTGGCGACTACACGCTCAGGCTCTGCCTGCTCGGCGGCCGGGCCCGTGGCATCCGAGGCGCCGTGGGCGTACTGACCGTGGGCAGCCGGGCTTTGTGGCGGCTGGCCCTGGGGCCGGATGCGTTCGGTCACCACGGTCTCGTCGTAGGCGCTCTGCGCACGGGCCGGGGCTGGCGCCGAGCGCTCGGCCGCGAAGACCTCCGTCTGAGCATCCGAACCGTGGATGAGCGCACCGAAGCTCGGACGCGGATGCTGCGGAGCGGGCATGGGCCTATTAAACCTTCAGGTGGGTGATATCTCCTGCGGCCACGACGACTCTCCAGCCATCCGAGTCGCGATCGATACCGATGCGTCCCAGCTCGTCGATCTCGCGGGCGATGCCCGAGACGACCTCGCCTCCGGGAAGCTCGGCCAGAACGGGGCTGCCCAGCGTGCCGCACAAAGCGGTAACCAGGGCATGCAGCCCGCTCTGCACGGCATCGCCCTCGAAGCGCACGAAATCTCGGTAGAGACGCGACAGGTTGATCACGTAGCCGGCGAGCGCCGCGTCGAGCGAGGCGTGCCGAACTCCGGCGAGAAGCAGAGAGGTGGCCGTGGAGACCGGGAGCTCGTTCTCGGTGAGCGAGACGTTCAATCCGGCGCCGACGATGACCCCGGTCGACGGCACGAGCTCGCTGAGGATTCCGCTGACCTTCGCACCGTCGATCAGAACATCGTTGGGCCACTTGAGCGACGCCACCGGGCGGTGGTGCACGCTCGTCGCGTGACCGATCTCTCCATCGATGAGCGAACGCACGACCTGCGTCATCGCCACCCCCGCCATGAGTGGCAGCCAGCCCAGGCTGTCGGGCGGCAGAACAGACGACCCGATCGGCTGCCGCAGCAGAACGGACACGGCGAGACACTTTCCGGCGGGCGCGGTCCACGTACGGCCGAGTCTTCCCCGGCCCTGAGTCTGCGTGTCTGTGGCGACCACCGACAGATCGGGCCAGGCCGAGGCATCCGGCCCTGTGGCCCGCTCGCGCAGCGCATCGTTCGTCGAACCGACGCGCGGAAGCCACTCGAGGCGCTCGGCGACCGCGGAACTGAGGGGCAGTTTCATAGGCATCACCCTAGGCGCAGCACCTGTCGCTTGTCGGCGCGGCGCACGGGCTCGAACCAATGGATGCGCGGCAAATTTGTAGCAACCAACCAACGGTTGGCGGCGATGGCTGGCCGGTAGAGTGAACCGGTGAGCGAAGACGTAACTGCACAGGCGCCGGACATGTACACCACAGCGGGCAAGCTGGTCGACCTGAAAAACAGGTACCACGAGGCCGTGACCGCCAGCGGTGAGGCGGCCATCGCCAAGCAGCACGCCCGGGGCAAGAAGACCGCCCGCGAGCGCATCGAAGAGCTGCTCGACGCGGGCTCGTTCGTCGAGATCGACGAGTTCGTTCGCCACCGCACCGTGGCCTTCGGCATGGAGAAGTCGCGCCCCTACGGCGACGCGGTCGTCACCGGCACGGGCACGATCCACGGGCGCCAGGTCGCCGTCTATTCACAGGACTTCACGATCTTCGGCGGGTCGCTCGGCGAGGTCGCCGGCGAGAAGATCATCAAGGTCATGGACCTCGCCCTCAAGACCGGCGTGCCGATCATCGGCATGCTCGACTCCGGCGGAGCCCGCATCCAGGAGGGCGTCGTCGCTCTCGGCAAGTACGGCGAGATCTTCCGCCGCAATACGCAGGCCTCGGGAGTCATCCCGCAGATCTCGATCATCATGGGCCCCGCGGCGGGCGGCGCGGTCTACTCCCCCGCCCTCACCGACTTCGTGATCATGGTCGACAAGACCAGCCAGATGTTCGTGACCGGCCCCGATGTCATCAAGACGGTCACCGGCGAAGACGTGGGCATGGAGGAGCTCGGCGGAGCACTCACCCACAACACCGTCTCGGGCGTCTCGCACTATCTGGCCAGCGATGAGGAAGACGCGCTGGACTTCGCGCGCGGACTGATCAGCTACCTGCCCGACAACAACCTGTCGGATGCCCCGGTGTACGACAGCGAGGTCGAGCTCGAGATCACGGATGCCGACCGCAAGCTCAACACGCTCATCCCGGATTCGCCCAACCAGCCCTACGACGTGCACACGGTGATCGAACACATCGTCGACAACGGCGAGTTCCTCGAGACCCAGCCGCTCTACGCGCCCAACATCGTGGTCGGCTTCGCCCGCGTCGAGGGTCGCTCGGTCGGAATCGTGGCCAACCAGCCCAACGCCATGGCCGGAACGCTCAATATCGAGGCCGGTGAGAAGGCCGCGCGGTTCGTGCGCTTCTGCGACGCGTTCTCCATCCCGATCCTCACCCTCGTCGATGTGCCCGGCTACCTCCCGGGAACCGATCAGGAGTGGACGGGTGTCATCCGGCGCGGCGCGAAGCTGCTCTACGCCTACGCCGAGGCCACCGTTCCCCTCATCACCGTGATCACCCGCAAGGCCTACGGCGGCGCGTACATCGTGATGGGCTCCAAGCAGCTCGGCGCCGACATCAACCTCGCGTGGCCCACCGCCGAGATCGCCGTCATGGGCGGCCAGGGTGCCGTCAACATCCTCTACCGCGGCGAGATCAAGCGGGCAGAAGAGGCCGGCGAAGACGTGGCCGCTGTGCGCACGAGGCTCGCCAACGAGTACACCTACAACGTCGCGTCGCCGTTCCTCGCCGCGGAACGCGGAGAACTCGACGGCGTGATCGAGCCGGCGGCCACCCGCGTCGCGGTCGTGAAGGCGCTCAGGGCACTGCGCACGAAGCGGGCGAGCCTGCCCACCAAGAAGCACGGCAACATCCCGCTGTAACGCGGGGTTACTCCGTCGCCGCTCCGCGCCAGTCGTCTGTCGTGAGGTGCGATCCGCCCTGCGGGCCCATCTGCAGCATGCCGCCGTCGACGGCCCACGATGCGCCCGTCACGTAGCTCGAGGCGGGTGACGCCAGGAACGCGATGACCGACGCGATCTCACCGGCGATGCCCGAGCGGCCGAGCGGGATGCCGGGGCGGTGGGTGTTGAACGCGTCCTCGTCGGTCATGTCGTTCATGGGCGTGGCGATCTCGCCCGGAGCCACCGCGTTGACGGTGATGTCGTGCTGCCCCAGCTCGAGCGCCGCCGTCTTGAGCAGTCCGCCGAAGCCGTGCTTCGCCGCGTCGTAGGCGCTCGACCCGACCCGCGGCTGATGTTCGTGCACGCTCGTGACCCCGATGATGCGCCCACCGGCGCCCTGTTCGACCATCGTCTTCGCGGCGGTCTGGATGGCGATGAATGCGCCGTCGAGGTCGGCGGCGATCGTGTGACGCCAGGTCTCCAGGTCCATCTCGAGAAACGGTGCGACATCCATGACGCCGGCATTGTTGACGAAGACGTCGAGACCGCCGAGCTTCTCGATCAACGAGGTGATGGTGCCCGAGACCGAGTCGAGCTCGCCGGTGTCGAGCTGCGCGATGTGCGCGTCGCGCCCGAGGGAGCGCACCATGTCGGCCGTCTCTTCGGCGCCGTCGGAATCGGAGTGGAAGGTGATGCCGACATCCATGCCCGCCTCGGCGAGGGCGAGGGCTGTAGCCCTGCCGATACCCGAGTTCGATCCGGTGACGATGGCGCGGCGTGGTGAGAAGTTCGATGTGCTCATATGTACGACGCTACGGCGGCGACCCCCACCGGCGGCAGGGCTTGACGCATGTGAGCCACTCGCCCGCGAGCGCCTCTCAAGGCTCCAAGCCCGAACGCTCTCTTAGCGGGCGAGCGCGCCTGCCCTGACCGCGCGTTCGCCCGCCGACAGCGCGTTCGCCAACGACATCCTTGTGTTCGCCGTTCCTCCACGGAAGGCGCCGACGCTGAATCGTGCACATTCGCGAGAAAGTCCACCCTCATTGCCTCGACCCCACGGCATTCTGGCGCCATGCCTCAAGGAAACCCCGAAGACAGACTGCTCTACGTGCGCGACCGCTCGTTGCTTGTCGGTGACGACTCGGCTCTTCGCAGACGAGCCTCTCGCGGCGAGCTTCTGCGCGTCAGCCACGGCGTGTATGCGCCCGAACAGGAATGGGATGGCTGGAACGCAGCTGACCGATATCGTGCGCTTGTTTTCGGCGTGGCCAACAGCCGCCGTGCGGAGGCTGTGTTGTGGGGCGTCTCCGCCGCGGCGCTGTGGCGCCTTCCCGCGATCGGAGCATGGCCGACCCAGGTGCATCTGCTCACCGAGAAAGCGGGTGGTGGCCGATCGCACGACCACATTCGACGACACGCCCTTGGGTTTGAGCATGCAGATCTCACCATCATCGATGGTCTTCGAGTGACCGGCGTAGCTCGAACCGTCATCGATATGGCGGCCTCTGCACCCTTTATGTCGGCAGTCGCGGCTGCCGATTTTGCGTTGCACAACGAGATGGCGAACCAGGCCGAACTCCGCGCCCTTCTCTCCGCCCTCGGACGCTTCCGAGGTTCGGCCCGAGCCGCCCGCGTCGTCGACTTTGCAACTCCACTGTCGGAGTCCGTAGCCGAATCCGCGAGTCGGGTGACGATGGCACGCTGCCGTTTTCCTCAGCCCGAGCTTCAGAAAGAGTTCTGGGGCCCGAACGGAGAACACGCCTTTGTGGACTATTGGTTCCGAGGCGCGAAGACCATCGGTGAAGTGGATGGCCGTGCCAAGTACGAAGATCCCGTATTTCTGAGAGGAAGAACGCCGGAACAGGCACTCTGGGACGAGAAGCTTCGCGAGGACTGGTTGCGGCTGCAGAGCGATGGATTCGGCCGTTGGGACTGGTCGATCTCCGTATCTCCTCGCAGGCTCACTCAGCGACTTCTAGAGATGGGGGTGCCCCAGGTGCCGCCAAACCATCCCGACGCATTCCGCATCCGGCCGCTGGACAGCGAAAAGCGGCAGTGAGCGCGCCGTTAGCGGGCCACCGCGCGCTCTAGGGTGGCGCGTTCGCCCGCTAACGGCACGCTCGAGGCTGCGCGAAGGATGCGTGGGCGCTACTTCTTCGCGGCCAGCGTGCGCACCAGCGAGACGGCCTCCTTGGCCGACACGGTAGGCAGGTAGGCCTTGCCCACTGCTGCCCCGATCGCCGGCAGCTCCAGTGGATCGGCGTAGGCCATGTAGATCGTCTCGTACGTCGGGTTGAACTTCGCTTTGAAGCGGAAGAGCGTGGAGAAGCCATACGCGGGCTCGAGCGTCTTGGCGAGGAACTCGAGGAGCCCCGTCAGCACGGTCGGAGCCGGCGGCTCCTCCCCTGCGGCCAGAGGCTTGGACGCCAGCGGCGCCCCCGACAGACTCAGCACCTCGATGCCGTCTTTCTGCATGGCCAGTGCGGCAGATGCGATGAGGAACTCCATCGTTCCGTTCATGCTCCCATCTGCCCGACGCATGAAGTCGATCGTGTACCCCACCGGCACCCCGTCGCGGTACATGGGCAACCAGCTCGTGACGGCCTGGATCGTGCCCTCCGGATCGAGCGCGAGCATCAGCTTCACGTCGGAGTCCTTGATCTCCTCCAGGGCGCCGAGCGTGAATCCCATCTCGGGCAGCTCCTTCTCAGAGACCCAGGCCTCGGAGATCGCGTTGATCTGGTTCGCCTGCGAGAGCGTGAGCTCGTCGTAGCTCAGCCACTGGGTGGTGAGCCCCTCCTTGATGCCCCGGTTCAGTGCCTGCCGCACCTTCTGCCAGGGCTTGCCCGCCATGTCGAGGGTCACCGGATGCATCAGCGTCTCCTCGCCGACGGACATGTACTGCCACCCGAGGTCATCGAACGAACGCAGGTATTGCGGGTGCACGCTGTAGAACACCGGAGTCCAGCTGTTGGCGTCGCAGAAGTCGGCGAACTCGCGGATCGTCTGCGTCGCGCGACCGTCTCTGCACACCGGATCGCTCATGGTGATCGCGATGTCGTTGATCACCCGGTACGCCACGGCCGCCTCGCCATCGGCGCTGAACCAGTAGACGTTGCCGGGCCAGGTGCCCATCCACCCCATGGTGCCGCCGCCGCCGCGCTTGAGCAGCGCCCTGAACCGCTGAGGATCGCCCACCCGCACGGTCTGATCCGTGGCCGCGAACACCCTCAGGATGCCTGCCACCACGATCGCCCAGAACAGCGGACCCACCCAGTGGAAGACAGCCCGGGTGAGCTCGTCGCGTGGAACCATCACGTGTCCGGTGGTTCCGAGGAAGTTGACCGGGATGAAGCGCCGGAACACGTCGGCCGTCAGCTGCGACAGCGTCGCATCCGGCACATAGCTGCCGAGCGTCAGCCAGCCGACGATCAGGTACAGAACCGAGAGCGCCACGAGAGAGACGAGAGAGACGAGCGTGAACCGGATGAGCGCTTCGCGCGGCGCCCTGATACCGAAGTGAGCACGGCGAGCCACGAGCATCGCGGAGATCACGATCGGCACGACCACCGCGCTTCCGAGCCAGACCACGTAGTCGACGACATCGAGCGACGGCCCTCCCTCACCCTGGGTCTGCAGCGTCTGCATCACATCGAGCGAGAACCACGCCAGCAGTGCGAAAGCGATATTCACCAGCACCGCGAGCCACAGGGCGAATCGTCGACCCTTGCGAAGACCCCACGCGGCGACGAGCAGCAACACCAGCGGAATGAAGGTGAGCAGCAGGGGTCCGGGGCCGGCGAGGCTCAGCAGGGCCAGCTGGTGCACGCAACGGGCGCTCGTCGCTCCGGCGCACTCCGCCGTCGTGGAGGCCGCGTCGGGAAAGGTGCGGAACAGCTCGCTGGCGGCCGCGAAAGGCCCGAACCCGTCGGGGTTGATGAGCGCGATGACGGGGCCGACCGCCGTGACCGCCACGATCGTGGCGAGCAGCACCCGCACCTCGGCGTGGGAGCTGCGCTGCGGCGCGACGGGCTCTCCGCGGCGCGCCAGCAGCCGACCGAGAACGAGCCCCAGCACGGCCGCCGACAGCCTGTACGAGTTCGACGAGTCTCCGTCGTAGAGAACGAACATCAACAGAATCGAGAAGGTCACGATGCGAACCCGTCGCCGCCACAGCGCCGACAGAAACGCGGATGCCGTGAGCAGGGTCCCGACGATGGGCGTCAGGGGGTCGAGGGTCAGGTCGAGCGACGTGCCGGCCGCCCACCACTCACCGGCGAGGCTGCCGATCCACTGGAAGAAGACTCCCACGACGAGTCCGAGGACACCCGTGACCACGAACGACGCGATCACTCGTCGCGCACCCATGGCGCGCTCGGCCGTGCCGAGAAGCACGAGAGAGAGAAGCACGCCGGCTACGAGCTGAGCAGGATCGCCCGGAATGACGAGTGCAGTCACGAACGTCCACCACTGACCGTTCGACGCGGTCGCGACGCCCGCGCCCCAGGTCTCTTCGGCCGGATCGGAGTACACGAAGTCGCCGATGGTGCCGGTCACGATCGACGTGATGATGAGCAGCGCGGCGAACCCGACGCTCAAGGGAACGGTGCGCAGATACTGCGCGATGAATCCAAGCGTCGACGACATCCGCCCCTCCCCCAGGTCGTGCTCCTAATGTAGCCTCGACTTCGTGACTGCACCGACACCGCGCCATGCCGCCGAACCCGAGCCGATCGAGTTCACCATCACCACGCCGAACCTCGAGCCCGAAGAGATCGCGGCGGTCACGGCGGTGCTCCAGGCAGCCATCGCGAACCCGTCCGACTCCTCGCCAGACGCGGTCGTACCGGTGGCGAGCGGCTGGGAGAAGTCGCGCCGCGATCTGCGCACGCCCATCCACCCCGGTGCCGGAGAATGGCGCCGCGCGAAGTAGCGCCAGCCCGCCAGAGCCGCACGAGATCTGCGGCTCGGCGGCTTTCGAAAACATGTCCTCATTTATGCCGACTGGTGCCATCCACACGCGGCGGGCCATGATGACTTTGCTAGGTGTTCTCCTTCGGGATGAACATCGCCAGTCCACTGCCATCTAGGGTAAGCGGGCAGTGAACTGGGGGCGAGTCAGAGCACTATTCGGGTTAGTGCTCTGACTCGGATTCGTAACTGTGGGGCCGATGGATTACCGTCGGCCCCACTTTTACGTTCGGGCTCATGCAGTTACGGCCGCCGGATCTCGTGCCACAGGGTCACTTCGTCATCGCCGTCGTCGTCTCCGAGCGCCGCGGCGGTGCCGTCTTCACCGGTCTCCCGCAGGCCCACGACCGATACCGCCGTGTCCGAGCTCTCGGTGCCGGTTCTGATGATCAATCGATCGGCATCGATTCCGCCCACCACGTCGACCAGTTCGGCCAGGGCCGCGAGCCTGTCCGACTCTGGTAGCGCGTCGAGTCCTCCGTCGTCGAGCATCGTGACGTGCACGCCGCGTCGACGCGCCGCCATCACCTCGGCGCGCACGTCGTCGGTGAGCAGCAGCCGGCCTCGGATCTCGTCTCGGATCGCGGCCTCGAGGTGCAGGCACTCTCGACGCTCCTCTGGCCCGAGATCGCCACCGGATGCGACGATGCGGCGCAGCATCGGAGCCGCCAGCTTGTCCATCTGCTCGAGACGGTGCCGCCGTTCGTAGAGGAGCGCCTCCTGGTTGGCCTGCCATTCGGCCGCCTTGATGCCGGCGCGGGCATACTGGGCGGCATCCTGCTCGGCGCGCACGAGCGCGATCGAGAGGGCATGCGCGATCGCCACCCACATGGCACCGCCGAAGACCCCCGTCACGATCAGGGCCAGGGGATCGGCCCAGACCACGATCGCGGCGACCGTGACGCCGACGCCGATCCAGGCGAATACAGGCTGGCCGCGCACCGTGGTGATCACGAGCAGTGTGAAGACTCCGGCCACGAACCACGTCGCGTACCCATTCGCCGCCCGCGGATCGAGCTGGGAGAGAACGAGAATCGAGAGAACGGGGCCGACCGCCACGGTGAGGGCGGCGTTCCAGCCCGGCATGCGTTTCGCCGTCGGGGCCCACAAGCTCACCGCCGTGACGGCGGCGTAGATCACCATGGCGACGACGACCGGCGCGGGGTCGCGCGGCACCGAGATCGACGAGAGAGCGAGAACGAGGTGGTAGGCCGAGAACAGTGCGGCGAGGCCGATGACGATGAATCGAGGCGACGAGATCATGAGGCCTGCTCGCCCAGGTCGAACGCACGTCGAACGTGCTCGGCCGTGGTCTCCGCATTGGGATCGGGCCAGAAGATCACGATCGAGGCCCCGCCGCCGGGAACCGACTGAATCTGAACGGCTCCCCCCACCGTCGAGACACGTTCGCGGATGCTCACGCGCAGCCCCAGTCGCTCCTGCGGAACCTGGGCGGGATCGAAGCCCACGCCCGTGTCCGAGACCTGCACCGTGAAGCCCTCGCCCTTGTCGGCGTGAACGGAGAGCGTGCGCTCGATAGTGACCTTGTCGGCCGTGGGATCGTCGGCGTGCTGGAGGCTGTTGACCATGGCCTGCACCGCGGCGGAGAAGACCGCCTCCGCCACATCGCCGGGCACGACGCGCTGCGGAATCGATCCGTGGGCGTAGTCGAACCCGGGCGAGAGAACGCGGGCGGCGTTGGCGAGGCGTTCGGCCAGTTCTCCGAGCGTGGTCTCGAATCCGGGCTTGCCCGGCTCTCCCGATGAGTGAAGGGCCCGGAGCGCGTCTCGCGCCATCTCGACCACCAGATCGCGTTCCATCGCGCTGGTGCTCTTCGACGCCGACAGCAGAGTCGTGAGTACGCGGTCGTGCACCAGGGCGTCGACGTGCAGGCGCTCCGCCTCCATCGCATCCTGCTTCACGGCGACGGAGTAGCGCAGCATCGCCGCCTGCTGGGCCTGGTCGACCCGGTCTGCTGCGTTGCGCAGCGTCGTGAGCACAATGAGGATGAAGGCGCCGAGGATGAACACGTAGAGCGCGTCCAAGGCCGCCAGCCCCGCATCCGCTCCTCCGCCGGAGGGCAGGGCGCGCAGGATCGCGTACATGATCGGCACGAGCACGACGTACAGGCCCGCGAGCCAGACATTGAACGAGATGGCTGCGTAGGCCGTGGCCACCGTCACGACGTACCAGATCCACGGCTCCGTGGGCGCCGTCTCGTTGGGGTGCACGACCGCCGCGGGCCAGAGAACGAGGGATAAGACAAACACGGTCGCCGTCACACCGGCCGCGACCGCGACACCGCGCGCGATGATGCTGGTGATCAGCACGGAGAGCATGCCGGTGAACAGAACCACGGGCAGCGCGATCGCCCAGGCCGGCGAGAGGTAGTCCCCCGAGGCGAGCAGGTTGGGCAAGGCCTGCAGTGCGAAGACGATGCCGAAGATTCCTGCGATGCGACCCATCACCGTTTCGATTCGCGCCCTCGAGATCGAGCCGCGCGTGCGATTCAGGATGCCGGGCGGCGCCGATGACGCTCGGGTCTCGTCGTTCGCGGGTCGGGCTGGTGCAGACATCCGCCTACCTGCCGTCGGTTTTTTCGCCCAGAGCCAGGATGCCGTCTTCGACGGCCCGCTTCAGGAGATCGACCTTGGTGGGAGCAGGACGCCCCACCTGCACGTACTTGGCTCGCACCCTGTCGAGGTACTCCCGTGCGGTCGGGGTGGCGATGCCGAGCTCGGCGGCGACGAGTTTGAGGGGCAGGCCGGCCGCATACAGGTGCAGAACGTCGCGCTCACGAGCCGTGAGGCGAGCCCGAGAGAACTCTGCGTCTGCGTCGATGGCGCTCGCCCACTCGAGATTGTTCAGCACTCCCCCGGCGGCCACCGTGGCGATCGCGGCGATCACGGTGCTGGTGGAAGCAGACTTGGGGATGACCCCTGCCGCGCCCGCCGCGAGCGCCTCTCGAACGCTCGCGGTTCGGTCTGCGATGCTGTGCACCAGCACGGACGCGCCCGTCCTTAAAGCGGCCTCGACATTGTGCGTGACGCTGAGCCCGTCTCCGATGCTGAGGTCGAGCACGACGACGTCAGACGGCCGTGTGCCGAGGGCGCGAAGGAGGTCGGGAACGGTCAATCCGACGGCGACGACCTCGTATCCCGCCTCGAGGCAGGCGGCCCGGAGCCCGAGGAGGACCGACTCGTGATCGTCGACGATCGCGACGCGCACCGTCGCCTCGGAGAGGCGATCCGCCGAAGCGCTCGTGTCTGCGGGAATCATGCTGGCCTCCCCCCTCCAGGTCTCTCCGATCGTAACGGACAGCGTGCGTCGAGCGTTGGAGCGTCAGTCTTTGGTGAGAACGGCCACGGATTCGACGTGATGGGTGTGGGGAAAGAGGTCGAAGGCGCGCATCGAGCGCACGCGGTAGCCGCCGCGTTCGAACTGTCCGGCGTCACGGGCGAACGCGACCGGATCGCATGCCACGTAGACGACCTGGGCGACATCGAGCGACATCAGGGAGTTGACGACCTGCTTGCCCGCCCCCGCGCGCGGCGGATCGAGGATCACGGTGGCGCGAGACAACCGCTCGCGCTCCGCGGCCTGGGCGTTCTTCTCGAGCTGGCGCAGATAGCGATCGACCCTGTTCGTCTCGGCGTTCGCTCCGATCCACTCGCTGAGGTTCTCGGCGGCGTAGTCGGTCGCCAGCTCGTTGCCTTCGACGCTGGTGATGCGCAGCCCCGCTCCGACCTTCTCCCCGAGCGCGGCGGCGAGGAGCCCGACGCCGCCGTAGAGGTCGAGGTTGAACGCGCTCGGATCGAGGCGGTCGTCGAGGACCTCGCTGCGGATCGCCCGCGAGAGAGTCGAGGCGGCCCCGCGGTGCACCTGCCAGAAACCCTGCTCGTCGAGCAGGAACTCCCGCCCGTCGACCACCTCGGTGATGCTGCGTCCACGACGCGCGGCAGTGCGCGAGCCGCGGGCCTTCTCCGGCGTCTCGGTCGACGTCACGAAGCGAGGCGCACCCTGCGACGGCGCGACCAGGTCGATGTAGCCGTCGGCAGGAAAGTCCGAGCCGTCGACTCGATCGCCGAGCGGAGCCTCGCGCTCGAGCGCGGGCGTCGCCAGCGGAAGGTCGTCGACGGCGATGACCCGATGCGAACGGGCGGCGAAAGGGCCGACGCGGCCATCGGCATCCACATGCAGCCGCACTCGCGTTCGCCAACCGAGCCCACCGCGTTCGTCGTCACCGTCGACGGCCCCGACCTCGATGTCGCGCTCGAGACCGGCGAAGCGCTTCAGCGAGTCGACGATGACCTGACGCTTCAGCTCGCGCTGCCACGGCAGGTCGATGTGACCGAACTCCGCGCCACCGGCCCTGTCGTCGGGGTCGCGGTCGATCGACGCGGCCTGCCACACGTGGGGCACCCGATGCGGCGACGCCTCGAGCACGCGAACGGTGTCGGCCCTCCAGAACGATGCATGCTCGTCGTCGGTGATGCGTGCGAGCACCCGTTCACCGGGCAGAGAATCCGTGACGAACACCACGCGGCCATCGAGTCGTGCGACCGATATTCCGCCGTGGGCTACGTTGGTAATCTCCAGCTCGACCTGTGTTCCCTGCGCGTCAGCCATGGTTCGAGCATCCCATACGAAAGGGCGGTGCTCTCCGTGCGCCTCTATCTCGCATCCACCTCGCCGGCCCGCCTCGCCCTGCTGAGGCAGGTCGGCATCGAACCCGTCGTCGTGCCATCGAACGTCGACGAAGAGGCCGCGGTGCGGCTCGCGACCGACTCCAACGGCGAACTGGATGCCTCGGCGATGGTCACGCTGCTGGCCAGACTGAAGGCCGAGGCCATTCTCGGCCAGCAGCCGGATGGCGAGACGATCGACGGCGTGATTCTCGGCGGCGATTCGGCCTTCGAGCTCGACGGCATCATCTACGGCAAGCCTCATGAGCCCCAGATCGCCCGCGAGCGGTGGCTAGAGCAGCGCGGCAAGACGGGCACGCTGCACTCGGGGCACTGGATCATCGAGGTGAAGAACGGCGAGCCCGCCAGGGCGCTCGGGGCCACGGCTCACGCGTCGGTGGAGTTTGCTGCCGACATCAGCGAGCAGGAGATCGACGCGTATGTGGCGAGCGGCGAACCTCTGCAGGTGGCCGGAGCGTTCACGGTCGACGGCCTCGCGGCGCCGTTCATCCGGTCGGTCACCGGGGCCCCGTCCACGGTGATCGGCATGTCGCTGCCGACGCTGCGCACGATGCTGGCCGAGCTCGATGTCGACATGATGTCGCTTCGGAACATCGACCGATAAGAGGTTCCCACAGGGTCTACACGGCATTTTTGTTCGTGTCTGCCAAAGGACGGCAACCTCGGCCCAATAGGCTGGGTGGATTATGCCGCGCATCACCAAGGTACTCATAGCCAACAGAGGCGAGATCGCAGTCCGGGTCATCCGGGCCGCCAAAGACTCCGGAATCGGATCGGTGGCCGTCTACGCCGACCAGGACCGAGACGCTCTGCACGCCCAGCTCGCCGACGAGGCGTACGCGCTCGAGGGCACGACGAGTGCCGAGACCTATCTCGTCATTCCGAAGATCCTCTCGATCGCGCGGCGAAGCGGCGCAGACGCCGTACACCCCGGCTACGGGTTCCTCGCCGAGAACGCCGCGTTCGCGCAAGCGGTGATCGATGCCGGGCTCGTCTGGATCGGGCCCTCGCCCGCAGCCATCGAGAAGCTCGGCGACAAGGTCTCCGCTCGGCACGTGGCAGAGAAGGTCGGCGCTCCCCTCGCCCCCGGCACGCTCGACCCCGTCAGCGGCGCCGACGAGGTGCTCGAGTTCGTGGCACAGCACGGCCTCCCCGTCGCCATCAAGGCAGCTTTCGGCGGCGGTGGCCGCGGCCTCAAGATCGCCTACACCGAAGACGAGATCGTCGAGCAGTTCGAGTCGGCCACCCGCGAGGCGATCGCCGCCTTCGGTCGCGGCGAGTGCTTCGTCGAGAAGTATCTCGACAAGCCCCGCCACGTCGAGACCCAGTGCCTCGCCGACGCGCACGGCAACGTCGTCGTCGTCTCGACCCGCGACTGCTCGCTGCAGCGTCGCCATCAGAAGCTCGTCGAGGAGGCTCCGGCCCCGTTCCTCACCGACGCCCAGAATGCCGAGCTGTATCGCGCATCCAAAGCCATTCTCAAAGAGGTCGGCTACGTGGGCGCCGGAACCTGTGAGTTCCTCGTCGCCGCCGACGGAACGGTGTCGTTCCTCGAGGTGAACACCCGTCTGCAGGTCGAGCACCCCGTCTCAGAAGAGGTCACGGGAATCGACCTGGTGCGCGAGCAGTTCCGCCTCGCCGAGGGCGGCGTCCTCGACTACGACGACCCGGTGCCCCACGGCCACTCCTTCGAGTTCCGCATCAACGGCGAAGACGCCGGCCGCGGATTCCTTCCGAGCCCGGGCCCCATTCACACGTTCAACGCCCCCGGCGGCCCCGGCGTGCGCATCGACGCGGGCATCAGAGCCGGCGACGTGATCTCGGGCTCGTTCGACTCGCTTCTGGCCAAGCTCATCGTCACGGGCAGTTCACGCGAAGACGCTCTCGAGCGCTCGCGTCGCGCACTCGACGAGTTCGAGGTGCTCGGCCTGCCCACCGTGCTGCCGTTCCACCGATCGATCGTGCGCGACCCGGCCTTCGCTCCCGCAGACGGCCAGCCGTTCTCCATCTTCACCCGGTGGATCGAGACCGAGTACGTCAACGACATCGAGGCGTGGTCGGGTGAGCTCGACGACTCCGCTCCCGCGGCCGAACGAACGACCGTGGTGCTCGAGGTCGACGGAAAGCGCGTCACCGTCGCGATGCCCGCCACCTTCGGCGGCGGTTCCTCGGCCGCGCGCTCGGCGACGTCGGGCTCCGCGCCGAAGCGCCGTGGTTCCTCGGCAGGGTTCTCGTCGGCGACGGGCAACTCGGTCAAGGCGCCGATGCAGGCCACGATCGTGAAGATCGCGGTCGCCGAGGGTGACGCGGTCGTCAAGGGCGATCTCGTGCTCGTGCTCGAGGCCATGAAGATGGAGCAGCCCATCGCTGCCCACAAAGACGGCACGATCGCGAACATCGCAGCCGCGGTCGGTGCCACGGTGTCATCGGGCACCGTGCTGCTCGACATCGCCGACTAGCAGATAGTTCGCCGGTCGAGCAGGCCGCCCGCGGCCGGATCGACACCACCGTGGGGTGATCTCGATACGCCAGCTCCGCAGTCGGAGCGGCTACTCGATCAGGTCCGTGCTGCTAGAGGACGATGTGCATCGCGCGGGCAGCGTCTGAGATGCTGCCCGAGAGCGAGGGGTACACGCTGAACGCGCGCGATACGGCGTCGACCGTGAGGCGGTGCTCAACGGCGAGCGCGATGGGGAAGATGAGCTCGGACGCGTTGGGAGCCACGACGACGCCGCCGATGACCGTGCCGGAGCCCGTGCGCGCGAAGAGCTTCACGAAGCCCTCCTTGATGCCCATCATCTTGGCGCGAGGATTCTCCGACAGGGGGAGCTTGTAGATGTCGCCCTGAGCGATGCCCTCTTCGATCTGGCGCTGGGTCCAGCCGACGGTGGCGATCTGGGGCTGCGTGAAGATGTTCGACGACACGTTGCGAAGCTCGGTCGGATTGACCGCGTCGCCCATGGCGTGGAACACGGCCGTGCGGCCCTGCATCGACGCGACGGATGCGAGGGGCAGGAAGGTCGTGCAGTCGCCGGCCGCGTAGATCGATGGCATCGACGTGCGGGCGACCCGGTTGACGCGGATGTGCCCCGACTCCGTGAGCTGCACGCCGGCCTCGGCCAGTCCGATGCCCTCGGTGTTCGGGATCGAGCCGACGGCCATGAGGCAGTGGCTGCCCTCGACGGTGCGACCATCCGACAGAGTCGCGACGACACCCTTGTCGGTGCGCACGACGGAGTCTGCTCGAGACTTCGAGAGCACGGTCATGCCGTTGCGCTTGAAGACATTCTCGATCACCGCGGCGGCGTCGGCGTCTTCGCCGGGAAGAACCTGGTCGCGGCTCGAGATGAGCGTGACCTTCGAGCCGAGCGCGGTGTAGGCCGACGCGAACTCGGCTCCGGTCACACCTGACCCGACCACGATGAGGTGCTCGGGAACCGTCTTCAGCGTGTAGAGCTGGGTCCAGGTGAAGATGCGTTCCCCGTCGGGCACCGCCGACGAGAGGATGCGGGGGCTAGCGCCGACCGAGACGACGATGGTGTCGGCCTCGATCTCGTCGAAGTCTGTGCCCTCCTCGCCCTTCGAGGTCGAGACGATCACGGAGTTGGGGCCATCGAGACGGCCCTCGCCGGTGACGACGCGCACGCCCGAGCGGATGAGACTGGACTTCATGTCTTCGGACTGCTGCCGCGCGAGGCCCAGGAGGCGCTTGTTCACCGCGGCCAGGTTCACGGCGATCTCCGGGCGCACGGGTTTTCCGGTTCCGCCGCGCGTGAAGAACTGCACGCCGAGATCAGCGGCCTCGCCGATGGCGTTCGTGGCCTCGGCCGTGGCGATGAGCGTCTTCGACGGAACGACGTCGGTCAGAACGGCGGAACCGCCCACGCCGACCCGTTCGATCAGAGTGACGTCGGCGCCCAGCTGAGCTCCCGCAATAGCGGCGTCGTAGCCGCCCGGACCGCCGCCGAGGACGGCGATTCTCTGCTTGCGCTCGAACTCATAGACCATGACGGCCATTCTCCCGTGTCGCGCGGGCCACCGCCAAACCCGCCGCCCCGCGCATCGGCCATCCGCCGGTGAACACCGCGTTAATCTAAGGTGGTTCAATGCTCACCACGACAGCCAATCCTCTCGATTCCTCCGACGCCGATCCCTTCGAGATCGCCCGCGAAGCGGCGGCTCAGATCGCCGAGAAGACGGGCATCGCCCGTCACGACATCGCCCTGACCCTCGGCAGCGGATGGGGCAAGGCCGCCGACCTCCTCGGCGAGACCATCGCCACGGTGGATGCGACGGAGATCGTGGGATTCTCGGCCTCGGCCGTTCCCGGTCACGGCGGCACGCTGCGCTCGATCGCGCTGCCGAACGGAAAGCACGCCCTCGTGATCGGCGCACGCACCCACTATTACGAGAACCACGGCGTGAGGCGCGTCGTGCACAGCGTGCGCACCGCGGCGGCCACGGGCGCCACGACCATGATCCTCACGAACGGGGCCGGCGGCATCCGTGAGACCTGGACCCCGGGGACACCCGTTCTCATCAGCGACCACATCAACCTCACGGCCGACTCGCCGCTCGAGGGCGCCACGTTCATCGACCTCACCGACCTGTACTCGAGCCGCCTGCGCGACATCGCCCGCACCGTCGACGCCGATCTCGACGAAGGCGTCTACGTGCAGTTCCGTGGGCCGCACTACGAGACCCCCGCCGAGGTGCAGATGGCGAAGGCGATCGGCGGACACATCGTAGGCATGTCGACCGCGCTCGAGGCCATCGCGGCCCGCCAGTCCGGCATGGAGATCCTCGGAATGTCACTCATCACCAACCTGGCCGCGGGCATCCAGAAGACCCCGCTGAGCCACGAAGAGGTCATCGAGGCCGGTCGAAACGCCGAGGGCCGGATCGGGTCGCTCCTCGCTCGGATCGTGGGTGAACTGTGAGCGATTCCGAGCTGCTCGAGGCGGCTCGCGCGTGGATCGCGCAGGACCCCGACGCCGAGACGCGCGCCGAGCTGTCGGCGCTGATCGACGGCGCCGCCGCGGGTGACCCCTCGTCTCTCGACGATCTGCGCGACCGCTTCGAATCTCGCCTCGCCTTCGGCACGGCCGGGCTCCGAGGCGAGATCGCCGCGGGCCCCAACCGCATGAACCGCGTGCTGGTGTCACAGGCCGCCGCAGGCCTCGCCGCCTATCTGCTCGAACGGGCCGTTGAGGGTGACAGCACGAGCGTCGTCATCGGCTACGACGGGCGCAAGAACTCGGCCGTCTTCGCGACCGACACGGCCGAGATCATGGCGGGCGCCGGCATCCGGGCCATTCTGTTGCCGCGTCTGCTGCCGACACCACTGGTGGCGTTCGCCGTGCGGCATCTCGACGTGAGCGCCGGCGTCATGGTGACGGCCTCGCACAACCCGCCCAACGACAACGGCTACAAGGTCTACCTGGGCGGCGCCGACCAGGGCTCGCAGATCGTGTCGCCCGCCGACGCCGAGATCGCCGAGCAGATCCTCCGGGTCGCGGCAGAAGAGAACGTTCTCGAGTTGCCGCGCTCGGACGCGTACGAGATCGCACCCGAATCGGTCGTCGATGCCTACGTGGCACAGACCGCCGCACTCGCCGCGAGGCCGACCGTTCAGCCGAAGGTCGTGTACACGGCGATGCACGGAGTGGGCTGGCAGACGTTCCGATCGGTTCTCGAGGCCGCGGGATTCGACGAGCCAACGGTCGTGCGCCAGCAGATCGACCCCGACTCCGCCTTCCCGACCGTCTCGTTCCCCAATCCCGAGGAGCCGGGTGCGCTCGACCTCGCTTTCCAGACCGCCCGCGAGGTCGACGCCGACCTAGTGATCGCGAACGACCCCGACGCCGACCGCCTGGCCATCGCCATCCGTGATTCGTCGTCACCGGCCACGTTCCGCGCGCTCACCGGCAACGAGGTGGGCGCGCTGCTCGGCTGGCGTGCCGCCGAGCTTCTGGATGCCGCGGCGCACGACGAGCAGACGGCCTCGGGCACCTTGGCCTGCTCGATCGTCTCGTCGCCCGCGTTGCGCGCGGTCGCCGCCGCCTACGGACTCGAGTTCGCCGAGACGCTCACCGGATTCAAGTGGGTCTCCCGCACTCCCGACCTCGCGTTCGGCTTCGAAGAGGCGCTCGGCTATCTCGTCAACCCGTCGACCGTTCGCGACAAAGACGGGATCTCGGCCGCTCTCGCGCTGCTCGACCTGGCCAGCGGACTCGCGGCTCGCGGTCTCACCCTCGACGACCAGCTCGACGCGTTCAGCATGCGCTTCGGCCACTTCGCGTCGGGTCAGGTATCGGTGCGCGTCACCGATCTGTCGCAGATCACCCGGGTGATGGCGAGGCTCCGGGCCGAACCTCCCGCCGAAATCGGCGGCATCCGCGTCTCGAGCATTGACGACCTGCTCGGTACCGACGGCGCCCTCCCCTCGTCAGACGTTCTGCGCATCCACCTCGACGACGGCTCGCGCGTGATGGTGCGCCCCAGCGGTACGGAGCCGAAGCTCAAGGTCTACCTCGACACGCAATCGAGCGATGGAACCCTCGAGGAACGTCGAGCCGCGGCCGTCGCCGCGCTCGAACAACTCGAAGAGGGCGTACGCACGCTCATCGCCGAGTAAAGGGTCAGCCGAGGGCGATCTCGAGCTTGCGGGTGATCTCGTCGAGATCGAAGTAGTTCTCGATCACGACGATGTCGGCGTAGGTCTTGCCGATGAACTTCACGAGCTCGGGCGACGCCAGAATCACCTGCGCGTCTTCTGCTGCGACGGTGAGACCGGCGATGTCGGTGGCCTCGATGTCGGCCTCGATGCCCAGCCGAGTGAGGGCACGTTCGGCATTGACTTTGAGGATGGCCGAGGTGCCGATGCCTGCTCCGCAGAAGGCGATGATCTTCATAGGGTCAACGATAGTGGGCGGGGATCACGGCTCGGGTTGGGCGCGAGCCAGCACGGCCCTGATCTCGGCCACCGTCGTCGCCTGCGCGATGGCACGGGTGGCCGACGGATCGTTGAACACGTTCGCCAGCTCTGCCAGCACCGTCACGTGTCCCTCGTTGCTCGTCACGGCGAGCGCCAGTACGACCTCGACGGGGTCGTTGTGCGGATGCCCGAACACGACCGGCTCGTCGAGCGTCACCACCGCGAGTCCATCGCGCACGACATCGGGCCCCGGCCGCGCGTGCGCGAGCGCGAGTCCGGGGGCGATCACGATGTAGGCGCCGAATTCCTCGACGACCTGCACCATGCGCTCGGCATAGGAATCCGTCGTGACCGCGCCGAGAACGAGCGCCTCGCCCGCGAGACGCACGGCATCACGCCAGTCGCGCGCGTGCGCCCGCAAGACGAAGACGTCGTCGGGTAGTTCTCGCAAGCGCATGGGCTACGCGCTCTGGAAGCCCGCGATGATCGTGTCTGCCAGATCCTGGCGCTCGTCGAGCGGCAGGAAGGAGGCATTCGCGGCGTTCAGCTGGAAGACCTCGAAGTCTTCGAGGTCGTAGCCGAACGCGTCGGAGAGCAGCGAGAGCTCGCGGCTGAGCGAGGTGTTGCTCATCAGTCGGTTGTCGGTGTTGACCGTGACCGTGAAACCGAGCTGGTAAAGCAGATCGAACGGGTGATCGTGCAGCTCGTCACCCCAGGCCGCGATCGCGCCGGTCTGCAGATTCGACGAGGGCGAGAGCTCGAGCGCGATCTCGCGGTCTTTGACCCACTGCGCAAGGCTGCCGATGCTGACGAAGGTGTTCTCGTCGTCGCTCGACTCGATGCTGATGTCTTCGGCGAGCCGCACGCCGTGACCCAGCCGAAGAGCCCGTCCATCGAAGAGGGCGCCGCGGATGCTGTCGAGCCCGTCGGCCTCGCCCGCGTGCACCGTGACGGGAAAGAAGTTCTGAGCGAGGTAGTCGAATGCCGCGCGCTGGTTGCCCGCGGGGAAGCCCATTTCGGCGCCGGCGATATCGAACCCCACGACGCCCCGCTCGCGGTGACGAACAGCGAGCTCGGCGATCTCGAGGCCACGATCGGCGTGACGCATCGCGGTGACCAACTGACCCACGCGCAGTGTCTTGCCGTCGTTCCGCGCGTCGTCGATTCCCTGCTCGATGCCCTGCTGCACCGCCTCGACCGTCTGGTCGAGGGTGAGGCCCTTGGCGACATGCTGCTCAGGGGCCCAGCGCACCTCGCCGTAGACGACACCGTCGGCGGCCAGATCCTGCACGAACTCGCGCGCGACACGAGTGAGACCTTCGGTCGTCTGCATCACTCCCACGGTGATGTCGAACGTGGCGAGGTAGTCGACGAGCGAACCCGAGTCGGCCGAGTCTTCGAACCATTCGCCCAGCGATGCCGCATCCGAGGCGGGCACCTCGAAGCCGATCGCGTCGGCCAGCTCGAGGATCGTGGCGGGGCGGAGGCCGCCGTCGAGGTGATCGTGAAGGGAGACTTTGGGGAGAGCGTTGATGCTCGTTCGGCCGTTGGCGAGCGTGTACTGCTCTCGTGAATCGTTCATGGCATCAGCCTACGGCGTCGATGCGGGGAAGAGGCTGCCGGAGATCTGCGACGCCGCGTGCCGCGCGAGCGGCAGGACCTCCTCGGCGCTGAGCACGCTCGCCCGCGTCGCGACATAGGGAACAGTCAACGCGGCGACGGCCGATCCGTCCGCTCTCAGCACGGGGAAGACGATGTCGATCACACCGGCGTGAAGCTCGTCGCCGCGCTCGACGTACCCCGCGTCACGGACCGCCCGCAGGGCCGGCCCGTGCGCATCCGGATCGCTCGAGCGGAACGCCCGCAGAATCTCGCCCGTAGCCGATTCGTCGAGCGGGAACAGCGCGCCGACCCGCACGCGGAACCCGAAGTCGCCGGGGCTCTCGACCTGAGCGACGACGCGCGACAGCCCCGCATCTTCGACGCTGAGACTGCACGACTGCTCCGCCGCGTCGGCCAGGGCGCGCATCGGCCCGGCGGATGCCTGGAGCAGGCCGCGCAGAGGATCGTGACGGTGGGCCAGATCGAAAAGCCGCAGCGACAGGATGTAGAGCCCCGACTGAGCGTCGCGGTGCACGTAGCCGCGCCGCTCGAGGGTGCTGAGTACGCGAAAGATCTGGCTGACGCTCCGGCCCACGCCCGACGCGATCTGGGCCTGACTCAACCCCCCGCTCGTTGCGGCCAGAAGCTCGAGGATGTCGAGCCCTTTGTCGAGCGCGGGGGCCGCGTACTCGGTGTCGGCCGACGCTCCCTTCGCCGAGGTCGACGATGTGCCGAGGCCAGTCATGGCTAGAGGCTCGCGCCCATGGCGGCGACCATGCGTCGGGCGATCTCGCGCTCGAGGTCGTCGGGAACGGGCTGGGCTCCCGCGACCAAGGTGCTCGCACCTGTCGCCACGCGCTCGAGCGAGAGCACCTGCAACAAAAAGCCGAGATCCATGGAGTCGAGGGAGTTGCCCTTCGGCGCCGTGCCCGCGAGATTGAACATGCGGCCGCCCGCGATGAGGATCACGTGGCGCCCGTTCGGCAGCTCGATGCGTTCGATCGTGTCGTCGATGGCGCGGGTCGCGATGGCGGCAGAGCGCAGCGATGCGGTGTCGATCTCCCACGGGAAGTGTCCGCAGTTGGCGAGGATCGCGCCGTCGTTCATACGCTCGATAGCCGACATGGTGAGCACGTTCGCGCGGCCCGTGGCGGTGATGAACACCTCGCCCCACTCGGCGAGTCCGTCGGCGGTATCGACCCGGAATCCGTCGAGGGCTGCTTCGAACGCTTTCAGTTCGTCGACCTCGGCGACCGCCACCTTGCCGCCGAGCGCGCGCAGGTACTGCGCGACGCCGCGGCCGCACCAGCCGTAGCCGACCACGACGAATCGGCGACCGGGAATCATGAGGTTCGTAATGCGCATGAAGCTCTCGACGACCGACTGCCCGACGGCGTGTTTGTTCTCGCCCAACTGCTTGAGCAGGCTGTCGTTGATCACGATCACCGGGAACGGCACCTGCCCCAGGAGCTCGGCTCGAAGCCGGTCGCCGCCCGAGGTCGTCTCCTCGGTGCCGCCGATCAGAGTCTCCCCGGCACCTCGAGCCACGATGCCGGCGGCCAGATCAGCCCCGTTGTCGAGCAGGATGTCGGGGGTCGCGTCGAGCACGGCGGCGACGTTGGCGTGGTGCTGCTCGAGTGTGTCGTCGCGGCGACCGAAGAGCGTCATGCCCTGATTCTGCAGATAGGCCACCACATCGTCCTGAGTGGATCCATGGTTTCCCGTGCCGACGATCTCTGCTCCGCCGGCTGCGAGGGTCTCGAGCAGTACGGCCGTCTTGGGCTCGATGTGCAGCGACATGCCGATGCGGTGACCCTCGAAGGGTCTCGTCGCAGCGAACTGCTCACGCACGGCCGCGAGGAGTCTCATGCGAGACCTGATCCACTCGACGCGGGCGGCTGCGGAATCGATGAGTGCTGTCATGGTCTCAGTGTTGCATATATGAATGTCAGTTTCATATATGATGTTGCCACCGACTTCAAGGAGCCTGCCATGCCCCGAAAGATCATCCTCGACTGCGACCCCGGTCACGACGATGCCATCGCGATCCTGCTCGCGCACGGTAATCCGCAGATCGAGTTGCTGGCCGTGACGACGGTGGTGGGCAATCAGACGCTTGAGAAGGTCACGAGGAACGCTCTCGCCGTGGCCGAGATCGCCGGCATCGTCGGGGTTCCATTCGCGGCCGGATGCCCCCGGCCGCTGGTGCGCACCATCGAGGTGGCCGCCGATATCCATGGAGAGTCGGGCATGGACGGCCCCGAACTTCCCGAGTCGAGCCGTGAGCTCGACGGTCGTCACGCCGTCGACCTGATCATCGACACCATCATGGCGAGCGAGCCCGGCGAGATCACGCTGGTTCCCACGGGCGGGCTCACGAACATCGCGCTGGCGGCGCGCAAAGAGCCGCGTATCGTCTCCCGAGTACGCGAGGTCGTTCTGATGGGCGGCGGCTTCCACGTCGGAAACTGGTCGGCCACCGCGGAATTCAACATCATCATCGACCCCGAGGCCGCTCACATCGTCTTCAACGAGTCGTGGCCGTTGACCATGGTGGGCCTCGACCTGACGCACCAGGCGCTCGCCACTCCCGAGGTTCGGGCGCGAATCGAAGCGATCGGCACCGCACCCTCGCGCTTCGTGGGCGAGTTGCTCGACTTCTTCGCCAGTACATATCTCGAGGCGCAGGGCTTCACCCATCCGCCCGTTCACGACCCGTGCGCGGTGGCCTACGTGATCGACCCGAGCGTGATGACCGTGCGCAAGACCCCGCTCGACGTGGAACTCACGGGCACGCTGACGCTCGGCATGACCGTGGCCGACTTCCGCTCACCCCCACCCGCGGACTGCACGACTCAGGTCGCGGTGTATCTCGACACCGAGAAGTTCTGGGCCCTCATCGAGGACGCCCTGCACCGCATCGGAGAGCCCGCGCGCTGACCGTTCGACCCGTCGACGAGAAGAGGCCTCGACGATCAGATCGTGACGCCCCTGTTCCTCCAACCCGCGCGACCGAGAACGTCGAGGAGCGGTGCCGAGACCTGCTCGCGGGTGTGGATGTCCTCGGTAGAGGCATCCTGCGTCGGACGAGAGAGCCTCCTCACAAGGCCGACGATGATGGTGAACAGGTTGATCGAGACACCGCGGTTGTAGCCGCGGTACGCGCGGAAGCGACCGTTGTCGATACCGGCGTCTTGCTCGAACCACCGGAAGCTCGCGTCGCCCGCGGACAGTTTCACTGTGTAACGGAAGTTCGCGGACGCACCGCGAGACGCGTCGAGACGAGTCGCCCACGCTGGATCGTCGAACTTCCAGCGGGCCGTGACGACGTCGTCATCGATCGTGTAGACGATCGGTCGTTGCGGGTCATTGAGTGCCAGCACCGCGTAGCGCACCTCATCGATGGGCCAAGGCGCGGAGGGCGTCGAGCTCATACCGATGCCGTGAGGCTCTGCTGCACGGCCTGAACCTCCGACCACATGGTCTTCGCTTGAGTGGCTGTGGCGCTGCCCGTCACCGTGACCAGGTCGGACACGCCTCCGTTCGCGACGACGACCACACGCACGGCCTGAACGAGAGTGCCGACCCGAGGGTCGGTGAAACTGAACTCGATACGGAATCCTGGGAAGCCAGCGATGTCGAGAGCCTCTGAGCCCAGGACGACGGCGCCGGGTATCTCGTTCACGCTCTGCTGAACCGCTTCCACCGCTGACTCGACGCGGTAGTCGGCCCCGAATCGAGACGTCGTCACGACGACATTCGGCGTGAACTCGTTGGATGAACCCGGCTTGAATGCCGCCAGCACGGTGCCAGAAGTCGGATTGCCGACCCATCCTTCGGGGAGGTCGAGCGACAGAGCCACCGGCGCCGGAAACTGCGGGCCGGGGTAGGAGATGCGACTCGTCATAGGAGCGGGCCTTTCTACGTGGATGGAAGGTCGGGTTCAGCAGATGAAGCGGGGCGAAGCACGAGCATCAGATGTGGATGCCGAAGCCGCCGAGCACGTCCCTCGGGCTGAAGGACACGTCGAGGCCTGCACCCACTCCCAGACCGTAGGCGATACCGAGGTCGATGCTGAAATGGACATCGTCTTTGGTCACCGCGACATCCGCATTGGCGACGACACCGGCACCCGCGTACCCGGTCACGGAGCCGCCGACATTCGCACCGGCGACCTCCATGCCCGCCTGAGCGGTCGCGGATGCGCCGGCGAGCGCCTGCACTCCGGCGTTGGCACTGATGCCCTCCGGTCCGATGGAACCACCCGAGGCGACGGCCGCCTGCACTCCGACCATTCCGCCCACCGAACCCTCGACCGAAGAGCCGTTCCCGCTGTCGAGCTTGCCGCCTGCGCTTGCCTCACCGCCGAAGAATCCACCGGCACTCGCATTCACGTTCGCCTGGCCGTTCTCGTCGATTCCCGCGTGTGCATCGGCGGTCGTATACCCACCGACGAAAGCGTCGGCCGTGCCGCTCGACGACATGTCGCCGGGGAGGTCGTCATTAGAGCCCTTGACCCCCGCACCCGCGCCCCAGAGCGCCTCGGAGTTGGCGTCGTGCGACACCTCACCGTTGGGCCCGTACGTCGTGCCCGCGCTCGCGTCGGCCTCGCCTCCGCCGAAGCTGTAGCTACCGTCCGGCTGGCCCTCCGTCCACTTGCCCGCGCCGGTGCCGGCGCCGAAACCCGGCTTCTTCGGATCTTCGGCGCTGTGCCGCGGCGGGTCGTCTATGTTGCCTGGATTGCCGTCGATATCGGGCCGAGGAACGTTGTGGGGAATATCGCCGTCGTCGCTCGGCTTGCCATGGCTCGCGCCAGTGCCCGAGGGCTGCGACGATCCGCCTGCCGAGCCCGGAGCGCCGGGCCCGCCCGCACCGTCGGTGCTCGCGGTCGTCTGCTCGGCGGCGTTGCGTTTGAGATCTTCAGCCGCCGCATGCAGGGCACGTACGGTCGACGCGATCCTCTGGCTGTGCTCGCCGTTCCACGACGAGCGGAACTGACTTGCGTCCGGGCCTCTCCAGGCGGCGACGCTGTTCACCACCGAGGTCACGGACGCCGAATTCGAACGCAGTTCGTCGGCGGCCTGGCTGAACCGCTGCGCCAGCGATTTGAGTTGTTCGACATCAGCACCGTATAGGGCCATGTGCGTAAGTCTCCCTGTCGTGACGTGGCTGCGATGTCCTATCGGCGGCCGCACTTACGTGCTGCCTCACTCTATGAGGAGAGGTCCGGCCCGACCATGGGGAGAAGTCCCCATGGTTCGTGCCGACTACTCGATGCGCTCGGCTACCAGCGGTCCCCTCGGCGTCCAGTCGGCGGCGTCGCCGATGCTCCACGCGCCCTCGACAGCCTCGAGCGCCCGCTCGAAGCGCTGCGGCTCGTCGGCGGAGAGGGTGAAGAGCGGCTGGCCGGCGGTGACCGTGTCGCCCGGCTTGACGTGCAGATCGATGCCGGCGGCGTGCTGCACCGGATCTTGCGCACGCGCACGTCCGGCTCCGAGCCGCCACGCGGCGATGCCGAAGGGCAGGGCCTCCTGCGTGAGCAGAACACCGTCGCGATCGGCCGTCACGACGTGAGTCTCGCGCGCGACCGGAAGAGCGGCATCCGGGTCGCCGCCCTGAGCCTCGATGACCCGACGCCACGTGTCCATGGCGCGGCCGTCGGCCAGCGCCTTCTCAACGTCGGCGTCGGGCTGCCCCGCGAGGCGCAGCATCTCTTTCGCCAGCGCGATCGTGAGCTCCACCACGTCGGCAGGGCCTCCGCCCGCAAGCACCTCGACCGACTCGCGTACCTCGTTCGCGTTTCCGATGGCCAACCCGAGCGGCACGTTCATGTCGGTCAACAGAGCCGTCGTCGATACACCGGCGTCATTGCCGAGATCGACCATCGTGCGCGCGAGCTCACGCGACTTGTCGATGTCGACCATGAATGCGCCCGAGCCGAACTTGACGTCGAGAACGAGCGAGTCGGTTCCCTCCGCGATCTTCTTCGACATGATGCTGGATGCGATCAGCGGGATGGCCTCGACCGTTCCGGTGATGTCGCGCAGCGCGTAGAGCTTCTTGTCGGCGGGAGCGAGACCGGAGCCGGCGGCGCAGATCACGCCGCCCACGTCGCGCAGCTGCGCGAACATCTCGTCGTTCGTGAGGTCTGCGCGCCACCCGGGAATGCTCTCGAGCTTGTCGAGGGTTCCGCCGGTGTGGCCGAGACCGCGACCCGAGAGCTGAGGTACGGCGACGCCGAACGACGCGACCAGGGGCATCAGCGGCAGAGTGATCTTGTCGCCCACCCCGCCGGTGGAGTGCTTGTCGACCGTCACCTTGCCGAGGCCCGCGAAGCTCATGCGCTCACCCGAGGCGATCATCGCGAGTGTCAGGTCGCGGATCTCCTGGCGCTCCATGCCGTTGAGCACGATCGCCATCGCCATGGCGGCCATCTGCTCGTTGCCCACGAACCCGCGGGTGTAGGCGTCGACCAGCCAGTCGATTTCGGCGGTACTGAGGGATCCGTGATCGCGCTTGGTGCGGATCAGGTCGACGACGTCGAAGGATTCTGACACGGGTGGAGCCTTTCTGATGTTCCCTTCGACGAGCTCAGGGATCGGGGTTAGTGCGTTTCGACGTAGGCCTGCAGCGTGCGCGGGCCGAAGGCATCCGGCAACACCTCGTCGATGGTGCGGATGCCGGAGACGGTCTGCAGGAGCATGCCGGGAGCCGAGTGTTCATAGAGCAGCTGACGGCAGCGGCCGCAGGGCATGAGCGCGTTGCCGTCGCCGTCGACGCAGGTGAAAGCCACCAGGTGTCCCCCGCCCGTCATGTGCAGCGACGAGACGAGCGCGCACTCCGCGCACAGCGTGAGCCCGTAGCTGGCGTTCTCGACGTTGCATCCGGAGATCACACGGCCGTCGTCGACGAGGGCTGCGACGCCGACCGGGAATCTCGAGTACGGGACGTAGGCCTTCTTCATGGCCACGAGGGCCTCGGCGCGCAGCACCCCCCAGTCGATGGCCGCGTCCTGTTCGCTTCCGGATGCCTGTTCGATGTCGGTCATATCGGCTCTCCTAGGACTTTATATACGCTTTGCCGGATGCGGCAGGCCCTCGGACACGGCCGACCACCCCCGCGACCGCGAAGATCGTCACGAGGTAGGGCAGCATCAGCATGAACTCGCTGGGCACGGGTGAACCAATGATGCTCAGCACACTCTGCAGGTTCGACGCGAATCCGAAGAGGAGGGCGGCGAGCGTCGCCCTGATCGGATCCCAGCGGCCGAAGATGACCGCCGCCAGCGCGATGAATCCGGCTCCGGCCGTCATCTCTTTGTTGAATGACCCGACAGAGCCCATGGTGAAGTACGCACCACCGAGACCGGCGATCGCTCCGGCGAGCGAGACGTTCCAGAACCGGGTGCGGGCGACGTTGATTCCCACGGTGTCGGCAGCCTGCGGGTGCTCGCCCACGGCGCGCAGACGCAGCCCCCAGCGCGTCTTGAAGAGGGCGAAGAAGACGACGGCGACCGCGACGTAGAGGATGTAGACGATGATCGTCTGGCGGAACAGCACAGGCCCGAGAATCGGGATCTCGCTGAGGCCGGGGATCGGGAGACGGGGCAGCCGGATGGTGGCGCTGTTGTTGAGCAGATCGGTGTTCTTGGTCAGCACCTGCGAGTAGAGGAAGCTCGTGAGGCCCGTGACCAGCACGTTGAGAACGACACCCACGATGACCTGGTCGACGAAGTACTTGATCGAGAACGCCGCCAGCACGAACGACACGAGTACACCGGCGGCCATGGCCGAGATGAGACCGAGCACGGCCTGGCCGGTGACCGATGCGACCACGGCCGAGACGAACGCGCCCGCGAGCAGCTGCCCCTCGATGGCGACGTTCACCACACCGACGCGCTCGGAGATGACGCCGCCGAGGGCTCCGAAGACGAGCGGAACGCTCAGACCGACTGCTCCGACGAGGAGACCGGGAACGGGGATCGTGGCGCCGGCCGCTGCCCATGTGAGGAATGCGACGAGGAACAGGAGGGCGAACACGACCGTGATCCAGAGCCGGACAGGCCGGTTGCGCGACACGAGGAACGCACTGTAGGCAGCCAGGGCCACCAGCAGAACGGTGAGCACGATGCCGGTCGCACGCGTCGGCGCCTCGATCGTGGGGATCTGTACGAAATCGGAATCGGTCGACAGCCGGAATCCGCTGACGCCCTCTCGGCCGAAGACGACGAAGAGGAGGATCGCGATGATCGAGAAGATGCCGAAGGCGATCGGTGCCTTCCAGCTCTTGACGACGGTCTTCTCGAGAGCAGGCGGAACGGAGTCCGGATGGTTGTGCTGCAGCGGAGCGTCTTGGATGGTCACTTGGTCGCCTCCGCAGTCTGAGTGCGCGGTCGTCGGAGTTTGACACCGCTCGGTTTGGGCAGCCGGAACACCGCGCGCACGAGCGGGGGCGCTGCGATGAAGAGCACGATGAGGGATTGGATCACGACGACGATGTCGATGGGGATTCCCTCCGACGCCTGCATGGCGAACCCTCCGGCCTTGAATGCGCCGAACAGGATTCCGGCGAAGAAGATGCCCCACGGCTTGGAGCGACCGAGCAGCGCCACGGTGATGGCGTCGAAGCCGATGCCCGCGTCGATGCCCGAACTGAATCCGGTCGTGACCGTGCCGAGAACCTGCGCGACGCCGGCGAGGCCGACGAGGCCGCCCGACAGGAGCATCGCGTAGATGTACATCTTGTTGACGCTGATTCCCGCGACGCGAGCGGCGTTCGGGTTCTCGCCCACCGCGCGGAACTGGAAGCCGAGATTCGACCGATTGAGCAGGTACCAGACGTAGATCGTGGCCGCGATCACGAAGATGAATCCCCAGTGCAGATTGAACTGCGGGCCGAGGAGGTCGGGGAACACGGCTGTGGGGAGCGCAGCCGGAGTCTTCGGGTTGTTCGAGCCGGGAGCCTGGAGCAGTCCGGGGGTCTTCAGCATGAACGAGATCAGGTAGAGGGCCACGAAGTTGAGCATGATCGTGACGATCACCTCGTGCGCTCCCGTTCTCGCCTTCAGCAGTCCGACGATTCCGCCCCAGAGGGCACCACCGATAATGCCGGCGGCGACAGCGAGAATGAGGTGCAGTCCGTAGGGCAGCTCGAACGACCAGCTGACCCACCCGGCGCACGCGGCGGCGATGAGCATCTGGCCGCGGCCGCCGATGTTGAAGAGTCCGACGCGGAACGCCAGCCCCACACCGAGGCCCGCCGCGATGAGCGGGGTGGCGAAGGTGAGCGTCTCGGTGAGCGGCTTGATGCCGGCGATGAAGCCGGGGCGACGGAAGTTGTACACCGCACCCTGGAACAGCGAGGTGTAGGCGCCCGAGACGGAATCCCAGACCGCCTTGATCAGGTCGCCGGGGCGGGCGAAGAAGTACCCCGCGGCCGTCGAGACCTTGTCATCGGTGAGGGCGATCAGGATTCCGCCCGCGAGCATCGCCAGCACGACGGCCAGGACCGAGATCATGGCGCTTCCGCCCACGATCTCGCGCATGACTCCGTGCCAGCGCGGCTCGGCGACGGGTGCGTCGGGCTTCTGGGGCGAGGATGCGACGGGTGGGCCGGAATCGACGGGTGGGACTGTGGGCTGGCTCACGCGGCCGCTCCTTCGGGTGGGGAGGTGACGGAATCGGGTACTTCGCCGGCCATCATGAGTCCGAGCACGTCGCGAGACGTGTCGCCCGGCACGATGCCCACGATCGTTCCCCGGTACATCACGGCGATGCGATCGGCGAGCGCGACGACCTCGTCGAGCTCGGTCGACACGACGATGACCGGAATGCCGGAATCGCGCGTCGCAACGATGCGCTTGTGCACGAACTCGATCGAGCCGACGTCGATTCCGCGGGTCGGCTGGGCCGCCATGAAGAGGCGCAGGTCGCGGCTGAGCTCGCGAGCGAGCACGACCTTCTGCTGGTTTCCGCCGGAGAGGCGGCCGACCGGAGTGGTGATGCCCTGGCTGCGGACGTCGAACTCCTTCGACTTCTGCTCGGCGAATTCCTTGAGGTAGTTCAGCTGGAGCGTTCCCGCTTTGACGAACGGCGCCCCGTCGCTGCGGTCGAGCATCAGGTTCTCGGCGATCGTGAACTCGCCGACGAGGCCGTCTTCTTTTCGGTCTTCCGGCACGAAGCCGATTCCCGACGCGAGCACCTGCTTCACAGACAGACCCCGGATCGACTTGCCGTCGAGCGTGATCTCGCCGCGCACGCGCTGCTGCAGACCCATGATGGCCTCGGTGAGCTCGGTCTGGCCGTTGCCCTGGACACCGGCGATCGCGAGGATCTCGCCCGCCCGAACGTCGAAGCTCACATTGTTGACGACCAGCTGGCCGTGGGGGTCGACCACCGAGAGGTTGGAGACGACGAAGGCGTCTGCTCCCGGGGTGGCCGGATCTTTGTGCACGGTCAGCTCGACCGCGCGACCCACCATGAGCGAGGCCAGCTCGGCATTCGTCGCTGTCGGCGATGCCTCGCCGACGACCTTGCCGAGGCGGATGACCGTGATGCGGTCGGCCACCTCACGCACCTCGCGGAGCTTGTGGGTGATGAAGACGATGGACGTACCGGCGGCCTTCAGCTGCCTCATGATGGCCATGAGCTCATCGGTCTCCTGAGGCGTGAGCACGGCGGTGGGCTCGTCGAACACGAGCACCTTGGCGTCGCGCGACAGCGCCTTGATGATCTCGACCCGCTGCTGCACACCGACGGGCAGATCGTCGACCAGCGCATCCGGATCGACGTGGAAGCCGAACCTCTCGCTGATCTCACGCACCTTCTCGCGTGCGGCGCCGAGGTCGAGCACGCCGGCCGCGTTCGTTTTCTCGTGGCCGAGCATCACGTTCTCGGCGACAGTGAACACGGGGATGAGCATGAAGTGCTGGTGCACCATACCGATTCCCGCCGCCATGGCATCGCCCGGCCCTGCGAAGTGCTGCACGACATCGTCGAGCAGAATGTCTCCCTCTTCGGCCTTGTAGAGGCCGTAGAGCACGTTCATCAACGTCGACTTGCCTGCGCCGTTCTCACCGAGGAGACAGTGGATCTCGCCCGGCTCGATCGTGAGGTCGATGTGGTCGTTGGCCGTGAGTGCGCCGAAGCGCTTGGTAATGCCACGGAGTTCGAGCTTCATAGAGACAATCTACCCATCAGTTCGATGCGTGAAGAGCGCGCTTAACGCGATCGGGGGACCAGCCTTGGCTGGCCCCCCGATTTCACGCGGGTTGAACGGTTCGTACGACTACTTGCTCAGGTACGAGGAGACCTTGACGTCGCCCGAGACGATCTTCGCCTTCAGGTCGTCGATCTCGCCCTGAAGCGAGGGGTTCACCTTCGACTCGAAGTCGTGGAACGACGCCATGCCGACTCCGTCGTTCTCGAGCGTTCCGACGTAGGGCTCGCTCGAGAAGTCACCGGCAGCGGCGTCGGTGACGACCGTGTCGGTGGCCGTCTTGATGCCCTTGAGGATCGACGTCAGGTAGAGGTCCTTGTAGGTGGGGTCGCTCTCGTAGAGGTCGGAGTCGACACCGACCATGGCGATGTCCTTACCGGACTCCTGGATCGCGACGCCCGCGCTCTGGTAGATCGGTCCACCGACCGGCAGCAGGATGTCTGCGCCCTGGTCGATGAAGTTCTGAGCGGTGGTCTTGGCGACGTCGTTGGCCTCGAAGCCACCGGTGAAGGTAGCGGAGTCGGGGTTGTCGAGGTCGTAGCCCAGAACCTTGACGTCCTTGGACTTCTGCTCGTTGTAGTACTTGACGCCCTGTGCGAAGCCGTCCATGAAGATGGTGACGGTGGGGAAGTTCATTCCGCCCCAGGTGGCGACGATGCCCGACTTCGAGTAGTCGGCGGCCGCGTAGCCAGCGAGGAATGCGGCACCGGCGGTGTCGAACGTGATCGGCTTGACATTGTCGGCCGTGATGGAGGCATCGTCGATGATCGCGAACTCGATGTCGGAGTTCGCTTCGGCAGCAGCCTTGGTCGCGTCGGCGAGCGCGAAGCCGACCGTGACGATCAGCGTGCAGTTCTGGTCGACGAGGCTCGAGATGTTCGGAGCGAACGCGGTCTCGGAGTCGGACTGAACGGTGACGGGCTCGACGCCCAGCTTCTTCGCGGCGTCGTTGAGACCCTCGAAGCCAGCCTGGTTGAAGGACTTGTCATCGAATCCACCAGCGTCGGAAACCATGCAGGGAAGCGCGTTCGAAGCGGCGGCGTCTGTCGAACCGGTTTCGGCCGGCGCGGATGCGCAACCGGCGAGGAGTGCGGCGAAGCCGAGGGTGGCGATGCCGCCCATGGCGGCACGGCGGATGGTCTTGCTCAAGATGTCCTCCAAGGATTGCCCCGCGATAAATGCGGAGCGCAGGGCTGTGTGGTTTCTCACGTTACCTAATGTGACGCGAGTCGAGACGCCTGCGCACGGCATCGCGGCCCAGTCGTTACAAAGACGCGTTCGCGCCGAAACAACCCCGAAATGTTCACCGCGAAAAAGCCCGAAAAGACGCCGGATGCGCCGCTCGGCACGGCGTCGAGCGGACCGGCTACGGCGTGCTGGGGCTCGTGACCTCGAGTGCGCCCGAGACGATATCGGCCTTCAGCCCGTCGAGTTCGGCCTGCAGCTCGGGCGTGACCGCGGCCGCCTTGTCGTGGTAGGGCGCCAGCGCCACTCCCCCGTTCTCGAGGGTCCCCACGAAGGGCGAGTTGTCGAACGAGCCGTCGAGGTCGTCGCCGACGATCTGCACGACGGCGTCGCCGGTGTTCTTCAGCACGCTCGTGAGGATGATCGACTTGTAGGTCGCCGGCAGTGTCTCGTAGCCGTCGTTGTCGACCCAGACGATCGACACATTGGGGTTCTCGAGCGCCGCCGCTGCCGCGCCCTCGCCCACCTGGCCGGCCACGGGCAGGATCACATCGGCTCCCTGGTCGATGAACGCCTGGGTCGTGACCTTGCCCTTGTTGATGTCTTCGAAGTCTCCGGTGAACACACCGTCCTGGGCATCCTTGTTCCATCCGAGGGCCTGCACGGCGGTGCCGTGCACCGCGTTGTACTTGGCAACGCCGTCGACGAAGCCGTCCATGAAGAGGGTCACGGGGGGCTGGTTTCCCCCGCCGAAGGTCGCGACCTTGCCGGTCGCGCTCGTTCCCGCCGCGAGGTATCCGGCCAGGTACGCGGCCTGCGCCGTGTCGAAGACGATCGGCTTGATGTTCTCGCCGTCGACCTGCTCGTCGACGATCGCGAAGTGCACGTCGGGGTTCGCCTTGGCGGCAGCCGTGGTCGCGTCGGCCAGCTCGTAGCCGACCGTCAGAACGAACTGGCATCCGCTGTCGACGGCCTGGGTCACGTTGGGCGCCAGGTCGGTCTCGTTGGTCGACACGATCACCTCGGCGTCGATCGAGAGGTCGGCCTTGGCCTTCTCGAGGCCCTCCCAACTCGACTGGTTGAACGAGCGGTCCTCGAGGCCGCCGGAGTTGGTGACCATTCGGGCGCAGTAGTCGCTGGCCGTCTCTGAGGTCTCGGGCGCCGGAGCGCATCCGGCGAGCACGAGGGCCGACGCGGCCACGGCGACGACGGAGCGCAGAACAGAAGAGGTCGACATGCAGAAGACACTAGTGGCTCGGTGGCCCGAGCATGAGGTCAGAGAACGTCGCCCGAACCGCCGAGGCGGAGAGCGTCGACGACCGACTTGACCCGCTGAGCGTGCTCGCTGGTGGTGACGAGCAGCGCATCCGGTGTGTCGACGACCACGATGTCCTTGACGCCGATGAGGCTGATCACGCGGCCGCTCTGCGAGACCACGACACCGCTCGACGAGTCGGAGAGCACGCGGGCGTTCTTGCCCAGGATGGCGAGCTCGGAACCGCGACCGGTGGAGTGCAGCTTGGCGATGGAGGCGAAGTCTCCGACGTCGTCCCAGCTGAAGTCGCCGGGCACGACCGCGAGCGTGCCGTCGAGGGCAGCGGGCTCGGCCACCGTGTAGTCGATGGCGATCTTTTTGAGCTTGGGCCAGACCTGGTCGACCACGGCGCCGCGGCGAGGGGTGTCCCACGCATCGGCCAGCTCGAGCAGACCCGCGAGCAGTTCGGGTTCGGCCTTGCCGAGCTGCTCGAGCAGCTTGTCGGCACGCGCGATGAACATGCCGCCGTTCCACAGGTACTTCTTGCTCTTCAAGTACTTCTTCGCCGTCTCGAGGTCGGGCTTCTCTACGAAGCGCTTCGCGACCATCGCCGTCGAGGCGCCAGGCAGGTCGAGGGCATCGCCGGTCAGGATGTAGCCGAAACCGACAGACGGCTCGGTCGGAGTGATGCCGATGGTCACGATGTAGCCGGCGTCGGCGGCGTTCACGGCCTGCACGACGGTGTCGCGGAAGGCCTCGGTCTGGGTGATCACGTGGTCGGCGGCGAACGAGCCGATGATGACGCCTGGCTCACGGTGCTCGAGGATCGCGGCGGCCAGTCCGATGGCGGCGGACGACTCGCGCGGCTCGCTCTCGAGCACCACGTTGATGTCGGCGAGCTCGGGGATCTGCTGCTCGACGGCGGCACGGTGGGCTCGCCCCGTGACGACCATCACCCGCTGCTCGCCGGAGATGGGGGCGAGGCGCTCCCAGGTGTCGCGCAGCAGGCTGCGTCCCGATCCGCTCAGATCGTGCAGGAACTTCGGCGCGTCCGCGCGGGAGAGCGGCCAGAGTCTCGAGCCGATGCCTCCGGCCGGAATGACACTGTAGAAACGGTCCATCGCAGAGTTCTCAGCCATGGCCCCACCATACCCATCCGAGCGTCGTGGCGATTGAACGGATGCTCACCTCGCCGCCACCGTCTATTAACCCCTGCGCCACCCGCCGCTCGTAGCGTTCGAAGCGTGCCCGGTGCATCCCCGGGCCGACGGGAGCAGCCCATGAGAGTCGCCGTCGTCACGGAGAGCTTTCTGCCCACAGTCAACGGAGTCACGAACAGCGTCTGCAAGGTGCTCGACTTCCTTGCGGACTCGGGGCACGAGGCGATTCTGATCGCACCTGCAGCGCGGAACACGCCGTCGAGCTACCGAGGGTTCGCCGTGCACGCGGTTCCTGCGGTCGCCTATCGGCAGTTCCCGGTCGGACTCCCGAATCCCCAGGTGCAGCGTGTGCTGTCGGCCTTCGCGCCCGACGTGCTGCACGCCGCCTCCCCGTTCCTGCTCGGGGCGCAGGCCATCTCGGCCGCGAACCGCATCGGCGTGCCGAGCGTGGCGATCTTCCAGACGGATGTCGCGGGGTACGCCAAACGCAATCATCTCGGCAAGGCCGCGGCTCTGGCCTGGCGCTTCGTCCGGTGGATCCACGAGGCCGCCGACCTCACCCTCGTTCCCTCATCGAGCTCGGAGCGCGACCTCGTCGCCGCGGGCGTCACCCGCCTGGCGCGGTGGGGCCGGGGCGTCGACACCGAGCGATACCACCCGCGGTTGCGCACGCATCCGGATGCCGTCGACTTGCACACGCGTCTGTCTCCGAACGGAGAGGTCGTGCTCGGCTATGTCGGCCGCGTCGCTCCGGAGAAGCAGCTCGAGCGCTTCGATGAGCTCCGCGGAATCGACGGGATCTCACTGGCCATCGTCGGAGACGGGCCGTCGACGCCATCCGTCGGCCGGCTGCTGCGCGGGATGCCCGTGACCTGGCTGGGCAGGATGGGCGGGCAACGCCTCGCCGTCGCGTATGCGAGCTTCGACGTGTTCGTGCATACGGGAACAGAGGAGACGTTCGGCCAGACGATCCAGGAGGCGCATGCGGCCGGTCTTCCGGTCGTGGCACCCCGTGCCGGAGGGCCCGTCGACCTCGTGCACGACGGGGCGGACGGATACCTCTTCGATCCCGACGCCCGGAGCGGCGACTCGAGCATGCGCACGCTCGTCGAGGATCTCGTCGTGTCGAGAGACCTGCGCCTTCGCATGGGAGAGTCGGGACGACGCGCCGTGCGTGCAACCACCTGGAACTCCGTCTGCACGGAACTGCTCGGCCACTACAAGCACGTGATCGCCGCTCGACGGCCCGTTCCCGTCGTCGAGGCAGTGTAAGCGCCCTTGCTGCTTAGGGATACCTAACAAGCATGGCCAGTCAGAACTTATAAACTGGACAGCATCTTCGCCTTCGCCCGATCCTGATGAACCTGCACGAGAAGACCGGCACGACCGCGACGAGCCATCTCCACCGATGATCTCCACCGCGAGATCAGGGCTTTCTCAACCAAGGAGGGTTGTTCGTGTCCAGAACCGAGACAGGAACCCAAGCGCCGGGTTCCCTTGCGCCCACAGGTAAGAGGCCCCAGGGCACTCTGTACCGCGGCCGCGAGGGAATGTGGTCGTGGGTGCTCCACCGCATCACCGGTATCGCCATCTTCTTCTTCCTGCTGGTGCACATCCTCGACACCGCGCTGGTGCGTGTCGCGCCCGAGGCGTACAACGCCGTGATGAGCACCTACAAGAACCCGATCATGGGGCTCGGCGAGACCGCTCTCGTCGGCGCCATCGCGTTCCACGCCTACAACGGCATCCGGATCATTCTCATCGACTTCTGGACCAAGGGTCCGAAGTACCAGAAGGTGATGTTCTACGTGGTCATCGGCCTCTGGGTCGTAACCATGGCCGGATTCGTTCCCCGCCATCTCATCAACGTCTTCAGCGAGGTGGGTCACTGATGGCCACGACGATCGAAGCCCCCCGCAGTCCATACTCCCGTGCACCGCGATCGCGCGGCATCAACTGGGAAAAGTGGGGCTGGATGTACATGCGCGCCTCTGGCCTCGTGCTGGTCGTGCTCATCTTCGGCCACCTCATCGTGAATCTCGTTCTCGGCGACGGCATCAAGGCCATCGACTTCGCCTTCGTCGGCGGCAAGTGGTCGAACCCGTTCTGGCAGGTGTGGGACTGCCTGATGCTGTGGCTCGCCATGATCCACGGCGCGAACGGCATGCGCACCCTCGTCAACGACTACGCATCTCACCGCACCACCCGGGGCATCCTCAAGGGCGCCCTGCTCTTCTCTGTCATCGTCCTCATAACGCTCGGAACTCTTGTGATCTTCACGTTCGACCCCTGCCCCGCCGGCGCACCCGCCGACCTCCTCGCCTCGTTCTGCTCGGCGAGCTGACGGCACCTGATATGACCGAGTACGCAGACGGATCCGTCGTAGACGGAGTTCATTACCACCAGTTCGACATCGTCATCGTGGGCGCCGGTGGCGCCGGCATGAGGGCGGCCATCGAGGCCGGCCCCAAGGCGAAGACGGCAGTCATCTCGAAGCTCTACCCGACCCGCAGCCACACCGGCGCGGCGCAGGGCGGCATGGCAGCCGCTCTGGCGAACGTCGAGGAAGACAGCTGGGAGTGGCACACCTTCGACACGGTCAAGGGCGGCGACTACCTCGTCGACCAGGATGCCGCGGAGATCCTGGCCAAGGAGGCCATCGACGCGGTCATCGACCTCGAGAACATGGGCCTGCCGTTCAACCGCACGCCCGAGGGCAAGATCGACCAGCGACGCTTCGGTGGCCACACCCGCGATCACGGCAAGGCGCCCGTTCGCCGTGCCTGCTACGCCGCCGACCGCACGGGTCACATGATCCTGCAGACTCTCTATCAGAACTGCGTCAAGTTCGGTATCAACTTCTTCAACGAGTACTACGTGCTCGACCTCGTGATGGTCAGCGACGGATTCGGCGGACAGCAGCCGGCCGGTGTCGTGGCCTTCGAACTCGCCACAGGCGAGATCCACGTCTTCCAGTCGAAGGCCGTGATCTTCGCAACCGGTGGATTCGGCAAGATCTACAAGACCACGTCCAACGCGCACACCCTCACCGGCGACGGCGTCGGAATCATCTGGCGCAAGGGTCTGCCGCTCGAGGACATGGAGTTCTTCCAGTTCCACCCGACCGGCCTGGCCGGCCTGGGCATCCTGCTCTCGGAAGCGGCCCGCGGCGAGGGCGCGATCCTTCGCAACAGCGAGGGCGAGCGTTTTATGGAGCGCTACGCGCCCACGATCAAGGACCTCGCGCCTCGCGACATCGTCGCCCGCTGCATGGCGCTCGAGATCCGTGAGGGACGAGGCGCTGGTCCGCACAAGGACTACGTCTACCTCGACATCACCCACCTCGACCCCGCGGTCATCGACGCCAAGCTGCCCGACATCACCGAGTTCGCTCGCACCTACCTCGGAGTCGAGCCGTACACCGAGCCGGTCCCCGTCCTTCCCACCGCGCACTACGCGATGGGCGGAATCCCCACCAACGTCCAGGCAGAGGTTCTCTCAGACAACACCACCGTCGTTCCCGGCCTGTACGCGGCCGGCGAGTGTGCCTGCGTCTCGGTGCACGGCTCCAACCGACTGGGTACGAACTCGCTGCTCGACATCAACGTCTTCGGCAAGCGCGCCGGCAACGCGGCGGCCGAGTACGTGCAGACCGCGCCGTGGGTCGAACTGCCCGACGACCCGGCGGCGGGCGTGCGGGAGCTCATCGAGAACGCCCGCAACTCGAACGGCACGGAGCGCATCGCGGTCATCCGGCGCGAGCTGCAGGAGTCGATGGACCGCAACGCCCAGGTCTTCAGAACCGAGGAGAGCCTCACCGAGGTGACCGAGGTCATCCACAACCTGCGCGAGCGCTACAAGAACATCCTCGTTCAAGACAAGGGCAAGCGGTTCAACACCGACCTGCTCGAGGCCGTCGAGCTGGGCTTCCTGCTCGACCTGGCCGAGGTGGTCGTGTACTCGGCGCGCAACCGCAAGGAGAGCCGCGGCGCTCACATGCGCGAGGACTTCCCGACCCGCGACGACGCGAACCACATGCAGCACACGATGGCCTATCTCTCGGGCGACCCCATGTCGGCCGACGCAGGAGACCACATCAGACTCGACTGGAAGCCGGTCGTCGTGACCCGTTACCAGCCCATGGAGAGGAAGTACTAATGAGTACAGCAACCCTGGATTCTCCGCCGGCACCCGCTGACGACGTCATCCCCACCTTCACCGTCACGCTCATCATCCGTCGGTTCAACCCCGACACCGACGACGAGCCCACGTGGCAGGACTTCGATGTCGAGATGTACCCCACCGATCGCGTGCTCGATGCCCTGCACAAGATCAAGTGGGAGCAGGACGGTTCACTCACGTTCCGTCGCTCGTGCGCACACGGCATCTGCGGATCAGATGCCATGCGCATCAACGGCCGCAACCGCCTGGCCTGCAAGACGCTCATCAAAGACCTCGACATCACGAAGCCCATCTACGTGGAGGCCATCAAGGGCCTGCCGCTCGAGAAGGACCTCGTCGTAGACATGGAGCCGTTCTTCGCGTCGTTCCGCGAGGTGCAGCCGTTCCTCATCGCTTCGTCGAAGCCCGAGAAGGAGCGCCTGCAGTCGGCGACGGAGCGCGCACGCTTCGACGACACCACGAAGTGCATCCTCTGCGCCGCGTGCACGTCGAGCTGCCCGGTCTTCTGGACCGACGGCCAGTACTTCGGCCCGGCCGCCATCGTCAACGCTCACCGGTTCATCTTCGACAGCCGCGATGAGGGCGCCAACGTGCGTCTCGACATCCTCAACGACAAAGAGGGCGTGTGGCGCTGCCGCACCACCTTCAACTGCTCCGAGGCATGCCCGCGCGGAATCCAGGTGACCCAGGCCATCGCCGAGGTCAAGCAGGCGATCATGCGGGGCAAGCCCTAGCGGTTGCTCTCCCGAGTGTGCAGAAACGGCCCGTTGCGTGAATAAGCACGGGCCGTTTCTGCACACTCGGCGCCTCAGGGGTGCCAGCCGTTGGCGATGAGCGCGTTGCGAACCCGAATGACGACCCTTTCATGGTCGGCGTTCATATGCTCCTTGAGCACGCGAACGACCTTCCAGCCCTCATCGGAGAAGTCCTCCAGACGATCGACGTCGCGACGGAATTGGCGGCGGTCATCGGCATGCTGTGAGCCGTCGTATTCGACGAGCACCTTGTGACGGCGGTAGACGAGGTCGCCTCTGCCGATGAATCTGCCGTTCTTTCCGACTACGTCGACGTTCAGTTCGGGCTCCGGCAGACCGCCGCGGATCAGAAGCAGACGAAGCTCGGTCTCCTTGGGCGACTCCGACCCTGGACGCACCAACTCGAGTGCAGCCACCAGCGCGCGGGAGCCTCGAACTCCTCGTCGAGAGTCGACGGCTCGCCGCAGCTGACCTGTCGTCTTCTGCGGATACCTGCCGCCGACGAGATGGTCACCTGCAATGACGAGCTCGTCAATCGAGAGCAGCGTCGCGCATTGGCACCACGCGTCGAGGATCGATACGACGCGTAGTCGCCGCAGCGACGCAGGCTCGACAGTGCCCGGCTTGAGCCGATGTCCCACGATGCCCACCACCCGCGGGCTCTGCGCTGGCGAGAACGTCGATACATGCAGTGGTGCGGTGTCGAATCGGCGAGGCAGCGGTATTCCGTGCAGCGCGGCGGCGGTGATGTGGGAGAACAACTGGCCGGGCGGCATGCGCACCGCGTACGCACGACACCGCAACCAGACATCGTCGGCGTCGTGCTCTGCCGCCGAAACCCGGACTCCGTGGAAAGGGGCAGTCAGATCCTGGCGTCTGAGCCGGCCCGGGGAGACTCCGAGATCGAGGGCCGCACGCACCGAGAAGGCTCGCCCGTCGAGCCCATCGGGTAGATCGCGCCGTCGAATCATGCCTCGATGATGCCGATGTCGTCGCGCGCCCGCGAAAGTTATCCCCACATCGCTCCGCTGCTCTCCCGAGTGTGCAGAAACGGCCCGTCGCGTGAGGACGCACGGGCCGTTTCTGCACACTCGGTGCCTCGCTCGGGCGACACGGGCGCGCGTCAAGCGGGCGGGGAGAATCCCGACTCCTGCGTAGGGTTGGGGGGTGACCAACAGCAGCGACGACTCCGACAAACCGGCCACCGGCATCCCCGCCCTCGTGCAGAGGGTGATGAAGCTCAAGCCCGTCCGGGTGTTCCAGCACTACGCGTCGAACGGCGGACCGCTGATGGCGGCCGGCATGTCGTATCAGGCCCTGTTCGCGGTGTTCGCCGCTCTCTGGGCCGGGTTCTCGATCGCCGGGCTCGTGCTCGCCTCGAACAGACCGCTGCTCGAGGAGTTGATCACGCTCATCGGCAGCGCGGTTCCGGGCCTCATCGGAGAAGGCGGCGCCGTCGACGCGGATGCCCTGCTGAACACACCCGCCCTCAGCTGGTCGGGCGCCATTGCCCTCGTCGGACTCGCGTTCACGGCCCTCGGGTGGCTCGCGTCCGCGCGCGACGCCATCCGGCGCATCTTCTCGGTCGGCCCCGACACGACGTTCTTTCTACTCCTCAAACTGAAGGATGCCGGGCTCGCCATCGGGTTCGGTATCGTGCTCGTCGTCTCGGCCGGCATCAGCATCGGCAGCACCACCCTCATCGGTCTCGCCTTCGACCTGATCGGCGTGGACAACAAATCAGGGTTCGCGCTGGTCGTGGCACGCATCGTCGGGCTGCTGATCGCGTTCGCACTGGACACCCTGGTGCTGCTCGTCTTCTACCGGGTGCTGACCGGTATCAAGATCCCCTTCCGACGAGTGATCAGCGGAGCGCTCATCGGGGCGGCGGCGCTGGGCCTGCTGAAGGCACTCGGTGGTCTGCTGCTCGGAGGGGCGAGCAACAACCCTCTCATCGCCTCGTTCGCCGTGATCGCCGGTCTGCTGATCTTTTTCAACCTCATCTGCCAGGTCATACTCGTCACGGCCGCGTGGATCTCCGTCGGAGTCACCGACGTGGGGCTCGACGTGCGCGGACTCTCGCCCGAGCAGCTCGACGCAGAGGCTCAGGTGAAACAGGCGGAGGCCCGAGTGGTGATCGCCGCGGCCGAGCGGGCGCGTCTCGAAGACGAGCTCCGGGATGCTCGCGGCCTGCGCCGCCGAGGCATCTCTCGACGTCTGAAGAACGCCGTCCGCGAGGAGTCGCGGTTGAAGAACGAGACCCCTCCGCCTCGCTAAACTGAGGCAATGTCTTCGACGAAAACCGGCACGTCCCTCCGCATCGCCTCTGTCAACGTCAACGGGGTGCGGGCCGCATTCCGCAACGGCATGGGAGCCTGGCTCGACGAGCGCGAGGTCGACATCCTCGCTCTGCAAGAGGTGCGGGCGGCAACGAGCGACCTCGAGAATCTGCTCGGAGACGAGTGGGACATCCTGCACGACGCGGCCACGGCCAAAGGCCGAGCCGGCGTGGCACTCGCCAGCCGCAACAAGGCCTCCATCCACCGGGTAACCCTGGGCGCCGACGACTTCGACAGCGCCGGCCGGTGGCTCGAGGCCGACTACGAGGTGGGTGGCAAGGTCGTCACGGTGGTGTCGACGTACGTGCACTCCGGCGAGGCGGGAACTCCCAAGCAGGTCGAGAAGTACAAGTTCCTCGACGCGATGATCGAGCGGCTGCCCCGACTGATGGAGCACAATCCGCTCTCCGTGGTCGTCGGCGACCTCAACGTGGGTCATCGCACGCTCGACATCAAGAACTGGAAGGGCAACGTGAAGCGGGCCGGCTTCCTCCCCGAGGAGCGCGCCTACTTCGACCGCTTCCTCGGCGCCGAGGGCGACCCCGACTACAACGCTGGTGCGGGCTTCGGTTTCGTCGATATCGGGCGCCGTGCGGCAGGCGAGGTCGAGGGTCCCTACACGTGGTGGTCGGCCCGCGGCCAGGCTTTCGACAACAACACCGGTTGGCGTATCGACTACCAGCTCGCCACCCCAGAATTGGCAGCGAAGGTCACCGATTACACCGTCGACCGCGCTGCAAGCTACGCCGAACGCTGGAGCGACCACGCTCCGGTGGTCGTCGACTACTCGATCTAGATCCCGGCCTCCAGACAGGCTAGGGGAACGAACACCAAGCTCAGGAACGCATCTACCATGACCAGCAAACCCCGTCTCCTCTCCGGCATGCAGCCCTCGGCCGCATCGCTCCACCTCGGCAACTACATCGGCGCGCTGATGAGCTGGAAGACGTTGCAGGAGACGCACGACGCGTTCTTCTTCATCGCAGACCTGCACGCCATCACCGTGCCCCAAGACCCGACGACATTACGCGAGAACACCCGGCTCACCGCAGCGCAATACATCGCCGCCGGCATCGATCCGTCGAAGTCGACACTGTTCGTGCAGTCGCAGGTTCCCGCTCATGCCCAGCTCGCATGGGTGCTCAACACGCTCACGGGCTTCGGCGAGGCGGGCCGCATGACGCAGTTCAAAGACAAGGCGGCGAAACAGGGATCCGACGCGGCGTCGGTCGGCCTCTTCACGTACCCGATCCTGCAGGCCGGCGACATCCTGCTGTACCAGGCCGCCGAGGTGCCCGTCGGCGAGGACCAGCGCCAGCACATCGAGCTGACCCGCGATCTCGCGACGCGCTTCAACTCGCGCTTCGGCGAGACCTTCCGCATCCCGGAGCCCTACATCCTCAAAGAGACGGCCAAGATCTTCGATCTGCAGAATCCCCAGTCGAAGATGTCGAAATCGTCGGAGTCACCGGCGGGCATCGTGTGGTTGCTCGATGACGCCAAGACCACGGCGAAGAAGATCATGCGTGCGGTGACGGATGCCGACGGCGAGATCGTCTTCGACCGTGACGCGAAGCCCGGGGTCGCCAATCTGCTGACGATCTTCTCGGTGCTGGGTGACGTTCCGATCGCCACCCTCGAGGCGGAGTTCGCGGGTCGCGGCTACGGAGATCTGAAGAAGGCGCTGGTCGAGGTCGTCGATTCGACTCTCGGACCGGTTCGAGAGCGCACCCTCGAGCTGCTGGCCGATCCCGCCGAGCTCGACCGCATCCTCGCCGCGAATGCCGACCGGGCGAACGAGGTGGCCTCGGCCACACTCGCCGACGTGTACGACAAGGTCGGGTTCCTGCCGCGATCGAGCTGACAGAGAGCGTGCGGCGCCGTCAGCGCCGCACGCTCTGCCCGGCCTCGACGACGACCTCGTGTACTCGGCGCAGATCCTCGATGAGCGAGCCGATGAGAATCCAGTGCGTCGGGCTCGGAGTGACGACCTGGAACGGTGCCGTCAAGGCGGGCAGCTCTGCCGTGCGCGGCAAGGGCTCGACGGTCCGGAGGTCGGACTCCTGCATCACGAGCCGCAGGTCGTGAGCCGCCTTTCTCATCTCGTCGGCGAGCCCGGCGACGGTGCTCTCGCTGTGCAGTGACTCGTCGTAGTTGTCGGCGAGGCCGCGCACCATGCCCGGCACCCGGCCCACAATGACGCCCAGCATGGCGAGCAGATCGTCATCGAGCTCCAACGCGTCGGAGTTGGCGCGTCTGCGAGGGTTGAACCGCAAGCTCTCCTCGGCACCCGTGACGGCCGCTCGGGCCTTGGTCAGCATCGGCGCGAGCAGCCGCACCTCGACGAGAGCGCGGTTGCGATCGGCAGCGGTCGAAGGTTCGACGAGCAGTCGGGCGAGGCCGTCGAGACACGCGGCAGTCTCCCGTCCGAGGGCCGCCACGGCGTCGTGGGCCGGCTGGAGTCTCACGGGCGGCACGATCAGGAGATTGATCACGACGGCGACGATGGCTCCCAGAGCGGTCTCGACGATGCGACCCGCCGCGTAGCCCGGGGTCTGTGAGCCGATCGAGAGCACGAGCATCGCGCTGATCGGCAGTTGCACGGTCGTCGACTGACTCAAGCGGAGCGCCCAGCCGGTCAGAAGGGCGAGGATGATGGCGAGCAAAACGATCCACGTCGACGGACCGAAGGCCAGCTCCACGAGGTACGCGATGATGACCCCGACGATCACTCCGACGGTTCGTTCGAGAGCTTTGGCGAACGACTGGTTCACGCTCGGTTGAACGACGATGATCGCGGCGATGGCACCGAAAACGGGCACCTGCTCCGGCAGGATGGCCAGGCAGACGATCCAGGCGAGGGAGGCCGCGACCCCCGTCTTCACGATCTGCAGCAGAGGCGCCCTGTCGTCTGACTGCAGCACCCGTGCGTACCGTGCCGGAGCGAGTCCCGCCTCCACCATGCGGCGGGCGAACACGCCTCGTCCGGGAGTCTCCGCCGAACGTGGTCTGGTCACCTCTCCAGCCTATTGCGCTGACGGGGCCGCGATAATGGACGCATGCTCAAGGGAATCGATCCACTGCTTAATGGCGACCTGTTGAAGATCCTCGATGACATGGGACACGGCGACCAGCTCCTCGTCGTCGATCGCAACTATCCCGCCCATGCCGCCGACAAGCCTCTGGTCTGGCTGGGCGAGGTCTCGATGGAACGGGCGGCCTCGGCCATCCTCAGCGTGCTCCCTCTCGACACCTTTCTCGACAAGCCGCTCGCCAGAATGGAGGTCGACGACGACCCGATCATCGTCACCCCCATCCAGGAGGCCGTGCTCGAGCTCGCCCAACGTGACCACGCCTCAGCCCTCGAATACGAGATCGTCCCGCGACTCGATTTCTACGACAGGGCGAAAAAGGTCTTCGCCGTCGTCCAGACGTTGGAGGACCAGCCCTACGCGTGCTTCATCCTGACCAAGGGCGTCATCTTCCCCACCTGACGCGCACGGGTACCGGCCGACGCAGAGCGGGAGTCGAGGTGAGCGGAAACACCCGCTCTACCCCGACTCCCGCGAATCCTGCTGGTCGGTGAGGTCGTCTACTCGATCGCGAAGAGTGTGTACGAGTCGACGTTCGCCTTGTTCACGACGACACAGTCGATCGACTGCTTCTCGTCTTCGCCGGTCTCGCCGGTCGTGATGAACTTATCGGCCTGCTGCACCGCGAGCTGCGAGATGAGCACGGCGGGCTGGAGCCCCGTGGCGAGCATCTTGCCGTCTTTGATGGCCTGAGCGGCATCCGGGCTGCCGTCGAAACCGGCCACCGTGACGTTCGCCAGAAGACCCGCCTGCTCGAGCGCCGCGACGGCTCCGAGCGCCATCGTGTCGTTGCCCGCGATCACGCCGTTGACGCCCGGATTGTTCTGCAGCAGGGTTTCCATCTTGGTGAAGGCCTCATCCTGGCTCCAGTTCGCCGTCTCGACCGCGACGCGCTTGAGGTCGGGATACTGGGAGATCACGCTGGCGTAGGCCTCCGAGCGCACACCGGCGTTCGTGTCCGACTCTTTTCCGGTGAGCTCGATGTACGAACCCGTGCCGTTGAGTGCCGTGACGAAGTCCTCGGCGACCGCGGCTGCGCCCTGGGCGTTGTTCGCCACGATCTGCGCCTTGGCGATGCCCGTCTCGTTGATCTCGCGGTCGATCAGGAAGACCGGGATGCCGGCGTCCGAGGCCTTCTGGATCGGGCCGATCGACGCATCCGCGCCGGCATTGTCGAGGATGATCGCAGCGGCCTTCTGGCTGATGGCCGTGTCGATCAGTTCGCTCTGCTTGTTCGGGTCGTCGTCGTGGCTGGCAACGGATGTCTTGTACCCGAGGCTCTCCGCCTCCGCCTTGGCGGCATCGGCCTCGGCCTTGAAGAACGGGTTCTCCGTCGCGGGAGTGATGATGGCAATCAGGCCACCGGCCTTGCTGTCGCCCGATCCGGCGCTGTCGGTGCTCGACGTGGATCCGCTCGAACATGCGGCGAGTGCAAAGACAGACAGGGTCGCGACTGCTGCGGCTGTGAGTGTGCGATTCAGTTTCATGAAAGTGTCCTTTCGTTCTCAAAGTTCCCGCGGGCGTCATCGTCAGCGGGTGCTGCATCCGTTCAGGTTCGAGACAGAACCGGTTCGGAATCCTTGGTCTTGTTCGCGGCCGCCAGCTCCGCGTTCTTGTTGCGCTTAATGCGCTGCTGGGCCTGATCGAGCATCACGGCGAGGATGATGACCGCGCCCTTGATGAGCATCTGCCAGAAGGTCGACACCCCGACGAGGACGAGTCCGTCCGACAGGAATCCGATGACGAAGGCTCCGATGAGGGTTCCCTGCACGTTTCCCCGGCCGCCGGTCAGCGCCGCTCCGCCGATGACGACGGCCGCGATCGCGTTGAGCTCGAATGACTCTCCCGTCTGAGGCGCCGCACTCGTGAGTTCGGACGAGATGATGATTCCCACGATCGCGGCACAGAAGCCAGACACCATGTACACCCAGAGCTTGACCTTCTTGACCGGAACACCCGCGAGCTCGGCCGCCCGCTCGTTGCCGCCCGTGGCGTAGAGCCAGCGCCCGAACGGCGTCTTGCGAATCACGAACACCGAGATGGCGACGATCACGATCAGAATCCAGATCGCATTGGGAATGCCCAGGATGTTGCCGCCACCGATCGCGAGGAAGCCCTGGTTTCCGAGTTCGGGCTTACCGGCGAGCTTCGGGTAGGTGCTCCCGTTCGAGATGAGCAACGCTGCACCTCGGGCGACGTAGAGCATGCCCAGCGTGGCGATGAAGGGCGCGACGTTGAACCGCGTCACGAGCAGGCCGTTGATGAAGCCGACCAGTGTGCCGATGGCGACCGAGCAGAGAACGACGACCCACACGGCGGGGTAGAGCACCACGTCGAACGAATCGATCTGCAGTCCGTGCAACAGCACACCCGCGATGACTCCGGAGAGGCCGACGGTCGAGCCCACCGACAGGTCGATTCCGCCCTTCAAGATGACGAAGAGCATGCCGATCGCGAGGATCGCGTTGTACGCCACGTGCTTGGTCATCGTGATCAGGTTGCCCGGCGACAGGAAGACGTCGCTGAGCAGCGAGAAGATGATGATCAGCACGATCAGGGCGATGAAAGCGCGACCCTCGAGGATGATCGACAGCACGTCGATGTTCGAGCGGGAGAAGCGCGACGGGCGCTTCTCTCGGGGCGAGCGGGCGGGTGTGGTGGTGGACGTCATCGGCCCTCTCCAGTCAGATCGTCGAGTGAATTCTTTTCGTCGGTGAGCGCATCGGCGACCACCTCGTCGGTTGCCTCGCCAGAGGCCACCATGACCTCTTCGCGGGTCGAGCTACGCGGGTCGAAGTCGCGCACGATACGGCCCTTCGACATCACGATGATGCGGTTGGACGCGCCGAGAGCCTCGCCGACCTCGCTGGTCGCATACAGCACCCCGAGCCCGCGACGGGCCTCTCTCGCCATCAGGCCGAAGATCTCGGCCTTGGCGCCCACGTCGATGCCCCGGCTCGGCTCGTCGAGCAGTAGGACGTCCGGATTGGTCATCAGCACCTTGCCGATAACGACCTTCTGCTGGTTTCCTCCCGACAGCGAGGTGATGGCGGCGGTCGGGCCGGCTGCCTTCACCCTCACGTCGCCGAACTGCTCTGCGACGGCCGCCTTCTCGGGGGCCTTCGCCATCCACAGACCTTTCACGAACGACAGGATGCTCGCCAACGAGATGTTGTCGCCGACCGACATCGTCTGCACGAGCCCGTCGCGCTGGCGGTCTTCGGGAACCAGGGCCATGCCGAGGGCGATGCGCTCGGCGATGCTCTGGTCTCGAAGGTCGATGCCCTTCACCGTGATGCGCCCGCTCTGCACCGGCAGCCGGCCCGCGAGAGCCTCGAGCAGCTCGGTACGACCGGCCCCCATGAGGCCGTAGAGGCAGACGATCTCGCCCTTCCGCACGGTGAGCGAGAGCCTGTCGACGGCCAGCCGGCCCGGGTTGCTCGGGTCGACGATGGTCACCTCGTCGAGCTCGAGCACCGGCTCACCGAACTCCTCGAGCAGATCGGGCGACAGGTCTTCGGCCTGCCGACCGACCATGTTCGAGATGATCCAGTTGAGGTCGATATCGGATGCGTCGGCCGTGGCCACGAGTTCGCCGTCGCGGAACACCACGGCGTAGTCAGCGATCTCCAGCGCTTCTTCGAGGTGATGCGAGATGTAGACGATCGCGACGCCGGCCTCGGTGAGCTCGTGGATGACGCGGAACAGGACCTCCACCTCGCTGCCGGACAGGGCCGATGTGGGCTCGTCCATGATCAGCACGCGGGCGTCGCCCGCGATCGCTCGAGCGATCTCCACGACCTGCTGCTGGCCGAGCCGCAGATCGGCGACGAGGGTCTTCGGGCTGAGATCCTCCTCGAGCCTCTCGAGCAAGGCGCGGGTCGTGGCCGCCTCGGCACCGAAGTCGACCACGCCTCGGCGCGTGACCTCGCGCCCCATGAAGATGTTGTCGCGCACGCTGAGGTTCGGGCACAGGTTCAACTCCTGGTGGATGATCGCGATTCCTCGACGCGAGGCGTCCACCGTGTTCGCAAGGGCGATAGCCTCGCCGTCGAGTTCGAGCACGCCGTCGGTGGGGGTCTCGACGCCCGACAAGATCTTCATCAGGGTCGACTTGCCGGCGCCGTTCTCGCCGAAGAGCACCGTGACCTTGCCTCGGCGGATGTCGAAGTCGACGCCCTTCAGGGCGCGGGTGACGCCATAGACCTTGGTGATGCCGCGAGCGCTCATCACCACGTCGGATGCGGTTGTCGACGAAGCAGCCGGTCCGGTGGATGCGGGGGTCACGGTGACACCTCGAGCTTCACCGGAACAACGGAGACCAGGGCCGGATTGACCCGGGTGTACGCACCCGTGACGGTCACCGTCTTGCCCGCGAGGGATGCGACGTCGAGCGAGTCGAGGACCGTCGCCTTGACCTGGTTGTTGAGCTCGGTGCCGACCTTCTGGTACTCGAGTTGATTGGTGAACTGGTCGAACGAGATCGTCCCCGTGACGTCGCGCAGCGCCGTGCCATTCAGAGCAGGACCGACTTGCAGCTGCACCGTGACGTCGGCGGGCACACCGTCGACGGCGATGGGCACCACTCCCCCGGCGGGCGTTCCTGCCACACCGCTGAAGGTCACGGGAAAGCTGTACGAGCTCGCAGTTCCCGAGCTGTTGCCGAAGTCGGACTCGTCGGCACCGCCGGCGAGGTCGGTGAGAAGTGTCGCCAGCGGCACAGCCTCCTTCTCGATCTGCGGCACGATCTCGGTCTCGTAGTTCTCGACGGCGAACGAGGCCGGGTCGAACGCATCGGGACTGGCCGCGGTCGCATCGGCGATGCTCACGACCTTGACGTTGAAGAACACGGCCACGACGACCACGATGAGGACCACGACCTGGACGTGCCAGGGCCTGATCGGTGAACGGGGCCGGGTATCGGATGCCATCTGGTGCTGCTCCTTTGCAGAGGGTGAAAGAGGAAGGTGGGGTGGATCGACCGGTCTCAGCCGGGTTCGGCGGCATAGCCGTGGCCGCCGGTAAGCCCCGTGAAACGCCGGACCTCGCCGGGACCGATGACGATGGGCACGGCGCTGCCAGGAAGACGGAAGTCGCACGATCGTGGACTGAGGTTGCCGACGAGAACGGCGGCTGATGACACGCCGCCGCGACCCGCCGCGAACGCCGTGAGCCCGGGCGCGTGCACCGATCGGACGGGCTGGCCCTCGAGTTCCGACAGCCAGGAGAGCACCTGGATCGCCGATTCGTGCGCGGGCGAACGCGGACCCCACTCCTCCAGGTACGACACGGAGAGCACCCTCGGCCCGACCAGAGCCGAAAAGCTGGCGAGCAACCAGGCCGCGAGCGAGGCTGCTCCGCCTCTCTCGTCGGTCGCACCGGGCACTCGCGCGGCCGCGTATCCTCGGCGGAGATCGTGCCCGGTGGGTACCGATATAGGAGTGGTCGCGACAGCATTGAAGCGGGCGCCCAGGGTGATCGGGCCGATATGCAGGGGGCGGTGTCCCGCGAGTCGACGGGCGTTGTCCGCGACCTCGCGTTGCATCGCGATCGACTCCACCAGCTGGTGGCCGGACGTGTCGTGCATGAACGGCGTGATGCTGAAGGTCAGAGGTCCGCGCCACGCGTCGAGCCGGTCGATCGATCGATTGAGTTCGGTGAAATGGGCTCTTGTACCCGCGATCACCTGGATGTCGAGCCCGCGCTCGTCGAGCGCGGTCAAGAGCGACCTGGCTGTCTCGGGGTCTGCACAATGCTCTCGTCGGTTGAACAGGGCGATACGGGCGATCTCGGGCGCCGGGTGATCCGCGAGCGCATCGAGAATAGGCCCTGCCTCATCGACGCTGTCAGCGACCAGACGAACGTCGAGGGGGCGACCCGCCGCATCCGCGATCGCCCGGGCGAGAGCCGCCGGCCACCCGCTCCACGACGGATCGAGCTCGACGAGAAGGATTCGTGCCCAGGTCGCCTGTACCCGGTCTTCGTCAGACTCAGCGGAGGCCGCCGTGGAGGCTGTCGTCGTGAGAGCGGGCACGGTCACTTCTCGCACGATGTCACCGATGACGAGCTCGGAGGCGTTTCTCTCGTCATGCGTCGCCGTCACCGAGCCGCGCGATGCGCAACGAAGTACGACAGCCTGTTCCACGACCTCGCCCGATCGAACGGCGACGGGGAACGGAAGGGAGAGGGGGGTGGAATAGGTCTTGTACGACGCGTCGGTCCAGTTGCGCTGGTCTTCCATCTCGAACACGTCGCCCGAGAAGTCGAGGGCACACCTCGTGCTGCCGCCGTCGGCCGCCACGACCCAGTCGAGGCCGCGCACATCGACCGCCGGCTGGTGCGGAGAGATCTCGTCGGGGAAGACGGTCGACGTCACTCCGCCGGACGCATGCCGCACCTCGAGCCCCGTGCCCGCCAGTTCGGGCGAGTGCAACACGATCAGACCCAGCCGGTTGCGAAGAAGATCGCTCTGCGCCTCAGCACGGTACGCGATACTCAACTCGTCGCCGACGAAAGAGACCTCGAGTCGCCAACTGAGCCTTATCCGCTCGTCGTGCGTGCGTGCCTCGATGACGAGCACACCGGCATCCAGATCGGCGCCGTGGACACGCTCGACGATCGATGGCACGGTGCGCCAGTTCTCATCCCGCACGACGGCGCGGATGCTGCGAAGTACGAGAAGACCCCCGTGTCGGATGTCGTCTAGCTCGCCGGCGCGCAGCCCGATCGTCCACGGGCCGCGGTGCACGACGAAGGTCGTCTGCTCGTCGTGGCGGAGCAGATCGTGAGGAGGAGCGCTGGACATCATCGGCCGCGTCTGTCTTTTCGACTTCTACAGCGTCGTCATGCCGCCGTCGACGCGGAATAACGCGCCCGTGGCAAAACTCGACTCGTCGCTGGCGAGGTAGATCATGATGCCCTCGACATCGGATGCCTGCCCCGCGCGCCCCAAGGGAATACGCGAGACGATCGCCGCGCGCGCCTCAGCATCGCCGGAGATGGCCGTCACCAGAGGCGTCTCGGTGTAGCCCGGAACGACGGTGTTGACTCGGATTCCCTCGGACGCGTACGCGGCGGCGACGGTGCGCCCGAGACCGTGGATACCCGCTTTCGAGGAGCTGTACGCGGTGAAGTCCTGTCCCTCTCCGTTGAGACCCGTCGGGCTTCCGGTGAGGATGATCGACCCGCCCCGGCCGAGCATCGAGCGTACGGCGTGCTTCACCGTGAGGAACGTGCCCGTCAGATTGATCTCGATCGTGCGCTTCCACACGTCGAGGTCGAGATCTGCGATCTTCGCATCGTGCCCGAAGAGCTGCACCCCCGCGTTGGCGACGACCACATCGGGGGCGAAGCCGTCGGCGTCGAGCCGCTCGAACGCGTCGGAGACGCTCCGCTCGTCGGAGATGTCGAGTTCGATGGCGATCGCGGTCGGCCACGCTGCAGCGGCCGACTCCGCAGCGGCCAGGTCTCGATCAGAGAACACCACTCGGGCGCCTTCGCGGGCGAAACTCTCAGCGACGCTTCGACCGATACCCGATCCGGCACCTGTGACGAGTGCGGTCTTTGCCTCAAGCCGTGCGGTCATGTCTGCCATCTCCTGTGAAAGCATCTGCGGTCGAACGGCTTCACTGTACACCGGAATTGGTCAACCGGTGTGCCACCGTTACCAAGCGTGATGTAAGGCGCGCGATCAGCGCAGAGAGCTCCCACAGGAGAGAGCGGTCGACACGCCCGCCGGAGCGCGGCGCGTCAGCGCATCAGGAGGAACGAGTCGCGCTATCCGAGACCACGGCGATAGGAGCCGTGACCGAGACGGTGTCGAGCGAACGCGACGCGTTGAAGACCCAGAAGCGGTAGAGAACGAAGCGGAATGCGGCTCCGAGCACGAGGCCGATGACGTTGCCCGAGATGTTGTCCGCCAGCACGCTGCGGAATCCGAGCACGTAGTGCGAGAACCACAGGCATCCGAGGCCGATCATCATGCCGACGACGCTCACGGCGAAGAACTCGACGCTCTCGCGCACGATCTTCGTCTGCCGCTTCGAGCGGAACGTCCAGTATCGGTTGCCGAGCCAATTGACGACGATGGCGAGAAGAGTCGACACCAGCATCGCGAGGATCGGGCCCGCGTGAATCACGGTGGGAGAGAAGACCGTCGAGCGCAGGGCGTTGAACACGGAGACCTGGACGACGAAGCCGACTCCGCCGACCATGCCGAACTGCACGAGTTCGAGCACGAGTTTGCGGTAGCGCGGAGGCACGAAGCCGAGCAGGTCGATCGAAGCCATGAATGTTCCAAACGCAAAAAGGAGTATTGGGTGGTTCAACAGCGCTGTCGAGCTCTATCGAGGCTAGCAACGGCCGCCCCATCAATACTGGGAACCGGCCCAGGCTTGACTTTGCGTTCACACAGAGTCCACTTGCGCGACACCTCCCGTGCGCTCCGCCTCGGCACACTCAACAGAACACCAGGCAACGCCCAGCTATCTCGGCGGTACGGCCCCCTAGAGTGACCACTGCTCCAGCCGCGATCGGCTGCCGTACGGTTTTGTCAGAGAGGCACCCCATGTCATCCACCCTTGTCGTCATCCCGACGTACAACGAGCTGCGCACCCTGCCCGAGGCCATCGAGCGCACGTTGCGCGCCGTGCCGACCACACGCATCCTCGTCGTCGATGACAACAGCCCCGACGGCACCGGGCGTCTCGCCGACGACATCGCCGCCCGTGACGACCGCGTGAGCGTGATGCACCGCTCGGAGAAGAACGGTCTGGGTGCCGCGTACATCGCGGGGTTCCGCTGGGCCGAGGATCACGACGTCGACTTCATCATCGAGATGGACGCCGACGGCTCGCACCAGCCCGAAGAGCTCCCCCTGATGATCGCGCAGCTCGAACGCGGCGCCGACCTCTCGATCGGCGCCCGCTGGATCCCGGGAGGCAAGACCCGCAATTGGCCCCTGTATCGGCGCCTGATCTCACGCGGAGGCACGGTGTACGCCCGCATCCTGCTCCGCTCGAAGCTGCACGACATCACCTCCGGCTTCCGCGGATTCCGCGTCGAGACGCTGAGAAAGATCGACTTCGACAGCGTCGCCAGCCAGGGTTACTGCTTTCAGATCGAGATGGCTTGGCTCATCGAGAAGACAGGTGGAGACGTGCGCGAGTTCCCCATCACCTTCGTCGAGCGGGTCGAGGGCGCGTCGAAGATGAGCTCCGCGATCGTCGTCGAGGCCCTCCTCAAAGTCACGTCGTGGGGCCTCGCCGACCGCTTCGGCTCGTCACGCAGCGACATGGAATATTCGCGACGCCCCGGCGTTGGGGGTATAAGTAGTAAGTGACCTCGCCGCAAGGCAGGTCAAGCTTTTGCACTACGTGCTCCGGGGTCGGTGGAATTCCGAACCGGCGGTTATAGTCCGCGAGCCGCAGACGACGCGTTCTCATCTCGAGAGCGAACACTCTTCGGTTGACCTGGTGAAACTCCGGGACCGACGGTAACGAGGCGAGATTCTTCGCCTCCAAAGTCCGGATGAGAGGATGCACGCGCACCGCAGTTCCGCGCCCTCGCGCGGCTGCATCATGCGAACTCGTCGACCGACGGGGCCCCGGAACACGTCGAACAGACGGAGACCGGATGACCAGCCAGAGACACGAGGCCGACGCGATGCGTCGCGCCATCGAGCTGTCGCGGCGCGGCCCGGCCAACGGGGTGAATCCGCGCGTCGGCTGCGTGATTCTGGATGCCGCGGGTCGCGTCATCGCCGAGGGCTGGCACCGAGGTCGAGGCACGGCCCACGCCGAGGTCGCAGCGCTCGACGACCTGGCGGATCGATCACTCGCCGTCGGAGCCACGGCCGTCGTCACGCTCGAGCCGTGCAATCACACGGGCGCCACAGGGCCGTGCAGCGAGGCCCTCATCGACGCCGGAGTCGGCCGCGTCGTCTACGCGGTGGCCGATCCGGGCGCCTCGTCGTCGGGCGGTGGCGACCGACTTCGGGCGGCCGGCATCGACGTCGAGACCGGACTTCTCGCCGACGAGGCCGAGGCGAACATCCGGCCGTGGCTCACCGCGATGCGACGCGGCACCCCCTTCGTCACCGTCAAGTGGGCGTCCAGCCTCGACGGTCGCGCCGCTGCTGCCGATGGCACCAGTCGATGGATCACCGGTCCGTCCGCTCGGGCCGACGTGCATCGTCGCCGCGCCGAAGCCGGCGCCATCGCCGTGGGCACCGGCACCGTGTTCTCCGACGACCCCTCCCTCACGGCGCGGGATCCCGACGGCAAAGAGCTGTCCGAGCAGCCGATTCCCGTGATCGTGGGCCGCCGGTCCGTGCCGCGCGACTCGCGCGTCCTCGCGCATCCGGCGAGCGTGATCGAGTACCCGAGCCGCGATCTACGGGGCCTGCTGCAGATGCTCGCCGAGCGCGATATACGCCACGTCTTCGTCGAAGGAGGCCCGGCCCTGGCGAGCGCATTCCTTGCCGCCGGACTAGCCGACGACGTGCTGGTCTATATCGCCCCCACCCTGCTGGGCGGGCCGCTGACCGCGATCACCGATCTCGGCGTGCGCACCATCTCCGAGCAGGCCCGCATGCGCTTCGATCACATCGAGCTGCTCGGCGACGACGTGCTTCTCGTCGCCCGGCCCCTCTCTCCGAACACCCTGCCCACGACGAAAGAAGACGACTGACATGTTCACCGGAATCATCGAAGAGCGCGGAACCGTCGTCGAGGTCGTTCCGTCGCACGACGCGCTTCGGCTGACCGTTCGCGGCCCCCTGTCGGTGTCGGATGCCCGGCACGGCGACTCCATCTCTGTGAGCGGGGTGTGCCTGACCGTCGTGGATCGGAACGAGGACACCTTCACCGCCGACGTGATGGCCCAGACGTTGACCATGTCGACTATCGCTTCGCTCACCCCGGGGGCCGAAGTCAACCTCGAGCGCGCTGCTCTGGTGGGCGACAGGCTCGGCGGCCACATCGTGCAGGGGCACATCGACGGCACCGCGACCGTCATCTCGGTCTCTCCCGGCGAAGCGTGGAGCGTACTGCGCTTCCGCCTCGCCGACGACCTCGCTCGCCTCGTCGTCGACAAGGGGTCGATCGCGGTCTCTGGAGTCTCGCTGACCGTGTCGAGCATCGGCCGCGACGACGCGGGCGAATGGTTCGAGGTCTCCCTGATTCCCGAGACGCTGACGGCCACGACCCTCGGGGCCCTCGCGGTCGGCGACCGGGTGAACATCGAGACGGACATCCTCGCGCGACACGTGGAACGTCTCTTGGCGATGGGATCACGCTCATGAGCACCGCACTGTCGCCCCTGGTCACTCCCCTCTCTCCGATGGCGGAGGTGCTCGATGCTCTGCGCTCCGGGCGGCCCGTTATCGTCGCCGATGCTGAGAATCGCGAGAACGAGGGCGACGCGATCCTCGCGGCCGAACTCGCGAGCCCCGAGTGGATCGCGTGGATGGTGCGGCACACCTCCGGATTCCTGTGCGCGCCCATGACCCGGGAGACGAGCGACCGACTCGGCCTTCCGGGCATGGTCGAACGCAATCAGGATTCGCTGCGCACCGACTACACCGTGACCGTCGACGCGTCATCCGGCATCACCACCGGAATCAGCGCATCCGACAGAGCAGAGACCTTCCGTCGCCTCGCCGACCCGGAGTCGACGCCGCAGAGTTTCATCCGCCCGGGCCACGTCCTGCCGGTGCGCTCCGTGCCCGGCGGCGTCCGAGCGCGCCCGGGCCACACGGAGGCCACCATCGATCTGCTCACGCTCGCGGGCCTCACTCCAGTGGGCGTCATCGGTGAGATCGTTGCCGACGACGGAGAGATGATGCGGCTCCCCGGGCTGCTCGCGCTGGGCGCCGAGGCCGGGCTGCCGGTCACGACGATCGCCGCGCTGATCGATTACCTCGACGGGGTGGATGCCGCGGCGCGGCTCGTCGGCACGGAGCCCGAGGCCATCGTCACGGCTCCCGAGGCCGCCGCAGAACCCCTTCGCGTCACCTTCGAGGTCGAGACCACGGTTCCCACCGTGCACGGCGACTTCCGCATCCGGGCCTACCACGACACCTCCACGGGTTACGAGCATCTGGCCCTCGTATCAGGTGACCCGACGGCCGGGTCCGCTGTCGTGCGCATCCACTCCGAATGCCTCACGGGCGAGGCGTTCGGCTCGTTGAAGTGCGAGTGCGGTCCGCAACTGCAGGAGGCTCTGGATCAGGTGCACACCACCGGCGGAGCGGTCATCTATCTCCGCGGCCACGAGGGACGCGGCATCGGGCTCCTCAACAAGCTGCGGGCGTATCGGCTTCAGGAGGACGGACTCGACACGCTCGATGCGAACCTCGCGCTCGGTCTTCCGGCCGACGCCCGCGACTACGGCGCAGCCGTCGCGATCCTCGAAGACCTCGGGGTGCGATCGGTTCGACTGCTCACGAACAATCCCGACAAGGTCAGCCAGCTCGAGGAGCATGGGGTGACCGTCTCGGAACGCGTGCCCCTCATCGTCGGCGTCGACGCCGCCAACACCGGCTACCTCTCGGCCAAGGCTGCCCGCATGGGCCATGTCATTCCCGCCTGGGTCACCGATACCCCTCTGAACCCCACCACCCCCGACGAAAGGCCCTCATCATGAGCGGTGCAGGATCCCCCACTTTGAACACCGACGGCACCGGCCTCAAGGTCACGATCGTGGCCGGTATGTGGCACGAGACCATCACGAACGGTCTGCTCGCGGGCGCGCATCGCGTACTCGATGCGGCGGGCGCCGAGGTCACGGAGATCCGTGTACCGGGCAGCTTCGAGCTGCCCGTCGTGGCGAAGGCCGCGCTCGAGGCCGGAGCAGACGCGGTGGTGGCTCTCGGCGTCATCATCCGTGGTGGTACGCCGCACTTCGAATACGTGTCGGATGCCGCGACTTCCGGCCTCACGCACGTCAGCATCCAGACGGGAAAGCCTGTCGGTTTCGGCGTTCTCACTCTCGACGACGAGCAGCAGGGGCTCGACCGCGCCGGCCTACCCGACTCGAAAGAGGACAAGGGCGCCGAGGCTGCAGAGGCGGCGATCGCGACGGCGCGCGCCATTCAGACGATCATGAAGTTGCGCCGCTGAGGCCTCGGGCGGGGTCTCCGGTCGATCCGGCCGGTCAGTCCTGCTGTGCGCCGACCCAGGAGACGGCGCGACCCGCCGCGTCGCTAGCGGCCTGCATGGCGGCGTGCGCATCCATGCCAGCGGCCAGGCCGGCGGCGAGCGTGCCGCAGTAGCTGTCTCCCGCACCCGTGGTGTCGACGACGTGCTCGACCCGGGCCGCCTGTACCTCGATCGAGCCCCAGCTCGAGCCGGCGGCGCCGAGGGTCACCAGCAGAGACGGCGGTGTCGCCCCGGACTGCTCGAGCTGCTGAGCCTCGTGCTCATTGACGACCACCGGGTCGGCGAAAGCGAGAACCTCGGCTGGAAGCTCAGCGAAGGGCGCCAGGTTGAGCACGACGCGAGCGCCGCGCGATCGGGCGATCCGCGCGGCCTCGGCGATGACATCGAGACCGGATTCCAGGGGCGCGAGCAGCACATCACCCGGCTGCATGGCCTCGAGCGGCCCCAGATCGGCCAGGGCGAGTCTCGCGTTCGCCCCCGGCGACACGATGATGGTGTTCTCGGCCCGGGCATCCAGGGCGATCATCGCGTGGCCGGTGGTGGAGCCGGTCGTCACCGTGACCCCTGCGGCATCGATTCCGCGCTCAGTGAGCCGGGCGATGTAATCGTGCCCGCCGGAGTCGTCGCCGACCCGCCCGATGAAAAAGACCTCGGCTCCGGCAGCAGCCGCCGCGACCGCCTGGTTGGCACCCTTGCCCCCGAAGAAGGTGGCCACATCGCCGCCCATCAACGTCTCTCCGGGCAGTGGATGCCGCTCCACCTCGACCACCGAGTCGATGTTGAGCGAGCCGACGACGTAGACGCGGGGCATTGTCCATCCATCCTGAGCAGCCTCCGTGGCGTGCCCGGCACAATCCTAGGCGAGCCGATCACTGCCGCCGAGAGAGTCCGATCGGCGCTGAGCCCCGCGATTGCGGCCTCTTTCTGCCGAGACACGCCCTAAAATGGTGGAGGCGCGGAACCCGCGCCACCATTTTTCGCATCGATGGCGCCTCCCGAGACGCGACGAACAACGCCGGTCTTGTCGAGCAGCACCCCGATGCCCTCCCTCTCGTCGAGCCTCGACGCATTCACCGAAAGCCCGCCATGTCATCCGCAGCCCCGGCCGCAACCGCGCCCGCGCCCAAGACCAATCCCCGCTCGCGCGTCGTCCTCGCCAGCCTCATCGGCACCTCGATCGAGTTCTACGACTTCTACGTCTACGCCACCGCAGCCGTTCTCGTCTTTCCGAAGCTCTTCTTTCCGAACGCCGACGACACCACCGCGCTGCTGAGCTCCTTCGCCGCGTTCGGTGCGGCGTTCGTCGCCCGCCCGATCGGCTCGATCATCTTCGGCCACTTCGGCGACAGGATCGGACGCAAGGGCACGCTCGTGGCATCGCTGCTCACCATGGGCATCGCGACCGTGCTGATCGGATGCCTGCCCACCGCGAGTGTCGACGGCTGGATCGTGCTCGCCCCGACCTTCCTGGTCGTTCTGCGTTTCTGCCAGGGCCTCGGCCTCGGTGGCGAGTGGAGCGGTGCGGCCCTGCTGGCGACCGAGAACGCGCCCAAGGGCAAGCGGGCCATCTACGGCACGTTCCCGCAGCTGGGCGCCCCTATCGGATTCATCGTGGCCAACGGAGTCTTCCTGTGGCTCTCGCTCGGCCTGAGCCCGGAGGACTTCGCCTCCTGGGGCTGGCGCATCCCGTTCCTCGGCAGCGCGCTGCTGGTGGCGGTCGGCCTCTACGTGCGCTTCAAGCTCATCGAGACGCCGGCCTTCCAGAAGGTCGTCGAAAAGGGCGAGGTCGCGAAACTCCCCTTGGCGCGCGTCTTCAAGACGAGCTGGCAGCCGCTCATTCTCGGCACGTTCATCATGCTCGCGACGTACGTGCTCTTCTACCTGATGACCACGTTCACCCTCACCTTCGGAACCACGCCCTCGACGGTCGAGGCGGGCAAGGCGGCTGCGGAGAAGGCCGGAAAGGCGTTCTCGGCCGACACGTTCGTGGCCGGACTCGGTTACCCGCGCAACGACTTCCTCATCATGCTGATCGTCGGCGTCGTCTTCTTCGGAATCTTCACCCTGGTCGCGGGTCCTCTCGCCGAGAAGTACGGGCGTCGCAAGACGCTCATCTGGGTGACCGTGGCAATCATCGTCTTCGGCCTGCTTTTCGTTCCGCTCTTCGGAGGTGGATTCGTGGGTGTGATGGCTCTGCTCATCATCGGCTTCACACTGATGGGGCTCACTTTCGGTCCCATGGGATCGGTCCTGCCCGAGCTCTTCCCGACCAACGTGCGCTACACCGGTTCTGCGATCAGCTACAACGTCGCCAGCATCCTCGGCGCCGCCGTGGCTCCGTTCATCGCCGTGGCCCTGTGGACTGCGGCCGACGGCAGCACCTGGCTGGTCGGCCTCTACCTCAGCGTCATGGCCGTCATCACACTCGTCGCCCTGATCCTGAGCAAGGAGACGAAAGACGTCGACTACGAGGCGAACGTCTCCTAGGCCCCGTCACCGCACGCATCCACGAGCCTGCGAGCCGCCGATCTATCCGGCGGTTCGCAGGCTCGCGGCGTATGGTTCGACCATGTCGATTCATCAGGGCACGCCGTGGCACCACGCCGGGTCGTGGCGCGGCGCCGAGCCGCACCGGGCCGTTCGCGCCTGGCTCGTCGCATCCGGTCTCGGCGGCCTGACGCTTGCCGCCCTTCTCCTCGCTCCCCCGGTCTCGACTCCGCCGCAGACGGTCGATGGTTCGTCGCTCGTCGTCAGCCCGCGGTGACCTCGCGCGCACCACGCGCGGTGCACAATTACTAGGGAACCGCGCGGCCGATTCAGTCGGTGTCGCGCGGGTTCGACCGCCCCGTTTCACGCATCAGAGAGTTTCGAATGAGCACGAGTACGCAACCACGCCGCAGGATGGGTCGATCGCCGAAACCCGACGATGGCCCTCGCGCCCGCTTCAGCCAGCTTCTGCCCTACCTCGCAGAGCACCGGCCGATCCTCGCCGTCGTCATCGTGCTCAGCATTCTCGGCGCCGCGGCAAGCCTGGCCCAGCCCCTGCTCGTGAGTCAGGTCATCACGGTGGTGCAGGCGGGCGACCCGCTCGGCACGCTCGTCACAGCTCTCGTGGTGCTCGTCGTCGTGTCCGGGCTCATCAGCGGATTCCAGCACTACCTGCTGCAGCGAACGGGCACGGCGGTCGTGCTGTCGGCCCGTCGCCAGCTGGTGCGTCGCATGCTGCGCCTGCCGATCCGCGAGTTCGATGTGCGCCGCACCGGCGACCTCGTGAGCCGAGTGGGCAGCGACACCACGCTGCTGTACGCCGTCATCACCCAGGGGCTCGTCGATGCCATCGGCGGTTCGCTCGTGTTCTTCGGCGCGCTCATCGCCATGCTCATCATCGACCCGGTTCTTCTCGGCCTCACCGTCGCCGTGATCGCGGTGTCTGTCGTCACCGTCGTGCTCATCTCGGGCCGCGTGCGCACCGCGAGCCGCAAGCAGCAGGAGAAGGTGGGCGACCTCGCCGCCTCCGTCGAGCGATCCCTCGGAGCGATCCGCACCGTGCGTGCATCGAATGCCACCGATCGCGAGATCGCCGCGATCGAGGTGGATGCGCGCGGCGCGTTCGACATGGGCGTGCGGGTCGCGAAGATCTCGGCCCTCGTCGTTCCGATCGCGGGAATCGCGCTGCAGGTCTCGCTCCTCGTCGTCCTCGGCGTCGGTGGATTCCGTGTGGCCGACGGCTCCATCACCATCGCCAACCTGATCTCGTTCATCCTCTTCCTCTTCATGATGATCATGCCGCTGGGCCAGGCCTTCGGCGCTCTCAACTCGGTGAACCAGGCGCTCGGCGCTCTCGGCCGCATCCAGGAGATCATCGAATTGCCCGTCGAGACGCAGTTCGACGCTGACATCGCGCGGAGCGCTGCTCCGTCTATCCCCGTCGACGGCATCGCACTCGAGTTCGACGACGTGCACTTCGCCTACGCCGGCACACCCGTCGACGACGCCGACGTTCCCGCCGGCGGACCGATGGCATCCGGTGTTCTGCACGGCGTGAGTTTCGCCGCGCGCCAGGGCCAGCGCACGGCTCTCGTCGGCCCCTCGGGAGCGGGCAAGAGCACCATGCTCGCGCTCATCGAGCGGTTCTACGACCCCACATCGGGAACCGTTCGCCTCGGAGGCATCGACCTCAAGGCGATCGATCGCGAGACGCTGAGGTCGCAGATCGGCTACGTGGAGCAGGACGCGCCCGTACTCGCCGGAACCATCCGGCAGAACCTGCTGCTCGCCTCGCCCGATGCGAGCGACGCGCAGTGCATCGAGGTGCTGCACGCGGTGAACCTCGGAGAGGTGCTCGACCGCAACGACGCCGGGCTCGACGCGGCCGTCGGAGAAGACGGTGTGATGCTCTCGGGCGGCGAACGCCAGCGGCTCGCCATCGCCCGAGCCCTGCTCGCGGCCCCGCCCATCCTGCTGCTCGACGAGTCGACGTCGAGCCTCGACGGCCTGAACGAGCAGATGCTGCGCGAGGCCATCGACGCTGTCGCTGAGAACCGCACGCTCATCGTGATCGCGCACCGCCTCTCGACGGTGGTCGACTCAGACCAGATCGTGGTGCTCGAGCACGGCCGCGTCGTGGGCGTGGGAACGCACTCGGAGCTCGTGGTGTCGACGCCTCTCTACAAGGACCTCGCGAAGCACCAGCTGCTGGTGTGACCGGTTCACGATACGGCCGCTTCGCAGCTCCCTGAATCGCCCGGACTGTTCTGCCCAAGCAATCTGTCCTCCTCTACGAGTTCGGGATGAGCGTGTACTTGGTCGACAGGTACTCGTGGATTCCCTCCAGGCCGCCCTCGCGTCCGAGCCCAGACTGCTTGACGCCGCCGAACGGCGCTGCGGCATTCGACACCACACCGACGTTGAGGCCCATCATGCCGGTCTCGAGACGCTCGATCATGCGCTGACCGCGCGCGAGGTCTGCGGTGAACACATAGCTCACCAGCCCGTATTGCGTGTCGTTCGCGAGGCGCACGCCCTCGTCTTCGTTTGCGAACGTCACGATCGACACGACGGGTCCGAAGATCTCCTCACGCAGAATCTCGCTGCCGGCAACGACACCGGATACGACGGTGGGCTCGTAGAAGCTGCCCGGGCCGTTGACGCGCTTGCCGCCCGTGACCACATGCGCGCCTCGCGACACGGCGTCCTGCACGAGGCCGTCGGCCTTGTCGACCGCCTTGTCGTTGATCAGCGGACCGATGTCGACGCCCTGCTCGGTGCCGCGGCCGATCGACAGCCCCTTCACCCGCTCGGCGATGCGCCGTGCGAACTCGTCGGCGACCGCCTCGTGCACGATGAATCGATTCGCGGCGGTGCACGCCTGACCGATGTTGCGGAATTTGGCGAGCATCGCGCCGTCGACGGCCTTGTCGAGATCTGCGTCGTCGAACACGACGAAGGGCGCATTGCCGCCCAGCTCCATCGACGTGCGCAGCACGCTCGCTGCCGACTGGGCGATGAGCTTCTGACCGACCCCCGTCGAGCCGGTGAAGCTGAGCTTGCGAAGGCGGGGATCGGAGATGATCGGCTCGGAGACCGCACCCGACGCCGACGTCGTGATCACGTTGAGCACTCCGGCGGGCAGGCCAGCGTCTTCGAGCAGCTTGGCGAAGAACAGCGTCGTCAGCGGGGTGAGCTCGGCAGGCTTGACGACCACGGTGCAGCCGGCCGCGAGCGCGGGCGCGATCTTGCGCGTGGCCATGGCCAGAGGGAAGTTCCACGGGGTGATCAGGAAGCACGGTCCCACGGGGCGCTGCGAGACGACCATCGTGCCCGTTCCCTCGGGGTTTTGGCCGTAGCGGCCCGAGATGCGCACCGCCTCTTCGCTGAACCAGCGCAGGAACTCGCCGCCATACGCGACCTCGCCGGCCGCCTCGGCAAGTGGCTTGCCCATCTCGAGGGTCATCAGCAACGCGAACTCGGCCTTGCGCTCCTGGAGCATGTCGAATGCCCGGCGCAGGATCTCGCCGCGTACGCGCGGCGCGGTCGCCGCCCAGTCGGCCTGGGCCGCGACAGCGGCATCCAGAGCGCGGATGCCGTCGGCCGGGCTCGCATCGGCGATGGTGCGGATGGAACGACCCGTGGCCGGGTCATCGACCTCGATGGTGCGTCCGCCCTCGGCGTCGATCCAACGCCCACCGATGTAGAGCTGGTTCGGCACCGATTCGAGAAGCGTGGATTCGGACGTCGTTGTCATGGTTCTCCGTACTGCTGAGCGCTAACGAGATGGCGTGGCGACGCCCTCGGGCGCCTTCGCCAGTTTACTCGGCCACCAGACGACCCGGCCCAGATCGTATGCCAACGCGGGAACCAGGAGCGACCTCACGAGGAGGGTGTCGAGCAGCACGCCGAACGCCACGATGAAGGCGATCTGAGCCAGGAAGAGAACCGGAATGACCCCCAGCGCCGAGAAGGTCGCCGCCAACACGATTCCCGCCGATGTGATGACGCCACCGGTCACGGTCAGGCCGCGCAGGATGCCGCGACGCGTGCCATGCGTGATCGATTCCTCTCGCACACGCGTCATCAAGAAGATGTTGTAGTCGATGCCGAGGGCGACGAGGAAGACGAAGCCGTAGAGGGGCACCGAGGGATCGGCCCCGGGGAACTGGAAGAGGTGATTGAAGACCAGCGCGGAGACACCGAGCGCCGCGGCGAACGACACGACCACGCTGAGGATCAGCAGGACGGGCGCCAGAATCGAGCGCAGGAGCAGCATGAGGATGAACAGGATGACGACAAGGACGATCGGGATGATCGTGTTGCGATCGTGCAGACCTGCCGTGTCGGAATCGATGGCCGTGGCGGTCACCCCTCCGACCAGCGCCCCGGTCGAGCCGTCGGCCAGAGCCGAGCGCAACGCGCGCACCGTGTCCTTGGCGGCATCCGAGTCTGCGGCGTCGGACAGAGTGGCCTGCAGCAGTACCTGACCCTCGACGACGGTGGGTTGGACCGCGATGAGCGTCTGAGCACCGCCCGGCGCGGAGAGCGCGCCGTCGCTGTCGACATTCGCAGACCCCGAGGGCGAGTTCGCGCTCGTCACCGTGAGCGAGGTCACCCCGTCGGTCGACAGCACGGTGGATGCGACATCGCCGAGATCGGCCTCGGGCGCGACGATCAGCGCGGGGCTCCCTGACCCACCGGGGAAGTGCTCTCCCAAGGCGATCTGTCCGTCTCGCGCCTCGGACTGGCCGAGGATCAGATCGCTCTGCGGAACACCGTTGGCCTGCAGCTGCAGGACTCCCGTTCCGGCGGCGAGAAGCACCACCGTGGTCACGATCCAGATCGTGCGGGGCCGCCAGGAGATGAAGGACTCCAGCCGCGGCCAGAAACCCTTCGGCGCGCCGTGCGCCGTCTTGTGTTCCGCGAAACCGTGACGGGCGGGCTCGGCATCGACGCGCACGGCCGCCCCATCCGGCCCCGCGTATTTGGGCCGAAGCGGCCAGAACGACGCGCGGCCGCAGGCGAGCAGCAAAGCCGGCAGCAGGGTCAGCGAGGCGAGCACGCTGAAAGCCACTCCGACGGCGGACACCGGCCCGAGGGCCTTGTTCGAGTTGAGGTCGGAGAAGAGCAGGCACAGGAGTCCGGCGATCACCGTTCCACCCGATGCGACGATCGGCTCGAGGGATACCCGCAGGGCGGCCCACGTCGCATCCCAGCGCTTCTCGTGCGAGCGCAGGGCCTCTTTGTAGCGCGAGACGTAGAGCAGCGAGTAGTCGGTGGCGGCGCCGATCACGAGGATGAACAGGATGCCCTGCACCTGCCCGTTCAGCGTGAAGACCCCGGCCTTCGCGAGCCACCAGACGGTGAGCAGGCTCGTCGTCAGAGCGAAGAGCGACGTTCCGAGCACCAGGAACGGAAGCAGCGGTGACCGATACACGATGAACAGGATCACGAAGACGGCGCCCAGAGCGGTCAGGAGAAGAATGCCGTCGATGCCCGCGAAGGCGTCTCCGATGTCGGCCGTGAAGCCGGCCGGCCCTGTGACGAAACCCGTCACCCCCTCGACGGAGCCCTCTCGAAGCAGGTACGAACGCATCGAGTCGACCGTGTCGCGCACCTCGCCCGACGCATCGATGGGCACGAACACCTCGACCGCCTGCTGGTCTTGAGACGCGATCGCCGGCGAGATGTCGTCGAGGACCCCGCCGACCGTCGAGAGCCCCTCGACCTGGGTCTGGATCTCGGCACGCTGCTGGTCGGTGAGCGCGGCTCCGTCGTCGGTGCGGAACACGACGATAGCGGGGATGGCGTCGGAGTCGGTGAACTGCTTCTGCAGAGCGCTGACCCGGGTGGCATCAGCGCTGGCGGGCAGGTACGTCGTCTGGTCGTTGCTCGACACCTCGTCGATGCGGCCGAAATACGGGCCGCCGATGGCCGCGGCGGTCAGCCACACGAGAATCAACACGGCGGGCAGGAGGACTCTCAGCCACCGTGGAACGCGCATCTCTAGCCTTCGATCTGGTCGGAGCGCACCAGGTCAGCGCCGGCGCGAGCCACCTCGGCGAGCGCCTCGCGGCTCGATTCGGGGGCGACGCCGGCGACGAGATCGGTGATGACCCGCACCTCGCGCCCGTTCTGCAGGGCGTCGAGGGCGGAGGCCCGCACGCAGTAGTCGGTCGCGAGACCGGCGATGTCGATGGCGGTGATACCGCGCGCATCCAGGAGCTCGGCGACGGAGCCTCCCTCCTCCACCGTTCCCTCGAAGATCGAGTAGGCGGGCTTTCCCTGGCCCTTGCGAATGTGCACGTCGATCGACCGGGTCGTGAGTTCGTCGTTGTACTCCGCGCCGAACGTACCGGCGACGCAGTGCACCGGCCAGGTGTCGACGAAGTCCGGAGCCTCGTCGCGGGCGAAGTGCCCGCCGTTGTCGTTGTCTGCGTCGTGCCAATCGCGCGAAGCGGCGACCAGGTCGTAGGCGCCGCGATGCTCGGCCAGCAGGGCAGAGATGCCGGCCGCCACGGCCTGCCCGCCCTCGACGCCCAGGGCCCCGCCCTCGGTGAAGTCGTTCTGAACGTCCACGATGAACAGCGCGCGGCCCATGCCGTCTCACTCTCTCTTGCTCGTCGACGTGATTGGCGTCGAGTCGATGTCGCCGGTCGAATTAGTCAGCCGGCTTACTAATCGATACTAGAGCACGAACGTCACTGATTCGACAGGTTGTTTCCGCAACGATAGGCGGCCGCGGTGATGGTGTCGAGAGCCTGCTTCGAACTGTCCGAGACATCGTCGAGGGCGAAGAAAGCGAAGGTGAGGACGGAGCCGTCGGCCGCATTGATGATGCCGGACAGGGTGTAGCCCGTGTCGATCCAGCCGGTCTTCGCGATCACGTGGCCCGCGGCATCCGCATTCGAGCCGGTGAATCGGCCGCCGAGCGTGCCGCTCTCGCCCGCAACCGGCAGACCGTCGGCGATGATGCCGAGATTGCCTTCCCGCGCGGCGATCTTGGCGAACAGCGCGGTGAGGAAGTTCGGGGAGACACCGTTGTCGTCAGACAGGCCGGACCCGTCGACGATCACGAGCCCCGCCGTGTCGAGACCGTAACTCGCGAGGGCCGACGGGGTGGATGCGCCCAGCGCCGAGAACGTGTTGCCCGAGCCCTGCGCGATCGCGGTGAGGCGCGCCAACATCTCGGCCTCGGTGTTGTCGGAGCGGAGGAGGGCGTCTTGCACCATGGTCGACACCGGCGCCGACTGCACCTGACCGAGCGTCGCCGCGCCCGCCGGAGCCACGCCCTGACTGATCGGTGCACCCGTCGCGCCCAACGCGCTCGCGAATGCCGCGCCCGCCCGACCGATCGGGTCTTCGCTGCGAGCCGATTGACTGCTCGACGGGTCGGCGCGGTCGCCATCGACCTGCAGTGCGGTCACCTCGCTCGACCAGCCGTCGAACAACTCCTTGCGGTTCCACGAGGGCTGCCATGCATCTCCGGCGAACGCCGACGAGTCGAGAACGATCGACGTGACGGGGACTCCCCCGAGAGACGAGTTCACCTGCGCGGCCAGGTCGAGCATGCTGGCGGCACCGGGATAGATGTTGGAAGAGCCGCTGGCCAGGGTGATGTCTCCCCCGCCCACCAGCACGACCTGGCCAGGCTGAGCACCGGCGACGACCGTTGTCGTCGCCCGGTAGTCGGGGCCGAGTACGGCAAGCGCCGCCGCGCTCGTGAGGACCTTCATCACGCTCGCCGTCCGGGAGAAGGTGGTGCCGCCATGGTCGTAGAGGATCTCGCCGGTCGTGGCGTTGCGTACGCTGCCGGAGAAGGTGCCGAGACGCGAGTCGGATGCGGCCTCGGCGATGGAGCAGGTGCGCACAGGCTGAGCCGGGGGAACAGCGGCCGGCACGGCGCGCGCCGCAGGGATCGGCGTGGGAGTCGGGGTCGGCGTCGGCGATGCACTCGCCGTCGACAGCGTCGAGACGCGGGCGACGACATCCGAGTCCGGCGTGCCGACGGCGGCCCCGGCCACCAGTCCCCCGCCACCGAGAACGATCAGCGCGGCGGCCGCGGCAGTCGCGGCGAAAACACGCGGATGCGCTCGGGCACGTCGTACGAGCCCGCTGAGCATCGCGGGCCGCGGCTTCGGTGCAGGCGTCTCGGACATCGCTCCATGCTAACCCGGCCCGCGACAGCCTCGTCGGCGGGTCTTATTCGCCGGGGTAGACGACACCGACCTGGCGCCGGGCCTCGTCGAGCACGGCCATGACCGCGACACTCTCGTCGACGGGAAGGAGGTCGCTCTCGCCGCGACCTTCTCGGACGACGCGTTCGAGCTCCCACGCCTGGTACTGCATGCCGCGGGAGAGCACGTCCTCTTCGTAGCGCTCGAGCACCTCTCCGCTCGTGCCCGCGTAGACGGTGAAGCTCGTCTGGGTGTACCAGACGGAGTCGATCTCGATGCGCGCCTCGGTGCCCACGATGGTGGCGGTGTTCGCGCCCTGCGTGTCGAGCGCGGTATGCAGAACCGAGATCGCGCCGCCATCGTGCTCGAGAATCAGCGCGACCTGTCGGTCGACCCCCGTCGCCGTCTTGTCGCCCTTCGCTGTCACCGAGGTCGGTGCGCCGAACAGATCGACCGCGAACGACACGGGGTAGACGCCGAGGTCGAGCAGAGCTCCCCCGCCGAGCTCGGGATTGTTGATGCGGTGCTGCGGATCGGACGGCAGCAACTGGTCGTGGTCGGCGATGAGCGTGCGCACCTCGCCGAGCGTTCCGGCAGCGATGATCTCGCGAATACGCACCATCGCCGGCAGAAACCGGGTCCACATCGCCTCGAGCACGACGACGCCCGCGTTGCGCGCCGCCTCTCTGACCTGGGCCGCTTCGTCGGCGTTCAGCGTGAAGGGCTTCTCGATCAGCACGTGCTTTCCGGCGGCGATGGCGAGGAGAGCGTTCTCGGCGTGCATCGGATGCGGCGTGGCCACGTAGATCGCATCCACGTCGGGGTCGGCGACCAGAGCCTCGTACGACGGATGCCGGGCTGCGACGTCGAAGCGCGCGCCGAACACATCTGCCGACGCCTGGCTGCGAGAACCGACGGCGGCGATGTCTATGCCCGTGGCCCGCAGGTCGGTGACGAACATCTCGGCGATCCCGCCGGTGCCGAGGATGCCCCAGCGCAATGGAGTGGACACGATTCTCCTTCGAAGTCGGACACCCAACGAAAGAAAGCCCGGATCATCCGGGCTTTCTTGTGGTGGGGCCGCCTATCAGAATCGAACTGATGACCTATTCATTACGAGTGAATCGCTCTACCGACTGAGCTAAGGCGGCCTGGCCACCGCATTTCACTGCGAATGGCACAGCAACAAATCCTAGCCGATGTTGGCAGGCTTCGCTGACACTCTTCAGAGCACCTGCCTCAGCAGGGCGAACGACTCGACGAGCTTCTCGGCGAGCGACTCGTCGTCTTCTCCGTCGGCCCATAGGGTGAAGGCGTGCCGCATGGCCGCCATGGCGACCAGGGCCGTGAGCCGAGCCCGAGCGTCGAACGAGCCCCCGGCATCCACCGAATCGGATGCCGCGTGCTGCTTGATCAGGCGGCGCTCGATCGCGTCGGCCAGCGCGGCTTCGAACCCGCGCATGCCCGAGATCTTCAGGACGAACAGCTCGGGGTAGTCACGCAGAACCTGGCGGCGGAGCTGATGCAGCTCTCGATCGCCGGTGCCGAGGAGGGCCATCTGCTGCATCAGCTCGAGCAGACCGTCGAATGTGTCGCGGTCGGAGTCGTGCGTGACGAAGGCCTCGATGAGCTCGGACTGCACCGCGAGGGGGTTCTCGCCCACCATCGCGGCCTCTTTCGAGGGGAAGTAGTTGAAGAAGGTGCGGGGAGAGATGTTGGCGATGCGGCTGATCTCGTCGACCGTCACCTGCTCGAGACCTCTCTCTGCCGCCAGCTCGAGCACCGTGAATTGAATGCTGCGGCTCGTGGCACGCCGCTTGCGCTCACGGAGGCCGACGCCCTCGTCTAGGACTGCAGAGCTCATCGTCAGCTCGTGCACCGCGGATCGGAGGCGGGCACGGTTCCCTCGAGGAAGTACGCGTCGACGAGCTGCTTGACGCAGCTCGACGTGCCGTAGGCCGTGTGTCCCTCTCCGACGAACGTGATCAGCTGACCGCTCGACAGCTGCCCGGCGAGGCTCTCTGCCCACGCGTACGGCGTCGCCGGGTCGCCTGTGGTGCCGACGACCAGAATCGGCGCGGCCCCCTGTGCCGTCACGGCGTGGGGCGTGCGCGTCGTCTTGTCAGGCCAGGCGTCGCACGAGATGTCGCCGTAGCTCCACCACGGGCCGACGGTCGGGGCGGCCGCGACGAGATCGGCATTCTGCTTCTGCACGGTGGCCGGGTCGTTCGTGTAGGCGTAGTCGAGGCAGTTGATCGCCATGAAGGCCTCTGTCGAGTTGTCGGCGTACGTGCCGTCGGCGCCGCGGCCGTTGTAGCCGTCTGCGAACTGCATGGCGTAGTCGGCGTTGCCCGCGAGGACATCTGAGAACATGTCGCTCAGATAGTCCCAGTTCTGGGCGTTGTAGAGCGGGTAGATGATGGCCGTCAGCATGGTCGACGATCCCAGTTCACGCCCGTCAGATGCCCTGATCGGGCTGGCGTCGACCTGCCCGATCAGCTCGCCGATTCTCGCCATTCCGTCGTCGACGCTGCCTTCGAAGGGGCACGACGACTTCGTGAGGCAGTCGGTGAGATAGGCCTTCAACGCGTTCTCGAAGCCGACGGCCTGACCGACGCTCACGTCGAAGTTGCTCGACGTCGGGTCGAGGGCGCCGTCGAGAACGAGCCGGCCCACCTTCTGCGGGTACAGGTCGGCGTAGGTCGATCCCAGGAAGGTTCCGTACGAGTATCCGAGGTAGTTGAGCTTGCTGTCGCCGAGAGTGGCGCGCAGCAGGTCGAGATCGCGTGCCGCGCTGACCGTGTCGACGTGCCCCAGCAGATCGGCGCTGTTCTTCTCGCACGAGGTCGCGAACTGTGCCGCCGAGGCCGTGTAGGCGTCGAGCCACTCCTGCGAGCCGCGCGCGCCGGGAAGGATGTCGTAGAGGTACGCATCCATCTCTTTGTCGGTGAGGCAGCTGACCGCCGACGAGCGGCCGACGCCGCGCGGGTCGAAACCGACCACGTCGTACTGAGCCTGCAACGCATCGCTGACCGCGAAGTCGAGGCTGTCTTTGACGAAGTCGTAGCCGGAGCCTCCGGGTCCTCCCGGGTTGACGAGCAGCGAGCCGAGGCGTGCGCCCGGGCCACTGGCAGGATGCTTCACGAGCGCCAGGGAGACGTCCGACGCGGAGGGGTCCTTCCAATCGAGCGGGGCCTTCGCCTCAGCGCACTGCAGGCCGTCGCCGCAGTCCGTCCAGGTGAGCACCTGATCGTAGAACGGGCGAAGATCTGCATCGACGTCTTCGGCCGACGGGGTCGACTCGGCCACGGGCCTGTCGCTGCCACCGGACGAGCTGCGGTCGACGAACCACGTCGAGCAGCCGGACACGAGAACCGTGACCGCGAGAGCGGCCACGGCGAGGGAGGCGAACCGTCGCCTGCGGCGCGGAGTGGTGGCGGTCACGGAGTTGTCCTTCGTTGGCGGGTTGCGGTGATGAGAGCGGCCTCGAGGGCGAGGGCAGGTGCGACGTTGGCGGCGATCCGCCGACGCGCGACGGCGAGCGCGTCGAGCACCGCAAGGGTGTCTGCGGGGTCGCTGCCTGCGGCGACCTCGTCGAGCCGCTGCTGGATGGCGGAGTTGATGGTGGGCAGCCCCGAACTCAGCTGCACGAGGAGGATGTCTCGATAGAGCGACATGAGATCGACGAGGATGCGATCGAGCCCGTCACGGAGGCTTCGGGTGGCACGGCGCTTCTGATCGTCTTCGAGGGTCTTGATCTGCGAACGGAGCGCGTGTGGCACGGCCTGCCCGGACTCGACGCCCATGGAACGCAGCGTGCTCTCACGCTCCTCCGCATCGCGCTCGAGAGTGATCGCCTTCGCGTCATCGCCGGCGATCTCCATCAGGCGCGCGGCCGCGACGACGGCCTGCGGCACGTTCTGGATGCCCAGGGCGAGACTCAGCGTCTCGTCGCGACGGGCGCGCGCCTCGTCGTTCGTGGCGAGGCGGTGCGCCATGCCGATGTGGCTCTGCGCCTCTCGAGCAGCTCGCTCGGCAACCTGCGGATCGACGTTGTCGCGCCGTTCGATGAGCGCGGCGACCTCGTCGACGCGAGGCACCCGGAGGCGGACCGACCGGACACGCGAGCGGATGGTCGGGATGAGATCGGCCTCGCTGGGCGCGCAGAGGATCCACACCGTGCGCTCCGGCGGTTCTTCGAGGGCCTTCAGCAGCACGTTGCTGGTGCGCTCGACCATGCGGTCGGCATCTTCGATGACCATCACCCGGTAGCGCCCGACCGACGGCGAGAACTGAGAACTCGAGACGAGTTTGCGTACCTCGTCGATCGAGATGATGACCCGCTCGGTGGTGAGCACCGCCAGGTCGGGATGGGTGCGAGCCTCGACCTGGCGCGTGGTGGCCGGGTCGCCGTCGGCTCCCTGCCTGCTGAGCAGAGCGGCCGCGAATGCATACGCCAGATTGGAACGCCCCGATCCGGGAGGACCGGTGATGAGCCAGGAGTGCGTCATCGAATCGCCCGAGTTCGCGGGGTCTGCCGCGGCGCGGAAAATGGCGATCGCATCGTCCTGGCCGGTCAAGTCGTTCCACACGGTCATAGAGACAACCTACCTGGAGCCGGTGACAGCGACCTCAGGGCGCGTCCGTCCCCGACGACTCGACGCCGAGAAGCGGCTCCACGGCGGCGCGGATCTGCGCGGCGAGCGTCTCGGGGGGCTGCGACGCGTCGAGAACGAGGAATCGCTCGGGCTCGGCTCTCGCAAGCGTGAGGAAGGCGCCGCGAACTCTGGCGTGGAACTCGCTCTTCTCGTTCTCGAGTCGATCGAACCGTGTGCGTGATCCGTCGAGCCGCGTGCGTGCCTCGACTTCGTCGAGATCCAGCAGGATCGTGAGGTCGGGCAGCAGGCCCTCGGCCGCCCAGAGCGACAGGCTCCTGATCTCGTGCGAGTCGAGTACACGACCCGCTCCCTGGTAGGCGACCGAGGAGTCGAGGTACCTGTCCTGGATGACGATCTCACCACGCTCGAGTGCCGGTCGTACCTTCGTACTGATGTGATGCGCCCGGTCTGCCGCGTAGAGAAGCGCCTCGGCCCGCGGGCTGATGTGCCCGCGGCTGTGCAGCACGATCTCGCGCACCTCCGTGCCGAAGTCCGTTCCGCCCGGCTCCCGGGTGCGCAGCACCGTTAGGTGCTGACGGTCGAGCCACTGCTCGAGGAGCGCGGCCTGGGTGGATTTGCCCGAGCCGTCGCCGCCCTCGAGGGTGATGAAGAGTCCGCGTGCGGTCACGTCGTGGGAGCGGATTTCGTCGCAGCGGGCTTCTTCACAGCCGTCGTCTTCACAGCCGTCGTCTTCGCAGCCGTCGTCTTCGCAGCCGTCGTCTTGGCAGCCGTCGTCTTGCGCACGGCAGGCTTCTTGGCCGTCGCCGACTCGTCTCCAGCGGCAGAGGCCTTCGCGACGGGAGCCTTCTTCACCGCAGGCTTCTTGGCCGCAGGCTTCTTGGCCGCAGGCTTCTTCGCAGGAGCCTTCTTGGCCGGCGCTTTCTTGGCTGCCGTCTTGCGCGGGGCAGCCGGCCCCTTCGCGCGCTTGTCCGCCAGAAGCTGCACGGCTCGCTCGAAGTCGACCTCCTCGACGGTCTCCCCCTTCGGAATGGTCGCGTTCGTCACACCGTCGGTGACGTAAGCGCCGAAACGGCCGTCCTTGATGCGGATGGGCTTGCCGCTCTCGGGGTCGGCCTCGAACTCCTTGAGCGCAGACGAGGCGCGCCGCGCCCCGTACTTCGGCTGTGCGAACAGTTCGAGTGCGCCCGGCAGGTCGATCTCGAAGATCAGATCTTCGCTGGTGATCGAGCGGGTGTCGGTGCCCTTCTTGAGGTACGGGCCGAACTTGCCGTTCTGCGCGGTGATCGGCTCACCCGATTCCGGGTCGTCGCCGACGACGCGGGGGAGGTCGAGGAGACGGAGTGCCGTCTCGATGTCGATCGTCGCCAGGTCCATCGACTTGAACAGAGACGCGGTGCGCGGCTTGGGAGCCGTGCTCTTCTTGGCAGCAGGCTTGCGAGCGGGCGCCTTCTTGGTCGTTCCATCCGCGACGACGGCCGGCGCCGGTTCTGCTGCGGCCACCTCGGCGGGCGTCTCGGGCTCAGGATCGACCTCGGTGACGTAGGGCCCGAATCTGCCGTCTTTCGCGACGACGTTCTTGCCTGTCTCGGGGTTCACACCGATGACCCGGTCGACGACCACAGGAGCGTCGATGAGCTCGCGGGCTTTCTCTTCGGTCAGCTCGTCGGGGGCGAGATCGGCAGGAATATTGACCCTGCGTGGCACGGCATCGTCTGCCGCGCCTTCTTCGCGCACCTCGAGATAGGGGCCGTACTTGCCGATGCGAAGCGTGATGTCCGACGCGATGACCACGGAGTTGACCGTGCGTGCGTCGATGTCGCCGAGGTTGTCGATGACATTACGCAAGCCACGATGACCCTCGTTGCCGAAGTAGAACCCGTTCAGCCAGTCGACGCGGTCTTCCTCTCCCCCGGCGATGCGGTCGAGGTCGTTCTCGAGCGTCGCGGTGAAGTCGTAATTCACCAGGTCGCCGAAGTAGTCCTCGAGAAGCCGCACGACCGAGAACGCGATCCAGCTGGGTACGAGCGCCTGGCCGCGGGGCGAGACATAACCTCGGTCGATGATGGTCGAGATGATCGACGCGTAGGTCGACGGGCGGCCGATGCCGAGCTCGTCAAGCGTCTTCACCAGGCTCGCTTCTGTGTAGCGGGGCGGCGGCGAGGTCTCGTGACCCGCTGCATCGACGGACACGGCTCGCAGCGACTGACCCTCGGTCAACGGCGGGAGCTTTGCCTCGGCGGGCTCGGCGGGGCCGTTGCGGTCCTCGTCCTGGCCCTCTTCGTAGGCGTGAAGGAAACCGCGGAAGGTGATGACGGTTCCGCTCGCAGTGAACTCGGCGAGCGCCGGCTCGGCCATTCCCTCGACGCCCGTCGGCCCGGCGGCGATGGTGACGGATGCCGTCACACCTTTCGCGTCGGCCATCTGCGATGCGACGGTGCGCTTCCAGATCAGGTCGTAGAGCTTGAAGTCGTTGCCGCGGAGGGTGGACGCCAGCTGCGTCGGGGTGCGGAACGTCTCACCGGCGGGGCGGATAGCCTCGTGGGCTTCCTGGGCGTTCTTGCTCTTGCCGGCGTAGAGGCGCGGCTTGTCGGGAACGGTCTCCGCTCCGTACAGCGACTTGGCCTGCGACCGGGCTGCGTTGAGCGCCTGCTGCGACAGCGACGGGGAGTCGGTTCGCATATAGGTGATGTACCCGTTCTCGTACAGGGACTGGGCGACGCTCATCGTCTGCCGTGCCGAGAACCGGAGCTTGCGCGAGGCCTCCTGCTGCAGCGTCGACGTGGTGAACGGCGCGGCCGGTCGACGGGTATAGGGCTTGGAGTCGACAGACGAGACGACGATGTTCACACCGGGGGCGGCCAACGCCGCGGCGAGCGCCTTCGCTCCGGCCTCGTCGAGGGCCGTGGCCTTCGACTTGAGCTTGCCGTTCTCGTCGAAGTCGCGGCCTGAGGCGACGCGTTCTCCGTTGATGCGCGCCAGTCTCGACTCGAACCCCTCGGACTTCGACAGCTCGTCGAGCTCCGGAGAGAGGTGTGCGGTCAGATCCCAGTAGCCGGCGGCCGTGAACGCGAGTCGCTCGCGCTCGCGCTCGACGACGAGCCTGGTCGCAGCGGACTGCACCCGGCCGGCGGAGAGGCCGGGACCGATCTTGCGCCAGAGCACCGGTGAGACCTCGTAGCCGTAGAGACGGTCGAGGATGCGCCGGGTCTCTTGAGCGTCGACGAGCGCGCCGTCGATCTGGCGGGTGTTGTCGCGCGCCTTCTCGATGGCCTCGCGGGTGATCTCGTGGAACACCATGCGGTGCACTGGAACCTTGGGCTTCAGCACCTCGAGCAGGTGCCACGCGATGGCTTCTCCCTCGCGGTCCTCATCAGTTGCGAGATAGAGCTCGCTGGCGCCGGCCAGGGCTTTCTTCAGTTCGGCGACCGTCTTCTTCTTGGCGTCGCTCACCACGTAGTAGGGCGCGAAGCCTTTTTCGACGTCGACCGAGAACTTGCCGAGCGACCCGGTCTTGAGCTCGGCGGGAAGGTTCTTGGGCTCGATGAGGTCGCGGATGTGGCCGACAGACGCCTGCACCTCGAAACCGTCGCCGAGGTACTGGGCGATGGACTTGACCTTGGTCGGTGACTCGACGATCACGAGCTTTTTCGGGCCTGGCACTGTGCTCCTCAGCAGGAATAAAGAGAATCGAACCACTCGCGATAATCTCGGGTAAGCGTCTTCGACGGGGTTCGACGGGCACTGATGGCCCATCTGCCACACCATACACACCTCTTTACCCTCATTGCCTAATTGCACAAGCGGCGGGCAAGCGGCGGTGACCCCTTGCGCATATCGCCCGGGTGAGGAAGATGGAAAGCGACCTCAAAGGAGAGGATGCGAAATGACAACGACAGAATTCGGAAGTTACACCGCCAAACTCACGGACGGGCCACTCGAAGGACGCACCGTTCGAACGGAGTTCACCCAGGCGGGTGAGCCCTTGGCGCAACTCGAGATCCCGGCGGGAACGACGAAACGCTACGTCTATCTGCGCGGCAGCGGTGTGGAGTACAACGGCGAGGGCGACAATGCCCGGCTGCCGTCGGCCGTCGACTACCGCTTCATCGAGTCGCGGCTGGGCTGACGGGCGCAGTATCACCCCGCATAATCCCAGTGCCACGGCTCGTCGGGATCGGTGAGCGGTTCGAACCCGAACTGCGCAGCGTTGTCGACGAGCCAGGCATGCGGTGAGGCTCCCCGCACGACGGGTGGATTGACGAAGTCGATGGCGATGGCCAGCCCGTGGTTCGAGGTGCCGGGAATGGCCGCACGGGGCCATCCGTACTCGTTGAAGACCCGCTGCTGACCGGCGAGATCGCGATAGCCCTCGTCGACAGGAAGGTAGTCGCCTGTCTGCGAGTGATAGGAGTCGAGCATCTGCAGAAGTGCGGATGCCGCATCGGAGCGCAGGTAGACGGGCGGATCGGCACGGACGCCCGGATACGAGATGACCACGAGGTCTTCGAGCGGAATCGCTCCGTTCACCCCCGAGACTTGGGCAGCCGGCCGAGGAACCGCCGCCCTGGCTGCGACGGAGAACGTCGTCGCGAGGATCTCCTGGCCGACGGTGACAGTCGCTTCACCGCCCACCACATCGCAGCTCAGCAGTGTGGTCTTGTTGAGCGTCGCGGCCTCGGCCGCGACGGCGCACGACTCGTCAGCCGACCGCACCGACGCCGATTCGGCCGCGGCGATCGCGGCCGAATCCGCTGCGGCATTCGCCCTGGCCTTGGCGGGCAGCACAGAGAAGAGCGACAGGGCGAGCAGGGAGAAGGCCAGCGTTCCGGCGGCGACCATCAGCGCCAGCGTTCCTCCCGCACCGTGGTCACCGGCGAGTCGTCGACGGAGAGTCATTGTCCGCCTCCCAACGCGCAGGTACTCGACGACACCGGAATCGCTGCAAGGGCGAACGGGCCGGCCGCCGCCGCCACGGTGACCGTCGCGCAGACGAATCGCCCGTCGACGCTCGACGTGAGAACCGCGCCATCGCCGAGTAGCTTCGCGACCGTTTCTGTTGCACCCGAGTCGTCGCCGCGGCCGAGCAGTCGGGCCGCCGATGACGCCGCATCGGCGACCCGCATCTGCTGCACGATGAGCTGAAACCCTCCGAGCACGGCCGCGACGATGACGAGGACTGCCGGCAGCACGGTGACGAACTCCATGGTGACGCTGCCGCCGTCGGCACGGAGGGCACGGAAGACAGGGAACATGCCGAGCATGCGCCCCCGGATCTGCTGCATCGCGCTGCCTCGCCTATCCGGCGACGCTCAGCGCTGTGCGCACGAGATCCATGAGGATCTGCTTGACCGCATCGCCGCGCAGCAGCATGACGAGGACGCCGGCCAGACTCACCGCCGCCATGGTGGCGACGACATACTCGGCCGTCGCGGCTCCCTCGTCGTCGGCGAGCGCACGCATGGCGCGCCCGGGAGTCTCGGTCGGCCTCGCCTGTAGCGGGAAGGTCGTGTTCTGGTCGCTCATCATTGCTCGCTCTCTTTCGGTTTCGGCACGAGTGGGGGTGGGGGGGCTCCAGCCTCGCCGCGGAGGTGGGCGAGTTCAGCGACCGGGCCCGATCTGTGCGGGCTCACGAGAGTTCGACCACCGTGGAGGAGAAGATGGCGATCATCATCGGAGCGACGCCGAGCAGCATGAATGCCGGGAGCACGCAGACACCGAGGGGAATCATGAGCGTGGTGCCGAGAGCCGCCGCGCGCGACTGTGCTCGGCTCGTCGCCTCGCGACCGATCTGCCTGGCCTCGCTCTGCAGCAGTTCCGCCGCCGGAACCCCCGCCGCGCGGGACAGTTCGAGCACCCGGTCGATGCGATGGGCATCGTCTGACTCGCCGAGATCGTGCCGAGTCAGCGCCTCGGTCGCGAGGTCGCGGGCCCGTGCCAGCGATCCCCCGCCCGCGAGCCCGATGGCCACCAGTTGGGCGGTCAGGCCCGGTGACGATTCGGCCGGTCTCGCTCGGGCCACGAGCCTGGATGTCCACCGCGCGGCAGCCACCGTCAGCAGTGCTCCGGCGACGAGGCAGCCGACGCCCAAAGGGGTGCCGAACAGCACGCCGATCGTGTCGAAGCCCAGAAGGGCTCCGAACAGCAGCCCGAGCACGGGCATCACGCCGACGAATCGCGCTGTGGATCGAGGGCCGGCGAGGGCGGCATCGACGTCACGATGCAGCTGCCCGAGTTGACGAAGGGTGTCGGCGGTCTCACGCAGGCTCGACGCGAGGGGAGCCCCGCTCTCGTTGGCGACGAACCACGACGCGGCGACCGCTCGCCACGCGGAACCGGCCTGCGCTGCCTCGGTGGACGACGCCGCACTCATGATCGCCTCGGGAATCGAGCCGCCGGCGGCGACAGATCGGGCGACGGCGCCGACGATCTGGTCTGACGGGTCGCCCGCGTCGCGCAGATAGCTCCACGCATTCGTGGGCGCCACACCGGCACCGAGCATCACCGCGAGCCGTTGCACCACCGATGCGACGGCCTCGACGGACAGAGCATCTGCCGCCCTCACTCCATCGCCTCGACCCGCAGCCGCCCGGCGGCGTCGATGCCGAACCGGCCCACGGCATCCAGAACCCGGCGTGAGCCGCGGCGTTCGAGATGGAGCACGAGCCCGATGGCGCTCACCGCCTGCCGCGCCACCGTCTCTGGGCTCATCGCGGCGAGCGAGCCGAGCGCCTCGAGGCGCGCCGGAACATCGTCGAGGGAGTTCGCGTGCAGCGTTCCCGCGCCGCCATCGTGACCGGTGTTGAGGGCCGACAGCAGTTCGCGGATCTCGCCACCCCGGCACTCGCCCAGAACGAGCCGGTCGGGCCGCATTCGCAGCGCCTCCCGCAAGAGCCGATCGAGCCCGACGCCGCCCGCCCCCTCGAGGTTCGGCTGGCGGGTCTCGAGCGCGATGAAGTGGGGATGCTCCACGCGGAGCTCGGCGACGTCTTCGACCGCGATGATGCGATCGGCTCGATCGGCGGCCGCCAGGAGCGCGGAGAGGAAAGTCGTCTTGCCGCTGCCGCCAGCGCCCGTGATGAGCAGATTCGCACGGCTGCGCACGGCCTCGTCGATGAACGTGCGGGCACCTTGCGACTCTGCACCCTCGCCGAACAGCCCGGATGCCGCGAGCGAGTCGAGGCGCGGTCGGTCGAGCGGCGGGATGCGGATGGACAGGAGCGTTCCCCTCGGCGCGATCGGAGGCAGGGCCACGTGCACGCGGATGCCGTCGTGGAGCCGCACATCGGCACAGGGCGTGGCCTCGTCGATGTGCCGCCCGCCGCGAGCGACGATCGCGACGGCGAGCTCTCTGAGCTTGACCTCGCTGGGACACGACCACCCCGGCTGCCGTACGAGTCCGGTACCCCGGTCTATCCACAGATCGTCGGGGCCATTCACGAAGACGTCGGTGACGTCGGGGTCGCTCACGTACCCGGCCAGCGGCCCGAAGTCGGATGCGCCGGCGCGGCTGCGCGGCACGGGCGAGGGCCGCTGTGCCGCGGAGGGGTGCGTGCCCGCGCCGGCGGTGGGGGACGGCGGCGCGGGCACGGCTGGAGGCGCGCTCAGCACGGGAGCTGCGACGAAGGGTTCGCGCTCGCGCGCTGCCTCGCCGGGCCTGTCGTCCGTGAGCTGTCTGCTTGCCATGTCCACGACCGTAGAAGGGCCGAGTGCGGCGTGGCGCGGCGGCCGCAAGACTGTGGACGGTTCGCCCGAGCAACCCCTGGGGAGGAGAAGAGTCGACTCCCGCCGAAGCCCGCGACACGGTCGGTTAAAAAAGAAGGGGCGGCACCTAATGGGGGGAAAAGGTGCCGCCGTAGCAACGCTGGATTGGGGGAATCCGTTAGTGCGCTGCATCTGGAAACGAGTTCCAGTGGGATCGAGTTTACTCGCCGGAAACACAACCGCAACTTCCCTCAGCTTTTTCTCAGCGGCCCCCGGCGGAGTCCCATTCTCCGGGGGCAACGCGATGCAACATCGCCCTCCTTCCGCCCCGCCGAAGGCTGGCTAAGCTTGCACCAGCCGTCGCAAAGGAGCGCACTGAAACTCATGAGCAATCGCATCGACAACCTTCTCCACGAGGCACGCCGCTTTCCGCCCACCGAGCAGTTCGCGGCGACCGCCGTCGCGGGCGCAGACCTCTACGAAGCGGCAGAAAACGACCGCCTGCAGTTCTGGGCCGATCGTGCGCGCGAGCTGCTGCACTGGCACACGCCGTTCACCCGCACCCTCGACTGGACGAACCCTCCCTTCGCGAAGTGGTTCGACGACGGTGCCCTCAATGTGGCCTACAACTGCCTCGACCGCCACGTGCTCGCCGGCAACGGCGACCGCATCGCCCTGCACTGGGAGGGCGAGCCGGGAGACTCTCGCAGCTACAGCTACGCCGAGCTCACCAGCGAGGTGAAGCGCGCGGCCAATCTGCTGACCAGCCTCGGCATTCGCCAGGGCGACCGCGTGGCGATCTACCTGCCCATGATTCCGGAGGCCGTCATCTCGATGCTGGCCGTCGCGCGCATCGGCGCCGTGCACTCGGTGGTGTTCGGCGGATTCAGCGCCGAGAGCCTGCGCAGCCGCATCGACGATGCGAGCGCCAAGCTGGTGATCACGGCCGACGGCGGGTACCGCAAGGGCTCGGTGTTCCCGCTGAAGCAGGCTGTGGATGCCGCACTGGCGGCAGACGGCGACAGCACCGTCTCGCACGTGCTCGTCGTCAAGCGCGGCGGCAACGACGTGGAGTGGGTGGAAGGCCGAGACCTATGGTGGCACGACGAGATGGTGGCCGTCGACGACGAGCACGTGGCGAAGCCCTTTGCGGCCGAGAACCCGCTCTTCATCCTCTACACCTCGGGAACCACGGGAAAGCCGAAGGGGATCCTGCACACCTCCGGCGGCTACCTCACCCAGGCGGCGTTCACGCACAAGTCGGTCTTCGACCTTCGACCCGAGACAGACGTGTACTGGTGCACCGCCGACGTCGGCTGGATCACCGGACACAGCTACGTCGTCTATGGCCCACTGGCCAACGGAGCGACCCAGGTGCTCTACGAGGGGACGCCCGACTCACCTCACGCTGGGCGCTGGTGGGAGATCATTCAGAAATACGGCGTGAGCATCTTCTACACCGCGCCCACGGCCATCCGCTCGTTCATGAAGGCCGGCCGGCAGATACCCCAGCAGTTCGATCTGACGAGTCTGCGCCTGCTCGGCTCGGTGGGCGAGCCGATCAACCCCGAGGCGTGGATCTGGTATCGCGATGTGATCGGCGGCGGTGAGACGCCGATCGTCGACACGTGGTGGCAGACAGAGACCGGAGCGATCATGGTCTCCGCGCTACCCGGGGTGACCACGCTCAAGCCGGGCTCGGCGCAGGTCGCCATTCCCGGCATCCAGATCGAGGTTCTCGACGACGACGGGCACGACGTCGGGCTCGACTCGGGCGGCCTGCTCGTGGTGAGCGAACCGTGGCCGTCGATGCTCCGCGGAATCTGGGGCGACCCGGAGCGCTACAAGGAGACGTACTGGGACAAGTTCGGCGATAAATACTTCGCCGGCGACGGCGCGCGCCGGGATCGCGATGGCGACCTCTGGCTACTCGGCCGTGTCGACGACGTGATGAACGTCTCGGGCCACCGGCTCTCGACGGCGGAGATCGAGTCGGCGCTGGTGTCGCATCCCCTGGTCGCCGAGGCCGCCGTGGTGGGGGCCGAAGACGAGGCGACGGGTCAGGCGGTGGTCGCTTTCGTGATCGTGCGCACGAGCCAGGCCGACGTCGCGTCCGCCGAGGAGGCATCCGCTCTGCTTCGCGCCCACGTCGCCGAGCAGATCGGCGCGATCGCCAAGCCCCGCACCGTGTTCCTCGTCGCCGAACTGCCCAAGACGCGTTCGGGCAAGATCATGCGACGCCTTCTCAAAGATGTGGCCGAGGGCCGTGAGGTCGGAGACACCACGACCCTCGCCGACACGCAGGTGATGCAGATCATCACCGACAAGCTGAAGTAATCGGTCGAGGCGCCTAGGCGAACTCGACGATCACCTCGATCTCGACGGGAGCGTCGAGTGGGAGGGCGGCGACGCCCACAGCCGAACGCGCGTGGATGCCGCGGTCGCCGAACAGCTCGCCGAGAAACTCGGATGCGCCGTTGATCACGCCGGGCTGGCCCGTGAACGACGGGTCGGATGCGACGAAACCGGTCACTTTGACGACCCGCGTCACACGGTCGAGCGAGCCGATCACGTTCTCGACCGCGGCGAGCGCGTTCAGAATGGATGTCCGGGCGAGCGACTTGGCGATCGACGGCGAGACGAGCTCGTGGCCGTCTCCGACCTTGCCGGTGTACTCGAGGCTGCCGTCGACGAACGGAAGCTGACCCGCGGTGAACACGAGGTTGCCCGAGACCACGGCGGGAATGTAGGCCGCGACCGGGGGCACGACCGTGGGGATGCTGACCCCGAGTTCAGCGAGACGCGCAGCGATCGCGCTCATCAGGAGGCCTCGCCCGCCGGCGCTACCGGGCGCTTGAGATAGGCGACGAGCCCACCCTCGGGGCCCGTGACGATCTGCACGAGTTCCCAGCCCTTCGCGCCCCAGGTGTTGAGGATCCCCGTGGTGTTGTGGATCATGAGCGGTGTTGTGACGTACTCCCAAGTGGGCATCCGCGTTCCTTTCTGGGCATTTGCCAGCATCATCGATTACTCTCGAGCATATGTCTGCCCAGAAATCTAAGGTTAGCGGCGTCATCGGAGCGATCCTTGGACTCGTGGGGATGAGCGCCATTGCCGGCGTCCTCGTGACGGCCATGGTCGCCCCCGCGCTCGCAGTCACCGGAATCGCCGCCAACAACTCCATCGGCATGTTCGAGAACCTGCCCTCGAACATCCGCCCCGATGTGCTCGCTCAGAAGTCCGAGATCTACGCCACGGGCAGCGACGGCAACCCCGTTCTTCTCGCGTCGGTCTTCGACCAGAACCGCGAAGAGGTCGGGTGGGATCAGATCTCGCCGTTCGTGAAGGACGCTGTGGTGTCTGTCGAGGACCCGCGCTTCTACACGCACGGTGGAGTCGACATCGTGTCGGCCGCTCGCGCTGCCGCACAGAGCGCGGCCGGCGGAGACGGCCCCGGTGCGTCGACCATCTCGATGCAGTACGTGCGCAACATCCTCATTCAGAAGACCGAGGAGATCCAAGACAAGGCCGAGCGCGACAAGGCCTTCGAAGACGCCACGAAGACCACGGTCGACCGCAAGCTCAAAGAGATGAAGCTGGCCATCGGCCTCGAGAAGGAGTTCACGAAGGATCAGATCCTTCTGGGCTACCTGAACATCTCCAACTTCGGCGGCACCGTCTACGGAATCGAAGCGGCAGCGCAGTACTACTACGGCGTGTCCGCAAAAGACGTGACGCTGGCGCAGGCGACCAGCCTCGTCGCCATGGTCAACGAACCCAACGGCTTGCGCATCGACCAGCCCGACGCTCCGGAGAAGATCACCGAGAACCAGGCTCGTCGCGACGTCAACATCCTTCCGGCCATGCTCAAAGAGCACAAGATCACGCAGGCGCAGTTCGACGAGGCCAAAGCGACTCCGGTCACGCCGAACATCGTGCAGCCGTCGACCGGCTGCAAGACGGCGAACGAGAACATCGGCGCGGGCTACTTCTGCGACTACGTGTCGTACATCGTCAAGAACGACGCGGCCTTCGGCGACAGTGCCGAGTCTCGCTGGCAGAAGTTCCGCACGGGCGGCTACCAGATCTTCACCACGCTCGACCTCGATCTGCAGACCGCAGCCATCACGTCGATGAACGAGAACGTTCCGCAGAACCCGGAGCAGCTGAACCTCGGCTCCTCGATGGTCACCGTCGAGCCGGGAACCGGAAAGATCCTGGCGATGGTGCAGAACAAGACGTTCAACGACGACCCCGATACGACGATGCCGAACGAGACCTCGGTCAACTTCAGCACCGACTACGCCTACGGCGGCTCGACCGGATTCCCCTCGGGATCGACGTACAAGGTCTTCACGCTGGCAGATTGGCTCAAGACTGGTCACTCGCTCAACGAACAGGTCAACGGAAGCGTGCGCACCTTCAACCTCGCGACGTTCAAGAACCGCTGCCAGGGCGCGGGCGGCGGAACCTACAAGTCGGCCAACGACGGCGCAGCGAACCCGGGGTCGATGAACATCGTCTCCGCGACCGCCTCCTCGGTCAACAACGCCTACATCGGCATGGCGCAGAAGCTCGACATGTGCGACATCACCGAGACGGCGGAGTCGTTCGGTATGCACCGCGCCGACGGCACGCCCATGCAGCAGAACGTCTCGAGCGTGCTCGGCACGAACGAGGTCGCCCCGCTCACCGTGGCCGCCGCCTACGCCGGCATCGCGGCCAACGGCCTCTTCTGCCAGCCCAAGGCCATCGAGCGCATCGTCGACGGCACGGGCGCCGAGATCCCCGTGCCCGCGACCACCTGCAACCAGGTCGTCGACCCGAACGTCGCCGCCGCGATGGACGTCGCGATGGCCGCGGTCGTGAACGGCGGAACCGGTGGAGCAGCACGACCAGGCGACGGTATCCCCCTCATCGGTAAGACGGGTACCACCGACGGTGAGAAGCACGTGTGGTTCGCCGGCGCATCCACGAAACTGGCCACCGCCATCTGGGTGGGCAACATCGTGGGTGATGTCTCCGTGCGCTACACCAGCGTTCCTGACTACGGAAACGTCGCCGATATGCGCTTCAGCACGTGGAGCCAGTACATGGGAGCTGCCAACGCCAAGTACGGCGGAGACGCTTTCCCCACCCCGAACAGCTCGCTGACCAGCACGCCGCAGGTCGCCGTGCCCTCGGTGCAGGGAAAGACCATCGCAGAGGCGCAGTCGCTGGTCGAGGCCGCCGGCTTCACCTTCCAGGACGGTGGCGCGACCGACAACGAGGCGCCCGCCGGAACCGCCGCGGGCAGCGTTCCCGCGGGTGGCGAGAACGCCACGAAGGGCGCGACGGTCACCGTCTACACGAGCAACGGAGCGCTGAAGAGCGTCCCCGACGTCATCTCCGGATCGAACAGCATCGGCGAAGCGGCGAACAAGCTCGGGCCCGCCGGCTGGAAGTTCGCGGGTACCAAGTACCAGGTGACCGGCGACGGGTGTAACGAGCAGAAACCGATCGGAACAGAACCCGCGGTCGGCAGCTTCGCCAACCCCGCCAGCCAGGGTGTGTACATCATCGGTTGTAAGAAGAAGTAGCGACGAGGTGGCATTGTCCCGTCAGGCGACGGCCGCCGCGACAGCCCTTGGGCTGACCGTGGCGGCCGGAGCTGCTGCCTTCGGGTGGGGCTCCCTTGTGGAGCGCCGCCTCTTCACCCTTCGCCGCGTCTCCGCCCCCGTGCTCCCTGCCGGTGCGGCGGACATCCGGGTCTTGCACATCTCTGATCTGCATATGGCTCCGTGGCAGCACGACAAGCAGGAGTGGGTGAGGCGACTCGCGCTTCTGGAACCCGATCTGGTCGTCGACACGGGTGACAACCTCGGTCACGTCGACTCCTACGACGCGATCGCGCAATCGCTCGAGCCGTTCAGAGGAGTTCCCGGCGTCTTCGTCAACGGCTCGAACGACTATTTTGCACCGACGTTCAAGAGCCCTCTGCGCTACTTCATGGGGCCGTCGAAGATGCATCGCGACCCGACCAGGCTCGACACGAAGAGGCTCGAGAACACGTTCGGCGACCTGGGGTGGCAGAACCTCAACAACCGCGCCACCAATCTGGTCGTCAACGGCACGCGCATCGAGTTCTTCGGCGTCGACGACCCGCACCGTCACTACGACCGACTCGACCGCATTCCGGGGGCACTCGACGAACTGCGGGAGGACGAAGACGACGACTACTCGGCCGACCTCACGATCGGCGTATCTCACGCGCCGTATCAGCGTGTACTCAACTCCTTCGTGACGCACGGCGCCGACGTGATCTTCGCCGGCCACACGCACGGCGGCCAGGTGTGCGTGCCCGGATTCGGCGCCCTCATCACCAATTGCGACATTCCGAGAGACCAGGTCAAGGGCTTGAGCGTCTGGCGACACGGGCTTCGCGCGGCCTACCTCAACGTCTCCGCCGGTCTCGGCACATCGATCTATGCTCCGTTCCGTTTCGCGTGCCTGCCCGAGGCGACGCTGCTGACGCTCACTGCCTCTCGCTGACCGGTGCACGCGGCACCCGGCGAAATCGGCTAGGATGATTGAGGCCTTCGGGCTGATCGGGGTATGGCGCAGCTTGGTAGCGCGCGTCGTTCGGGACGACGAGGTCGCAGGTTCAAATCCTGTTACCCCGACCACGAAAAGACTCCCTCTCACACGAGAGGGAGTCTTTTTCGTTTACGGAATGTACAGATCACGAAGTAGTCACGCTCCGAGTCGACACTCGGCTTACTCCGCTAGGTTTCGAGAGTGAACACACTCGCTCGCCGCAGTCCGCGACGGAACGGCATCGTGACTCTCCTGACCGCTGTGGCCTCCGTGACCGTTCTCCTGTTCGGCGGGGTGTTCGCCTCGGCGCAGCCCGCGGCAGCCGTCGAGAAGACCGTGGGCGAGCGGCCCTTGGTCGTCTTCATCGGCAACTCGTTCACCGGCGGATCGGCGATGGATACCGGCGGCATCGCCCGCTACCCGTCATTGCTTTCGGCCAAGCTCGGCTTTCCTTATATGACCCTGACCGCGGACGGCTCAGGCTATGCCTCGGCCGGCACCGACTCTCGCACCTTCCTCTCCCTCGCCAAGAAGGTCCCGAAGAACGCGTCCGTCGTGGTCGTGTTGGGCAGCGACGATGACGCCGACAACACGGCGGCCGAGATCCGAGCCGGTGCCGCTGAGACCTATGCCCGCATCCACGATCAAGCCCCGGCGGCGGTGATTCTCGCAGTCGCCTCACCGTGGGGCGAGACGCCCACGCCGAAGGGCATCACGACGGCACGGAACGCCGTACGCGATGCGGCCCTGCAAGACGGCAACGCCTTCGTCGATACGATCACCGACAAGTGGTTGATCGCTGGCCCAGCGGGCCAGGTGGGTTCAGACGGGGTGCACCCGACAGACGTCGGTCACGCAGAGATGGCAAAGTACCTCGCGCCGGCGCTCAGCCGACTTCTGCCGACCCGCTCGGCTTAGGAAGCGCCTCCGAGCACGCCGCCGCTCTCGTCGAGATAGCAGACGCCACACAGCGACTCGTAGGTCACGTGCTCGCCGTCGATCGCGACCTGGGCGCCATCGAAGACGAACACGTCGTCGATCTTGCGCGAGTTGAAGATGGCCTTGCGCCCGCACCGGCAGATGGTCTTGAGCTCTTCGAGGCTGTGCGCGATCTCCATGAGCCGCGCACTGCCCGGAAACGCCGACGTCTGAAAGTCTGTGCGGATGCCGTAGGCCAACACCGGCACATCGTCGAGGATCGCGATACGCAGAGCGTCGTCGACCTGCTCGGGCGAGAGGAATTGCGCCTCGTCGATCAGAAGACACGAGATCGGGCCCGACCCCGTGGCGATGGACAGATCGCGGCGCTCGATGAAGTCGGCGCGGAGATGGGACGACGGCGTCACGAGAAAGTCGACCGCGCGAGTGACCCCGAGTCGAGAGACGATGCGCGTGTCGCCCTTGGTATCGACCGAGGGCTTGGCGATCAGCACGTTCTGATGGCGCTCCTCGTAGTTGTAGGCCGCCTGGAGCATCGCCGTGCTCTTGCCGCTGTTCATCGCCCCGAAGCGGAAGTAGAGTTTTGCCACGCATCCCAGGGTAGTTGCTCGCGCATCGTGCCGACCCCGCACCCGACGCGGCCGGGGACGCGCGCTGCGATGGTCAGAACAGGGTCGGCTGCCCCTCGGCGATCTCCTCTGGGATGATCGACTCCGGCGACAGCGACGGCCCCCGTTTCGTGTAGGGATCGTTCGGCCTGATGGCCGAGCTGCGAATTCCTCCGGATGCGGCATCTTCGATGCCCCGCTGCAGGCCGTGCGCACGAATGAGGGGCTGGATGCGCGCCGCCAACCACTTTCTGTAGTCTTTCGGCGCGTAGCTGTTCGCCCCGTAATACATGCGCCCGTACTGCTCGACGAGTTCGGGATGCGCGGATTGCAACCATTCGAAGAACCAGGTCTTCACCCCCGGACGCAGGTGTAGCGCCGTGTAGAGCACCGTCGTCGCTCCCGCGGCTTTGACCTGACGCAGAGCCTCGTCGAGATGCGCCTTCGTGTCGGTGAGATAGGGCAGGATCGGCATCAGGAAGACACTGCACTCGAGACCCGCGTCTCGTATGGCCGTCACCGTCGCGAGGCGAGCCTTGGTGGAGGGCGTGCCCGGTTCGATCGACTGCTGCAGTTCGTCGTCGTAGATCGCGATCGACATGGCCAGGTCGAGGGGCACCGACGAACTCGCCTCGACGAGAAGCGGCAGGTCGCGCCGGAGGAGAGTGCCCTTCGTGAGGATCGAGAACGGCGTCTGCGACCGGGCGAGGGCCGAGATGATGTCGGGCATCAGTCGGTAACGCCCCTCGGCGCGTTGATACGGGTCTGTATTCGTGCCCAGAGCCACCGGGCTGCGCTGCCACGACGGACGACGAAGCTCTTTCTCGAGCACCTCTGCGACGTTGAGCTTGACGATGAGTTGCGCGTCGAAATCAGCCCCCGCATCGAGGTCGAGATACGTGTGGGTCGGCCGTGCGAAACAGTAGACACACGCGTGGCTGCAGCCTCGGTAGGGGTTGATTGTCCAGCCATGGGGAATGGCCTTGCTCTCGCCGGGAATCTTGTTGAGAGCCGACTTGGCGAGGATCTCGTGGAACGTGACCCCTGCGAATTCGGGGGTTTGCACCGAGCGCACGAGGTTGTTGAGTTTCGCCAGCCCGGGCAACGCCGACGGTTCGGTCGCTGCTATCGCCTGACTACTCCACCGCATTCCGACAGTCGAACATACATTCGAATTCGCGTCAAGCTCAGGCGTCAGCGCTTACGACGCGGATCGCTTCTGCATGTCGGCCGGAGTGTACGAGGCGAGAGGGTTGCGCCCCAGTTTCTGCCGAAGAGCCGCGATCGCGAGATGACGCATGTGAGTGGCTTTCGACGCCTTCACCACTCTGGCCGTGAGGGCGTACGCGTCGATGTAGGCCATCCGCGGCGCCCAGACAGGCTGTCTGCGCCTGCTCGACGACACCGAGCGGGTGAGGTGCAGGAACGCCTGAACCGAACCGATCGCCGATGCGAGGTCGACACCCACCGAGATCGATGGCAGCGAGACGTCACCGGTCTCGTCTTCTTGCAGCGTGATGAGGCTGCGCAGATCGGTGTACGGCGGAATGTAAGGGAGGCACCGACTCAGATCGACACTCCGCTCGCTGATCTGATCGAGGTCCTCGGTGGCGGACAAGCCCATGAACCGCTCGAAGGTCCAGGCGCTCCGGGGCGCGAACGACATGACCTGGGCGGCGAATCCCACGTTCATGACCAAAACGTCGGGGATTCCCTGAAGCCGAGCCTGTCGAGCGATCATGGTGCCGATCTCGGGCCGGGTGAGTTCGGACTCGTCGAAGACCAGGTGAGCTCCGCGCATGAACTCCTGCGTGTTGTCGCGGGTCACACCCTCTCGCCAGACATCCACGGTCGCCCCCGGATTGATGTCGAGCACCGTCTCACGGAAGATGTCGACCTTGGCCCGCCCGATGCTGGAAGTCTTGGCTCCCTCCACGCGGTTCACGTTCTCGCTCTCAAACACCTCGGGATCGGCGACGCTGAACGATCCGACCCCCATGCGCGCGAGCTTCACCCCGAGCTGAAAACCATCTCCGCCGACGCCTCCGATGGCGACCCGGCTGGCGATCAAGGCGCCCTGCTCGGCCTCGCTCCAGAAACCGTAGTTTCGAGAGAACTCGGGCGAAGAGATCGTCTTCATGCGTCGACCCTCTCCGGCTCCGAGGAGCGCCGCGGCGCTCGTCCGAAATATGCCAGCCCCGGATCCGCAGCCTGGAACGCGGCGATGAAGGAATCGTTGCGGGCGTCGACGCACACCGTCGACTCGGGGATGTCGATCTCGATGGGCACGTTGTAGTCGAGATAATGCGCGACGTAGCGTACGTCGCCTATGCGCTCCAGCGCGATGATTCCGCGCAGGTGCCGTTCGAGCCAGGGCTCGATGATGGCGAAGGTCCTGCCGAGTCCGTGCGGCGGAATGTAGGCCAGCATCAGTGCGAACAGCTGCCACTGGACGAGATCCTGCAAGGCGGCCTTCTCGTGCCGCGCGATCACGCGCGATACCTCGACGGCGTTGCCGCTGAGGGGGATGGCGGCGAACGCGTCGGGGCAGAATTCTTCGACCGGCAATGGACGATCGCCCCTCACGATGAGTCGCGACACCCCGACGATGCGCACGCCGGCATCCGCCTGCTCGAAGACGGCGAATGTCACCGAACGCGCATCGTCCTGATCTCTATCGGTGCCGTCCTCGTCGAGCTCGTCGGCGGCCAGCTGCGCCGTCTGATCGACGTAGACGCGGCGGCGGAGCTGGAAGTGAGCGGCGTACTCGGCCTCGAGGCCCGGCACGGCCCGACCGTCGACAGCAAGAATGCCGGCGCTCAGACGCGACTCGGGATTCGACTCGAACACCCTCGACGTCGGCACGACCGGAATGACCTCGTGGTTCGAGACGGTGCGGTCAATGCGCGACATGGTCACCCGCGACCAGAGAAAACCAACGCAATACACTCAGTGCCACAACACGCTCCCACATACAGCACGACGACGTCGTACATCACCTCGGGCTCTCCCCGGGGCCGCTCCCGTGGGGTGCAGAACGCTCTGGCTGATCTGAGCATATGAGCACTCCTCGTTACGCGCAAACTGCGTAGAATGTCATGTGAATCGAGGGAAGCAGGACCAACGTGGCCGGCAAGGGGTTTTGGGCATCGGGTGCCGTTGATCCGGATCGACAGTCTGCAACGCGGCAGGCGATACTCGCCGCAGCGATGTCGCATATCGAGACGACCGGCCTCACGGTGGGCATAGACGATGCAGTGCTCGACGCCCTCCTTCTCGAGGCGGGCGCCACCCGCTCAGAGCTCGACGACATCTGGCCGACGTATCACCAGATGCTCGACGACGTGTTCCTCACCGTGGCAGAGAAGGCCCGAGATGACCGCGCCGACACAGAGACGCTGTTGTCGACCTGGCAGTATTTGAGTTCTCGAACCGACGATCTGCTCTCTTCGAACGGCCGGCGACAGGTTCTGGTCGACGTCATCCGCACCGCGGCCGAATACAACTTCGGTGCGGTGACGGCAACGGGCGCCTGGCGCACCTACGCCGGGCTGTCGGCGACCATCCTGTCTTTCCCCGAGGCCGAGAGCCGCCAGCGCACCCTCGATGCTCTGCGAGCGAGCGAGATGTCGTTCGTCGAGACGATGGAGATGTTCTATCGCAATGTGCTGCCCACGGTGGGCTACCGCCTGAAGCCCCATTTCGGTGGCGACTGGCAGCCGTTCGTCGTCGCCGCCGCGTCGGTCATCGAGGGTCTCGGTCTCATCCGCGCGTCGGTTCCCTCCCTGGTCGAACGCCCGCTCGAGATCCCCTTCAACGACGTGGTCGAACCGTGGTCGTTGGCTTCGCTGGCGTTCATGGGTGTGGTCGACGCCTTCGTCGAACCCGACCCCGACTACGAACCTCACGAGGCCATCGCTCGCCTGAGCGGCGGCGTCGATGTGACCCCGTCCTCCGCCGAAGACCCGCAGGCCTACTGACCGCTCAGTCCGACAGGTAGCCGTCTTCGGCGGCACGCCTCAAGAGGTCGTCTCGCGTCGCGACGACGCGCCCCTGCGTCTCGTACATGGCCCTGATCTGCTTCAGTGCCCCGCGAACACGTTCGAAACGAACCCCCTCGATGAGCGCGATGTCGACGGTGCTCTGCCCGGTGGCGTAGAGGCGGAGCACACGGCGCTGCCATTCGTCGAGGGCGGTCGGCAGAGACGGCGGCGGTGCCGATGGACAATCCTTGCCGGCTTCCTCGTCGCCGAGCACCCGCCGCGCTGCGTCGAGCAGAGCCTCGGCTGGCCGGGACTTGGGTACGAAGGCGTCCGCCCCGGCCTCCAACGTGTCGGCCTCGGCCTCCGGCCCGCCCTCGGTGCTCATGACGACGACCCGCGCACCGGCATCCGAGCAGATGCGGATGCGCTGACTCAATGTCGTCGTCGACTCCATGACCCGCGCCATGAGCACGACGTCCGGAGGAAAGGACTCGTGAGCGATGAGGGCTTCCCAGGATCCCGAGACCGCGACCACGGTGAAGTCGGGCGCATTGCTCTCGATCCACTGGGCCAGCCCATCGACGATGAGAATATGGTCATCGAGCAGGGCGATCGTGCGCGCGGACGCCGCGTCCGTCATGACACCACCGCCGCTGTTCCGAACTTGCGGATTCGGTCCATCGTCTGCCGGAACGACTGCGGGCGCCCGAAGTAGTACCCCTGAGCGCTCCTCACACCGAGCTCGACCATCACGTCGACCATGTCGGGGCTCTCGATACCTTCGACGATCATCGTGTAGTCGAGGTTGTCACCGAAGCTCTGCAGCGCCTTGATCACCTCGCGCTGCCTCACGTCACCGAGGTCGTCGATCAGGCTCTTGTCGATCTTCAGGATGTCCATCGGGAATCGCACCAGAGCGCCGACCGACGAGTCATCGGAACCGTAGTCGTCGAGAGCGATGATCACCCCGGCGTCCTGCATGATCTCTGCTTCTCGTCGCAGATCGTCGGTCACCGAGCGCAGCGACCTCTCGTTGAGTTCGATGCACATCGAGACGTTCGGATGCGATCGGGCCACTTCGCGGATGAACGGCCCCAGGTGATCCTCGCTGATCTGGCCCAGCTCGAGGTTGACCGTCATGCACGCGATGCTCGGTTCGACCGAATAGAACTTCTCTGCGGCGTCCATGGCCTTGACGACGATCTGTCTCGTCAATTCGTCCATCAGTCCGAGGCTCTTGGCTCGCGCGACGAGAGACGAGGGCGAGATGGGGCCGAGTTCGGGGTCGATGTAACGGACGAGCGCCTCGAACGCCCAGATGCGGCCCTGATCGATGCTCACGATGGGCTGGAATGCAAGCGTGAGCCGGTCTTCGGTAATGGCCCGCGCGACGATGTCGTTCGTGCGTGTCGACCGGTGGGAGGCGATGCTGACGCTGCTGCCCTCTGCCGGCCCGCCCTGGCGCCGGGATCTCTTGACCTGCAGCATGCTGCGGTCGGCGTCGACCACCAGCAGCTGGGCGTCGATCTCCCGATGACCCGAGAAGGCGAGCCCCGCGCTCACGACCGGCCGGAACTCCTGCCCGTCGAGGGTCAGGGGCTTGCCGATCTCTTTGATGATGGCATCGGCGAGCTCCTTGCTCTGCGCCACGGTCTGCAGCTCCGTGAGAATGACGACGAATTCGTCACCGCCGATGCGCGACACGAAGTCGCGCACACCCACTGACCCGCGCAGCCGGGCGGCGACGACCTTCAGGAGCTCGTCGCCCGTGTGGTGCCCTCGAGAGTCGTTGAGCTTCTTGAAGTTGTCGAGGTCGATGAACAGAACCGCGATGCCGGAGTGATACGACCGGTTCTCGTTGGCATCGACCAGTGCCGACTGGAACGCGCCGTAGTTCGGCAGGCCCGTCAGCGGGTCGCTGTTCGCGAGACGCTCGAGCTTGTCGACGTCGTTCTGGATGCGCACGGTCTCGCTGGCCATATGGGCGAGCGCGGTCAGGGCCTGCTGCTCCTCGCCGCCCAGCGGCAGGGCACCGAGACGTCGCGACGCAACGATGTATTCGTCGAGGCCCGACTCGAGGCGCACCCGCGAGCCGATCTCGCCCGCTGCCGGCGGATCTTTGCGCACGACGGTGTCGCTGGCCTGCAGCACCATCTTCGCCCGCAGCTCGAGCGCCTTGCGCAAGCCCACCTCCGTGGCCCACGGAAGATCGACAGCCGCCGTGACGACACCGGTGAGCAATTGGTGAACGCGCCGGAAGCGGGATCGTTGGGCGACCATGAAGAAGAACGTGGCCACGAGCAGGAGCACGAACGGGGTCAGTCGCGCATCGGGGTCACCCTCGAGCCAAGGGATCAACTGGGCGTCGAGAGCAGTCATTCCGGTCGAGACGACCGCGATGAGGAGCACGACCCCGATCACCCTCATGGGGCTCAGCGCCGAGATCCCGAAAGTCTGGTTCAAGCTCCACCTGCCGTGGCCCCTGATGAACTCGAGGAACAGGGCGAAGACGAAGTAGGCCGCACTCGCCAGGGTGTATGCCACGAGCGTCCAGACCCCGAGCCGCGTCAGCTCGTTGTGCACCACGACGAAGGCGAGCCCCGTGACCGCGCTGACCCCGGCGACGTAGAGAGCGACGGAGACGCTGCGCAGCACGATCAGCTGCGATACGAGAACGCCCACCACCCAGATGGCGACCGTCAGAAGGTACTCGGACTGCGGCCGAGGAACAGAGAGCAGTGCGACAGCCACGCCGAGCATGGGAAGGCCGCTGATTCGTCCCGAGGGGATCCTCAAGTGCGCGCACATCATGCAGCCCAAAACGGTCACCAGTTCGACCGTCCATGAACGTGGAGCGCTGAAGGCTGCGCCGACGAATGCATAGACGACTGTCACGACCGCGAGGGCCACGAACGGCGCGACGAAGACACGGTCGAACGTGGACAGCTTGAAGCGATTGACCATCAACCCAGGTCTCCTCGGTCGGGGCGCCCTACCCCTCAGGAAGCGAGGTGCAGTGCCTGCGCGGTGCTCTTAAGCACCTTTCGGGCCGTCGCCGGCGAGTCGGTCAATCGGGTACCGAACGAGGGGATCATCGAGCGGATCTGAGGAACCCAGCGCATGTAGTCGTCGGGAAAACAGCGCTCGAGGACGTCGAGCATGATGGGAACGGCTGTGGATGCTCCGGGAGACGCCCCGAGCAGGCCCGCTATCGACCCGTCGGCCGACGCGATGACCTCTGTGCCGAACTGAAGCACTCCCCCGCGCTTCGCGTCTTTCTTCATGACCTGCACCCGCTGGCCCGCCGTGATGAGGTACCAGTCCTTGGGGTTGGCCGTGGGCATGAACTCTTGAAGGGCCGCGAACTTCTTCTTCTTGCCGGCGACCAGCTCGCCGACGAGGTACTTCATGAGGTCGATGTTGTCGCGGGCCACCGCGAGCATCGGGCCGAGGTTGTGCGCGCGGATGGATCCGGGCAGGTCGAGCCACGAGCCCTTTTTCAGGAACTTGGGGCTGAACCCTGCGTAAGGGCCGAAGAGCAGCGATGCCTCTCCGTCGACGACGCGTGTGTCGAGGTGCGGCACGCTCATCGGCGGTGCTCCTACGGCGGCCTTGCCGTAGACCTTCGCTCGGTGCTCCGCCACGACGGCCGGGTTGTCGGTTCGGTAGAACTGCCCGCTGATCGGGAACCCGCCGAAACCGCGGATCTCGGGGATGCCCGACTTCTGGAGCAGATGCAGCGCCCCACCGCCCGCACCGACGAAGACGAAGCGAGCGTTGACCGTCGTCGGGGTCGATCCGACGAGTTCTTTGACAGAGACATTCCAGGTGCCGTCTTTCTGACGGCGGAGGTTCGACACCGAGTGCTCGGTCTTGAGGCTTGCACCGCGGCTGGTGAGGAAGTCGAAGAGATGACGCGACAGCGCTCCGAAGTCGACATCCGTTCCCGCGGTGATGCGGGTGGCCGCCACCGCCTCGTCTTTCTTTCGACCCCTCATGAGGGTCGGAGCCCACTCGTAGATGATCGCGGGGTCTTCGGAGTACTCGATGCCCTCGAACAGCGGCTCGTCGCGCAGCACCTCGTAGCGCTTGCGCAGATACTCGACGTTCTTCTCGCCGCGCACGAACGTCATGTGCGGCGCGGAATTGATGAAGGTCGACGGGTCGGGGATGTCGCCGTTCTCGACGAGGAACGACCAGAACTGCCGGCTCACCTGGAACTGCTCGTTGATGGCGATCGCCTTCGACGCTTCGACGGTGCCGTCGGGCTGCTCGGGCATGTAGTTGAGCTCACACAGAGCTGCGTGACCGGTTCCCGCGTTGTTCCAGGGGTTGGAGCTCTCGCCGGCCACATCCCCCAGCCGCTCGAAGATCCTGATCGTCCAGTCGGGCTGGAGAATCGAAAGGAAGGTGCCGAGGGTGGCGCTCATGATGCCGCCACCGATCAGAACGACGTCTACGGGTTTGCCTGCTGCGCTCACATCTCCCATGATACGGCCGCCTGATCCTCTGGGGAGTCGAAGCGGAAGGTCACGACCAGGGCACCGTCGACAGTGCGGGCGTCTGCCTCGTCGAAGACGAGGCGCACCATGCGCAGAAAGGGAGTCAATGCGGTCGGGGCCGATGCGCCCGCGGGGCGGATGAATTCGATCCGGCCCCAGGCATCCGGCCCCCGTCGCTCGAGCGTCAGCGTCTGCCCTGCCGAGGCGCCGTATTGATCGCCTATCGCGCCGATGAGGGCCCGCAGGGCCGAGATCTGGCGCTCGTCGAGATGTGTGGCCACCCCGTCGTCGTCGCTGTAGCGATCGACCACGTCGGTGAGCGTTCCGCGGGAGATGCGATCGACGATGGCCCGGCGCAACTCGGAGGCGAGTTCGGTGGCCCTGACTGCATCCCCCGGCTGGAGGGTCTTCGATTCGGCCAGTCTCGTGAGGAAAGGCAGCACGTCACGACGCAGCGCGCCGAGCTCCCCCATCGCGTCTGTCTCGGCGAGTCGCAGAACCACCCCGCTCTCGTGCCGCACGCGCTCCACCCGCGCCTCGTCTCGCGCCTTCTCGAGACTCGCGACGAGACTGCGCGCATATGCCGCGGCGCCGAGACCGATGGCGATACTCGGGGTGGCGGCGACCAGCGCGAGGATGCTCAGGGTCGTCGTCGTCGCAGAGCTCAGGTTCTGCAGGAAGGCCAGCGCGAACGTCAGCGCGACAGCCTGCACCGTGAACCAGACGATCTCCTTCGAGCGTCGATAGGGGCCGGCGAGAAGCAACGCCAGGCCCAGGCAGACCGCTCCCCAGTCGTCTCGGATGAAGGTGTTGGAGCCCAACTGGCTGAGGGAATCAAGCACGCTCGCCAGCATCACCCCGCCCAGGAATATCTGGAATCTCGCGCGTGAGACGGCAGGTCCGAACGGGTCTGCTACGCGGACGAGGTACACGTATGACGCAGCGAGCACGAGTTGGGCGAGGACACCCACGACCGGCAGAGAGATCTGCTCTCGTCCCGTCGTGGTGAGAGACAGCGCAACCGACAGAGCCACGCTGACCGCGCCCATGGCGATGACGAACATGCGCGCCGTCACGCGTGAGACCGGATCGAGCTCGGCAGCCGTCGGCCTGGTCGACGACGTCATGCGACGCCCTTCGGCACGGAGAGAAGCACCGAGGTGCCGGCCCCCGGTGTCGACCAGACCATGGCGGATCCGCCGACCCCGAGCATCCGGTCATGCACAGAGAGCCTCAGGCCGAGCCTGTCGGCGGGCGTCGCGGCCGCGCTGAAACCGCGGCCGCCGTCGGCGACGGTCGCGGTGACATCGTCGCCGGAGCTGACGATGGCCAGCTCTGCCAGCGACACCCCCGCGTGCACGACCACGTTGACGAGACACTGCTCGATGGCGGCTACGATCGCCTCCTCGGCCGCGGGATCGAGCGTGTCGAGTTCGTCGACGTCACCCGACACGATCACGCGAAGGCCCCGTGCCCCGACCCTGGAGAGCGCGCCTGCCAGCGCGCTCTCGCTCGTCGTTTCGATCAGCCCGGGAACAGAAGCACTCCCCGGGGCGCGGAGAAGCTCGTCGCTGCGAGAGAGAAGATCGAGATCTCGGCGGATCACCGCGAGGTGGCTGTCGGGAATCGGACCCTGCGGGAGCATGGCGATGGCATGCAGATCTCCCAGGACCGTGTCATGCAGGAGGCTCGACGCGTGTCCCAGGAGGCGGGCCTCCTCGTTGATGCTCTGCTGCTCCCGCGCGGCTCGATCGAGGGCGGGCGCCTCTTGCACCGCGTTCCGACGGGCCAACCACAGAACGATCAAGAGGGCGCTCACGGCGATGAGCGAGCCGAGCGCGGTGAAGTCGACGACGATCTCGCGGTGGCCGATCGCCGTGCCGAGAATAGAGGCGCTCGATGTGGCGGCGTACGACAGCCCGCACACGGCGAGGCAGGATGCGAGCGAGCGACGGCCCACGCCGGACACCGTGGCAGCAACCACGGGGAGGCTGAGCACCACACTGTCGGACTTCTGGCTCATGGCGAGAAGGGAATCGACACTCAAGGAGTACGCGAACCCGGCACAGCACACGACCAGAAGGGCGACAACGGTCTCGAGCGCACCGTGGCGTCGCTGAAGGACATACGCGCCTCCGCCCAAGACGGCGAGCGACAGAACCGGCACGATCGCACGAGCGATTCCCACCTCGCCCTCGTCGACAGGAGCACGGATGGACAGTACGCAGACGATCGCGGATACGGCGGCGAGCAGGATTGACGACAACCAGACGCTCGCATGGCTGAGGGCGCGGCTGGTGAAGACGCCCTCGGCGTCCGTACCGAGCGACAGGGCGGTCAGGACACGAGCCCGTCTTCCGCCGCTCGACGGATGAGATCCTGCTTGGATCGGGTCGGGCGTCCGGTCGCCGCGTAGTGGTCGCGGATGCGCGCCAGGTTGTTCTTGACGACCTCGAACGGTATGCCCAGTTGCAGCCCGATATCGACCGGGGTCAGCCCGTCGGCGTAGAGACGGAGGGTCTCGAGCTCGACGTCGACGAAGGCTGCTTCACCCTGCGTCTCCGACCAGGCCGTGCGTACCGCGTCGACGACCGAATCTGCGGGCGAGGACTTCGATACGAATGCCGACGCGCCCGCCGCGAGCGAGCGCTCACGGATCTCATCGGAGTCGATCGCGCTGACCACCACCACGAGGGCACCGGCCGCGAGGCAAGTTCTCACCCGCGTCTCGATGGAGATCGGCTCTTGCAACTGCAGATCCATCACCACGACGTCAGGAGCGAACGCGGGGTGCCGGATCATCTCGAACCAGCCCGTGACGCTGATGACGACATCGAGATCGGACGCGTTGCTGCGCATGTACATGGTGAGACCGTCGAGGAGAAGCTCGTGGTCATCGACAATTCCGACTTTGCATGATCGCACCGTCGATTGCACTTCCACGTTCTCCCCCTGAGTAGGCTTTTGCGCGCAAGCAGACTCCCCCCAGAGGCGCACGGTCACCTCACACTACTCGCTCGACGACGGGTGCGCCGGGTATGTTTCGCGCGTTTACAGGCCACGTCGATCCAGCTCCTCGTCCATACGCCGAGCCATCTCGGCGTACCCCTCGTCATTCGGGTGAAGCCCGTCGTCCGCCATCCACTCCGGGTGCCCTTCGATCCAATGGGAGGCACCCTCGATGCTCTCGGCACCGATAGCCCGCGCTTCAGCGGCGACCCATTCGCTGATCGTCGTGAGGCTCTGCGGTCGCTCGTCGGTGTACCAGAACGGCTCGACCACGATGATGCGCGTCTCGGGCAGGGCTCGTCGGAGTTTGGCGAAGTCGGCGACGATGGCGGCGTGCACCTCGTCCGACCTCGCGGGCATCGAGAAGTTGTCGTTGAGGCCCATCGTCACGAACAGAATGTCCGGCTCGGATGCGATGACGGCGTCGACGAGATCGTCTCCAGCCGACAACCGGTCGCGGTTGTTCACGAACCCCAGACCGTTCACGCTCGGGTTGAACTCGTTCCACCCTCGCTCTGCGGCGATGATGCTCGACCACCGCTTGCTCGGGTCGCTCGCCCCGGTTCCCAAGGTGTACGAGTCACCGTAGAAGGCCACCACGGGCGCACCAGGGATACCCGTATCCGCCGGAGAACCGGCCTCGCTCGCGGCCCGGGGTCCCAGGTAGGCGTGCACGACTGCTCCTCCGATCACGACCGCCAGCGCGACGAGCGCGACGATCAGAATCGTCGGTCGTCGCAGGGTCATGGCGGTTATTCGGAGTGGTCGGCGTTCTGGATTGCGCTGCCTGAGTTGACCCGGCTCCGGGGGGAGCTGCTGCGGATGCCGATTCTTCGCCGACGGTCTTTCGACTGGCGGAGGTCACGGCCCAGGCGACGGTCGCCGTGGTACAGGATCGTCTGCCAATCGACCGGCGCATCCGGATCGACGAGCGAACGCTGGGGTTCCTTCTTCTTCTTGCGGTCGACGTAGAGGAAGTTCAGGAATCCGAGCCAGACATCCACCGCCGAGTTCCAGAGACCGATGTATGCGCGGATCGCTCCCGCAGCCATGACGGCGTTGAACGCCGCGAACAGGGCGTTGCCCCAGTTCAGCAGGACGATGTCGCGATAGAGCGTGAAGAGCGAGAACAGCACGATCACGTAGGGGGTGATGACGTAAAGGGCGGGTGCCGCCGTGCGGTTCTTCACCTTCGGGGTTCGCACGAACGGGATCTTCTCGCCGGTGATCATCTGCTGGAACGACTTGAAGACTCCGGCGAGGTTGACGGGGAGCAGCACGAGGTTGAACCCGTAGATGCGGAAGATGTCGCTGAAGCGGTGGCCGGCCGAACGCAGATCGCTGCCCATCGCGATGAAGTAGGGCAGCGCTGCGAGGAACACGAAGGGGCTCAGGAGCCGACTGTCATACGGGTACGCGAGCAGGAACAGCAGGCCGAAGCTCGCCCAGGCGATCGATGCCATGTAGTTGCTGCGCAGCAGGATCTCGCTGAGCAGAACACGTTCGCGGTTGAACCGTCGCTCTCTGAGTTGATCCCAGAACTTGGGAAGGATGAGCAGTCCACCGTTCGCCCAGCGACGACGCTGCACGATGAGCGACCCGAAGTCCGGAGGGGTGGCGCTGTAGCTGAGGCGCTCGGGGTAGTTCACGAGAGTCCACCCGTGGGTTCCGAGGTCGATGCTCGACTCGGTGTCCTCGATGACCGTGCGGTCTTGGATGAAGGTCTTCACCTCGAAGCCGGCGACGACCTCGACCTCGACGATGTCTTCGAGAGCGCGCTTGCGGATGACCGCGTTCGCACCCACCCAGAACGTGGCGTTGTAGTACGTCATGCCCTGATGGAGGATGTGCTGCAGGTCGGTCGTCGCACCGGCGACGCGTTCGATCCGCGTCGGGGCTCCGCGGAACGCCGAGTACGGCGTCTGCGTCACGGCCACCCGAGCGTTCTCGGGCTGCTCGAGGAGGTAGACGAGACGCACGCAATAGTCGCGCAGCAGGAGCGAGTCCGCATCGAGCGTGAGCAGGTAGGTGGTGTCGGGGATGACCAGGTCTCCCGCTACGCCGTCCTCGGCCTCTCGGAGGACGACACCGTCGACGGTCTCTTCCGTCGACCAGGCGCGGCCCATCAGACCGATGTACGAGTTGAGGTTCATCGCCTTGTTGGCCTCGTGCGACAGCGAGGCGAACTTCTTGCGCTCGAAGTAGTCGAGTTTGGCGGTGAAGATGCGAGACAAGCGGAGCGCGAGGGTGATCAGGCGATCCGAGTCGGGGTACGAGTACTGATCGAGGGAGCCGCCGAGCGCGACGATCGTGAGCCTCAACTCGCGAGCGAGGCCCATCACGATCTGGTCGACGAAGAACTCGTCGACGTGATCGCCGACCTGTTCGGTATCGGCCATCGCCTCGAGCCACTCGGCTGCAGCGACGTAGTCGTCGACAAGGCTCTGCACGTCGTCACGCGTCACCGCGTCGCCGTCGGCGAACCTCTCCGTCAACGCGTCGACGGAGGCGCGGAAGCGCTCGCTCGGGATCCTCAGCGCCGCCTCGATCTGTGCGGCGAGCGCTCGGGTCGCATCGAGGGTCTCGGCCTTCTCCGGGTCGGTGGGGTGGGGCGGGTCGTCGAGCAACAGCACGATCCGCAGGTCGGGGAACTCCTGCAGAGCGGCGGACCACAGGGTGGCTCGCACCACGTTGGTCTCTTCGGCGTAGCTCGGAACCAGCACCGTGATGCCGTCGGTGTACTCGGCGAAGTGCCGGTCGAGCTCACCGCGAGGCACACGAACGTGGCTGCGGAACCGGTACAGCGCACCCTGTCGCGCGAGCAGATACATCAAGGCGGAGAACGTGAGGATCGTGACGACGATGAGGTAACTCACGGCCTCGACGGTGAATCGGAAGCCGGCTCCCGGATTGTTCACCAGCTCGCGGAAGACGGTCGTGATGACGTAGGCGAGCCAGAATCCGACGGTCGCGACGATGGCGAGACGGCCCGTCGTGACCATGCGCTTGCTCGGCTTGGGGTGAACGATCGACAGCGGCTCGCTGCGTCGCTCAGAACCCCATTGCCGTCGCCGGCTCTTCGTTCCGTCGCCCATGACAAATCTCCCCAGAAAAGTACTCAATACCCTACAAAGTTGACAGTCTCTCACGTTTTTGTGCGAAAGTGAGTACCGATCAACTTTTAGGGGAACTCTTGTCTACACGTTTTCCCGGGCGCCGCTTGTCGATAGTGCGGTTGTCCGGCGTCTTCCTCCTCATTGCGGGACTCGTCTTCTCCGGCTTCCAGGGCTGGAGATGGTTTCAGGACGCGACGAGCGTGACCACGAAGGCCTGGACGGCCGGCTACGTCGATGTCACGGCGACGCCCAGCTTCGCGTTCGAGAACCCGGCCAACTCGGCCGGCGCCAACGTCGTGCTGTCGTTCGTCGTCGCATCCAAGACCGACCCCTGCAGCCCCTCGTGGGGCACCTACTACTCGATGGACGAGGCCGATCAGGCCCTCGACCTCGACCGGCGCATCGCGCGTCGCGACCAGCAGGGCGGCGACGTGATCGTGTCGTTCGGCGGCCTCCTCAACGACGAGCTGTCGACCGGCTGCACCGACCCCGACGATCTGAAGAAGGCCTACGAGTCGGTCATCGACCGATACTCCCTGAGCACGATCGATCTCGACATCGAGGGAACCAACCTCTCCGACGCCGCCTCCGGCGAACGGCGCGCCGCCGCGATCGCAAGCATCCAGAAGGATCGGGCCGGCACCAGCTCGCCCCTGGCCGTGTGGCTCACCCTTCCCGTCGCACCGTCTGGACTCACCACGGACGGCACAGACGAGGTGACCCGGATGCTCGACGCCGGTGTCGACCTGGCCGGGGTCAACCTGATGACGATGGACTTCGGCGGCAGCCGCGAGAAGGGGCAGTCGATGCTCGACGCCTCGACCGACGCCGCCAACGCCACGCACAGCCAGCTGCGCACACTCTACGACCGCCAGGGCATCTCGCTCGGCCCCGTCGAACTGTGGAACAAGATCGGCCTCACGCCGATGATCGGCCAGAACGACGTGGCGGGCGAGATCTTCACCCTTGATGACGCCAAGGGCCTGAACGCCTTCGCTATAAAGAACGGCGTCGCCCGCGTATCGCTGTGGTCACTCAACCGTGACACCACCTGCGGCTCGAACTACCCCGACGTCACACGGGTGAGCGACTCGTGCAGCGGCGTCGCCCAGGGCGATCTCTCGTTCGCCGCACTCCTCGGCGACACGCTGACCGGTTCGCCGGACTCGGCCGCCGGAGCCGTCACCACGTCCGTGCCGACCAGCACGGAAGACCTCACGGACGACGCGAAGACGAGCCCGTATCAGATCTGGGACGCCGACTCCGCGTACGCGAAAGACACGAAGGTCGTCTGGCACCGCCAGGTGTACACGGCCAAGTACTGGACCCAGGGCGACATTCCCGACAACCCCGTGCTTCAGGCATCCGAGACACCGTGGGAGCTCGTGGGACCGGTTCTTCCCGGCGAGACGCCCGTTCCGATTCCCGAGCTGCCGGCCGGAACCTACCCGGAGTGGCAGGGCACGAGCATCTACACGAAGGGCAACTTCGTGATGTTCGACGGTGCAGCGTACGAGGCGAAGTGGTGGACGCAGGGCGACAGTCCGCAGGCATCCGGCAGCAACCAGGACGCCTCACCGTGGCGGGCCCTCACCGACAACGAGGTGCGCACGATCCTCGGCATCCCCACGGTCGGAACCGGCGCAGACGGCTAGCGCTTGCGCTTGCGGTCCGGCTTGCCGTTCGGGCCGTAGACGATGATTCCGGTGATCGGGATCAGCGTGAACCACAGCCAGCTGTAGCTCCAGCCGAACCCACTGCCGGTGACGAAGAAGAGCGCGAGCGAGACGAACGGCACGATGGCCATCACGGTGGCCGCAACACGGCTCGGCTCCTTCGCCTGCGGATCCTTCCAGCCTTCGGTCGCCCTCGCGGCCGGGTGCTGGAAAGCCGGGGTCGTGGCCTGAGGCGCCACACGCTCGACCTCGGGCGCACCATAGACCGGGATGTCGTCGGTGGGACGTGGGTCGGCGTAGGCCGTCGGCGCGGATGCGGGCGCAGCCGGAGTCGTCGGCGCGGGTGCCGGTGTTGGCGCCGGCACCGTCGCCGACCGGGCCACCTCACCGACCGACGCAGGGAAGGTGGTCGCCGGAAGGTCGTCGAACAACGGTGCCAGGTCGCCCCGCGTCACGGCGTTGCGCGCAGCCTTGCTCCGCTCCGCGAACTCGGCCTCTGTCAGCCGCCCCTCGGCGACGTGCTGGCGCAGCTCGGTGACCGCGCGGTCACGCTCGGCCGTGCTGAGGCGATACGAGGGGTTGCCCGAATAGTCCGGAATGCTCATACGAACATTGTCTCAAGGCACGCCCGCGCGCGCATCCACCCGGCAGCGGATGCGCGCGACTCGGCGAACCTCTAGACGGAGACGGCGACCGAGCGATCCGCGGCGATGTACTCGGCGATCTGCACGGCGTTGAGAGCGGCACCCTTGCGGAGGTTGTCGTTGCTGATGAAGAGCGCGAGGCCACGGCCTGCGGGGGCGCCCTCGTCGGCACGGATGCGACCGACATAGCTGGGGTCGTTGCCGGCGGCCTGCAGGGGCGTCGGAACGTCGGAGAGCTCGACGCCGGGAGCGCCCGACAGGAGTTCGGTGGCACGCTCCGGGCTCAGCGCCTCGGCGAACTCGGCGTTGATCGAGAGCGAGTGACCGGTGAACACGGGAACGCGAACGCACGTGCCGCTCACGAGCAGGTCGGGCAGCTCGAGGATCTTGCGACTCTCGTTGCGCAGCTTCTTCTCTTCATCTGTCTCATTGAGGCCGTCGTCGACGATCGAGCCGGCGAGCGGGATGACATCGAACGCGATCGGCCGCACGTAGGTCTGGGGAGCGGGCATCGAGACCGCGTCTCCGCGGTGCACGAGCTGCAGGAGGTCGGCGTCGGCGACGGCGGCCCGCGCCTGGCCCGCCAGCTCTTCGGCACCCTTGAGGCCGCTGCCCGATACCGCCTGGTAGGTCGAGACGATGAGTCGAGTCAGACCGGCCTCGGCATGCAGCACCTTCAACACGGGCATGGCCGCCATCGTGGTGCAGTTCGGATTGGCGATGATGCCCTTGCGCGCGTCGGCGATCGCGTGCGGGTTGACCTCGCTCACGACCAGCGGAACGTCGGGATCCATGCGCCAGGCGCTGGAGTTGTCGATCACGAGAACGCCTGCGGCCGCGAATCGCGGCGCCTGAGCACGGGAGCCGGTCGCTCCGGCCGAGAAGAGCGCGATGTCGAGACCCGAGGGGTCTGCGGTCTCGGTGTCTTCGACCACGATCTGCTCACCGCGGAACTCGAGTGTCGTTCCCGCCGAACGAGCGGTGGCGAAGAACCGGATGCTCGCAATCGGAAAGTCGCGTTCCTCGAGCAGGCGGCGCATGACGGTGCCCACCTGTCCGGTCGCTCCGACAACGCCAACGTTCAATGCCTGTGCAGCCACAACACGTCCTTGAGATATCTCAGCCGCGTGGCACCCCCAGTAGGAGGGGCGGTTCACGCGCGCATAACGCGGCCCGATGCCACGTTGCCCAATGATACCAAGGCATGCAGACGGCGGGACGTGGCTCCATATGCAATGCCAGGATCTCTCAATCGCGACATTCTTTAGCGGAGGGACTGGTTATTTCCTGAAAGGCGTGCCTATGCTCAGGTAATCCCAAGGTTTCGAGCACCGTCGCTCTGGCGGTACCTGAGCAGAAATGAGTACCACCGTGAAATCCAGCAGCACCCTCCTCCGCGGCGCGGCCATCACGGCCGCCACCGCACTCGTGGCCGGCTCCGCTCTCCTCGTCGGCGGCACGGCCTCCGCAGCGACGATCCTCGTCCCGCAGGGACAGACCTTCCCGGCCGAGGTCTCCGATCCGGCCGACCCCGCCTACAACTACAACCAGTGGCACCAGGGCTACGCGACGGCACCCGCCGACCCGCAGACGGTCGAGGCCGATGGCCTGCACATCTCGGGCATCTCCCAGATCCTCAAGGGCTACGACGCGGCCCGACTCGCCGGCAGCTTCTCCGAGGTCATCGACGGGGCTTCTGTCTCGAAGACCGGCGACGACGTCTTCCTGCAGATCCCCCTCTTCGCCACGGAGAATACCCGCACGGGCTACACGACGCTGTACCCCACTGTCGCCGATAGTCTCACCACCTGGACCACGACGGGTCAGATCGTCGGCGAAGACGGCGTGACCTACCCCGCCGGCACGGCGACCCTCACCGTCGCGCAGCTCGACGCAGCGCTCGGCGACTTCGATGTGCTCGGCGCCGGCGTTCTGACGACCGCCGGAACGGCCGCTGTCGTCAGCTCGTTCTCGCTCTTCGGCGACACCTACCAGTTCGCACTGCCGGCCGTTCCTCTCGACGCGAAGGTCACGATCGTGCCCAGCACGATCAGCCAGGCCGACGCGGCGAACGCCGACAAGGGCTTCACGGTCACGGGCACCGACTTCGCGGCTAACACGCCGATCACGCTCAGCTTCCGCGCTCCCGATGGAACCGAGTTCGGCTTCTCCTCCGCAGACGGCCCGATCGTCACCGACGCTCTCGGCGCCTTCACGGTAGAGAACGTCTACTTCACCATCTCGTCGGGCGTCCTCCCCGCCGGCGTCTACGTCGTCGTCGTCACCGACGGCACGACCACGCGTGAGGCGAACATCTCGGTCATCGACCCGAACGCCCCCGCGGTGGTGACTCCGGCAGCACCCACCCCGAAGTCCCTGGCCGCGACGGGTCTCGACGACTCGCCGCTGTTCCTCACCTCGGGTCTCGGACTGCTGCTGGCCGGTATCGCCGCGTTCGGCATCACGGTCGTCGCTCGCCGCCGCACCGCCGAATAACCGAAACACCCGCTAACAGCAAACGGGCCGTCTCCCTTCGGGGAGGCGGCCCGTTCTGTTGTCAGCGGGAGACGAGCGGCGGGTCAGCGGCCCGTTCCGCCGTGCACAACGGCCTCGGTGTCGCCGTCGAGACCGAAAGCGGTGTGAACGACGCGCAGCGCATCGTTGATGGTGTCGGCGCGCGTCACGACCGAGATGCGGATCTCGCTCGTCGAGATCATCTCGATGTTGATCCCCGCCTCGTAGAGCGCGGTGAACAGGCGCGCCGAGACTCCGGCGTTCGTTCGCATGCCCGCCCCTACGAGGGCGAGCTTGCCGATCTGGTCGTCGTACTGCAGGCCGACGAAGCCCACATCGCTCTGATCGGCGCGCAGGGCGGTGAGAACCGTCTGGCCCTCGGTCTTCGGCAGAGTGAACGAGATGTCGGTGAGACCCGTCGACGCCGCCGACACGTTCTGCACGATCATGTCGATGTTCGCGCCCGTCTTCGCGACGAGGTTGAAGATCTGCGCCGCCTTGCCCGGAATGTCGGGGACTCCGACGACGGTGATCTTGGCTTCGCCCAGGTCTGTCGCGACTCCGGCGATGAGTGGCTCTTCCACGGCATTCTCGCTCTCTGTGGGGAGGCCCTCTTGCGGGGTCTCCGTTGGGTTGTAGACGATGGTGCCCTCGTTGTTGTTGAACGAGGAGCGCACATGAAGGGTGACGCCGTGCCGACGGGCGTATTCGACCGCTCGGATGTAGAGCACCTTCGCACCGTTGGCGGCCAGCTCGAGCATCTCTTCGCTCGTGATGCGGTCGATCTTCTTCGCCCTGGGAACCACGCGGGGGTCCGCGGTGAAGATGCCGTCGACGTCGGTGTAGATCTCGCACACATCGGCATCGAGCGCCGCGGCCAACGCCACAGCGGTGGTATCGGAGCCACCCCGGCCGAGCGTCGTGATGTCTTTGGTGTCGCGGTTGAATCCCTGGAAGCCGGCGACGATCGCAATCGCTCCCTCGTCGAGCGCCTCGCGGAGCCGCACCGGGGTGACGTCGACGATGCGCGCAGAGCCGTGCCGGGCATCCGTGATCATGCCGGCCTGGCTGCCGGTGAACGAGCGCGCCTCGTGACCCAGGCTCTTGATGGCCATGGCGAGGAGCGCCATCGAGATGCGCTCCCCCGCGCTCAGCAGCATGTCGAGCTCGCGCGGTGCCGGCATCGGCGTGACCGCGTGAGCCAGATCGAGCAGCTCGTCGGTCGTGTCGCCCATGGCAGAGACGGCCACGACGACATCGTTGCCCGCCTTGCGCGTCTCGACGATGCGCTTGGCGACGCGCTTGATGCTCTCGGCATCGGAAACCGATGATCCGCCGTACTTCTGCACGATCAAGCTCACGTAAACACTCCTGAAATGGCGCTGGATGGGTTCAGCGAGCAATCTTAGCGGTCGACAGGGGTCAGCCCTTGGCCTCGTCGTAGCTGCCGACGATCGCGACACTCACCGGAAACTGCACCGGCGCCGATCCGAACAGGAGCCGCCCGGCCTCGGCCGCCGCCTCGCGCACCTCACGTGCCACCGCCTCAGCCTGGGCGGCGGGTGCGTGCACCACGATCTCGTCGTGCAGAAAGAAGACGAGGTGGGGTCGTTGGCGAAGGGCGGCCTCCGCGCCTGACAGAGCCAGCCTGCGCCGAAGCCCCGCCATCCAGGCGAGTGCCCACTCGGCGGCCGTGCCCTGTACGACGAAGTTGCGCGTGAAGCGGCCCCAGCTGCGCCTCGCGGTCTTCGCACGGGCCTGAACGGCCTCGCTCGCGCCTTCCTGACGCGCGTCGTCCTGCAGCTCCCGCCATTCGGGCGAGGGCTGGGGAGACGTTCGCCCCAGGTGGGTCGACACCACGGCTCCGCTTTCGCCCAACCGTGCCGCCTCCTCGACGAACCGGATGGCACTGGGGTAGGAGCGCGCGAGCCTCGGCAGCATACGACCACTCTCACCCGTCGTCGCGCCGTACATCGCGCCGAGCATTCCGACCTTGGCCGCGGCCCTCGTCTCGACAGCGCCGGATGCGACGATGCCGTCGTAGAGGTCGCGATCACGCCCGGCGAGGGCCATCGCACGATCGCCCGACATGGCCGTGAGGATGCGCGGCTCGAGTTGCGCCGCATCGGCGACCACGAACATCCACCCCGGGTCTGCGATGACGGCGCCGCGAACCTGGTGGGGCAGTTGAAGCGCTCCCCCGCCATCGGCCGCCCAGCGGCCGGTGACGACGCCGCCGGGCACGTAGACAGGGCGGAACCGGCCGCCCTCGACCCACGTGTCGATCCAGTTCCAGCCGTTGGCCGTCAGCAGTCGTGACAGCTTCTTGTATGCCAGCAGGGGTTCGATGACCGGATGCTCGTGGCGCGCGAGTTCCCAGCGGTTCGTACTCGAGACATCGACTCCCGCGCGACGGAGCGACTTGACCAGCTCCACGGGTGAATCGGGGTTCGCCGTCGGATCGTCGATGGCAGCGCGGATCTCGAGGAGCAACTCGTGCATGCGGGCGGGCCGCTGCCCGGCAGGCGGGCGCTCTCCCAACAGCTCGACGAGCAACTCGTTGTGCCGGGACGCGTTCCAGGGCAGACCGGCGAACTGCATCTCGATCGCTATGAGGCTGCCGGCCGACTCCGCCGCGAGCAGCAGCGACAGGCGGTTGGGATCGGCGGCGCCGGCGACGGCCGCGCGCTGCAGGCGGAACTCCTCGACGGGGTCGGCGCCCGCGGCGTCGTCGCGCCCGCGTTGCACGCCGAGGTCGAAGAGCGTGTCGGTCTCGCCATGCTCGGCCCAGCTGCTCGGCGCGTCCCACGACGAGGCCGGCGCGAGGGCGAGCTCAGACTCCGCCGTCGCCGCCGCGTTGCGCAGAATGGCGTGGCACAGGCGCAGGTCGACGCAGCGTTCGACCTCGACACCGGCGTCGAGCAACGCCGGGTACCAGCGTCGCGTGTCGTCCCAGACCCAGCGCGGCGATTGCTCTTCGCGCTGTGCCACAGCGCGCGCGAACTCGTCGCGTGACACCGTTTCGGGCTGGCCGAGGAGCCTGCCCGCCTCGTCGAGCTCGGTGAGCGTCACAGCCTCGTCTGCGTCGGTGCCGGCGGCCGCGCTGACCGCGATGTGCACGATCAGCTCTCGACGAGCCGACGCCCCTCGAAGGCACGGCCGAGGGTGACTTCGTCGGCGTACTCGAGATCGCCTCCGACCGGGAGCCCGGATGCGAGGCGGGTGACCCGGATCTGCAGCGTGTTCAGCAAGCGGGAGAGATACGTGGCCGTCGCCTCGCCCTCGAGGTTGGGGTCGGTGGCGATGATGACCTCGGTGATGTTGACGTCGGCCAGGCGCTGCATGAGTTCGCGGATGCGCAGATTGTCGGGACCGATGCCGTCGATGGGGCTGATGGCACCGCCGAGCACGTGGTAGAGCCCTCTGAACTCTCGTGTGCGCTCGATGGCGACGACGTCTTTGGCCTCTTCGACCACGCAGATGACGGTTTGCTGGCGCCGAGGATCGCGGCAGATCGAGCAGGTCTCCTGCTCCGACACGTTTCCGCAGATCGAGCAGAAATGCACCTTGTCGCGCACTTCGATGAGGACCTCGGCAAGACGGGAGACGTCGAACGACTCTGTCTGGAGAATGTGGAATGCGATGCGCTGCGCCGACTTGGGACCGATGCCCGGAAGCCTGCCCAACTCGTCGATGAGCTCTTGGACGATGCCTTCGTACACTTAGCCGTCGCTTCTCTGCGGGTTGCGAGGGGCAACGGGCTGCTCCTCGATGAAATTGGCGCCCAGGATCTCGCGCACGACGGCCTCGCCGTAGCGCTGACGACCGGAGTCGGTCGTCGCGACGGGGGCAGGACGGGCCGGAGGCGTCTCTGGACGACCTCGGGTGAACGTGGGAACGGACGGCGACTCGGACGCCTGCGCCGATGATGGCGTGGAAGCCGGTGACGACGCGGGCACCGGTGCCTGCCTCGGGGCGGACGCTGCGGGGGCCTGCGTCGGCCTGAACGCGGGCTCTGCGAAGTCGGGCTCGGGCTCGCGGTCTTCTTCGGGCACCGGCTCGGCCGCCGGGTCGAGCGCGGGATCGGATTGCGGGATGGTGACGACGGCCCAGGAGCTGGTGACCTCGGCGGGCTGCTGCGGCGCGCTCGGCGCCTCGGAACGTGTCGCCGTCGGGCGAGCCGCCGGCTCGGATGCGGGTGGCCGCGCAGTTGTAGGCTCGGGCGACCGAGCCGCGTTGCCCTGGGGTGCGGCAGCAGCGCCGGGGTGCTCGACGCGGGCGATGTACTTGACGCGCACACCGAGCAGATCGAGGATCGCCTGGCGCAGGATCTCGCTGACGCCCTGGCCCGGGGCCTGCTGCTGCTTGAACTGGTTGACGTCGTTCTCGCTGGGGAAAGCGAGGGTGAGCACATCGTTCTCGAACGCGCGCACTGTGGCGGTGAACACGACGAGCCATGCACTGCGCTTGGTCTTCTGCACCGCCTCGAGAATTTCGGGCCACGTGTCGCGAACCTGCTGCAGGCTGACGGGCCCGGCCGGAACGGCCGCACGCACCGGAGGCTCGGGCTCGGCGGGCGTGGGGGTCGAGCTGGTAGCTGGCGATGCCGACGGCGCCGGGGCTGTCTCTCTGGCCTCAGCTGCGGGGGCAGCGACGGGCTGGAGAGCGGACGAGGCCGGGGCGGACATGGGCTCCGGGGTGAGCTGCGCGACGGGCTCTCTGGCGACCTGCGGCGCCGGCTCGGCCTGCCGACCGATCGCTGCAGCGGCAGGAGGGGATGACACGGGCGCGGTCGCAGGCGGGGCCGGGGCCGCGGCGGCACGCGGAGCATCGGTCGTCTCGACGCCGACGCGACGCTCGAGGCGCTCGATACGGGCAAGGGACCCGCGCTCGGTGTCGTCGCTGGCGGGAACGAGAACGCGGGCCACCATCAGCTCGAGATGCAGACGCGGGCTGGTAGCACCCGTCATCTCGGTGAGGGCTGCGTTGACGATGTCGGCCGTTCGCGAGAGTTCGGCGTGGCCGAACTGCTGCGCCTGGTGGTGCATGGCCTGCAGCTCGTCGGTGGGAACGCCACGCAAGACCGCCCCGGCCGCCTCGATGCTGGTCGTCGCACTGACGATGATGATGTCGCGCAGGCGCTCGAGCAGGTCTTCGACGAAGCGGCGCGGGTCTTGGCCTGTCTGGATGACGCGGTCGACCGCGCCGAAAGCCGCCGCCGCGTCACGCACACCGATGGCGTCGATCACCTCGCCCAGAAGAGCGGAGTGGGTGTAGCCGAGCAGCGCAACGGCGCGCTCGTACTCGACGGTGTTGTTCTCGGAGCCCGCCATGAGCTGGTCGAGGAGCGACAGCGTGTCGCGGGGCGAACCGCCACCGGCGCGCACGACGAGCGGCAGCACACCCGGCGCGACCTGCATGCCCTCGCTGTCGCACAACTGCTGCACGTACTCGAGCAGTTGAGCGGGCGGCACGAGCCGGAAGGGGTAGTGATGCGTGCGCGAGCGGATGGTGCCGATGACCTTGTCGGGCTCGGTGGTGGCGAAGATGAACTTGACGTGTTCCGGCGGCTCTTCGACGATCTTGAGCAGCGCGTTGAAGCCCTGCGGCGTGACCATGTGCGCCTCGTCGAGGATGAAGATCTTGAAGCGGTCGCGCGCGGGGGCGAAGACGGCCCGCTCGCGGATGTCGCGTGCATCGTCGACGCCATTGTGGCTCGCCGCATCGATCTCGACCACGTCGAGCGACCCCCCGCCGTCGCGGCCGAGTTCGACGCAACTGGGGCACACGCCGCACGGGGTGTCTGTCGGACCCTCTGCGCAGTTGAGGCAGCGAGCGAGGATGCGCGCCGAGGTGGTCTTGCCACAACCGCGGGGACCAGAGAAGAGGTAGGCGTGGTTGACCCTGTTGGTGCGGAGCGCCGTCATGAGCGGATCGGTCACCTGCGACTGGCCGATCATCTCGGCGAACGCCTCAGGTCGATAGCGGCGGTAGAGGGCGGTGACCATGCAGTAATCGTAACGGTCGCCGCCGACACCGTGCCCGTCGCATCCGGTGCCTGTGGGTGGGCCCGCCACCCGGCAGGATAGTGGAATGAAGATACGCCCTTTCGACCCCGCCGACACCGACGCCGTCATCGAACTCTGGCGCGTCGCCGGGCTCGTTCGCCCCTGGAATGACCCCCAAAAAGACATCGAGCGAAAGCTCACGGTGCAGCCCGAGCTCTTTATCGTCGGCGAGACCAACGGTGCCGTCATCGCGGCGGCCATGGTGGGATACGACGGTCACCGTGGGTGGGTCAACTACCTCGCCGTCTCACCGGGCGCGCGAGGTCTCGATTACGGCCGCCGCATGATGGAGGAGGCCGAGCGTCTGCTCGTCGAACTCGGCTGCCCGAAACTCAATCTTCAAATCAGGAGCGACAACGCAGAGGTGCGCGCGTTCTACGAGCACCTGGGGTACACCGAGGATGCGGCCGTCAGTTACGGAAAGCGCCTCATCGCCGACTGACGAGGCCTCGACCCTCGGACGCACTACTGAGGCGCCTACTACTGAGACACCACGTCTCACAACTCAGTAGTAGGTACCGTGACTCTGAGAGCGATCTCGACGTAGGCTCAACAAAACGAAAACGGGTCGTAGGGGATCATGCATGGGGGTGCATAAATGAGCCGAAGGGCAGATCACAGATATGTGGCCTACAAGTCCGAGTTGCGCACCTTCGCAGAGACGGTCGGAGAGCACCGCGAGGCCGAGATAGCCCGAGCGTCGGCGATCGTCCTCGAGGGTGGCTCGGTCATCGTGGCCGCCCCCGCCGGCATGGGCAAGAGCTGGGCGGCTCGCGCCTGCGCCGCGGCGGTTCGAGCCCGAGGCCGCACGGTCGAGACCGTGACGTGCGCGCGCCTGCGCGATGACCAGCTGCTCGATCACATGAACACCCATGCGGGCATGCTGGTCATCGAAGACGCGCACCTTCTCGGAATCGACGACATCCACCGGCTCGCCGATCTCGCGGCCGTTCCAGACAGCAGTGTCCTCATCACCCTCGACTCCGGTGTCTCCTCCTGCACTGCGGCCGACACGGAGCAGAGCCGCCGGGAGCTGACGCTCCTCTGGACGGAGAGAGGCATTCCGCGCGTCGACCTCAGCGGCGTCGGCTACGACGAGGCCGTACGAATCGTCGAGGCGATTGCCGGCCCGAACCGCGTCGACGTCGTCACGAGGGCGCGCATCGTGCTGCTCGCCGAGGGCAACCCGCGATTGCTCGAGGAGTTGACACGCGAGGAGTTGTATCGCGGAACCTACTCGGCTCGCCAGCAGAACATGCTGCTGGGGCCGTCGTACATGTCTCCGCGCATCATCGATTTCGTCCGTCCCCTGCTGCGGGGGCTGAGCTCGGAAGAGGAGTACGCGCTCGTGACCCTCGCCCGGCTGGGGTCGACCCCCTTTGCAAGGGCGGCGAGACTCGTGGGCAGCACGGCGCTCAGATCTCTGTTGCGCCGAGGCCTCGTCAACTATGATCACGGCACCCCGGACTGCATCGTCGGCCGCTCGATCTATGCCCGGGCGGCTCTCGCCATCCAGACCGGCGAAAACCCGCTCGAGGCGCGCCACGTCGTCGAACTGGCACTCCTGAAGGACGCGGCGGCCGGCGTCGACCTCTCCGGTGCGGAATGCGCCTTCGTCGCCGAATACCTACTGAACGATCCGAGTCACGACCCGCTCGACGACATGTCACCGGCCAAGGCCGCCGACCTCATGGCGCGTGCAGCTCGCCACGCGAACGAGAACGGGATGCCGGGCTCCGCCCGGATGTTCGCTCATCGTTCCCTCAGCTTCGAGCCGACTCTCAACGGGGTCGAGCAGCTCTCACGCTGTCTCGTGAGGCAGGGCAAGTTCCAGGAGGCGGTCGACGTCATCGAGCGCGTCCGAGTTCCGCACGGCGATCCCAAGGAAGACGCCCTCTATCTGTCGTGGTGGATGCAGGTCCTCGGCAGGCAGGGCACGTCGGCCGAGCGGCTCGATCGGCTCGAGGCGGAGGCCCGGTCGTGGGGCACCGTCGACTCCGTTCTCGACGAATGGACGGCGTTCTCGAGGGCGCGCTCGCGCATGATGTTCAGCTCTTACGCCGAGGGCGTCGACGAGATGGAACGCATCGTCGACAGTCGCGATTCGTCGACGCCGTTCGTGCTGCGAGCCATCACCGAGTTGATGCCCTGCTACGTCTACCGCGGTGAGACGTCGAAATTTGAACGTGCGCTGAGCCTGGGCTGGTCACGGGTCGCGCCGGCCTTCGCGGCATGCAGCGGTATCAAACGCGGCGACCGCGGCGGGGTCATCACCGAGTTCGTCATGCAGGCGGCACTGGTGCGCGGCGCCATCGGTCACGACCGCGCCGGTCTCGCGCGCGAACTCGAGTCGTTCGCCCTGCGAACCGTCGATTCGTCCGACGAATACGGCATGGCACTGGCGAACCTCGCCTCGGGTCACCTCGCCCTAGAGCAGGGGCAGGCGGAGCGAGCGGAGAACGAGCTGTCCAGAGCCCTCGAGCGCGTCGGGTACAGCACCCAGACCAAGTGGACGACCTGGATGCAGATCCTCCGTTCCAACGCGCTCGCCGTCTTGCACCGCTACGATGACGCTCTTCTGGTCGAGCGTGAGATCTCCCCCATCACCCGAGAGAGCACCCCCTGGCTCGCCCAGTATTCCAGCCACCTCAGCGCGCGGATGAAGGCCCTCGACGGCGACCTGGCCGGATCGGCCGCCGTGTGCCGGGCGATCGCAGAGGCTCGATCCGACTCTCGATTCTTCGCCGTGCGACCGCTGCACGTCGCGGCTGCACTCGGAGAGGATCCCGCGCTGCTGCTCTCGGACATCGAGAAACTGCCAGACCAGGAGATGTGGGAGTCTACCCGGCTGCTCGAGGGTCACCTGCGTGCGTCGGTCGACGGCGATGCCGACGAGCTCGAACGCATCGGCACCGAGCTGGCTGAACTGGAGTTCTGGTGGGAGGCGGCGTTCTCGTTCACCACGGCCGCTGCCATTCATGGCGTTTCGCACGACGAGAAACGCCGTGACGCCGCCCTGGCCCGGGCAGAAACGATTCGTCTCCGGCTTCCCGATCTACAGCCGGTCGATCACGACGCAGAGCCCGAGGACGAGAGCGGCAACCAGGCTGAGGGGCGAGAGCGTTCCCCGCTCGCCGTGCTGACCCCCCGTGAGCTCGAGGTGGTCACGCTCGCCGCCGACGAACTCACCAACGCGCAGATCGCCGCTCGTCTCTTCCTCAGCGTTCGCACCGTGGAGTCGCACATCCTGCAGGCGCGAGCGAAACTCGGCGCCGTACCCCGGTCGGAGCTGAAATCGATCGTGCGAGGGTGAAGCAGCCGACGTCGTGAGCGTCAGATCACGACGAGCGATCGTCAGATCACGGCGAGAGTCTGACGCGCGATCTCAAGCTCCTCGTTGGTGGGGATCACCAGGACGGCCACGCGCGACGCATCCGTCGAGATGAGTCGTGCACCGCGCTCGGGCGAGGCATTGCGTTCCTCGTCGATCTCGATGCCCAGGATGCCGAGTCCCTCCAGCGCTCCCGCACGGATGAGCGGCGTGTTCTCGCCCACTCCCGCGGTGAAGACGATCGCGTCGAGCCGCCCCAGGTGCGCGGCGTAGGCGCCCACGTACTGCTTCAGGCGGTGCAGGTAGACGTCGAGAGCCGCCTTCGCATCAGCGTCGCCCGACTTCGCCGCCGCGATCATGTCACGCATGTCGCCGTGGCCCGACAGACCCAGGATGCCGCTGCCGCGATTGAGCAGGGTGTCGAGATCGTCGAAGGTCTGGCCCGTCTTGCGGTGCAGGTGGAACAGCACGGCGGGATCGAGATCGCCGGAGCGCGTGCCCATGACGAGGCCCTCGAGCGGGGTCATACCCATCGACGTCTCCACCGATTTTCCGTCGGAGACGGCGCAGGCCGATGCGCCGTTGCCGAGGTGCAACACGATCGTCTTCGTGTCGTTGAGCGGGCGGCCGAGAAACTCCGCCGCCGCCTCGGAGACGAACTTGTGCGAGGTGCCGTGAAAGCCGTAGCGCCGGATGCGGTGTTGATCGGCGAGGGCCTTGTCGATCGCGTAGGTGTACGCGGCGGGCGAGAGCGTGGAGTGGAATGCGGTGTCGAAGACGGCGACGTGAGGCACGTCGGGAAACGCCTTCTGCGCCGCGTCGATACCCTGCAGGTTCGCCGGATTGTGCAGCGGAGCGAGGTCGGCCAGGTCTTCGATGTTGATCTTCACGAGGTCGGTCACGACCGTCGCCTCGAAGAACCGCTTTCCGCCGTGCACGACGCGGTGGCCGACGGCGACGGGCGGATGCTCGTCGAGCGACGGTCCGTTCGCCCGGAACGCGTCGAGCATCACCTGGAACCCCTGCGAGTGATCGCGGATGGGAAGGTCGAGCTCGCTCGTGCCTTCGGCGTTGCTGTGCTTCGAGTGCCCGGTCTCGTCGCCGATGCGCTCGACGAGGCCGGAGGCCAGAACCTCTTCTGTCGTCATCTCGATGAGTTGGTACTTGAACGACGATGAACCGGAGTTCACCACGAGGATCGCGCTCACGCGGATGCTCCTTCGGTTGCGACGGCTTCGACGGGCTGCGCCGCCGCTTGGATCGCCGTGATGGCGATGGTGTTCACGATGTCGGCCACGAGTGCGCCGCGCGAGAGATCGTTGATGGGCTTGTTGAGTCCCTGCAGGACGGGGCCGATGGCGACGGCCCCGGCGCTGCGCTGCACCGCCTTATAGGTGTTGTTGCCCGTGTTGAGGTCGGGGAAGATGAAGACCGTGGCGCGACCGGCCACCTGGCTCTCGGGCATCTTCGTGGCCGCCACCGCGGCATCCGCTGCGGCGTCGTATTGGATGGGCCCCTCCACCAGCAGATCCGGTCGGCGCTCCCGCACGAACCCGGTCGCCGCGCGCACCTTCTCTACCTCCGCGCCCGAGCCCGATGTTCCGGTCGAGTAAGAGAGCATCGCGATGCGCGGGTCGACACCGAACTGGGTCGCCGTTGCGCTCGACGAGATGGCGATGTCGGCCAGCTGCTCGGCCGTGGGATCGGGGATGACGGCGCAGTCTCCGTAGACCAGCACCCGGTCGGCGAGCGCCATGAGAAACACGCTCGAGACCACGGATACGTCGGGCTGGGTCTTGATGACCTCGAACGCCGGGCGGATGGTGTGCGCCGTGGTGTGGGCCGCTCCCGAGACCATGCCGTCGGCGAGGCCCAGCTTCACCATCATTGTTCCGAAGTACGACACATCGGTGACGGTGTCGCGCGCCTGCTCGACGGTGATCCCCTTGTGCGCCCGCAGCCGGGCGTACTCCTCGGCGAACGGCTGGCGGTACTGCTCGTCGAACACGCTCACGATGTGGGCGCCCTCGAGATCGAGACCCAGTCCCGCTGCCCTCGTGCGCACCTCGTCTTCGTCACCCACGATGGTGAGCTCGGCGATGCCCCGGGCGAGAACGGTGCTCGCGGCCTTCAGAACGCGGTCGTCGTCGCCCTCGGGCAGCACGATGTGCCGGCGAACGTGGCGGGCCTGATCGATGAGCCCGTACTCGAACATGAGCGGCGTGACCACGGTCGACGAGCTCACATCGAGCAGTTCGAGCAGCTTCGCGCCGTCGACGTGCTGCTCGAAGAGAGCAAGCGCGCTGTCGTACTTGCGCTGGGAGTCCGCGGCCAGGCGCCCCCGAGTCGACGTGATGCGTAGCGCCGTGTCGTAGGTTCCGAGGTCGGTCGTCACGATCGGCAGGGTCGAGTCGAGACCCGAGATCAGCCGCGTAATCGGCTCGGGCAGCTCGAATCCGCCGTTCAGGATGATGCCGCTGAGTGACGGGAAGGTTCCCGAGGCGTTGGCCATGAGAACCGCGAGCAGCACCTCCGAGCGGTCGGCGGGAATCACGACGACGGCACTCTCGGTGAGGCGCGGAAGCACGTTGACCATCGACATACCGGCGACGACCACACCCAGCGCCTCTCTGTTGAGAAGGCTCGGATCACCGGAGAGCAGGGAGCCGGCGGTGGCCTCCACGAGGTGCTGCATGGTGGGAGCGACCAGCACCCGGTCTTCGGGAATGGCCCAGATGGGAACTGATGCGGGGCCGTCGATGGCGGAACCGATCGCATCCCGGATCTCGTCGAGCCGCTCGGGATCGGCGCGGTTCGACACGATGCCGAGCAGGGTGGCGTGCGCCAGTTTGAGTTCGACCTGGGCGAGCTCGGTGAGCTGGCGCATGTCGTCTGGCGTTCGCGATTCGGAGTAGCCGAGCGTCTCGGACGATCCCTGGCCCTTACGGCCTCCGAGCACCAGTAGAACGGGGGCGCCGAGGTTCGCCGCGACGCGCGCGTTGAACGAGAGTTCGGAGGGGCTGCCGACGTCGGTGTAGTCGGAGCCGAGGATGACCACCGCGTCGCACTCGCGCTCGACCGCCTTGTAGCGCTCGACGATGACCGACAGGGCGGCATCCGGGTCGTTGTGCACGTCGTCGTAGGTGACACCGATGGTCTGCTCGTAGCTCAGCTCGACCCCGTCGTGCGCCAGCAGCATCTCGAGCACGTAGTCGCGCTCGGCCACGGAACGGGCGATCGGCCGGAAGACTCCGACTCTCTGCAGCGAATGGCACAGCGTGTCGAGCACGCCCAAGGCGATCGTGGACTTTCCGGAGTGGCCTTCGGCTGAGGCGACGTAGATGCTTCTCGACACTTAGGATCCTTCGAACTCGTGGTTGCTTAGGCGCTCCTAACCCTATTCGCCTACGCCGAGACGCGCCCGGGCCGGCTACCAGCTTGGGAAGGTGTTCAGGTGGCGACGCAACTCGTCGATGCCCCGAGAGCGGCGATGGTCGCGGTCGCGGTAGCCGGGTCCGATGTCCAGGTCGTGGCCTGCGCCACGGGTTCGACCGATTGCAGCGTGATGTAGAAGGTGGCTCCGAGGGTCGATGAGAGCAGCCCCGTGGTCCACTTCGTCGTGATCGAGCCACCCGTCTGCGGGCCGATGGCGGGAGTCACGACCGCAGGCGATCCGGCGTTCCGCTGCAGCGTGAAGCGATTATTCGTTCCCTGCACGTAGTTGTATCCGGGCGGAAACGACCACACCACGGTGATGACGGCCGTCAGGGCCAGCAGATTGGGATCGATGGAGCACGACGAGATAGTCGGTCTCTCGAGCTTTAGCGCGGCCAGAGTGGCATTGGCCGTCTCTCGGTCGCTCCACGCCGCCTCTGTGTGCTCGAGGTGACTGGCGCCCCAGCCTGCGACGAGAGTCGCACCCAGCACCAGGGCCACGATTCGGCTGCCGCGACGCATCAGGCGACGCTCCCTCCGAACGAGCTCGCCCCGTGCCGTGCTCGCGCTCGACGTTCCTTCCGAGCGGAACGCGGCCAGAAGTACCAGGTGATGAACGACGCGACGACGACGGTGACGGCGCCGAGCGCGAGCGGGTTCGACATCGCCACGACGGCGACGGCGAGCCCGGGAATCGATGCCATGACCAGGCGCACGGTCGACACGGTGTACGGGGCGGGATCGTCGACGGGGTTGGCATCTCCGCGCAGCGTCAAGACGCTCTGCCCGTCGGCGCCCGGCTCCGCGGCGACCACCCGGTGCGTGACCGGCAGCTGGCCGGGCCGATCGACGGTCACGACGTCACCGACGCGGGCCTCGGATGCCGGGATCTCGCGCACGATGGCGAGCGAGCCGGCGGGGATGGTGGGCGACATCGAGCCGGTCTTGAACATGATGAGCGTGATGTCGAAGATGAGCGCGGCGAGAGTGAGCGCGATACAGACAGCGCCCAGCACGGCCGCGATGTTCAGAAGCACTTCACGCACCGCCCCACGCCGGCGCGTGGGCGACGCTGTCCGCTCGTTCGCGTCGGCCTCGCCCTCGTCCTGAACTGTCGTCAAAGTCGCGGTCATGAGCTCGAGCTCGCCTTGACTTCCCAGACGGCCGTCACGCTTTGGCCCTGCAGTTCGTTCGCCGCGTCGGAGTTCATCGACACCTCGAAGCAGAACTGAGTCGCCGCCCCCTGATTGGCGGCGACCGATGTGGTCGGCAGGGCGACCGCGTTGGTGAGGGCCACGCTCGTGGCTGCCGATCCCGCGGCCCCCGCGGTACCTACGATGAACGACGTCGGGGCAGGATTCGCTCCTGCCTGGAACAGAGCCGCACCACACGTCGCCCCGACGGGATAGCGCACCACGCGGTAGCGCATGGCACCCGCGAGCGCCGCGTTGCCGTTCGTGGGGGGCTGCAGAGCGAGCGTGCCATCGAGCGACAGCGCCTTGGTGCGTACCCAGAAGGGTGCGTACTTGACCGTGGTCGGAGACATCCCTCCCGCCGGGAACGCGAAGCTCAGCGGAGCGGCGGCCGTGGAATCCGCCCAGCTCGTGCCGGAGTTGATCGACGATTCGGTGTCGAAACGGCTCGCCGTGAACGTAGCCTGGCCGAATTCGCTGTCGGCCCAGGCCGCCATGGTCAGCGAACCTCCCACGCCGAGCACGAGCCCGCCGGCCAGGATCGCCCTGATGCGCGCGAAGCGTCGACGACGATCCTCAGCCCGGCGCGCGTGTGAGCGGCGCGTCATGCTCAGTCGTTGTCCGAGACCGACTCGGCGGCGAACTGCCAGGTCACCGTCGCGTCGGCTCCCTCGATGAGGCCGGCGCCCGCGGTCACGATGAGGCAGAGGTTGACCGGAGCTCCCGCGACGGCGCCGGCGCCCTCGGCCAGGCTGAATGTCGCGGCACCCGCGGTCGTCGGCACGGCGCCGGCCGCGACCAGCACGTCGCCCGTCGTGTCGGCGTCGCACTCAAAGTCTGTGGTCGTCAACACCTCGTACGTGAGATTGGCCACGTTGGGTCCCGCACCCGTGCTGCTGAGGGTGATGACGGCGTCGGCCGTGGTGTCGGCATCGAGGCGCACCGCGAACGGCGCGTACACGACATCCTCCGGAGCGAGGTTGAGCGGCTCGACGACGAACGCGAGCGGCGCACCGGGTGCTGTCTCGTGGTCGCTGAACCCGGCTGCGATCGTCTCCTGTCCCTCGAGGTTGAACGAACCGGCCCCGAAGGCGCCGGTGGCGAACTCCGAGTCGTTCCACGCCGCGAGGGTGACCGCGGCCCCGACTCCGAGCACGAGCCCACCCGCGAGTATGGCTCGAACGATCCCCGCACGCTTCCTCGTGTGCTCTGTCTTCTCGCGCTCGCTGATTGATGTGCTCATGTCGGTGCCCCTCGAGTCCCCCGGATCGGTTGCCGTAACGAACGGCCTGATTCCGACATGGTGGAACGAGAAAGAGCGGCGGACACCACGAATGCGTGATGTCCAGCAGAGAGAGGCCGACATTCCAGTAGTCGCCGTCTCGGGCCCCAGTAGTACTGGGCACAAAAGAAAAGACCCCCCGCGCACCCGCCAGAGCCCGGTTACCCTTGCTACGTTTCCGTCCTGGGGGAGTTGGCCTGGATGGCGCCACGCGGGGAGCCGTCAACCACTTTACGCGAGGTTGTGTGCTCAACGCGACCTGAGGTGTACTTGACGCATGCGTATTGCAATTGCGGGCGGTCACGGCAAGATCGCCCTGATCCTCCAGAAACTCCTCAGCGATGCCGGCCATGAAGCCGTCGGCCTCATCCGTAACCCCGACCACGCGGCCGATCTGCTCGTGGCCGGCGGCATCCCCGTCGTTCTCGACCTCGAGCAGGTGTCGGCCGAGACGCTCGCCGCCGATCTCGCCGGGGTGGATGCCGTGGTGTTCGCCGCCGGCGCCGGCCCCGATTCGGGGGCGGATCGCAAGCTCACCGTCGACCGGGATGCGGCCGTGCTGCTCGCCGATGCGGCCGTGCTCGCCGGCATCCGTCGTTACGTGATGATCTCGGCCATGTCTGCGGACTCGTTCGAGCCGGACTCCGACGACGTCTTCCAGGTCTACCTGCGTGCGAAGAGCGAGGCCGATTCGGCCGTGCGCCAGCGCGACCTCGACTGGACGATCATCAGGCCGGGTGCCCTGACCGACGATCCCGGAACAGGCCTGGTGCACCTCGCCGAGAGCACGGGCCGCGGGTCGATCCCCCGCGCCGATGTGGCCGCCCTCGTGTTCTGCAGCCTGGTCGACGGCGTCGGCCTGCACGCGCAGTTCGAGGCGATCGAGGGCGACGACCCCGTCGCCGAGGCGCTCACGATGGCGCGTTACTGACGCCCTCTCGCCCGAGAAGACCCCCGAACGCACGAACCCCTGATCGAGGCATTTACTGCTTCGATCAGGGGTATTGGCGGTGGCGGAGAGATTCGAACTCTCGATAGGTTGCCCTATACACGCTTTCCAAGCGTGCCTCTTCGGCCGCTTGAGTACGCCACCTCTGTTCGTACGAACCTGACTATCCTAACCGATCGAGCACATCGATCGCGCGCTCTTTCTCGTCGAGCGTCGGATCTCGTTCAGGCGGTCGGGGCAGGGCCGAGTTCGTCGAGCAACTGCTGCATCTTCACGTAGGCCCTGTTTCGGTACGCGATGAGCTCGGGTGTCCTGTCGGCCGCGATGTCGATAAAGCCGCCACCGGTCTTCGTTCCCAGCCTGCCGGCGTCGACCAGATCGCTCAGGATCTTCGGTGTCGCGAACCGCTCGTCGAAGCGAGTCTGCAGCGAGGTGTAGCAGAACGAGTACACGTCGAGCCCTGCCATGTCGGCGATGAGAAACGGCCCGAAGAAGGGCAGTCGGAATCCGAAGGTCGTGCGCACGATGGTGTCGATGTCCTCAGGCGTCGCCACGCCCTCCTCGACGAGTTGGGTCGCCTCGTGAAAGAGGGCGTACTGCAGGCGGTTGAGCACGAATCCGGTGGAATCGGTGATGCGCGCACTCGACTTTCCCGCGGCCTCGAGCAGCTCTTCGACCGGCGGCAGAATCGAGGCGTCCGTCAGTTCGTGCGGAATCAACTCGACTCCGGGGATGAACGGCGCGGGGTTCGAGAAGTGGATGCCGACGAAGCGCTCGGGAGCGACCACGGCCTCGGCGAGAGCGTTGATCGAGATCGTCGATGTGTTGCTGCCGATGATCGTCGTGGCGTCGGCGGCCGCGCTGATCCGCGCGAGCGTCTCGTGCTTGACCGCTAGGATCTCGGGCACGGCCTCTTCGACGAAGTCGACTCCGCCGACCGCGGCCTCGATCGACTCCGCTGCGACGACATTTCGTTCGATGGTGGCGGCGGCCCCGTCGGGAAACAGGCCCTCCGCCTCGAATTGCGCCGCCTCGGAGATGATGCGCGCGAGATTCCTCGCGGCGATCTCCTCTGAGATGTCGGCCAGACGTACCGAGGCGCCGGCGAGGGCCAGCACCTGGGCGATCCCTCCGCCCATGTATCCGGAGCCGATGACGGCGACGGTTCTGATCATGATGTCTCTCCTCGTGTTTCGTGCTGCCGTTCGCGGCTCGATGCAGTCATGCCAGCTCCGTGGCGATTCGTTCGGCTATCAGAGCGAGCGAGGTGGCGCCGGCATCCGGATGCCCGAGGCTCTTCTCGGCGAGGGGGCGCGCGCGGCCGAGTGCCGGCCGCAGACGGGCGGTCTCGACGGCCGCCTGCGTTGCGGCGGAGGCCGCCGCCCGGAGTGCCGCGCCGAGCGGCGCTCCCGCACCCAGCTCGGAGGAGAGCGTCTCGACGTAGGGCACCAGGGCGTCGATCATGGTCTTGTCGCCCGGTTGAGCCTTGCCCAGGTGCTGGATGCTGTCGCGTGCAGCGCGTGCCGCGTCGACGGCAGCCTCGGCGTCGGAGTCGGGATTCCCCTCCGCCGCGTCGCCCATGGCTCGAAGCGCGGCACCCCAGAGTGCACCGGATGTTCCGCCGGCCTCATCGCTCCAGGCCTCGCCCGCGTTCGTCAGCAGCTCCCGGATGCCGATATCGGGAGAGTCGCGGGCGATACGCACGGCCGCGTCGATGCCATGAACCATGCCGACGCCGTGATCGCCGTCGCCGGCGATCGCGTCGATGCGGCCGAGGTCGTCACGGTTCTCGCGCAGCGTCTCCTGCACGGCGACCATCAGGCGCAGCGCGAGGGCGGCTCGGGCCGCGGATATCTCCGAGACCTCCTCACGCTCGGCGGCGGCGTCGACCTGCGGCTCCCCTCGCGACGCGGGCGCAGCCGAGGAGGACTCGGAGGTGACCGCCACCGACGGAGCAGAGCCCTTGCGGTAGGCGGGCGACGAGGCCGGATCACGCCACAGACTCTCGATCTCGTCGTCGAGCCAGACGAGTGTTACCGACACACCGGCCATGTCGAGGCTCGTGACGAGTTCGCCGCACTCCGGCTCGACGATGGTGATGCCGACAGCCTCCAGTTCATCGGCGACGCCCGAATACAGCACGAAGAGTTCTTCGTATTTCACCGTGCCGAGACCGTTGACCAGTACGGCCGCCCGGTCGCCGCGGTCGTCAGGAGCGTCGTCGAGCAGTCGGGCAACGAGGAGTTTCGCGAGTTCTGCGGCACGCATCATCGGCACCTCGTCGATGCCGGGTTCGCCATGGATGCCGAGGCCGATCGACAACTGCCCCTCGGGAACCGTGAAGAGCGGCTCCTCGGCCCCCGGAAACGTGCAGCCGCTGAAGGCGACGCCGAGGCTGCGTGTCCGACGGTTGGTCTCGCGGGCGAGGCGCTCCACGTCGTCTAGCGACAGTCCGCGCTCCGCCGCCGCTCCCGCGACCTTGAAGACCGCGAAGTCGCCGGCGATGCCGCGACGCTTCTCCATCTCGTCGGGTGAGGCGCTCGCGATGTCGTCGGTCACGAGAACCGTGCGCACATCCCGCCCCTCGGCGCGCAGTCTCTCTTCGGCCGCGGCGAAATGCAGCACGTCTCCCGCGTAGTTGCCGAAGCTGAAGAGAACTCCCGCGCCCGAATCGACGGCGGCCGCCACTCTGTAGGCCTGCCCGGCCGAGGGCGATGTGAACACCTGCCCGCACACGGCGGCGGCGGCGAGCCCGGGGCCGACGAGGCCCGCAAACGCCGGGTAGTGGCCCGACCCACCGCCGATCACGAGCGCGACCCGCGACGAGTCAGGGCGCCCGCGCCGCACGACTCCACCGTCGACGAGCTCCACCTCGTCGGCATGCACCCGGGCGAAGCCTGTGAGCGCCTCCGCCGTGAAGTTGTCGGGATCATTGAATAGACGCGTCATTGCATCTCACTTTCTGTACTCGCTCGTTATTCAGTAAGCCGAAGCTCTCGAGGGCGCGCTGGCCGGCACGCTCAACGAGCCCTGCCGCACGCGGCTGGTGCCCAGCGTGTAGTCGGCCGTCTTGGGCAGCGCATGCCTGAGCAGATAGTCGCGGTTCGCCGCGCACACGCTCAGCCCGTCTCCGCCGTAATTCTCGGTGCATAGGATGCCCTGGAACCCCGCCGCTATCGCCGATGCGATCGCGGCTCGATAGTTGATGAGCCCGGACTCCATCGGCGCCGGCACCGCGAAATACTGTTCCTTCGCCCTGTCTTCGTCTCGGGCGTAGTTCTTGACGTGCCAGAAGTTCGCGTAGGGCACGGTCTTGGCCACGAGTTCCTCCCACGACTCCACCGGACGATGCAGTCGGATCAGGTTTCCGATGTCGGGATTCAGACCGACGTTCGCGAGGCCGATCTCCTCAACGAGGCGCACCGACGAATCCGCCGATCCGAGGTAGGTGTCTTCGTAGAGTTCCAGCGAGACGAGTAATCCGAGCTCCTCGGCGTGACGGCCGAGCTCTCGAAGCCTCGACACCGCGAGCTCCCACGCGTCGACGTCGTCGGGGTCGTCGCGATGGCCCTCGACGGTCCAGAACCAGAGCTGCTCACGCTGCTCGGCGGTGAGCGCCTGATGCAGGCCGAACGACACGACCTCGATGCCCAGTCGCGCGGCCGCCTCGAGCGTGCGATGGCTGTACGCGAGGTTCTCTGCGCCGTTCTCTGCATCGATGACGCTGCGCCTGATCGCCGAGATCGAGGCGGGTCGGAGCCCCGCCCTCCGGGACGCCTCGGCGAGATCCTCGAGGCGCTCGGCAGACAGGTCGCCGACCTTGACCCAGTTGTCGGTGAAGTCGACACAGGTGAACCCCGCGTCGGCCACCTCGTCGAGCACTCGTGCCCACTCCTCGGGTTCGGCGTCCTGCACCGGCACGCCGCTCGGGGCGACGGCCGAGAACGGCAGCATGCTGGCGGCGATGGGCCAGTCGGCTCGGGAAAGACTCATCGGTGACCTCGTCGTGATCGATTGCCGTGCGTGTTGTGCATCATCAGTCTTTGATCGCGCCCAGCGCAAGGCCGGACTGCCAATACCGCTGAAGACTCAGGAACGCGATGACCAGCGGAATGATCGTCAGCAGCGACGCCGTGATGACCAGATTCTGAATCAACTCTCCGTTTCCGGCGGTCGAACCGAGCTTGTTCCACTGGTTGATGCCGATGGTGAGCGGATACCAGGCCGGGTCCTTGAGCATGATCAGCGGCAGGAAGTAGTTGTTCCAGATCGAGACGAACGAGAAGAGCAGCACCGTGACGGTGGCCGGTGCGAGCAGGGGAAAGGCGATCTGCCTGAAGATCCGGAACTCTCCCGCGCCATCGATGCGGGCGGCCTCGATGAGTCCGTCGGGCACCGCCTGCGCGGTGAACACCCACATGAGATACAGCCCGAAGGGGTTGATGAACGACGGGATGAGGATGGCCCACGGGGTGTTCGTGATGCCGAGCTGCGCGAACAGCAGAAACTGCGGGATCGCGAGCGCGATACCCGGCACGGAGATGGAGCCCAGCACGACCAGGAGGAAGACCCGTTTGCCGATGAAGTCGTGCTTGGCGAGAGCGTAGCCGCCCAGGGCCGCGAGCAACGTCGAGACGAGCGCGCCCACCACGACATAGAGCACGGTATTCAGCAGCCAACGAGCGAAGATGCCCTCTTGAAAAGTGAAGACCTGCACCACGTTGTCCCACAACGCGAAACCATCGCCGAAGGCGAGTCCGAACGACGAGACGAAATCCTGCTGCGACTTGGTGGCGTTGATCACGAGCCAGACCATCGGAAGCAAGCAGTACAGGGCGAAGAGCCCGGTCAGCAGGGTGAGCGTCGTGCTCTTGCGCGGGTTCGAGAGCGTGTAGAGCTTCTTCGGACGGGCGAGAGTGCTACTTGTTGAGGACATTCTTCATTCCCTTGATCTGCACGACGTACGCGATGGCGATGGTGAAGAGCGCCATGACGATGGCCAAGGCCGCGGCGTACCCCTGTTGCGAACCCGTGAACGCGAGGTTGTAGGCGTACAGATTCGGCGTGTAGTACGAGGTGATGCCGCTGTTCGAGACGAGGGTCGCCAGGATATTGGGCTCGTTGAACAGCTGGAACGTTCCGATGATCGAGAAGATGACGGTGACGACCAGAGAGCCTCGAAGCGCCGGGAGCTTGATGTAGCGCACGATGTGGAACTCGTTCGCGCCGTCGATCGCGGCGGCCTCGTACAACTCGCGCGGAACCGCTCGCAGCGCCGCGTAGAAGATCAGCATGTTGTAGCCGGTGAAGCCCCACGTGACCATGACACCGATCGAGATCATCGTCGTCTCGGGTGCGAACGGATCGAACGACGTGCCGGCGGCCTCGTTCAGGCTGCCGATGAGGCCATAGCGGATGCCGAGCATGAAGCCCCACATGAGCGTGGACACGATCGCGGGAATCGCGTACGGCAGGAAGACGATGACCCGGAAGAACTTGGTGCCGTGCAGTCGAAGCGAGTCGATGGCGAGGGCCAGAGCGATCGCGCTGAGAAGCATGATCGGCACCTGGATCGCCGTGAAGACCACGACTCGGATCGCACCGTCGTAGAACTGGGGATCGTTGAACAGCTTGATGTAGTTGTCGAGGCCGACGAAGGCGTTTCCGCCGATGAGCTTGTTCTGGAACAGGCTGATGTAGGCCGAATAGCCGATCGGAATGATGAGGACGAAGAGGAACAGCACGGCGAAGGGCGCGATGAAGAGCAGGCCGACCTTGGGGCGTGTGCGAACCCTGAGGGCGTTCGTTGTGGTCGACGACATCTACTCGACCGTGAAGCCCTGTTCGTTGCCGTACTCGATGCTGCGCTGCTTCCAGGTCTCCAGCACATCGGCGAGCGTGCCCTTGCCGCTGTTGTACAGCGGCGCCGAGACGTCTTCGTAGCTGGTGCGCGCCCATCCGAAGAACGGCGGGTACTGCCAGCCCGTGGCCACGTTCTTCGAGGACTCGGCCAACACCTCGTTGTACTTCTGGTCGCCGAAGAACTCGTTCGTCGTGGCGAGGAACTCCTCGTCGTCGAGGTTCGAGAGCTTGGGCACGAAGGCGCCCGCATCGATTCGCGGCTGCAGCCCGTCGCCATGCGTGAAGTACTCGAGGAAGGCGTAGGCGGCCTCCTTGTTTTTCGCATCGGCCGGAATCGCCATCGCGCTTCCGCCGTTCTCCGAGCCCGACGCCTCACCGGCCTCCCACTGGGGAAGCGGCGCGATGCGGAAGTCGCCCGCGGCATCCGGAGCACGCTCGGGCAGGGTCGAGGTGAACCAGCTGCCGATGATCTGCGTGGCAATGGTGCCCTCGTTCAGGCCGCGGTTCCAGTCGTCAGACCATCCGCTGACCTTGGTGTTGACCAGGTCTTCGTCGAGCATCCTCTGCCAGTACTCGACCGCGCGGGTGGTTCCGGCGTCAGTGAAGTCGATCGTCACGTTCGAACCGTCGACAGTGAAGGGTCGTCCGCCGCCTTCCCAGATCAACGACAGCAGCAGGAAGATGTCTGCCGAATCGTTGGTGATGTAGTGATCCCCGCCCAACGCGCGAACCTTCTTGGCAGCCTCGTAGAACTCGTCCCAGGTGGCGGGCGGCGCCGTCACTCCGGCCTCGGCGAGGACGGCCTGGTTGTAGAACAGGGCCGCAGGGCCGTAGTCCGACGGGAGGGCGTAGGGCTTGCCGTCGATCGTGACGTTGCCCCAGGCTGCATCGACGTAGTCGGACGCGATGTCCTCTGCTCCGAACTGCGAGAGATCGGTGAGCTTGCCGGGGATCGCGAAGAGCGGCAGGGAGAAGTATTCGAACATGGCGATGTCCGGCACGCCCGACCCCGCCTGGATCGCGTTGTCGAGAGCCGTGTATTCGTCGGTCGACGATCCCGCATTGATGACATCGACGGTGATGTTCGGGTAGAGCTTCTCGAAGCCGGGCACGGCCTCTTTCACTGTGCCGTCCCAGCTCCACACCTTCAGCGTGATCGGCTTGTCGGTGGGAACGCCGGCGCTGGAGGGAGCGTCGCTGCTCCCCGTGCATCCGGTGAGAGCGACCAGAGTGGCGACAGTCGCGACCGCGGCGGCAAGAATTCTCTTTTTCACTGCATACTCCTTTTCGTTGGGTGTGTGATGCGCTCAGTGCATGGCGAGCGCGGTCCACGAGACGGGCGGCAGGCTGATGCTGACCCTGCCGTCGTGCAGTCGCGCGGTGGTGTTCGTCTGGGGAATCACGCGGTCGGGGTGCGAGAGCGTGTTCGCGGCGTGAACGTCGTCGTCGAAGAGGCTCTCCACGCTGTCGAGGCTTCCGACGCCGAGCCGATCGACGTCGATCTGCACCGTCACGGTCTCGCTCAGACTGCGATTGACGAGGAACACCGCCGTGGCGCCCGACGCTTCGTCGTGGGTCGCGACCGCGTCGACCATCTGTACGTCGCCGAAAGCATCCGTGGGTGTGGTGGGCGAATCGAGCCTGACTCGAAGAGCAGCTCCCTTCGCCAGTCGAGAGGTGATGGCGAAGGGGTAGAACGTGGTCTGTCGCCAGGCCGGCCCGCCCGGCTCGGTCATGATCGGTGCGATCACGTTCACGAGTTGGGCGAGGCTCGCGGCCGTCACGCGATCGGCGTGACGGAGGAGAGAGATCAGGAGTCCCCCGAACACGACGGCGTCCATGACCGTGTAGGAGTCTTCGAGCAGGCGGGGCGCCTGGGGCCACGCCTCGGCATCGGTGATCTTCTCGACGTCGTTGTAGCGCGACTGATACCAGACGTTCCATTCGTCGAACGAGACGTTCATCGTCTTCTCGCTGCGTCGCAGCGCCTTCACATGGTCGGCGGTGGCGACCACGGAGTCGATGAACCTGTCCATGTCGACGGCGGAGGCGAGAAAACTCGCGACGTCGCCGTTCACCGGTTCGTAGTACGCGTGGCACGAGATGTAGTCGACCTCGTCGTAGGTCTTCTCGAGAACGATCCGCTCCCACTCGCCGAATGTCGGCATCCCCGCGCCCGAGCTGCCGCAGACCACGAGCTCGAGCGTCGCGTCGACCTGACGCATGGCGCGAGCCGTCTTGGCGGCCAGCTGCGCGTACTCGATCGCCGTCGAATGCCCCAACTGCCAGGGGCCGTCCATCTCGTTTCCGAGACACCAGATCCGGATGCCGTGGGGTTCGGGAGATCCGTTGGCGATGCGCTGGTTCGACAGTGCGGTTCCGGAGCGGATGTTGGCGTACTCCAGAACGTCGAGCGCCTCCTGGACTCCCCGGGTGCCGAGGTTCACCGCGTACATCAGCTCGCTCCCGACCAGGTCGAGCCAGCGAGCGAATTCGTCGAGGCCGATCTCGTTGCTCTCGGTCGAGTGCCAGGCGAGGTCAAGCCGGCTCGGCCTCGATTCACGAGGCCCGACGCCGTCCTCCCATCGGTAGCCCGAGACGAAGTTGCCGCCGGGGTACCGAACCGTCGACACCCCGAGTTCACGCACGAGATCGACGACGTCTTGACGAAAGCCGTCTCTGTTCGCCGTCGGGTGGCCCGGCTCGTAGATTCCGTCGTAGACGCATCGCCCCAGATGCTCGACGAAGGAGCCGAAGAGACGGCGGTTGACGGGGCCGACGAGCGAGGCCGGATCGAGGTCGAGGTGGGCTTGCAGCATGAAGTCTCCGTCGGGAAGGGCATCAGAGTGCGCTCGACCTCGTGAGAAATCGTGCACAACACCGTGCAGGTACATCGTTGTACCTAGATAGTAGGAGGGCGATCTGCGAACGTCAAGGACGAGCCGACATCTCTCTGTCGAGCAGCGGAAGCTATGGTTTACGAGCGGCCCACTCGGCGTTGCCGCAGAGCGGGAGGCATCCGGCGTGAGTACCGTTCCCACCATTCACGACGTCGCCCGCGCGGCCGGTGTCTCGATCAAGACCGTCTCCAATGTGTTGAACGACAATCCCAAAGTCGGTCCGGAGACGCGGGCCAGGATTCGACAGCTCATCGACGAACTCGGCTACCGCCCCAACCTCTCCGCCCGGGGGCTCCGGTCGGGCAAGACAAGCGTCATCGCCCTCGCCGTGCCGTCGCTTCGCGAGAACTACTTCGCAGAACTCGCCGACTCGGTCATCCGGGCCGCCGCCCGACGAGGGTTGCGCGTCGTGATCGAGCAGACAAACGGCGATCGCGAACTCGAGATCGAAGCCCTCTCGGGCGGCGAACTGCGCTTCATCGACGGGTTGCTCTTCAGCCCCGCTCAGCTCGGCCAGAAAGACGTCGATCTGCTCGCCACCCGGGGGCCGGTCGTCCTGCTCGGCGAACGCATCTTCGGCGGCCCCACCGACCACGTGACCATGCACAACAGCTCCTCGTCGCGCGCCGCGGTCGAGCATCTCCTGAGCCTCGGTAGAACCCGGATCGCTTTGATCGGCGCCCCCGTGGAGTCGGAGGACAACGCCAGCTCGGCCAGCCTCCGCGAGCAGGGCTACCTCCGGGCGCTCGACGACGCGAACATCGCGAACGACGATCGGCTGATCGTGCGAGAGGCGCATTGGGGCCGCGAGAGCGGGGCGGCCGCGATCCGCTCGCTGCGGCGGAGCGGGGTGGAGTTCGACGCGGTCTTCGCCCTGAACGACACGCTCGCCCTCGGCGCACTCCGGGCACTCGGCGAGGCAGGGCTTCGCGTTCCCGACGACGTCGCGGTCATCGGATTCGACAACATCGACGAAGGGCGCTTCTCGTCGCCCTCGCTGACCACGGTGGATCCCGGCCGCCTCGAGATCGCCGAAACGGCCGTCGATCTGCTGGTCGAGCGCATCCAGGAGAAGGGCGACCGGATGCCCGCGAGAACCATCAAGGCGGGCTTCAGTATCGTCGCGCGGGAATCCACGGGATTCCCGGACGCCAGCGCAAGCGATACGGCTCTCGACGCCTGAGCCGAGCCGATCCGGCCCTCGCGGTTCGTAGCCGCAGGACAGTCTCTTTCGCGACCCTCCTTGCAAGATCGCCGATGACTCTGTTATCGTCGAACCGGTTCGAGTCGAACCGGTTCGAAACATCGTCAATGGAGACCTCATGGCAACAATCGGAGACGTAGCCCGCGTCGCAGGCGTATCGCGCAGCACAGCGTCGTACGCACTGTCGGGCAAGCGATCCATCTCCGCAGAGGTGCGCCAGAAGGTCGAACAGGCGGTTCTCAGCCTCGACTACACCCCGAATGCCGGCGCTCGAGCCCTCGCCACATCGCAGACGAAGGTCATCGGTCTACTGGCCCGGTTCCTCGAAGACGAGTTCGCGCCGGCCATGCTGCAGTACATCCTCGGCGTCACCAACCGGGCCCGTGAGCGCGGGTACGACACGCTGCTGCTGACCGACGAAGACGGCGTCTCGGCCCTGCGGCGCATCTCCGATTCGCGCATGGTCGACGGCTTCATCCTGCTGAACGTCGCCGAGAACGACGACCGCCTCGGCATCCTCCGTGCAGCCGCGCAACCTGGGTCGCTGGTCGGGCTGCCGGGAGACCCGAGCGGCATCGACGTGTTCGACCTCGACTTCGTGGCAGCGGGTCGCCTCATGGTGGAGACACTGCACGAGCTGGGCCACCGCACCATGATTCTGGTCTCTCAGCCCGAGCACGTGCTCGAGCGTGGCGGCGCCTATGTGTCGCGCCTCGCCAATGCGGCGCAGGATCGGGCTCGAGAGCTCGGTGTCGAACTGCATCACCACTTCGCCCCCTCCAGCCAACCGCAGATCGGGTTGGAGCTCGCGCGACTGCTCGACGCCCATCCGAGCGCCACAGGCCTACTGCTGAACAATGAGGCTGCCGCGGCGGCCCTCCCGAGCGTGCTGCAGTCGCGAGGGCTGTCTGCCCCGGCAGACATCTCGGTCATCGGCCGCTACTCAGACGACTTCGCGCGCACCTTCTCGCTTCCCTACACAGCCATCGACAGCGCGGCAGACGAACTCGGTCGTCGTGCTGTCGAACGCCTCGTCTCCCGCATCGAAAGCACGTCCGATGCGGTGTCACCGATCGTCGATCTGATCACACCACGGATCGATGATCGCGGCAGTACCGCGGTACCGCCGACCCGTCACTGAAAAACACACCAAGAGGTCCGGTATGCCGGACACGTTCAAGGAGGAACACATGTTGAGCACCACGCTGCGAAAGCCGCTCGCCATCGCGGTCACCGTCGTCGCACTCGGAGCCCTCGCGGGCTGCTCGAGCTCGGGCGACGCCGGGTCGACCGACGCGGCCGGAGGAACCTACACCTGGTGGGATCCGTACCCCCAGCACGAGGAGGGCTCCGACTGGGCCAAGCGCGTGCAGGCATGCGGAACGGACGCCGGAGTCACCATTCAGCGCACCGCCTACGACACCACGTCGTTGACGAACCAGGCCCTGCTGTCGGCTCAGGAGGGCACCTCGCCCGACGTGATCCTGCTCGACAACCCCGCCGTCTCCACTCTCGCCGACACCGGCATGCTGACCACGACCGACGAGCTCGGATTGGACACCTCGAAGGTCGACGCCAACCTCCTGGCCGCGGGCGAGCTCGACAGCGCGGACTACGGCGTACCGGTCGGCGCCAACACTCTCGCGCTGTACTACAACGCCGACATCTTGACCGCTGCCGGGGTCGACCCCGCCAGCATCACGAGCTGGGCGTCGTTGACCGACGCGCTCTCGAAGGTGACCGCCGCGGGCAAGAAGGGCATCACCTTCGCGGGGATCAATACCGAAGAAGGGTCCTTCCAGTTCCTGCCCTGGTTCTGGGGCGCCGGAGCGGATCTGACGAAGCTCGATTCGCCCGAAGCCGTCAGCGCCCTGACGCTGTGGACAGACTGGGTCAACAAGGGCTACGCACCGCAGTCGGTGATCGGCAACTCGCAGAACACCAGCTGGGAGGAGTTCCTCACCGGTGACTTCGCCTTTGCCGAGAACGGCACCTGGCAGGTCAACAGCGCCGCCGAGCAACCCTTCAAGACCGGCGTGATCGAGCTGCCCGCCGTCGACTCCGGCATCGCTCCTGCTCCGACCGGAGGCGAGTTCATCACCGCTCCGGTGCAGAAGGACACTGCCCGGTACGAGACCACGAAGAAGATTGTCGACTGCATGACGACTCCCGAAGGCTTCGTCGAGACGGCGAACACCTTCGCGTACTACATCCCGCCGACAACTGACGGCCAGGACCAGCTGCTCGAACAGCACCCGGAACTCGACACCTGGGTGTCGGCCGTCAAGGCCGCGAAGGGTCGCACCAGCGACAACCTGGGCACGAACTACCCGCTGATCTCCGAGCAGCTGTGGACGGCCGTGCAGAGCTCACTCTCGGGAGCATCCTCTCCGAAGGACGCACTGGCAGCTGCTCAGAAGGCAGCCGCCTCGGCAACCGAAGGCAAGTAATCCATCGCCGGGGGCGGGCTCTTCGCCCGCCCCCGGAATCCCCGACGAAGGACACATGATGACGATCAATGCGGCGCCGGCTGTTCGGCCGGCCCCAAGCCCCGGGCCGGACACCCCACGCCCCGAGCGGCGCAAGCGCGGCGGGCTCGACGGCTCTCGATGGGTCGCCGCCGCTTTCGCGGCCCCACTGCTCGTCTACCTGCTCGCGTTCTACGCGTACCCGCTGATCCGCAGTATCGACCTCAGCATCCACGACTACACCGTGCGTGCTTTCGTTCAGGGCAACGCCGAATTCGTCGGTCTGAAGAACTACATCGACGTCATCTCGTCGCCCCTGTTCGGTCAGGCGGCCTGGAACACGGTGGTGTTCGTCTTCGGATCGCTGATCTTCCAATACGTCTTCGGTCTCGCCCTGGCGGTGTTCTTCCGCGGCAACTTCCGTCTGAGCGGGCTTCTCAGGGCCCTGTTCCTGGTGCCATGGTTGCTGCCGCTGATCGTCTCGGGCTCGGCCTGGGCCTGGATGCTGAACAGCGACAACGGCATCGTCAACTCGTTCTTGCAGGCTTTCGGTATCGGCCAGATCAACTGGCTCACTTCACCCGACACGTCGCTGCTCGCGGTGGTCATCGCTAACATCTGGCTGGGCATTCCGTTCAACCTTGTCATCCTCTACTCGGGCCTGCAGAACATCTCGGCCGACCTCTACGAGGCCGCTGCGCTCGACGGAGCAGGACCGTGGCGCCAGTTCTGGAGCATCACCTTCCCTCTGCTTCGCCCCGTCTCGGCGATCACGCTGCTGCTCGGCCTCGTCTACACGCTGAAGGTGGTCGACATCATCTGGATCATGACGAGTGGAGGCCCCGCGAACTCCACCACGACACTCGCGATCTGGTCGTATCGAGAAGCTTTCGGTACCGGCCAGCCCGATCTCTCCCCCGCTGCCGCCGTCGGCAACATCCTCATCGTCATCGCGCTCATCTTCGGGTTCATCTACCTGAGAATGCAGCGACGTCAGGAGCAATCATGACCGCCCGCCGCCCCTGGTGGAAGACCGCTCTCGGAGTCGTCTTCACCGCCCTGATGCTGTTCCCGGTCTACTGGATGGTCAACGTGTCGTTCACGAAGACCGCCGACCTCCGGCTCAGCCCGCCCCACCTCTTCCCCCTCGACCCGACTCTCGACGGTTACGCCGAGGTGCTGCGCCAGCAGCTGCCGAACCTCGGCACGAGCCTCCTCATCGGCCTGGGCACCGTGGCGCTGACGGTCGTCATCGCTGCTCCGGCCGCGTACGCGATCTCACTGTTGAATCTGCGCGGAGGCCGCACCCTCAACTTCGTGCTCCTGGTCGCCCAGATGATTCCCGGCGTGGTCATGGCCATGGGTTTCTACGCGATCTACGTGCGGCTCGGCATGCTCAACAGCGTGTGGGGGCTGATCCTCGCCGACTCGACGGTCGCTGTGCCGTTCGGCGTGCTTCTGTTCACGGCATTCATGAGCGGCCTGCCACGCGAATTGCTGCAGGCGGCTCGCATAGACGGCGCGAACGCCTGGCGCACCTTCACCTCGGTCGTCATGCCGCTGAGTCGCAACTCCGCGATCACGGTGGCCCTGTTCGCGTTCCTGTGGGCATGGTCGGACTTCGTGTTCGCCTCGACGCTCGCGCGCAATTCGGCGCTGAAACCCGTGACTCTCGGCATCTACTCGTACATCGGCAACAACACCACGCAGTGGAACGCCATCATGGCCACCGCCGTCGTCGCCTCCATCCCGGCAGCGATCCTGCTCGTCGTGGCCCAGCGCTACGTCGCGGCGGGCGTGACCGCCGGCGCAGTGAAGGACTGAACTCGTGACCATATCCACTGCACCACAGCAGGGCGCCCGCACAATGCCGATGTCAGGTCCCGTCGTGCCTGACGACTCCGCCCACCGGGGCGTCGGCGTCGCCGAGGTAAGTCTCGACCCGTCGGGCTTCTGGGGCAGCCGGCAGAGCGTGAATGCCGCCGCCACGCTGACTCACTGCCTCGACTGGATGGAGCGCCTGGGCTGGATCGAGAACTTCGATCGCGTCGCCCGAGGCGAGACCACGATCGAACGACCCGGCTGGCAGTTCTCCGATTCGGAGATCTACAAGCTCCTGGAGGCCATGGCGTGGGAGCTCGGCCGGCGCCCCGACGAGACGTTGGCAGCAGCCTTCGAGGCGTTGGTCGACAGAATCGGCGCGGCCCAAGACGACGACGGCTATCTGAACACGGCTCACGGGCATCCGGGCCTGCCACCACGCTATTCCGACCTGGCGATGGGTCACGAACTGTACAACACGGGCCATCTGCTGCAGGCGGGCGTCGCGCGGTTGCGCACGGGGTACGACGACCGTCTCGTGCAGATCGCGCGCCGCGCGGCCGATCAGGTCTGTGAGGAATTCGGGGCGAACGGCCGCGCTGATATCTGCGGTCACCCCGAAATCGAGGTGGCGCTCGTCGAGGCGGGGCGCGCATTCGGCGAGCGTCGCTTTCTCGAGCAGGCACGCCTGTTCATCGAGCGACGCGGCCACGGCACGCTCCCGGTGCGCCCGCTTCTCTCGGCGGAGTATTTCCAGGACGACGTTCCGGTGCGAGAGGCCACCGTCCTTCGCGGGCACGCGGTCCGAGCCCTTTACCTCTCGGCCGGCGCCTTCGATGTGGCCGTCGACACCGGCGATCACGGCCTGGCCGACGCGGTCACCGCGCAGTGGAAGAACACGGTCGCCCGCCGCACCTATCTGACGGGCGGCATGGGCTCACGGCATCAGGACGAGGGTTTCGGCGACGACTGGGAGCTGCCGGCCGATCGCGCCTACTGCGAGACCTGCGCGGGCGTTGCCTCGGTCATGCTCGCCTGGCGGTTGTATCTGGCTACGGGCGACGTCCGCTACCCGGACCTCATCGAGCGCACCCTCTTCAACGTCGTGGCCACCTCGCCGAGCGAAGACGGCCGGTCGTTCTTCTACGCCAATCCGCTGCAGCTGCGCGAGCCTGGTGCGAGCGCGAGCGACGGAGTCAACAACAGGGCGGAAGGCGGTATGCGGGCACCGTGGTTTGACGTCTCGTGCTGCCCCACCAACGTCGCCCGCACCGTGGCGTCGCTGGGGGCATACGTCGCGTCTGCCGACGACGAGGGCATCTCGGTGCTGCAGTACGCGGCCGGCGAGATCCGTGTCGGAGGATTCGTACTGCAGGTCGACACCCGCTATCCCGATGAGTCGACCGTGCGCGTTCGCGTCGTAGCCGCTCCCGAGTCCGAGTCGCGCCTGCGCCTGCGCATCCCAGGCTGGGCAGACGACGCCACGCTGAGTCTCAACGGCGACGACGCGACCCGTGTCGCGCCCGGCTGGGCCGACATCCGGCGTTCGTTCGAACCGGATGACGAGGTCGTGCTCGAGTTGCCGCTCGCTCCGCGTCTCACGTGGCCCGACTCCCGCATCGATGCCGTTCGGGGCACGGTGGCCGTGGAGCGGGGCCCGCTGGTGCTGTGCCTCGAATCGGTGGATCTGCCCTCGGGCACGCACATCGAAGAGGTGCAACTCGACCCCGGTTCCACGCTGTCGGCCTACGCCGACGGCGCACGGGTGAATGGCGTCGTCGCGGCGACGACCGACTCCGGCGTCCTGCCGTTCGGCACGACCAAGCCTGTCGCCTCAGACCCGAGGCCCATCGAGCTCACGCTCGTGCCGTACCACCGATGGGCGGAGCGTGGCCCGGCCACCATGCGCATCTTCATCCCCGTGACAAGCTGACAAGGCCCGCGGCCCACACCTGCCAGCCACCACCTAGGAGAACACCCGTGACAGCGCCCTCGTCTGCACCCTTCGACATCCGCGAGATCCCCTTCAGCCGCAGGGGATCGTGGCTCGATATCTCGCCCGTGGTGGCGCTGCATACCGTGCGCGACAAGCTGCACCTGGTCTCGCACCAGACCGGCATGCACGCCATCTTCGTCTTCGAGCCGCTGCAGCACGGCCGCCCCGTCGACGCGGTCGTGGATGCGACACCCACGACACTGCGCTGGTCGACGCCCGACGGCGAGGTCGAGGCGGTCTTCGAGAACGACAGCGTGCTGAGGGTGCGCGGACGGACGGCGCAGCTGAGGATCGCCGACGCGACACCGGAGTTGACCCCCTTCACCGGCACCTACCTCTTCACCGATCCGATCGACGAGGCGGCCGTCTTCACCTCCTACGAGACGGGCCGGCGCTACCGCATCACCGCCCTCTCCGGCGCCCTGTCGATCACCGGGTCCGAGGCGCTGGGCGCCGGTGAGCGTTCGGTAGACACGACCGGTGACGAGTGGGAGATCGCCATCGAGGAGTTCGACGCGGCTCGAGCGCAGTACCGGGCGCCCGGTTCATTCGACGACGCCGCAGCAGCGGTTGCCGCGGAGTTCGATCACTACGTCGAGAGCATCGCGTCGTGGCGGAGCGAGCGCACGCCCGGCGTCTCGGCGGCCTGCTACGTACTGTGGTCGGCGACCGTCTCTCCGAGCGGCTTCCTCGAGCGGGAGTCGATCTTCATGTCGAAGCACTGGATGGACAAGGTGTGGAGCTGGGATCACTGCTTCAATGCTCTTGCGCTCGCACCCGGACTCCCCCGGGAAGCGCTCGACCAGTTCTCGATCGTCTTCGATTTTCAGGACGGGAGCGGCGCACTCCCCGACTCCGTCACCCACTCCGAGGTGCTCTACAACTTCGTCAAGCCGCCCATCCACGGGTGGGCCTTCCGTAAGATCCGAGCCACCCTCGAGGCCCCGCTCGAGCTGCGGGCCCTCACCGACGTCTACGACTCGCTCGTGCGCTGGACTCGGTTCTGGCTCGAGCGCCGACGAATCGCCGGCCACGTGCTGCCGCATTACCAGCACGGCAACGACAGTGGATGGGACAACTCGACGACCTTCGACCACGACCGAGTGATCGAAGCTCCCGATCTCGCGGCTTTCCTGCTGGTGCAGCTCGAGGTGCTCGCCGAGCTGGCGAACGAACTGGGTCGCGACAGCGAGGCGGCCTCCTGGGCCGATGAGGCGAATGCGGTACGCAGCGCCCTCCTCGACCTCTGGACCGGCGATGCCTTCGTGGCGAGGGCGCCGCTGAGTGGTCGTCTGAGCAAGACGAGTTCGCTCCTCAACACGCTGCCGATCGTGGCCGCCGCGCACCTGCCCGAGAACATCATCGAGGGGCTGTCGGAGCGAATCTCCGAGCATGTCACCGACTTCGGCCCAGCGACTCAGCTGGTCGACAGCGACGAGTACGAGGCGGACGGCTACTGGCGCGGGCCGATCTGGGCGCCGTCGACGGCGATCATCGAAGACGGTCTGCGAAGAGGCGGCCAGACCGCACTCGCAGATCTCATCAGCGAACGCTTCCGACGTCTCTGCGAGGGGTCGGGCTTCGCCGAGAACTTCGACGCTCTGACCGGTGAGGGCCTGCGCGACCGCGCGTACACGTGGACGGCGAGTTGCTACCTCACCTTCGCCCGCGAAGCCGAAGAGCGCCACACGCGGGTGGACGTCGACGAAGCTAGCCTGACCGCGCCGTAGACAGGCGCGTGATCAATCGCGTCTCGAGTTCCATGCGGATGGCGGAGCCGTTCGATGGCCGGGATGCGGCGGCGCGATCGGTTTCGCGGAGCATCCGGAATGCCGCGGCGCCCATCTCGACGATCGGCTGCTGAACGGTCGTCATGGGCGGCGTCGCCCACGCGGACTCCTGGATATCGTCGAAGCCGACCACGCTCACCTCGTTGGGTATCGACAGAGCGGCATCGCGGGCCGCGTCGTAGACGCCCAGCGCCATGAAGTCGGAGCACGCGAAGATGGCCGTCGGCCTGGATGCGCCCGAGAGCATCGCCGCCGCAGCCCGGTGCGCGAGCTCCCGATCCCAGTCGCCATAGGCGAGCCACTCCTCGGGAATAGCGACCCCCTGCTCCCGGAGTGCCGTGATGAAGCCGTCGATTCGCGCACTGCTCGACAACTCTGTGCGCCGGCCCCCGATGACCCCGATCCGTGTGTGCCCCAGCTCGAGGAGGTGCTCCGCGGCCAGGCGCCCGCCATCCCAGTTCGTCGCCCCGATGCTGGCGACGTCTGCGGGGGGCCGGCTGATCGGGTCGATGACCACGACGGGGATGTTCGCGGTCGTCAGCATGTTCAACTGGGCCGCGGTCGTGTCGACGAGAACGATGATCGCCCCCAGCGACGGTCTTCTCAGCAGGCGGCGCATCCAGTCGTCGTCGGAACGGGCGACGGTGAGGACGACATCGATCCCGTCGGCGGCGGCCGCGGCCTCGACACCCTCCAGGACCCGACTGATCCAGCTGCCTTCGACGTGCTTCACGACGACATCGATGAGCGGAACTGCCGGTCGTCTCTCGTCGCCGACGCGGGCTCGCGTCTTGCGTCTGTATCCCAGCTCCTGAGCGGAAGCCATCACGCGGCGGCGCGTCGCCTCCGATACATCGGTTCCCCCGTTCAGTACTTTCGAGACGGTGGGCACGCTGATCCCCGCGAGCGCGGCGATCTGCGCGAGGGTCGGCGCGCGCGGCGGGTCGATCGGTGTCGGCATGGCACGACTCTACAGAAGTTGCGCAAGTTTTTGGGCGACAAACGGTCGGCGAAGGGCTTGTCTCGGTCACTCGCCTGAGTGAGAATAGATGCCGAACGACGCGAACACGAACGTAATTTGCGCAACTTCTGCTCACCTCCACCGCGCGCGACCCAGCACCTCAAGGACGATGATGACTGACACACAACAGACCGCTCCGGAGAAGAGAGCGCTCGTGGTGCGCGGAGGGTGGGACGGACACCAGCCCGTCGAGGCCACCGAATTGTTCCTTCCTTTTCTCGAAGCGAACGGCTTCGAGGTGCGGGTCGAGGAGTCTCCGGCCGTGTATACCGACGCCTCGTACCTGTCGGGCGTCGACCTCATCGTGCAGTCGAACACCATGTCGTCGATCGAGGCGGCCGAGTTCGAGGGGCTGCGAGCCGCGGTCGAAGCCGGCACGGGCTTCGCTGGCTGGCACGGCGGAATCGCGGACTCCTACCGCAACAACTCTGACTACCTCCAAATGGTCGGCGGTCAGTTCGCCTCGCACCCCGGCAAGCACCCGAGCGAACGCACGGGTGAGCAATCCGACAACTACGTTCCCCACACGATCGAGATGACCGAGGCCGCGGCGACTCACCCGATCACCGCCGGCATCAATGACTTCGAACTGGTGACCGAGCAGTACTGGGTTCTGCACGACGACTACAACGACGTGTTGGCCACCACCACGCAGGCCGTGCGGGAGTGGGATCCCTGGAATCGGCCCATCACGTCGCCCGCCATCTGGACCAGAAACTGGGGCGCGGGGCGCATCTTCGTCTCTACGCCGGGCCACCGGGTCGAGATCCTGCAGAACCCCAACGTCAAGACCATTATCGAAAGGGGCCTCCTGTGGGCATCCCGCTGAGCGTCGGCATCATCGGCGTCGGAAAGATCAGCGAGCAGTACCTCGCGAACCTCCCCAGCTTCCCTAGCCTCCGCCTCGTGGCCGTCGCCGACCTCAACGAGGTCAGGGCCCGAGAGATCGCCGAACAACACGGCGTGCGCGCGTTGACGGTCGACGAACTTCTCGACGACGCCGAGGTCGATGCCGTCTTGAACCTCACCATTCCCCCGGCCCACGTCGAGATCGGAACCCGCGCCCTTCTGGCCGGCAAGCACGTCTTCGCAGAGAAGCCTCTGGGGTTGAACGCGGCCGAGGCGGCACCGATGCTCGACCTCGCCGAAGAACTCGGCCTGAGATTCGGCAGCGCGCCGGACACGGTCCTCGGCACCGGCATCCAGACAGCCCGTCGCGCCATCGACTCGGGTCTGATCGGCGATCCGATAGCAGCACAGGCATTCTGGTCGTCGCCCGGCCACGAAGCGTGGCATCCGGCCCCGGCCTTCTACTACCAGGAGGGCGGCGGACCCCTGCTCGACATGGGCCCGTACTACCTCACGTCGCTCGTACACTTCTTCGGGTCGGTCGTGCGGGTCAGCGGCCTGACCAGCCGTTCGAACCGGATCCGCACGGTCGGCTCGGGCGCGCTGGAGGGCACCGAGATCCCCGTCTCGGTCGACACCCACGTCACCGCAATGCTCGAACACGCCAGCGGCGTCTCGTCGACCGTCACCGTCAGCTTCGAGATCTGGAAGACCCGCTCTCCGCTGTTCGAGGTCTACGGCACAGCGGGCACCCTCGCCGTTCCCGATCCGAATCAGTTCTCCGAGACAGTGGAGTTCGCCTCCCAGGAGCGCCGGGAATGGGAGCCCCTTCCCGACTCCGCCGGCTACATCGCCACGGGCCGCGGCATCGGCCTCGCCGACCTCGCCGAGGCGATCGAGCGTGACCTGCCACACCGCGCGTCGGGCAGACTCGCGCTGCACGTGCTCGAGATCATGGATGCCATTCAGCTCTCCAGTACGCGACGAGAGACCATCGGGATCGCGAGCACGGTCGAGCGGCCCCAGCCCGTTCCCCTTCGCGAGGTCGCGGAGCAGGGCTAGCCGGTCAGCGCCAGTCCGCCAGCTCCCGGGCCAATCGGGCACGCGCTCGCACCAAAAGTCCGCGCACGGTCGTGACGGGGATCATCAGCTCGCTGGCGATCTCGGTGTAGCCCCAGTGATCGAGTTGCCTGAGCTGCCAGCATCGACGCTGCAGCTCGGGCATCGACTCGAGGATCCGCCTGGCCTCGGCTGCGAGGGAGCGGCAGTGAGCCACATTCGCCGGATCATCGAGGTCGGGCACGAGGACATCGTCGTCGAGGTCGGCACGCCGTCGTAACGTCGCGGAACGAAGTCGGTCGTAGCTGCGCCGACGCACCGTCGTCACGAGCCACCCGGCGATCCTCTCGCTCTCGATGACACTCTCCGCGTGTGTCCAGGCGGCGAGAAAAGCCTCCTGCACGACGTCGTCGACGTCTGCAGTGCCGCCCAGCGTGCGGCGTGCGACCGAGCGCAGCATCGCCGAGTGGCGGTGCACGATCTGCTGGAACACCGCGTCATCCGCATTGGGTGTGCGGGTCGTGGCAATGGTGGCGAGCATGCTGACTCCAGGTGTCGAACAATATGTGTATGCATGATTCGGACCACCCGTGGGCCGAGATTGGCGCGCCCATACCCCCAAAGCGAGGGACTCTCAATTCGGACGGCATACGCGTCGGATGCAGACGCGTCAAGCAGACGTCGCGAGGTCGGCCGCACAGGAATAGGCTTGTCGATGGCCCGCCTCGCACCGCAGCGAGAGTCGCGGGCTGCGCGCCGCCGGCACTCTGGAGACCCCCTTGACCGAATCTGCTCCCGTCGATCCCACCACCACCGAGGCCTGGAAGAAGCTCGCCGCCATCGCCGATGGCTTCTCCCCCGACCTTCGCGGATGGTTCGCCGACGATTCAAGCCGAGCCGAGCGCTACACCTTCCAGGCGGCGGATCTGACCGTCGACCTCTCCAAGGGGCTCGTGACCGAAGAGATCCTGGCGCATCTGCTCCAGCTGGCGAAAGACGTCGACGTCTCGGGTCGCTACGACGCCATGATCGCGGGCGAACACATCAACGTCACCGAAGACCGCGCGGTGCTGCACACCGCCCTCCGTCGCCCGAAAGACGGGGAGGGCCTTGTTCCCCCGAAGGGCTTCGTCGTCGACGGCCAGGACATCGACGCCGATGTGCACGCGACTCTCGACAAGGTCTACGCGTTCGCCGACAAGGTCCGCGCAGGCGAGTGGACCGGCGTCACCGGCAAGCGCATCGAGACCGTCGTCAACATCGGTATCGGCGGCTCCGATCTGGGCCCCGTCATGGTCTACGAGGCGTTGAAGCCCTACGTGCAGGCCGGCATCGAGGCACGCTTCGTCTCGAACATCGACCCCAACGACGTCTACGAGAAGACGGTCGGCCTCGATCCTGAGACGACGCTCTTCATCGTCGCATCGAAGACCTTCGGCACCCTCGAGACGCTCACGAATGCCCGACTCGCTCGCGAATGGCTGTGGGCCGAGCTGAGCGCCGCCGGAGTTCTCGACGACACTGACGAGGCGCGCAAGGGCGCCGTCGCCAAGCACTTCGTCGCGGTGTCGACAGCCCTCGACAAGGTCGAGGCGTTCGGTATCGACCCTCAGAACGCGTTCGGGTTCTGGGACTGGGTGGGCGGCCGGTACTCGGTCGACTCCGCCATCGGCACCTCCGTCGTGATCGCTATCGGGCCAGACAACTGGCGCGAGTTCCTCGCCGGATTCCACGCTGTCGACGAGCACATGCGCACCACCGAACTCGAAAGCAACGTGCCCGTTCTGATGGGCCTGCTCAACGTCTGGTACACGAACTTCCTCGGCGCGCAGAGCCACGCGGTTCTTCCGTACGCCCAGTATCTGCACCGCTTCGCCGCCTACCTGCAGCAGCTCACGATGGAGTCGAACGGCAAGAGCGTCCGCTGGGACGGCTCGCCCGTCACCAGCGATACCGGAGAGATCTTCTGGGGCGAACCGGGAACGAACGGTCAGCACGCGTTCTACCAGCTCATCCACCAGGGCACCCGTCTCATCCCCGCCGATTTCATCGCGGTGGCCAACCCGGCGCATCCGTTGAAAGACGCCACGGGCGATGGCGCCGGCGTCGAGCCCGGCCAAGACGTGCACACGCTGTTCATGGCCAACTTCTTCGCGCAGACGAAGGCCCTCGCCTTCGGCAAGACCGCCGACGAGGTGCGCGCCGAGGGCACGAAGGAGTCCGTCGTCCCCGCTCGCGAGTTCGCGGGAAACAAGCCGACGACATCGATCCTCGCTCCCGCGCTGACGCCGAGCGTCGTGGGCCAGCTCATCGCTCTGTACGAGCACATCGTGTTCGTCGAGGGAACCGTCTGGGGCATCGACTCGTTCGATCAGTGGGGTGTCGAGCTCGGCAAGCAGCTCGCGCTGCAGATCACGCCCGCGGTCGCCGGCGATGCCGCCGCCCTCGAGAGTCAGGACTCGTCGAGCAAGTCGCTCATCGCGAAGTACCTCGAGCTGCGCAAGTAGCCCTCGCGAGCGCAGGGGAACGACGCCATGGCCGGACGCATCGAGATCGATCTGTTCAGCACGCTCGATGGCGTGATGCAGGCGCCGGGCGGGCCCGATGAAGACCCGTCCGGCGGGTTCGCTTTCGGCGGTTGGCAGGCACCGCTGAATGATCCGGCCGTCGGCGAACAGGTGATCGACGGCATCCGGCGCATGGACGCCCTTCTGCTGGGTCGACGCACCTACGAGATCTTCGCCGCGTATTGGCCGAAGCAGCTCGACAGCCCCGGTGGCACCGACAACGAGATCGCTGCGGCGTTCGACGCCATTCCCAAGTACGTCGCTTCACGCTCGGAGCCTGCCCTGACGTGGAACGATTCGCACCTGCTCGGGACCGACATCGCATCCGAGATCGACATCTTGCGCGATCGCCATCGAGAGATCCATGTGATCGGCAGCGTCGACTTCGCTCGCACCCTCGTCGCGGAATCGCTCTTCGATCAGCTGAACCTCTGGGTCTACCCGATCGTCCTCGGCTCGGGCAGACGCCTCTTTCCGGCCGACGGCCCGGCCGTGCGGCTAGAACCGGTCTCGTCCTCGACGATCTCGCCAGACGGGACACTCCTGCTGCGCTACCGACCGACGGGCGAGGTTCCCGCCACGGGCGATATGACCTGAGCCTCGTGCTCATACGAGTGGCGTGGCAGCGGCGCTGCGCGACCTCATCGAACGTGAGGCTCGTCCCGCGCAACGACGCCGCCAACTGACTGCAACGGTAGTTCGTCGGAGGCGTCCACCGACTGGGACTTGACGCGGCGGTTCCCGAGTGATTCACACCCGTCGATCGTAGACTTCGGCGTATGAACCTCGACGATATTCCCATCACCACGACGACCGGCGAAGAGACGACGCTGGGTGCGTTCGACGGGGTCAGGTTGATCGTCAACGTGGCGAGCCGCTGCGGCCTCGCGCCGCAGTACGAGAAGCTCGAGACGCTGCAGAAGACCTACGGCGACAAGGGCTTCACGGTGCTCGGCTTCCCGAGCAACCAGTTCCTGCAGGAGCTCTCCACTGACGAGGCGATCCAGGAATACTGCTCGATGACGTGGGGAGTCACCTTCCCGATCTTCGAGAAGATCCGGGTCAACGGCCGCAACGCGCATCCGCTCTACAAAGAGCTCACCAAGACGCCCGACGTCAACGGCAAGACCGGCCGCATCAGCTGGAACTTCGAGAAGTTCGTCGTGACCCCCGACGGCGCGGTGCACCGCTTCAGCCCTCGCACCGAGCCCGACGACCCCGCCATCCTCGAGGTCATCGAGAAGTCGCTGCCCGCCGCGACCGAGTAGGAATTCGCCGCCTCGGGGGTCACTGTTCGCCGCGGCGAACTTAGGCTTGAAGCATGGGCAGCCCCACGGAACCTCGTGATTCGCGACTGAATGTCGCACGCTACCAGGTCGACAAGTTGACCCCGGAGAACGAACGCGATGATGCGAGCGATGCCGGCCAGCCGACGATGGAGCAACGGGCGCAGATCGTCGAGATCTCGATCCAACAGGCCATGCGGCGGGGCGATTTCGACAACCTGCCCGGGGCGGGAAAACCGCTCTCCGGCCTGCAGAACGCCTATGACCCGAACTGGTGGATCAGGCAGAAGATCGAACGCGAACGCCTCACCGGCCTTGGGCCGCCCGCTCTGACCCTGCGCACCGAGGACGCCCAGCTCGACGACCGACTCGACGCCGCACCCTCGGAGGACGCGGTCCGAAGCATGCTGACCGACTTCAACGCGCGCATCATCGAGGCGCGTCGCCAGCTGCAGGGTGGGCCGCCCGTCGTGACCGTTCCGCGCGATGTCGATGCCGAGGTGCAGCGTTGGCGTGAGCGACGGGATGCGCGATATCGGCAGTACGCGGAGGAACGGGAGCGTGAGGAAGCCGCCTACCGGGCGATGGGATGGCGTGAACGCCGTCGCGCACGCCGCTCACGACGCTGAGATGGCCGCGTGGCTCCGACAGGATCTTCACGGATCGGACGATTTAGGCTGACCTTAGCCATGGGTCGCACCACGTGCAACCCCATTGCACCCGAAGCAATGAGCGAACGAAAGTAGTCTAATGAGAGAGCTTCACTATGGGGGCGGAACCCTTGTCGTCGGCCGCGAGGTCTGCACGGCAGTATTCGATTACGCCCTGGCGTTGGCACGAATCGGGAGGTCTGACCTCATCACCGTGCCGATCCTGGTGAACGGTCAGATCGACGAATCGAACATCCTGCTGGGACCGACCACGCAGATCTACTGCACGCCCGCAACGCAGACGGCCGAGGGGCTCGACGACTCGGCGAAGATCGCCGAACTGCGCGAGCGCATCGCGTCGCTGCACCGACCGATCACCGCGGTGTCGGGCGACGCCACAGTGTACCCGGACTTCGAACTCGAATACTGATCACACCCGCGCTACAGTTCTGGTCATGTCGATCGAACCGAGCAGCCCCTCATCGGTGACGGAGCGTCGTCCTGGCTGAGCAGACTCCCGGCGACCTCGCACGCCTCGTCACGTTCAGCGACGCGGTCGTAGCGATCGCCGCGACCCTGCTCGTGTTGCCCCTCGCCGAGAACGCCACTCGAGGAGACTCGCCCACACTGGGCGACGTCGTCGCCGAGAGCGGCGGGCAGATTCTGCTGGTGCTGCTGGGCTTCTTCGTGATCTGCCGGTTCTGGCTCAACCACCACGACATCATGCGCAACCTCGTCACGTTCGACCCACCGCTGTTCTGGGTCAACGCCGTGTGGATGGTATCCATCGTCCTGCTGCCCTTCACGACGAGTCTGATCGGCACATCCGACAGCAGCGACCCGGCCACCACGGGTCTCTACATCGGCAACATGCTCGTCACCTGTCTGGCCGCGTTGGCGATGCAGTGGCACGTCACGCGCACCCCGTCTCTGCAGACCTCCGAGAGCAGAGGCACGGCACGACTGACCGGTGGGGTCGTCGCAGCCATCGCGCTCACCGTCGCCCTCGTCCTCGCCGTGCTCGTTCCGTCTATCGGGCCATGGGCTCTTCTGCTTCTCGCCGTCGACGGGTTCGTCACCAAGGCCCTGCGGCGCAGAACGGAAAAGCCGGGCTCACCGCGAAAAAGATCGCGATGAACCCGGCCGATATGCTGCCGAGAGTCAGTCGTTAGGCGACCGACTGCTCCCTGCGGGGAAGCTTCCATCCGGGTCGCACGTAGTGGCACGTGTACCCGTTGGGGTACTTCTCCAGGTAATCCTGGTGCTCTTCCTCGGCCTCCCAGAAGTCGCCGGCCGGCTCGACCTCGGTGACGACCTTCGCGGGCCACAGGCCGGATGCGTCGACATCCGCGATCGTGTCGAGTGCGACCTGCTTTTGCTCGTCAGACGTGTAGAAGATGGCAGAACGGTAGCTCTCGCCCACGTCATTGCCCTGTCGGTTCTTGGTCGACGGGTCGTGGATCTGGAAGAAGAACTCGAGCAGGTCGCGGAAGCTGATCTGCGACGGATCGAACACGATCTCGAGGGCCTCCGCGTGCGAGCCGTGATTGCGGTAGGTGGCGTTGGGGGTGTCTCCGCCGGAGTACCCGGTGCGTGTGGAGATGACCCCCGGACGCTTGCGGATCAAGTCCTGGACGCCCCAGAAGCATCCGCCGGCCAGAATGGCGGTTTCAGTGGTCGTGGTCATCGTGAGATCTCCTCGGTGCTTGTGGATGCGGTAGGTGTGGATGTGGTGAACAGGCCGCGGTAATCACCGTAGCCCTCCTTCTCGAGGTCTGCCTCTGCGACGAAACGAAGCGACGCGGAGTTGATGCAGTAGCGCAGTCCCCCGGCCTCGGTCGGGCCGTCGTCGAAGACGTGGCCGAGGTGGCTGTCGCCATGAGCGGAGCGCACCTCGGTGCGCACCATTCCGAAGGCCTTGTCGGTCTTGATGACGATGTTGTCGGGATCGACCGGAACGGTGAAGCTCGGCCAGCCCGATCTGCTGTCGTACTTGTCGGTCGACGCAAACAGCGGCTCTCCCGAAACGACGTCGACGTACAGGCCGGCGTCTTTCTTGTCCCAGAACTCGTTTCGGAAGGCGGGCTCTGTTGCATCGTCCTGGGTGACGCGGCGTTGCTGTCGCGTGAGACGGGCTATCGCCTCGGGGCTCTTGAGGTACTGGGCTGACACTGTTGTCTCCTTGTGTGTGCGCGGCTGGCTGCCGCGGTTATGAGGTAGAACCAGCGTGACTCGTCGGATGTTCCGGGGTCGGCAAACACTCAGGAATCGTGGGCTGCGGTCTGAGCGGCCCGGCGGAGGAGGAGATCCTCGCTCTCTGTCCATCGGGCGATCACCGTGTCGGCGCGCGAACGATCCCGGTCTGAAAGCGAGTGGAGGAGTGGACGGATCACGTCGCGAGCGAGTGCGAGACCGAGCTCGTCGACACCACTCGAGCGGAGGAAACCCTCGAGCCTCGTCAGATCAGTCACGACCAGCATGTCGAGATGGCTCTGAAGCAGAATCACCGCGGCGAGCCGCCGCTCGTAGACGTCGACCTCCCAGAGCAGGGAGCTCAGGGCCGTGATCTCGTCGTGCGTGAGATCGGGAAAGCGGCGCAGGGTGTCGCGGAGGGTCGCTCGGATCGCCCCGACGGATGCGCCGTAGTAGGCGGTGCCTTCGCCGAACATCGCGCGGTGCTCTTCGGCACGACGCCACGATGACTCGTACTGCAGCGCCTCGTCGACGAGGTCGCAGGCCTCGCGGATGCGCGGCGCCGCCACTACTCGCTCTCGGCGACCAGGGTGCCCATCACGTCGAAGAACGCGTTGTAGCCGATCACGGTCTGCTCGAGCTGACCCTCATCGAAGCCCGGAGACTCCTGCGTCATGATCATCTCGGTGCCGTCGCCGACCGGCGTGAGATCGACCGTGATCACGCCGCGCGCGTCGAGAGCGGGATTATCTGTGATGGTCATGACGAGGTGAGTGGGAGCATCCACCTCGAGGTATTCGCCGACCCAGCTGATCGACGTGTCGTCAGGCAGCTTCATGACCGCGCTCCACGAACCGCCGGGGCGGACGTCCATCGACAGCGTCTCGGAGGGCACATCCACACCGTCGGTGCCGAACCACACCGCGAACTTCTCGGGATCGGTCCACGCGTCGAAGACGGCCTGGGGAGTCGCGTCGAATGTCCTGGTGATGCTGAGCTGTGCCATCGTGATACTCCTCGTCGCTGCTGGTCTGCAGTGGACACTACCCGCTTCGCCCAGGAGGTGTCACTGCGCGGGCCGGCGCCTCCGGATCGCGATCTACCGAGGCCGGCTCGATCGGAGCATCCGTCTTCTCACTGCGCACGAAGCCGATGCCCACCAGGATCAGGGCGCCACCGAGAAGTTGGGGCAAAGTCAGCTGCTCTCCGAGCAGCAGCCAGGCGTAGAACGTGGCCGCCACCACCTCGAGCAGGCCGACGAACGAGGCGAGTCTCGACCCGAGCATCTGGGTCGCGGTGATGCTCGTCGCGTAGGCGATCGCGGTCGAGACGACCCCGACGAGCAGCAACGGGAGCCACCATGGCGCCGCCGAACCGAAGAAGGCGACGTCGTCGAACGTGACGGTGAACGGAACGAGACCCGCGAGTCCGACGGCGCCCAGTGCGAGGCCACCGATCACGAGGCCTGCAGCCGCGAGGGCAACCGGCGGGAGCCCATCGTCGGGTCGCGCCGCGACGACGTAGTAGACGGCGCATCCCACCATCGCTGCGACGGCGAGCGCCAACCCGAGCACGTCGAGACTCGCGGTGCCGCCCGGAGACACGACCATGACCAGGCCGACGAGCGCGACGACCGAGCCTATGAGAACGACGGCCTTGGGCATCCGGCGGGTGCGCACCCAGGCGAAGGCGACGAGCAGCAGCGGCGCCATGTACTCGATGAGGATGCCCGTGCCCACGGGGATGCGCTGGATAGCGGCGAAGTAGAGAAGCTGGGTTCCCGCGACACCGATGAGCGCCATGGCGAGCACCCGGCCCCGCGATCGCCACAGCGCCGACCATCGGCCGCGCAGGGTCAGGATGGCGACGGGCGCCAGCACGACGCCGCCGACCAGCGCGCGTACGGTGACCGCCGCTGCGGGGCTCCAACCGGATTCGAGCAGGGGCTTCACGAGGGCGCCAGAGGTGCCGAACGTGGCCGCGGCGATGACGGCGATGACCAGACCTGCCGAGGTCGACGACCGTTGCATGCGATTCCCTTTCACCCTGCCGTTGAGATGCTCTGATCCAGACGCTAGTCTCAGAATGAGTAAGGAGTCAATTTGCGTTTTGCCCCTGACACCGAAGACATTCTCGGCTTCATCGTCACCCTCGGAAATACGGTCGCCGGCGCCTCGCGGAGCGGCGCCGACGAGATCGGCACGCCCGCGCAGCTCACCGAGCTTCTCGACGCGAACGGCTACACGGGCCGCTTCGACCGCGACGAGCGCGAACTCGCCGAGGTGCATCGAGTGCGCACGCAGCTCAGACACGTCTGGAGCCTCGACCGGGACGCGGCCGCCGTCGAGGTGAACGCCATGCTGCGGCAGACTCGGGCACTCCCCCAGCTCGTTCGTCACGACGCGCTCGACTGGCATCTGCACGCGTCTGAAGACGACGAGCCTCTCGCCGAACGCATTCTCAGCGAGGCGTCGCTGGCCTTCGTCGACGTGATCCGCAGCGACGAGATGACCCGCCTGCGCACCTGCGGAGCCCCCGATTGCGAGGGGATCTTCGCCGACCTCTCGCGCAACGGATCGAAGAGGTTCTGCAGCGTACGCTGCGGCAACCGGGTGAACATGATCGCCTTCCGCGAGCGCGCCGCGGCCGACAGCGCATAGCCTGGGCGCATGGCACGAACGATCTCCACCAACACCTCCGTCGACCGCCAGGGCATGCTCGAGTTCGTACGCCCCCGACACCGGATGCTCATCGCCACGACGCGCGCCGACGGCCGGCCCCAGATGTCGCCGGTCTCAGGCGGCGTCGACGACGACGGGCGCATCGTGATCTCGACGTATCCCGGTCGCGCGAAGACGCGTAATGCCGAGCGGCGCTCGAATGTGTCGGTACTGGTGCTCTCCGACGACTGGAACGACGCCTGGATCCAGGTAGACGGCGAAGCCGAGGTGCTGCACATGCCCGAGGCCGCAGACGCGCTCGTCGACTACTACCGGAGCATCTCGGGAGAGCACCCCGATTGGCCGGAGTACCGCGCCGCCATGGCGCTGCAGAACAAGTCGCTGCTGCGCATCACGCCCACCCGCTGGAGCCCTGTCTCGACGGGCGGTTTCCCCGCAGACGTCGCCGCCCGCCTCGACGGAGCCTAAGCCGCCTCAGGCAGTCCGCCGCAGCGCGGGCGTCAGAGGATCCCGAGGTGGTCGAGCAGAATCCGGGTGCCGATGAGGATCAGGATGAGCCCGCCGGCGATCTCTGCCGGGCGGCGGAACTTCACTCCCGCCCGGTGGCCGATCACGATTCCGGCAAAGGTGAGCACGAACGTCGTCGCGGCGATGAGCACCGCCGTCTCGGTGATCGAGATCGCCAGGAAGGCGAACGACAAGCCCACCGCGAGCGCGTCGACACTCGTGGCCACCGAGAGCACCAGGAGCTCCCTGAGCTTCAGCCTGTCGTCGATCTCGGTGTCCTCCGGGTTCGAGAACGCCTCCCACAGCATCTTTCCGCCGATCAGTCCGAGGAGAACGAAGGCGACCCAGTGGTCGATTCCCGTGATGTACGACGCGAACTGCGTGCCGAGAAACCATCCGATGACGGGCATGACGCCCTGAAACAGCCCAAACGCGGCGGCGATGATGAGCGCGTTGCGCATATTGAAGCGACGCATGTGCAGGCCCTTGCCGAGCGCGACAGCGAACGCGTCGGCCGAGACTCCGAGCGCGACGAAGAAGACAGACCAGAGGGCCATGCGATGGGAGACCTTTCACGACGAACAAGCAATACGCTGCTCGCCGTTGAGGCTTCAAGAATGCCAGGCCGCCTTCCCGCTCACGGCTCAGAATCCGCGATTCACGGCTTTTCGGGCTGCCTAACGGCCGGGGCTGGGGTGCGCGGCGCGTCGTCGTTCCAGGTCTTGACGATGGCCCATCCGACGGCGGCGATCGGAACGGCCAGCACGGCACCGGTGATGCCACCGAGGATCGTGCCGGCGGTGAGGGCGACCAGGATCACGAGGGGGTGCAGCTTCAGCGACTGCGCCATGACCACGGGCTGGAGGAAGTTGCCCTCGAGCTGATTGACGACCACGACGATGAGGACCACGATGAGGGCGACCACGGGTCCGTTCGCCACGAGAGCGACCAGGGCTGCGAGGATTCCCGCGGCGGTCGCACCCACGATCGGGATGAACGCGGTGACGAACACGATCACCGCGAGCGGCAGTGCGAGGGGAACACCGAGGATCGCGAGGCCGATGCCAATGCCGGCAGCGTCGACGAAGGCGATGATGGCCGTTCCGCGAACGTAGCCGCCGAGAACGCGCACCGCGGTGGCACCGATCCGCTCGCCACGGGCCTTGCGGTGGCCTCGGAAAGGCCGTAGGAAGAACGCCCAGATCGCCGGGCCGTCTTTGAGGAAGAAGAACAGGATGACGACGGCCAGTGCCGCGCCCGTGGCCAGCTCACCGACGACGGATGCGCCGGCGAGGGCACCCGATCCGGCCTGGCTGCTCGTCGCGAAATCGATGAGCGCCTGCTTGGCCGACTCGATCTGCGATTCATCGACCGGAATGGGACCATTCGTGATGAAGTTCTGCAGCTGGTCGAGGCCGTCCTTGGCCGACGACGCCAGCGTGTCCCACTGGCCGCGCACGGCGAAGACGATGAGCGTGACGAGGCCGCCGATCACCAGAATGCCCGCGAGCAGGGTGAGCCAGGTCGCGAGAATCGCCGACATGCCGCGCTTCTTGAGGAACCGCATGATGGGAGACGCCGCCGCCGCGATGATGAGTGCGATCAGCACGGGAATCACCACGAGCTTCAGCTGCACGAGTGCGAACACCACGATCACGGCCAATGCCAGAACGATGATGATCTGGCCACTGCGAATGGCCAGTGCCCCCATCTTGTCGGTGAGCAGGGAACGCAGAGACGGAGTAGCCGAGGGCTCACCAGAGGGAACGGTCATATACACACCCTAGGGAAAGATCGGATATTGCCATCCCCCTAGACTTGGCCGGTGTCGACCAGCCCAGATCTTCCGCGCCGGGCGTCGGCCGCCTCCGCCCGAGCCGGTGGCCGAGCGCTCGCTCTCGTCGGCATCGTGCTCGTCGCCGTCAATCTGCGCACCGCCGTAGCCGCGCTGTCGCCGATCTTCTCCCAGATCAGCGTCGACGTTCCCGTCGACAGCGTGGGCGTGGGGCTCTTGGGAACCCTCCCCCCTCTCTGCTTCGCGGTCTTCGGGCTGCTCGCGCCCGCGCTCAAGAGGCACCTGCGCCTCGAGACGCTGCTCATCGCGGCGCTCGGCGCCATCCTGATCGGGCACCTCGCGCGTGGTCTCGCGCCGAACTACGCCGTCCTCGCCCTCGCGAGCGTGCTCACCTTCGCGGGAATGGGCGTAGCGAACGTCGTCCTTCCGCCCATCGTCAAGAAGTACTTCCCGACATCGATCGGCACGCTCACCTCGATGTACGTCACGATCATGGCGCTGTTCAGCCTGATCCCACCCCTCGTCGCCGTGCCTATCGCCGATTCGCTCGGGTGGCGTCTCAGCGTCTCGATGTGGGCGGCGCTGGCCGCGGTGGCGATCATTCCCTGGCTCATGCTCTGGATGCGCGACCGCCGGGCGACTGCCGCGGCGACGCGGGCGGCCACGGCGGCGGCCGGGCCCGCGGCATCCGGATCGCCCTCGAACGCCGGCCTTCTGCCGGAGATCTCACCGGCGGTGGCCGGGCGTGTCTGGCGCTCGCCCCTGGCCTGGTCGATGGGCCTGCTCTTCGGCATGACGAGCCTCAACGTCTATGCGGCCTTCGCGTGGCTTCCCGAACTCTTGACGGACCTCGCTGGGGTGTCACCTGCTCAGGCGGGAGTTCTGCTCTCGCTCTACGCCGGCATGGGCATTCCGTTCTCGCTCGCCGTGCCCGTTCTCGCGAGCCGGATGCGATCGGTAGCGCCACTGATCGCGCTCGGCTTCGTCTGCTTCGCGGCCGGATATCTCGGGCTGCTCTTCGCTCCGGCCGCGCTCCCCTGGGTCTGGGTGGCTCTCGTCGGCGCCGGGCCGCTGACGTTCCCTCTCGTGCTCGTTCTGGTGGGGCTCCGAAGCCGCACGCCGGAGGGGACCGTCGCGCTCAGCGGATTCACACAGGGCGTGGGCTACGCGCTCGGGGCACTGGGACCGCTGCTCGTCGGCGTTCTGCACGAGCTCTCTGGCGGCTGGACCGCACCCCTCGCCTTCCTGCTGCTCACCCTCGTCGTCATCGCCGTCGCGGGCCGAGTGGTCGCACGGCCCCGGATGCTCGAAGACGACTGGCACCGCACGGCCCGCGACGAAGACCCCCAGCGGTGAGATGACGCAGACGGCGGCTTCTCACCCGGTCAAACTCGCCAGATGCGCCACCTCACCATCACAGCGAACGTGTTAGCTCGGTGAGATGTCGCAGAGTGCGGCTCCAGCGGAGGCGCTAACGGCGGCGGTCGTAGCTCACGAAACGGTAGCGGATGCCGGTGCGCGACTCGAGCCAGTCCGTCGCCTCGGCAGGGCTCCAATCGGCGGGGTCGACGGCGGGCGCCCGGGTGTCTCCGGCCACCTCGAGGTCGACCTCGGTCACCTCGAGACGGGATGCTCGGGGCAGGGCCTGCGAGTAGGTCTCACCGCCGCCGATGACCCAGACGGGAGCCGACGAATCGTCGCGACCCGTCGCATCCAGGATCTCGTCGAGCGAATGCTCGACATCGGCGCCGTCGGCGGTGAAGTCGCGATCGCGGGTCAGCACGACGTTGCGCCGCCCGGGGAGGGGCCGGAAGCGCTCGGGCAGCGACTGCCAGGTGCGGCGGCCCATCACGACCGTGCCTCCCAGCGTCACCTCTTTGAAGTGGGCGAGATCTTCTGGCAGGTGCCAGGGGATCGTGCCGTCGTCGCCGATGACTCCGCCACGGGCCTCGGCCCAGATGAGCGCCACACTCATACGGCGACAGGCGCCTTGATGGCCGGGTGGTGCACGTAGTCGACGATCTCGAAATCGTCGTACCGGTAGTCGAAGATGCTGTCGGGTGTGCGCGTGATGCGCAGTTTCGGCAACGCGTACGGCTCGCGGCTGAGCTGCTCGGTGACCTGCTCGACGTGGTTGTCGTAGATGTGGCAGTCGCCGCCGGTCCAGATGAAGTCGCCCACCTCGAGGCCGGCCTGCTGCGCCACCATGTGGGTCAGCAGCGCGTAGCTCGCGATGTTGAAGGGCACACCGAGGAACAGGTCGGCGCTGCGCTGGTACAGCTGGCAGGACAGCTTGCCGTCGGCGACGTAGAACTGGAAGAGGGCGTGGCAGGGGGCCAGCGCCATCTCGGGGATCTCGGCGACGTTCCATGCCGAGACGATGATGCGCCGCGAGTCGGGGTCGGACTTCAGCGTCTCGATGACCTGGGAGATCTGGTCGACGTGCCCGCCCGACGGAGTGGGCCATGAGCGCCACTGCACGCCGTAGACCGGGCCGAGCTCACCGTCGGCGTCGGCCCACTCGTCCCAGATCGTGACGCCGTTCTCGCGCAGCCAGCCCACGTTGCTCTCACCACGCAGGAACCAGAGCAGCTCGTAGGCGATCGACTTGAAGTGCACCCGCTTGGTGGTGATGAGCGGAAAGCCCTCGCTGAGATCGAAGCGGAGTTGCGCGCCGAAAACACTCGTCGTTCCCGTTCCCGTGCGGTCGGACTTCGCAGCCCCCGTCTCGAGCACATGGCGCAGCAGGTCTTCGTAGGGCGTCTGAAGTGTGGGCACCCTGCGAGCTTAATCCAACGGATGCTCTGACGGGACGAACTATCGTTGACCACGATGATCACTCGACGAGAAGCCGCCCTCCGCCTCGACATCTCGATGGAGATGGCACGCAGACACGGCATCGCCGCCAAGATCTCCGAGACCGAGCTCGCGGAGATGAACGACAATCCCCCGCCGTGGCTGGCACAGTCGCGGGCCAACCGCACGGGCAAGAAGGCCGTCTGGGTGCAGCTTCGCTGCGATGTCTGCGGCTTCGAGGAATCGGTTCGCCCGAAGAAATGGTGGCCGGAGTTCACCTACCTCACCTGCGATCACCACAGCATCGGCGACATTCCTCTGCCGGCCGAGGGCCTCAAGCGCAGTGAGATCGACGGCATCGGCACGCGCTTCATCGCGATCATCGATGCCTGACGCACCTCCGAACTTCCTCCGCATGACCCCCATTCGGGGTTGACCCCGGGCAGGATGGGCTGATCGAGAGAAGGGAAGCACCATGCCTGGAAGCACGACCCCCGACTTCATGCCGATCATCTTATGGATCGTCGGCGGCATCATCGCCCTGGTCTTCGTCTTTGTGATCGTCAGTGTGATCGCAAATGCCTCGCGGGCTCGCCGGGCAGGGCACAACCCGCTCACGCTGCAGACCGACATCGCCACGAAGCTGCTCGACAGCGATGCCCTGAGCTCGCAGCCCAGCGTCGAGGCGCGGCTCGAGAAGATCGAACAGTTGCGCGCGGCCGGCACCATCAGCGCCAACGAATACGACGCCGCTCGCGCCCGACTGTTGACCCAGCTGTAGCGCTTCGACCCGACGTCGCCGACCTGGAGCGAGACGAGCGCCGGTTTTGCCGATATCCGCGTCAATCCTTGTAGCGTGACGCCATGGGCGCGATGAACGAGTTGATCGATAGAAGCACGGTTCTGAGCTTGGCCGGGCTCCTTCGCGAGGCGGACGGCACCCGCGCCTGGGGCGCCGTCGAAGAGTCTGCCGATCGCGTCGACGGCCTGCAGTTGCGAGCACGAAGCGATCTCGTGGCGGTGGCCATGCTGAGCGACGAGTCGAGCTATGACGAGCTCTCCACGGCAGTGCGACGAGCGCTGCGTCTGCCGGCATTCACCGGCTGGATGATCTGGCCCGTGACGGAGGCGGTCACGACAGCGGCACTTCGCGGCTTCTCCAGCGACTCGCACCAGGCTCTCGTGCGCTTCGATGACGGACTCCGACTGTTGGCCGAACTGACTCCGCGGCTCACCGCGGAGTTCGCCATCCGGCGCTTTCTGGCCGCGGATCTCGATCGCGCGTTGGCGAACATCCTGCCCTGGACGCGCAGTCCCGACGAGCACGTGCGACGCCTCGCGTCCGAAGGCACCCGCCCGTTCCTGCCGTGGGCGGTGCGCGTCGCCTCTCTCACCTCGTCACCCGAGAAGGCGGTGCCGATCCTCGATGCACTCCGGACGGATCCGAGTGAGTATGTGCGACGCTCCGTCGCCAATCATCTGAACGACCTCAGTCGACAGAGCCCGGCGCTGGTCGCGCGGACGGCTGGGCGCTGGCTCGCCGAACCCGACGCGAACACGGCATGGGTCGTTCGGCACGGTCTCCGGACTCTGATCAAGAAAGCCGACCCCGCCGCGTTGGCGCTGATGGGCTTCTCGGATGCCACGCTGCGGGTCTCGCCGATAGCGCTCGCCGACGAGACGGTGACTCTGCCGGGGTCACTCGACTTCTCGCTCACCGTCACCAACGAGGGCGATGCCGCCACGAGACTCGCGATCGACTACGTCGTCTCGTACGTGAAGAATTCCGGCGCACTGGCGGAGAAGGTGTTCAAGCTCAGCGCGAAAGACCTGCAGCCGGGCGAGACCGTCGGCCTGCGCAAGAGGCACGCCATCCATCAGATGACCACCCGGGTCCATTACCCGGGCACCCACCTGATCGAACTGCAGATCAACGGGCGACGCTACTCGCGTCGCGCCTTCGAGCTCGAGGTCCCGTCGTCAGTCTCCCCGGGCTGAGCACTCGGACGAGGGGCCTCCACGCCGACGCCAGCGGTGGCAGAGACACGCGAACGCAGACGACGAGGCACGACCACCCATAGCAGCGTGACCACGAGCAGCACCCCGACCCCGGCAACGATGCCGCCTGCCCGGCCGAACACGAAATCGAAGATGAGCATCGCCGTTCCGGCCAGAGTGATGGCGACACCGGCCATGGTCACCTGGAGAAAGCGATCCGTGGCGCCGACGATCGTCGCCTTCGCGTGCTGTCGAAAGAGGATGCGGTGCAGGCTCACCGGCGCGAGCCCCATCACGGTCGTGAGAATGGTGACGACGACCAACGAGGCGTAGACGCCCTTCTGATAGTCGTCGAGGTCGCTGAACCTGCTCTGAAAGACGGCGGCGAGAAGAAATCCGGTGAGGATCTGCGTTCCGGTCTGGATGACGCGGAGCTCCTGGAGGATCTCGTCCCAGTTGCGGTCGAGCCTCTCGGTCACCGTCTCGCGGCGACCGTCGTTCGGGTCGGCATCCAGATCATCCGGGCCGGTCTTCGTGTCCACGATCGCTCCTCACACTGTGTGTGCCGCCAGAGTACCGAAGAGCGCGGGTCGGGTCAGCGAAGAATCAACTCGAAACACAGCGATTGCGGCATGGACTCCGCGTACGGCGCGTAGACCGGAATCGGCGTGAAACCGAGCGTGGAATAGAGACCCACGGCCTCCGGCTGTCGGTCACCAGCCTGAAGGATGAGGCGCTCTGCGCCGCCACGCCGAGCGATGTCGATGATCTCGCTCATCAACGCACGGCCAAGACCTCGTCCGCGTCGTGTGCCATCGACGATGACCCTCTTGACCTCCCACTCCGAGCCCGAATCCGTCTGCAGCATCCGCAGGCCGGCGTGGGCGACGGGCACACCGTCGTCGACGAGCAGCACCGTGTCGACGACGGTCGACTCGTCGACCGCGAGCGCACGATGAATCGCCTCTGAGAGCTCGGCGTCGGCCGGACTCGACAGGCCGTACCGCACCTCCATCTCCGCATCCATAACGTCACGGAGTGCGATCGCGCGCGGGTCTGACCATGCGACATGCTGGATGTCGAGTTCGATATTTTCGGGCATCAGACAATCCTCGCAAACAAATAGGAGTTTTGTCCTTGCGCGGCACCCCCGGCGGGATGCACGATGTGCAGAGAAAGCGGTTGCGCCCGCTGCAGCACGGGTGTATATCGCTCGTCAACCCCCGCTGTCATTGGTGAGGTTCCGTCGGATCCGCACCTACGATCGCATAGAGGGGTGAACGGCATCCACGGGGATGGGGGCTGCACGATGAGCGAAACGGCATCACGCCATCCGTACTCCGTGCTGCACAACCGGTATCGCATCGATTCGTTCGTCGGCAAAGGCGGCATGGCCTCGGTCTACCGTGCCCACGATCAATTGCTCGGCAGAGACGTGGCCGTGAAACTCTTCGAACCGGCCCCGGCGAATACCGAGGAGCTCGCCCGCCAACATCACGAACTGGCCGTGCTCGCCAGCCTGAATCATCCGAGCCTCGTCACGCTTCACGACGCGGGAATCGATCGCACCGACGCCGCGAATCCGCGCCGCTTCCTCGTGATGGAACTCGTGAAGGGCAAGAACCTCAAGCAGGCGCTCGACGAGGGGCCGATGGGCCGACGCCAGGTTGCCCAGCTGGCCTACGACCTCGCCGAAGGGCTCGAGTACGCCCATCACCACGGGGTCGTGCACCGCGACGTGAAACCCGCCAACATCCTGTTGGCGGAGTACACGAGCCACGGCGTGCGCACGCGTGCCAAGCTCGCCGACTTCGGCATCGCACAGTCACGAAACGGGTTGCCCGCCAGCCAAGGCTCGGCCACCGGCACCGCCGCGTACCTCAGCCCGGAGCAGGCACGGGGAGAAGCACTCGGGCCGGCCAGCGACGTGTACTCATTGGGACTCGTTCTGCTCGAATGCCTCAGCGGGGCACCCTCGTTCACCGGGCCGAAACTCCAGGCGGCGATGGCACGCCTCATCGACGATCCCGAGGTTCCCGACGACTTGCCCGTCGATTGGCGGATCCTCCTCACGAGCATGACGTCACGCACCATCGCCGACAGGCCGGCGCTGGGCGACATCATCCTGTTCTTCCGTCGCGCCTTCCTCACGGACTCGGGTCGGCACAGCGCCCCCGACGCGGGCGTCTTGCCGAGCGACGAGGCGACCCGGCTCGCGGCAGTCAGACGCTACGACGTGCTCGACACCCCGCCCGACGGGGCGTTTGACCGCATCACCGCGCTGGCCGCCCGCCTGTTCGATGCGCCGGTGGCCATCGTCAGCATCGTCGACTTCGACCGCGTCTGGTTCAAATCGCATCACGGGCTCGACATCTCCGAGGTCGGTCGGGACGCGGGACTCTGCGCCTCCGCGATCCTCGGAGGCGAGCCGTGGGTGGTGGATGACGCCACATTCGACCCGCGAGCGATGGCGAACCCCCTCGTGGCAGGAGAATTCGGACTCCGGTTCTACGCCGGGGTTCCGCTGACCACCCGCGACGGGCACAATCTCGGCACCCTGTGCGTTCTCGATTTCGAACCGCGTGAGGCGAGCGCGCGCGATCTCGAGACGCTCGGCGATCTCGCCGCCATGGTCATGAGCGAGCTCGAACTGCGCCTCGAGGTGCGCCGGGTGTCGGGAAAGGCCCACCCGGCCGCAGCCCCGGCCGTTCAGGCTTAGAAGCCCGCCGACGCCTCGTCGAGAAGGGTGATCTCCGAGCCCGTCAGCTCGAGACGCGCCCCTTCGAGCAGATCGGGCAGCTGTGCCAGCGTTCGGGCGCTCGCGATGGGCGCGACCACGGTGGGTCGAGCCAGCAACCAGGCCAACGCGACGCTCGCGATCGCCACACCCCGCGCATCCGCGATGGTCGCCAGAGCCGAGACCACGCCGAGGCCCTCGTCGGTCAGGTAGTCCTTCGCACCGGCACCGCGATTGCTCTGACTGAGATCCGCGGTTGTGCGGTACTTGCCGGTGAGGAACCCGGCGGCCAGACCGAAATACGGCAGCACTCCCAACTCCGCACGCTCGGCCACGGGTGCGAGGTGCTTCTCGAAGTCTGATCGGTGCACGAGGTTGTAGTGCGGCTGAAGCGCGACCGGCGCCGCGAATCCGTTGCGCCTGGCGATGCCCACCCACTCCGACACACGCTCGGCGGAGAAGTTGGAGATGCCGATGTAGCGGACCTTGCCTGCGGTGACCAGCGCGTCGAACGCGGCGACCGTCTCTTCGAGCGGGGTGTTCTCGTCGTCGAAGTGGGCGTAGTAGAGATCGATGTAGTCGGTGCCCAGGCGAGCGAGGCTCGCGTCGGCGGCCGCCGCGACGTTCGTGGCGGAGAGTCCGCGGAACTCGGGGTGCTGGCTGACCTTGGTCGCGATGACGACGTCGGACCGATTGCCGCGGTCCGCCATCCATCGGCCGATGATCGACTCCGATTCGCCGCCCGAGTTGCCGGGGACCCAGGCCGAGTAACTGTCGGCCGTGTCGATGAGGTCGCCGCCGCCCGACACGAAAGCATCGAGCACATCGCGGGACGACCTCTCATCGCTCGTCCACCCGAAGGTGTTGCCACCCAGGGCGAGGGGAAAGACGGTCAGATCCGATGAACCTATGGCGGTCATGATGACTCCTTCGCGTTATAGACGATCTGTATTATAAGTAACATTGACCCGGCAGCGACTTTCAGTTCCGGATGTTGCTCGCGCGATGTTCCCGATGCCGGGAATGGCACATACAGGGTGATTCATGAGGTGAAATTCTCGCCCTGGAGTTGATCGCTCTTCCCCTGGGACCCGATCGACGCTAATGCAAAACCTTGGAAGATACCTACAGGGCCCCGCCTGTGCCGTCAAGAGCATGCTGCAAAGAATACGTACCGTCTATCATTATTTTCGTGACCGATCCTCGAATCAAAAGAACCCGTTTGCACGTGCTCGAGACCACACGCCGCATGCTGTCCGAGCGCAACGGCGAGACCATCACCCTGAGCAGCCTCGCGAAAGAGGCCGAGGTCTCGCGCCGCACCCTCTACGTGCACTGGGGAACGATCGAGCAGGTCATCAGCGAGGCCGTCAGTCTCGCGTCGGGCGCCGACGGATTCGATCCGGAGGGCCTGTCGAACCGCGAGAGGGTCGTGCACTTCCTCACGAGCGTCCGCGACGGAATCCACGAACCGATCACCAAGGTCGCCCTGACATCGTTGATTCACCACGCGACCCAGGAAGACAAGGCCGTGGCGTCGATGGACGACATGAGCGACAAGCGCCTCGAGCAACTGCGCGAGCTGGTGGGACCTCTGACGACCGAGCAATTCGCCGAGCTCGTCGGCCCGGTGTACTTCAGCGAACTCGTGCTGCACACGCCCGCCTCCGACGAACTGATCGAGCGCCTCGCCGACGTCGCCGTCGAGCTGATCGGTTCAGGCGACTCGCCCTCCTCCAGCTGACGAGCGTCGTGCCGCAAGGCGTGTCCTCATTAATGCGGCTGTCCGTTGCCGTGGACCGCGATTTACGATGGACACAGTCGGGGGTGTCGATTCCCGTCTGTGCATCGAAGGATCGAGGTCACTGTGATACCGAATCCCTCGTCGCGCACCGATCGCGTTCTTCGCCCGATCGCACAATTACACGGGCAGACGCGCCTCGTCACGGCCGCCCTCCTCATTCCCGTCTTCGCCGCCGTCTTCTGGTTCTCGATTCCGCGAGGCACGTGGCCGCGGGTCTTCGTCGCCCTCCTCGTCGTGACCGCGGTCTACGCGACCGCGTCGTTCCTCCTCTCGAGGGTGTCGATCCGCATCGCGCACGATTGCGTCTCGGAGCGGGGCTTCTTCACGACGAACCGGGTCGCGAGCAAGCGCATCGAGAGCGTGCTCATCATCACGGCCTATCGCGGCCAATCGCTCGAGACGGTTCCCCAGCTGTTCCTTCTCGACACCACGGGCGAGGCTCTTCTCCGCATGCGGGGCCAGTTCTGGTCTACCGACAGCATCGAGGCCATGGCCTCGGCGTTCGATGTTCCCGTCAGACGAATCGAAGAGCCGTTGACGCGGACCGAGCTTCGCCGTGACTACTCGTCGATCCTCTACTGGTTCGAGCGCTGGCCGTGGCTCGGCGGTGCTGTTGCAGCCGGCACGATCGCGGCACTCTCGCTGGTGCTCATCCTTCTGATGTCACCCGAGACGCTCGTGGTGCGCTAGGCCGACTCCGCGACGAAGCGCAGGGTCAGCGTGAGCGTGTGCCCTTCTTCGTTGTTCGCGTAGATCGCCTCACCTCTGACGCCGACTAGCTCTCCTGTTCCCGAGCCGGGCACGATGCTGCCGAAGGAATGCGCATCATCGCCGTCGACCAGTCCACCGTGCTGCACGACGAACGATCCTGATCGAGCGCCGACCTGACCGGTGAACAGTTCGGATGCGACGTAGCCGGCACCCGCCGGATTGCCCGCCATCAGCAGCCGTGCGACGCTCTGCCCCTCGATGTCTCCGGTGAAGACCTTGGTCACCGTCACCTGAGCGAGTTCGTTGCGCTCGCCCTCGTCGCCATACGGCTCCTGTTCCCAGCCGGTGATCTCGAACGGGGCGATGACGGGAGCGACTTCGATCATGAGCCGATCCTAGAGCGTCGACGGGTCAGCGTCGACGGGCGTTGCCGAAGATGCCCCGCATCACCTCGGTGAGGATCGTCTTCGTCACCGACGATCCGAGAACCTGTTCGATCGGAGTCTTCGACGACCGGCGAGACGAGGATGTGCGTGGCGCGCGACGTGGTTGGCTCTGCCTGGCGAGGCGGTCGTACTCGGCGTCGATCTTCTTCTGCGCGGCCAGCCGCTCCTTCTCGCTCTTCGCCGCCTGCTCGGCGGCGGCCTCCGCGGCTTCCTTCTGCGCGGCCGCGGCGGATGCGGCATCGAGACGGCGCGCCAGCATCTCCTTCGCCGAGTCCGGGTCGACCGCGGCCCCGTAGCGTGCCAGCAGCGGCGACGACTGCACCGTGGCCTGCAGGTCCGCTGCCGGGGTCGGATCCATCGATCCCTGGGGTGCGCGCATCCGTGTCCATGCCACGGGAGTCGGCGCGCCCTTCTCATTCATCACGGTGACGATCGCCTCGCCGATAGCCAGACTCTGCAGCACCTCGCCCAGGTCGTACTCGCTGACCGGATAAGTCTGCACGGTCTGCCGCAGAGCCTTGGCATCGTCGGGAGTGTGGGCCCGGAGCTGGTGCTGCACGCGGGAGCCCAGCTGCGCGAGCACATCCCCCGGCACGTCCTTCGGCGTCTGGGTGACGAAGAAGATGCCCACACCCTTTGATCGGATGAGTCGCACGGTCTGCGTGATGGCCGCGAGGAAGTCTTTCGAGGCGCCCGAGAACAGCAGGTGCGCCTCGTCGAAGAAGAACACGAGTTTGGGCTTGTCGAGATCTCCGACCTCGGGGAGGTCGTTCATGAGGTCGGCGAGCAGCCACATGAGAAAGGTCGAGAACAGGGCGGGCTTGTCTTGCACGCCCGGAACCTCGAGCAGACTGACGATGCCGCGCCCATCGGCCGCGAGCCGCAGGAAGTCGGCCGTGTCGATCTCGGGCTCGCCGAAGAAGACGTCGGCGCCCTGATCGGCGAAGGTGATGAGCTCGCGCAGGATGACGCCGACGGTCGCGGACGAGAGACCGCCCAGCTCCTTCAGTTCCGCCTTGCCCTCGTCGCTCTGCAGGTAGCTCAGAACCGAGCGCAGATCGGAGATGTCGATGAGCGGCAGCCCCTGCGCGTCGGCGTAGTGGAACACCAACCCCAGGCTCGACTCCTGCGTCTCGTTCAGACCGAGGACCTTCGACAGCAGCAGCGGGCCGAAGCTCGTGATCGTGGCCCGGATCGGCACTCCGGTGCCGAGGCCGCCGAGCGTGAAGTACTCGGTGGGAAATGCGGTCGGCTGCCAGTCCTGCCCGATTCCCCGGGTTCGCTCGGCGAGCTTGTCGCTGGATGCGCCGGCCGTGGCAAGCCCCGAGAGGTCGCCTTTGATGTCGGCCGCGAACACGGGAACGCCCGCGGCGGACAGCTGCTCCGCGAGGCCCTGCAGCGTCTTCGTCTTGCCGGTTCCTGTTGCTCCGGCGACGAGCCCGTGACGCGCGATCATGCTGAGCGGGATGCGCACCTGCACGTCGGCGCGCGCCTCACCGTTGACCAGCGCACCCATCTGCAGCGCCTCGCCGGCGAAGTCGTAGCCCGCGCGAACCGATTCGACCGCCGCGTCGCTCAGCGGGCCGGATGCGATGGGCTGGCTCGAGGAGGCGGGTTGCGCGGGCGCGGGCTCGACTGGCGCGGACTCGGTCTCGGCGGCCGCGGCCTCGGCGGCCGCAGCCCGCCGTGTCGCCTCGTCGAGCGCGGCCTGGGCCGCATCCGCCGCAGCCTGAGCGGCCTCGGCCGCAGCCTTCGCCTGCGCGAGTGCGGCAGCAGCATCCAGAACAGAACCGTCGGCGTTCGTCATGAGCAAACTCTACCGAGGCAGCCCGACCCCGGAGCGCCGAATCCAGTTGCCCGATTCAGCCGCCTCGACCTGCGATGAGGCGACAGATTCAGGCAACTCGACGGCGCTGTGGACAACTTCTGCAGGGATTCTGCGGGCTGGGCATAGTGAGCGGGTGAGTCCGATCACTCCGAAACGAATCGTGTTTCCGCCCCGCGCGTTCACGGTCGCCGAGGCGAGGGCCAATGGTGTCAGCCCCAGACGCCTGCGAGCCCGCGACCTGACGACGCCGTTTCATGGCATCGCCTCCCTGCCGGGTGGGAGGACGGTCTTCCACCGGCGATGCTGTTCGAGGAGCGGTGCCGCGCTCTGACACAGGCTCTTCCGCCCGAGGCTGCTTTCAGCCACGCGACGGCCGCAATCTTGCACCGTCTGCCCATGCCGCTCGATCTTCAGGATTCACCCCTCCACGTGTCAGTGCCTCGCGGTCGGCGCGCGCCCCACCGTCACGGGGTGATCGGGCATCAGGCCACCCTGTCGGCCGACGATGTCGATAACCGCTTCGGATTCGGCGTGACCACGCCCGAACGCACCTGGTGCGATCTCGGTGCTGTTCTCTCCCTCGCGCCGCTCGTCGCAGTCGGTGACCGCCTCATCCACCGCGCCCTCCCGCTGACGCACCTCGACCGGCTCGCTCGCGCCGTCGACGACTACGGGGCCGGGCGGGGCGCCAGACTTCTACGGAAGGCACTTCCGATGCTCGACGACGGCAGCGAATCGCCGATGGAGTCGTGGCAGCAAGTCATCATCATTCTGGCGGGGCTCCCCGCCCCCGTCACCAACTACGACGTGTTCGATGAGAGGGGCGTCTTCGTGGCCCGCGTCGACCTCGCGTACCCCGAGCTGAAGATCTCGATGGACTACGAGGGCGACCATCACCGCACCGACAAGAGGCAGTGGCGTCGCGACATCGCTCGTTTCAGAAGGCTGAAGGCCATCGATTGGGACGCGAAGCGCTACACCGCCGACGATCTCGCGGCGCCCGACGAGTTCATCGCCGAGTTGGCGGCCTCGATTCGTGCTCGGTCGTAATCGAGTTGCCCGTTTTCGCCGCCTCGACCTGTGATGAGGCGGCAGATTCCGGCAACTCGGCGGCGAACATAACGAAACGCAGCTGGATCAGCGGAGGAGTAGCGGCGGACGGGTGGCCCACTCGGCGACGAGCTCCTGTCGCACGGCCACGCCCGTTCCCGGCCCGGTGGGAACCCTGAGCCGCCCGTCGACCAGCTCGAAGGGCTCCGTCAGGTCTTCCGCGTAGTAGCGGCGGGATGCCGAGGTGTCTCCGGGAAGTGTGAATCCGGGCAGCGCGGCGAGAGCGACGTTGGCAGCTCTGCCCAACCCCGTCTCGAGCATGCCGCCGACCCAGGCGGGCACGTCGCGCTCCACGCACACGTCGTGGATGCGCACGGATTCGAGGTATCCCCCGACCCTGCCCGGCTTCACATTGACAATGGAAGTCGCATCCCGCTCGATCGCATCGCGTGCGATGGCGGCCGACGTGATCGACTCGTCGAGGCAGATCGGAGTGTCGATGGCGGCCGCGAGAACGGCGTGGCCCGCGATGTCGTCTTCGACGAAGGGCTGCTCGATGAGCAGCAGGCCGAACTGATCGAGTTCGCGCAGGTGGTCGATGTCGTCGGGCGTGTAGGCCGTGTTCGCGTCGACCTGCAGCAGAGCGTCGTCTCCGAGCAGGGCGCGCACGGCGGCCACGGGCTCCAGGTCCCATCCCGGCCTGATCTTCAGTTTGATGCGCCGATACCCCTCAGCCACGTAGCCCGAGACCTCGTCGAGCAGCTCGTCGAGAGTCGGCGCGATGCCCACCGAGACCCCGCAGTCGACCTCCTCGCGCACGGCGCCGAGGTAACGCCCGAATGAGATGCCGGATGCGCGCAGCTGGGCATCCAGAACGGCCGCCTCGACGGCGGCCTTCGCCATGCGGTGGCCGACCACGAAGCGCAGCCGCGCATCCAACGTCTCGGCCGTGATGTCGGGTTCGGCCAGAATCGCGGGCGCCAGGTAGTTCTCGATGAGGTGTTCGCACCCCGACACGTACTCGCTCGAATACACGGGGTCGGCTCCCGCCACGCACTCGCCCCACCCCTCGACTCCGTCCGAGGTGACGAGGTGCACGAGGAGCACGTCGCGATCGGTCTGCGTTCCGAAGCTCGTCTCGAAGGGCCTGACGAGGGGCATGGCAAGGCGATGCAGGGTGACGCGCTCGACCTTCATGCGCGCAACCCGCTCACGAGATGAGAGGAACGAGTCGGTCTTCGAGGCCCCACGCCTGCCCGTAGCCGCCTTCAGACTCGGGAGCCCGCATCAGCTCGAGATACGCGCGGGCCTCGAATGCCTCCGGGCCCAGAACGCCGACACCCGACCAGACGCCGGTACTTAGCAGCTCGAGTGCGATCACGGGGTTCAGCGCGGTCTGCCACACCACGCACTGGGCCTCGTACTCGCGCATCGTCCACTCGTTGTCGGCCACGTGGTAGAGGTAGACCTCGCGGGGGCGACCATCGACGCCGGTGCCCGTGACCCAGAGTCCGGCACACGTCTTGCCCGACATGCGCGGGCCGAGAGTCGCCGGGTCGGGAAGACCGGCAGCGACGACGTCGCGGGGCGCGACCTCGACAGGACCGCCCGACGAGCGCACCCGCACGGGCACGGTGGAGTCGAGACCGAGTTGATGCAAGGTCTTGAGAATGCCGATGAACTCGTTGCCCAGCCCGTACTTGAAGGTCACGCGCTTGGCGTCGACCCAGCGGGGCATGAGCAGGACCTCTTCGTGCTCGACGTTGACGCACTCGACGTCGCCGATGCCCTCGGGGAAGGTGAAGATCTCGGGCTCGGAGAACGGGGGCGTGGTGAACCAGCCGCGCTCCTTCTCCCAGACGACGGGAGGGTTCAGGCACTCCTCGATCGTGGTCCAGATCGAGAAGCTCGGGGCGAAGATCTCGTTGCCGGCCTCGTCGCGCACCACGAGGTTGGCACCGTCACGGGTGCCGAGCTCGTCGATCTCCGAGAAGAGGTGGTCGGCGGCGTAGCGGGCGAACACATCGCTGAGTCCTGGCTCCACTCCGATTCCGACGAGCGCGAGCCGTCCGGCGGTCTCCCAGTCGGCCGCCTGAGCGAACTGGTCGTCGCCGAGCTTGACGCCGGTCTCGGAGTGGGGGTCGGTGGGGTGCGGCTCCGACAGGCTCATCGCCATGTCGAGATAGTCAGCACCTGCGGCGAGCGCGCCCGCGAAGATCGTGGGCACGAACTTGGGCTCGACGGCATTCATCACGTGGCTGACGCCGTGCTTGCGAGCGACGTCTGCGACGTTGTCGGGGTCGGATGCGTCGATCGCGTCGACCGCGAATCGGCCGGCGACCTCGCTGCCGTGCTTCGACGCGATCCAGTCGACGGTGCGCTGGGCGCGCGAGACGTCGTAATCGGTCACCACGATCTGCTCGAAGAACGACCGCCGCGCTGCGATCTTGGCAATGGCGTCACCGACGCCGCCGGCACCGACCAGGAGAATTCTCATGGGTGAACGCTACCCCAGGCTCACCGCGCTCCACGAGACGGCGGGCAGGGTGATCGTGACGACGCCGTCGACGATTACGGCCGACGTGTTGGGGCTGAGCCCGACGCGATTCTGGTCGGCGAGAGTGTTCGCCGCGTAGACGTCGTCGTCGGCGAGCGTCGACGCCTCGAGCAGGCCCAGATCTCCCAGGGCGGCGACGTCGATCGTGACCGTGGCCTCCTCGGTCTCGCTGCGATTCACGAGGAAGACGGCGGCGGTTCCCGCTTCGGCATCGACCGTGGCGACAGCGTCGACGGTGGCGACGGTTCCGTACTCCTTGGTCTCGTGTGTGTCACTCTCGAGTCGCACCTCGAGAACCGTGCCCCGCGCGAGGCGCGAGGTGACCGCGAAGGGGAAGAACGTGGTCTGGCGCCACGAGTCGCCTCCCGGCTCGGTCATGATCGGGGCGATCACGTTGATGAGCTGGGCGAGAGACGCGGATTGCACGCGATCCGCGTGCTTGAGCAGCGAGATGAGCAGGCTGCCGAAGACGACGGCGTCGGCCACGGAGTACACGTCCTCGAGCAGCCGCGGTGCGACCGGCCACTCCTCGATATCGGTGATCCGGTCGACCTGCTGGTAGCGGTCGATGTACCAGACGTTCCACTCGTCGAACGAGATGTTGATCTGCTTCGACGAACGCAGCTCGGCCTTGACGCTGTCGGCCGTGGCCACGACCGACTCGATGAAGTGGTCCATGTTGACGCCGGAGGCAAGGAAACTCGTGAGGTCTCCCCCGCGCTCCTCGTAGTAGGCGTGGCACGAGATGTAGTCGACGTCGTCATAGGTGTGCTGCAGCACGGTGCGCTCCCACGATCCGAAGGTGGGCATCTGGGCGCTCGACGATCCGCACACGACGAGCTCGAGGCGCTCGTCGAGCTGGCGCAAAGCCTTCGCCGTCTGGCTCGCGATCTTGCCGTAGTCCTCGGCGCTGCGATGACCGAGCTGCCACGGGCCATCCATCTCGTTGCCGAGGCACCACATCGTGACGCCGAACGGCTCGACCTGACCGTTGGCGATGCGCTGGTCGCTCAGCGTCGAGCCCGAGCGGATGTTCGTGTACTCGACCAGGTCGAGGGCCTCTTCGACACCGCGCGTGCCCAGATTGATGGCGAGCATGAGTTCGCTGTCGACCTTCGCGAGCCACGACGAGAACTCGTGCAGTCCGATCTCATTGGTCTCGGTCGAGTGCCAGGCGAGGTCGAGGCGGCGCGGCCGGTCTTCTCGCGGCCCGACGCTGTCCTCCCACTTGAATCCCGAGACGAAGTTTCCGCCGGGGTACCGGATCGTGGTGGTGCCGAGCTCCTTCACCAGATCGATGACATCGCCGCGAAAGCCCTCGGCGTCGGCCGTCGGGTGGCCGGGTTCGTAGATGCCGTCGTAGACGCAGCGTCCGAGGTGTTCGACGAACGAGCCGAAGATGCGACGGTTGATCGCACCGACGGCGAAGTGGGGATCGAGGATGAGGCGTGCAGTGACCATGGGTGTCTCCCGAGTAGAAGGGGTGGAGAAGGATGGGTGTTGAGCGAGCAGCGATTACTTGAGAGCGCCGAGCGAGAGACCGCCCTGCCAGTACTTCTGCAGCGAGAGGAAGGCGATCACCAGCGGGATGATCGAGATGAGCGACCCGACCACGATGAGGGTGTAGAGCGAGGTTCCGCCGCCGTTGTTGGATGCCGCGAGCGCCTGCCAACCGCCCAGCCCGACGGTGACGGGGTAGAGATTCTGGTCGCTGAGAACGGCCAGCGGGAGGAAGTAGTTGTTCCACGTTCCGACGACCGAGAGCAGCAGCACGGTGACGACGGCGGGTCGCATCAGCGGCAGCGCGACCGTGAGGAAGGTGCGTAGCTCTCCCGAACCGTCGACGCGAGCCGCGTCGAGCAGTTCGTCGGGAACGGCGTCTGCCGCGTAGACCCGCATCAGGTACACGCCGAACGGGCTGAGCAGTGACGGCAGGATGACCGCCCAGATCGTGTTCGTGAGGTGCAGCTGAGACATCAGCATGAACGTCGGGATGACCAGCGCGGTGAGCGGCACCATCACCGAGCCGAGCAAGACGGCGAACGAGAAGTCTCGCCCCTTGAACGGGAACTTGGCGAAGCCGTAGCCCGCGAGAACCGCCAGGATCGTCGCGCCCACCCCACCGAGCAGGGAGTAGAGAGCCGAGTTGCCCAGCCAGCGGAAGTAGATGCCGCCCTTGTAGGTGATGAGCTCCTGGATGTTGGCCAACAGGTTGAAGTTCTTGTCGAACCACAGGGCGCCGCCCGTGCCCGTGAACAGTCCCTGCGGATCTTTGGTGCTGGCCACGAACAGCCACCACAGCGGAAGCAGGAAGTAGATGATCAGGGCCACGAGGAACACGTGCGCCGTGATGTTCGGCCTCTTCTTCGCCGTGGGAATTCTGGTGATGGTCGTCATGACAGTCCTCCCCGGCGCTTGCGGCTGGCGAATAAGAAGATGTACACCGCGATGAAGACCACGATGCCGAGCGAGAACGAGATGGTCGACGCGTAGTTGAACTGCGAGAAGCGGAAGGCGAGATCGAACGCGTAGATGTTGGGAGTGAAGCTCGACGTGATCGAGCCGTTCGAGATCGGCCTCAGCACCTGCGGCTCCGTGAAGAACTGCAGTGTGCCGATGAGGGCGAAGACGAGGATCAGCGCCATGGCGCTCGAGATCATGGGCACCTTGATGCGGAAGGCGATCTGACGGGGACCAGCGCCGTCGATACGCGCGGCCTCGTAGATGCTGGGGTCGATGCCTCGCAGCGCCGCGTAGATGATGATCATGTAGTAGCCGGCCCACTGCCAGACGACGATGTTGAGGAGCCCGCCGAAGATGTTTCCCGAACTCAGGATCTCGGGTGCGCTCTGATTGACCACCTTGAAGAGGTCGGTGAGCGGGCCGAAGGTCGGGCTGTAGAGAAAGCCCCACATGAGGGTGCCGACCACGGCCGGGATGGCGTAGGGCACGAAGATGGCGAGTCGTGCGAAGCGCGAGAGCCGCGTGGTGAGTGCGTCGAGCACGAGCGCCGCCGCCAGAGAGACGGCCATCTGGATAGGGATGAGGATGACCGCGAAGCGGATCACGAACCAGATGCCGGAGAGGAACTCGGGATCGGTGAACGCCTTGACGTAGTTGCCGGCCCCGGAGAAGGTCGTACCGGTGGCGAGACCCTTGGAGAAGAGGCTGAGGTAGAACGCGTAGACGAGGGGCGCTACGAGGAAGACGAGGAAGATCACTCCGAACGGAGCGATGAAAAGCCAGCCTATCCAGGGGCGACGCAGATTGCGGCGCCGGGACGGTGCTCTGAGCACGGCGGCGGGGTTGGTCATGTCAGTCCTTCTATCGACTGCGGGCGAGGTCTCGGGTGGGTGCCCTTCGACGGCTCAGGGAACGAGTGTTCCCTGAGCCGGTCTCAGGGGTGGAGCTGCGTTACTTGACGGTGAAACCCTGGGCCTTGGCGTAATCGGTCATCGTCTTCTGCAGATCATCGAGTGACTCCGATCCAGACTTGCTGCCGTCGATGATCGAGACCATCGACTTGGTCAGCTCCGAGTAGTAGTACGTCGTGAATGGGCTGTAGGTGTAGCCCTCGTACGCGTTCTCCGCCGGGATGTAGACGTCTTTGTTGGCCGTCTGGCCGTTGAAGAACTTGACGGGGGTGTCGGCGAATGCGTCAGAGGCGAGCATCTTCTGGTTGAGCGGGAAGATCGTCTGGGTGTCGACGCCGTCCTGCAGTTCCTCGTCGGATGCGTACAGCTCCTTGGCGACGGTCGCAGCGAGATCTTTGTCCTTGGCCTGCGTCGTGACCGCGAACGTCGACCCACCCCAGTTCACGGAGACGGGATTCGCCGGGTCCCACTGGGGAAGCGGGGCCGCCTTCCAGTCGGCGCCGTCTCCCTCGGTCGAGGCTCCGGCACCCGTCAGGTATCCGGGAGCCCACGCCGCCGAGACGTACGTGGCGTACGAGCCATTCGCCAGACCGCCGATGTAGTCGGTGTTGAACTGGTCCTTCGTGTCGACGAGGCCCTTTTTCACGAGGTCCTGCCAGTAGTCGGCGACCTTCTTGCTGCCGTCGTCGTTGAGATCGATGCCGATCTTCTGGGGGTCGGCCGACTCGTAGTCCCAGGCCGTCTGACCGTTCTGCGTCATCAGAGCGGTGAACCAGGCGGGCACATTGCTGCCGAAGTCACCCATGAACGGGCCGCCCGCGTCTTTCAGCTGTTGCGCCGCAGCGGCGTATTCGTCCCACGTCGTGGGAACCGCGATGCCGTACTTCGTGAAGATATCGGCGCGGTAGATCATGGCCATGGGGCCACCGTCGACCGGAATGGCGTAGACCGAGTCGCCGCTCGAGACGTCTTTCCAGGCTCCGGCGCTGAAGTTGGCCTTCACGTCGTCGGCGCCGTGCTCGCTCAGGTCGACGAGGGCATCCTGCAGGATGAAGCCGGGTACGACCTCGGCCTCGAGCATGACGACGTCGGGGGCACCCGTGCCGGCGGCGATCGCGGTGGAGAACTTGGCGTATTCATCGGCACCCTGGCCCGCATTCGACCAGCAGACCTGCACATCGTCGTGCGACTTGTTGAACATGTCCACGACCGTGTTGATGTTCGGGTACCACGCCCAGACAGACACCTGGGGGGCGTCTTTGTTGACGATCGTGTTGCTGCACGAGCCCGCGTCCCCGCCGGCGGAGTCGGTGCTGCCTCCTCCCGCACTGACATCGGGCGAGCAGCCGGCGAGAGTGACCAGGAGAGCGCCAGCGCTCACCACGGCCAGAAGTGATTTGGTCTTCACTGTGAATGGTTCCCTTCGAAAGAAGAACCGCGACGATGCTGTCGCGAGTTCGGTGGGGTGCGTCGTCTCCCTAGCGCAGCGAAGCACGCGCTGAGGCAGGAGAGGGGTGGGAGTGTTCGGCGAGAGAGCCTGCCCACAGGGTGCGGCATGTGACCATCAACGAATCCTCCTTGATTCGAGCAATCGATCATGGCGGGTGCCACCACATCGAATTTCTGTCATTTACAACGTTGTAAAGTAAACGTTGTAAAAGTGATTCTGCACTGCACTCGGATGGGTGTCAAGAGCGAGATTCTTTGCGCGGCTCAATCGACACAGAACGCGTCTATCGGGCTTCCCGGCGACGCGCACGTAGCACTCAGCGGCCTGTCAGTCGGCGCTCGACTCGCGTTGCACGACGCGGAACTCGGTCGCGAGATCCCGGGCCGGAGCATCCGAATCGGGATTCTCGATGCGCTCGAGCAGCAGAGCGACAGCGGTCTCGGCAATCTGATCCTTCGACGGATCGATCGTCGAGAGCGAAGGGATCGAGTATCGGGTCTCATCGATATCGTCGAAGCCGATCACGGCGACGTCGCCGGGAATCTGCAGGCCAGCCTCCTGCATCACGCGCATCGCACCCAGCGCCATGGAGTCGTTGAAGCCCACGAGGCCATCGAAGGCGACGCCCTCGGCGAGAAAGGCCCGCATGGCCTCGGCCCCGTCTTGCCGGTGCCAGCTGATGACCGGAATCACCAACGAGGGGTCGTACTCCACCCCGTGTTCTGCGAGGGCCTGCCTGTAGCCGTCGAGCCTGAGGCCGGCCGAGCCGACCACCTCGCCGGGATGCGCCCCGAGCGCGGTGATGCGTCGGCGCCCCAGAGACAGCAGGTGGTCGGTCGCCGCCCGGGAGCCCTCGATGTTCTGCATCGTCACATGGTCTTTCGGACCATTGAAGATACGGTCGCCGAGCAGCACCATCGGCATCGTGCCGTCGAGGTGATGCGCGTCTTCTTCGCCGAGCGCGAGCACGCTGTACAGGATTCCGTCGACGAGCTGCATGCGCGGCCCGCGCAGGATCTCGAGCTCTTCCTTCTTGCCCCCCGGCATCTGCTCGATGATCACGGACAAGCCTTTGGCCCGCGCGGCCCTCATGACCGCATCGGCGAGCTCGGCGAAGTAGGCGTTGCGCAGGTCGGGGATGAGCAGGCTGATCACTCCGGATCTGCCGGAGCGAAGGCTGCGCGCCGAGAGATTGGGCTGATAGCCGAGCTCGTCGATCGCCGCCTCGACCTTCGTTCTCGTGGCCGGCCGGATGTGCGGGTAGTCGTTGATGACGTTCGAGACGGTCTTGATCGACACGCCCGCCAGTCGGGCTACGTCATGCAGGGTTATGGCCACGGCTTGAGACTACAACGTTGCAGAAACTCCCACTATCGGGCACGAGCGAGCACGAAGCGGTGTCGCCGCTCGTTCTCTCGGAACAATCTGTTCGCCATAGGGGCCCACACGATCACGGCCACACCGACGCCGAGCAGCAGACCGCCGAAGGTGTCGCTCAGCCAGTGCGCGCCGAGATAGGTGCGGCTCAGGAGCATGAGGATCACGTAGACGATGCCGGCGACCCAGATCCAGCTGCGGCGCAGGATGATCGCGAGAACCACCGCCATGGTCGTCGCGTTGGCGACATGGCCGGATGGAAATGAACCGAAGTCGGCGTGCACCAGGATCTCCTCGGGCCTGGCCCTGCCGAAGAGGCTCTTCAGCAGTTGGACGAGACCGGCGGACAGCACCGTGGCCGCCGTGAAATACAGCGCGGCCCAGAACCTGCGAAACAGACAGAGCGCCGCGATGATGGCCATCGGAACAATGAACACGCCGATGACGCCGCCCCCGAGGTAGTTCATCGCCAGCGACGGGATCTCCCACACGGGCGAACGGTGCTCGAGGATCTCGTCCATCCACTCGGTGTCGAAGCCGAGGGGGTTGCCGGCGCCGCGCAGCATCACGAGCGCACCGATCAGCACCGCCACGACTAGAACGGCGAAGGCACTGACAAGTGGCCAGAACCTCTGCACCTTGCGGGTCTTCTGGTCGGTGCTCGGCTGCGCGCTCTCGCCGGGAGGGTCGTTCGTCATTCCCCGACCGTACCGGTTGCGTCGAAAACGCGCGCAGGGCTTGCGATCGGCGTCAGCGCCCCAGCGCGGGCACGGTCGACGGACGCACGATCACCCAGAGCGACACCACGGCCACGGCCGCCGTGACCGCCATCACGGCTCCCATGGGTACGGCGCTGGTGATGCCGAGAAAGCCGACGATCGGAGAGATGAGCCCGGCGAGACCGAAGTTCACGGCGCCGAGGAGCGACGCCGCCGTGCCCGCTTCGTGACCGTGTCGGTCGAGTGCGAGAACCTGCACGCACGGGAAGCCGAAGCCGCACGACGCGATGAAGAACCAGAGCGGGATGAGGATTCCGATCAGGCCCGCGCCGGCCGAATCGAGGACCACGATGGCGATGGCGCAGAGCAGCATCATCGTGGTCGTGCCCGCCAGAATCCACTGCGGAGCCACGTACTTCGTGAGCCGCGCCGAGATCTGCGTGCCCGCAGCGATGCCGATCGAGTTGACCGCGAACAGCAGACCGTACTGCTGGGGATCGAGCTCGTAGACGAGCTGGAAGAGGAACGACGAGGCCGAGAGGTAGGTGAAGAGACCCGCGAACGTCATGCCGCCGATCAACGCGACGCCGATGAAGATGCGGTCGGTGAGCACCGATCGATAGCGCTGGCGCAGGGTCGAGTGGCCGGCGTCGTGCGGGCGCTCCTTGGGCAGCGTCTCGACGATCCACAGCCAGACCGCGACCACGACGAGCACCCCGTAGATGGCGAGGGCCCAGAAGATTCCCCGCCAGTCGGTGAAGCGCAGCATCTGCGACCCGATGAGCGGAGCGAGCAGCGGCGCGAGGGTGGTGATGAGAGCCAGCCGCGACAGCATGCGCACCAGCGGGCGACCTCCGAACAGGTCGCGCACCATCGCCATCGCGACGACTCCGCCGGCCGCGGCGCCCGCGCCCTGCAGAACACGGAAGATGCCGAGCGTCACGATCTCCGGAGCAACCGCGGCTCCGACGCAGGCCGCGATGTGCAGCAGGGTCGCGACGATCAGGGGAATCCGTCGCCCGACCTTGTCGCTCCACGGGCCGACGACGAGTTGACCGAGGGCGAATCCGATCGTGGTGCCGGTGAGCGTCAGCTGAATCGCACCCGCCGAGACCCCGAGGTCTTGCTCGAGAATGGGGAACGCCGGCAGGTAGAGGTCGATCGTCAGGGGGCCCAGCGCCGTGAGCCCGCCGAGCAGCAGAACGTAGACGAGGCGCTGGCGGCGCGACAGTGCGTCGCCCGGGTGGACGACGGTGATGGAGTCGGTGGTCACAGGTTTCCTTGCGCACGTCGGTGCAGTGGACGAATGGCAACTACCTTACCGAATCGATTCGACTTCCGATTCGGATTCTCTGCATCTCGTTCTGGGATGGCCCCTCAGCGGCCTTGGAAGCGCTCGGCCAGGGCGGCACTCGCGACCTCGGCCCACCGCTCCGCCTCCGCCTGCGCGCTCTCGGCGGAGCCCGCGAGCGCGGCGAGCGACACTGCATCGACGAACTGCTCGGTCGACGCCGAGATGACGCCGGCGATCAGGCTGACCTCCGTCGCACTCGGGGCGGCCGCGGCCAGCACGGCCGATACGACCTTGCCGGATGCCGACTGAGAATCGAAGCTGCCCTCGCCCGTGACGACGGCGTGGCATGACGCGAGCGCGGCGGCGAGCCCGCTCATCTCGGCTATTCCGGTCGAACCCGCAACGAGCGCCGCGCCCCACGCGAGAAGACCGAATCCCACTCCCCCTGCGGCTCCCGCACCCGGATGCGACGGGTCGACACCCGCACGCCCGGAACCGACCGCGTCTCGATCCAGAACTCGAGCGAACGTCGCCAGACCGCGCTCGAGCGTACGCGTCGACCTCTCGGTCGAGGCCCCCTTCTGCGGTCCGTATATCGCGGCCGCGCCGGTCGCGCCGAGCAGGGGGTTCGTCACGTCGCACAGCACCTCGACCCCGTCGGGCGGCAGAGGCCTCATCGACCGGAGGTCCGCAGAAACGAGGTCGTGCAGCCCGCGGTTGCCCGCGCGCACGGGCCGACCCGCGGCATCCAGAAACCGGGCGCCGAGCGCATCGAGAACCCCGGCTCCGCCATCGGTCGACGAGCTGCCGCCGATGGCGAGCACGAGCCTTCGCACCCCGTACTCGAGCGCGGCGACGATCGCCTGACCGAACCCGCGGGAATGGGCGTCGTCGGGGCGGAGCGCGCCCAGCAGCGTCAGCCCGCTGGTGCTCGCCAGCTCGATCACCCCCGTGCCATCGGCCAGCAGAAGCCAACTCGCGTCGACGGCGAGGTCTCTGGGCCCCGCCACCCGCACGGGTATTCGCGTCGCCCCCGGCACCGCGGCCTCGACGGCGTCGAGCGTACCCTCGCCGCCGTCGGCCATCGGCTTGAGCACCAGCGTGTCGAGCGGGCGAACGGAAGCCCACCCTCGAGCCATCGCGGCTGCCGCTTGTCGCGCCGTCAGCGAGCCCTTGAAGGAGTCCGGTGCGAACACGATCGTCGACGGCGCGGTCATGATCGCCACGTTAGTCGGTGAGCTGTTATCCGAGTGCCCCGGCGGGGTCGGCGAGCACCGGAGCGAACGCGAGCTCGGCCGCTCCGACCATCAGAAGGCGCGTGCGCAACTGGGCACGCTCGAGCGTGACCCCGTCGCCGAGAGAGCCGAACGACGCTCGGCGAATCCCTGCCTGCAGGCGCTCGGGGTTCGCCGCGTACAGCGATCCCAGGAAGCCGCCGAGGATGATCGACGACGGGTTGAAGATCGACACGAAGTTGCCCAACGCCGTGCTGAGCACGTCGAGCTGGCGGTCGATCTCGTGACGCACGGTGTCGTCGGCGGCGGCCACGAGCATCCGGTCGAACTCGTCGCCGTCGACCGGCGCGGTGCCGAGCACATCGAGGAGCCGGGCGAGGCTGACCTCGGTCTCGAGGCATCCGCTCTTTCCGCAGAAACAGGTGACCCCGTCGCTGTTCACGAGCGTGTGGCCGAGCTCGCCGGCATAGCCCTGCGCGCCTCGCAAAGCGTTGCCCGCCACCAGCACGCTGCCGCCGATGCCCGACGTCGATCCGTTGAGGTAGACGATGTCCTCCACGCCGCGGCCCGCCCCGAACAAACTCTCAGCGACCAATCCGAGCTGGGCGTCGTTCGCCGCGAAGGCCGGGATGCCCAGGGCCTCGGCGACCGGCTCCGCGAGGGGCTGGTCGTTCCAGAGCAGGTGCGGCGCGAGGGTGACGACACCGTCTGAGCTGCGCACCAGACCGGGCACCGCGATGCCCACGCCCACGACGACCTGGTCGTCGGCAAGGCCAGCGACGAGGCTCGAGACCTCTCGTCGCACGATCGCCACCGTCTCGTCGATACCCGGCGCCCGCGTGGTCTCGTGGCGAACGCGGGCGAGCACCCGGCCGCCCAGCTGCACGAGGCCGATGGTAACGGCGTCGAGGTCGGGGTTGACCGCCACCGCGAGGAGGCGGTCGGTGAGGTGGACGAAGGGGCTGGGCCTGCCGACCGTGCCCGGGTCGGTCTGCTGCGTCTCGTAGACCAGCCCCAGGTCGCCCAGCTCGCCCACCAGCGCGGCGATCGTGGAGCGGTTCAGGCCCGTTGCGCGGGTGAGCTCCGCACGGGTGCGCGACCCGCTGTGGTGCAGCAGGGTCAGGACGGTCGAGAGATTGTGCCGCCGCGCCTGGTCATTGCTGTTGCCGATCCGGCTGAGCGGGGCGGGCTGCTCGACGCTCACGTGCTCCCCCTCGCCGACCGCGGCAGGGCGCTGCTGTCTCGTCTATTCTGACTCACCCGCGCGGCTGACCGACCCGCCCGGCGTCGCCGCGGGCGAAGCCGGCGGGGTCGTCGAGCAGACCCGCGAAGGCGAGTTCCGCCGCGCCGACCATGATGATGCGCGAGCGCAGGCTGGCCTTCTCGATGACCACGCTGTGACCCATGCTGCTCATGGAACGCAGCCGAACGGCATCCGCCAGTCTTTCGCGCCCGACGCTGAGGAGCGACGCGAGGAACCCGCCGAGGATCACGATCTCGGGATCGAACATGTTCACGAAGTTGGAGATGGCCTCGGAGAGCATGTCGATCTGCCGTTGCACCTCGCGCATGACCTTCGGGTCGCGGGAGACACCGAGCGCGATCTCGAGCTCATCCTGATCGGCCCGGGGAAGCTTGAGCACGGCGAGGAGCCGGCTGAGGCTCACCTCGGTCTCGAGGCATCCGGTGCGGCCGCAGTGGCAGCGCGAACCCATGTTGTTCACCAGGGTGTGGCCGAGCTCGCCCGCGTAGCCGCTCGTGCCACGCAGCGGAGAGCCGCCGATGATGAGTCCCCCTCCGATGCCGCTCGCGCTGCCGTTGAGGTAGACGAGATCGTCCATGCCGCGGGCGATGCCGAACAGACTCTCGGCGATGGCGCCGAGGCTCGCGTCGTTGCCGGCGAACACCGGGTAGTCCAGCGCCTTTGCGAGCGCCGCGGCGAGAGAGGCGTCGCGCCATCCGAGGTGCGGGGCGATGAGCACCCGCCCGTCTTTCGAGTTCACCAGCCCGGGAACGGCGACGCCCACGCCGGCGACCCTGAAGCTCGACTCGATCTCGCCGCGCATCCCGTCGACGATCGCCTTGACGACGTTGACCGTCTCGTGCACCGTCGGCACCCGAACGGTGTCGTATCGGATGCGGCGGATCACCTCGCCGCCGAGCCCGACGATGCAGACGGTGATGGCGTCGACGTCGGGGTAGACGGCGAGCGCCACGATGGCCGGATTCGGAAAGACCTGCACGCTGGGGCGACCGACCCGGCCGGAGACCGACTCGGGCTCGCCCTCGAAGGCGAGCCCGAGCTCGACCAGCTCGGCGACGAGCGCCCCGACCGTGGAGCGGTTCAACCCCATGCGCCGCGTGATCTCCGCCCTCGAGCAGCCGCCCGAGTGATGGATGAGCGTCATGACCATCGACAGGTTGTAGCGCCTGAGCTGGTCGTTGCTCGAGCCGCCCCTGCTGCCGAGGGCGAGTGATGCCGTACTCATCCGACCTCACTCTCCCCTCGTGGTCTCGATATGCGGGCTCCGGATCAGCGTCCGCCTGCGCGCCGCTTGTTGAAGATATCGAATGCGACGGCCAACAGCAGAACGAAGCCCTTGATGGCCATCTGCCACGCGGCATCGACCGACAGGATAGACAGTCCCATGTTGAGAACGCCCATCACGAGACCACCGATGACGGCACCCACCACGGTACCCACGCCACCCTGAACGGCCGCGCCTCCGATGAAGACGGCCGCGATCGCATCCAGCTCGTAGTTCTGACCTGCCGATGCGACGGCACCGCCGGCACGGGCGGTCGAGACGACGCCGGCGAGGCCGGCGAGAATGCCCATGTTCACGAAGATCAGGAAGTTGACCCGCTTCGTCTTGACACCGCTCATGACGGCGGCGAACAGGTTGCCGCCCATGGCGTAGACGTGACGGCCGAACACCGAGCGGTTGAGCAGGAAGGTGTAGAGCAGGATCAGGACGGCGAGGATGATCAGGATGATCGGGGTTCCGCTGTAGTCGGAGAGCAGCCAGGTGAACGCGAGGATGGCGACCGCCGCGATGCCGTTCTTGATCCAGAACGACACCATGGGCTCGCGAGGCAGGTCGAGCTTGCGCAGCGTGGCCCGCGAGCGCAGACCCTGAGCCAGCAGCACGACCACGGTCAGGACGCCGAGAACGAGGGTGAGCACGTCGCGGCCGGCGACCTCGCCGAGCCATGCGGGAAGCCATCCCGCGCCGATCGCAGTGAACTCGGCGGGGAGACCGCTGATCGTTCCGCCGGTGAGCAGCACGAGTGTGAGGCCACGGAAGATGAGCATGCCCGCGAGCGTCACGATGAACGCGGGTATGCCGACGTAGGCGACCCAGAATCCCTGCCAGGCGCCGACCACACCTCCCACGACCAGAGCCAGGATCACGGCGGCCCACCACGGGAAGCCCCAGGAGTTCATGCTGATGGCGGAGACCGCTCCGACCATGGCCACGACCGAGCCGACCGACAGGTCGATGTGGCCGGCGATGATCACGATCACCATGCCAATGGCGAGGATCAGAACGTAGGCGTTCTGCTGGATCAGGTTGTTCACGTTGCCGGGCAACAGGAGGCGGCCGTTCGTCATGATCTGGAAGAGGATGACGATGACCGCGAGGGCCGCCAGGATGCCGTACTGCCTGAAGTTGATGGAGAGCTTGGGTATGCGCCGTTTTCCGGGCACCGGGGGTGTGAGGGTGGGGGTTGTCGTGCTCATCGGGGTCAGTCCTTTCCCGCGGTCATGTAGTGCATGAGGGTTTCCTGGGACGCGTTCTCGCGGGAGACCTCACCAGTGAGTTTTCCCTCCGAGATCGCATAGATACGGTCGGCGAGTCCGAGCAGCTCGGGCAGTTCGCTCGAGATCACGACAACGGCTTTGCCCTGCGCGGCGAGCTCGTTGATGATGCCGTAGATCTCGTACTTCGCTCCCACGTCGATGCCTCGCGTGGGTTCGTCGAGAATCAGCACGTCGGGGCCCGCGAAGATCCACTTCGACAGCACGACCTTCTGCTGATTCCCGCCCGACAGCTTGCCGGTGATGGAGGCGACGCTGGGCGCCTTGATGTTCATCTTCTCGCGGTAGGAGTCGGCCACCTTGTACTCACGGTGGGAGTCGACGACGCCGGCCTTCGCGAGTTTGGCGAGGGCCGCGGCCGACACATTCACCTGGATGTCGCCGATCAGGTTGAGGCCGTACTTCTTGCGGTCTTCCGTGGCGTAGGCGAATCCGTTGTGGATCGCCTCGTCAACGGTGCGATTCTGGATCTCGACGCCGTTCTTGAAGATGCGCCCCGAGATGTTGGTTCCGTAGGAGCGGCCGAAGATGCTCATGGCCAGCTCGGTGCGACCGGCGCCCATAAGACCCGCGAATCCCACGATCTCGCCGGCCCGCACGGTGAACGATGCGCCGTCGACCACCACCCGCGAGGTGTCGACCGGGTGGTACACGGTCCAGTCTTCGACGCGCAGCACCTCGTCTCCGATGTTGGAGTCGCGGGGCGGGAACAGGCTGTTGAGATCGCGGCCGACCATGGCGCGGATGATGCGCGCCTCGGTCGCGTCGGGCCCGTCCATCGGGATGGTCTCGATCGTCCGGCCGTCTCGGATCACCGTGACGGTGTCTGCGATCCTCTTGATCTCCTTCAGCTTGTGGCTGATGATGATGCAGGTGATGCCCTGCATGCGCAGGTGATCGATCAGGCTGAGCAGGTGAGCCGAGTCCTCGTCGTTGAGGGCCGCGGTGGGCTCATCGAGGATGAGCAGCTTCACCCGCTTCGACAGCGCCTTCGCGATCTCCACGAGCTGCTGCTTGCCGACGCCGAGTTCGAGGATCTTGGTGGCGGGGTTCTCGTCGAGGCCCACGCGGGCCAAGAGGAGGGCTGCCTCGCGGTTGGTCTTGTTCCAGTCGATGACTCCCCGGCTCGAGAGTTCGTTGCCGAGAAAGATGTTCTCGGCAATCGACAGGTAGGGGCTCAGCGCGAGCTCCTGGTGGATGATCACGATGCCCTCGTGCTCACTGTCGTTGATGCTTCTGAAGGCCACCTCGTGGCCCTCGAATTCGATCGACCCGCCGAAGCTGCCCGCGGGATACACCCCGGAGAGCACCTTCATCAGGGTCGACTTGCCCGCGCCGTTCTCGCCGCAGATCGCGTGGACCTCGCCTCGCCGCACGGTGATCGAGACACCGTCGAGCGCCTTCACTCCACTGAAGTCCTTGACGATGTCGTTCATGCGCAGAATCACGTCGTGCTGCTGCACGCTGTCGCTCACGCTGTCCTGGATGCTCATCGGGCTCCCTCCTTTTCACATCTGTCTGAGATCGTCGGCTCCACGCCGACGGAGAAGGTCGGCCCCGCCATCGTGGCGGGGCCGACCGGGTGGAACTTTAGAGTCCGACGTCGGACGCCTTGAGGAAGCCGGAGTCGATCAGCTTCGTCTGCACGTCGTCCTTGACGACGACCTCGGGGTCGAGCAGGTACGAGGGAACGACCTTGTTGCCGTTGTCGTACGTCTCGGTGTCGTTGACCTCGACCTCTTCGCCTGCTGCGATCGACTTGATCATCTGGAAGACGCGGTCGCCGAGGGCGCGCGTGTCCTTCCACACGGTCATCGACTGCTCGCCGTCGAGGATCGCCTTGACGTTGGCCTTGTCGGCGTCCTGTCCGGTGATGATCGGGTACGCGTCGCCGGGCGTGTAGCCTGCCGACTTCAGCGAAGCCTCGATGCCGATGGCCAGGCTGTCGTTCGGGGAGAGGACGACGTTGACCTTCTGGTCACCGGTGTAGAACGACGACAGACGGTTGTCCATCTCGGCCTGGGCCTTGTCGCTCGCCCAGCCCTGGATACCGATCGAGGCCCAGTCGTCATCGCTCTTCGGCGCCTTGCCGCTGGGGACGACCAGCTGGCCCTTCTCCACGTACGGCTGCAGGACATCCCACGCACCGGAGAAGAAGAACTTGGCGTTGTTGTCGTCGGGGCTGCCGGCGAAGGGCTCGAGGTTGAACGGGCCCTTGCCGTCCTTGAGGCCGAGCTGCTCTTCGATGTACTGGCCCTGCAGGGTGCCGACCTTGTAGTTGTCGAAGGTGGCGTAGTAGTCGACGTTGTCGGTGCCGTTGATCAGGCGGTCGTACGCGATGACGGTGGCGTCCTGCTTCTTCGCCTCGTCGAGCACGGGAGCGAGGACCTTGCCGTCGATGGCCGCGATCACGAGGATCTTCGAGCCGCCGGCGACCTGGTTCTGGATCTGGCTGATCTGCTGGTCGGTCTTGTTGTCGGCGTACTGGAGGTCGACGGTGCAACCGGCGCCCTCGAGGGCCTTCTGCAGCTGCTCGCCGTCGTTGATCCAGCGCTCGAGCGAACGCGTGGGCATCGAGATGCCGACGTTGCAATCCTTGATCGCATCACCGGATGCGCCGTCGGACGTCGCGGGGCTGCTCGCACATGCGGCGAGTGACAGAGCCACCGCTGAAGTGGCGAGAACGGCCAGGAGCCGTCTCGTGGGTTTCGTGGTCATGGTGCTTTCCTCTCTGAATGCTGCCAGGGTCCGGCCCGATCGATGGGGGCCGGCGTCAGACGCGGAGGAAGACTGCCTGTCGACAGTTACTCCCTCGTAACGGGGCATCGCTGTGATAGCCCCGGTCGTTTTCACGACCTTTGTTGACGGAGCGAACATATCCCACGATCTCGGCGTGCGTCTACGCAAAACCTCGATGTTGATCTCGAAGCGACGTCGGCGCGTCTCCATGTGACCGTTCACACTCCCGAAAATCAGCGCCGCGGCGTATTAGTTTGCGGAGATAACAATTCGATCTCGGAGAAAACGACCGCCGCGCATCTGGCCCACGGGGATCGAAACTGATATGTTTTCGACAGCAACAATTCACCAACGACGTTGAAAGACGGGTATCCACCATGGCTCTCGAGCCCACACGCGATGACAAGTTCTCCTTCGGCCTCTGGACCATCGGCTACAACGGAGCCGATCCGTTCGGCGGCCCCACCCGGGCCCCCCTCGACGTGGTCGAGGCCGTGCACAAGCTCAACGAGCTCGGCGCCTACGGCCTGACGTTCCACGACGACGACCTGTTCGCCTTCGGTTCCACCGACGCCGAGCGCCAGACGCAGATCGACCGCCTCAAGCAGGCGCTGGCCGACACCGGCGTGATCGTTCCGATGGTCACCACCAACCTGTTCTCCGCCCCCGTGTTCAAAGACGGCGGCTTCACCTCGAACGACCGCGCTGTTCGCCGCTTCGCCCTGCGCAAGGTGCTGCGCAACATCGACCTCGCCGCCGAGCTCGGCGCGAAGACGTTCGTCATGTGGGGCGGCCGCGAGGGCGCCGAGTACGACTCGGCGAAAGACATCCGCCAGGCCCTCGAGCGCTACCGCGAGGCAGTCAACATGCTCGGCGACTACGTCACCGACAAGGGCTACGACATCCGCTTCGCGATCGAGCCCAAGCCGAACGAACCGCGCGGCGACATCCTGCTGCCGACGCTCGGCCACGCTCTCGCGTTCATCAACACGCTCGAACGCCCCGAACTCGTGGGAGTGAACCCCGAGGTCGGTCACGAGCAGATGGCCGGGCTGAACTTCGCCGCCGGCATCGCCCAGGCCCTCTACCAGGGCAAGCTCTACCACATCGATCTCAACGGCCAGCGGGGCATCAAGTACGACCAGGACCTCGTGTTCGGTCACGGCGACCTGCAGAACGCGTTCGCTCTCGTCGACCTGCTCGAGAACGGCGGCCCGAACGGCGGACCTGCCTATGACGGCCCGCGTCACTTCGACTACAAGCCCTCACGCACCGAAGACATCACCGGTGTCTGGGATTCCGCCGCCGCGAACATGCGCACCTACCTGCTGCTCAAGGAGCGCGCGGCCGCGTTCCGCGCCGACCCCGAGGTGCAGGAGCAGCTTGCCGCGTCGCGCGTTCTCGAGTTGTCGCAGAACACGCTCGGCGACGGCGAGAGCTACGACGACCTGCTCGCCGACCGCAGTGCCTATGAGGAGTTCGACGCCGACGCGTACTTCAACGGCAAGGGCTTCGGCTTCGTGCGTCTGCAGCAGCTCGCGCTCGAGCACCTGCTGGGAGCTCGCGGCTAACAGCCCGTTCATCCGTTCGTAATTCAGGAGGAGACGCTCACCGTCGACACTATGTCCTCGGTGAGCGTCTCCTCCTGAATAAGAAAACAACAAGGAATCAGCCATCATGCCCCTCGTCGCCGGCGTCGACTCGTCCACCCAGAGCTGCAAGGTCGTCATCCGTGACGCCGAGACCGGTGCGCTCAAGAGAATGGGCCGCGCGCCGCATCCGGAGGGCACCGAGGTCGACCCGGCAGCCTGGTGGCAGGCCCTGCGCCAGGCGCTCACCGCGGCCGGAGGCCTCGACGACGTGGCGGCGCTGGCCGTGGGCGGCCAGCAGCACGGCATGGTCGCTCTGGATGCCGACGGCCGGGTCATCCGCGACGCCCTGCTCTGGAACGACACCCGCTCGGCGCCCGCCGCCTCCGCACTGATCGCGGAGTTCGGAGCGGCGGACCTGGCGCGACGCACGGGGAGCGTTCCCGTGGCCTCGTTCACCATCACCAAGCTCCGCTGGCTGCGCGATGCCGAGCCGCAGAACGCCGAGCGCGTCGCCGCCGTGGCCCTCCCCCACGACTGGCTGACCTGGCGCCTTCGCGGCTTCGGCCCCACCGGCGACGACACCAGCCCGCTCGGCCCGGTGCTCTCCGAGCTCACCACCGACCGCTCCGATGCCAGCGGAACCGGCTACTTCGACTCGGTCTCCGGCGAATACGACCGCGAACTCCTCGTGGCAGCCCTGGGCCACGATTGCATCCTCCCCCGCGTCCTCGGCCCCGCCGAGTCGCCCGGAACGACTCCGTCGGGCGTCGTTCTCGGCGCGGGCGCCGGCGACAACGCGGGCGCCGCACTCGGACTCGGCGCACGCGCCGGCGACGTGGTCGTCTCGATCGGCACGAGCGGCACGGTCTTCGCCGTGACCGAGACCCCGATCAACGACACCACGGGCACCGTCGCCGGCTTCGCCGACGCGAGCGGCCTGTCGCTGCCGCTGGTCGCCACCCTCAATGCCGCGCGCATCCTGGATGCGACAGCGCGACTTCTCGGCGTCACCCACGACGAACTCGGCACCCTCGCGCTCGCCGCGGAGCCCGGCTCGAAAGGGCTCGTGCTGCAGCCGTACTTCGAGGGCGAACGCACCCCCAACCTGCCCGACGCCACCGCCACACTCTTCGGCATGACGCTCGCGTCGACCACGCGCGAAGGACTCGCACGCGCCGCGATAGAGGGTCTGCTCTGCGGTCTGGCCGACGGCGTCGCGGCGGTCACCGCTCTCGGCGTGCAGGCGGAGAGACTGCTCATCATCGGCGGAGCCGCCCTGAACCCGGCCGTGCAGGCGATCGCCGCCCAGGTCTTCGAGCTGCCCGTGAGCATCCCGACGCCCGGCGAGTACGTGGCCGACGGCGCCGCGACCCAGGCCGCCTGGGCTCTATCGGGCACGCGTCCGTCGTGGAGGGTCGCCACGGTCGCGACCCCGGCTCCTGACTACCGCCCGATCATCCGGGAGCAGTACGCGGCTCACGCGGTCTGAGCCGGCCCGTTAACCACCGCGACGGATGCTGCCGGGTGACCGGCAGCATCCGTCGCTTCGTGTGTCAGCGGGCGCTAGATCGCCTGCGCCAGGCGGTAGTACGCCGCGTTCCAGCGCACCTCTTTCGCGAACTCGCGCAGCTCGGTGTTCTCGTCGATGACGAGAAGCTCGGTCTTCGCGATCTCGGCGAAGTCCTGGAACACCTCGAGCCCCAGCGCGGTCGACATGACCGTGTGGTGCGCCGCACCGGCCGTCAGCCAGGCTGCGGCCGAGGTCTGGAAGTTGGGCTCGGGCTTCCACACGGCGCGGCCGACGGGAAGCTTCGGCAGCGGAGCGGTGGGCTGCACGACCTCGACCACGTTGGCGACGAGGCGGAAGCGGTCGCGCATGTCGGAGAGTGCGACGACGACGGCGGGGCCGGAGTCGGCGGTGAAGACCAGGCGCACCGGGTCGTCTTTTCCACCGATGCCGAGCGCGTGGATCTCGAGCGTGGGCTTCGTGGTCGTGAGCGCCGGGCTGACCTCGAGCATGTGGGCGCCCAGGATGAGCTCCGCGCCGGGAGTCATGTCGTAGGTGTAGTCCTCCATGAGGCTGGCGCCGCCGGGCAGGCCCGCGCCCATCACGTTGGCGGCGCGCACGAGAACGGCCGTCTTCCAGTCGCCCTCGGCGCCGAAGCCGTAGCCCTCGGCCATGAGGCGCTGAACCGCGAGGCCCGGGAGCTGCTTGAGTCCGCCGAGGTCTTCGAAGCTCGTCGTGAATGCCGAGAATCCGCCGGCCTCGAGGAAGGAGCGCAGGCCCAGCTCGATGCGAGCGCCGTCGCGCAGCGACTCGTGACGCTCGCCACCCTTGCGCAGTTCGGGCACGACGTCGTAAAGCTCTTCGTACTCCGCCACGAGAGCGTCGACATCGGCGTCGCTCTGCGCATCCACGGCCTCGACCAGCTCGTTGACGCCCCAGGTGTTGACCTGAACGCCGAACCGCAGCTCGGCCTCGGTCTTGTCGCCCTCGGTGACCGCGACGTAGCGCATGTTGTCACCGAAGCGGGCGAGCTTCATCTCGTGCGTCGCCGCCCATCCTGCAGCCGCGCGGCTCCAGTCGGAGATCTGCTTCTGCACGCTCGGGTCGGTGACGTGGCCGACGACCGTCTTGCGTGCGACGCCCAGGCGGGCCTGGATGTAGCCGAACTCGCGGTCGCCGTGGGCAGCCTGGTTGAGGTTCATGAAGTCGAAGTCGATCTCGCCCCAGGGCAGCTCGACGTTGGCCTGCGTGTGCAGGTGCAGCAGGGGCTTCCGCAGCAGGTCGAGACCCGTGATCCACATCTTGGCGGGCGAGAAGGTGTGCATCCAGGCGGTGACGCCGATGACCTTGTCGTTCGCGTTCACCTCGAGGGCCATGCGACGGATCGCGTCGGAATCGGTCAGAACCGGCTTCCACACGATGCGCACCGGGATGCCCGTGGACGCCTCGAGGGTGTCGGCGATCGTCTTCGACTGCTCGGCTACCTGGCGGAGGGTCTCTTCTCCGTAGAGTCCCTGGCTGCCGGTGAGGAACCAGATCTCGTAGTCGTCGAGAGAGGTGCGGAGTGTGCTCATGCGAGGGATCCTTCGGGGTTCTGTCCGTAGACGTTCTGGTAGCGGTCGAAGAGCGAGTCGATCGCGGGCTCGGGAATCTCGACCGGTGCGCCGAGCTGGCGGGAGATGTGCACGGTGCGGGCGACGTCTTCGACCATGACGGCGGCCTTGACGGCGTCGCGGGCGTCTTTGCCGATCGTGAACGGTCCGTGGCTCTTCATGAGCACGGCGCGCGAGCGGTGGCCCTTGAGCGTCTCGACGATGCCGCGACCGATCGAGTCGTCGCCGATGATCGCGAACGGGCCGATCGGAATCTCTCCGCCGAATTCGTCGGCCATGGCCGTGATGACGCACGGGATCGGCTCGGCGCGGGCGGCCCAGGCGACCGCGTAGGTGGAGTGCGTGTGCACCACTCCCCCGACCTCGGGCATGTGCCGATACACGTAGGCGTGCGCGGCCGTGTCGCTGGAGGGCGAGCGGTCAGAACCGGGTGTGCCCGGGATGACGGTGCCGTCGAGATCGCAGAGGATCATGTTCTCGGGCGTGAGCTCGTCGTAGTCGACGCCGGATGGCTTGATCACGAACAGGTCGGCACCCGGAACGCGGCCGGAGATGTTTCCGCCGGTCCAGATCACGAGTCCGTAGCGCACCAGCTCGCCGTGCAGCCGCGCGACGTCGCCGCGAACGCGGGCGATCGCATCCTGGATCTCGGGCGAGAAGTCGATCACTGAGTCGCTCACGCGAGGGCCTTCTTTCGTGCGGTCTTGAGCCGCTTCATCACATCGTTGGCGCCGCGACCGAAGTAGTCGTGCAGCTCGGAGTAGTCGGCGTAGAGCGCGTCGTAGGCATCGGCGTTAGCCTCGTTCGGCACGTAGACGGCCACATCGAGGCGGCCCATGGCGTCGCTGGCGGCGAGCACGTCGGGGTACGCGCCGGCCGCGACCGCCGCGTGGATCGCGGAACCGAGCGCGGGGCCCTGCGTGCTCGCGAGCACAGAGATCGGCATGCGCAGGATGTCGCTGTACGTCTGCATGAGGAACGCGTTCTTGATCAGGCCGCCGGCCGCGATGAACTCGGTCACCTCGACACCCGACTCGTTGAACGTCTCGATGATCTTGCGCGTTCCGAAGGCGGTCGACTCGAGCAGGGCGCGGTAGATCTCTTCTGCGCGGGTCGCGAGCGTCTGCCCGACGAGCAGCCCGGAGAGCTCGGTGTCGACGAGAACGGAACGGTTGCCGTTGTTCCAGTCGAGGGCGAGCAGCCCGTGGCCACCGACCGGCTGGTGCTCGCTCAGCTCGGTCAGATACTGGTGGATGCTGATGCCGCGTGCATCGGCCGCCTCACGATAGTGGGCGGGAACCTGGTTCTCGACGTACCAGGCGAAGATGTCACCGACGCCGGACTGGCCGGCCTCGTAGCCGTAGAGGCCCGAGACGATGCCGCCGTCGACGACACCGCACATTCCGGGTACCTCTTTGAGGATGTCGGAGTTCATGACGTGGCAGGTCGACGTACCCATGATGGCGACCATCTGTCCCGGCTTAACGGCGCGCGCGGCGGGAGCGGTCACGTGGGCGTCGACGTTGCCGACGGCCACGGCGATGCCCTCCGGCAGGCCCGTCCATGCTGCGGCTTCGGCGGAGAGCCGACCCGCGGCATCCCCGAGCTGGCCGATGCGGTGCTCGACCTTGCCGGTGGCGAAGTCGGCGAAGTCGGGATTCAGCGCGGCGAGGAAGTCGGACGACGGGTACTCGCCGTCCTGCCAGATTCCCTTGTAGCCGGCGGTGCAGGCGTTGCGCACGTACTCACCGGTGAGCTGCCAGACGATCCAGTCGGCGGCCTCGACCCAGTGGTCCATGCGGTTGTACAGCTCGGGGTCTTCTTCGAGCAGCTGCAGGCCCTTGGCGAACTCCCACTCGCTCGAGATGAGTCCGCCGTAGCGGGGAAGCCAGGACTCACCGCGCTCCTCGGCCACCCGGTTGATGCGGTCGGCCTGAGGCTGCGCCGCGTGGTGCTTCCAGAGCTTCACGTACGCGTGCGGACGGTCGGCGTATTCGGGCAGCTCGTTGAGCGGCGTGCCGTCTGCGATCGTCGGAACCATCGTGCAGGCCGTGAAGTCGGTGCCCACTCCGATGACCTTCGACGGGTCGATGCCCGCCTCGGCAAGGGCCGCGGGAACCGTGCGCTTCAGCACGTCGACATAGTCGCTCGGCACCTGCAGGGCCCACTCGGGCGGCAGGGCGGCACCGGATGCCGCGAGCGTGCGATCCATGACCGCGTGCGGGTATTCGAGAACACCGCTGCCCAGTTCGGCGCCGTCGCTGACGCGCACGACGACGGCACGACCGGAGAGGGTTCCGTAGTCGATGCCGACGACGTAGCGTTCGTCGTCGTTCGTGTCGGCAGTACTCATCGGGGGAACTCCTTCGTTCGTTCTCACGCGGTGGATCCGGCGAATGTGACCGTTCACATTGCCGTGTTCATGTTACCCGAGCGTCGCGGCGGAATGTCAAGCGCGGCGTCCGCGCCGACCCGGTGCATCCGCGCCTGGTCGACCAGGGGCGGATGCACCGAAGAGGCGCGGATGCTCAGCGCGAGCGGGGCGGAGCGGTCGACGACCGCACGATCAGATCGGGCACGAGGGCGCGCTCCTCTGCGGGGGCACTGCGGATCGCGGCGAGCAACAGGCCGATGCAGCGCCGCCCGAACTCGTCGAAGTCCTGCCGCACCGTCGTGAGCGGTGGCCAGAAGTGCGCGGCCTCGGGAATGTCGTCGAAACCGACGACGCTGACGTCACCCGGAACATCCAGCCCGGCGTCGCGCAGCGCGTGCAGCAGGCCGAGGGCCATCTGGTCGTTGGAGGAGAACACGGCCGTCGGTCCGCCATCGCGGGCGATCGTCTGCCCGGCGGCGTAGCCGGATTCCGGGGTCCAGTCGCCGACGAGCGGCTCGACCCGGGGCAGCCCCGCGGCCTCGAGTTCCGCATGGAATCCCACGATGCGCGCCTCCGCCTCGATCCAGTCCAACGGACCGGCCAGATGCTGGATGCGCGTGTGCCCGAGGTCGATCAGATGCCTCGTCGCGCGCCTCGCGCCCGTGATCTGGTCGACCGAGAGCGCATGGTCACCCTGTCGACCCGTGGACTGCATCGTGACGAAGGGCAGGTCGAGCCCGAGCGACACCAGGGCGTCGAAGACCCTCACCTGCGGCGCGATCACCACGAGCCCCTCGATTCCGAGGTCGAGCAGGTGGGTGAGCGCGGCCTCGATCTCGCCGACGTCGGAGCCGTCGACGTTGACCGTGTTCACGAAATAGCCCTCGGCACGGGCCGCTCGCTCGATGGCACGGATGCTCGAGGCCGGCCCGTACTGGGCGCTCGACGCCGAGAGCACCCCGAGGGTCGCCGAACGCGAGGTCACGAGCGCCCGTGCGGCCCGATTGGGGCGGTAGTTCAGTTCGCCCATGACGGCGAGCACACGCTCGCGGGTCTCGGGCCGGATGCTCGGGTGGGCGTTCAGCACACGCGACACCGTCTGGTGCGACACCCCCGCAAGACGGGCGACATCGCGGATGCTGGGGGCCCGCCCGGATGCCTGCGGCTGGGTCACGCGGCCCTGCGCAGGGCGTGCGCCATCCACCACCACACGAGAGAGCCGGCAACGGCATAGAAGGCGACCGAGACGATCGCTCCGATGATCGAGACGGCGACGACCACGCCCGCACTGGCCATGCCATCATCGGTCGGCGTTCCGCTCGCGGCGAGGGCGCCGAACATGATCGAGAAGAGCGGACCGGCGACCGGCGAGATCACCGACGAAGAGATGAGCCCGAGTCCGAGCAGGATGCCCGTCGCGCTCCAGGTGACGCCCCACGGCCTGGCCGCACCGGATTCCGCGAAGATGGCTTTGCCGATCCAGATTCCGGCCCAGGTGACGAAGCCGCCCGCGACCAGGACGACCACGATCACGACCCAGAAGATCCAGGCGTCGGCAGGATCGTAGCCGAGCCACTCGAGGACCGACTCGACCGGCCCTCTGTTGTCGAACTTCGGTCCCGCCGACCCGGACGATCTGACCAGGACAAGAACGAATTGCCAGATGACGCCGAACAGGATGACGAAACCGGCCGCCGAGACGATGCCGAGTCCGGCGGTCAAGACCGTGTTCGAGATCGCTCCGGCCCGGAACGCCCGCTTGCGCTCGTCGTTCGACAGCGGAGGTCGGACGACACGCTGATTCGGGTACGAGAAGGCGGGGGGCTGGCTCAGCTGGCTCACGCGGACTCCTGTCTCAGGCTGTGTCGCCAGGATACCGGCTGGCCGCGAGCGCACGTCGACCCGTCTCGCAGTCGGGCCGAAGCGTGGCGACAGAGATGTGGCAACAGGTGTTTAATGAGGCATCATGACGTTATGGGACTTTTCGGATTCGTGCCGATCGACCCCGCTCTCCTGACGTGACGAAGACCGGGGGCGCACCCAGAACGATGTCGGCGTGGAGCACGTCGATGCTGTTGCAGTGCGCGGCATTCGGCGCGGTCACGGCCGTGATCATCGTGGCGATGAGCCCGCTCACCTCGTCGGTCGCGCTCGCCTCACCCATCGCCTACTCGGTGATCGGCTCGGTCTCGTCGCTCGTTCCCCTCGCGGCCGCGCGCTGGATCCGGGCGCCGGGCTCTCTGCTGCTCACGGCCCTCATCGCGAGCCTCCTGGCACTGCCCTTCACCGCGCTCGGTTTCTTGATCGTGATCGCCCTCGGCGTGCCCGCCTTGACCGCCGAATTCGTTCTGCTGGCCGGCCGCTTCTACATCCGGGCGAGGGAGCCGATCTGGTACCTCGCCGCCGGCGCGCTGGCCCTCGTGCTCTTCGCCATCTCTCTGCTCGTCATCGACCCCGCGGTGATGTCGGTGTGGGTCGTCATCTTCACCTTCATCGGGCGGATGCTCTCGGTTCTGCTGCTCGCGGTCGTCGCCGTGCGCATCGAGCGGGCTCTGTCGAGGGCCGGCATCCGCAGGCGTTATCGCGGGCGGGGTAGCTCGTGACCGTCTGGGGCGCTCCCCGGCTTCCGCCGAACCTCGTCGCGCGACCCGGACTCGTCTCCATCATCGAATCCGCCGCACCCCTCGTGATCGTGCACGGCCCGGCCGGAGCGGGAAAGACATCGCTTCTGGCCGAATGGGCCGCGAACACCCCGCAGCGCGGCATCTGGGTGCAGCTGGAATCGGCCGACACCTCCGGCCCGGCCGCGGTGTCGCTCGTCGCCGCCGAGCTGTCGGCGGCCGGCATGCTGCTCGAGACGAACCCCCTGCGCATGGCCGACGCGGCGCTGGTCGGCGGCACCGACGAGTGGTCTCTGCTGCGGCGCGGACTGCAAGCGCTGGGCGACGACGTCGCGCTGGTCGTCGATCGCGCCGATCTGCTGAGCGCCGAGGCGCTCGCCTTTCTCCTGGCGGTCCTTCCTCGCGTGCCCCGTCTGCGCCTCGTGCTGTCGGCTCGGCGCATCGCCGTCGTCGATGCATCGGGGCCCGTCCTCGCCGCCGAGCGCGCCGTGATCGGGTGGCGCGAACTCGCGTTCTCGCGAGACGAGGCCCGTGCCGTCCTCGGCCCCGACGAGTCCGAAGACCTCGTCGACGAGGTTCTGCGCTGGGGTGGCTCGCCCCTGCTCACGCGGGCCGTCGCGGCGGCCGCACCCCAGGCATCCGGTGCCGCCGCGCGCGTCGCGCGCGCCGTCGACACCTACGAGAGCTATCTGTGGGCCAACGCGGGCTCGTCCGAATCCGCCCCGGCCGACGACGAGTACCGCTCGTTTCTGCTGGCGATCTCGATCGCCGACGTGCTCACCGAATCGCTGGCGCACGACCTGTCGGGTTCGCCCGACGCTGCTCGCCTTCTCGCCCGCGCAGAGCAAGACGGGCTGGGACTGTGGCACGGAGACGCCAGAGACAGGGTCTTCACCCTGACGCCACTGCTTCGCGAGTCGTTCCAGCAAGAGTTGATCCGTGCCGATCGAGGCTCGCTCAGAGGGCTGCGTCGTCAGGTGGCGCAGTGGTCGCACGATCACGGTCGCCCCTACGAGGCGCTCGAGTTCGCGGTGCACGCACGAGACCTCACCCTCGCATCGACGTTCGTGCGGGACTCGTCCTTTCTCCTGCTCCGCAATCATCCGACGCAGGTCGTCGAGCTCTTTGCGAAGACACCCCTGCTCGCGCTCAGGCAGTACCCGCTGCTCGCGATGCTGCTCGCGCTCATCTTCAACGCGCGAAAGCAGCACCGGCTCCGGGCGATCGAGCTGTTCGGCCTGGCTATCGCCTCCTCGCGCATTCAGGGCGATCGGGCCGATCCTCCCGACAGGGCGCTCTTTCGCACAATCGAGAGCGCCTCGCTGAGAGTCCTCGGCTCGTTCGAGGCATCGCTGACGGCCGCGGAGGCCGCCTACGAGACGCTCACCGTCATGAGTCTGGAGGATCGAGCGCTGCTCGGTCGGCTGGTGCCCGTGCTCTTCACCCACATCGGCACGAGCTTCTTCTACAACGGCCGTATGGACAAGGCGATGGACTGCTTCCGCCGGAGCGCGTCGATCGGCGAGGCCGAGAACCTCCCCGCGGGTCTCGAGGGGCTGGCGCTCGAAGCCGGCGCCGCCGCCATCACGGGCGACCTCGTGACCGCCGAGGAGCGGGCAGCAGAGGGCGAGCGACGAACGTGGCCCGACGGCTGGACCACCGGTTACGCGGGGAGCTTCTCGCAGATCGCGCGGGCCTTCATCGCTCTGGAACGCTTCGATGACGAGACCGCGCACACCCACGTGCGGTCGCTCGACAAGCACCGGCCCACCATCGAGCACTGGCCGATCCTCGCGCACCTGGATGCTCTCATCGCGCTGTTCCGCGGAGACATCGATCGCGCCCTTCTCGACTTCGAGCGCGAGGTCGAGACGCATCTCAACCGGTCGGCACTCGGCCCCTTCACCGCGGCCCGGCTCCGGGCGACTCGATCGCTGCTGTATCTGTCGGCGGGCGACGCGGATGCCGCCGAGCAGGCACTCTCGGTACAGGGCAAGCGCGGCCGACGAGATACCGTGGCCCTGGCGCGGATCTCGCTGGCCCGCGGCAACCCCGATGCGACCCTCGAGCTGCTCGAGCGCACCTCCCCCGCAGACGATCAGACTCCGCGTGTCGAGGCCGAGGTGCTGGTTCTGCGCGCGGCTGCCCTCGTCGCGACCGGACGCGCCGAAGGATCCGCGGCCACCCTGCGAGCCGTGGCCTTTCTGCGACACAACCACCAGGGCCTCGCGTTCGCGCTCATCCCCGAACAGATTCAGCAGGCGATGCTGAACGAACTGAACGGGGTCGATTCCGCCCTCGAGGCCGCGCCGTCGCTCATCCCCATCGCCCCGACGCGCATTCCCCTGACCTCTCGCGAGGAGGCGGTCGCCGAGCAACTGGTGCGCCTGGCGTCGGCCTCCGACATCGCTGCGGCTCTCGTGGTCTCGCCCAACACCGTCAAGTCTCAGCTCAGGTCGCTCTATCGCAAACTCGGCGTGACGAACAGAGCCGATGCCATCGCCGCCCTCAGCGCTCGGCGCCACCCGCGTTAGGGCGCCGAGACAGCCCGGGGTGCTGGATCGAGCCTTGACAGGTGACCAAAGAGTCACATAACGTCGGCCTATGGATGAGGTGTTCCGGGCCCTGGCCGACCCTACGCGCAGAGCGATCCTCGACGCGCTCTTTCTCGACGACGGCCAGTCGCTGGGTGCGCTCGAAGCGCGATTCGACATGAGCCGCTTCGGCGTCATGAAGCACCTGGGCATTCTGGAGGAGGCGGGACTCGTGATCACTCGACGACGAGGCCGCGAGAAGCTGCACTTCCTCAACCCCGTGCCCATCCGGCTCGTGCACGACCGGTGGACGAGCAAGTACGCGGAACCCTGGGTCACTGCGCTCGGCGACCTCAAGACAGAACTGGAGAGAACCATGGAGAAAGTATTCGAGATCTACATCCGCACCACTCCCGAGCGCCTCTGGCAGGCGATCACCGATACGCAGATCCGCAGCATCTACAGCTTCGGCAACCGCATCGAGTCGGACTTCACCGAGGGGTCGAGCTACGTGCAGACCAACCCCCACGCGAACGCCCCCCTCGGAGACGGGGTGAACCTGGTCGTCGACCCTCCGCGCAGGCTGGTGCAATCGATGCACGCCCGGTGGAGCGACGAGGTCGAGGCCGAGGGCACCACGCGCATCACGTGGGAGATCGAGCAGGTCGGAGACTCCTGTCGGCTCGTCGTCACCCATGACGAGTTGCGCGACGGCGCCAACGATCAGCTCTACGGCGGCTGGCCGATGATCCTCTCCGGCCTCAAGACCTACCTCGAGACCGGCGAGAAGCTCACCACCCCGGGATCGCTCATGTACTCCTGATCAGGCGACGCGGCCGAGAGCCTGGTCGAGGTCGGCGATGAGGTCGTTCACGTCCTCGATGCCGATCGACAGCCTGACCAGGCCCTGGCCGATGCCGAGCCGCTCGCGCAGCTCCTCGCTGAATGAGATGTGCGTCGTGGTCGCGGGGTGCAGGGCCATCGACCTCACATCGCCGATGTTCGTCATGCGGCTGATCACGCGCAGTCCGTCGAGGAAGGCCCGGGCGCCGGCCGCTCCCCCGCGCACGGTCACGGCGAAGACCGATCCAGTGCGACCGCCGTACAGCCGCTGAGCCAGCTCGTGCGCGGGATTCGATTCGAGCCCGGCGAAGTCGACGCTCTCGACCTTCGGGTGCTGCTCGAGCCACCGCGCGACGGTCACCGAGCTGTCGAGGTGCCGTTCCATGCGCAGCGACAGGGTCTCGATGCCCTGGTGCAGCAGGAACGAGTTGAACGGCGAGAGGGCCGGCCCGATGTCGTTGACCACGGCCTCGCGGGCGAGGCGCGCGTAGCCGGTGCGGCCGTAGCGCTCCAGCAGCGACAGTGCAGCGGAGCCCTGCGGCTCGGTCAGCAGCGGATAGCGCCGCTCGGACGCGGCCCAGTCGAAGGTGCCGCCATCGACGATCGCACCCGAGAGGCCGGCGCCGTGACCCGAGAGGAACTTCGTCGACGAGTGCACGACGACCGCGGCGCCGTATTCGATGGGCCGGATGACATAGGGCGACGCGATCGTGTTGTCGACGACCAACGGGATGCCGTGCCGGGCGGCCACCCGGGCGACCTGTTCGATGTCGACGATGTCGTTCTTGGGATTCGGAATGGTCTCGGTGAAGATCGCCTTGGTGTTCGGCTGGATGACCCGATCCCACTCGTCATCGTCGGCCGTGTTCCAGACGTAGTCGACGGAGACCCCGAATCGGGCGAAGCTGCGCCCGAAGAGCACCCGCGTTCCGCTGTAGATGCTCGCTGTCGACACGATGCGTTCGCCGTTCTCCGCGAGCGCGAGCAGGGCCGACGTGATGGCCGCCTGACCCGACGCTACCACGATCGCCTCCGAACCTCCTTCGAGCGAGGCGATGCGCCTCTCGGCCACGGCACCCGACGGATTGCGTTGACGCGAGTAGATGAGCCCGTCCGCGTCTCCCGAGAACCGGTTGCGGGCGTCGTCGAACGAGTCGAAGCGGTAGCCGGCGGTCATCGCGATGGGCGAGACGCGGGCTCCGGCGTTCAGATCCTCGTACTCGCCGGCGTGCACCTGGCGGGTGTCGAAGGCGTATCCCTGCCAGTCGTACTCGGGCTGCGCGACATCGGAGGGCTGGGTGGCGTCGGTCACAGGAGGCTGCTTTCTTTGAGGGCCGGGCTGAGACATCGGCGAACGGCCGCCGCCATCTCGATGACCGCCTGCTCGAGGATCGGTCTCGGCATGGCGAAGATGATGCGGGCATACCCCTCGTACCCTCGACCGCAGAGCGCACCGTCGGTCACGGTGACCCCGGCCTGCGTCCGAAAGAACTCCGCGACCGACCCCGGGATCTCGAGATCGGAGCAGTCGAGCCAGGCGATGTATGTCGCATCCGGAATCGTGTAGCGCACCTCGGGCAGGTGCTCGTCGAGGAGTTCTGCGAGCAGGCGCCGGTTGCCGTCGAGGTAGTCGACGACCTCGGTGAGCCACTCCCGACCCTCGGTGTAGGCCACGGTTGCGGCGATGACGCCCGGAGTCGCCGCCCCGTGCATGACCGCGAATCCGAAGGTCTGGTAGAGCTCTTCGTCGGCCGTGTTGGAGGTGATCAGCTGCGCGGTCTTGAGGCCGGGCAGGTTCCAGGCCTTGGATGCCGAGGTCGACGTGATCGTGTGCCTCGCCGTGGTCTCGCTCAGCGACGCGTAGGGAATATGGGTGACGCCCTCGTAGCGCAGCGGCGCGTGGATCTCATCGGCGAAGACTCGACCGTTGTGCCGGTCGACGATGGCCGCGATCGCCTCGAGTTCGTCGCGCGTCAGCACCGTTCCGGTGGGATTCTGCGGGTTGCAGAGGATGAGCGTGCGCGCCCCCGCGTGGAACGCCGCCTCGATGCCGGCGAGGTCGTGCTGCCAGCGACCGGTTCGGGCATCGGTCACTCCGGGAACCTCGAAGACTTCCCGGCCGAGGGTGGGGACGAAGCTGAGGAACGGCATGTATGCCGGGGTCGGGATGATGACGCCCGTACCGGCCGGAGAGAACTTGGTGATGGCGACTTCGAGCGCCGCCATGACGTCGGAGACGGCGTGCACGTTCTGCCACGGAAAGTCCCACCCGTACTCGTCGCGATGCCAGGCCGCGGTCGCCTTGCCCATCTCGTGCGAGGTGGCCGGCGCCAGGTAGCCCAGGTTGCCGTCGTCGATGGCCTGGTGCAGAGCGCGGGTCACCTGCGGCGCGGTTCCGAAGTCCATCTCGGCCACCCACGCTCCGATGGTTCCGGGGTGCAGGCTCCACTTGCGGCTCGACGGGATGCTCAGCTCGGCACGGGTGATGCGGTCGAAGGCGTGAGTCATGCAGCGATCGTACGGACTGCGTCGCGCTGCCCGCCTCTGCTTTACGTCATGTGTCATCGCCGCTCGGCTTCGTCGGAGCGCGCGCCTATCGTCGTCGCATGACCACCCCCACGCCCGTGCGCACCCTCGAACGCGATGGACACCTGGTTCTCGGGGCGATGGTGCGCACACTCGGTGCGTTCCCGTCTGGCTGGCGCTATCCGGGCGCTCACAAGAATCCGGCGAACGATCCGGCCGCGCTCAAGCGGCTGGCACGCACCGCAGAGAAGGCGGGGCTCGACTTCCTCTTTCTCGGCGACTGGCTCTCGTCGAGCTCAGACCTCGAATACACAGAGCCGTCACTGCTCGCCCGCATCGATCCGTTCAGCTCGGCGGCCTATCTCGCCGCCGTCACCAATCACATCGGCCTGATCGCCACGGCCAACACCGCGCATTCCGAGCCGTACGCGATCGCCCGGGCCGCGGCATCCATCGACCGGCTCTCGGGCGGTCGCTTCGGCCTCAACCTCACCGTCGGCACCGACCCGAGGGCGAGCGCCAATTTCGGCAGAACGGATGCCGCGGGCTCCGACGACAACCGCTTCGAGACCGGGGTCGAGTTCGTGCGGGTGCTGCGCGGCCTCTGGGACAGCTGGGACGACGACGCAGTGCTCGCCGACGCGAGGCGCGGAACTCTGGTGGATCACTCGCGGGTCGACCCGATCGATCATCAGGGTCGGCGCTTCAGCGTCGCGGGCCCGCTCAACGCGCTGCGCCCGGTACAGGGCCAGATTCCGGTGGTGCACGCGGGTGTCTCGACGCGCGCCCGCGAGTTCGCCGCCCAGCACGCGGACATCCACGTGGTCGCTCCGTCGAGCCTCGGCGACGCCGTCGAGTTCCACCGACAGGCCCAGCAGCGCGCGGTCGCGGCCGGCCGCGCACCCGGCGATGTCACGATCATCACGCCCATCCTGCCCATCGTCGGCGAGACCCGAGAGGCGGCGTTCGCGCTCTACGACCAGCTCGTCGAGCTCATGCCGCTCGACGACGGCGAAGCACAGCGCACTCCATCGCCTCCCCTCCCTCCGAACCGGTCCGCGGCGGCGCTCCTGCGCTCCGTAGGCCTTCCGCTTCTCGAGCGCTCCGTCGATGAGGCCGTCTCGATCGCGACGGCCGAGAGGTTCAACGCGGTCGGTCAGCGCCTGCTCGAGGTCGTGGAGTCGCGCGCGGGTCGCACGGTCGGGGGCGCGCGGCCCGTGACCTTCCGACACCTCATCGTGGCTCAGGCCGTGCCGGCGCCCATCGTCGTGGGATCGCCCACGGACATCGCGGACCATCTCGAGCGCTGGTTCCGCGCGGGCGCCACCGACGGGTTCGCGGTGCAGAGCGCATTTCTGCACGAGCAGTTCGACGCCTTCGCCCGCCTCGTCGTGCCCGAGCTGATCCGCCGCGGCCTCGTGAACGAGGGCTACGACGCGAAGACCCTGAGAGGCCACCTGCATCTCACAAAGCCCGCTCGCGAAGCACCGGTGACACCCGAGATCGCGCCGAACTGGGTGATCTGACGCATTGTCGCCCGGCAGCGCCTTTCGGGCGGCGTCAAGCTGCGTTACCTCGCGTTGCGTACGTGACGTCGTGTGTCGCGAGATGTCCGCAATGATCGGTCCCGGTTCGTAGCGTGTGGGCATGAGCACAGTGCAGTCAGAATCTGAAGCAGCCGTCGATGACACCGCCTTCGCCGCCGAATGGCAGGCGTGGCACGACGCCCACGAGACGAACCGGGCAGACCCGCACGGATTCCTCGCGGTCACGAGCCTCAACTGGCTCGACGAGACCCCGACGAGATACCGGGATGCCCCGGGCGAGTGGTCGACGTCGGACGCCGGACCCGTGGTCACCCTGGCCGAGGGCGAAGAGCTCGTGATCGACGGAGAGAAGGCCACCGGGCGGCACGCCTTCGGCGTCATCCCCGAGCGCGGCGGAGTCACCGTGAGCGCCGGAGACGCACAGTTCGAAGTCGCCAGACGCGGAGGAGCCGACATTCTGCGCCCGCGGCACCCGTCGCATCCGACGCTCGTCGACTACACGGGCACCCCGGTCTACCCGCCGAGCGCGCGCTGGAGGGTCGAGGGCGTCTTCGTGCCCTTCGACGAGCCGAAGCCGGTGACCGTCGGCTCCGTGGCAGAGGGCCTCGAGCACGTCTACGACTCCCCCGGAGTCGTCGAGTTCGAGCTGCGAGGCGAGACCTTCTCGCTCACCGCGTTCAACGGGCAGGCGCCCGGCTCCCTGTTCGTGCTGTTCACCAACGCCACGAGCGGGGTCACGACGTATGCCGCCAACCGCTCGCTGCAGATCGCCGCGCCGGATGCCTCCGGTCGGGTGACGATCGACTTCAACCGGGCGACGAATCTTCCGTGCGCCTACACCGAGTTCGCCACCTGCCCGCTGCCTCCCGCCGAGAACCGGCTGCCCATCGCCGTGGAGGCGGGCGAGAAGACTCCCTTGCATCCGAGCACGGGAACGGAAGGAGCACCGCGATGAGCCGCACACCCTTCCACCTCGGCATCGCCCTCGACGGGGCGGGCTGGCATCCCGCCGCCTGGCGCCTCGACGCCGCGCGCCCCGCGGCCCTGTTCGACGCCGACTACTGGCTCTCGCTCGTGGTCGAGGCTCAGGCCGGCGGCATAGACCTCGTGACCATCGAGGACTCCTTCGGTCTGCAGACGACGGGCTATGGCGCGTTCGAGCTGCGCGGCGACGAGGTGCGCGGCCGGCTCGACGCGCTGCTGCTCGCCAACACCATCGCGGCGCAGGTGCCCGGCATCGGCGTCGTGCCGACCGTGACCACCACGCACACCGAACCGTTCCACACCGCCACGGGCATCCAGACCCTCGACCATGTCTCAGAGGGCTGGGCCGGATGGCGGGTGCAGGTGTCGGGCCGCTCCCACGAGGCCGCCCACGTCGGTCGGCGCGTGACTCCCGCGCTCGACCCGGTTCGCGCCGCGGCCGGCACAGACGAGGAGCAGACCGCGCTCATCCGAGAGCTGTTCCGCGAGGCGGCCGACGCGATCGAGGTCGCCCGGCGGCTCTGGGACAGTTGGGAGGACGACGCGGTGATCCGCGACGTCGCGACGGGCCGCTTCATCGACCGCGAGCGCCTGCACTACGTCGACTTCGAGGGCGAGAGCTTCAGTGTGAAGGGGCCATCGATCGTGCCTCGCTCGCCACAGGGTCAGCCGCTCGTGTACGTGTTGGCCCACCAAAAGGTGCCCTACGAACTCACCGTCGCACAGGCCGACATCGTGGGCGTCACTCCGCACTCCGACGAGCACCTCGAGCAGATTCTGGGTGAACTGGGCGACGCGGAGCTGGCGATCGATCGTCGCGTCGACCAGCCGCTGCGCGTCTGGGGCGAGGCCGTGGTGCTCATCGAGGAGACGCGCGAGGCGGCCGCGGCAGCCCTCGCGACGCTCGACGAGCTGCACGGCTCGCCCTACGCATCCGACGCCGTGATTCTCGCCGACACGGCCGAGAACGTCGCGGCGCAGCTGCTGCGCTGGCAGCAGGCCGGCCTCTCTGGAGTGCGGCTGCGGCCCGCGCGCCTGCCGCTCGATCTCGAGCGCATCACCCGGAGTGTCGTGCCCGTGCTGCACGAGACGGGGGTGCTCGAGCGCCCGCAGTCCCCGACCACTCTCCGCGAGCGCCTGGGGTTCGCCCCCGCCGAGAACCGCTATGCGACAGCCCGCCCCGAGACCGCTGACCTGATCGAGAGCGCCAGCCGATGACCACCTCCTTGTCGAAGCCCACGAAGCAGATCCACCTCGCCGCCCACTTTCCCGGCGTGAACAACACCACGGTCTGGAGCGACGAGCGTTCGCGGAGCCAGATCGCCTTCTCGTCGTTCCGCCACTTCGCGCAGAACGCCGAGCGCGGCAAGTTCGACTTCCTGTTCCTCGCCGAGGGTCTGCGACTGCGCGAGACGCGCGGACTCATCCACGACCTCGACGTCGTCGGTCGCCCGAACACGCTCGCGATCCTCGCCGCGCTCGCCGGCGTCACGACGAACATCGGTCTGGTCGGCACCCTGAGCTCGACGTTCAACGACCCCTACGAACTCGCGCGGCAACTCTCCACTCTCGACCACCTCAGCGGAGGGCGCGCGGGCTGGAACATCGTGACCACCTCCGACGCGTTCCACGGTGCGAACTTTCGCCGCGGAAAATTCCTCGACCTCGCCGATCGCTACACGAGGGCGCAGGAGTTCTTCGACGTCTCGTCGCAGCTGTAGGACAGCTGGGCCGACGACGCGATCGTGGCAGACAAGGCATCCGGCGAGTTCGTGCGCACCTCTGGCCTCGGGCTCGTCGACCATCACGGCCCGCAGTTCGATGTGACCGGCTACGCGACTCTGCCGCCCAGCCCGCAGCGGCATCCGGTGATCGTTCAGGCGGGCGATTCGCCCGACGGCCGCGATTTCGCGACGAGCTCTGCCGACGTGATCTTCTCGAGGCACGCCGATTTCGAGGCCGGGCGCGCGTTCTACGACGATGTGAAGGGGCGATTGGATGCCGTGGGGCGCCCCCGCGATTCGCTCAAGATCCTGCCCGCAGCGACTTTCATACTCGGAGATACGCACCCCGAGGCGCTGGAGCGGTCGCGTGAGATCTCGAGACTGCAGGTGAGCCCGCAGACCGCCATCTCGTTTCTCGAGCAGGTGTGGAACACCGACCTCTCGGGCTACGACGTCGAGGGCCCGCTGCCCTCGATCGATCCCGTCGTCACGGCGGAGGGCGGCGCGAAGGGCCGAGCCCACGTGCACACCGACCCGGTCGCCACGGCGAACGCCTGGCGCGAACAGGCAGAGGCGTCGGGCTGGTCGATACGCGAGCTCGTGATCTCGTTCGCCGCGAAGCACACCTTCGTGGGAACACCGACCGTCGTCGCGGAGACCATCAACCGGCATGTGCAGGAGGACGCCTCCGACGGCTTCGTTATCGTGGGCAACACGAACCCGACCGGCCTCGACGACTTCGTCGACCGGGTGATCCCCGAACTGCAGGAGCGCGGCGTGTATCGCACCGACTACGACGAGGGCGCCACGCTGCACGAGACGCTCGGGCTGCCGGCCGTGCCTGCGCATTCGGCCTCGACGTCGGCTGGCGCAGGGTTGGTCTCGGCCTAGTGGTCACGCGAGCAGACGTCGTCGTGGTCGGCGGCGGAGCCATGGGTTCCGCCGCCGCCTGGCAGCTCGCCCGCCGGGGCCGCGAGGTGACGCTGCTCGAGCGCTTCGGCCCCGGGCACACCCAGGGCGCGTCGCACGGAGCGTCGCGCAACTTCAACCTCAGCTACGGCGACGACACCTACCTGTCGCTGCTGCGCGAAGCGCTGCCAGTGTGGCGCGAGCTCGAGGCCGAGTCGGGCGTCGCCGTTCTCGATCAGGTCGGGCTCGCTAACCACGGCGCGAATCCGGCCTTCGACGCGGTGGTATCGGCCTTGCCGGCGTACGGTTTCGACGCGTCGTTCCTCGCCCCGGAGGAGGCCGGCGAACGCTGGCCGGGCATCCGCTTCGATGGTCGAGTGCTGTTCACTCCACAGGCCGGCAGGCTCAATGCGGATGCCGCGGTGTCGGCCCTGCAGCGGGCCGCGGCCGCGCGCGGCGCCGTGGTGCGGCACCATTCTCGGGTCGTCGCCATCCGGGTCGTGTCACCCGATTCGGTGCTGGTCGAGGTGCAGCCGGTCGACGCGGTGAGCGGCGAGCCGGCGGGTTCTCGCGAGATGATCGACGCGAGGCGAGTGGTCGTGACGCTCGGAGCCTGGACGCAGAAGCTCCTCGGCTCGACGGTGGCCCTGCCGCGACTCGTCGTCACTCAGGAGCAGCCGGCCCATTTCGCGGTGCGCGACTCGTCGATCGCATGGCCGGGGTTCAACCACGCGCCCAGCCCTCTCGACCCGTCGTACGACTACTGGTACTCGCCCGTGTACGGCATGTTCACGCCGGGCCAGGGCGTGAAGGCCGGATGGCACGGCTCGGGCGCGGTCATCGATCCGGATGCGCGCACGTTCGCGGCGGAGCCGGCCCAGTTGGCGGCGCTTCAGCGCTACGCCCGGGAGTGGCTGCCGGGGGTCGACGCGGAATCGTTCGTGGAGATCAGCTGCACGTACACGACGAGCCCCGACTCGAACTTCGTCGTCGACTCGGCGGGTCCTCTGGTGATCGGCGCGGGCTTCTCGGGCCACGGGTTCAAGTTCACCCCGTCGATCGGCCGCATTCTGGCCGATCTCGTCGAGGACGTGGCGTCGGCGCCCGCCTTGTTCTCGCTGGCCGCGGCCCGCTGACCTCTAGGACCACGACGCATGCAAACGGGAGGAATTGCGCGCATCCAACTCACATACGGCGTCGATCTACGGAATCTCCTCCCCTTTGCCGGCGAACGGACGGAGAACAGCGCATCCGAGCCGTATATGAGGTCTGTTGAACGGATCTCCGCCCATTCCCGACGAGGCTTGGCCCGCCCCAGGCCGCGGGGCCTCGAGATGCCAGTTGCACCATTGAACGAGAACTTCCTTGGTCTCGGACGTGACGTCGGCCTCGCACGCCAGACGTTCAACCGGATTCGCGTCGGTTACGGGATCAGAACGATCTTTCCGCGGGTGTGGCCCTCTTCGCTGAGGCGCTGGGCGTCAGCGGCGCGGGCCAGTGGAAAACGCTCCGAGACTTCCACGTCGAACCTGCCCTGAGCGGCAAGCTCGATCGCGGCGGGAACGCCCTCGGCCCGTAGCCGGACCTCCTCGTCGGTGAGTGGCACCGGGCTTCCGCCCATCCACGCCCGGATACCCAGCTCGGCGGCTCGGCCTCCGACCACGATGGTGCCGATGCGCGAGCGGTCGTCGACCAGCTCGAAGGATGCCTGGAGGGCCTCCTCTGTTCCGGCCCCGTCGAGCACCACGTCGATGCCCTCCGGCGAGGCCTCACGCACGCGCTCGACGAGCCCTTCCCCGTAGCTCAACGGAACCGCGCCGAGTTCGACCAGCCGCTCGTGGTTCGCGGGGCTCGCGGTGGCGAAAACGCGGGCTCCCCACGCCACAGCGAACTGCACGGCCGCCTGTCCCACGCCGCCCGTTCCACCATGGATCAGGAGTCGGGTTCCCTCGGTGACGCCCAGCGATCGCAGCGCCTGATAGGCGGTCGAGACCGGAATGCCCACGGCCGCCGCCTGCGACCAGGTCCAGACGGAGGGCTTGCGAGTGAGGTTCGAGGGCGCGACCACGAGGTGGCTGGCGTACGCGCCGGTGGCGCCCTGGATGATGACCTCGTCGCCCGAGACCCATCCCTCGACGCCGGAACCGACCTCGAGAATGACGCCGGAGGCATCCGCACCGACGCCGCGAGGGCCATCGAGCGGGCCCGACTCCCGGAGCCCGGAACGCAGTTTCGAGTCGATGGGATTCACCCCGATGGCCTGGATCTCTATGAGCACGTGGCCGTCGGTCACAGAGGGAAGAGGAACCTCGACGACCTCGAGAACGTCCGGTCCTCCGAGACGTGAATACTGAACAATTGTCGCCATTTTCGGCCCCGTTCTGTTCACCGAGTGCAGGTTTTTCACCGGCTCTGCGCGACGCTAGTTCGCCGACGCGCGCTTTGCAAGCCTGCGCCCCGCACATGCGGGGAGCTCTCACCTACCGGGCGCAGGACGAACCGGCCCGTCGAGCGCGAACAGCGCCGATGCGGCCGGTTTCTCCTGAATACGGGCGCCGCGTACGCTCGATCTATGCTCGAACCGCTCGACTCCCCCGCTGACACCGCATCTGACCCGGCCGCGGCCCCTGCATCTGACCCGGCCGCGGCCGCCGCTTTCACCGTTCGCCTGGCGCGACCCGACGAGTACGACGCCGTGGGCGAGCTCACCGAGCTCGGCTTCGCCACCGGTCCCTACGCTCACCTGCCACGCAGCCCCGAGCGGGCGACGCTCGAGCGCGATGCGGGTGCCCGCGCCGCCGACGGAGGCTTGCTCGTGGCCGTCGACGAGGGCACAGAGAAACTCCTCGGCACGGCGACGGTCACCCGCGCCGAGAACCCCATCTCGCGCCAGGCTCGCGACGGCGAGGCAGAGCTGCGCCTCGTGGCCGTCGACCCGGCCGCCCGGGGACGCGGCGTCGCGCAGGCGCTGGTGCAGGCATCCATCGACCTGGCCCGCAGCTGGGGTGCGCCCGCCCTCGTGCTCGACACGGGACCGCTCAACCACACGGCGCAGCGCAACTACCTCCGCGCCGGCTTCGAGCGGGTCGTGGCGCGCGAGCTCGGTACCGAGACCGGAATCGGCACTCCCCAGGTCTACCGCTACCCACTCGAGAACGTCGCACCCGTGCGCATCCGGCTCGTGCGATCCCACGAGCTCGAGGCTGTCGCCCGCCTCACGGTCGACGCCTACACGAACGACTACGACCTCTCCGAGAGCTACGTGCGGTCTCTGGCCGATGTGCATGGCCGCGCGAGGTCGGACGAGGTGTGGGTCGCTGAGGACACGGCGACCGGCGCCATCCTCGGCACCGTCTGGACGCCCCGGCCCGGCGCGCGCATCTCGCCGGTCGCGCAGGGCGACGAGCTCGACTTCCGGCTGCTGGCCGTGGCCCCGGATGCCCGGGGGCGCGGAATCGGCGAAGCGCTCGTGTCGCACGTGGTCGGCCTCGGCCGCATCCGGGGTGTGAAGCGCGTGGTGATGAACACCGGCAGCATGATGCTCCCCGCGCAAAGGCTGTACACGCGACTCGGCTTCGCGCGCCTGCCTGAGCGCGAGGAGCGCATCGAGGTGGAGCCGGGCAGATTCGTCGACATCTACGCCTTCGGGCTCGACCTGTAGCGCCGTCCCCGAACTGACTGTGCCCGAATACCTCCATTCGTGCGCCGGGACGGACGCGGAATGGCGGTATTCGGGCACAATCGCCGAGCGCGCTAGTCGGTCTTCGGCAGCCCGGGCGGGTTGATCTGGCTCGTGGGAATCGATTCGCTGTCGAGCCCCCAGCGGTCGAGCACCTCCTGGTACTGGCCACCCTCGATCGTGGCGTTGATGACGATTCCCACGGCGTCGATGAGGCCGTTGCCCTTCTTCGTCGCCGCAGCGATGTCGGCCGTCTGCGGCCATCCGCCACTCACGGTGCCCACCTGTTTGGTGTCGCCTGTCGAGGCCGCGGCGTAGGCGCCGCTCGCGTTCGGGTAGAAGTACGCGTCGGCTCGCCCTGACTGGATGGCGAGGTTCGCCGCGGCGTTGTCGTCGTAGTAGACGAGCTCGGCCGGCTTCTTACCCGCCGCGGTGAGCTCTTCATTCCAGGAGAGCAGGATCTTCTCCTGGTTGGTTCCCGATCCCACGATGATCGTCAGCCCCGAGATGTCGTCGGCGCTCTTGATCGAGGCGATGTCGCTGTCGGCCTTCACATAGAAGCCGAGCAGATCGACGCGGTAGCTGGCGAAGTCGTAGAGCTCTTTGCGCTCTTCGGTGACGGTGACGTTGTTGAGGATGATGTCGTACTTGCCCGACTGGATTCCGAGCGGCCAGTCCGCCCAGTCGACCGAGACCGGGTTGTACTCGAGACCCAGGCCGTCTGCGACGAGAGCCGCGAAGTCGGCCTCGCTTCCGAGCGGCGTGGTGTTGTCGTCGGATGCCGCGAAGACGAGAGGCGGGGCACCGCTCTTCACGGTCTGGGCGACCGTGAGCTTGCCGGCTTCGATCGGCTGGAAGCCGCTGGCCTTGAGGGACGCGACCGCGTCGGCGACGGGGTCGATACTGGGCCGGTCGGCCGCGTTCTTGGTCGTGAGGTCGAACGAGGTGGCCGCCGCGACCTGCTGCTCGGTCGAGCCGGCGGGTGCGCCGTCGGCGGAGCTCGTGCCGTTCGCGTTGGCCGCGAGGGCGATGCCGCCTCCGGCCAGGGCGACGATGACGACTGCGCCGACGATCGCCCCGATCTGCTTCTTGTTGATGGCCATGATGGTGGTACCTCTCTTGGATGCTGTTGTGGTGCGGTAGGAGTGATGCGGTGGTGCTGGGCGGTGGCCGCGCTCAGAGCACCTTGCGAAGAAAGTCCTTGGTGCGCGCATGACGCGGCCTCGACAGGACCTGGCCGGGCGTTCCCTCTTCGAGGATCTCGCCCTGTTCGAGGAAGACGACGCGGTCGGCGACCTCGCGGGCGAACCCGATCTCGTGCGTCACGATGATGAGCGTGGTGCCGCTCTTCGAGAGCTCCCGGATGACGTCGAGCACCTCTCCGACGAGCTCGGGGTCGAGCGCGCTGGTCGGCTCGTCGAACAGCAGCACCTTCGGGTTCAGCGCGAGCGCTCTCGCGATCGCCACGCGTTGCTGCTGACCGCCGGAGAGCTGCCGCGGGTAGTGGTGCTCTTTGTCTGCGAGCCCCACCCTCGCGAGCAGGGCCTTCGCCTGCTCCCGGGCCTCGGCCTTGCTCGCTCGCTTCAGGGCAACAGGCGCCTCGACGACGTTCTCGAGAGCGGTCAGGTGCGGAAAGAGATTGAAGTTCTGGAAGACGATGCCGATCTGCGTGCGACGCTCGAGGACGTTCTTCTCCGGGAGCTCGTGCAGCCTGCCGGAGCGGAGCTCGTAGCCGATGTACTGCCCGTCGACCGTGACCGATCCGGCGTCGACGGTCTCGAGGTGGTTGATGGTGCGCAGCAGCGTGGATTTGCCCGATCCCGACGGGCCGATCAGAGCGATGACCTCGCCGGGCTGCACCGTCAGCGATACGTCGCGCAGCACCCGCACGGCGCCGTAGCTCTTCGAGACGTCGGTGATCTCGACCAGTCCGACGGTGGCGCGAACCGGCTTCGCGAGGAGGGGGATCGCCTGCTCGTCGAACGAACGGATGAATGTCGGTGTGCTCATGATCCACTTCCCAGAACGAGGTCGTGTCGTCGGTTCTTCTCTGCCGCGAGCGGGTCGTCTGCGGTCTCGTCGCCGAGGCGCGCCCACTGCTGTTTCACCCAGCCCGTCGCACGCTGCACGGGCGTCGGCGGAAGCTCGCGATGTGCTCCGCGGGCGTAGTGCCGCTCGACGTAGAACTGGATGATCGAGAGCACCGTGGTGATGATCGCGTACCAGACCACGGCCACCAGCAGCATCGGGATGACCCGCTGGTTGCGGTTGTAGATCACCTGCACGGTGTAGAAGAGCTCGGGCAGCGCCACCACGAAGACCACGGAGGTGCCCTTCACGAGGCCGATGACCTCGTTGAAGAAATTGGGCAGGATGGCGCGGGCGGCCTGCGGCAGGATGATGCGGAAGAAGCGCACCCGTCGCGGCAGGCCGAGAGCCGCGGACGCCTCGAGCTGGCCCTGGTCGACAGACAGGATGCCGCCGCGAATGATCTCCGCGAAATAGGCGGCCTGGTGCAGGGTGAGCCCGATGGTGGCCGCCGCGAACGCCGTGATCAGCGTGGTGGTCGAGAACTCGACCAGCCAGAAGTCTGTCGTGAAGGGGGTCCCGAGGCCCAACGTCGGGTAGAGGTAGCCCAGGTTGTACCAGACGAGGATCTGCACGAGCAGCGGCACCGAGCGGAAGAACCAGATATAGACGTAGGCCGCCCCGCTCAGCAGCGGTGACTTCGAGAGCCGGAAGTTCGCGAGCACCGCTCCGAGGACGAACCCTCCGATGACCGACACGACCGTGAGGCCCAGGGTCACGCCGAGGCTGTTCAGCACCGACTGCGAGAAGAAGTACTCGGCGAAGACGTTCCACTCGTATTGCTTGTTCGTGACGAGCGACCAGGCGAACTGCAGCACCGCGAAGGCCACGAGCGCGCTCAGCACCCACCGCCACCAGTGTCGTGTGGGTACCACTTTCACACTGCTGCGCTGGTCGAGTAGGCCGCCCGCGGCCGTATCGAGTCCATCGGATGTGGTCTCGATACGCGGTGCTCGTTCCTCGCGACCGCTACTCGACCGGCGCAGACCGAGGCTGGCGTCATGCGCCGTCGTGATGCCGGCCACGTCGAGGGGCGCGGCATCCAGGCTCTTGGCGAACCCGTGCACGATCACCTCTTCGGGATCGAGCGTGGTGTCGAAAAGCGGGGTGTACCCCGTCTGGAAGTAGAGGTGCTTCGCCTCGGGCTGGCGCGGACCTGTCGTGAGGTACGCCCTCGTGTATCCGCGACGCACCGCCTCCTCCTCGAGCTCCTTCACCACGCGTCGGGCGAGTCCCTGCCGCCGATGCGACGACGAGGTCCAGATGCGCTTCAGCTCCGCCGTTCGCTCGTCGAATCTCTTATATGCGCCTCCGGCTATGGCGACGCCGTCGCGCAGGAGCAGCACGAATGCGCCGCCCTCGTCGGGCGAGAACGCCGACGCCGGATAGCGGCGGATCTCGGCCGACGCCTTCTCGCCGAAGAACTCTCCATAACGCGCGTCGTACTCCTGTTCGAGCTCCCGCAGCAGCGGTTGGGCCGCGGGGTCGTCGGCCGAGACGTAGACGAACCTGTCGGTACCCCGCGGTGTCTGGTCAAGCAGCGTCACGGGATGCCTCCGCCCTGGTCGATGCCGACTGCGACGCCGTCGATGACGCGGCTGCGGCCACTGCGTCGCGCTTCGCGACCTCGTCGCGCACGAGCGGAATGACGTAGCGACCGAAGTCGACGGTGTCGTTCACGAAGTCGTAGCCGCGGGCCGAGATGATGTCGACGCCCAGATCGATGTAGTCGAGCAGGGCAGCGGCCACGGTCTCCGGCGTGCCGACGAGGGCGTTCGAGTTGCCCCGCCCGCCGGATGCCGCGGCCGGCCTCGTCCACAGAGCCCGGTCGAAGCGGTCGCCCTGGTTCGCGATCGACAGCAGCCTCTGCGAGCCGGCGTTCTCGGGGTTCTTCAGGTCTCCGACGAACGACGAGGGAGCTGCCTGCGCCTGGCGGGCCTCGATCTTTCCGAGGATCTCCTCGGCCTTCTTCCACGCGAGTTCCTCGGTCGCGCCGAGGATCGGGCGGAAGGCGACCTGGATGCGGGGGCGCTCGGTGCGTCCCGCCGCGTGCGCCTCCACAGTGATGCGCTCGATCTGCTCGGCGGTGTTCGCCAGCGGCTCGCCCCACAACGCGTAGATGTCGGCGTCGGCAGCGCCGATCCGGTAGGCCGCCTCGCTCGATCCGCCGAACGAGATCTGCGGACGAGGCTGCTGCGCGGGCCAGATGTCGCTGACGAAGTTCTCGAAGCGGTAGTGGGCACCGTCGAAGCTGAAGGGCTCGCGGCTGATCCACGCCTTCTTCACAATCTGGATGTACTCGCCGGTGCGGGCGTAGCGCTCGTCCTTGGTGAGGAAATCGCCCTCCGCCGCCTGGTCTGCCGTCGACCCGCCCGTGATGACGTGCACGTTGAGGCGCCCGTCGCTGATCTGGTCGAGGGTCGCGAAGGCCTTCGCGGCATAGGTGGGGTACGACACGTTCGGCCGGTGCGCCAACAGGATCTTGAGGTGGTCGAGCTTCGACGCGATGAAGGCCGCCGCGGTCGCCGGGTCGGGCGAGCCCGAGTGGTAGGCGAAGAGGATTCGATCCCAGCCGTTGTCTTCGTGGGCTCGAGCGAACCGCAGCGTGTAGTCCTTGTCGAAACTCGCACCCGAGCGGGCCTGGGTCTCGCCGCCGTCGTTGAGCCCGGCGATGCCGAGGAATTCGATGGGCATATCTGCCTCCTTACGTCTTGCGTCTCGACACGGGCCGTGTCGCGTTGGTGAGACGTTAGGTCGGGCCGTGCAAGCGGGCCAAGCAGATTCGTTCACAATTCGTCACGTCGTCACAGGGGGTCACAAACCTCGATTTCGATGGACGAAACGTCGACGGTTGTGTCATGTCGCACGCGCCCACCTCCCTCATAGACCCGCCCGAGTTCCGGATCGCCCTCATCGGCGGCGGCCCCCGCGGAGCCGGCGTTCTCGAACGGATTGCGGCGAATCTGCCCGAGCTGTGGCGATCCGACGCACGCATCCGCATCCACGTGATCGACCCCCATCCGGCGGGCCCCGGGCGCATCTGGCGCTTCGACCAGTCGCCCCTGCTGAAGCTCAACTCGATGGCGGCCGACGTGACGATGTTCACCGACGAGTCCTCGACCATCGACGGCCCCGTGCGCCCCGGACCGTCGCTTATCGAGTGGGCTCGACTCGTGAGCGCTGGCGAGATCGCGATCCCCCGGGTCGATGCTCGCCTGCGCCAGGAGATCGAGAACCTCGCGCCCGCCAGCTTTCCGACGAGACGCCTGCAGAGCCTCTACCTCAGCTGGTTCTTCGCGGATGCCGTGGGCCTCCTTCCCGAGACCGTCACGGTGGTCGTGCACCGGGCATCCGCGGTCGAGACCGTCGACGACGGGCCGACCCAGCGCATCCTGCTCGACGACGGCGTCTCGATCGCCGCCGATGTCGTGCTGTACTCGCTCGGTCACACCGGCGCCGACGCCGAGCCCGAGCACGCCGACCTCATCGACTTCGCACGCCGCCGTGAGCTGTTCTACCTGCCACCGGCATTCACTGCGGATGCCGACACCCGGCCGATCGTGCCCGGCCAGCGGGTCATCGTGCGGGGCATGGGCCTGGCGGCGGTCGACCTCACGGTGCTGCTGACCGAGGGCCGGGGCGGCCGCTTCGACCGCGGCGACGACGGGGTGCTGCGCTACACCGCATCCGGCCTCGAGCCGCGGTTGTACTTCGGATCGCGCCGCGGCGTTCCCTATCACTCGAAGATCTCGTCGACACTCGCGGGCGAGCGGCCTGCGGCACGGTACTTCACTCCGGCGATCGCACGCGCGCTCGAAGAGACTCGCCCCTCACTCGACCTCAGCGTCGATGTGTGGCCGCTGATCGCCAAGGACATGCTGTGGGGCTACTACCGCGAGCTCTTCACCGGGCACCCCGACCGGGTCGAATCCAGTTGGGACTCGTTCGCGTACGCCTTCGACCGGCTCGATCCGCGTGCCCTGCTGCTCGCCTCGCCGCACACCGAGCTCCACGACGGCACCCCTCGAGGCCACGCGATCCCCTCGCGCGACGAACTCGCCGGCGACGACGACCTCATCGCGCGCGACGCGCAGGCCTTCGTCGACCTGGTCGAGGGCAGCGTCTCGTACTCCGACGACAGGCTCTTTTTGCCCGAACTCGATCGGCCGCTGGGTGGCGCGCTGGTCGCGGACCCGGAAGAGCTGCAGGAGCTCGTGCGCGACTACATCCGCACCGATCTCGCTCTGCGCACACGCCCGGAGCACAGCGCCACGCTCGGACTGTTCGTGGCCCTGCTCACCAGCCTGTTCACCCTCTCCGACCTCATCGACTCGCCCAAGTGGACCGCGCAGTCGCGTGTGCGCGACATCCACGGCTGGTGGCTCGGCTACTTCAGCTTCATCGCGAGCGGCCCTCCGGCACATCGGCTCGAGGAGCTCGTCGCGCTCTCCGAGGCCGGCATCGTCAAGTTCCTCGGAGCAGGAGTCTGGGTGCAGGCCGACGAGGAGGAGGGGATCTTCCGCGCCGGCAGCGCGACGACGCCGGTCACCGTCACCGCGAGCGCCCTGGTGGATGCGCGGCTTCCCGCGACGGCGATCTCGCGCAGCGACAACGAGTTGCTGAGGTCGCTGGTCACGAGCGGCGTCGGACTCGAGGAGGTCGTCACCGACGGGACCTTCTCGGCCAGCACGGGCAGGTTGTCGGTGCGGCAGCTCGACACCAGGATTCTCGGCGCGGGCGGGCAGCACTCGTCACGCCAATACGCAATCGGGCCGTACACGAACTCCCCGTTCGTCGGGGCGTTCTCGCGCCCGCGCACGAACGCGATCTCCTTCCGAGAGAACGACAAGGTCGCTCGCGCCATCCTGAGTCGCCTCGCCGAGCTGGCCGAGGAGCGAGGTGCCACTTTGCGCGCGACAGAGGCCGCGTGGTGACAGTTCGGTTGACCCGAAGTGTCACCACGCGACCTCCCGCACCGCGTCGTCAGCGGCGCAGTGCTTTGCGCGCGAGGTAGTTGCCCAAGAACTGCACCAGCTGCACGATCACGATGATCACGAGCACGGCGGCCCAGGTCACCACGGGATGGAACTGACGGTACCCGTACTGGATCGCGAACGTGCCGAGGCCGCCACCTCCGACGTAGCCGGCCACCGCCGACATGTCGACGAGCGCCACCACGATGAACGTGTACCCGAGAATCAGCGGGCCGAGCGCCTCGGGAATCAGCAGTGTCAGCATGATTCGGCTCCGGCTCGCTCCGACCGACCTCGCGGCCTCGATCACTCCGGGCTGCACCGTGAGCAGGTTCTGCTCGACGATGCGGCTGATGCCGAAGGCCGCCGCCAGCGACAGGGTGAAGATGATCGCCGTGTTGCCGATCCCTGTGCCCGTGACGAAACGCGCGAGAGGCTGAGCCGCGGCGAGGAAGATGATGAACGGAATCGGTCGGAACACGTTGACCAGCACGTTGAGCACGCCGAAGACAGGCCTGTTCGAGAAGAGGCTGTTCGATCGGGTCGTGTACAGACCGAGGCCGAGGAGCAGGCCGCCGAGGCCGCCGAAGATCAGGCTGAGGCCCACGATGTAGAGGGTCTCGTAGCTGGCTTGCCAGAGCTTGGGCAGCAGGGGAATCAGGTCATCCATGGCTCGGTGCCTCCGTGACGTCGACCTTGGTCGCGATCGTGGCGAGTGCGCGATCGACAGCATCGGCGTCGCCCGTCAGCGCGAGGGTGAGATGGCCGAAGACACGGCCCCGGATGTCGTTGATGCCGCCGTAGACCAGCTCGAATGCGACGCCGGCCCGGGCGAGGTCGGAGAACACGGCGCCCTGCGACGTGTTGCCGTCGCGGAACGACAGGGTCACGATGCGACCCGGATGCCGCTGCCGGAGCGCCGTGAGTTCGGTGGCGGACGGCACACCGCGCACCACCGTCGACACGAAGCGCTGCGACGACGCCTCCGTGGGCTTCGAGAAGACGTCGAACACGTCGCCCTGTTCCACGATGCGCCCGCCATCCATGACCGCGACCTTGGTGGCCAACGTCTGGATGACATCCATCTCGTGGGTGATGACCACGATCGTGACGCCGAACTCGGTGTTCACCCGCTTCAGCAGCTCGAGTACCTCGTGGGTGGTCTCGGGGTCGAGCGCGCTGGTCGCCTCGTCGGCGAGCAGGATGCGGGGGCTCGTCGCGAGGGCCCGAGCGATGCCGACCCGCTGCTTCTGCCCGCCCGACAGCTGTTCGGGGTAGTTGCGCGCCTTGTCGGAGAGACCGACGAAGTCGAGCAGCTCGGCCACCCGCGGGGCGATGTCGCCGCGGGGCGTCTTTGCGACCTCCAGCGGGTACGCGACATTGCCCGCGACGGTCTTGGAGGTGAAGAGGTTGAACTGCTGGAAGATCATGCCGATGCCGAGGCGCAGGCGGCGCAGCTCGCGCTCTTTCATACGGGTCACCTCATCGCCATCGACCAGGATGCTGCCGCTGGTCGCGTGTTCCAGAGCGTTGATGAGCCGCACGAGGGTGCTCTTGCCCGCTCCGGAATAGCCGATGATGCCGTAGATGTCGCCCGCCTCGATGTCGAGGGTGAGGCCCTCGACGGCGTGCACGACGTCACCGCCACGCCGGGAGGGCGGATAGGACTTGGTGACGTCGCGCAGACTGATGAGAGGCATCGAGCCGATCAGCCCTTGGCCTTGATGTCTGCCTGCACCTTGTCGAGCGACGACTGCAGGTCGGAGACGGGAGTCTTCACGAACACGGCAGTCCCGCCCGAGTTCTCCTGAACCGCGTCGGTGACCGTCTTGGTGTCCTGGTAGATCGGCACGAGTTTCTTGAAGGTCTCGTTGTCCTTGTCTTCGGCACGCGCGGCGAAGATGTTCACGTAGGGCAGAGCGTTGGCGTCGGCCGGGTCGTCCTGGGCGATCGCGTCGTCGAAGGTGAGCCCGGCATCCGCCACGAAGTCGTTGTTGATGATCGCGGCGGCCACGTCGGGAAGCGAGGTGGCCGTGAGCGATGCCTCGAGCGTCGTGACCTTCACCGTCGACTTCTCGGTGTCGACGTCGTCGACCGTCGAGAAGATGCTGCCGCCGTCTTTCAGCTCGACCAGGCCGGCTGACTGCAGCACGAGCAGGGCACGCGACAGGTTCGACTCGTCGTTCGGAATCGCGACGGTATCGCCCTTCTCGATGTCTTTCACCGAGTCGTACTTCGTGGAGTACAGAGCGAGCGGGTAGATGGCGGTGGCACCGACGGGCACGAGGTCTTCACCCGAGGCCTCGTTGTACTGGCCGAGGTAGACGATGTGCTGGAACTGGTTGAGGTCGATCTCGCCCTCGGAGAGAGCGGGGTTGGGCTGGGGGTACTCGGTGAAGTCGACGATGTCGACCGAGATGCCCTCGTCTGCCGCCGCCTTCTTGTAGATCTCCCAGTAGGGGTCGCTAGCGCCGACGACGCCGAGCTTCACGGGGTTGTCGGCAGTGCCCTTCTCGGCGTCGCCTGCGGATCCGGCGCACCCCGCGAGGGCTGCGATGAGGGGAAGAGCGGCTGCTGCGGCCAGGATCTTCTTGGAGAGGGACATGGTGCTTCCTTTCGTGGAGCAGGTGCTTTTGTGGAGCAGCTGTCCACGCTACGGACACCCCGAACGGGTCACGAAACGACGGTGTAACAAAGGGACTTGCACTGCATCCAGTGCACGCGACCCCCGCGGGTGACCCCTCTCGTCAGGTGACCGCTCTCCGCGGGTGCCGCTCTCGTCAGGCGCGGGCTCGTCGGCGAGCGAGGATCACCAGCACCAGGCCGCCGGCCAAGACGACGAGCCCTAGCGCACCGACCGCCACGGCTCCGACGACGTCCAAGAAGGTCACCACCGGTCCCACCGTGAACCGGGCATCTGAGACGGGGCCGTCACAGGAGATCCGGAGGGCACCCGCCGTGTCGGCCCCGAAGCTGCCCTGCGAGTCCCACCGCTCGGGCAGAAGCAGCCCCTGCTGAATCATGCTGGGCCTGAGTCCGAACTCTTCACCGTCGAGGTCGCCGGTGCACGAGATGTCGCTCCACCGCTCGTTGGGCGTGACATAGACGGCGTGGTCTCCGCGTGACACCTCGACCGTCATCACCTCGCCGAACGGCACGGCCGGCGCCACCTGAAACCCGGCGCCGAACCCCAGGTAGGCTCCGCCGAGCAGGCCGAACACTCCCAGCGCCGTCAGGATCAGCCCGATGACGGTGAGCGCGCGCGCCGGCCGTGCGCGGGGCTTGTTCTCATTTTCGTTCAACGGTGAGGTCACCATGCGACGAACCTACACGTCGACAACAGGCCGGTAGTGGCGCAGCACCGGCGAGAGCGGCGTCGTCGGCGTGCGCACCGCCACATCGAAGCGCTGCAGCATCGCCGGAGTGGTCGGCGTGATCTCGATGCGGCACTCCAGCTCGCCCGTGCGACCGGGAATCGTCCAGGCGACATGGGCGGGGGCGACCGACCAGGTGAACCGGGCGTCGAGCGGCGCCGCGGCCGCGGCATCCACGACCCCGCCGACCTCGGCGACGGCCGCAGCGATACGCGCATCGCGCACCTCGGCCGGCACGTCGCCGAGCAGATTCGGGCTGAACACGGTCGACGCATCGGCCGCGTCGAGGATGCGCCCGGAACCGAGAACGACGGCATCGACGGCGCGGGCCGCCGCCACGGTCGCCGGCCACAGCTCGATGCGCCGCGCGGGCTCGTCGACGGAGTCGAGAACGAGCCGCAGCATGTCTGCGGCGGCGACCGACAGCTTGAGTCCGTTCGTGTTGCCGAAGACCACCGCGCCGAGCCCCGACTCCAGGTGCCAGCGCATGTTCGACGACCAACCCGGCAACCCGCCCGAGTGCTGAGCGAAGCGGCCGAACCGCACGTCGTGCTCGACGTACAGCCCGAGCCCGTACCCCTGCGCCTCGAGGGTGGGTGACGCTGTGCGGTCGGCCGCGCCCGGTGCGACGGTGTGGATGCGCTGCATCTCGCGGCGCGACGCCCTGCTGAGAATGGCGTCGTCGGTGTTGGTGACGTCGAAGGCGCTCGAGAGCCAGCCACTCCACCGCGCGATGTCGGGCGGGGTGCTGAACATGCTCGCGGCGCAGGCCCCGATGCCGCCGCCGACGACGGGACGAGGAACCCAGCTCGAGCCCTTGTCGTAGCTCGTGTAGCCGTGCGCGATGCCGTCGCCGGGCTCGCCGTCGCCCGCGAAGTCGGCGGGCTTGTATCCCGTGCTCGTCAGCCCGAGCGGCTCGAGGAACGTCTCGCGCGCGAACTGTTCGAAGCCCTGGCCCGCGAGGTCTTCGACGATCACGCCGAGCAGCCAGAAGCCCACGTTGGAGTACTGGAAGCCCAAGCCCGGCAGGCCGGCGAAGCCCAGCCCCGCGTCGACGACCGCCAAGAAGTCCTCGCGAGAGAGGGCGAGTTCGTGATCGGCCCAGCCGTTGTCCTCCGGCAGCCCCGAAGAGTTGCTCATGAGCATCCGCACCGTCACGGGTTGAACGACACCGGCAGCATCGACCGGGTCGCGGAACTGCGGCACGAGCTCGGCGACGCGGTCGTCGAGCGACAGCAGACCGCGATCGCGCAGCACGAGTACGGCAGCGATGCAGAAGCTCTTCGACATCGAGGCGATGCGGTAGATCGTCTCCTCACCGGGAGCGCGGCCGTCGAGTTGGAACTCGCCGACCCCGTGGTGGAACAGCACGCCCTGTCGGTCGAACACGGCGTAGCTGAGTGACGGGCTCACCAGATCGGTGTCGTCGAACCAGGAGCTGAGGCGCGCGACGACGTCGGGTGAGAGTTCGGTTGCGGCACTCATGATCAGCGGGTCTCGGATGCCGGGCCGGCGTGGGCGGCGTCGTCGAGCGCCGGGCCTCCGATGGCCTGGCCCATCCAGGTGAGCGCGCGCCAGCCCGAGTCCTGGCTGCCTTCGAGGACGACGACGCCCGTGTTGCTCAGCGAGTGTTCCGCCGAGAAGTCGGCGCTCACGTTCTCGGCTCGGGCTCCGACCCAGGAGCGGATGATGGCTCCGTGCGACACGACGGCCACGCAGGGCAATCCGGTGGCGACGGCCTCTGCGATCACCTCGTCGTAGCGGGCGTACACCTCGGCGCCCGACTCGGCCCCGGGCATCCTGCGATCGACATCGCCGTCGGCCCACGCGATGACGGTCTCCATGTAGATCCGCACGGCCTCGTCGTCGTTGCGCATCTCGAGCTCTCCGGCATCCACCTCGCGGAGGCCCGAGCGGATCTCGACGGTGAGGCCGCGATCCTCGGCGAGAGGAGCGGCGGTGAGCTGTGCGCGTAGCTGCGTCGACGCGAAGATCGCCCCGATGGGCTCTGCGGAGAGTGCCGCGGGAACGGCGTCGGCCTGCTCGAGACCGAGCTCGGTGAGCCCCGGACCGGGGATCGCGGTGTCGAGGGCCCCGATGACGTTCGAGGGAGTCTGGCCATGTCGGATCAGCAATAAACGCATCCCTCGAGATTACCGGCCCCGTTCGTCGAGCTCGTCGAGACGAGCCTGGAACAGCCCTTCGAGAGGCTCAGGGAGTGGGAGACGAGAACGGCGTGCCGTAGTGCTCTGCCAGGCGTCGCAGGCCCTCGTCGAGACTCACCGCCGGCTGCCACTGCAGCTCGGCGCGCGTGCGGCGCTGGTCGAACCAGTGCGCGGTCGACAGCTGCTCCGCAAGAAAACGCGTCATGGGCGGCTCGTCCGCTCCCGGCTTCACGCGCCAGACGGCCTCGATCGCTGAACCCGCGGCGCGCGCGACGCCGGCAGGAACCCTCCACGCGGGTGCGGGGACTCCGGCGGCCGCGCAGATGCCGGCCAACAGCTCGGCAACCGGTCGCGGCTCGCCGTTCGTGATCACGTAGGCGTTGCCGTGCACCTCGTCGACGCGCTGGAGGGCGGCAGCGATCGCGGAGGCCGCGTTGTCGATGTACGTCGTGTCGATCAATGCGGCGCCGCGATCGAGCAGCGGAAGCCGCCCCGCCCGCGCCCGCTCCACGATGCGCTCGATGAGCTGCGTGTCTCCCGGGCCCCACACCAGATGCGGGCGTACCGCGACCACCCGCAATGACTCCGAGTCGGCACGCAAGGCCAGCTGTTCCGCGAGCGCCTTCGTGCGGGCGTACTCGCCGCGCGCGTTCTGCGGGTCGGCCGGCTGAGCGTCGTCGCCGACGATGGATGCCCCGGCGTGCGCCACCGACGGCGACGACACGAACACGAGACGGCCGACTCCCCCGTCGCGCATCGCCGCGATCAGCGTTCGGGTTCCCTCGACGTTCACGGCCGCGAACTCCGCCGGATCGCCCGCCAGCGAGACCTTCGCGGCGAGGTGCACCACGGCATCCACACCCTCGACGGCGCGCGCGACATCGGCGGGCGACTTCAGCGAGCCGAGCACGTCGTCGACTCCCACGACACCGGATGGCCGCCGCTGGAACGTGCGCACCTCATGACCGGCCGTGGCGATCTCGCGGGCGACGGCTCCTCCGAGAAAGCCGCTGGCTCCCGTGACCAGAACCCTCACGGCGCGCTCAGTTTCTGACCGGAGAGCACACCCTCGGCCCAGCGCGAGAGAGCAGAGCGGTCGATCTTCGAGTTGTGCCGGATGTCGGTGGGCAGCACAGGCACCACCAGCACCGCCGCGATGTCGAGCCCTGCGGCGTGGCGCACGGCGGCGCCCAGCTCGGGGTCGGCGAGGGCGGGGCGGCGGGCCGGAGGGTCGGTCTCGAGCACGACGACGAGCTGCTGCGTTCCGCGAGGTCCGATGCCCGCGAGCGCCACTCTGCCGACGCCGAGCACCGATTCGATCTTCTGCTCGGGCCCGACGGGGGTGATGACTCCGCCTGCCGTGACGATGACGTGCGGAAGCCGACCCTCGACCCAGAGTCTGCCCTGGGCGTCGAGGTGGCCGACGTCTCCGGTGCGGTGCCACCGTTCGGCGGGAGCGTCGCCGGACTCGTCCGAGATCGAGTCGGCGTCGGCGATGCGGTTCGTTGCCCAGAGTCGGTCGTACGACTGCTTCAGGTGCGGGGCAGAGAGGACGATCTCGCCCGTGACTCCCGGCCGCTCGCTCGGCTCTGCGGTCGGCATGCCACGCTCGTCGAGCCCTGCGATGCGCACGCGCACCGACCCGGCGGGCACTCCCACGCACACTCCGCCGGCGTGCTCGCCGTCGGCCAGAGCGGCGGCATCCTCTGCGGCGGCGCGGATGCCCTCCAGCGTGATGTCCGTCATGAGCAGGCCCTCGGTCATGCCGTAGGGGGTGTGCGGGGTCGCGTTCGGCATCAGTCGGCCTGCGGCGGCGAGAAGGGCCTCGGGCACGGGAGCACCCGCCGAGAGGAAGGTCTGCACGCCCGCGAGCGCCGCGGTGTCGGCGGCGTTCAGGGCATCCGCTGTCGCGACCACGTTCGCGAGCGCCGCGGGCGAGAGGAAGACGACCGACGCATCCACCGCCGCCGCGGCCTCGGCCGTGGCCTTCGCGGTGAGGGTGCGCGGCGACGTGACGTTCATGTCGGGGGTGACCGAGCGGGCGCCGAGGGCGGGTCCGAGCAGGGCGAAGGGGGCGAATCCCGCCACGAGACCCGTTCCGACGCCGATGTCGTACTGCGACGACAGTGCGTCGCGCACCGCCTCGAGCTGAGCGTGCGTGTAGACGACGCCCTTGGCGGGACCCGTCGATCCCGAGGTGAAGAGAACGGCGGCGACCGCGGATGCCGCTGGCGGCTCGGGCAGCGATTCGTCGGCTCCCAGCCGGGCGAGCTCGCAAAGGGAGTGTCGAACGCCGAGCGCCAGGGCGCTGGACCTCGGAAGCGTGGTGGTCGAGATCTTCTGTCCGGGCCACGAGAAGGCGCGCGCGACGGTAAGGCCCGGGAGGGCACCGATCACATGGTCGGGGCGGGCTCCGCGCACTGCGCGGGTCAAACCGGGAAGGCCGAGTCCCGCGTCGGCGACGACGACGATGGCTCCGATACGCAGGCACGCGTAGAGCACCGCGGTGAGGTCGGCGCTCGGCGGAATGAGCAGGGAGACGCGGTCGCCGGGCTTCACGCCCACTCGAACGAGGCCGGCGGCGAGCTGCCGAACCCGTTTGGAGAGGAGCTTCCACGAGACGTCTCGCCGCGGCTTCATGTCGACGAGGGCGATCTCGGTGCTCTCGCGCCGCTCGTCGAGCACGCTCCAGAGGGGTCGCTCCGACGGGGTGGTCTCGATACCCCGGCTCATTCCTCGCGCGGCTACTCGACCAGCGCGCTGGTCGAGGCCGCCCAGCCAGTCGAGCACGACGGGCGCGTAGTCCACGTCTTCGGCGATCATGTGCCCGGCGCCCTCGAACCTGTGGATGTCGGCCTGCGGCATCCGCTCGGCGAGATCGTCGAGATAGGTGTCGGAGAAGATGGGGTCTCGGGGGCCCCACAGCATGAGCGAGGGAACGCCGATCTCGCGCACACCGGCTGCGATGCGCTCGAGCTCGTTCCACGATCGGTGCTGCTCGTCGACGGGGATGTCGGCTACGAAGGCGCCGATGCCGCCGCGGCGCTCGGCCGAGCGATAGGGCGCGCGGTACCCGTTCTTCACGTCTGACTCGAGCGACGGATGCGCGAGCGCCAGCGTGGTCTCGAGGAACCCGGGCGTGACCACGGTCGCCCGCCCCAGCATGCCGCGCTGCAGCGTGAGACGCAGCGGCCACGGAATAGCGCGATCCTCGGGCTGGTGGATGGCCGTGTTCAGCAGCACGATGCCGGAGAGCTCGTTGGGGTGGTCGACGGCCCAGCCCATCGAGACGACTCCGCCCCAGTCGTGGCCGACGGTGACCACGGGGCCGGAGAACTCGAGCGTCTCGGTGAGAGCGGAGAGGTCGGAGACTCGTTGCTCGAGCCCGCGCTCGATGCCGGTGCGCTCCGAGAAGCCCATCTCGAGCTGATCGACGGCGATGACCCGCCACACCTCGCCGGAGCCGGTCTCGGCCGCGATGGCGGCGGCATCCGTCACGGCACCGACGAGCTCGCGCCAGAGGTACGACCACGTCGGGTTGCCGTGCACGCACAGCATCGTGCCCACCGGCGTCACGCCGAGCTCGTCGAGCACCGCCGCGTTGTCGAGCAGATGCCAGGTGACCGGGCGACCGGAGTCGCCGTCGACGACCTCGACCAGGCGCGAGAATCGCGCATCCATGCCCGGCAGACCTGCCGGGGGAAGCGACGCGGGAGCGGTGCGACCCGCCGACCGGGGCAGGCGGGAGGAGCCGTGACTCACCAGGCGATCTCCATCATGGAGGTGTTGAGGCCCGAGCCGACCCCCATGAGCAAGACGCGGTTGCCGCGCGCGAGCTTCGAGGATTCTTGAGCGAGCGTGATCGGAATCGACGCGGGGCCGACGTTGCCGAGCAGGGGGAACGTGACGGGCACCCGGGTGGCGTCGAGGTTCGCCGCCTTGACGATGGCGTTGGTGTGCACCGACGAGACCTGATGCATGATGTAGCGGTCCATATTCGACCAGCTCCACTGGCGCTTGGCGTCCTTCCAGGCGCTGACCACGAGCTCCATTCCGCCCTTCAGTAGCGCCTTCGCGTCGGTGAACATGCCGTCGACGCTGCCGACGCAGAGGTCGTTGAACTGGGTCGCGGCGCGGGTGATGCCGCCGAGCATGCGGTGGCCTTCGGGGTGCAGATCGGCGCGACCGATCACTGCGGCCGCGGCGCCCGAGCCCAGCGTGAGGCTCGCGAACTCGCTCATGAAGTCTTTGCGCTTGATGCCCTCGCGGCCCAGGCGCTCGATGGTGTTGACCTGGATCTCGTCGGCGTCTTCGCCGTCGATGATCACGGCGTAGTCGATCTGGCCGGCGTCGATGAGCTGGCCCGCCAGCGCCATGCCGTTCACGAAGCCGAGGCAGGCGTTGGCGATGTCGAAGTTGGTGGCCGAGCTGGGCAGGCCCAGACCGTGGTGGATGCGCACGGCCACGGAGGGCTCGAGGTGCTTGCGGGTCACCGAGGTGTTGATGAGCAGGCCCACCTGGTCGGGGCGGATGCCCGCCTCGGCGAGCGCCTTCTTGCCGGCCTCGATGGCGGCGTCGTCGAAGGTCTGGCCTTCACCCCAGTTGCGGCGCTCGTGCACGCCTGCCACGCGCTGCAGCAGCCCGGTGGGCAGCTTCAGCCGCTTGAGCGCGGGAGCGAGGCGACGATCGATCTCTTCGGATGTCGTGATTCGGGTCGCCATGGTGGTTGCGACCGACAGAAGTGCGACATTGCGGTGAGTCGTCGTAGCGTTTCCGTCCAACGGAGGTTCCTATCGAGTTGTGTTCGTGGGGTGCGGCTCGCAAACTGAGCGATCGTCCAGAGGAGAGTTTAGTTCCTCACAAGCTGGAGGTTGCCCTCCTTGACTCCAGCACCCCGGGCGCGGGTGTTCCCGCCGGGCGTCGTGGCTGGGCCACGGCGCCCGGCGTAAACACCGGCGATCGAGTCAGTCCTACTTGACCGCGGCTGCGACACCCTCGGCAAGGGGAGTGCTCTCGCGTCCCAGCAGGTGCTGCAGATCGCGGGACTCGGTGTACAGGTCGCCACGGCTCGTCGCGACCTCGAGAGCGGTGACGAAGCCGGCCGTTCCCGCGTCGAGTCCGACGCTCTCGAGCATCGCGGTGTACTCGTCGGGCGCGATGTCGCGGTACACGATGGACGTGCCGAGCGCCGACGACAGAGCCGCCGCGAGGTCGGTCATCGTGTAGGCGGGGGCGCCGCCCAGCTCGTAGACCGCGTTCTCGTGGCCCGGCTGCACGAGCGCCGCAACGGCAGCCGCGGCGAAGTCGGCTCGCGTCGCGCCGGAGACGAGGCCGTCGCCTGAGGCTCCCACGATCTCGCCGGTCGCGCGGTACTGGTCGAGCTGGGCTACGAAGTTCTCGATGTACCAGCCGTTGCGCAGAAGGGTGAACGCGATACCGGATGCCCGCAGCGCCTCTTCGGTCGCCTTGTGCTCGGGGGCCAGCACGAGTTCGGTGGTGTCGGCGCGCATCACGCTCGTGTAGACGATACGAGAGACTCCGGCGTTCTTCGCCGCGTCGATCACGTTGCTGTGCTGCGCGACGCGCTGGCCGACCTCGCTGCCGGAGACGAGCAGAAGGGTGTCGACGCCGGCGAGGGCGGCGGCGAGCGTCTCGGGAGCGGAGTAGTCGGCGGCGCGCACCTGAACGCCCTGCTCGGAGAGATCGGCGACCTTCGAGGGGGTGCGCACCAGGGCGACGATCTCGCTCGCGGCGACTCCCGCCTCGATGAGGCCGGTGACGGCGAGGTGCCCGAGCAGTCCTGAGGCTCCGGTGACGGCGTATGTGGTCATGATTTCTCCTTTGTGGCGGGCTTTCGTTCGTGTAGCACTAACTATTACACAGTACCCACGAATGCGCAGCACGCGCTACGATGAAGACATGACAGATCAGGAAACTCCGAGCAACGAGCTCGTCACGTCTGTCTTCGCGCGTGCCTGCATGTCGCGCGCCGCCCTTGAAGACGTGTCGACCAAATGGTCGAGTCTCGCCCTTCTGGCGCTCGGCGAGGGCGACTTCCGCTTCAATGCGCTGCGCCGCAAGGTCGAGGGAGTCAGCGAGAAGATGCTCTCTCAGACCCTGCAGGCCCTTGAGCGCGACGGAATGGTGACCCGCGAGGTGCACTCCACGATCCCGCCCCGCGTGGAGTACTCCCTCACTGCTCTCGGAGCGCTGGTCGCCGAGAACCTGCGCGCCCTCGCCGACCTGCTCGAGGCATCCGCGCTCGAGATCGGCACGTCGCGCGCCACGTACGACGAGGCCCGCTCGGCCTGACGCGTCCGCGCCTTATCGGCGCATCCGCGCCCGGCCGTGTAGCAGCGGATGCGCCGAATGGGCGCGGTTACGCTCGCCGTAGGCGAGTCAGTGGCCCGTGTTGGTGCGGCGCGGAAGCGCGAAGACCAGCAGGAACGCCAGCACGGCGAAGCCGAGCGAGACGACCATCGCGGCGGCCGCGGCATCCGTGAATCCGGTGGCCACGGCATCCGCCGTCTTGCCGCCGATCACCAGACTGCCGAAGAACACGCTGCCGATCACCGCGATGCCGACGGCGCTTCCGATGCGCTGCACGGCGCCGATCACGCCACTGGCGGCTCCGGCCTCGCGGGGGTCGACGGTCGCCACGATGAACTGCGCGTTCGGCGCGATGAAGAGCCCGTTGCCGAGACCGGCGATGAGCAGCGGAGCGATGAGCAGCCAGTTGGTGAGGTCGGCGGCGTTGGTGAGCAGCAGCACCAACCAGAGCCAGGCGAGGCCAACGACGACAAGCATGGTTCCGATGATCAGAACGGTGCGGCCCAGACGCTGCGTGAGCCTGTTGCTCTGCGAGCTGCCCACGATGCTTCCGATCGCGAACGGAATCGACACGATGCCCGATTCGAGCGCCGTGTGGCCGAGGCCGGACTGCCAGAGGATCGAGATCGTGAAGAAGATGCTCGTGAAGGCGGCGAAGTAGACCAGGGCGAGGATGACTCCGCCGGTGAAAGCGGGGTGTGAGAACAGGCGCGGCGGCACGAGCGGGCTGCGGCCGCGCTTGGAGTAGGCCACCTCCCACGCGCCGAAGGCGACCATGAGCAGGGCGCCCCCGATGAGCGACAGGATCGTCCAGAGGGGCCAGCCCGTGTCCTGGCCCTCGATCAGCGGAACGAGCAACGCGATGAGGCTCGCCGACACCAGCACGAGCCCGATCCAGTCGAGACCCGAACGGTCGGCGCGGCTCGCCTCCTCGTCGCTCTGCTTGGGCAGCAGGATGGCCGCCGCGAACAGCGTCGCGATGCCGATGGGCAGGTTGACCCAGAACACGAGCCGCCATCCGTCTGTCTCGCCGAAGGCCTGGATGAGCAGGCCGCCGATGATCGGGCCGAGAGCGGAGGAGACCCCGATGACGGCGCCCATGATAGCGAACGCCTTGCCGCGCACGCGGCCGGGGAAGAGGAGCTGGATGAACGCGGTGACCGCGGGAACGAACATTCCTCCCGCAAGGCCCTGCACGACGCGGGCGACGACCAGCTGCACGTCGTCTTGAGCGAGGCCGCAGAAGAGGCTGGCGATCGTGAACAGGGCGAGTCCCGTGAAGAAGACCCACTTGTGCCCGATGCGGTCGCCGACCCGGCCGGCCGGGATCAGCGCGAGACCGAACGCGAGCGCGTAGCCGGAGATGATCCACGAGAGCGTGCCCTCGCTGGCGTCGAGCGTCGTGCGGATCGTGGGCAGGGCCACGTTGACGATCGTGGTGTCGAGCAGCGCCATGAACATGCCGGCGAGCAGAACGATGAGAGCCTGCCATGCCCGACGCGAGACGACGGGGGCGGCAGACGGAGAGGAGGAGGGGTTGTCGCCCCGGACAGTTTCAGCCACGAACGGGCCTTTCAGAATCAAAACCAGCCGCGCGAACAGATCGCACGAACGAAGCCCGGGTGCGGACGACTTGAGAATCATACGCTCGCATTCGCTTCGCGGCGCACCCCTTGCGTCGAAGCATGTGCGCGGGCGTTTCCCACCCCCTGTCCGCCGCGCCCCGGGCCGCGCTACCCTCGCCCCATGAGCGACTTCTTGGATCACTACGACGTGGCCGTCATCGGCGCGGGCCCCGCAGGAACGGCAGCGGCACTCCGGGCCGCCGAACTCGGCGCGAGCGTCGTCGTCCTCGAGGCGGCGCGAGTCGGCGGCACGTGCGTGAACACCGGCTGCGTTCCGACCCGGGTGCTGGCCAAGACGGCCCGCCTGATCAGGGAGACCCGGAACGCCGACGTGTACGGCGTCGAGGTCGCCGCTCCGACGATCGACTGGACGACCACGGTGGCGCGGGTGCGCGAGCGCGTCGATCGGGTGCGCTCGATCAAACGCGAGGCCGAACGATTCGCCGAGGCGGGCATCCATCTCATTCACGAGGGGCGCGCGCGCTTCGCCGACGACTCGACCCTCGTTCTCGACAGCGGACGCCGCATCACCGCCTCGTCGATCCTCGTCTGCGTCGGCGGCCACTCGAGGCGGCTGCCGATTCCCGGAGCAGAGCTCGCCACCGTTCCCGAGCACGTCCTCGACCTGCCGTCGCTCCCCCGTCGCGTCGCCGTGATCGGAGCGGGCAACACCGGTGCCCAACTGGTCACGGTGTTCAGCTCGTTCGGCTCCGAGGTCACCGTCCTCGACCTCGCGCCACGAGTGCTCATGCCCTCCGATCCGTCGGTCTCCGAGGCCGTGTCCGCCGCCTTCGTCTCGCAGGGAATCGACGTTCGCACCGGAATCGAGGGCGTCGACGGCCTGGCCCGAGCGTCCGACGGGAGCATCACCCTGTCGTGGCGACATGCGGGCGAGGCACATTCGGCCGACTTCGATGCCGTCATCATGGCGACCGGATGGCCGGCAGACGTCGAGGACCTCGGTCTCGAGAAGGCGGGCGTCGAGGTCGTGCGCTCGGCCATCCCCGCCGACGCGTACTTCCGCACGGTCGTGCCGCACATCTTCGCGGTCGGCGACGCGAACGGTCGCGACATGCTCGTGCAGGCCGCGCAGTTCGAGGGCGAGGCCGCGGCCGAGAACGCCGTGCTCGGCGCGAACCGACGCACCCCGCACCACCTGCTTCCGGCCGGCGGATTCACCGACCCTGACTACGCGGGAGTGGGGCTCACCGAGGAACAGGCCCGCGGCCGCGACATCACCTGCGTGGTCGCGACGGTGCAGTTCTCGGCCGTCGACCGCGCGGTCATCGACGACAGGGAGACCGGCTTCTTGAAGCTCATCGCCGACCCTCGACGCGAGCTGATCCTCGGCGCGCACGCTGTGGGCGAGAACGCGATCGAGGTCATCCAATCGGTGACCACGGCGATGGCGGCCGGGGTCGACGTGTCGACGCTGGCCAACGTGCGCTTCGCCTACCCCACCTACAGCGCCGTGATCGGCATGGCAGCGCGGGCGCTGCTGGCCGAGGCCCGGCCCGACATCGCAGCGGGCTGACGGCGTTACGGCGTCGTGCGGCTCAGCGCGACGAGCTCGCCGCGCGTGCGCACGCCGGCCTTGCGCAGCACGTTCGACACGTGGAACTTCACGGTGTTGGCGCTGACGCCCAGCTGCTCGGCGATCGCACGGTTCTGAGCTCCCGACGCCACGAGCTTCAACACCTCCCGCTCGCGGGGTGAGAACGAGACGACGTCGGCGAGGGGCTCGGGTGCGGCAGGGGGATCCAGCGGGAGCGTGATCTCGACCGACGATCCCCATCCGGGCGTCGCGGTCACGTCGAGGCCGCCGTTCAGCGCGGTGACCCGCTCGGCGATGGGCCGCAGCGAGTCGTCGTGCGGCGTGAGCTCGCCCGCCCCATCGTCGCGGATGCCGATGAGCAGGTTCAGGCCGTCGCAGTCCCACTGGATGCGTACCTTGCGACTCTCGCCCGCATCGACAAGGGCCAGCACGGCGCTGCGCACGATCGCGCGGGCCGCGTGCGCGACCTCGCCGGGAAGAGCCCGGCCGGTCGACGGCGGCTCGACGAACTGCACGTCGAGGTCGCCGAAGCGCACGAGCGGCCTCAGATCGCTGCGCAGCCGGGCGAACGCTCCCACCACCGGCTCCAGTTGGGCGCTCCACCGCTCGTCGCTCGCGGTGCGCAGACCCACCAGGGCCGATGCCGCCACCTCGATCGCCATGGCGCGGGATGCGCGGTCGTCGAGCCGCGTCGACCTCAGCACGGCGAGTACCGATTCAAGTGCCACGGCGTGCTGATCGGTCTGCTCGGAGGAGAGACGCGCCTGCTCGGCTCGCCACCGCCTGCTCGACGCAGAGGAGACATCGTCGGAGTGATCGGGATCAGTCATCCGGCCACCCTACCCGGGCCCCGCCGCACCTACCCATCGGTATAGGCAGAACCGGCCGCACGGGCGGGCGCAGCGTGACGCCGACCGGCCGAGACTGGAGTCATGAGTTCAGACGTGCCACGGTTCGACCACTCCCTGCTCTTGATTGCCGACGAGCTGAGATCGGTCGTCGAACGACTCACCTCCGGCGACGACGCTCACGCCGACGTCTCCCCCGCCGATGCACTGGTCGATGAGATCGCCCGGGCCCGCAGGGTCTTCGTGCACGGAGCCGGCCGCTCGGGTCTCGCCCTGCGCATGACCGCCATGCGGCTGATGCACCTCGGCCTCGACGTGCACGTCATCGGAGAGACCACCACGCCGGCGATCACCGAGGGCGACGTGCTGCTCACCGCCAGCGGCTCGGGAACGACCGAGAGCATCGTGCGCGCGGCGCACACCGCGGTCGAGGCGAAGGCCCGCGTCGCTCTCATCACGACCGCCACAGAGTCTCCCCTCGCGGAGCTCGCGTCCGCGACCCTCGTCGTGCCCGCCGCGGCCAAACTCGACAGGTCGATGACGGCATCCGCCCAGTACGCCGGCGGCCTCTTCGAGCAGACGGTCGTGCTGGTCGGCGACGCCCTCTTCCACACCCTGTGGCAGCGCTCGGGCCGCACCGCCGACGAGCTGTGGCCCGGGCACGCGAACCTCGAGTGACCTCGCGCCCCCTTCAGACTTTCCCCTCCCACCCGCAACACGAAGGAACACAATGAAACTGCAGTTCGCCATGGACACCACCACCACCGAAGCCGCCCTCGAGCTGGCCGCCGCGGCCGCGCCGCACGTCGACATCCTCGAGCTCGGCACGCCGCTCATCAAGAGCGCTGGCCTCTCGGCCGTCACGGCCATCAAGGCTGCTCACCCCGACAAGATCGTCTTCGCCGACCTCAAGACGATGGATGCCGGAGAGCTCGAGGCCGACATCGCGTTCGCCGCGGGAGCCGACCTCGTGACCGTGCTGGGCACCGCCGGTGACAGCACCATCGTCGGCGCGGTCAAGGCTGCGAAGAAGCACGGCAAGGGCATCGTCGTCGACCTGATCGGCGTCGCGAACAAGCCCGAGCGCGCGAAGCAGGTCGTCGCCCTGGGCGCCGAGTTCGTCGAGATGCACGCGGGCCTCGACGAGCAGGCCGAGGAGGGCTTCACGTTCTCGACCCTGCTCGACGACGGCAAGGCATCCGGTGTGCCGTTCTCGGTCGCCGGCGGCATCAACGCCTCGACCATCGCCGCGGTTCAGGAGTCGGGCGCCCAGGTCGCCGTCGCCGGAAGCGCGATCTACAGCGCCTCCGACGTGGGAGCCGCCGCTGCCGAGCTGCGCGCCGCCATCGTCTAGGCCTGCTGCTCTATAACGAACGCGGGTGTTCCCGCCTGCCGCGGTGATTGATCCACCGCGCTGGGCGGGAACACCCGCGTTCGTCGCATTCTGTGCTCACGACGCGGCGAGAAACCTGCCGCGCTCTTCGATGAGGCGTCGCAGATAGGGGGCGAGCGCCACCCTCTCGACAATGCGACCCAGAGGCCCGAACGGCGCCGCGAACTCGAGGCGATCGATCATGACCGAGCCCCCTTCTGAAGGCTCGAAACGGTGCTCGTGCCGAAAGGTCGCAAACGGGCCCCGGGTCTGCTCGTCGACGAAACGGTGGGGAGCATCGAATTCGGTCACGGTGCTCGTCAACCTGAAGACGATGCCGAAGTGCCGTGCGCTCCACGTGACGTCTTGCCCCAGACCGATGAGTCCGTCAGTCACCCCGGCCACGGCCTTCTCTCCCGAGGCGGCCTGTGACCGGGTGTGACTGTCGATGCTTCTCGCCAGATCGAACATCTCGCGCTCGGTCTTGGTCGAGCGCGTCACGCACTCGAACGAGACGACCACGCGTCGGACCTAGAAGTCCCAGTCCTCGTCTTCGGTGACAACAGCCTTGCCGATGACGTACGACGAGCCCGAGCCCGAGAAGAAGTCGTGGTTCTCGTCGGCGTTCGGCGAGAGCGCCGACAGGATCGCCGGGTTCACGTCGGTGACCGTCTTCGGGAACATGGCCTCGTAGCCGAGGTTCATGAGCGCCTTGTTGGCGTTGTAGTGCAGGAACTTCTTGACGTCTTCGGTGAGACCGACCTCGTCGTAGAGGTCTTGCGTGTACTGCACCTCGTTGTCGTAGAGCTCGTAGAGCAGCGAGAACGTGTAGTCCTTGATCTCGTCGCGACGCTCCTGGCTCACCGTCTCGAGTCCGCGCTGGAACTTGTAGCCGATGTAGTAACCGTGCACGGCCTCGTCGCGGATGATGAGGCGGATCATGTCTGCCGTGTTCGTGAGCTTGGCGCGGCTCGACCAGTACATGGGCAAGTAGAAGCCCGAGTAGAACAGGAACGACTCGAGCAACGTCGAGGCGACCTTGCGCTTCAGGGGGTCGTCACCGGTGTAGTAGTCCATGACGATCGAGGCCTTCTTCTGAAGGTTCTCGTTCTCGGTCGACCAGCGGAACGCCTCGTCGATGTCTTTCGTGTTCGACAGGGTCGAGAAGATCGACGAGTAGCTCTTGGCGTGAACGCTCTCCATGAACGCGATGTTCGTGTAGACGGCCTCTTCGTGAGGCGTGATCGCGTCGGGGATGAGGCTGACCGCACCCACCGTGCCCTGAATGGTGTCGAGCAGGGTGAGCCCGGTGAACACTCGCATGGTGAGCTGCTGCTCTGCGGGCGTCAACGTGTTCCACGACTGCACGTCGTTCGAGAGCGGGATCTTCTCGGGCAACCAGAAGTTGTTGACGAGTCGGTTCCACACCTCGACGTCTTTGTCGTCCTGGATCTTGTTCCAGTTGATCGCATTGACGTGCGACACGAGCTTGAGCTTCTCGACCATGACCTTATTTTCTTTCGTTGACTGAGCTTGTCGAAGCAGAGGATGCGGCCCGCGCTAGAGAGCGCAGGACACGCAGCCTTCGATCTCGGTGCCCTCGAGGGCCATCTGGCGAAGACGGATGTAGTAGATCGTCTTGATGCCCTTGCGCCATGCGTAGATCTGCGCCTTGTTGATGTCGCGAGTGGTCGCCGTGTCTTTGAAGAACAGCGTCAGCGAGAGGCCCTGGTCGACGTGCTGCGTCGCCGCGGCGTAGGTGTCGATGATCTTCTCGGCGCCGATCTCGTACGAGTCCTGGTAGTACTCCAGGTTGTCGTTCGTCATGAACGGAGCCGGGAAGTACACGCGGCCCAGCTTGCCTTCCTTGCGGATCTCGATCTTCGCCGCGATCGGGTGGATCGATGCGGTGGAGTTGTTGATGTACGAGATCGAGCCGGTGGGCGGCACGGCCTGCAGGTTCTGGTTGTAGATGCCGTGCTCCATGACGGATGCCTTCAGCTGGTCCCAGTCGGCCTGCGTCGGGATGTGCACCCCGGCCGTGTCGAAGAGCTCGCGAACGCGGTCGGTGGCGGGCACCCACTCGGCGTCGGTGTACTTGTCGAAGAACGCGCCTGACGCGTAGGTCGAGTCCTCGAAGCCCTCGAACTTGACGCCGCGCTCGATCGCGATGGCGTTCGAGGCGCGCAGCGCGTGGAACAGCACCGTGTAGAAGTAGATGTTCGTGAAGTCGATGCCCTCGTCGGAGCCGTAGAAGATGCGCTCACGGGCGAGGTAACCGTGCAGGTTCATCTGGCCGAGGCCGATGGCGTGCGACTTGTCGTTGCCGTCTTCGATGGAGCGCACCGACGTGATGTGGCTCATGTCGGAGACCGCGGAGAGCCCGCGGATCGCCGTCTCGACCGTGAGGCCGAAGTCGGGCGCATCCATGGCCAGCGCGATGTTCATCGAGCCGAGGTTGCACGAGATGTCTTTGCCGATCGTGTCGTACGACAGGTCTTCGTTGTACGTGGTCGGGGTGTTGACCTGCAAGATCTCGGAGCACAGGTTCGACATGTTGATGCGGCCCTTGATGGGGTTCGCCGCATTCACGGTGTCTTCGAACATGATGTAGGGGTAACCCGACTCGAACTGGATCTCGGCGATCGTCTGGAAGAAGTCGCGGGCCTTGATCTTGGTCTTCTTGATGCGCGAGTCGTCGACCATCTCGTGGTACTTCTCGCTCACCGAGATGTCGCCGAAGGGCACACCGTAGACACGCTCCACGTCGTAGGGAGAGAAGAGGTACATGTCTTCTCCCTTCTTGGCGAGCTCGAAGGTGATGTCGGGAACCACGACGCCGAGCGAGAGCGTCTTGATGCGGATCTTCTCGTCGGCGTTCTCGCGCTTGGTATCGAGGAAGCGCATGATGTCGGGGTGGTGGGCGTGCAGGTACACGGCACCGGCACCCTGACGGGCACCGAGCTGGTTGGCGTAGCTGAAGGAGTCTTCGAGCAGCTTCATCACGGGGATGATTCCCGAGGACTGGTTCTCGATCTGCTTGATCGGCGCACCCGACTCGCGGATGTTCGACAGCAGCAGCGCGACGCCGCCGCCGCGCTTGGAGAGCTGGAGGCTGGAGTTGATCGCGCGGGAGATGGACTCCATGTTGTCTTCGATGCGCAGCAGGAAGCAGGAGACGAGCTCGCCGCGCTGCGCCTTGCCCGTGTTGAGGAACGTGGGGGTGGCCGGCTGGAAGCGGCCGCCGAGAATCTCGTTGACGAGGTTGATCGCGAGCTGCTCGTTGCCGCCGGCGAGGCCGAGGGCCGTCATCACGACGCGGTCTTCGAAGCGCTCGAGGTAGCGCTTTCCGTCGAACGTCTTCAGCGTGTACGAGGTGTAGTACTTGAACGCGCCGAGGAAGGTGTCGAAGCGGAACTTCTTGGAGTAGGCCAGGTCGTTGAGCTTGGTGATGAACTCGAACGAGTACTGCTCGATGGTCTCGGCCTCGTAGTACTCCTTCTCGATCAGGTAGTCGAGGCGCTCACGCAGCGAGTGGAAGAAGACGGTGTTCTGGTTGACGTGCTGCAGGAAGAACTCGCGCGCCGCCTCTTTGTCTTTGTCGAACTGGATCTCACCGTTCGGCCCGTAGAGGTTCAGCATCGCGTTCAGCGAGTGGTAATCCATCTGCACCTGACCCGGGGTCTCGATGCGGGTGTTCTCTAGTGATGCTGTGGGGACGTCCAAAACGCTTCCAATCCTTCGTGGACGGCGGTGACGTCGTCCGGGGTTCCGAATACTTCGAATCTGTAGAGGTGGGGAACTGCGCACTTGCGGGAGACGATGTCTCCCGCTTTGCAGAAGGCTTCACCGAAGTTGGTGTTGCCGGCGGAGATCACTCCGCGGATGAGGGATCGGTTGTTCTCGACGTTGAGAAACGAGATCACCTGCTTGGGAACCGCCCCGCCCTCGGTGCCCCCACCATAGGTGGGGAGCACGAGGACGTAGGGTTCGGTGGCCATCAGTCTCGGCTGCCACTTGTGCAGTGGGATGCGATCGGCTGGCATCCCGAGCTTCTCGATGAAACGGTGGGTGTTGCCCGACACCGACGAGAAGTAGACCAGGTTCGACAGGGTGGGGATCGTGTCGACCACCGCTGCGAGTGACACGGGGTGACTAGCCGGCGAGACGGGCCAGCTCATCGATCTTGTCGGGGCGGAATCCCGACCAGTGGTCGTTGTCGGTGATGACGACGGGCGCCTGCAGGTAGCCCAGCTCCTTGACGGCGGCCAGGGCCTTCTCGTCGACCGACACGTCAAAGATCTCGTACTCGAGGCCCTTGTTCTCGAGGGCACGGTAGGTGGCCGTGCACTGCACGCAGGAGGGCTTCGTGTAAACCGTGATTGCCATGGAAATGCGCCTTTCAGACGAAGAAGGTGGGTGGACTGTTCTGTATTGGTTTCAGTGCTGGCGAGGTGAATATCGGGCCGTTGGGCCCCGTCACCGTGCCGGGAGTTCAATACTACATATAGGGATGGGTCTCTTCGAGTGCCACTAGATGAAGTGTTACACCCGTGTAATTCTCCACAAGGAGTGCACATGGTTATCAACCGTTTGTCCACAAGAAAAATGCCTGGAATCCACGGTTGATCTCGGCCGTTGTGGATAACTCGGCGTACGAAAAACTTTCCAAAAAAGATGCGGCGTTCAGCGCCCTCGGCGTGTCGCGTCGGATGCCGTCGACCGCGACTTCACAAGGCGACCGATAGCCCACAGAACGACTCCGACACCGAGCAGAACCCCGGCGATCTCGTACTGCTCGACGGGCCTGCCCGACGACCACGGCAGCACCAGGTAGACGCACACGATCACGCCCAGCACGGGCAGTACGGTCGGAGTGGTGAAGTGCTCGTGGTCGACTTTCTCGCGCCGCAGCACGAGCACGCTCACGTTGACCAGAGCGAAGACGGCGAGCAGCAGAAGCGACGTCGTGCCGCCGAGGAGGATGACGAGCGGGTTCTTCGGATCTATCGACACGTAGGCGGTGAGCGCGAGCGCGATGCCCGTGGTGAAGAGGATCGCCGCGAACGGAGTCTGCCGCTTCGTGTGCACCTTCGACAGGAACGAAGGAAGCACACCCCTCTTGCTCATGCCGTAGAGCAGCCTGCTCGCCATCATCATGTTGATCAGGGCACTGTTGCCCACGGCGAACAGCGAGATGAACGGAATCAGCGCCGAGATGGGAAAGTCGGGGGCCGCGGTCTGCACGACGGTGACCAGCGGGGTGTCGTTGCCGGCCAGCTCGCCGACGGGAACCACGGCGACGGCGATGATCGCCACGGTCACATAGACGATCGCCGTGATGGTGAGCCCCGACAGCAGCGCCCTCGGAAAAATACGGCTCGGGTTCTTGACCTCTTCGACCATGTTCACCGAGTCTTCGAATCCGACCATCGCGAAGAACGCCAGCGACGTGGCGGTGCTGATCGCCAGGAAGATGCCCTTGTCTTCCGGGGTGTCGAACGCGACCACTCTCGAGAAGTCGGCGTTGCCGCCGAAAATGGCGAAGCATCCGATGAGGATCACGAGCAGCAGGCCCGACAACTCGACCAGCGTCAGGACCACGTTGAGCCCCACGCTCTCGGCCACGCCCCGCAGATTCACGGCCATGATCAGCACCATGAAGAGCAACGCGACGACCAGCAGGATGCCGGGGTTCGTGCTGTCGAGGCCGAAGCCGGTGGCGAAGTTGCTCGCGAACGCGCCGGATGCGGCCGCGGCCGAGGTGAGCCCCGAGCACATCACGGTGAAGCACACGATGAACGTCACGAAATGGATGCCGAAGGCCTTGTGCACGTAGAGCGCCGCTCCGGCGGCCTGCGGATACTTGCCCACCAGCTCGAGGTAGGAGCATGCGGTCAGCAGGGCCACGCCGAAGGCGACGAGGAAGGGGAGCCAGGCCGCTCCCCCGACCTCGGCCGCCACCTGTCCGGTCAGGGCATAGATGCCGGTGCCGAGGATGTCTCCGACGATGAAGAGGAGGAGGAGCTTCGGGCCCATGACCCGCTTGAGCTCTGACGGCTGCGACTGCGCGGAGTCACTCGCCTTCTCGTCGATCGTCATGATCCACCGCCCCTCTGCCCCCAGCCTGCACCCGAGACAGGGCCGCGGTCTAGCCCCGACGGCGCACAGCTACGCCGAGAGCTCGCCCCGCAGCAGGGCCGCGCCCGCGCCCAGAGCCGCGAGCTTCGCGCGGGCGACGCTTCGAGGCAGGGGCGCCATGCCGCAGTTCGTCGAGGGGTAGAGCTTGTCGGCATCGACGAACTGAAGCGCGCGCTGCAGAGTGCTGGCGACTTCTTCGGGTGTCTCGATGGTGGATGTCGCCACATCGATGGCCCCGACCATCACCTTCTTGCCGCGGATGAGCTCGATGAGATCCATCGGCACGTGGGAGTTGTGACACTCGAGCGAGACGATGTCGATGTCGGAGGCCTGGATCTTGGGGAAGATCCCCTCGTATTCACGCCACTCCGCGCCCAGGGTCTCCTTCCAGTCGGTGTTGGCTTTGATGCCGTAGCCGTAGCAGACGTGCACCGCGGTCTCGCAGGTGAGCCCCTCGATGGCTTTCTCGAGAACCGCGACGCCCCAGTCGTTCACCTCGTCGAAGAAGACGTTGAATGCGGGCTCGTCGAACTGGATGATGTCGACCCCCGCGGCCTGCAACTCCCTGGCCTCCTGATTGAGGATCGTGGCGAACTCCCACGCCAGCTTCTCGCGGCTCTTGTAATGAGCGTCGTAGAGGGTGTCGACCATGGTCATGGGGCCGGGCAGCGCCCACTTGATGGGCTGATCGGTCTGCTCTCGAAGGAATCGAGCGTCGTCGACGAACACCGGCTTGTCGCGGGTGACGGCGCCGACGACGGTCGGAACGGAGGCGTCGTAGCGATCGCGAATCCTCACCGTCTCGCGCTTCTCGAAATCCACTCCGCCGAGGTGCTCGATGAAGGTGGTGACGAAGTGCTGCCGGGTCTGCTCGCCGTCGCTGACGATGTCGATGCCCGACTGCCGCTGGTCCTCCAGCGACAGGCGCAGCGCATCGTGCGTACCCTCCACCAGCTCGTCACCGCTCAGCTTCCACGGAGACCAGAGCGTCTCGGGTTGGGCGAGCCACGAGGGCTTCGGCAGGCTTCCAGCGGTCGTCGTGGGAAGAAGCGTGTTCACGACCGTGCTCCCTTCAGATCGGCGTGATGGCGAGCGGCGTCGGTCGACCAGCTCTCGAGGATGGTCTTGTAGGGCTTCATGAAGTGCTCCTCGGCGAATCGGCCCTGCTCGAGCGCCAGCCGACTGCGCTCCTCTCGGTCGTAGACGATCGCCGTCGTCGAGAAGCTGGGGTTCGTGAGACTCGGCTGATAGCTCGCCCCGGCTGCGGAGTGGGCGTTGTAGATCTCCGGACGGTAGATCTTCTGGAAGGTCTCCATCGTGCTGATCGTCGCCGCCAGTTCGAGGTCGGTGTAGTCGTTCTGCAGATCGCCCAGGTGATAGAAGGCCAGAGGGGCCACGCCGTTCGGCGGCATGAAGAAGCGCACCCCCAAGCCCATCTTCTCGAAGTAGGCGTCGGTCAACGAGTACTCGCTCTGCCGGTATTCGACACCCAGAATCGGATGCTGGTTCTCGGTGCGCGAGTAGGTCTTGCTGCTCGAGACGCTCAGGCAGATGACGGGCGGCTTGCCGAACCGCTCTGCGTAGGCGTCGGAGTGCAGAAAGCTCTTGAACAGATTGCCGTGCAGCTCGCCGAACCCCTGCGGCAGCCCCTCGGCCGAGGGCTTCGCGGCATGGGCGGGCAGCACGATGCTGAAGTCGTAGTCCCTCACGTACGACGAGAAGTTGTTGCCCACGATGCCCTCGACGCGTTCACCGGAGCGGCGGTCGACGACGGTGGTCTGCAGCACCTCGATCAGCGGCACCGCGTCGCGGAGTGCTCCGCCGTCGATATCGACGCTCACAGAGATGATGTCGAGCTCGACCGAGTATCGCCCGCCGTCTTCGTCGTCACCGCGAACGAGTCCGTTGAAGCGATCGTCGATCATCGCGAACGTGCTGCGCAGATTCTGCAGCCGACTCTCTCCGCGTGCGAGGTTGGCGAAGTTGGTCGTGATGCGGGTGGAGGCCAGGGGGCTGTAGTCCTCGTCGAAACGAGTTGTCTCGATCGAGAAGGCGACGTTCGTCATCGACAGGACTCCGTGCCGGAGAGAACGATGTATGCGCCGCTGAGGCGAGCGTTCGTGATGGTGACCATGGCGGTGTGCTCCTCGAATGGGGAAGCCGCGATGGCGCGACTCCACGGATGGCGATGTCGCAGGCGTGTCCCCGATCGGGACGCGAGGCTTCGTTTGCGCACTGCCCTAGCAGGCTACGACAGCGTCGATCGATCGAGCGCAGCATGACCTCACGTTACGTACGGGCCTGCCTCAGCCCTCGATCTGCAGCACGGGAACGTCGACCGGAACGAAGCCCATGACCTGCCCGTAGAACGACAGCTCGGCCTCGGTGGCCGAGATGATGGTGGATGCGCGCCGGAAGCCGTGCGACTCGCCCTCGTAGGCGAGGTACGCGTGCCTCAGGCCCTTCGCCTCGAGCGCGTCTCTGAAGCGCTCGGCCTGCGAGGGAGGAACGATCTCGTCGTCGAGGCCCTGAAGCAGCAGCACCGGGCATGACAGCCCGTCGACGTTGTTCAGCGGCGCTCTCTGCTCGTACAGGTCTGCCGCCTCGGGCAGTGGACCGACCAGCCCGTCGAGGTAGCGCGACTCGAAGTCGTGCGTCTCGGCCGCGAACAGGGTGAGCTCGGCCACCCCGAAGTAGGAGGCGCCGCAGGCGAAGACGTCGGACTGCGTCAGCGAGGCCAGCACTGTCCACCCGCCGGCGGAGCCACCGCGGATCGCCAGGCGGTCGCCGTCGGCGATGCCCGCCTCAGCAAGCCCGCGTACCGCGGCGACCGTGTCGTCGACATCCACGATGCCCCACTGCCCGCGCAGGCGGTCGCGGTACGCGCGCCCGTAGCCGGTGGATCCGCCGTAGTTGATGTCGACGACGCCGATTCCCCGCGACGTGAAGTAGGCGATCGCGGGGTTCACCGCGGGCACGGTGCGACTCGTCGGGCCCCCGTGCACGAAGGCCACGAAGGGCGGCCGCTCGCCATCGGGAGCCGCGAAGTCGGGGTTCGCCGGCTCGTACACGAAGGTGTGCACCGGCCGCTCGTCGGTTCCGAAGGTGCGGGCGACGGCCGTCGGCAGATACGCCGTGTCGGGCAGGTCGTCGACAGTCAGCTTGTTATCAACAGAGAGTCGGATGTCTCGGAGCGCGAGAGTCTGCAGGTCGAGTTCTCGAAGCCCCGACGCCAGAACGGCGCTGCCGCCCGTGACGAGGACGCGATCTCCGCGACGGGCGCCGAACGAGAGGGAGTCGATCTCGAGAGGCAGCTCGGTGAGCTCGCCCGTCGACACATCGAGGATCGCGGCCTGGTCTGTGCCGAAGGTGCGCACCGTGAGCAAGCGGTCGTCATCGAGCACCGAGTACCAGGTCGTGCCCAGCATCCAGAGGGCGCCGCCGAAGTCGAACTCCGCCGCGTGCAGGGGGCGCAACTCGGCGTCTGCGAGCTCGACGAGGTAGAGGTTCCACCAGCCGGTGCGGTCGCTGATGACGAAGAGGGCGTCGTCGCCGCGCCACTCCGGCTGCAGCACCGACTCGGTGGTGCTGCCCGCCAGGGTGCGCCACTCGCGCACGTGCCCGCTCTCGTCGAGGTCGCCGACCCTCAACTCCGTGCCGTCCCACGGCATCTGGGGGTGCTCCCAGGCGATCCAGGCGAGCTTCGTGCCGTCGGGAGAGATGCGCGGCGACGCGACGAAGTGCGAGCCCGCGACGATCGAACGGATGCGCCCGGCGTCGTGCGCCGCGCTGCCGTCGAGCGGTATCGCGACGATGTCGCGGGAGAGGCCGGCCTCGCCGTGCGTCTCGCGAACCGCGATGATCTCGGCGCCGCGCTGCTGCAACTCCGCGAACCGCATTCCGAGCCCCTCGGGCGTCAGCGCGTGCGGAACGGCGTCGACCGTGTCGACATCGAGCCGGTAGACGCGCTGATCGTCGAAGTTCGCGAAGACGAGAACAGCCGGTCCGTCGGCGAGACCGGTCACGGTCCACGCTCCCCCGCCATATTCGTGCACTCGGGTGCGGGCGTTGAAGGGAGCGGGCAGCACGTCGATCGGTTCGCCGTCTGCACCGGCGCGACGAATCGAGAGGCGTCCGCCCTCTGTGGGCCGCAGCTCCTGCCACCAGACCTCGTCGCCGGCGTAGGCTCCGCCTCCGACCGGATGGCCCGAACTCGCGAGGGATTCGGCGCTGATCGGCGAGGTCCAGGTTCCGTACGGGGCGATGCGGGAGTCGGTCATGCGCCCACGCTACAACGGGGTGCTGACAACGAAATCTCCGACAGCCTGATCGCCAGAGGGCGCCGTCGGCAGACCGGCCGCCTCGAGCGCTCGCGCATCCTGTTTCGTCGCGGCCGATCGAGCCGAACGCCTGGCAGCGCGAGCCATCATCCGGTCTACGAGGAGTCCCAGCAGAACGGCCGAGACGGCGGCGATCAGCGCCGAGAGGAGCGGATTGTTCTGGATCCACGTCGAGGCGACGAGCGCGACGACGAACATGTACAGCGACCACGAGACGCCGGCCACGACGCTCAGCGGCACGAACGTGCGACGCGAGAGGCCGACGCTGCCCGCCGTGAGGTTCACCGCGATGCGGCCCACGGGAATGTACCGGCCCGTGATGATGAGGCTCGCCGGCCGCACCCGCAGCTGCGTCGACGCGCCCGCCACCGCCGCGCGCATCGGGCGGCTGCGCATCCATCTGTATCTCGTGGTGCCCACCCGGCGGCCGATCTCGAACACGATGTTGTCGCCGACGATCGCCCCCACCGCCGCGACCAGCACGAGCGGAACGAGCAGCCCCGGCGATCCTGCGACGGCGACGGCCACCGCGGCGACGAGAACGATGTCGCTGGGAACGGGCGGGAAGAACGCGTCGAGCATGCAGACCGCGAAGACGACGACAAGAACCCAGGGCGACGACACGGCTCCCACGAGCAGATTGGTGAGCTGTTCCATGACGCCTTTCGAGATGATGTCGGGGTGTGGCTCCACCCTAGAAAAGGCGAGGGAAGCAGTACATCCACCCGGGGGACCACGCGCGTCGCACCCCGGTCTCATCGTCGACGTTAGGTTATGGCTGCACCGCCGCGTAGGGGTATTCGGTTGAACGTTTCTGGAATTCGAGGATCGCCTCGTTGCGCACGAGGCCTCCCTCGATCTCGATGGCACGCCGGATCGTCTCCGACGCGGCCCACGACGACGATCCCTCCATCACCGTGCGGAGGAAGGGCATCAGCGCCTCGCTGATCTCCCAGGTGGTCGAGTTCCAGAGCAGCGACGGGCTGTGATCGACGGCGTAGTAGTTCGTCGAGTCGCCGACCGTGAACATCGGATCGGCGAACGTCGTGGCTCTCGCCCACTCGAAGCCCATGCCCTCGTCGACCGACACATCGATGATGAGGCTGCCCCCGCGGAACATGCTCAGGTCTTCGGTGCGCAGATACGTGAGCGGCGCATTCGGATCCTGCAGGGTGCAGTTGACCACGATGTCGTTCTCGGCCAAGAAAGGCGCCAGCAGTACCGGCCCGTCGTCTGTGTTGACCGTGCTCTCGAACGGAGCAGAGTCGTTGTGCTCGAACTGGATGATGTCGACCGACGGGATGGGCGATCCCACGGCCGCTATCCCCCGGTTGGTCAGCACCCGCACATCATGGATGCCGTGGGCGTTGAGGGCGGTGACGGCCCCGCGCGCGGTCGCACCGAATCCGATCACCACCGCCGTGAGCCGACGTCCGTAGTCACCCGTCGAGCCGCACAGCTGCAGCGCGTGGATGACGGAGCAGTAGCCGGCGAGTTCGTTGTTCTTGTGGAAGACGTGCAGGCCGAAGCCGCCGTCGGCCTGCCAGTGGTTCATGGCCTCCCACGCGATGAGGGTCAGCCGCTTGTCGATGGCGAGCTGCGTGATCTCCCGATCCTGCACGCAGTGCGGCCACCCCCACAGGACCTGCCCGTCGCGCAGTTCTGCGAGGTCGGAGGCCTGTGGCTTGGGCAGCAGCACCACGTCGGAGCGCTCGATGATCTCTTCGCGTGTCGCCATCGACCCGACCAGCGGTTCGAGTTCGGAGTCGTGGATGCCGAAGCGCAGGCCGTAGCCACGCTCCAGAATCATGTTCGCCCGTACATCGTCGTCGATGCGCTCGAGGTGTGCGGGGTGAAGAGGGAGGCGCCGTTCGTCGGCCTTGCGTGACGTGGCCATCACACCGAGGCGCAGCAGGCCGGGCGTGGATGTCGTTTCGCTCATACCTGACCCTAGGGCACCGGGCGATGCGTGACGATCATCTCATTCGCCCGAGAACTCGCCCGCCACGATCGCGTCGGCGTAGGTGCGAATGTCAGGACCGGGTTCGAAATCGATGAACTTGTCCTTCAGCGCCGAGAAGAGATCTGCGTAGACCTCGTCCGACGAGCGCCCCTCCGATGTCTTGGCCAGTTCGAGTACGGCTTCGCGCAGAACGCGATCGCTGTCTTCGAGGATCTTCGCGCGGGCTTCGTCGTTCCAGGAGATGTCAGATGAATTCATGCCCCCACGCTATGTCGCGCTCAGGAGGCAGACCCGGGGGTTGCCAGGTCGCTACTTCTTGGGCAGGGCCTGTTCGACGTCGGCGAGCAGGTCGTCTGCATTCTCGATGCCGACCGACAGACGGATGAGGTTCTCGGGCACCTCGAGGGCCGTTCCCTTGACCGAGGCGTGCGTCATCTCGGTGGGGTAGCCCACGAGCGACTCGACCCCGCCGAGCGATTCGGCGAGCGAGAAGAGCTTCGTCGACTCGGCGAACTTGCGGGCCGCCTTCGGTCCTGCCTTGAAGGCGAGAGAGAGCATGCCTCCCGGGCGGCGCATCTGCCGCTTCGCGAGTTCGTGGCCGGGGTGCGATTCGAGCCCCGGGTAGAACACCGTCTCGATGGCGGGGTGGCCCACGAGGTATTCCGCGATCTTCTGGGCGTTGTCGCTGTGGCGCTCCATGCGCACGGCGAGAGTCTTGATTCCTCGAACCGTGAGCCAGGCATCCATCGGGCCCGATACCGCGCCGGCAGCGAACTGCTGAAAGCGCACCTTCTCGTGCAGTTCGTCATCGTCGAGCACGAGTCCGCCGCCGAGAACGTCGGAGTGGCCGCCCAGGTACTTGGTGGTCGAGTGCACGACGACATCGGCACCGAGAGCGAGGGGCTGCTGCAGATAGGGCGACGCGAACGTGTTGTCGACGACCACGAGGGCCCCGGCGGCGTGGCCGATCTCTGCCAGCTCGGCGACGTCGCTGATCTTCATCATCGGGTTCGACGGGGTCTCGAGCCAGAGGATCTTCGTCTTGCCCGGAATGACCGCCTTGGCGACGGCCTGCAGGTTCATCATCTCGACGGTGTCGTTCTCGACGCCCCAGCGACCGAAGACGCGGTTGATCAGCCGGTGCGTACCGCCGTAGACGTCGTTGCCCAGCACCACGTGGTCGCCGGGTTCGAGCACGGCGCGCAGCAGCGCGTCTTCGGCGGCGAGACCCGACGAGAACGACAACCCGTGCTTCGCTCCCTCGAGGGCGGCGAGCAGGGTCTCGAGCGACGACCGGGTGGGGTTGCCGCCTCGCGCGTACTCGTAGCCTCCCCGAAAACCGCCGATGCCGTCTTGCACGAAGGTCGACGTCTGGTAGATCGGGGGGATGATCGCGCCGGTCGTCGGGTCGAACTCCTGTCCGGCGTGAACGGCGACGGTCTCGAACTGCTGCTTTTTCTGGGGCATGTCTACTTTCAAGTCGAGTGGGCCGCGGAATATTCGCGCGGGCGGCTTATTCGATGGCGGAACTATTCGCTCAGGAAGGTGAGCAGGTCGTGCCGGGTGATCACGGCCACGGGCTTGCCGTCGTCGGTCACCAGCAGGGCGCCGGCTTTGCCGAGAAAGCGTCGCGCCGAGGCGACAGACTCGTGGATGCCGATGAGCGGCAGAGGATCGCTGGCGAAGGCCCCGACATGGTCGGTCATGGAGGCCCGGCCGGAGAACACCTCTTCGAGCAGGCTCTGCTCGTTGAGCGAACCGGTGACCTCGCCCATCACCACGGGCGGCTCCGCCGAGAGCACCGGCAGCTGAGAGACGCCGTAGCTCGTCATGATCTGGATGGCGTCGCGCACGGTGTCGCTCGGGTGCGCGTGCACGAGCGCGGGAAGTCCGCCGGTCTTGGCCTTCAGGATGTCGCCCACCGTGGCCTCGTCGGTGGCGTCTGCGAAACCGTAGCTGCGCATCCACTTGTCGTTGAAGATCTTGCCGAGGTAGCCGCGGCCCCCGTCGGGAAGGAGTACGACCACGACGTCGTCGGGCCCGAGCTTGGCGGCAGCCTTCAGAGCGGCGGCCACGGCGAGCCCGGAGGATCCTCCGACGAGAAGGCCCTCTTCGCGCGCCAGCCGGCGGGTCAGAGCGAACGACTCGGCGTCGCTCGCCGCGATGATCTCGTCGACCACGCTCGCGTCGTAGGCCTCGGGCCAGAAGTCTTCTCCCACTCCCTCGACGAGGTAGGGGCGGCCGGTGCCGCCGGAGTAGACCGATCCCTCGGGGTCGGCGCCGATGATCGTGACCTCACCACCCGACACCTCTTTGAGGTAGCGGCCGACGCCCGAGATGGTGCCGCCGGTGCCGACGCCCGCGACGAAATGCGTGATCTTGCCCTCGGTGTCGGCCCAGATCTCGGGGCCGGTGGTCTCGTAGTGGCTGAGCGGCCCGTTCGGGTTGGAGTACTGGTTCGGCTTGAAGGCGCCCGGAATCTCGCGGGCGAGACGATCAGAGACCGAGTAATAGGAGTTGGGGTCTTCGGGCGCCACCGACGTGGGCGTGACCACGATCTCGGCCCCGTAGGCGGTGAGCACGTTGCGCTTGTCTTCGCCGACCTTGTCGGGAAGCACGAAGACGCAGCGATAGCCGCGCTGCTGGGCCACGAGAGCGAGGCCGACGCCGGTGTTGCCCGAGGTCGGTTCGACGATCGTGCCGCCGGGCTTCAGCTTTCCCTCGCGCTCAGCGGCGTCGATGATGCGCGTCGCGATGCGGTCTTTCGACGAACCGCCGGGGTTCAGATACTCGACCTTCGCCAGCACCGTGGCCTGGATGCCCTCGGTGACGCTGTTGAGCTTGACGAGGGGCGTGTTGCCCACCAGATCGATGACCGTATTCGCGTATTTCACCTCACGAAACTATCACCGACACTCGATGAACAGGCCCGCGCGCGAGCTGATCTACGTCGTTTCGTGCTGCTGCGAGTAGAGCGTCGAGTAGACCCCGTCGGCGTCGATGAGCTCGGCGTGCGTTCCGCGCTCGACGACCTCGCCGTTGTCGATCACGAAGATGACGTCGGCCGACAGCACCGTCGAGAGCCGGTGGGCGATCGCGATGGTCGTGCGGCCGCGGGATGCCGTGTCGAGCGCCGCCTGCACCACCCGTTCCGAGATGGTGTCGAGGGCGCTCGTAGCCTCGTCGAGAATGAGCACAGCGGGGTCTTTCAGCAGCACCCGGGCGATGGCGATGCGCTGCTTCTCTCCGCCGGAGAGGCGATAGCCCCGCTCCCCCACCACGGTGTCGTACCCGGCGGGGAAGCTCATGACGCGGTCGTGGATGTTCGCCTGACGCGCGGCGTCTTCGATTTCGGCCTGCGTGGCATCCGGCTTCGCGTAGCGCAGGTTGTCGGCGATCGTCGCGTGGAAGAGATAGGTCTCCTGGCTCACGATTCCGAGGTTCGCCACCAGGGAGTCCTGGCTGAGGTCGCGCACGTCCGTGCCCGCGAAGCGAACCGTGCCGTCGGTCGCCTCGTAGAAGCGCGGCACCAGGTACGACACCGTGGTCTTGCCCGCACCCGACGGACCGACGAAGGCCGCGAACTGGCCGGGCTCGATTACGAACGACACCCCGTTCAGCGTCGGGCGAGAGTCGTCCTCGGCATCCGGGTAGCGAAAGACGACGTCGTCGAACTCGACGCGGCCGAGGTGAGCCGTGTCGACCGCCCGCGCATCGGGCGCATCCGAGATGGCCGGCTTCAGATCGAGATACTCGAAGATGCGGGCGAACAACGCGCTCGAGGTCTGCAGGTCGAGCGCCACGCGCATGAGTCCGAGCAGGGGGAACAGGAGCCGGGCCTGCACGGTCGTGAACGCAACGATGGTGCCCGCGGTGATGTCGGGAGAACCGCCGACCAGCAGCCATCCGGCCACGAGGTACACGATGGCGGGGATCGCCGACAGGAAGATGTTGACCATCGCGAAGAACCACTGGCCGCTCATCTGCTGGCTCACCTGCAGTCGCACCTGGGTGGCGTTCTCGTCGGCGTAGCGGCCGATCTCGGTCTGCTGCCGGTTGAAGCTCTTCGAGAGCAGGATGCCCGACACGCTCAGGGTCTCTTGTGTGATCGCTGTCATGTCCGAGAGCGATTCCTGGGTCTTCGTGGCGATGCGGGCCCGCACTTGACCTACCCGTCGCTGCGCGAGAACCAGGATGGGCATCAGCACCAGGGCCACGATCGTGAGCTGCCAGTTCAGCAGCAGCATGGCCACGACGGCGGCGATGAGCGTGACGGTATTGCCGAGAATCGACGAGATGGTGTTGGTCAGCACGCTGGCCACTCCGCCCACGTCGTTCTGCAGGCGCGACTGGATGACACCCGTCTTCGTCTTGGTGAAGAAGCTCAGCTCCATCGCCTCGAGGTGCGTGAAGAGTCGAACGCGGAGCGCGCCCATCACGCTGTTGCCGACCTTGGCGGTGAGATAGGTCTGCCAGACGCTCAGCAGACTCGAGACGATGTAGATCACGATCATCAGAACGACGATCTCGATCAGCACCGGCAAGTTGGGGCCCTGGATGATCGAGCCCGCGTCTCCCGTGTCGGCCCCTGGGCCTGCAGACGGGAACAGCCCGTCGTCGAAGGCCCGCTGCGTGAGCAGCGGCGGGATCACCGTGAGGCCGGCCCCGAGCAGCACGAGCACGATGGTGCCGATGATGGGCCGGCGGTATGGCGAGAAGAGCGAGAGGATGCGGCTGAGGAGGTGGTCGATCTTCGGAGCGCTCTTGTTGAGCTCTTTCTGCAGACCGACATCTCCGGCGCTCACGCCGCCTCTGTGGCCGCCGCCACCTCGCATACTCATCTGCTCAACCTACCCGCGGTTCAACGCACGAGGCCCTCCGACGAGCTCGGGGAACGGTTCGCTCCCTGAGCCCGTCGAAGGGCCTGCATTGCGTGTCACTAGCCCTTCGTGGCTCCGGCGAGCAGGCCTCGAACGAAGAAGCGCTGCAGCGAGAAGAACACGACGAGCGGCACGATGATCGAGATGAACGCACCGGCGGACTGCAGGAACCACTGGTTGCCCCAGGTGCCCGACAGCGAGTTGAGCGTCTGGGTGAGCGGCAGCGATGTCGACGGCGCGAAGATCGTCGCCACGAGCAGGTCGTTCCAGACCCAGAGGAACTGGAAGATGGCGAACGACGCGATCGCCGGCGTGGCCAGCGGCAGCACGATACGGAAGAAGATCTGTCCGTGTCCGGCTCCGTCGACACGAGCGGCCTCGATCACCTCTCCCGGAATCTCCGAGATGAAGTTGTGCAGCATGAAGATGGCCAGCGGCAGGGCGAAGATCGCGTGGGCGATCCACACCGTCGCGAAGCTGTGCTCGGCGTCACGCAGCTCAAATCCCGGGAAGATGCCCACGCCGTTGACGGTGAGGCCCTTCGAGAAGAGGCTGAGCAGCGGCACGAGCGCCATCTGGATGGGCACGATCTGCAGGGCGAACACACCGACGAACACGATGTTCTTGAACTTGAAATCGATCCACGCGAAGGCGTATGCCGCGAGCGAGGCGATGACGAGGGGGAACACGGTCGCCGGAATCGTGATGCCCAGCGAGTTGATGAACGACTGGCCGAGCGTGAGCGCCGTTCCGCCGGAGTTCAACGCCTGCGAATAGTTGTCGAGCGTGAACGAGGGGTTCACGAAGACCGTCCACCACCCGGAGGACTGCGTGTCTGATCCGGGGCGGAAGGAGGTGACGAAGAGGCCGAAGGTGGGGATGGTCCAGATGACGGCGATGATGATCGCGGCGATCGTGGCGCCCTTCGAGGTGAGGCGCTTCTGCGCCATCTTCTCGCTCTTCTGGGTGGCCCGAGCGACCTGACGCTTCGACCTGTTGTCGACGAGAGTGTCGGTGGTCATCGGATCTCCCTCTGCTTCCGCATCTGGTTGGCGTTGTAGATGATCAGCGGCAGCACGAACAGGAACAGCACGACGGCGAGGGCCGCCGAGTGTCCGTAGCTCTGGAAGCGCTGCTGCTGGTTGACCATCTCGAAGCCGAGGACAGTCGTATTGGCGCGGCCACCGGTCATGACGGCGACGATGTCGTACACCTTGAGCGAGCCGATGGCGATGGTCGTCAGCACGACGATCAGCGACGAGCGGATGCCGGGAACCGTGACATTGCGGAAGCGCTGCCAGGCGTTGGTGCCGTCGAGCTCGGCGGCCTCCATCTGTTCGGTGGGCACGCCCTTGATGGCCGCCGACAGGATCACCATGGCGAATCCGGTCTGCGTCCAGATGAAGACCACGAGCAGGAGCAGGGTGTTGATGAGGGGCTGCGCGTCGAGCCACGAGACGGGCTGGCCGCCGAAGGCGGTGACGATCGCGTTCAGCAGACCGACCTGCTCGCCCTGGCGGTTGTCGTAGATGAACTTCCAGATGATTCCGGCGCCGACGAACGAGATGGCCATGGGCATGAACACCAGCGACTTCAGGTACTTCTCGCCGCGTGCCTTGTCGATGAACACCGCGTAGGCGAGACCGATCATCGTCGAGAAGACGGGGGCCACGAGCACCCAGATGAGGGTGTTGACGACAGACCAGAATCCCTCGGGATTGGTGAAGACCCAGAAGTAGTTCTCGAGGCCGACGAACTCGGTCGTGGTCTTGTCGAAGAACGACTGGTAGATCGTGGCCACGGTCGGGTAGATGAGTCCGAGCGCGAGCAGCAGCACCGCGGGGGCCATGAACGTGACGAGCTGGAAGAGGTAGCCCGCGCCCTGCCGCGACCGGTAGTCGGCGAAGAACAGCAGGGCGCCCACGACGAGCGCGATGACCAGAACCCAGATGAGCGCGTTCTGGTAGGGGCGCAGGAGCATCAGCGCCAGCACCGGGATAACGAAGCACGCGGCGAGACGCAGCCAGAAGTAGAAGTTGCCCGCTCGCGGCGCGTACTCGATGAGAACGAGGATGAGCGCGATGACGAGACCGAAGATCACGATGATGATCGGAATCTGAGCGAGAGGGTTCAGGTTTCCCATCCACCGGAAGAGGCTGTTCAGCGAGAATCCGAGAGAGACGGGCTTGGCCTCGTCGTTCGGCGGACTCGTGATCAGCAGGACGAAGACGACGGCCAGTACGACCGCGGCTCCCGCGACGACCAGCTTGGTCGTGCGCGCCGACGGCTGCCGCCTCGGCGATTCATGTGGCTCCGGTGGTACTGCTGACACCGGAGGCGTCTTCGTTCGTGTGTCGGACATGAATACCCTTTCGAGTACAACGGTGGACTCTTGGATTGGCCAACAGTAGCGCTTAAGGAATGGGCGCATCGACCTTTCGGTCGGTAGGGCCGAGAGTGGGGGCCGCCCCGTTGTACGAGCGGCCCCCACGGGCGCCGGGCAGGTCTGCCCGGCAGGTGGTCATGCGTTAGTTCTCGTAACCAGCCTGGATGTCGCTGAGCACCGTGTCGGTGTCCTTGCCATCGATCCAGTTGACCATGCCCTTCCAGAACGAACCGGAGCCGACGGTCGAGGGCATCAGGTCAGAGCCATCGAATCGAACGGTCGTGTTGGAGTCCTGGAGGAGCTTCATGGCGTCCTGCAGCAGCGGGCTGGATGCCTTCGAGGGGTCGGCGTTCAGGTTGGCCGAGATGACGCCACCGAGGCTGACGCGAGCATCGGCGAACTCGGGGGTGGCCATGTAGGCGGTGACCTTCTTGACAGCCTCGGAGTCGGTGAACGGCGTGACGAACTCGCCGCCGACCTCGATGTTGGCCGAGCCGGCCTCGATGCCCGGAAGCACGAAGCCGTAGACGTCACCGTCGGGAGCGACGGTGGGCGTGGCGCCCGCAGCGGTCTTGACGTCGAGGAAGTTGCTCGAGAGGAACGACGCCTGGTGGGTCAGCGCGCAGCTGCCGTCGGCGACCTTGGCGGCAACGTCACCGAATGCGGTGGAGTTGATGCTCTTGACATCGCCGTAACCCGCGTTCACGTAGTTCGGGTTGAGGAGGATCTCTCCGACGGAGTCGAAGGCCTTCTTGATGTCGGGGTCGGTGAACTTGGTGTCTCCCGCGACCCAGCTGTCGTAGACGTCGGGGCCGGACTGGCGGAGGACGAGGTCCTCGATCCAGTCGGTTCCGGGCCAGCCCGAAGCAGCGTCAGACGCGAAGCCGGCACACCAGGGCGCCTTGCCCGTCTTCTCCTGGATGGTCTTGGTCAGGGCGAGCGTCTCGTCCCATGTGGTGGGAACGGTGACGCCCCACTCCTTGAACTGCGCCGGCGAGTACCAGACGTAGCCCTTGATGCTCGCGAGCATCGGGGCCGCGTAGAACTTGTCGTCGAACGTGCCGTACTTCTTCCAGTCGGGCGACCAGTTCTTGTCGACGTTGGCGCTCGTCTCTTCTCCGGCCTCCTTGACCTCACCGGTCTCGACGAGGGTCTTGAGCAGACCCGGCTGGGGAACGATGGCGATGTCGGGGGCGGAGCCACCGGTCACCTTCGTGACGATGTTTCCTTCGAAGCTCTTGTCACCCGTGTACTCGACCTTGATGCCGGTGTCTTTGGTGAATGCGTCGAAGCTCTTGTTCAGGGCGTCGGCCTCGGTGCCGGTGATACCACCGGAGATCTTGACGGTCTGACCTTCGGTCGAACCGGAGTCGGTGCCGCTCTCTTCGGCACAGCCGACAAGGGCGAGTCCGACGATGGTGGCGATGGCGATAGGTGCTGCGATACGGCGATGCAGGGAAACCCGCATTTCTCCTCCTCATTGAGTCGAGAACAGATCGTCAGGACGGCCGATCTGCCTGCCGGTTGAGTGACCGGACTAGGACCGCCCAGCCACGCGAACAGGACGCGGGGAGGGCATGTAGGAAAACCTTTCCATGAGTTCCATGGAATCACAACCCTGCGAGCGACGTAAGAAAATTCCGTAACGATTCGATACCGAGAGCGCTCTCAGAGTTCAGCCTCATCCGGGTGCCGACGCTATTGTTGTGCTCGGGAATGTGACGGGGACGTTACATTTGTGGAACCGATTGCAGACGAGGGGGTCAGCCAGGAATGTCGGGTATCGAAGACGTCGCGATTCGAGCGGGAGTGTCGAAGGCCACGGTCTCGCGCGCTCTGAGCGGACGCGGCTACGTCTCGTCGATCACCCGCGACAAGGTGGCGATCGCGGCCAGCGAGCTCGGCTACGTGGTCTCGTCGAACGCCTCGAGTCTCGTCACGGGCCGAACGAACAACGTGGGCGTGATCATCCCCGTCATCAACCAGTGGTTCTTCGGCAGCATCATCGAGGGCGTCGAGCGCGCCCTGATCGAGCGCGGCTACGACCTCATGCTCTACAACCTCACCAAAGACATCGAGGCCCGAAGCAGGGTCTTCGAGTACTTCCTGGTGCGCAAGCGGGTCGACGCGATCATCGCCGTGACCCTCGAGATCTCACCAGACGAGGCATCCAGCCTGCTCGGCCTCGGCAAGCCCATCGCGGGCATCGGCGGTCCGCTCGCCGGCATTCCCACCCTCAGCATCGACGACATCGCAGCAGCCCGACTCGCGACAGAACACCTCATCGCCCTCGGCCACACCAACATCATGCACGTGGGCGGCGATGCGGCGGAGCTGATGGACTTCCACGTGCATTCCAAGCGCCTGCAGGGGTTCATGGATGCCCTGGCGGCCGCGGGTCTCCCGTTCAGCGACGAGTCCTACGTCGCGACCCACTTCGACATCCCGGGCGGTTACGCCGCGGGCAAGCAGATCCTCGGCGATCCGCGGCGCCGGCCCACCGCCATCTTCGCCGCGGCCGACGAGGTGGCGATCGGCGTCATCCTCGCGGCCCGCGAGCTGGGCATCTCGGTTCCCGACGATCTGTCGGTGATCGGCATCGACAACCATCCGCTCGCCGAGCTGTTCGGGCTCACCTCGATCGCGCAGAACCCCGCCAAGCAGGGCGAGCAGGCGGTCGACCTGGTGATCCGTCAACTCGAGACGGCCGGCTGGACGCCACCGAACATCCACACGACGGTGCCCGCGCAGCTCGTGATGCGCTCCAGCACGTCTGCCCCGCGCGCGGGCTCCCCGCGCTGACCGAGGGCCGAGCGCGGGCGTCGACGGTCAGTCGCGCTCGCCTCGGAACGCCCGACCCGACGATGCGAGGAATTCGTCGAACGATGCGCGGGCACGACGACGTCGATCGCCTCGCTCGTGGCCGACGACGCGCACCCGAGGATCGGGCTTCGGGGTACGGAGACGTGACGGGCGCCAGCGATCCGGCCACCAGGTGTGCGCGAGAGAGAAGGCGAACAACAACCACCCGGGTACGAGCAGCCAGCCGTTCGGCGCTGCCCCGCCGCCGAGAACGGCCGATGCGATGAGGAGCCCGGCGCCGACCGCCGCGCCGACGAAGGCGAGTTCGCCGTTGCGGATCCACCAGTGCCGCGCCCTGCGGCTGACACGCAGCGGAAGCCCCGCGATGACGACGAAGACGGTGGAGATCGCGGAGACCACGACCGCGGCGAGCAGGCACAGCAGGAATGCGCCGACCCCGTCGGACGCATAGCCCGTCGACAGCAGCAGAATCGTGGCCGCGACCGACAGGATGGCGCCGGTGGCGATGAGGTGAGCGGTCAGAACCCCGAGCTGGGCGGCTCCACGAGCCACGGGCGGGGCCGCGGCTTTGACCGTGCCGACCACACGGGCACCGGATGCGCGGAGGTTCGGCCTGGCCCTGCGATCGCGGGCGGGCGGGGCGTCGTGCACGCGTGGGGGAACGTCGTCGTACACCGTGGCCATGACGACTCCTCTCGTCGCTGAACTTCAAGGGTACACACCCCGCCTGAGTACACAGAAGGCCCCCGCACGTTCAGTGCGGGGGCCTTCTGATTCAGTAGTGTGCTCCGAAGCCGGAGCGCAGACTACTTGAGGGTGACGGTTGCGCCAGCCTCTTCGAGCTGAGCCTTGGCCTTCTCGGCGGTCTCCTTGTTGGCGCCCTCAAGGACAGCCTTGGGAGCTCCGTCAACGAGTGCCTTCGCCTCTCCGAGACCGAGGCTCGTGAGGGCGCGCACCTCCTTGATGACCTGGATCTTCTTCTCGCCAGCAGCCTCGAGGACGACGTCGAAGGAATCCTTCTCCTCGACCTCTTCGACGGCGGCGGCAGCTCCACCGGCCGCGGCGACCGCGACGGGGGCAGCAGCGGTGACCTCGAAGGTCTCCTCGAACGCCTTGACGAACTCGCTCAGCTCAATGAGCGTGAGCTCCTTGAACGCGTCGAGCAGCTCTGCAGTTGACAGCTTTGCCATGATTTTCTCCTTGTGATTTTCCCCTTCGACAAGCTCAGGGAACGAACTTGTGAAATGGAATTAGTTACTTGACTGCTTCTCGCGCAGCGCATCGACCGTGCGAACGGCCTTCGACAGCGGTGCGTTGAAGAGGTATGCGGCACCGAACAACGAGGCCTTGAAGGCGCCTGCGAGCTTCGCAAGCAGCACCTCCCGGGATTCGAGGTCGGCGAGCTTCGAGACCTCTTCGGCGGTCAGGGGGTTACCGTCGAAGTAACCGCCCTTCACAACGAGAAGAGGGTTTGCCTTGGCAAAGTCGCGCAGGGACTTCGCGACGGCGACAGGGTCACCGTGAACGAAAGCGATGGCGGACGGGCCGGCGAGTTCGTCGTCGAACGACGAGATGCCGGCGTTGTTGGCCGCAATCTTGGTCAGCGTGTTCTTTACCACGGCGTAGCTAGCGTGCTCACGGAGGGTGCCGCGCAGCGTCTTAAGCTGGGCGACCGTGAGACCGCGGTACTCGGTCAGCAGAACGGCGGTCGAGCTCTGGAAAAGTTCCGTGAGTTCGGCAACCGAGGCTTCCTTGTTCGCCATGGCGCTCCTTGTGGTTTCAATGCCGGTAGCCCCAGGCGCACCCCACAAAAAAAGCTCCGGCGCAGGAGGCCGGAGCGAATGCACACAAGTGTGCGTTTACTAACGTATTCCTGCGCAGGTCTTCACGGACGTGAACCTTCGATCACTGCGTCTGCGTTCGAACGAATCGAATGCGGGCACGGCGATAACCGGCGGTCTTTGGCTTCGTTCACCATACGTCATGCGCGGGAGCCATGCAAGTGCACGGCAGAATCATGCCGTGGTACTACCCAGACACATCCCCGGTCGGATGCCCGGATCGCGCCTCGTTCGTAGCGTTGAAGCATGACAACTTCGACACTCACCCCAGACACCCCGAACGTTCCCGACGCCGATGCCAACACCACCGTTCAACTGCCGATCTCGCAGCTGCCCGCCTCCGAAACGTTTGCCTCGCAGCAGCCACCGGTGCAGCCCGCCGCGCCGCAGGCCACCGCTCCCGCCTCACCCCACTACGACTACCCGCCCGTTCGCCCCACGAACGTGCTGGGCATCGTCACCCTGGTGCTCGGCGTGCTCGGCTTCGCGATCGTGCCCGTAGTCACCGGGCACATCGCCCTGGCACAGATCAAGCGCACGGGCGATGAGGGACGTGGCATCACGATCGCCGGCCTCGTTCTCGGCTACATCGGCCTCGCCGGCTACACCCTCGCGGCACTGCTCTTCTTCGGAGCGCTGTTCCTCGGCTTCATCGGCGCAGTGAGCTCCTACCGGTGATCGCCGCCCCTGCCTCCCGCGAGCGCCTGCGTCATCGGATAAGCGACGTAGGCGACGCGGCGGCCATCCGGAGACCAACCCGGCACGTTCGTCGTGCCCTGCCCACCCAGAAATGAATCGACCACCCTGTCGTCTCCCGACGAGAGATCGATCAGCCTCAGTTCGACGTCGAGATTCGGCGGATGGCCCGTCGTACCCGCGGGGTAGCTGAGGTAGAGCACGTGTCGGCCGTCGGGCGACGGATGCGGAAACCAGTTGACCCGGTCGTCGTGCGTCATGCGCTGCAGCCCGGTGCCGTCGACGCCCATACGGAACAGCTGGGCGTGTCCCGGGTACTCCCCCGCGCGCTCCGAGTTGAACCAGATGGCCTCGCCGTCGGCCGAGAAGTCGCAGCCGTCGTCAGCGAAGGCGTCGTCGGTGAGTTGCGTGTGCGGCCCGCCCACCGCGGGCAGTGTGTAGACGTTGGTCACCCACGTGCCGGATGCGTCGAGGCCGCCCCCGATGGCGGCCAGCGTCTGACCGTCGCGCGAGACCCCGTGCAGGTAGTACTTGAAACGCAGCGCCGGGTCGCGCGGCTCCGTGATGCGGCTCGCGACACCTCCCCGCCACGGGATGCGATAGAGCTGACCGTCTCTCGCCGAGACCAGCAGGTGCTCGCCGTCGGGCGAGATGACGTGGTCGTTGTTCAGCACGAGCGGCTCCGGCACCGCGATGGTCTCCAGCGGAGACGTTCCATCGGCGCGCAGCCGCACGAGGCCGCCCTCGACGTTGAGCACGAGCCACTCGCCGCCCGGATGCCAGTTCGGCGCCTCGACGTAACGCTCCGTCGAGCTGAACACGACGGTCGTCTTACCCGCGTCGAGATCGTGCACGCGCAGCTCGGCACGCTGGTGCGTCTGCAAGGTCAAGAAGGTCATGCCGGACCCTGCTCAGTCGCGCCAGCTGTGCTTCGGGTCGTAGCCGAGCAGGCGTCGGGCCTTGTCGATCGACAGCAGCGTGTTGGTGTTGTCGAGGTCTCCCCGGGTCTCTACTCCGGGGAAGACCTCGGCGACCAGCTCGGAGTTCGGGCGACTCATCACTGTGTCGGGCGAGGCGATGATGAAGCGGTCGAAGCCCGTGTGCTGCCACTCGAGGGCCTTGAGAACGGCTTGAGCTCCGTCGCGGGCGTCGATGTAGCCCCAGAGGTTCCATTTGCGAAGAAGCGCGTCGGCGTCGAACGACGGGAACTCGGCGTAGTCGGACTCGTGCATGACGTTCGAGAAGCGCAGTGCCACGATCTTCAGCTCGGGGTTCCAGCGGGTGAGCTCGATCGCCATCGTCTCCTCGAGGTGCTTCACGAGCGAGTAGGTGCTCTCGGGCCGCGCCGCGTACTCCTCGTCGACGGGGATGTAGGGCGGCGGAGCATCGAAGGGCAGCCCCAGCACGGTCTCGCTCGAGGCGTAGACGATGTTCGTGATTCCGGCCCGCTCGGCCGCCTTGAACACGTGGTAGGTGCCGAGCATGTTGTTCTCGAACGTCACCACATCGCTCCGGATGCCCGGGGCCGGGATCGCGGCGAGGTGCACGATGGCGTCGAAACCGTCGGGTCCGTCGTCGACGCTGTGGAAGGCATCCACGACATCGCCGTAGTTGGTCAGGTCGAGGCGCACGAAACCGGAGCCCCGCTCGCCGACGACATCGAAGTTGGTGACGGTGTGACCCTGCTCGCGCAGGTACGGCAGCACCACGCTGCCGAGCTTTCCAGAACCGCCGGTCAGTGCAATACGCATTCAAAACTCCCGTGTTGTGAGGCGAGCGCTCGGCATCGATGGTCAAACCGAGCGCGTCACCCCAGTCTGTCACCGGTCGTGAGCGAGAATAGGCAGGTGACTCTTCAGCCCATGCTCTCGTTCCCCTGGGAAGAGGAGCAGCGGCCGGCCCGACCCGCGCATCTCGATCGACTCGTCGCAGACGGCACGAACCGTGTCGAATGGCTGAGAGCACGCAGCCGCGGCGTCACCGCCACCGACGTGGCCCGCCTCACCGGCCCCCAGAACCTCGAATCGGTGGCCTACGACAAGATCAACGGCACCGGCTTCGGCGGCAACATCTTCACCGACCACGGCAAAGACCGCGAGCCGCACATCGCGCGCTACGTGCGGGCGATGTTCGGAGTCCTGCCCAGCTCATCCCTCTTCCACGCCGAGGGAGAGAAGCGCCATCTGGCGACTCCCGACGGCGTCGCGGTGACCAAGCACGGAACGATCGAGCTGGCCGAGATCAAGACCACGAACAAGGCCTGGCGCTCGATTCCGCGTCACTACCTGCGCCAGGTGTGGTGGCAGCAGTACGTGCTCGGCGCCGAGCGCACCATCGTGGTGTGGGAGCAGCACGACAACTTCATGCCCGTCGACCCCGAGCCGCAGAGCCGCTGGGTCGATCGCGACGAGAACGAGATCGCGCGTCTCGTGAACCTGGCCGACCGACTACTCGCGCTCATCCAACCCGGCCGCTGACCGGGCTCGCACGCTCGGCCGTCGCAGACGCCTCTGTCGGCACGGCCGCGAGTAGCGCGACCGCGAGGATCGCCAGCCACAGCAGGGCGACGGTGGTCGCGGCGAACTCGAGCAGGCCGCCCAGGTGCTGCATGAATCGGGCGAGAGACAGGATGCCGCCGGTTCCGGCGACCACGGCCACGACGACGGCCGACACCATCGAGAGGCGAGCGAGCCTCGGGTGGTCGCGTGCCGTCGCCACCTGCAGCATGGCGACGCACGCCGCCGCGAAGCCGAGCACGGCGATCACCGTGTGGGTGAAGTCCTGCCAGGTGAACGAGGCACCCACCGGCAGCGGACACCCGCTGGTGCAGGTGATCTGCGACGCGAGAGCGAACGCGGCCCCGGCGATCAGCAGAGAGACCGAGGGCGTGATGAGGGCGAGGATGCGCACGCGCGAGCGCAGGGGCGTCGCCTCCGCGGCCACGATGAGGGCGGCGACGGCGATGAGCAGCAGCGACCAGCGGAACGCCCAGGCGGTCGGCTCCCCGTCTGCCCCGAGTTCGCTCACATAGACGAAGCGATTCGCCGCGATGCGTGCCCCCCAGAGCAGCACGAGGCCGACGAGCACCGCCACCGCCGCCACAGCGAGCAGCGGGCGAGCCACTCGGGGCGACACTGCGCGAGAAAGGCGGAAAGACACGATATGCGAATGGTACCCGCGGTCTCGTTTGTTTGCTTCCAAGGAACACCGTCGTAACACCGGTGAATCATTCGAGCGATTGACTGGAGCCTGCGGGAAGCCCGAACGACCCTCACGCTCGGCAGGCAGCATATGCCTCGTCGAGAATCCCTCACGGGATACCCAGACCCCGTCGATGAAAGGCCAGCGATGACGCCGCACGAGAGCAACTCGATCACCCCTCACCTCGTCAGCGCTCCCCCGTCGTCACCGCCTGCGCTGATGAGGGCGGTCGTGTTCGACGAGCCGGGAGACCCGTCGGTTCTGCACGTGGCGGAGGTGCCCACGCCGGCCCGGGTGGGTTCCGAGGTGTTGGTCAAGGTGTCCGCGGCCGGCATCAACCCGATCGATGCGAAGACCCGTTCGGGCGCGGGCGTGTCCGTCGCCATCCCGTTCTATCCGACCGTCATCGGTCGCGACTTCTGCGGAATCGTCGTCGAGAGCCCGTACGACGGGCATCCGTTGAAACCGGGCGACGAGGTCTACGGCGTCAGCGCCGCGCCGCGCACCTTCGGGTCGTACGCGGAGTACGTGACCGTTCCGAGCCTGCAGGTCGCCCGCAAGCCGCGTCGACTCACTCCCATCGAAGCCGCGGCCGTCCCGACCGCGGCGCTCACCGCGTGGGGGCTCGTCGTCGACCTGGCGAAGGCTCACGAAGGGCAGCGGATGCTCATCCACGCAGGAGCGGGCGGCGTCGGCCACCTGGCGGTGCAGCTGGCCGCATACTTCGGCGCCCGCGTGATCGCGACGACATCGAGCAACAACGTGAGCTGGCTGCGCGAACTCGGTGCCGAAGAGGTCATCGACTACTCGACGACGCGCTTCGAAGATCGGGTGTCGGATGTCGACGTGGTGATCGACCTCATCGGCAACGTTCGCGACAACACCGGAACGCGCTCGCTGGCGACGCTCCGTCACGGCGGGCTGATCATCTCGGTTCCGACCGGCGGGCATCCCGGGCTCGCTACAGAGGCGGAGGAGGCCGGTGTTCGGTGGAGCGGGTATTCCGTGTCGCCAGACGCGGCCTGCCTGGCCATCATCTCGAGACTCATCGACTCCGGCGACCTGCATGTGCACGTCTCCGAGATCTACCCACTCGACGAGGCCGCGGAGGCGCACGCGCATCTCGAACGGGGCCACACACGCGGAAAGCTCGTGCTCGAAGTTCCCTGAGCCTCGGCCGCCCCTTCTGCCCGGCATGTCGCACGCGCCGCGTACGCTGGGGCGCGTGACCCGATCCTCGCTCCGGCTGACGATATCCACCGACGACCGTCTCGCCACGGCGATCGCGGCCATCCGCGCCGAGCTCGACCTGCCCGACGGCTTTCCGGCATCCGTCGAGGCGGAGGCTCAGCGCGTCGTCGAGGCGAGCCCGCTGCCCGAGGCCGATCTCACGGATGTTCCGTTCATGACGATCGACCCCGAAAGCTCGACCGATCTCGATCAGGCCGTGCACATCGAGCGACTGGGCGACGGCTATCTCGTGCGCTACGCGATCGCCGATGTGCCCGCGTTCGTCGAGCCGCTCGGCGAGATCGACGACGAGGCGAGACGCCGCGGCCAGACGTTCTACGCGCCCGACGGGCGCATCCCGCTTCACCCCACGATCATCAGCGAGAACGCCGCGTCGCTGCTGCCCGACCGGGTGCGTGGCGCATTCGTATGGCGGTTTTCGCTCGACGCCGACGGCGCCGTGCTGTCGACGGAGCTGTCGCGTGCGCGCATCCGCAGCGTTCGCCAGCTGTCGTACGTCGAGGCGCAGAGCGAGATCGATTCGAGTGCGGGCCCTGATGCGGCGACGGCCGACGAGACCGTGATGCTGCTCGCCGAGGTGGGCCCCGCCCGGCGCGTGCTCGAACGTAAGCGCGGGGGCGCGAGCCTGTCTCGACCCGAGCAGATCGTCTTCTCGAGCGAAGGCCACTACGCGCTCGAGCGTCGCTCCTCGCTTCCGGTCGAAGAGTGGAACGCTCAGATCTCGCTGCTCACCGGCATGGAGGCGGCGCGCATCATGATCGCCGGCCGGGTCGGCATTCTGAGAACGATGCCCGCCCCCGACCCCGACACGATCGAGCGATTCAGATTGCGCACCGAGGCGCTCGGCCACCCGTGGCCCGCCTCTATGCCCTACGGGGAATATCTCGCATCGCTCGACTCGAACGATCCCCTTCAGCTCGCGATCACCCATGCTGCGGGCTCCCTGTTCCGCGGCGCCGGCTACACGGCCTTCGACGGCGAGGTGCCCGAGCAGGTCTCCCAGGCCGCGGTCGGGGCGCCCTACGCCCACACCACCGCGCCCCTTCGCCGACTGGTCGACCGCTTCACCCTCGTCGTCTGCGAGGCACTGTGCGCGGGTGAGGCGCCGCCGGAGTGGGCCCGCGACGCCCTGGCCTCCCTGCCCAAGATCATGGCGGCATCCGATTCGCGTGCATCGCAGCTCGACAACCGATCGATCGCAGCGGTCGAGGCCGCCATCCTCTCCGATCGCATCGGAGAGGTCTTCGAGGCGTCGGTCATCTCGGCCAAGCAGGATCGGGGCGTGGTCCAGCTTCTCGATCCGGCCGTCGACGCGGAGTGCGCGGGCAGCCTGACGCCCGGCCAACGGGTACGGGTGCGCCTGGTCGAGGCCGTCATCGAGACGGGTCGAGTTCTGTTCGAGCTCGTGGCCTAGAGAGGCCGCGTCTGCTTGTCGCGCGCCTGGTTGTCGCTCGCCTGGTTGTCGCGTGCCTGGTTGTCGCTCGCGGCGCAGAGAACGGTGTCGAGCTTGGCTCCGAACGAGAGGTTCATCAGCTCCGTCGCCGCTTCGTCACCCTCGAAGTTGTCGGGCAGTCCGATGGCGAGGAGTGTGTTGATCAACATGCCGTCGGCGAGAAAGCTGCGCACCTGGTCTGCGGGAATCCCGGCCTCGTCGCGCAGCAGCCGGTAGATCTCGAGGAACCCGGCGCGTGCGTGCCGTCCGATCACGTCGTCGTGGCCCTGGATAAACCCCTGCATCAGAGACATCAGGATTCCCCGGTCTTCGATCAGATCGACGTAGGCCTGCCCCAGCCTCGCGCCGAGTTCGTCTGCGGCGATCTCCCCCGCGTCGCGCTGACGGATGATCTCTCGGAACGCCACGATGAGCTTCGCGAGCGCGCGTTCGATGACCTCGACGAACAGCTTCTCTTTCGTACCGAACATGCGCACGACGTAGGGCTGGCTGATGCCGGCGGCCTGGGCGATCTGCTCGGTCGTCGTGCCTGCGTAGCCGGTGCGACCGAAGACGGCGCTGGCGTGGCCCAGAATCAGCTCTCGCCGCTCGGCGGCCGGCATGCGTTCGCGAATGGGGCGCTCGGACGGGGCTTCGGTGGTCACGCTTGACATGGTATCAGCCGATACCTTAGCCTCTCGGTTATTAGTTGATTACTAACTTAGATCCTATGGAGAACTCATGACCGTCGCCCGCCGCATTCCCGTCTGGCTCGCGCTCGTCGCCGCGTCGGTGCCGGTCTTCATGGCCACCCTCGACAACCTGGTCGTGACCAGCGCTCTGCCCGTCATCCACGAGGAACTCGGAGCCGGCGTCACCGATCTGCAGTGGATCACCAACGCCTACACCCTGACCTTCGCCGCCCTGATGCTGCTCTTCGTCAGCCTGGGCGACCGCTTCGGGCGACGAAACGTGTTCGTCGGCGGCATCGTGCTCTTCACCCTCTCGAGCGCAGCTGCCGCGCTCAGCACCGAGCCGTGGATGCTCGTGCTGGCCCGGGCCGTGCAGGGTGCCGGCTCTGCCGCCATCATGCCGCTGTCGCTCACCCTTCTCGTCGGCTCCGTCTCCACACGCATGCGTCCCCTCGCGATCGGCATCTGGGGAGGCATCTCCGGGCTCGGTGTCGCCCTCGGCCCCCTCATCGGCGGTGCCGTCGTCGAGGGCTGGAACTGGCAGGCCATCTTCTGGCTCAACGTTCCTCTGGGCATCCTCTCGGTGCCTCTCGCCATCGCCGCACTGCCGAACTCCTTCGGCGCCCGGGTGCGCGCGGACATCTGGGGAGTGGTCCTCGCGGGCGTGGGGATTCTCGGCATCGTCTATGGAATCGTGCGCGGCAACGACGCCGGCTGGGCGAGCGCAGAGGTGCTCGTCGCGCTCATCGGCGGCGCCGCGCTGATGGCCCTCTTTCTCGTGCGGGAGTCTCGGGTGGCCGCTCCCCTGCTTCCCCTGCGCCTCTTCAGAGACCGCAGCTTCTCGATCGCGAACGCCGTGGGGCTCATCTTCAGCTTCGGTGCCTTCGGCGCGGTGTTCATCCTCATCCAGTTCCTGCAGATCGTGCAGGGCCGCTCACCCCTCGAAGCGGGCGTGCTCACCATGCCCTGGACGATGGCTCCCATGGTGGTGGCGCCGCTCGCCGGATTCATCGCGCCTCGGGTGGGCACGCGCATCCTGATCGTCACCGGCCTCGCCTCGCTCGCCATCGGCATCGGCTGGCTCGCCTCCACCATGGCCCCGGATGCGACGTACCCGGCCATGCTGCCCGGCTTCATCTTCGCGGGGCTCGGCATGGGCCTGGTGTTCGCGCCCAGCTCGACGGCCGTGCTGGTGAACATGGCTCCCGCCGATCACGCCAAGGCGTCGGGAACGAACTCCACGCTGCGCGAGATCGGTGTCGCTCTCGGCATCGCCGTGCTGACCGCCGTCTTCACCGGTGCCGGCGGCCAACTGACGCCGACCGGGTATGTGGATGCCGCGGTTCCGGCCGTCTTCGTCGGTGCCGCCGCCCTGGCCCTCGCCGCCGTCATCGCGCTGTTCCTGCCCGCTGGACGCGGCACGGAACTGCGCGACGAGGCGCCCGCCGTGCGCGAATCCGCGCTCGAGACTGTGGCCTGATCGCCTGCTCCCGCAGCCTGTCGACGGGCAGTTAGAGCACGCGCTCCCGCACGAAGTCGTCTTCGTACTTCTCGCCCACGAGAAACCGCTTGGTGCCGACCTTGGCGAAGTCGTTCTTCTCGTAGAAGCGATTCGCGCGGGCGTTCTCCTCGTTCACCCCGAGCCACACCGCTGCCGCTCCACGCTCGTGCGCCGTCGCGATCGTCGCGTCCATGAGAGCGGAGGCGATGCCCTGCCCGTGATGCCCCGCAAGAACGTAGAACTTGCTGAGTTCGATGGAGGGTCTCACGGTCAGCGCCCTCGACACATCCGGGTCGGACGGCTCGGCGAACACGAGCATCGTGTAGCCCACCGCCTCGCCCTCGACCTCGGCGATCAGGATGTCACGGGCCGGGTCGGCGAGGTAGCCGTCGAAACTCGTCGGGCTGAGATGGGCGGCGATGAACGCGGCCTTCGCCTCGTCGGTGGTGTGCGGAGGACACGCGAGCGGAAAGGTAGCAGCGGCCAGCGTGGCGAGCGCGCCGCTGTCGGAAGCGACAGCACGCCGCACAGAGAGAACCATCGGCCCAGAATACCGCTGCTCGCGCCCCCTTCCGCTCCCGCGCCATGCTCCCTTCGGAGCGTTCGCCAGGTCCGAGTTGCCGCTTCCGTGCACTCGAGAGCTCCGAGTTGCCACTTCCGTTGACCTGAACCGTCACATCGCAGGCGCGTACCCCACCGCAGTGTCAACTCGGTCGATAGCGGAGCCGTCCCATCCAGCCCTGTCGGTCGAGTTCACCCTGAATGTCGTCGAGGAACTCGTAGACGCCCGGTGGCTCCAGGTCGTCGGCGATGACACGAAGCCCGACGATCTCAGCTCCCGCCAACTGGCGGAACCGCCGCACATCACGCATCCACTGACGACGCTGCGTTCGATGATGGTCGCCTTCGTAGTCGAGCGTGATCCTGAAGCCACGAATGCGAAGGTCGGGTTGCACGACGACGCGACCCCACTGATCGCGTAAGGGCTCGTTCACGATGAGATCGGGGCATCCGGCCCGAAGCAGGAGAAGCCGCAGCTGCGTCTCCTTCGGCGAATCGACCCGCTCCCGGATCTGCTCGAGAGCGGCCGAGACCACGCGGGCGCCTCGGCGATCGATCGAACGTTCCGCTGCCGTTCGCAGTTCATCGAGGGTAGCGAGCGGCCGGTATCCCCTACGAGTCTCCCTCGGCCTCACCAGGTAGTCGCCGACGACGATGGCCTCGTCGAGAGTCAGGGACGAACCCGCGAGTTCCAGCCACGCGCGGCACGCGGTGCTGTGCGCGAACCCGGCCGACCGCATCCATTCGTCGCCGATCACAGTGCGACGGTGACCAACGACGTGACGACGGCGGGGCGCCCGATGGGGTGGGGGCACCGTGACGTGGATGCTGCGCTCGTCTCTGTAGCGAAGGGGAAAGTCGAAGAGACGCGCGGCTGATTCGTGGCTGATGAACGACCCGGGCGGGAGGACCTCCATCAGCGCGCGGCAACGCTGCACGAAAGTCGGCTGCCGCGCGGAGACGAGATTGACCCCGCGAAACGGGTGGGCGATGTCGCGAGCCCGCAATCTCGACGGGCCGACGCCGCGCGACAGCGCTTCTCGAGTGGTGAAGATCCCCGAGTCGAGCTCTTCTGGGAGGGGTGACGGTCTGGACATGTTCTGACGGTGTCAGGTGCGGCCACCCCAGCAACTCGGCAGAGGGCCACGTGTGGAGAGCTACTCACCCTCGGAAGCTGTGGCGGAGTTCTGCGAGTTGCCAGTTGCGTTGACGCCACGTGACATGTCGATCACCACACCTCGCTGAAACTGCCATCTCGAGGGCGGGGCAGCGCCGCGAAGAGGCGGGCGGCACGCAGAAAGGGCCGCCCTCGCGATGCGAGAGCGGCCCTTTCGGGTGAAGCTGAGCCTAGATGGCGTTGACGTCGAGCGGGATGCCCGGGCCGAACGTCGTGGAGACCGTGCCCTTGTGGATGTAGCGGCCCTTGGAGGAGGACGGCTTCAAACGGACGACCTCTTCGAGGGCGGCCTTCACGTTCTCGGTGAGCTGGTCTTCGGTGAACGAAGCCTTGCCGGCGACAAAGTGCACGTTCGAGTGCTTGTCGACGCGGAACTCGATCTTTCCACCCTTGATCTCGTTGACGGCCTTGGCGACGTCGGGCGTCACGGTGCCGGTCTTCGGGTTGGGCATGAGACCACGGGGGCCGAGGACCTTACCGAGGCGTCCGACCTTACCCATGAGCTCGGGGGTCGAGACTGCCGAGTCGAAGTTCGTGTAGCCAGCGGCCACCTTCTCGATGAGCTCGTCGCCACCGACCTCGTCGGCGCCGGCCGCGATGGCGGCTTCGGCGGCGGGACCGGTCGCGAAGACGATGACGCGGGCGGTCTTACCGGTGCCGTGAGGAAGAATCACGGTGCCGCGGACCATCTGGTCTGCCTTGCGGGGGTCGACGCCGAGCTTGAGAGCGACCTCGACGGTGCTGTCGAACTTGGCCGAGCCGGTCTCGCGAGCGAGAGCCATTGCCTCGGTGGGCGTGTAGACCTTGCCCTCTTCGATCTTTGCTGCCGCCGCCTTGTAGGCCTTGGAATTCTTTGCCATAACTGATTCTCCTGAATCTGAAGAGTGTGGTTTACGTGAGCCTGGCTGGCTCTCCCACGTCGTGCTGTGAAGCGGTGAGGAGTTAGGCCTCGACCGTGATGCCCATGGAGCGGGCGGTGCCGGCGATGATCTTCGACGCGGCGGCGATGTCGTTCGCGTTGAGGTCGGCCATCTTGGTTTCAGCGATCTCGCGGACCTGAGCCTGGGTGAGCTTCGCAACCTTGACGGTGTGCGGCGTTCCCGAACCCTTGGCGACTCCGGCGGCCTTCTTGATGAGCTCTGCTGCCGGGGGCGTCTTCAGGATGAACGTGAACGAACGGTCTTCGTACACGGTGATCTCGACGGGGATGACGTTTCCGCGCTGAGCCTCGGTCGCTGCGTTGTACTGCTTGCAGAACTCCATGATGTTGACGCCGTGCTGTCCCAGCGCAGGCCCGATGGGCGGTGCGGGGTTGGCGGCGCCGGCCTTGATCTGAAGCTTGATCAGACCGGTAACCTTCTTCTTCGGTGCCATTTTTCTCTTCCTTATCTGTGTCGAGTCCACCCTGATTGGCGAACTCTCCCGCCGTTCGGTGAACGCGGTTTGTGGCCGACTTCGTCAGCACGCCAGAAGGCGCGCCGGTATGAGGACAACCCTGTAAGCATACGCGATCCAGGCCGTTAACGCCATCGAGCCCATCGAATGAACGATGGGCTCGATGAAGTGAAGACCGTTAGAGCTTGGTGACCTGGTCGAAGCTGAGCTCGACCGGGGTCTCGCGCTCGAACAGCGAGACGAGAACCGTGAGCTTGCCGCTCTCGGGCTTGATCTCGCTGATCGATCCGGGCAGACCCGCGAACGAGCCTTCCTTGATCGTGATGGTCTCGCCGATCTCGAAGTCGACCTCGGCCGGAATCGAGCGGGAGACGGCCTTGCCACCCTTGCCGCCCGCAGCCTTGGCAACGGGGACATCGGCGACGACGACGAGCGACTGCAGCATCGAGAAAGCCTCTTCGAAACGCAGCGGCGTGGGGTTGTGCGAGTTGCCCACGAAGCCGGTGACGCCGGGCGTGTGACGCACGACAGACCAGCTGTCTTCGTTGAGGAACATGCGCACGAGCACGTAGCCGGGGATACGAACGCGAGTGACGAGCTTGCGCTGGCCGTTCTTGATCTCGACGACGTCTTCCATCGGAACCTCGACCTGGAAGACGAAGTCCTCCATGCCCATCGAGGACTTGCGGCTCTCGATGTTCTGCTTCACGCGCTTCTCGAAGCCGGCGTACGAGTGGATGACGTACCACTTGCCCGGCAGGGTGCGGAGCTCTTTGCGGAACGCCTCGTAGGGGTCGACGTCGGCGACAACGGGCTGGCCATCGGCGTCGAGCTCGACCTCTGAGACGTCTACCTCTGACTCCGGGGCGATTGCGCCGAGCGTCTCGGTGTCGTCGGCTTCGGTGCCGGATGCCTCGGGCTGCTCGGCCGCATCGCTCACGTCGGCCTCTGCCTCGGCTTCGGCGACGGCCGTGGCGATGTCGTCGCCGTCTTCGTCGAGCACCGTCGCGGCGTCGGGGTCGTCGAGCACGTCGATGGCCGCTGCGGCTTCTTCGGGATCGCTGATGTCGAGGGCGTCATCGACGAGGGCGTCGACCTCGGGGTCGGGATTCGCATCGATCGCCTCGAGGAGTGCGTCGAGGTCGGCGGGCGTTTCGCGCGCCGCCGTGGTCTCGGCTGACTTCTCTTCGGCTGCGACGTTCTCGACGTCGTCGCGCTGTGACTCTGCCACGTAAATCCGTTCCAATTCGTTGGTTATTGCGCTCTGCGCACGATGTCTTGGCTCACCGCTCTGCGGATGACCAGCCCGTTACGACTGCTCGGGCTGCACCGGTTCTGACAGAACATGTGTGCCCGCTTCAGTTGACTAGACCGGGTTTCCGAAGACCATCAGCGCAAGCCACGCGAACACTGCGTCGAGACCCGACACCAGCGCCATCATGATGATGACGAAGACGAGAACGACTGCGGTGTAGCTCAGCAGCTCTTTGCGCGTCGGGGTGACGACCTTCTTGAGCTCTTGGAAGACCTGCTTGATGAAGAGCACGATACGGGCGAACGGGTTGCGGCGAGCAGCCCGTTCTTTTTTGGCGCTCTCGACGACTTCTTCACTCGGTTCGTCGATTACTTTGCGTGCCACGTAAGTAGTTACCCTTCACAATTCGGCCATCCGGCCCAATCTCGTCCGTTGCCTCTCACACGATCTGAGAGAGCTACCGGATTCGATCAGCAGGGCGGACAGGACTCGAACCTGCAACCTGCGGTTTTGGAGACCGCTGCTCTACCAATTGAGCCACCACCCTTCGGGCTGAAAAGCCCGGGAATCGTCACCCGCCAAACCCTTCGAGACCCAAAAAGGGCATAAAAAAGCTTGGCAGACTTCAACTACCTCGACCAAGTGTAGGCGAGAGCAGAACGAGAGTAAAGCCAGCGCCCAGACCGGCCTTCACAGCCCCGGTTACTATGGGGGAAATCTTTTCGTCGACTTCAGGAGATCTCAGTGCGCAAGCTTCTCGTTACCGGTGGGGCCGGTTTCATCGGTTCGAACTTCGTGCATTACGTGCTCGAGAACACCGATGACCACGTGACGGTGCTCGACAACCTCACCTACGCTGGCAACCTGGCCTCGCTCGACGGGCTCGATCCCGAGCGCTTCACCTTCGTCAAGGGCGACATCGCCGATGCCGAACTGGTCGACGGCCTCGTCAAAGACGCCGACGTCGTCGTGCACTACGCGGCAGAGAGCCACAACGACAACTCCCTGCACGACCCGCGCCCGTTCCTCGACACGAACATCATCGGCACGTTCACCCTCATCGAGGCGGCCCGCAAGCACGACGTGCGCTTCCACCACATCTCCACCGACGAGGTCTATGGCGACCTCGAGCTCGACGACCCCGAGCGCTTCACCGAGCAGACCCCGTACAACCCGTCGAGTCCGTACTCCTCTACCAAGGCCGGCAGCGACCTGCTGGTGCGCGCCTGGGTGCGCTCCTTCGGACTGCGCGCCACGATCTCGAACTGCTCGAACAACTACGGCCCGTACCAGCACGTCGAGAAGTTCATTCCCCGCCAGATCACGAACGTGCTCACCGGCGAACGCCCCAAGCTCTACGGCGCGGGCGAGAACGTGCGTGACTGGATCCACGCCAACGACCACTCCTCGGCCGTTCTCACGATCATCGACAAGGGCGAGATCGGCGAGACGTACCTCATCGGCGCCGATGGCGAGAAGAACAACAAGCAGGTCGTCGAGCTGATCCTCGAGACGCTGGGCCAGCCCGCCGATGCCTACGACCACGTGATCGACCGCCCGGGTCACGACCTGCGCTACGCGATCGACTCCACGAAGCTGCGCACCCAGCTCGGCTGGGTTCCGCAGTACTCCGACTTCGAGTCCGGCCTCGCGTCGACCGTGGCCTGGTACCGCGACAACGAGAACTGGTGGAAGCCGCAGAAGGCCGAGACCGAAGCGAAGTACCAGCTCCAGGGACAGTAGGTGACGACCGCCTCCGCGACAGGAGACGTCGGCATCACGAGCCTCACCGCTCGAGCCGTGCTGTTCGACATGGACGGCACGCTCGTCGATTCCACCGCGGTGGTCGAGCAGGTCTGGACGGCCTTCGCGGCCGAGAACGGCATGGATGCGCGGGCGATTATCGCCACCGGCCATGGCGTGCGGGCCGAAGATACGATGCTGCGGCACGGTCCGACCGGCTTCGACGTGGTGGCGGGCGCCGATCGGCTCTTCGACCTCGAGCTCGCGGCCGTCGACGGCATCGTTCCCATTCCAGGTGCCCGCGCATTCGTCGAGAGCCTGCCCGCGGCGTCCATCGCTCTCGTCACCTCGGCCCGGCGCGCGCTCGCCCTTCGGCGGCTCGAGATCGCCGACGTGCCCGCACCGAACGTCGTCGTGACCGCCGCCGACGTCGAGCGCGGCAAGCCCGCGCCTGACTGCTACCTCCTGGCGGCCGAGCTGCTCGGCATCGACCCGGCAGACGCGATCGTCTTCGAGGATGCCGAGGCCGGCATCGCGGCCGGTCTCGCGGCGGGCATGCGCACCGTCGTGGTGGGCTCGCACGAGAGCGAGACCACGCGTGGCCTGCCGCGCATCCGGGATTATCGCGACGTCACGGTGACCGTGCACGACGCGGCGCCCGACGCCCCGGACCCACGGCCGAGTTTCACCATCGCTCTGCCCCTCTAGAATCGACGCGCCCCGCGACTTCCGCGATCGGTGCAGAACGGACAGCCATGACCTCGACTCCCCGCCTCGTCGCCTTCGACCTCGACGACACGCTCGCCCCCTCGAAAACGGCCATCGACCCGAGCATGGCGGACCTCCTCGTGACGCTGCTCGACCGGGTCGAAGTGTGCATCATCTCGGGCGGCCAGTACGGGCAGTTCACGGCTCAGGTGATCGACAAGCTCACCGATGCGAGCCCCGAGGCCCTCGCGCGACTGCACCTGATGCCCACCTGCGGCACCCAGTACTACCGCTTCGAGGGCGGCGTCTGGAACCAGGTCTACGCGCAGAATCTCACCGACGACGAGAAGCACCGCGCGCTGGCGGCCGTCGAGGGCGAGGCCCGACGACTCGGCTACTGGGAGTCCGAGACCTGGGGACCGATTCTCGAGGATCGCGGATCGCAGATCACCTTCTCGGCGCTCGGCCAGGGTGCGCCCGTCTCGGCGAAGTCCGCCTGGGACGCCGACGGCGTGAAGAAGAACACGCTGCGCGAGGCCGCGCAGGCCCTGCTGCCCGACCTCGAGGTGCGCAGCGGCGGCTCGACCTCGGTCGACATCACCCGTCAGGGCATCGACAAGGCCTACGGAATGACCCGGCTCGCCGAGCTCACCGGCATTCCCCTCGACGACATGCTCTTCGTCGGCGACCGCCTCGACCCCGACGGCAACGACTACCCGGTGAAGGCACTCGGCGTCGAATGCCACGCTGTCGAGGGCTGGCACGACACCGCGGCCTTCATCGACGAGCTCATCCCGACCCTGTAGGTCTCGATAAGGCCGCAGGCGGCCTACTCGACCAGCGCACACGTTGCGCTGGTCGAGTAGCCGCGCGACGTAGGAGCAGGCGTATCGAGACCACCCCCTAGACAGGCTCAGGGAACGCGGATCACCAGGTGGAGTCGCTCCTGATGACCGCGTCGCTGCCGCCGTCGACGAACACGACCTGGCCGCAGAGGTGCGAGTTCTCTTCGCTCACGAGCCAGGCCAAGAGACGCGCGGGCACGATGGCGTCGGCGAATCCGTTCAGCGGCATCGGCACGCCCTGTCGGATCTGCTCACGCCCCTCCTCGGTCTCGAGCAGCGGGGCCGTCATCGGGGTCACGATGACTCCGGGCGCGATGGCGTTCAACGGGATGCCGGCTCCGGCCCAGTCGGGTGTGGTCGCGGTCCGACGGATCCACTGCGCGAAGGCCTTCTTGGTCGACGCGTAGATCGTGCCACCCGTTCCGCCAGCGGCGACGGCCTCCGCTCGCGCGAGCGCCGCAGCCTCGTCGCCCGCCTCCATGGCCGCGACCAGCTCGTCGTCGACGGGATGCAGGCTCGCCATCGATGCGATGCCCACGGCTCGGGGCGCATCGGACGTGGCGAGCAGGGGCCTCAGCCCCTCGAGCGTGGCGACCATGCCGAAGAAGTTGACCCCGACGGTGGCGGGAATCTCGGCCGCGAGTCCGGCGATGCCGAGCACGCCGTCGATCGACCCACCGCTGATGCGTTCGACCTCCGAGACGAGCGTGCGGCGGCCCTCGTCGGTGGTGAGGTCGACGTTGACGTCGGAGTTCTTGAGGTCGACCCCGATGACTTTCTCGCCCCGCTCGACCAGCAGCGCGGCCGTGGCCTGACCGATGCCCGATGCTGCTCCGGTGACGACGTATGTGCGAACCATGAAATCTCCCTTGATCTCGACAAAAACAGTTTCCATTAGCAACTATATCGGTCGACTAGCGTGTACTCCATGGCCGCTACCGAATCTGCGGGTGAGGGCGTCGCTCCCCTGCAGTACCGCTCCGAACTCGTCGCGATCCTGGCCGATCTGCAGGGGGTGTGGGATTCGCCGCGGTTCCAGTCGGGCATCGCCCACTCCCGTCGGCGCGACTTCGGGGCGATCGAGGTGCGCATCCTCTGGACTCTCGCCCGGCGCGGCCCGCTCCGCTCCTCCGCGCTGGCCCAGCTGCTGGTGACCGGCGCCCCGACGATCAGCAAGGCCCTCGTGAAGCTGACGGCATCCGACCTCGTTCGCCGAGAGGTCGACGCGAACGACCGCCGGGCCCACACCATCGCGCTCACCGCCGATGGCGTCGCCGCGGCGCAGGATCTGTACGACGCCGGCGACGACATGATGGCGGAGTTGCTGGCCGACTGGCCCGCCGACGAGGCGGCCGCCTTCACCCGCTATGCCCGGCGCTTTCTCGAGCAGACGATCAGCTACGCGACCCGACTGAGCTGACGACGGAGTCGGCCTGACGACGGAGCCGGCGCGCCCAGCGCAGCCACGGAAAGTCGTGCGGCCAGTGGATGGTCAATGAGTGGAAGCCCCGTCTGATGCGCGTGGCGAATCCGCTGGCGTCGAAGAGCGGCCGCATCGAGATTCCCATGCCGAGGCCTCGCACGTAGCGGATGCGCCGCTTCGGCCCGATGTGCAGCGACAGATCCATGTCGTCGTGCACGAAGGAGTCGCCTCGGTGCACGGCGTCGCTCACCGCGACCCAGGCGTCACGGCGCAGAGCGAAGTTCGAGCCGAACAGCGGCATGTGCCCGAGCGCCAGGTACACCGTGCCGAAGTACGCCCCCAGATAGAACGCAGCCAGCATCCCGCGCAGCGGCTTCGGCCCGTCGATGAAGTGCGCCCCGCCCGTGACGGCCACGGCATCCGGATGCGCGACGAGCGCCGTCTCGACCCGCTCGAGCCATGCGGGCTCGGGCAGGCAATCCGCATCCAACCGCGCGATGACGTCGAAGCCGGCGGCGTCGTAGCCGGCCGCGCTGGCCGCGGGGATTCCGCCGCCCTCGACGAAGACGACCCGGGCACCGGCATCCCTCGCCACCTGCGCGCTGTGATCGCTCGACCCGTTGTCGACGACCACGATCTCGTCGGGCCGACGCGTCTGCTTCGCGAGCGCGCCGAGGCAGCGCCTCAGGAGCTCGCCGTCGTCTTTGACGGGAACGACGACCGAGATGCTCAGTTCGATGACGACCCGCCACCTGATTCGACGCTGGCGTCGTCGCCCGACTCCGCGAAGAGGTCCTCCTCGGCGTCGGCGCCCTCGTCGATGCGCTCGCCGGGCAGTCGGGCCTCTTCGGGCTCGTCTTCGGGCTGCTGCTCCTCGAGGGTGACCTCGGCGGGGATACGCACGCGCAGCGCCCCGGCGTCGACCCAGGTACGGAACGCGATGGCCGTGCCGAAGCTGTCACCGTCGAGCTCGATGTCGTGGGCGCGGTCGAGCTTCACGACGAGCTCCTTGCCCTTCACGTAGTTCAGGGCGCGCACTTCTTTCGACAGTCCGGCGAGGCGACGACCCGCGGCCGTGCGACGCAGAACGCCGTTCTCCCAGATGATCTTCACGATGATCTGGATCCAGCCCCCGACGCCCTTCGGGCGCAGCATCACGATGTCGAAGAGTCCGTCGTCGACGGCGGCCTCCGGCAGCAACAGGATGTTCGCCGGCAACGATCCGCAGTTGCCGATGATGATCGTGTGGGCGCGAACCGAGTGGTTGCCCTGCTTGTCGAGGTTGTAGCGCATGCGCAGCTCGTTCTTGTCGCGCAGGGCCTTCGCGATGGCGCTCACATAGGCGAGCCAGCCGACCTTCTTCTTGAGGTCGTCGTCGGTGTTCGCGATCATGGTGGCGTCGATGCCGAGGCCGGCCATGACGACGAAGGCGAACTTCTCGACCGAGGAGTCCTCGCGCCGCACCTGGATGAGCCCCACGTCGATGGCCCGGTCGTCGCCGGAGAACGCCGTCTCGACCGCGTGGTCGAGGTCGTTCAGCGTCAGATCGAGGTTGCGGGCGAGCAGGTTGCCCGTTCCGCTCGGAAGCAGAGCGAGCGATGCCTTGCTGCCGTGCACGGCCTCGGCGACCGAGCGCACCGTTCCGTCACCGCCGGCCGCGAGAACCATCGAGGCACCGGCATCCAGGGCGTCTTTCGTGACGCCCTGACCCGGGTCTTCGACGCTCGTCTCGAACCAGAGCGTCTCGCCCCACCCGTTCGGGCCCTCGTGCCGCTTAACAGAGGCGCGAAGGGCGTCGACATCGACCTTGATCGGGTTGTAGACGACGGCGGCGACGGGCTTCTGGCTGTCGGATGCGTCGGGCTGATTTTCGCTCATACCGTCAAGGGTATGGGCGACGGAAAGATCCGGGCTATCTGTGGCAGACCCGGTGCGAAAACACGCGCCGAAGCCCTAAACTCTCCGGTCGAATCACAGGCCCTCCCGCTAGGCTTGGCTCTCGTGACCGAACCCACCCGCATCTCGCACCGCATCGCATCCATCGCCGAATCGGCGACTCTCAAGGTCGACAGCAAGGCGAAGGCGCTGCAGGCCCAGGGCCGCCCCGTCATCAGCTATGCGGCGGGCGAGCCCGACTTCGCGACACCCGCTCACATCGTCGAGGCGGCGTCGCGCGCGGTGCTCGATCCCAAGAACTACAAGTACACGCCGGCGGTCGGTCTGCCCGACCTGCGCGAGGCGATCGCGGCGAAGACGCTGCGCGACTCGGGCCTCGAGGTCTCGGCGTCTCAGGTCATCGTCACCAACGGCGGCAAGCAGGCTGTGTACCAGAGCTTCGCCACGCTGCTCGATCCGGGCGACGAGGTGCTGCTGCCCACTCCCTACTGGACCACCTACCCCGAGGCCATCCGCCTCGCGGGCGGCGTTCCCGTCGATGTCTTCGCGGGCAGCGAGCAGAACTACCTGGTCACCGTCGAGCAGCTCGAGGCCGCGCGCACCGAGCGCACCAAGGTGCTGCTGTTCGTGTCGCCGTCGAACCCGACCGGCGCCGTGTACTCAGAGGAGCAGACCCGCGCCATCGGCGAATGGGCCGAGGCCAACGGGCTCTGGGTCATCACCGACGAGATCTACCAGAACCTCACCTACGACGGCGTGCGCGCCATCTCGATCGTCGAGGCCGTGCCGGCGCTGGCCGACCGCACGATCCTGGTCAACGGCGTCGCCAAGACGTATGCCATGACCGGATGGCGGGTCGGCTGGATGGTCGGCCCGGCAGACGCCATCAAGGGTGCCGCGAACCTGCAGTCGCACCTATCGAGCAACGTGTCGAACATCTCGCAGCGCGCTGCGCTCGAGGCGCTCACCGGTCCGCAGGACGCGGTGGAAGAGATGCGACTGGCGTTCGACCGCCGTCGCAAGGCGATCGTCGCGGGCCTCAACGCCATCGACGGCATCGTCTGCCCCACTCCCGAGGGCGCGTTCTACGTGTACCCCGATGTCACCGGTCTGCTCGGCCGCTCCTGGGGAGGTGTCACGCCGACGACCTCTCTCGAGCTCGCCGATCTGATCCTCGATCAGGCCGAGGTGGCAGCCGTTCCCGGTGAGGCCTTCGGCCCGAGCGGGTTCCTGCGTCTGTCGTACGCGCTGGGCGACGAGCCTCTCGCCGAGGGCATCGAGCGTCTGCAGAAGCTCTTCACGGCGTAGCCGCGCGGCCGGTCTCGGTCTCGATACGCTCGTTCCTCGCTACTCGACCAGCGCGCGGACTGCGCTGGTCGAGTAGGTCGCTCAGCGACCGTATCGAGACCGCTGCGAAGGGCTACTTGCCCTTCTTCTCGCTCTTCGACATCGTGGCCCGCTCTGCTTCGAGCGTTGCGCGCAGATCGTCGTCGATGCGGTCGTCGACGACACCGATGAACGGGTTCGCCATGCGCTTCTTGGCGGGCAGCGCAGAGAGGTACGCGGTGGCCGCCTTCTGAACACGAACGGTCGCCCGCTCGGTCTTCGAGACCGAGGCATCGGGGGTCGCAGCGATCTCTGCGTGCTTGCCCAACGCCTTGATGAGTTCGGCCAGCGCCGTGGTGATCTTCTTCGTCATGGCTGCATTGTCGCAGGCCAAAGTGAACACGCAAGACCATGCCTCGTGCTGCGCGATACCGCGGATCGACGGCCCGAACAGATGTGCAAGATCCGGCTCCCGACGGCGCATCCGCGGGCGGCGTTCTACGATTGACTGCGGGGCCTCGACCTCTCTTCGAGAGCGCCCCTCCCCCCACTCTCGACGAAAGCCCTTCCTCCATGCGCATCGAACTCATCCGCCACGGCCAGACCGACTGGAACCGCGACGGTCGCCTGCAGGGCTCCAGCGACATTCCGTTGAACGACACAGGGCGGGCACAGGCCGTGGAGACCGCCGCCGTGCTCGCCGACCAGGGCCTCTCGGCGATCGTCTCGTCTCCGCTGATGCGCGCCCGAGAGACCGCGCGCATCATCGCCGAGATCCTCGACATCGACCTGGGCGCCACCTACGACGACCTCATCGAGCGCGACTACGCCAGCCTCGAGGGCGCTGTCCCCACCGAGCAGATCCCCGACGAGCCCGACGCCGCCTTCCCGGACATCGAGCCTCGCGAGGCCGTCACCGCCCGCGGCATGCGCGCCATCGCCGAGATCCGCGACACGCGGCTGCCGCTCGACGGGCCGGATGCGACGGTCGCCGCGGTCTGCCACGGCACGATCATCCGCTTCGTGCTCTCCGAGATCCTCGGCGAGGAGATCCCCCACATCCACAATGCGGCGATCAACGAGATCGAGTGGGTAGACGGCGCCTGGCGCGTGCTGAGCGTGAATGGCAGCCCGGCCGCCGATCCTCGCTCGTAGCCGCGCGCCACAACTCAGGCAGAACCGCTCGGCCGCGTACGAGAACGCCGCTTTCGGCCCGCTTTTCCTGAATTAGAGCGGCGCCACCAGCGTCAGCAGTTCGAGCGTCGACGCTCCGCGCCCCACTTCGCCCACGACGCGTCCTCCGGCCATCGCCACGACGCGGTCGCTGATCGCCCGCAGCTCGTCGAGGTCGGCCGAGGCCACGATCACGGCCTTGCCCGCAGCGGAGATCACCCGCAGCAGCAGCCACACCTCGGCGCGCTGCTCAGCGTCGAGCTCGCGCGTCGGCTCGACGAGCAGCAGCACACGGTGCTGCGACTCGGGAAACAGCTCGAGCAGGCTGCGGATGCGCACCCACTCGTCGTCGCGCCCGCGCAGACGCACGGCTTCGAGCGCACGCGCGCCGGGCGTCGACCTCGTCTCGTCGTCGCGCGTCACCACTCCCGCCTTCACGAGCGCGGGCAGCATCGACGGCGTCGCCGGAGCCGAGATGCCCCCGACGATGCGCACCCGGTACTTCGGCTGCACGGTCACGATCGCGAAGATGCCGTGCTCGATCGCGGCCATCGTCGTGCTCGTGTCGACGGGGAGCCCGTCGATGAACACCGTTCCCGAGGGAATCGTTCCTGCCGTGCGCCCGAACACGCTCAGCAGCAGCTCGTTACGCCCCGAGCCCTCGAGCCCGGCCAGTCCGACGATCTCGCCGGCCGCGGCGCTCAGCGAGGCGCCCATGACCACGGGGGTCTCGAGGTCGAACTCGTCGTCGGTGCTCCAGTCGATGATCTCGATCACGGCGCCGGATGGCGACTCCGCCGCCGGGTCGCGCACCGCAGGGCCCGTGGCGCCGGCCGCATCCGTGCCGGCCGCATCCGCGCCTGCCGGGTGCGCGTCAGCCGCGCCGCCGCCGCCGGCCATCGCCTCGAGGAGTCGGCCACGGGCATCCGGCCGGCTGTCATCGGGCCGCAGCACCACCGAGACGGAACCGGCCGACAGCACCGACACCGCGTCGCCGATCTCGAGCGCGAAGCTCGGGCGCTGGGATGCGACGACCACGGCGATTCCGTCGTTGGCGAGACGGCGCAGCACCTGCACGACCCGCTCGGCACCCGCGTCGGTCAGGCCCGCCGTGGGCTCCGTGAACGCGAGCACGGTGGCGCCATGTGCCAGCGCTCTGGCCGCTTCGACGAGAACGCGCGAGGCGTCGTCGAGTCGCGACGCGAGCGTGGGAAGCGGCGAGTAGACATCGACCTTGCGCAGCAGCGCGGTGGCCTGCGTGCGCATCGCGGCTCGATCGACGATTCCGGGCAGTCCGAAGAAGCGACGCTTCGGCTCGATGCCGAGAAAGACGTTGTCAGCCAGATCGAGGGTCGCCGTGAGAGACGACACCCGGCGCACGTGCGCGAACGCGACGGCCCCCGCGACCCGCGTCAGAACGGCGTCGAGCCCGGGCGAGTCCACGCCGAGTACGACGTGGATCTCGCCCGGGCTCGGGCTGAGCTCTTCGGAGATCAGCGGCCTCCGGAGCGACGCTTGTTGTAGACGTCGAAGGCGACGGCGAACAACAGCACGAGGCCCTTGACCGCCTGCTGCCACTCGATGCCGATACCCATGATCGACATACCGTTGTTCAGAACACCGATGATCAGACCACCGATGATGGCGCCACCGATCGTTCCGACACCACCCTGAACCGCAGCTCCACCGATGAAGGCTGCCGAGATGGCCTCGAGCTCGAAGCCGTCACCGGCCTTGGGGCCTGCGAGGTTGAGTCGCGCGGTGAAGATCAGGCCGGCGAGTGCGGCGAGGAAGCCCATGTTGACGAACAGCCAGAAGGTGACGTTGCGGGTCTTGATGCCCGAGAGCTCCGCAGCGTGCAGGTTTCCACCGATGGCGTAGATGTGGCGGCCGAAGACCGAGCGGTTCATCACGATGCCGTAGACGAGAACCAGCACGGCGAGAACGATCAGGGTGATCGGGATGCCCTTGTAGCTGGCCAGCGCATAGGCGAAGAAGCCGATGGCAACGGTGATGAGCACGAGCTTGGCGATGAACCAGACGATCGGCTCGACGGCCTGGCCGTAGCTGGCGCGTCCCTTGCGGGTGCGGAACTGCTGAACGAACAGCGCGATCACGGCGATGGCCGCGACACCGAGGGTGAGCGGGTCGAGTTCGAGTTCACCGAAGACGTTGCTGAGGAAGCCGTTACCGAGAGCGCGGTACTCGGTGGGGAACGAACCGATGTTGGCGTTACCGAGAACGACGAGGGCGAGACCGCGGAATATGAGCATGCCCGCGAGCGTCACGATGAACGCGGGTATGCCTACGAAGGCGATCCAGAATCCCTGCCAGACACCCACGAGGGCACCGACCAGCAGCGAGAGCACGATCGACAGCCACCAGGGAAGTCCCCATTGAACGGCGAACACGCCAGACACGGCGCCGACGAATGCTGCCACCGATCCGACGGAGAGGTCGATGTGGCCGGCGATGATGACCATCACCATTCCGATCGCGAGAACGAGGATGTAGCCGTTCTGCACGATCAGGTTCGAGATGTTCTGCGGACGCAGCAGGATGCCGTTGGTGAGGACGCTGAACAGCACCACCACCAGGATCAGGGCGATGAAGATGCCGTTCTTGCCCAGGTCGGCGAGGATGTGGCTGAACCTGTTGGTGAACCTGTTCTCCACGGGATTCACCTGGCTGCCGGCCGCGACGCCGTCGGCGGGCTTGGTCTCGAGGTTAGACATGTCGTTGTGCTCCTATATCCACCAGCGCGAGCGCTAGCGGGCCTTTTCCATGGTCATGAGTTTGAGCAGAGCCTCGGGGCTCGCTTCTTCGATCGGCAGTTCGCCAGTGATGCGGCCCTCGGAGAGGGCGTAGATGCGGTCGCAGATTCCGAGCAGCTCTGGCAGCTCGCTCGAGATCACGATGACACCCTTGCCCTCGGCCGCCAGCTTGTTGATGATGCTGTAGATCTCGTACTTGGCGCCGACGTCGATTCCGCGGGTGGGCTCGTCGAGGATCAGCACGTCGGGGTCGGAGTAGATCCACTTCGACAGAACGACCTTCTGCTGGTTTCCGCCCGACAGCTTGCCGGTCTTCGCCAGCACGGTCGGCGACTTGATGTTCATGCTCTTGCGGTACTCGTTGGCGACGGTCCACTCCTGGCCGTCGTTGACGAGGCCCAGCTTCTCGAGCTTCTTCAGCGCCGCCATCGAGATGTTGCGCTTGATGTCGTCGATGAGGTTGAGGCCGTAGGTCTTGCGGTCTTCGGTGGCGTAGGCCAGTCCGTTCGCGATCGCCTCGGACACCGTGCGGGTCTTGATCTCGACGCCGTTCTTGAAGACGCGACCAGAGATCTTCGATCCGTAGCTGCGACCGAACAGGCTCATCGCGAACTCGGTGCGCCCTGCGCCCATGAGCCCGGCGATGCCGACGATCTCGCCGCGGCGCACGTTGATGTTGACGTTGTCGACGACCACGCGGCTCACATCCTGCGGGTGGTGTGCGGTCCAGTCCTCGACGCGCAGGATCTCGTCGCCGATGTGCGGCGTGTGATCGGGGTAGCGGTTCTCGAGGTCGCGGCCCACCATGTCTTTGATGATGCGCTCTTCGGTGACGTCGCTCTTCTTGATCGTCTCGATCGTCTTGCCGTCGCGGATGACCGTGACCGCGTCGGCGACCTTCTTGATCTCGTTCAGCTTGTGGCTGATGATGATGGCCGTGATGCCCTGCTCCTTGAGGTGCAGGATCAGGTTCAGCAGGTGGTCGCTGTCTTCATCGTTGAGGGCCGCGGTGGGCTCGTCGAGAATGAGCAGCTTCACGCGCTTCGAGAGGGCCTTGGCGATCTCGACGAGCTGCTGCTTACCGACACCGATGTCCATGATCTTGGTCGTCGGGTTCTCGCGCAGACCCACGCGGGCGAGCAGCTTTGCCGCCTCGGCGTTGGTCTTGTTCCAGTCGATCAGCCCGAGGCCGCCGCGCTGTTCGTTGTTGAGGAAGATGTTCTCCGCGATCGACAGGTACGGGCTGAGCGCCAGCTCCTGGTGGATGATCACGATGCCTTCGGCCTCGGAATCGCGGATGTCTTTGAACTCGACGGTCTTGTTCTCGAAGACGATGTCGCCCTCGTAGGTGCCGAACGGGTAAACACCCGAGAGCACCTTCATCAGCGTCGACTTGCCGGCGCCGTTCTCACCGCAGATGGCGTGGACCTGGCCACGGCCGACCTCGATGGTCACATCTTGCAGCGCCTTGACGCCGGGGAACGTCTTGGTGATTCCCCTCATCTCGAGGATGTTGAGCGGAGCGTCGACCTTGTCCGTCATCGCGATTCTGCTTCCTTGCTGGTTGTTCGTGGGGTGATTTACGTCGCCGTGATGGCGACGAGAGACTGGATGCGCCGGGCGCGCGACCCGTGAAGGTCACGCGCCCGGAGCATCCGGGATCTTTAGGTGTTAGCCCTTGATCTCGTCTTCGGTCCAGTAACCGGAGTCGACCAGGACCTCCTTGATGTTGTCTTTCACAACGATCTGCGAGTCGAGCAGGAAGGACGGAACGACCTTCTTGCCGTTGTCGTAGTCCTCGGTGTTGTTGACCTCGGGCTTGTCACCCTTGAGGATGGCGGTGGCCATGTCGACCGCGACCGTGGCGAGCTTGCGGGTGTCCTTGAAGATCGTGGCGTACTGCTCGCCGCCGTTGATCGCCTTGACGCTGTCGAGCTCGGCGTCCTGGCCGGAGATGGTGGGCCACTCAGCACCCACGGTGTAGCCGGCGTCGGTCAGAGCCGAGATGATTCCACGCGAGATGCCGTCGTAGGGCGACAGAACACCGTTGACCTTCTTGGATCCGTCGGAGTACGTGGAGGTCAGGATGTCCTCCATGCGGCTCTGGGCAGCTTCGCCGTCCCAGCGGAGGGTTGCGACCTGCTCGAAGCTGGTCTGGCCGCTGCCGACGACGAGGGTCTTCTTGTCGATGTAGGGCTGCAGAACGTCCATCGCGCCTTCGAAGAAGAACGTGGCGTTGTTGTCGTCGGGCGAACCGGCGAACAGCTCGATGTTGAACGGACCGGCGGGTGCGCCGGCGATCTCGGTGCCGTCGAGCTCGGTCAGACCGAGGCCGTTCAGCATCGACCATGCCTGCTGCTGGCCGACCTTGAAGTTGTCGAACGACGCGTAGTAGTCGACGTTCTCGGTGTCGCGGATCAGACGGTCGTAGGCGATGACCGGGATGTCGGCGTCCTTGGCGTCCTGCAGCACGCTGGTGAGCGTGGTGCCGTCGATCGAAGCGACGATCAGGGCCTTGGCACCCTTGGTGATCATGTTCTCGATCTGCGAGACCTGGGTGGGGATGTCGTCTTCTGCGTACTGCAGGTCGACGGTGTAGCCGGCGTCTTCGAGCTGCGACTTCACGGCGTTGCCGTCCTGGATCCAGCGCTCGCTCGACTTGGTGGGCATCGCGACGCCGATGAGGCCGCCGTCTCCGCCGCCTTCTCCGCCGCCTGAGCCGGAGGAGCAGGCCGAGAGGCCGATGATCATCGCGCCGGCGGCGACGCCGGCGAGGAGGGTTTTGATTTTCACTGTGTGAATTCCTTTCGAATGTGCAGTGGACGTCGTTGTCTGCAGTGGTGCGCGATTCGGCCTCGTCCCGAAGACCGATTCGTTCGCCGTGCAGGGCAGGGAGCCTTGCGCGGCATAGGGCTGAGAACTAGAGAGAAGGCGGATGAGCTGCGCTGCGAATGCTGCTGGCCATATCGACGACTCCCTTGTCTGCTCTGGTGCGTTGTTGCGACCACAATCCTTGTGAACGTTCACAACGCGTGTTCATACTAGACCCGTACATGATCACCCTGTCAACCTCGATTGTTCGGCGTGTCACGATCGTTATCCAGACGACGGTGCAGCCGATGAACCGCGCACGACGAGGGTCGGAAGAATGCTTCCTGAATATTCCTCGCCGGCTTCGAGCCCGCCCAACAGCAACGCCATGCAGCGTCGGCCGAGCTCCGCGAAGTCCTGCCGCACGGTGGTGAGCGGGGGCCAGAAGTGGGCGGAGTCGGGAATGTCGTCGAAGCCGACGATGCTGACGTCTCGCGGCACCTCGAGGCCGCCGTCGCGGATGGCGTGCATGAGCCCCAGCGCCATCTGGTCGTTCGCCGCGAAGATCGCCGTGAAGTCGCGCATGCGCAGCAGCTCGCGCCCCGCGAAGTAGCCGAACTCGGCTGTCCAGTCGCCCAGAATAGGTGCCGTCGTCGGCATATCTTGCGCGTTCATCTCGTCGAGAAAGCCTGTCATGCGGGCCTCGGCCTCGATCCAGTCCTGTGGACCAGCGAGGTGGTAGATGTACCGGTGCCCCAGCTCGATGAGGTGACGGGTCGCCAGGCGCGCCCCCGTGATCTGGTCGACCGACAGCGACTTGTCGTTCTCGGTTCCCGTGGATTGCAGCGTGACGATCGGCAGGCGCAACGACATGCCCGCGAGGGTGTCGAACACCCGGCGCTGCGGCGCGATCACGACCAGACCCTCGATCGCCTGGTCGAGCAGGCGGTCGATGGCGCGCACGATCGAGGTGGACTCGTAGCCGCTGATGCTGGCCGTCGTGACCGAGTATCCGGCCGCACTTGCGGCATCTTCGATGGCTTGAATACTGGCGGCGGGGCCGTACATCGTGCGCGAGGCAGACAGGATGCCGATGGTGCGGGATCGAGACGTGACCAGCGCACGCGCGGCCCGGTTGGGCCGGTACTGCAGCTGCTCCATGGAGTCGAGCACCCGCTGCTTGGTCTCTTCGCGGATGTTCGGTAGGTCGTTGATGACGCGCGAGACGGTCTGATGCGAGACCCCGGCGAGGCGCGCCACATCGTGCATGCTCGGGGCCCGTGACTTCTTCGCCACCGGCTCGGGATCCTTTGCCACGCGTTCAAACCTCATCGTTGTTCACGTTCACAAAGGGTGAGCGCCTACTTATTATGCACACCCGTTCACCCCTGCGGTGCCCTCGCGTCGATGGCAGCGTCGGTGAACGAGTCGACATCGGCGTCTGTGGCCGCTGCCTCGAGGTGCTGTGCGGATGTTGCAGTGGAGGTGGTGCGAGGGGCTTCGATAGGTGGCGCGCAGGCCTCGGTAGGTGGCGCGCGGGCTTCGGTAGGTGGTGCTGGGCCTCGGTAGGTGGCGCTGGGCGCGGTTCGACGTTGTCCTGCACTCGCCCGATGCCGCCGCCGCCCGTATTCAGGAGAAGCGCGCCCAAACCGGGCTTTTCGCCCTCGACGCACCGGTTTTTCCTGAATTCGAGCGCGGCCCGCCACCGAACACCTCGGTACGACGGCACTACATCACGCAGGCAGCTGACACGGATGAGTACTTCTCTCAGCCGACGCTCCACCCGCTGCCGCCGCTCCAATTCAGGAAGATCGCGCCGAAACCGCGCTTTTCGCACGCCGCTCCCCCGGCTTTTCCTGAATAAGAGCGCGCCCTCCCCTCCGCCACCGCAGCCGCGCACACGCATCGCTCCACAGATCCGCCTCACAGGCCATCGACGCGTCTGCGCGGCGGCAACCATCATTCGCATGAACAGACCCCGCGGCCACATCGTCGCTCGAAAAGGACTCCTCGCCTTCGGCATGACGCATCACTCGATAGCCCGTGCAGTTGCCCGTGGCGAGCTGCTGCGACTGCGACGAGGGTGGTACGCAACGCCCGGTGCGGCGCCCCTCGCAATGCGCGCCGTCACCGTGGGCGGCGTGGCCACGTCGCTCTCTGCGGCCGAAGTGATCGGACTCTGGACACCGCCGGACTCCACGCTCCATGTCGCCGTTCCGACCAACGCCGGCAGGTTGCGAGGCGGTGTATCCCAGCAATCACGGCCAGGAAGGACAGCTCCACTGCAGCCGCAAGGAAGCTCGGTCGCCAAGCCCGTCTGCCTGCACTGGCGCACGCACCGGGACTCACCGCGCGACGGCGTCGCGTCGGTGATCGACGCACTGATCGATACGGTGCAGTGCCAGCCCGAGGAGTATGCCGTCGTCGTCATCGACTCCGCCTTGAACCAAGGCCTCCTCACCCTGCGTCAGCTCGAGTCGGCATTCGCGCGCCTCCCCCGACGCTACGTTCGCGCACTCAGCCGCGCCGACGCACGGAGCCAGTCAGGCACCGAGACCCTCGTTCGGCTACGGCTTCGAGCCCTCGGCCTTCGCGTCTCTGTGCAGGTGCGAATCTCCGAGGTCGGATACGTCGACCTGGTCATCGGCGACCGCTTCGTTCTGGAGTGCGACAGCAAGAGATTCCACACCGGCCAGGAGCGCTATTACGGGGACCGCCTTCGCGACCGCACGCTCATCGGGCTCGGCTATCTGCCCATGCGACTCACCTACGAGATGGTCATGTTCGACTGGCCGGAGACCCTCGAAACGATCCTCTCCCGCGTTCGACGAAGAGAGCACTTATGGCCGCGGCGCTCTAAATCAGGAAAAACCGCCACTCGCCGTGCGAAAACGCACGAAGAGGACGGTTCTTGCTGAAGTACCGCAGCAGCAGCGGCTGCTGCAGAGCGACTAGCGCCCGAACGCCTGCGCTGCGGGGCAGTCGAAGGGGTCTCCGCCGGCCGAGAGGCCCACGCGGTTGAGGTAGCGGATCACGATGCCGTACGACTGGCGCAGGCCGGTCTCGGTGTAGAGGATGTCGTGCTTCTCGCAGTATTCCTTCGCGATGGCCTGAGCCTTCTTGAGGTTGGGGCGCGCCATGTTCGGAAAGAGGTGATGCTCGACCTGGTAGTTGAGACCGCCCATGAACGTGTCCATGACGAAGCCGCCGCGGATGTTGCGCGAGGTCAGCACCTGGCGACGCAGGAAGTCGACCTTGCTGTCGTGCGGCAGAGTCGGCATTCCCTTGTGGTTGGGAGCGAAGGACGCACCCATGTAGACGCCGAAGACGGCCAGCTGAACACCGATGAAGGCGAAGGCCATTCCGGGCTCGAGCAGCAGGAAGATGACGAGCACGTAGGCCGAGATGCGCGTGGTGAGCATGACGATCTCGAGCCAGCGCTTGTCGACCTTGCCCTTGCCGAAGACGGTGCGGAAGCCATGGATGTGAAGGTTGAGACCCTCGAGCATCAGGATCGGGAAGAAGAAGTATCCCTGGCGCTTGGTAGCCCAGGCGTAGAGGCCGCGCGACTTGGCCGCGTCTTCGGGCGTGAACGACACGAAGTCGCGCTCGATGTCGGGGTCTTTGCCGAGCACGTTCGGGTTGGCGTGGTGACGCGAGTGCTTCGTCATCCACCACGAGTAGCTGATGCCGACGAAGAGGTTGGCGAGCGTGCGGCCCGCGATGTCGTTGGCCTTGCCCGAGGTGAACACCTGGCGGTGCGAGGCTTCGTGGGCGAGGAAGGCGAACTGCGTGAAGATGATGCCGAGCGCGGCAGCCATCAGCAGCTGGAACCAGGAGTCGCCCAGCAGAACGACTCCGACGCCGACGCCGCCGAGCGCTGCGAGCAGCACACCGAACATGGCGTAGTAGAAACCCTTGCGGCGGCGAAGAAGGCCAGCATCGCGAACGGTGTTGAGCAGCGACGAGTACTCGCTGGTCGGGCTGGTGCGCGCACCACCCGGCTTCGTCTTGGTGAATGTAATGCGCGGTTTGACTGTGTCGGTCACAAGGCCCCTCTCGGCCATCGGGCCCTCGCAGGGCAGCAAGACAACCAGGTTCTAGGGGTGACTTGCTCTCACTCTAGGGGGCGTGGGCATCGATCCACGGATCGGGCCACGGATGCACGGTCTTTGGGTAGAGAATTGCCAGCCCAAGGGATTGATTAACGCCGCTCGCGCCCGAGCTGTACATAACGCAAAATGCATATAGCAGCCCCACCGAGCAGTGCTCCCGCGGTGTTCGCGGCCACATCACCGGCCGCCGCGAACCGCTGTGGCAGCAACAGAGCTTGGGAGAGTTCGATGGTGAGCGACGCAAAGAACCCGAGAACGCCCGAGATCCACCACAGCGACGGCCAGGCCAGCAAGGCGATCAGCGCGCCGAGCGGAACGAACATCACGACGTTCGACGCCGACTCCACGACCGAGTAGGTGACCCACTCGGGCAAGCCATGTCGGTGCAACGATGCGAGCAGCCGAGCAAGCGCACTCTGAAATGGCTGGTCCACGGGCGTAGGCCAGAACGTGATCGCCACGACCGCGACTGCGATCACGCCGAGAGCACGCCAGGCCCATCGACGAGTGTGCGCGCTGTTCATGCCTCGAGGCTAACGAAAACATGTTTCACGGCGATTGCCGCGGGGCACCGATTACGCGTCGCGCTACGCCCCGAGATACTGCTTCAATGCCTCGTCGCCGTCGCGGGGAACGAACCCGGTGGCCGCGAGTTTGCCCAGCGGCAGAACACTGCCGAGCGGGCGCGGGGCCACCGACTTGCCCGCGAAGTACTCCTCGGTCGACACCCCGGTCACGTCAGAGGCGGAGTGACCCGTGAGCTCGTAGACGCGCGCGGCGATGGCCGCCCACGAGAGCGGCTCGCCCTCGTTCGTGAGGTTGTACGTGCCGAAATCAGCACCCGACGACAGCAGGTGCCGGATGCCGGCGGCCAGGTCGGTCGTGAAGGTCAGGCGCCCGATCTGGTCGTTCACGACGCTCGGAGCCACTCCACGCGAGGCGAGCGACGCCATGGTGCGCACGAAGTTGTTGCCCTCGCCGATGACCCAGCTGGTGCGCACGATGTAGTGCTTGGGAACGGTCGACACCAGAGCGTCGGCCGCTGCCTTGGTCTGGCCGTAGACGCCCAGCGGCGAGAACGCCTCGTCTTCAGGGTGCTCGGCGGCGGTTCCGTCGAAGACGTAGTCGCTCGAGACGTGCACGAGGGTGAGGCGGTTGGCGGTGGCGACCGATGCGAGCAACGCGACGGCCGAGACATTCGCGGCCCACGCATCCGGTCGGCCCGTGGCCGTCTCTGCCTCGTCGACCTTGGTGTACGCGGCGGCGTTGATGATGGTGTCGTAGTCGCCCCAGTGCCGCGAGGTGTAGCTGGCGGGGTCGGCCACATCGAAGTCGGCGCGCGAGACGTACTCCGCGTCGGGGAACTCGGCGCGCAGGGCGAGGCCGAGCTGTCCGCCGGCGCCGAGCACGAGCGTGCGCGCGCCCTTCATGGGCACGACGTCGCCGAGACGCGGGTGGGCCTGGTCTTTCGCGCTGATCTCGACGTCGTCGAGCGCGATGGGCCACTGGATGTTCGCGGTCTCGTCGGCGAGGTTGAGGAACGTGTACGAGGCGGCCGGGCTCCAGTGGTCGTTGACCAGGTAGGTGTAGGCCGTGTCTTCTTCGAGGGTCTGGTACGAGTTGCCCACTCCACGCGGCACGTAGACGGCGCGACCGGCATCGAGCTCGACGGTGACGACGGCTCCGAAGGTGTCGCCCTCGCGCAGGTCGACCCACGCTCCGAAGATGCGGCCGGTGGCGACAGACACGTACTTGTCCCAGGGCTCGGCGTGGATGCCGCGGGTCGTTCCGGTCTTGCCGTTGAACGAGATGTTGTTCTGCACAGGACCGAAGTCGGGCAGGCCGAGGGCCAGCATCTTCTCGCGTTGCCAGTTCTCTTTGAACCAGCCGCGATTGTCACCGTGCACCGGCAGATCGAGAATGACGAGTCCGGGAATCGCGGTCTCTGTCAGACGCAGTTCTGTCGCTTCGGCCATCGGTAATACCTGTGCTTTCTCTCGCCGCACGCGTTCGGTCGCGCGCAGCGAGCCTATCGGCAACGAGCGCCCGGGTCACCCCGGCGCGGGGGTGCACACCCTCTGTTCACGTGTCAAAACGACGAATGTCGGAATATCGCCGCGCGCGGGCCGGTTTCCGAGAGCGATGACTTCCGACAGCAATGCCTCCTCCCCCGCTCCTCTTTCTCTCGCCGAGAGCGACGTCGCGTCGCCCTCGCCCGACCGGGTCGCGCTCGTCGTGGGCGCATCCGGCATTACCGGCTCGGCCCTGGTCGACCGATTGGCGGGCGATGGATGGCGAGTGCTCGCGTTGGCCCGTCGCGAGGGCCGGCCGGTTGCCGGGGTGCGATGGATCTCTGCCGACCTGCGGTCGCCGCATAGCCTGCGCTCGGCCCTCGAGGGCCAGGGCATCAGTCACGTCTTCTTCTCTGCCTGGGCGCGACAGGCCACCGAAGAAGAGAACATCGCGGTGAACGGCGGCATGGTGCGCGACCTTCTGGCCGCCCTCGATTCGTCGCCCGTGGTGCACGCGTCGCTCGTGACCGGCCTCAAGCACTACCTCGGCCCGTTCGATGCCTATGCGCAGGGCGAGATGCCCGACACCCCGTTTCATGAAGAGGAGCCGCGCCTCGACACTCCCAACTTCTATTACGCGCAGGAAGACGAGCTGTTCGCGGCCGCCGAGCGGCAGGGGTTCACGTGGTCGGTGCACCGCTCGCACACGGTGATCGGTCACGCCGTCGGCAACCTCATGAACATGGGGCTCACCCTCGCCACCTACGCCTCGATCTGCAAGCACCGCGGCCTCCCGTTCATCTTTCCGGGCAGCGAGACGCAGTGGAACGGTCTCACCGACATGACCGACTCCACCGTGCTCGCCGAGCAGATGGCGTGGGCCGCCACGACGCCGAGCGGCGCGAACGAGGCCTTCAATGTGGTGAACGGCGACGTCTTTCGCTGGCGCTGGATGTGGCCGCAGCTCGCCGCCTACTTCGGCGTCGAGGCCGAGGGATTCGACACCGCGCCTCGCCCGCTCGAGCAGCAGATGGTCGGCATGGAGGGCGTGTGGGCAGAGCTCGCCCAGAAGCACGCACTGGTCGAACCCGACCTCACCCGCCTCGCGTCGTGGTGGCACACCGATGCCGATCTCGGGCGCGACATCGAAGTGGTGACCGACATCAGCAAGAGTCGCCTCGCGGGGTTCCACACCCATCACCGCACGGTGGACTCGTTCACCGCGCTGTTCGACCGCTATCGGCGAGACGGCCTGATTCCCAGCGCCTGATCGGCGCGGATCGTCACAAGGAGTCAACCTGGCTTCGACTCGTCGAACTTTCGCGCGCATGGCTAGTAAAGTCAAGCCCTCGGGGAGGGCCTGCGTGTGCGCCACGCTCGAAGGGCTACTAGTCGAGGGAGACGAGACCTATGAAGCGCGTTGACTGCCAGGGCAAGACCTTCATCACTACCGACGACGTCGCGCAGGCGATTACGAACTTCTCGCAGGCCGCCCAGCGGCGAGGCCGGGTCGTGAAGATCGACGTTCCGGCGATCGCCGAGACCGGCGAGCACGTCGTCGAGTTGGTGCTGTCTCCGGGCGAACCGCTCGATGTCTCCGACTCTCTGCACGAGCCCGTCGACCTCGACACAGCGCCCCTGATCCGCTCTCTGTCGGAGCGCAAGCTGGCGTGGAGGCCCCACACGATGCCGCGGGGCGAGACGGCGTAGGGACTGCTGCCACCGAACTCTGGTAGGAATGAGGCATGCATAAGCACGATGGAGTGCCTCAATTTGCCACATCGGGGGAAGGCAGAAAATGAAGCTCTCTGTAATCGGCTGCGGCTATCTGGGCGCGGTTCACGCCGCATCGATGGCCGAGCTGGGCCACGAAGTTATCGGCATCGACATCGACCAGGCCAAGATCGAGGCGCTGGCAGCCGGAAAGGCGCCGTTCTTCGAGCCGGGCCTCCCCGAGATCCTCACCTCTGCCACCGCCACGGGCCGTCTGCGCTTCTCGACTGATCTTGCGGATGCCGCCGGCTCGCAGGTGCACTTCATCGCCGTGGGAACCCCGCAGAAGCGGGGCAGCTACGCCGCCGACCTCACGTACGTGAACGCCGCCCTCGAAGGCCTGCTCCCCTATCTCTCGGATGGCGACCTGGTGGTCGGCAAGTCGACAGTGCCCGTCGGCACCGCTGCCGACCTGGCCGCGAAGGTCGCCGCGAGCGGCTCCGGAGCCATGCTCGCCTGGAACCCGGAGTTCTTGCGCGAGGGCTTCGCCGTGCAAGACACCATCTCGCCCGACCGTCTCGTCTACGGCCTGCCGCCTGAGCCCGACCAGGCCGAGGCATCCAAGGCCTTGCTCGACGGCGTCTACGAATCGGCGCTGAGCAAAGACACCCCGCTGGTGGTCACCGACTATGCGACCGCCGAGCTCGTGAAGGTCTCGGCCAACGCGTTTCTGGCCACGAAGATCTCGTTCATCAACGCGATGGCCGAGATCGCGGAGGTCACCGGTGCCGATGTCACGCAGCTGTCGACAGCGATCGGCCTCGACGACCGCATCGGCTGGAAGTTCTTGAAGGCCGGCGTGGGCTTCGGCGGCGGATGCCTGCCGAAGGACATTCGGGCGTTCACCGCTCGCGCAGAGGAGCTGGGCCGCGGCGAGAGCGTCGCGTTTCTTAAAGAGGTCGACGCCATCAACCTGCGCCGTCGCCAGCGCGTGGTCGACCTCGCGGTCGAGGCGCTGGGCGGCTCGGTGCACGGCAAGAAGATCGCCGTGCTGGGCCTGGCCTTCAAGCCGCACTCCGACGACATTCGCGACAGCCCGGCGCTCGACGTGGCCGTGCAGCTGAAGGGCCGTGGCGCCAACGTGGTGGCCACCGACCCCGAGGCGATCCACACGGCCAGCCGCGTGCACCCGCAGCTCACCTACGAGGCCGATCCGGCCGCAGCCCTGCAGGATGCCGACCTGGTCGTGCTGGTGACAGAGTGGGACGAGTTCCGCTACATGGACCCCACCTGGGCCCTGCCGCTGGTCAAGACGCCGACGATCATCGACGGCCGCAACACACTGGATGCGACGGCCTGGCGCGCTGCCGGCTGGACGTACGTCGGGCTGGGCCGCCCGTAACCCAGCGCTGGTCGAGTAGGCCAGCCGCGGCCGTATCGAGACTGAACAATACACGACGCTTCGTAGTTAAGCGAGAATTGCTCGATTTACACAAGACTGCGCCATAAGCTCCTCCTCATGGAACTTTCTGCCATCGCCGCCTCGGTCATCGTCATCGCTGCCGCATGGATCTCGTTGGCCCTCGCCGTGGGCCTTGGGCTCGGAGCCGTTGTTCGACGTCGCGACGCCGAGCCACCTCTTTCGCGAGCATCCGACCTTCGCTAGCTCGACGTCCTCCGCATCGACCAACCGCGTCTGACGCCCTCAAACGCAAAAGGCCCCAAGCTTTGCTTGGGGCCTTTCGACGTAAATCCCGTGAGGGACGGGCAACGTTAGTTGCGACGTATAGCTATTATGCTGCGCTCTTGTTGCGGCGAACGACGCTCAGCACGAAGACGAGCGCGATGCCCAGAACGAGTGCACCACCGGCGCCCCAGACGATCAACATCGGAGTCTCGAAGCCTGTGTTCGGCAGCGCGCCGTTGGAACCAGACCCAGAACCTGAACCTGAACCAGCTGCGTCGGTCGGCACGACGGTGAGCGTTCCGGTGGCGACATTGCTGGCGCTAGAGACGGTGATCGTGTAGCTTCCCGGCTGAGTTGCAGACGCGGTGTAGCTGACGGTTCCGTTGGGACCTGCCGGCTTGCTGGCGGTAACGACAACCTTGAGCGCGCTCAGAGTGACGGCGTCAGGAGCCGAGGCGACGGTCGGCTCTCCGGGCTGAAAGCCGCCGAAGGAAAACGTTACGGGCGCTCCGGGAGCCACAACTACGGTCGCTCCGTTGTCACCGCCGTCGCCGTACGAGGCAGCGTTAGCCGCGGTCGGAACCGAGAAGATAGCGAGAACGGCGAGAGCGCCGATCGCAAGAGCCTTTTTGAACATGAGAACTTCCCCCAATAGTTTGCGCTGGGGCAAAGTGAACGCCCCCACACCAGTCATGCCTCAGTTGAGACTCTTCTACTGTAAGGCATTTTGACAGTCGACTTCGAGGGCCTTTGTTTCTAAAGCGTAAACAAAGGGGGTATGTTGCACCGAAACGGCCTTGGTTTGCGGCGCGTCACCTAAGAATTGGAAGTCAAGCACCGTACTATCTCCCGGCGCGAGTTCTATCTCCACCTTCGAAACACCATATCCCAGTTCTGTAGATGGTTGGTATGGAAACGCCGCCCCATCTCGAGTGAGTCCCAAGTTGTAGAGGCCTTCGGCTCCGTATGCGGCTATGTTCGTGCGGATATTGCCCGGAGGTATGCCAAACTCCCCACCGCCCGTGACGTAGTCGGGGAGCGACGTGGCAGCGTCCGCTGGCGCCGTGTTGGTGAGTGTGACGCGCACCGAGTTCAGCGGCAAACCGTCGTTCCGGCAAACAGCCTGACCCGCTTCGATGTTCACCTGCAGATAGGGGTCCATCTTGGCGGTGGTGCTGTCGTTGAAGTACACGCCGAAACGCTGCTCAGTCTCGGAGCTTTTCGGCAGCCCTCCGGCCAGCGTCGTGCCTGCCAAAACTTGCTGGTCTTCATCGCTCGCGCTCCACACCAGCACGCGGTTCTCCTCGCCGGCTTGCCCCAGCGCGGACACCAGCGCAGCGGGGTTAACGTTGCCGCTCGCGACTTTGTCGAAGACGGCCGCGGCCGCCGATGCGAAGAAGGCGTCCTGCTCGGGCGGCTGCTCGTACTTCGCATAAACGTCCTGCAGCAGCAGCTTTACTGCGTTCTCGCTCGTGAGCTGATCGCCGCTGGGGAGGGCGATGGGGCCCGTCGCCTTCAGCAGATACGACAGGGCGACCGGATCGAGCGAGATAACCCCATCCACCTGTAGGCCGAACTTCCTGTTCCACATTTCCCTGGCGATCTGACCTGACAGCGCGAAGTTGGGTGTGAAATTCACGTCTTGCATGAACTCGGCAGTGTTGTCGCCGTAAAGCGACTTTGTGTCGAGCGGCAACTCGATCACGGGTTCAGGAAACTGCCGGAAGCTGCTGCCGGATGTCTGCTGGCTCAGCTTGATGGAGCCAGCATCGGTATTGACGAGCGCAAGGGCGCCCGGGATGCCTCCGGTCGAACGAAGCTCCGCGTTGTTCTGGAAGAGCAGTAGATAGTTACGCGGACCGTCGGCGCCAAGCATGGCGGGCAGGAGCACGGCCGCTTTGCTCAGGGTGGTTAGCTCGCCCGATGCCTCGGTGAGTTTATCGAGAAGCTGCAATCGCGCATCCGCCAGCGGTTGAATGACGCCGTCGCCATCGAGCGCGTCGACTCGTGCCACGGCATCGCCGACGGCCGCAGATGAATCCGCCAGAACTCCCTGCGCGTCGAGCAGCGGTTGCAGATCAACCCGTCCGTCGACGGGCTTGAAGTCAGAGAGGCCGATGGAACCAGCGAGCCCCGTCAGCGGCTGGACGCCGTAGCGCGAGACGTCATTCACGGTCGAGGAGAGCTCGCGCATTACGGTGAGGTTGCTACCGACCCACGGAAGCAACTCCGTCGCGCGCCAGACCGGATCGCTCGTCAGATCGGCGGCAGACTGCGCGTGCTGCGTGAGCCTGTTCATCGAATCGATCGCTCCGGCAGAGTCCCCCGACGTGACCTGAGTCTTTAGCTGAGTCACCAGAGGGATGGCGGCCTCCAGCTCGCCCTTCGCCTGGTAGCCGCGAACGCCTACCCACGCGGCCACGGCTACGACGAGCAGGGCGACGACGCCGAGAACGACGCCGAGAACCTTTCGGCGTGACTTCGTGCGCCTAGGCCGACGCCGCCGTTCATCAGTTGTTGCGTGCCGGTCAAGCAGCGGCTCTTCTCCTGAGTTACTCACCCGCGGCATCCTCGTATTGGCTTGATCGGTTGCGCGACGCCGCCCGGAGTCCCGAGAAGACGCCTCTCCATGTTCCCCCGAGCTTTGACAGCACTGACTTTTCTCCTCGCACGATCTTGATTATCGCAACCGTGAGGCCGCAGCATTTCTGATCGCCGACGAGCAGGGCACGCAGAACGAAGGCAACCGTCTGCGACCTCGACGAGTAAAGAGACAAGGCGAGCGCCTCGTTGTGCCGTTGAACGAGAATGCGCTCCCGCGTATAACTAGTGCGCTCGTCGCCCGTCGCCCGCTTAGCCGGAAAGTGGTCGACCTGCAGGCGCGGATCGTAAGCGGCGCCATACCCCTGGCTGGTGATCCCGAGGCTCAGAACGAACTCGTTGCGAGACTGTGCGCCGGTGCCCGCTACGAGCCGGGCCAGCGGCACTCGTCGAGCCGGCGCCACCCGCATGCTCATGTTTGCGCCTTTGACGTGCTCGGCCACCCGGAAGACACCCTTACCCAGGTGATGGTTGCCTGCGATCTTGCCTCTCGTCAAGCGCCCGACCACGAGGTCGGAATCGCCCGAACTGCGGTCACCATCGACATTGTCTCGCCCCCCAAAAAGTCCGAGGTTTGGGTCAGATGCATAGGCCTGCCGGATGCGACCGACCCAGTCGGGCAAAGCTCGAGCGTCGTCGTCTACGAACGCGATCACATCGGTCGCCGTAGAACGGATCGCCGTCTCCAGTGCGAGAGCGAGGCCCGGCTTAGTCACGATGATCGTGCGCAGTGCCGCCTCTGCTGCAACCGCCTGGGTTGCCGTATCGGAGCTCTGCGCGACGACGACGACGGCGTCCGGCGTATCGGTCTGCAGCCGCAGGGCGGCGATGCACTGTTTCAGGTCATCTGGGCGGCCCACGCTGGCGATCGCCACAGTGACGCTCGGAGTCAGAGGTGTAGCCACGAGTTCCCTCCCCCAGGGCTGCATGCGGTCATGACGCGATGGCTCAACGCCACCCCCGCTTCTTTCACTAGACGGTACCGCACGCCATTCATGATTGCCTGATTGGCGACGAGCCCCTGTAAGTTGACGCTATGGGGAAGAGCGTGATGCGCAACGTCATGGCGCTGTGCGCTCTGGTTGCACTGGGGGCTGTGGCCGGAGTCGCTGCATCCCGATTGGACGTGCAGATCACCCTCTCGGCCCTGATCGTTCTGAGTGCGCTGTGCATGTACAACGTTCGTCGCGTGCTCATTTTCGCCGTCGTGCTCGTGCCCCTCATCTCGTTGATTCGGAGACTGGTCAGTGGTGGTCGTGTCGATTCCGATCCCCTGGTGCTCGTTCCGCTCATTCTCGTGATCTCAGTTCTCTTGATTCGTTTTTTTCACGAACACGAGAAGCACAATCGCACCAACTGGGTGAATCGTCTGGTCATCGCACTCGCAGTGGCCGTGGCCTTCACTCTCGTCATCCGGACTGTCACGGCAATCGCGCCTCTCTACGCGGCAGGGGCCATCGTGGTGCCCCTTCTTTTGATTCCGCTTGTCATAGACGGCAGGGTTCCGGATGTCTGGCTCACCGCGGATCGCATCATCCCTATACTCGGGATCCTGGTCGGCCTCTATGGGGTGTACCAGTTCTTCTTCCTCCCCGAATGGGACAAGTCGTGGATGATCGCCTCGGACCTCAATAGCATCGGAGCCCCGAACCCACTCGAGGTGCGTGTCTTCGGCGCCTCGGAATCACCCGGGCCCTACGCGCTCTTCGTCGGTCTTGCGAGCGTCGTCGCGCTCGCCAAGGCCACCATCACGTCAAAGCTGGTTGCGAGGGTCCTCTGGTTCGGATGCGCGGCGAGCCTGACTGTTCCGCTTATTCTCTCGGGAGTCAGAACCGCCCTCATTGCCGTCGCCCTCTGCGCAGTCGTCCTGGCCCTCATCCGGGGTAAGGGATTCGGGCGCTTCATCCCCGTCATCCTGGTGGTTCTCGTGGGGTTCGTGCTGGTCCGAATTCTAAACGCCCTCGACGGCAGCTCGACCATTCTGTCGGCCGACCGGTACACCGATTTCGATTCCAGCACCGATGATTCGTTCCAGGCTCGGTTGGGTATTTTGCAGTATTTCTTCAGCCCCGCGAAATACCTCATCGGAAATCCGTCCGGGGCTCGGGCAGACAGCTTGATCGGCGACACGATCATGCAGTACGGCTACATCTCCGGCGTTCTGATAACCATCCTGTGCATCGTGATGTTGTTCATCTCGCTCAAGAACCTCGGCGCTCGACGCGCTGAGACCGCGTCACTCAGCTCCATTTTCATTGTGGTGGCGAGCGTTTCAGGCAACGTCTTTCTCGCGACGTTCGGCATCATCATCGGACTTGCCTTTGCATCGACGGCCAAGGCCTATTTCTTGGCAAGACAGACACGACCAGCGCCGCCTGCAGATCGCCATCATGCTGATCAAAAGCACGCGGCGCGTTCGGCTAAGTACCGTAAGCTGGGCGTCAATTAGCCGAGGGTTCGACGTCCCACGGTCTCCATGGATGCAGCGCCGCATGCTCAAAGGTCGTAGTTCAAACCGTCCGGCGAAGGGGAATCAGCGCTACATTCGGGGGGAATGGTTTTGACTGGTGTGATTGTGCACGAATGGCTCGAACCTCACGGGGGTGCCGAGAAAGTCGTTGAAGAACTCGCCGCGATTTTTCCGGATGCGCCGATCAAGGCCCTCTGGAATGCCGCTCCCGAGCGATTCACTTCGGACAGGGTTTCCGAAACGTGGATGTCACGCACGCCTCTTCGAAATCACAAAGGAATTGCCGTGCCCTTGATGCCCGTTACCTGGCGGCATCTAGGCAAGAGTGACGCCGAGTGGATTCTGTGCAGCTCACACCTGTTTGCGCATCATGCACGCTTCTCAGGTCCCGCTCGATCGGCAGCAAAGTACGTTTACGCCTATACGCCGGCAAGGTACATCTGGAATCCCGAGCTAGACAGGCGAGGCGCGTCGTTAGCCGTCCGCGCCGCGTCGGTGCCACTTAAGGCGATCGATCGCAGGCGAGCGCAAGAGCCTCACGCCATCGCCGCCATCAGCAACTTCGTGCGCGGCCGGATCAAGGAGAGCTGGGGCCGAGACAGCACGGTCGTCTACCCTCCGGTCGACGTCGAAGGTTTCATCTCAGCGAGTGAAGAGCTGAGCGAGCACGATCAGATGATTCTCGACTCGCTTCCAGACACCTTCGTGCTCGGCGCATCTCGCTTCATTCCCTACAAGCGCCTCGATCTCGTGATTGACATGGGCATCGCGGCCGACCTCGACGTGGTTCTCGCTGGCGACGGCCCCTCGCTCGGCGCCCTACAGCACAAGGCGTCTGAACACCCCGGCCGAGTGACATTCGTCAAGCATCCCTCCCATACGCTACTCAGGGCCCTCTACATTCGTTCGCTCTTCTACATGTTTCCCCCGATCGAAGACTTCGGCATCATGCCCGTCGAGGCTATGGCGACAGGAACACCGGTGGTCGCGAGCGCGATCGGGGGCGCCTCCGAGACGGTGCAACACGGCACGACCGGAGTTCTGCTCGAAGGCTTCAGCCCGGCCGAACTGCGTGAAGCCGCGCAAACGGTCGTAACGATGGATTCGGCTGCCTGCGTCAGCCGTGCCTGGGACTTCGACCGCTCTTCGTTCGCGAAAGAGATCCGCGCATGGGTGGGTTCATGAGAGGCGGGGGGCCGTCACCTCGGGTGCTGCACCTCGACCACACGCAGGCCCGTGGCGGCGCGGAGTATGCACTGATGAGAGTGCTGAAAAAAGCAACGTGGACGGCGACGTTGGGATTACCCCCGGCTGAATCCGAGGGCTTCAACGTCTACGGCACGCTCACCGGCTTGCCGAACGTGAAGGTCGAAACGATCGGCCCGCGGCAACGGTTCGGCGCCAGCAGCAGCCGCTCGATCGCGGCCATTGCTCGGTTCGCCATCGCCGCACTCGGGCAGGCCGTCAGCATCCGGCGCAGCCCCGCATTTGCAGCGGCAGATATCATTCACACGAACACGTCGAGGGCAGCCGTGTACGCGGCGATTGCGACCGTGGGCAGCCGCAAACCTCTGGTCGTACACCTTCGCGACCTGGTCGACAAGCCGAGCCTGGGCTCGATCGGCTACGCCCTGTTCACCCGCATCGCTCTCCCTCGCGCCGCGGGCGTCATTGCGAATTCGCAATCGACGCTCGCCTCAGCCGCCCCATTCATCTCGATCAAGACGCGACACGTCATCATCCCCAGCGCCGCCGGTATCGAGGCAACCGGACGCACATCGCCGTCGAAAGATGTCGTCGCTAGGGTAGGCATGGTCGCTCGATTGGACCCGTGGAAGGGCCAGGACCTGCTGCTGCGGGCATTCGCCGGGGTCTATGCAGGCCGTGACGTGCAACTTCTTCTAGCAGGAGACGCAGCATTCGGGCACGAGCGTTTTCTCGCTGAGCTGCAAGATCTCGCGAAGCAACTCGGCATAGAAGGCCAGGTGCAGTTTCTCGGCCATGTTGACGACGTTCCCGCGCTTATCGACACGCTCGACGTGTGTGTTCAGGCGTCGACGAGGCCCGAACCACTTGGGCAGAACATCTTGCAGTATCTGAGTGCCAGTAAAACTGTCATCGCCACGTCCGTGGGAGGCCCCAGCGAGTGGATCAGGCACGGCGAGTCGGGCCTGCTCTTCGAGATGGGCGACGAAGAGTCTTTGATCGCCAGCCTTCGCGAAGCCGAAGACGTGTCGATAAGACGCGAGCTCGAAGACGGAGCACGGCGTACGCCCGGTCTGCTCTCCGACACAGAGGTCGCCGAATTGCATCGGGCGTTCTTCGAAGAAGTAACGCAGTCGCGAAAACCCGAACGCCCCCACGAGGACGCGAAATGACGAGAAGTGAGCACCTACAGTGAAAATTCATATGACCGGTTCTGAGTGGTTTTCGAGCCGCCAGGGCGGACTCAATCGCTATTTCGAAGGGCTCTACCTCGCCATGGCTGCGACGCCGGAAGTGCAGGTGTCTGGGGCTGCATTCGGCGACCCAGCAGCCGGGGGCACATCGTGGGGGCCGACCGGCGGCAGCACCGTCTCGCGCGTGCTTGCCTCGCGCAGAGCTCCCGAAGCCAGGCGGCTCGACATCGTCGACAAGCACTTCTCGTTGTACGGGTCGCCGCGGGCCCCGAAGACGAGCCCGGATGCCGGCATGGTGGTTCATTTTCAGGGCCCCTGGGCAGCAGAAAGCGCGGTCGCCGGGGCCAACAAGCTTGTGACACGCGCCAAGACCGCAGTGGAACGAAGCTCGTACAAGCACGCCGACGCCTTCGTTGTACTCTCCCGGCCGTTCAAAGAGATCCTCGCCAACGACTACGGCGTGAGTGCCGACAAGATTCACATCATTCCGCCCGGGGTCGACATCGACGACTTCGAATTCAGCGAAGAGACGACGAACTCAGGTGCCGCCCCGCGTGTTCTCTGCGTTCGGCGGCTGGAGAAGCGCATGGGCATCGACGTGCTCATCAAGGCCTGGGCCGAAGTAGACAAGCGCATTCCGGGCGCCGAGTTGCGTATCGTCGGCTCCGGAACTTTCGAGCAAGAATTACGGGCCATGGCGGCGGCGAGCCCGGCGAAGATCACTTTTCTCGGCCGTCTCGACGACGAGACGCTGCGTCAGGAATACAGGTCAGCGTCAATAACGGCGGTACCCAGCCTGGCGCTCGAGGGTTTCGGCCTCATCGCACTCGAGTCGCTGGCGACTGGCCGCGCGCCGATTGTGACGGATTGCGGCGGGCTTCCCGATGCCGTGCGAGGGTTGGATGCGTCCCTCATCGTGCCACGGGGCTCCGTGGAGGCCCTGGCCGATCGCATCGTTCATGCCTTGTTGGGCCGAGTGCCGTCGGCGCACGAATGTCGTGCCCATGCCGAAACATTCGCCTGGAATGTCATCGCGCAGAGACATCTCGCGCTGTACGAGGAGGTGCGCTGAGATGATGAAGGTGGTGCTACTCAGTCTCGAGTGGCCTCATGAGGGCCATGTCGGCGGTGTTGGCCGCTACGCGTTCAGAATCGCCGATGAGCTGAAAGAGACGGTCGATCTCACCGTTGTGACGCTTGCCGGCGGCACGCCGCTCGAGGGCGCGACGATGGTCTATGTTCCTCGTGCCACGGGACGCATCGGCAGATATTACCTCACCCCGCTACGGCTTCGCCGCTTGATCGCCTCGCTAAAGGCCGACGTGATTCACGCGTTCGGTGACGACTGGGCCCTGTCGAAGAACGGAGCCCCGATCGTGAGAACCTTCTTGGGCTCGTCGTTGGCAGAAGCACGGGCATCGAAAGGCCTGCGCAGCATCAACCACTACGTTCTTGCCCTCACCGAAGCGCGCTCCAGGGCTCGGGCAGCATTCCGCATCGCTATCGGCCCTGACTCGTTCGAGACGTTTCGTTGCGACATTCTCATGCCCCCCGTCACCGCGGTTCCGCCGCCGGCCGGTGTAGGGAAAACTGACGGCCCTTCCGTTGTCTTCATCGGGTCGTTCCATGGTCGCAAGCGGGGTTGGCTCGTTGCGAAAGCTGTGCGGGAGGCACGCGCTACGACAGGCCTGCCCATCACCCTCACGGTGATCGGACCCGCGGGTGACCAAGCGAATTGGCCCGCCGACACTATGCACCTCTCCGGAGCCTCAGACGAAGCGGTGAGAGAGGCCGTCGCTTCGTCGTGGGTCTTGATGGCACCGTCCGAATACGAGGGCTTCGGCATTCCGCTCTACGAAGCGATGGCACTGCGCACTTATGCAATCGTGACCGACAACCCGGGCAGCTCGTACATCTACAACGCTGTGAGCCCGACCCCGCCGATCAGTCTCGTGCCCGAAACCGAGCTGCAGGGTGAGCTCGAAAAGCATATTCGAGGAACGGGCAGCCTCAGCACGGCGGAAAAGCAGAGCGCCTCCGCTGTCTCCGACTATCTAGTATCTGAGGCGTCCGCAGAACGGCTGGTGGAGATGTACGGGCGCCTATCTCGATGATGAAACTGCTGCGGTCGTTCTTCGACGGGAGCCGGCCTTCATCTGGGCGCTTCTTCCAGACGGCGTTTGTGACATATGCGGGCATGGGTCTTAGCCTTGTTTCCGCCCCGCTGCTCGCACGCACGCTAGGCCCTGATGGTCGAGGCGTGCTTGCGGGCGCTTTCGTATCCGTTCAGGTTCTGTCGTGGGTGGCGTTCCTGGGTCTGCCCCGAGGCCTGGCGTTGCAAGACCACAAAAGAGCCTTCATGTCGGGAGTGGGCGTCCTTGTCGTAGCTGGGCTGGGACCCATAAGCGCCCTCCTCGCGTTCCTCAGCGCCGACATTCTGTCAAATGGCGACGAGAGGATTTCGCTGGGCATCCGCATCGCCGCCGGTGTCCTCGTCTTCTCGGGGATTGGTCAAATCGGGCTCGAACTCGTGCTCGTCAGCGGTCGTATCTGGCCGTTCAACCTCATCAGAGCCTCTACCCTCGTATTTCCTTCACTGGCGTACATCGTCCTTTGGGCGTCAGGGACACTCACACTTGAAATAGCCTTTATCGTCACCCTCGCCGGGAATGCCCTGGGCAATCTCATCGGGTGCGTATTCGCAATATCTGGCATCAGACGATCCAATCGCACTCCAGTGCCTTGGAACTTCAGCTTACGTTTCTGGTCAACGTCAGCGTTCGACAGCGTCGGCGGGAGGCTCGATCAGTTACTCCTATCGGCGTTGAGTCCTGCGAGCGTTCTAGGAATGTATGCCGTCGCGATAACGTGCGCGAGTGCTTCTGGTGGGCTCACTCAAGCTCTCAACCACGTCACATACTCAAAATTTGCCAGCGCGCTAAACGCATCGACCGACAACGGCGCGTTGTTACGCAAACGCACCACAAGTGGTGCATTGCTTTCAGTCATAGTGGCCGTCCCCGTCGTCACTCTGGTCTACTTCTTCGGCGAGACACTTTTTGGGGTTGGATATCACGGCCTGGCGCTGGTGACGGCAATCCTGGTTGTTGCGCAGTTCCTCAACGATCAATGGCAGTTGCGTGTATACATGGACTCAGCGTCCGAGAATGCGTCTTCCTTGACTCTTGCTTCCGCTGCAGGCCTCTTGGCGCTGGCACTCTCCGCCTGGGCCTTCTATAGTTTCGGCGACCTGGACGGCCCCGAAATGGCCGTTTGCGTCGTCATCTTCGGTGTTGTACGACTCTCGATGCGAAGTGTGCTTAGAGGCAGGAGCACGAATCCCCGTGGCTGAGGTATTTTGCGTTTTTGGAGACTCAATCGCGAACGGTATGGGAACGAGAGGTCAATCGTATGGTCGACTCGTTGCGACACAGCTCGGCCTCGAATTTCGCGACTTTTCAGGCACGGCACGTCCAATATCGGAATCATTGTCGAATCTGCGCAAGTCGCCATTGCAACCAACGATCGCCGTTGTAGCACACGGTGTAACGGAAGCAATTCCACGCCCGACGCCTCAGATGGTCAGGCTCGTTCCCGACCGGTGGAGACAGCTCGGCTGGATGGATCCGCGCCCTTACTACTCGGCGGCGCTCAGAAGGCGCATCCTGCAAAAGATAGACTCTTCTGCTCGCTGGCGGGTAAAGAATCTTTTAATCCGCATTGGCGGGAGCTACTCCGTGATGCCTTACGCCGAATATGCCACAACCTTGAATGAGCTGGTGACTGAACTCCAGGACCGAAGTACACGGGTTATCGTCGTGGGACCTCCCGATATCTCTGAGCGATACTTTCCCGGCGCTGCAGCGGCCGAGAGGCTATACGAATCCGCTGCTCAAGCATTAGACGTCGAGACCCTTTCGCTGTCAGGTGTCCTGGACCTACGCTCGGACTACTTCGGAGATCAATTCCACCCGAATGTTCAAGGTCACGAAAAGATTGCGTCGAGTCTCGTCTCGCTGCTGAACGATGGCCCCGTCGCTGTTCCCGAGTGATCGCTACATTGTCCGTGGGGACGGAACTGCCCTGGGTCCCGAAGGCCGTCCGTAGGAATGCCGTTTGAGGAGCCCCCAGCTTGCGAGCCCCTGATGATGATCACTCAGCCATGAGCTGTTTAGAGACCACACATCGAAGACACCGGTTGTTGGGACCGGCGCCGTATCGGCGTTTATCTGGGTCAACGTGGTGTCGACGGCCTGCTGAGGTCTTTCCCTGTGTAAGCAAGTGTCGTTCTACGACGCCTCGCGGATAGCAGCCCCGTAAACCTCTGAGACGAGGGTTTCGGCATGGTCAGCGCTGTTCGGCCAGTCTTCGAGATGCCGCCGGGCGGATAAGCCCATACGCTCAGCCTGGCCGGTATCAGACGTGACATATTCAATCGCCTGCGTCAGGTCAGGCACATCTCCTGGCTTCGTCGCTAGCCCTGTTTCGCCCGGCAGCAGCCAATCGAGAATTCCGCCACTCGCACTGGCAATTACTGGCCTCCCCGCCCACGCTGCCTCTAACCCCACCAAACCAAAAGGTTCAGGCCACCGTCCAGGCATGACAACAACCGCCGACTCTTGATAGAGCCGAGGTAGCTCGTCTTCAGCTGCCCATCCATGAAAGTCGACACGGCCAGGAGCGAGGGACGCAGCCATCCTCTCTAGCTTGCTACGTAGATAACCATCTCCGACAATCCTTAACGACACGTTCGGCAATACCCCAACCGCTTCGATGAGGTCCTCCACTCCTTTCGGTCGCGCCAATCGTCCGAAATAAGTCACGAGGCCCGGGCTTGCCAATCCGTAATCAACATTGGCGTCGAAACGAGTAATTGGGCACGGGAGAATCATAACTTTGGAATCGGAGACCCCGTTGAGGACCGCCGTCTCGCCGACGTATCGCGAATACGCAACGACGGCGTCTGCTCCAAGCACACTTTTTAGATTCCGGCTGGTTGCGCGATAGTCGCTGAGTCGCTTATCGACACGGGGGGAGTGCGAACAGCTGGGCCAGTGCGCAACACAGGCTATGCCGTGGGCTTTGAAACATGGCTTTCCATCCCTGAGATACCTTGTCCGCGATGAGCATGCAAAATCGTGATTGTGGAGCGAGCGGACAATTGCTGCGGCACCATCCCAGCGATGTCGCCAATAGTCATGAGCATGGATGATGTCAGGCAGGAATTCCTCCGACGAGCCTGCCTCAATGACGTCAAGTGAACCTGGATCATGACGCGCGCACTCAACTTTCACCTCGTGCCCAAGTCTCTTCTGTTCTTCGACGAGGGCAAGTAAGTAGGTGCCGATACCTCCAGAGCGCGTGAAATCTTGAACAGAGTGAAGGATGCGCATATCAATCGATCCGAGGCGGAACGTCATTCAGCATTGCAGAAATCACGCCTTAGCCCTCGTAGCCTTCGCCCTTGACCATTGCCAGATCGTGATCAACCATTGAGTCGACGATGTCGTCGAAGTTCTTCGTCGGTCTCCAGCCCAGCACCTCGCGTGCTCGCGCTGAGTCGCCGACTTGTTCCACCGGATCAACCGGCCGCGAGAAAGACGAATCGATCGAGACGACCGCTCGCCAGTCTGAAATGCCCACTCGATCAAACGCTCGCTCCACAAATTGCTGAATAGAGTGAGTTTCGCCCGTCGCGATGACAAAGTCATCAGGCTCGGCTGCAGACGCAGCGAGGCGCAATGCTTCCGCAAAATCTGGAGCCCATCCCCAATCCCGCCGGGTGTCTAGACTCCCGAGGTCCAGGCGATCCTGCAATCCGTTAGCGATGCGCGCAGCACCCGCTGTGATCTTTCGTGTCACGAAGGCTTCGGGCCTACGCGGGGACTCGTGGTTGTACAAGATGCAGCTGCTCGCGAAGAGCCCCCGCTGCCGATAAACCCCGACCATGTGATGCGCGTAGGCCTTTGCGGCACCATAAGGAGAGGACGGATTGATCGGCGTCGACTCAGTCTGGGGTGATTCGACGGCCTGACCGAAGAGCTCGGCACTCGACGCCTGCACAAGCCGCACTTGCCTGCCAATTCTCTGCTGCAATTGCCACGCGGACTCGAGGAGTTGGGCGACCGGCAGGGCGTTGACCTCAGCCGTGTATACAGGCTCCTGCCACGAACGGAAGACCGAGCTGACAGCCGCGAGGTTATAGATCTCGTTGGGCTGAACCTCCGATACGATGCGATCCAGTGAAGCTGGAGCGGCTATGTCAGCCTCATGCAGCACTACATCGCGTTGGGTGTTCTGCGGAAGATCTGCCGCGGACAGCGACCTCACCACGCCCTCCACCCGATAGCCACGAGAGAGAAGTGATTCCACCAAGTACGAACCGTCTTGGCCGGATATTCCGGTGATGAGAGCTGTGGGCATTGCGGCTAGATCCTCGCCAGACGCTTCTGCTCGGCGACATCGTTGTGAACCATCATGGTGACGAGGGAAGGAAAGTCGACCTTCGGTTCCCATCCGAGTACGGTCCTGGCCTTGGTCGAATCGCCAATCAGCAGGTCGACCTCAGCAGGACGCATAAAGCGAGGGTCCTGCTTGACGTAGGGGACCCAGTCGTCGATGTTGACTGCTTTGAATGCCAGTTCTAGAAGCTCCCGAATCTCATGCGTCTCGTTGGTGGAGATGACATAGTCGTCGGCCTCGTCCTGCTGGAGCATGCGCCACATCGCGTCAACGTAGTCGCCGGCAAATCCCCAGTCGCGACGGGCGTCGAGGTTGCCCAATGTGATGTCTTGCTGCAGCCCCAGAGAGATTCGAGCAACTGCCTGCGTGACCTTGCGAGTAACGAATTCGGGGCCACGACGCGGGGATTCGTGGTTGAAGAGAATTCCAGACGACGCGTGCATGCCGTAGGACTCTCGATAGTTGATGGTCATGTAGTGGCCGTAGACCTTCGCGACACCATAGGGCGACCGCGGCCAGAGCAAGGTGTCCTCGTTTTGGGGCACTGTCTGCACCTTGCCAAACATCTCCGAGCTCGACGCCTGGTAGAACCGAACTTTCCTCGGATCGTCGTTCGAGTAGAGCCGCACCGCCTCGAGCGCGTTCAAGACCCCCATTCCCGTGACTTCGGAGGTGAGGTGAGCATTTTCCCACGAGTACGCAACAAACGAGATCGCGCCGAGGTTGTAGAACTCGTCGGGCTGAGAAGACTGCAGCGCCCTCAGCAGACTCGACAGATCAGTGAGGTCACCAGTCAGGATCTTCACACCGGGGACCGTAGTCTCCACTAACTCACGCTTCGGATTGTTCTGGCCGCGCATCAGCCCGAACACCTCATAGCCCTTACGAAGCAGAAGCTCTGCGAGGTAGAGGCCGTCTTGACCTGTGATTCCTGAGATTAGGGCGCGAGGCATGAGTTTCCTTATCGATGGAGGGATAGCGGTGGAAGTGTGCTTTTCGGCGGAAACTGGGCGGCGCGTCGATAGCCCCGACGACTGACCGACGACGTTGCGCTCGGCATGCTTCGTAGATAACAAACCCCCCAGAGTGTTGTCGCCATCGTAGCGGCTCTAAATAACGTTGATGTTGCCGGCTCGTTGCGCAATCTGACACCCGCTCTGGCTTTCATCGAGACGCATCCCGGCGAAGGTGTGTCAATAGGCTCCGTTGCGACCGATAACCGCCCTCGCGGTGCGCCACAGAATGTGGATGTCTCCAGTGATAGACCAATTCTCGACGTAATACAGGTCCAACCTCACCGTGTCCTCCCACGAAAGATTCGACCGTCCGCTGACCTGCCATAGGCCCGTAATGCCTGGTTTCACTAAGAAGCGTCGATGCACATGAGGGTCATATTGATCCACCTCACGCTCAAGCGGTGGTCGTGGCCCTACGAGCGACATATTGCCCCTCAGTACATTGAACAGCTGGGGCAGCTCGTCTAGGGAAAATCTGCGGAGAACCCTGCCAATAGGTGTGACTCGCGGATCATTCTCCATCTTGAATAAGACCGGGTTGCCCTTATCGTGATGCTGAGCTCGAAGTTGATCGAGCAGATCTTCAGCGTTGGTCACCATCGATCGAAATTTGAGCATAAAAAAGCGGGAGCCGTTGATCCCGACGCGCTCCTGACGAAATAAAACCGGCCCTGAGGAAGTCAGCCTGACGGTAAGGATAATTATCACAAGCAGTGGCGACAGAACAAGGATGAGCATCAAGGACGCCGCGATGTCAAACGCCCTCTTTGTGAACTGCTTTGAGCCCGTGTAGCGAGGCGTCTCCACATGGATCAGAGGCAAGCCGGCCACCGGACGCGTATGAATTCGGGGACCCCCAATGTCGGTAAGACTCGGTGCGACAACGAGGTGCTGTCGACCTGGTTCGAGTCCCCAACTGATCTCGCGAATCTTCTCAGCAGAAAGACTTTCGCTGCTCGCAATGACCACCGTATCTGCGCCGGTGCTTGCCATAGCCTCGTCGAGGCGATCGATGCTGATGAAGCAGGGAATGGAGGTGTCTTTCAAATACCCAGCTACGGACCCGTCGGGGATGCAGGCTCCGACGACGAGATACCCTGCCGAGGGCGAGCGAGCCAACTCTTTTGCAAGGTAGGTGGTCGACTCCTCAGATCCCACAAGAAGAACCCGGGATGAGTACTCGCCTTGAGCTCGTTTCACACCGAGCCATTGGCGCCACATCCACCGGGAGAACAGCAATACCACGACCCCCAATGGGAAAGCGATCAGGATGTAGCCCCGTGCAAAATCTACTTTGAAGAGGAATGCAACGATCGCAACGATGCCGAATAGACGAATGCTCGAATCGGCGATAAGCCGATATTCCTGGGTGCCGGTACCCAGAACCCGATAGCTTCGCGTGCCGAAGATGCCCAGTAGCAACATCCATGCAACAACAATGAGTACAGACATCGTCGAGTAACTCAGCGCAAACCCGTTGAAGCGCCCACTAATCTCGACATCGGAACTAGTCAGCCCGAACCAGGCGATCTGCGTTCCGAAGATAACCCAGATAAGAACGAGCAGGTCGGTCGCTACGAGGGCGTAGGCATACCGCCTGCGCCAATCGCTGGTCGCTCGTACGGCGCCAGGACCTGCGAGACCGTGGGCCTCTTGTTCAATCATTGTTCTCCCGCTTCAGCCGAGGGAAAGGACGCGGGCCCAGTTGCGAGATTACCATTACGCAACGCATCGTCATGTCCGGGCTTTTGGGTGGCCAGTGTGGCCGACTCAAGACTTTGACTCACCGCCGTGACTGCCGAAAGGATGAGCCTGCCCGCTTCGTCGTAGGTCTCGAGGGATCGGCGATAGGGATCGACGATGTCGTCGTCGCCGGGTTGCGTGACGACGCGCGACTGCCCCCTCATCGAGGCGACGACGGCGATCAAGCTACTCAGCCCTTCTCGGTTCCTGGGACTGGCCGCCGCATTGGGCATACGTTCGCCATACGTCTCTAATAGGCGGTGAAACTCTCGCAGCGTGAATGTCTTGCGGGACGCTCTCGGCACAAGCGACACGACAGCGGCCCGGTGTTCACGCGCAGCAACAAGGATAAGGTCAGCTCGTTGGACTCCTGCCGTCGTCAAGTCCCTCGCAGTGTGATCAGAAGGGTCACCGCCGAGAGCCTGCGATATGGTCGCCGCCTCAGGCGTCATGGGCCTGCCTCTAAGTGCATGAATTCCCGCGCTGCGCGTGCTGACGAAGTCAGACAACGAGCGCGTCTGTGAGCGAAACAATTGTTCGGCCAAGGGCGAACGACAAATGTTGCCCGTACACACGAATAGCACGTCGAAGAAGTTACCTTGGGCATCTGGCTCGATCATGACGGCACTCCTGTTGACGTTGCTCGCTTACTTTGAGGCGATCTCGCCCGGCAACAAGGCATCGTCGCCGTATGTATACCCGTACCCGTATCGACCGTGACCGTACGCGTCGGGCCCTTTTGTCGGAAGCATAGTCAGAACCACTCCCGAGACCGGCGCATCCACATTCGCGAGAGCAGTGAAAGCCCCCCTTAGTTGGTTCTTCTGAGTCCGCCCGGCAGCGCAGACCACAATTGTTCCACCCACGGTTCGAGCCAAGATTGCGGCATCAGTGACGGGCAGCAACGGAGCGGAGTCGAAGAGAACAACGTCGAAGGCTCGGTTGAATTCGCTGATCAGTTTGAGGAGCGCATCCGACCCGAGTAGCTCACTCGGGTTCGGCGGAATGGTTCCTGCCGGAAGTACGAACAAGTCACGCTGACCCCATGGCTGGATGACGTCTTCCGGCTCGGCGCGCCCGATGAGCAAATCGGTTAGTCCGACTGCCCCCTCAAGTCCCAGGTACTCGTGGATCTTGGGACGGCGCAGGTCCGCGTCGACCAAAAGCACTCGTGAACCAGCATCGGCTAGAGCGATCGCGAGATTGACCGCAGACGTGCTCTTGCCCTCACTCTGAATTGAAGAAGTAATGACAAAAGATCGGTTCTCACGCCCGATATCCAGGTACTGGAGATTCGTTCGGAGCGTGCGAAACGACTCAGCCCGAGGACTGCGAGGATCGTCGTGAACGATAAGAGGGCGTTCCGCCGCCTTCGGGTCGAAGACGATTCCACCCAGGATCGGGGCATCTGTAATTGCCTCGACATCGCGTTCGCTGCGAATCCGATTGTCAGATGCCTCGCGCAGAACGGCAATAGCTATTCCCAGGGCTAGACCGACCAGGCCGCCAAGCCCGATATTCAAAGGGATGTTCGGGCTCACCGGCACCTGGGGCACCTCTGCGTGCTGGACGAGCGTGAGCTTGACCGGCGACGTTGTCGCGGAGGCCGAGTTGGCGGGCGTCTCGATCTTTTCGACCACCTGAGTCAAGCTCTCGGACACGGAAGTGGCAATTTGCGACGCGAGCGCTGGATCGACATTGGTGACATCGATATCGATCAATGTTGTATTCAGGGGCGCTGTAGCAGTCACCATGGACGCAAGTTCAGCGCTGCTTAGATTCAGGTTGAGTTCGGCGATCACCGGGAGCAGGACTATCGGCGTTGTAGCCAAGTCGGCGTAGGTCTTCACTCTCTGTTGGGAGAACGTGTTTCCTTGCTGAAGATCAGAGACGGACGACCCCCCAGATGTAGACACAAATACCTTGGCCGACGAGCTGTACTTCGGTGTCTGCAGAATCGAGAACCCAGCCGCTGCGCCAATTCCGAAGAAGAGCAAAACGGCGATCAACACCCAACTCTTCTGCAGAATACGTACGTAGTCGCGAAGCTCCACGTCGGCGGCCTTCCCCTCAGGTCGATACAGCACGGCGGCGCAAAACCCCCACCGTCATCGTGCCACAATTTGGTCGGCCTCCTCGTTTCATCCTGTAATGCGGAATTAACGTGATCCGTTCTTCATCTCTCGGTGTCTCTTCGTCGGCGCGGGCGGACCCTTGCCACCCTGAGATCGTGGAGTGCACCATCTGCCCTCTTCAGATCGAGGATCGAAACCGTGTGGGTCTCGAACCGCCAGCGAATCTCCGCCGACGTTCGACCTTCACTGAGGAGCTTGTCGATCGTGGCCCAGGTGGCCACAGGCGACCCCTGCGCGCGGGCCCAACCAGACGCTGCGTCATAGACACGTTTTACTCGAGGGCGAGCCTTCTCGCTACCGAATATCTTTGCAATGCGGGGCGGAATTTCGTCTGACACTTTGCCATCTCCGTTACGCTCATGGTTGCTTAGAGCGCGTGGAGATCAGTCGAAGTTTGCCGCGCAACGAGCATCGTGGTTGTGACCGACCGACGACGCTGCCCCACGACCGATGTTAGTCGTCACGTGCTGACGAACACAGCAAAGCACTCGCCCAATTAGGGGGCAACTTGTTTTCGAGCCCCCGATTTTGACATAAACCGTTGGAGCTTTAGCGCCGGCCGCTCAACCGCGAGCCAGCTGAGCCAGGCGAAAGGCACAGTCAAGATGACCGAAGCGATCGCAAAGAGCCAGATCGGAAGAGTGGCGCCGCCGAGGACCAAGATTATGATCTGCTGCACGGGGAAGCCATAAACGTACATGCCATAGGAGATGTCGTTACGACGTCCGATTCGAGTGAAAGACCGCGGCAGGCGACTACCAAGGTAGATCATGGCGTAAGCAATGGGCACCGCCGCGAGGGGCTTGAAGAGACCAGCGATGGCCAGCACGACCGCGAGCGCGACGAGAAGCGTTGCGAGGATGACTGACGAAGGAACCTTCTCTCTATACCGATAGAGCAATGATCCCGCCAAGAAGAAACTGGCAAGACTTGCGAAATTGTCAAGCACCGGAGCGGGGAACGTCCCTGGCCAGAGTCGAAACGTTACCGAGACCGTGGTTGACAAGACGAGTAACACGACCAAAGACGCCCCGAGTAAGCGCTCGGGTATGAGCGAGACCAGCAGGCCGATGAGCACGTAGCAGAGAGCCTCGTAGAAGAGAGTCCACAAGGGGATGTTCCACACATATGGAAAAGCATTGTCGACGAGAGTGTGATCGATTGTGGTCTGCTGCACGAACAGGCCCGCGTTGGAGAGCACGTAGGTAACGGCGCTTTCCCAGTCCACCGAATTCCTCGGATCGACCAGCGTTGAAAGCGGCGCGAACACAAGCGCCACCACGATGAGCGCCACCACGAACGCGGGATAAATTCGCAAAAATCTGCGCCACAGATAGCCGACGAGTGATCTTGAGCGGAGTCGACTTGAGGTGACCAAGTAGCCGGAGATACAGAAAAACCCCGCCACCGCCACCAACCCAGGATCAGTGCCGTTAAGCATGGGCGGCACACCAAGACCGTTCACAAGCCACGAATGGCTCATGATGACAGCAGTGGCAAGGAGTAGACGGATCGCGTTGAGACTGTTGCGAGAAGGCTCGAAGACGTCGTCTATCGTCTTCATGCCCAGCCCGTCAGTTGTCGTCGATTCTTAAGCGTTGATCGGCAGCACGAAGCTGGCGAGAGCATCACTTGGTGATGCAAACGGCCCAGTCCACGCGTGTCGCGTGTGCAGGGTGGCGCTTTTCGTGTGCCAGCCGTCCGTCATGAGGTAGACCGTCGCGATCCTTCTTGGTTGTAGCGAACCGCTGCGAACCATGATGAATGCCATCGTGCCGGTTACCGATTCGAGATACACGTCGTTCATGATCAACTCCCCCAGTTGTCCTGCTCAGAATAACGCGTGGTGCGTTACCAGGGGATTACTTTTTTTGCACTAATGACGGCAGTTGAACCGCAACAGCCTCGGCCAAAATCTGTGAACCCTGTTCATTCGCAACGACCCCGTCGGAGGATAACCCCGCCGCCCAAGTACCGTTCGGCGCCGCAACTGGTGTATTCAGATCGAGGACGGCGTAGCCAGCCGTGGCAGCAGCGGTCTGAAGCAGATCGTTGAGCGCCACGACACTCTCAGTCTGGTCGTCGGACGGTGGCACGAGGGCGACGATGGGAGTCGCCCCACGAATGGCCACGGCCTTCCATAGGTTCTCGACACTCGATGCAACTGTTCCGGGCAAGGCGCCTTCTGCGACATCAGTTGACCCGGCCTGCACGATGACATAACCCGTAAGGGTAGTCGTTGCATCAACGGTCTGTTGCAGCTCCGCTACCGTCAGCGGCGACTCCGGAATGGTGGTCGAGCCGAGCACGGAAGCCGCCGTTACCCCTGACACCGAGGATGCGGCGACTGATCGGCTCCACCACGAGTCTGGAGCTAGGGCATTCTGATCACCCAACAGAGTTACCGAAGCAAGCGCTGCGGTCGTGGGCGCAACGGTCGGACTTGGTGTTGCTAGACCAAACGACGTCGCGGCCGGCCTCGACGTAGGGTCGGGGTTGATCCCTGGGCGCAGCGAAACTCCAGACAAAGCAAGCGCCGCCAGAACTAGTGCGGCGGCTGCAATGATGCCCAGCGCCATGTAGTCAGCGGTGCGCCCCAGCCTTCCGCTGTTCGGCCGTCTGCGCGTCGGTTTGTTGGCCATGAAATCCCCCGGCTATAAGAGGGTTCCAGCCTAACCGGCGATTTTTGTAGACCGCACCCGCCAATCTGATCGCAATCGAGCATCCGGTACGTTGGTCATGTGACAGTGCCTCGGGGGGAGACACCGCGAGCGCGGTGGGGAGTGCTGGAGAGCGCGGTGGGCTTTGTTGCCGCCTTTATTTTTATCACCTTGCTGATTGCTTGGCTGCGGGGAGCGATCTACTACGACCCCCATGCTGTGCTTCTACTCAGTTATGCCGTTGTCTGGGCACCGTTCCTGGGGGCGGTAGTAGTCGCTTGCTATTTGCGGGGAACGGGTTCTCTCGCTCGCGACATCGGACTTCGAATCACCTGGCTTGACCTGTTCTTCGGAGTAGGGGCAGGACTTCTCGCCAGGGCCGTCGCCGGCATTATCGAGATTGCCTTGACCGGACGGATGGTGGGACTCGGCGTTACGTTCGGCGACACGGTTTACGACGCGTGGTGGCTGTTCGGAACAATTCTGGCTCCGGTGCTCATCGCCCCGTTCATCGAGGAGCTGTTCTTTCGGGGGCTCATGCAACGCGCTGTTCAGCAAGTTAGTACCGGTCTGCTCGGTTCGCGGGCGGCGACGACCATTGCGATCTTGTTGAGCGCGCTTTTGTTCGCTCTGCTCCATCTCACCCAGGCTTCAAATCCGACCGCAGCGCTTATCCTGGGCGCGTCTGCCTTCGTATTCGGCCTGGCTGCGGCCACGATTGCTGGGATCACGGGACGGATCGGTGGGTCTGTCGTCGCGCACATCGTGTTCAACGGCACTCTCGTTCTGACGTCTCTTTGATTTCGCCGCACGGATGGTTGCACAGCCACCAGACGTCGGCACTGCAACGCTTCGTTCCACGCGAGCTAGCCCTTGAACTTGGCGCGTACCACCGGGGCAGCGGAACGCGGGCGCGATCGGCTAGCGTCGCGCTCAGGCCGCCACCGTCTAAAAGTACGGCTGCGGACAGCTCTTCTCTGCCGTGTGCAGCTCGCGGAGCGGCACGTCTTCGAACGGCGTCCAGTATGCGCCGCTCGCGTCGTACGCCTCGAAGCCCGGAGGCTGCCGCATCTCGTAGCCCAGATCGATGAGGCAGTCGCGCGACTCGAGAACCGTCTTGTAGATGCCCATACGCTCGTCGCGCGTGTAGTCGCCATAGGCGAATTGGTCACCCTCCGCGCTGCACGCATCGGAATCCGCGGCGAAGGAATCTTCGACGTCTCCCATGATCATCATCGTCGTCGAGGCGCTACCCTCCTCGAGATCGACCTCCATCGGCCACCCCTTCGCCCCCATGCAGTTCGCGAAGTCGGCGACGAGCTGAGCCTGCGAGATGTGCGGCGTGGGCGGCGTGGGCGGCGTCGCCCGCGAGATCTCGTCTCCCGCCATGGCGAACCCCACGACGGCTACGCCGCCGAGAAGACAGACGACAGCGACGGATGCCCATCTCAGAGCGTTGCCCGCAGGGCGTTTCGTCATCACCCGATGCTCTCGGATCGACGGCCCGACTGCAATCGTTTGTGCGTGGTCAAAGCAGCGCCGACGGGACTCGGCGTCTCACACGATCAGCCGCAGTACTCCTTAGGAGCCGAGGCGTGATCAGAAACGTGGATGCCCTGAACCGATCCCTCCGACATAGCGAAGGTGATGTAGCCACCCGAGCCATTCGTGATGACGTAGGCACCGTACGACGCGTCGCCGTTCAACAGAGCGTCGGGGTACACGGCAAGAATGTCGGCCTCGGTCGAGCCGACCCGGATGCCCTCGGCCGTGTGCGGCGCCTGATCGGTCAGGGGTTCCCGCCCGAACGTTGTCACCACCAGATCCCACGGAACATCGTCGGTATGAGCGACCCCGACCTGAGGCTGGATACCCGAGGTGTACAGGGTGAGCGGAGGGCAGGCTTCTGTCAGTCGCTCCGGCGCAGGGATGATCGCTGCGATCTGCGAGAACGATTCACTGAACTCGATGGGGCCGACGCCGGTGTACGTGATGATCCAGTCGGCGGTGTTGTCCGTATAGACGGGTACGGCAGGAACCGCCGGCGCGGCATCGGGAGTGGGCGATGCCGTGGGCACAGGAGTTGGCGTCGATGACGGAGTGGCCGTCGGTGTCGACGTCGGGTCCGCAGACGACGACGCGCATCCGGTGAGCAAGAGCAGCAGAACAGGCACTGCGAGGTATCGACGCATATCGCCATCCTGGCGGATCGGCGGAGGTGCCGTCGTAACGATCCGACGACACCCCCGGGGTGGTCTCGATACGGTCGCTGCGCGACCTACTCGACCGGTGAGGACGGGCGCGCCGTTCGGCGTCGCCAGGCCACCCGCGCGCCGGCCAGGCCGGCCAGCAGCAGAGCCAGCGCCATCCACAGGCCGACCCTCGGGTCTGCACCCGTCGCGGCCAGGGTCTCAGACGAAGACGAACCCGAACCCGAACCGGCCGGGGCGGCCGCACCCGGCTGCCCACCGGCATCCGGAGCACCAGGCTGAGTCGGATCACTCGGCGTGCCGGGGTCGCTCGGCTCCGTCGGAACCTCCGCCGCCACCACCCGGAACGTGCTAACACCCGACGTGAACTGCGCTCCGAACGGGTCGCTGACCTTCACGTACCAGCCCACCTCGCCGAGCGGCGCGGTCGGCCAGGCCATGGTGGCCTCGGTTCCGCTGGCGACTCCGGCGACCGAGCCGATCGTCTGCGTGGTCTGCACCTCGGCCGTGAACGCGTTGGTGCGCAGGGTCTTGGTCTTCGGCTGGATGCCCAGAGTCGCGTAGGGCACCACGAATTCTTGGTGCTCCTGCTCGAGAGACGGGTCTTCGGAGTCGTAGTCGTCGAGCGACGGCGAGTAGGTGCGCACCGTCATCTTCTGACCCACGTTGTCGAACTGCATCAGGCGCAGGTAGCCGAGGCCGCCCTCTGCCAGGCCCTGGTAGTCGAACAGCATCTGCGTCACCGTGCGGTCCGGCACGCCATCCGCGTTGTCATCGAACTGGTCGTAGCGCGTGAAGGCGTCGTGATAATGACCAGACATCACCATCATGACGTTCGGGTTCGTGGCGATGACCTCGTCGTAGATGCGCTGCGGCACCGGGCCGAGTCCACCCGTGGTGAGCATGTACTCGTGCAGGTTGATGATCGCCTTGCGCTCGGGGTACTGCGCGAGCGTCGCGTTCATCCACGCGATCTCGGCGTCGCCCGGAGCCCAGCCCATGTAGAGCTGAATGAAGTCGATGCCGCCGGCGCTGATCAGGTCGTAGTGACCGCGGTTGTCGAGGTGGCTGCCGCCGTACCAGGGGTTCGACTCGAACCGCTGCTGCCCGAACCACTGGCTGTACTGCGTGTAGTCGTTCGTCATCTGGTTCACATCGTGGTTGCCGGCCAGCACGCCGTACGGCAGACCCGCGGCATCCAACTTGTCGTAGGCCGCGTCGGCCCGCACCCACTGGTCGTTGATCAGGCTGTTGTCGACGATGTCGCCGGTGTGCGTCACGTACTGCAGGTTGAGGTTGTCGCGCTGCGTCAAAAAGAAGTTGTGGATCGCCTCCTGGTGCTTGTAGTTGTTCGGGTCGGCGTTGTAGTACTGCGTGTCTGACTCCCACCCGAGGGTGAAGTCGTAGTCGCTGCGCGGGGTGTCGGATGCGTTCAGCGGCGTGATCGGGGTGTCTCGCGTCGAGCGCGGTGCACCCGAGAAGCCCTCCGAGTGCTGCACCAGCACCTGCATCGCTCCGTTCGCGGTGTGGTCCGCGGCGGCGACGGTGGCGATGAGTCCGAACTCCACGTCGTCGGAGTCGACGGTCACGTGCCGGTCGATCTCCTCCCACACGCCGGTCGTCACGTTGCGCACGTACATGAGCACCTTGGCGCCCGTGTTCGCCGAGCCTGTCCAGGTGAGCTTCGTCTGGTAGTCGGCACCGGCGTCGGCCGGAATCGCCACATCGAAGACCTGGTACGGCAGCGCCGTGTCAGAGCTGATCTCGGTGTCGAGACCGTCCACTCCGCCGAGCGCCGACACCTCGTCGGCGCTGAGCGCACGGGCGGCTGCCGGATCGGCGTCGACCTCGGTCGACACCTCGGTGGTGCCCAGGCGGCTCGAGACTCCGCCGTTTGCGGCGTCGAGCTCGTAGCCCCGCGAGAACTCCACGGCGAGCGTGTCACCGCTCGGGTCGTCGACGCGGGCCTTCAGCTCGGCCTTGCCCTCGAGCACCTCGGCGCCCTCCTCGGGCAGAACGGTGATTCCCGACGGCTGCTCCACCGGCGTCGTGAAGACCACGCTCGTGTCGGTCACGTTTCCGACGTTGTCGGTGCCCTTCAGCGCGAGGGTGTGTCGGCCTCCGGCCAGATCGACGCTGGATGCTCGATACGGCAGCTTCACGGCCTGGCCATCGAGGGTCGCGACGAACGCGCTCACGCCCGATCCGGCATCCGTGGCCTCGCCGGTCATGACGAACTCGCCGCGATACTCGCTCTCGGCAACCATGTTGGTGGTCACCGCGGGGGCGGTGTTGTCGACGTTGACCGTGCGCTCGACGCGCTGGTCGCCGGCGGATGCGCCGATCACATGTGCGCCGTCAGCGACCGTGGTCGTGTCCCACTGGTGGGCCACCGAGCCGAACGCGTCATCGGGAAGCGTGAACACCGCATCGTAGAAGTCGAGCTTGCCGGCGGAGTCGCCCATCTGCAGAACGCGCGCCGGGTCGTCGTAGCCGGCGGGGCGCAGTGCCCGCCCATCCGGAAGCACGAGCCTGAGGTTCTGGATCGTGAAGTCGTCGTTGTTCTCGACGCTGAGCTCGGGCGCCGCCTTCGTGCCGGCCCACACGCTGAGCGTGAGCGGCTGGCCCGCGGTGACGTAGCTCAGCGGAACGGCGGTGGTGATCGTCTCGGTTCCCTCGAAGATGCCCTCGTCGAAGATGGTGAGAATGTCGGTGCCGATGAGCACGCCGTTGCGGAAGAAGGTGTTCACTCCCCCGGCCTCGAAGGCGAAGTAGGGCTCACGCTCGAGCGACCGGGTGGTGTCGGCCACGGCCGCTCCATCGATGTCGAGGGATGCGCCGGGCGGGGTGCTCGCAGACGCCGCGACGCGGGTCGTCTTGTTGAGCCACTGGCCCTCGGTCACGTTGAGGCGAACCGGGTCGGTGTTGCCCTGCGTCACGGTGACGCGGCGGGTCTCGGTGGTGACGGTGTTGGTTCCGTCGCGCACCTCGACCGAGTACTCGAGCCAGGCCTTGCCGTAGAGGTCGACGCCGGGGATCTCGTACGCGTAGCGCGAGAGCGGGTCATTGGGATCGGTGTCGGCGGGGTCGACGCGCTGGCCGAGCAGGTCGATGACCATCGGCGTGGTGTCGACGTCGTTGCTCACCGTGAGGCGCACGGTGCGCACCTGGCGGTCGTCGGTGATGGTGAAGTCGATCGGAAAGTCGACCGCCGGGTCGACGGTGTCGCCCGTGTTGTCGGTGATCGCGGGCGCCTGCGCATCCGCCGGCACGACCACGAGGCCGGCCGGAACCTGGTCTGCGGTGACCGAGCCAGGGGTGGCCGGCGCCTTGCGCAGCAGGGTCTGCTTGGTGATGTCGGCGGCGTCGAAGCCGTACTGAATGCCCTGCTCTGCGTCGACGTCATCGACCGTGGAGACCATGTTGTAGTACGCGCGGTTGAGGGCGAAGCCGGTGTTCGTCACGATCTGCATACCGCGGGCCGAGCCGTTGGCCATACCGGCCGAGACCACGTCGAGGAGCTGGTTCTGCGTGAGCGTCGTGTTGAAGTGCGCGTTGAAGTCGGCGAGGCCGAGCGTGCTGTTCGACGGGTTCTTCACCCAGAGCACGAGCTTGCCGCCCGACGGAATGATGACGTCGCGGGGCGTGCTCGGCCACAGGGCGGTCGACGAGTTCGTTTGGTCAGTGACCGGGTAGAGGTAGCGCAGGCTGTAGTCAGACCAGTCGATCGCGCTGTCGCTCGAGTTGTAGACCTCGATGAACTCGTAGCCGTCGGCGCTGCCTACGTTGGTGGAGTCGGGCAGCAGCTCGGTGATCTGCAGCGGCGAGGCCACGAGGGTGGGGTCGGGGGCCGGCGCCGGGTCGGCCGGGGTGGTCGGTTCGGTGGTGGGGGCCGTCGTCGGGGCCGTCGTGGGTTCCGTGGTCGGTTCCGTCGTGGGTGCCGGGGATGTCGTGGGCTCGGGCGACGTTGTGGGCGTCGGTTCCGGGTCGGTCGGCGCGGGCGGCAGGAGCACGGCAGGGTCGACGACTCCGGGGCTCGGAACGGCGGTCGACGCCGCGAGCGTCATGCTGCGCTGCGTGGAGTCTGCGGGGCGCGAGAACTGGGCGACGCGATCGACGGCGACCGAGCCGGCCGGGTAGAACGACCACGAGATGGCCGTGCCGTCGGCGCCGACAACGCGGATTCCGCGGCCACCGGCGTTGGCCATACCGGCCTGGCCGGTGACGGGAACGACGGTGTAGGCATCCGGCGTCGTGCCCGTGACGCCCGCCCAGTAGGCGCGGAAGTCTGCCGTCGTGTACTTCGTCGTGTCGACGGAGCCCGAGGTGTAGTTGAGCCACAGCACGACGGGGGTGCCGGCGGGAAGCACGGTACCGGCGGGAGCGGTGAACGGAACGTCTCTGGTGCGGTCGTCGGAATCGACGTATGTATAGGCGAGCGACAAGCCGCCCGCGCCGACCGTGATGTCGCTCGCCGAGGTGTTCACGACCTCGACGTACTCGAACGAGTCGACGCCGGTGTTGTCAGGCGCGATCTCGGTGACGATCACCTCTGCAACCGGCGGAGCCGCGAAGGCGGGAACCGCACTCGATCCGATGAGGGCCGCGGCGAGAGCCGAGGCGAAGATGGGCAGAGCGAACAAGCGTGAGCGAAGCAACGTGGAAACCCCAGAGATGAACGAACAAAACTCCTCGAACCTATGAGTTCAAGGTCGTTTCTCAGGGAACTTTAAGGGAGACAGTCCGTGAACGGCCGGTGTCCTACAGGGGCAGCGGCCTATATCTCGCCGAAGTTGCGAGCAGTTATCGCCTCGAGCGGCGCTCACCCACGGTCAGTCCTGCCCAGAAGGCGGCGGCCAGCAGACCAAACACGAGGATGACCACTGCATAGATTATCGGGTTCGTCACCATGTGCACACCGTCGGGTGTGAACACGTCACCCGATAGCGGCGAGTACGCGAACCAGCCGAATGAGACGGGTTGAGCGGCGAGAAACACCGCAGCCACCGATCCGACTAACACGGCGACGATAGCGACGACCAGCAGGAGACGTTTCACGGAGGCGAACGTCATGCCCCTACCGTACGGAGTTCTCAGCGCGAGAGGGCGATCGATGTCAGCTGTCCGCCACTCGAATCCGTGCGCCCCGAAATGCGCTTATCAGCAGATTTGAGAGCATTTCGCGCCGAATGGATGGGCTGCCTACCCGACAGTGCACTCCGTACCAGCTCGCGTAGCGCCGTATCGCCCTTCCCGGCGTTGACGAAGGGCAGTTTGGCTCCACACGATCGCGGGTTGCGATTCATGTCGCGCCATTTCGCCCTTCGAGAGCGACGGGATGGGCAATACGGCGCCACTCGACGAAGAATCGATGTTGGCGATGCGACACCACGCGACGCGAAGGGGCTCAGCGCGAGAGGGCGACGAATACCAGGGTGAGGCTGATGCCGGCAACGACGACGAGGCCGCCGAGCTTGAGTACATCGGGAGACGGCATTGTGAGCGAGCGCCGCGCTGCGCGGGCCTTCTGCGCGAAGGAGGACTGAGCGGGTGACTTCGCGACGGGCGACGCCGCGCGGGGCTCGGTAGTCGCCTTGGCTGCGGAGCGTGTTGCCGGCGCGGCGTTCTCGGCGGCAGCATCCGGAGCCCGGCGACTCGGCGTCGGCTCGGCACGCTTGGCCGGAGCCTCGGCTGGCAGAAGCGCGGGAGCCGCTACCTTCGGGGCCTCGTCGACCGGGGCAGCAGCGCCCTCGGCATCGTTTTCTTCCTCGCCGAATTCGGCGAGCAGAGCGTCGAAGGTGAACTCGCGCTCAGCAACAGTCATGTTTGCGTGATCGCGGGCGGGCACAGGGGCAGTCATGGCATCCGAGCTGTGAGAAAAGAGGTGAAAAGTAGAAGGCGCCCATTCAGCGTAGGGGGTGAACCAACGCCTTCTACTCCTCCAAACATAAGGATTTCTCAGCTCTTTGTAAAGTCGAGCTGAATTCGGTCGAAATCAGGCGTGAACTACGCCTGCACCTCGCCGCGCCATGCGCCGTCGGGGTGCTGCTCCGACTCGATGTACTCCTTGAAGTTCTTGAGGTCTTTCTTCACTGCGTGGCCGCCGACGCCCACTGCGGAGCCGAGCTTCTCGAGCAGGCCCTTAGGCTCCCAGTCGAGCTGAACAGTCACGCGGGTCTCGGTGTCGGCGAGCTTGTGGAACGTCACGACGCCGGCGTGGTCGACCTCGCCACCGGTGCTGTTCCAGGCGACGCGCTCGTCGGGGTGCTGCTCGGTGATGTTCGCCTCGAAGGTGCGCTCGACTCCGCCAACGCTCACCTTCCACTCGGTGAGGGTGTCGGTCACCTGCTGGATGGACTCGACCTCGTCGAGAAACTTCGGGAACTCCTCGAATTGCGTCCACTGGTTGTAGGCGACGGAGACGGGAACAGAAACGTCGACGGTCTCGATGATCTGGGGCATAAGAGTAACTCCTTGAATTGCGTTATCAGCTTGTCCGTACGTTCACGACGTTACGTCGCCCGGCCTATCGGCAGACACCCCCTTGACGCGCGGCTCATGCAGCACAAGACATGCAGCGCGGCCTACGCTGGCCCCATGACTGACGCCCCGATCTTCGGCCCGGCCCACGCACCCGACCTGCATGTGATGACCTACAACATCCGGCGTCGTATGCGGCAGAACGCGCCCGGGAGCCCCGATCTGTGGTCGAGGCGCCAGCCCCTGCTGCGTCAGCTCATCTCCCGCGAGCGCCCCACCGTGCTCGCCACCCAGGAGGCCCTGCCCGACCAAGCCCTCTTCATCTCGGCGGTGCTCGGCCCGCACTATCGCCGCATCGGATACGGCCGCAATGCCGACGGCACCGGCGAGGGATGCCCCCTATTCTATGACTCGCGTCGGCTGCATCTCGAGAGCTGGCAGCAGATCGCCCTGTCAGAGACACCGGATGTCGCGGGGTCGCGCTCCTGGGGCAACCTCATTCCGCGCGTGGCCGTGGTCGCCCGCTTCATCGACGTGAAGACGCACGAACCCCTTCGCGTGGTGAGCACGCACTTCGACCACATCTCCCGGCGCGCTCGACTGCGCTCCGCACAACAGCTCGCCGCCCTCGCTGCATCGAGCGACGAACCGATCATCGTGATGGGCGACATGAACACCGACGTCGGCACCGTTCCGTTCGACGCGATCGCCGGCGTCGACGGCCCCCTCGTGGATGCCTGGGCCGCGGCGGACGTTCGGCTCACCGCCCCGTGGGGAACGTTCTCGAACTACCGCTCTCCCAAGACCGGCACCAAGCGCATCGACTGGATCCTCGTGAGCCCCGAGCTGCAGGTGCGCGAGGCGGCCATCAATACCTCGCGTTTCGACGGCGCAGCCGCATCCGATCACGAGCCCGTGCAGGTGCTGCTGCGGCCGCGCAAGTCCCCCGCGGGCGACGCCGCCGCTGGATAGTCTTCAAGGGTGATCACCGACACCTTTCTTCGGCGGCCGAGCGGCGCGGACGAGATCGCGGCCGATGCGCTGCGCGTTCTCGGCGTTCTGAGCGTGGTCGCGGGCGGAATCGGCTGGGGCTTCGTCGAGGTGGCCGTCTTCGCGCTCACGCTGCTCGGCATGCTCGTGCCCCGCTTTCTCGGCGTACGCCCCGGCTTCGATATCGCCATCGGCGGCACCCTGCTGGTGGCCGCCTGGAGCGGCGTCTTCGAGCTCTACACCTCGATCGACTGGCTCGACGTGGTCATCCACTTCGCCGCGAACGGGGTGCTCGCCGGGCTGATCTTCGTGGTGGCCGCACGCGTCGGCATCGTGGCCGACGTCGCGCCGGGAACCCGTTCGGCCATTCGCTCGGCGGTGCTGACGACCGCATTCGGACTCTCGGCGGGCGTGCTGTGGGAGATGGGCGAGTGGGCCGGCCACACCTACATCGACTCGGCCATCTACGTGGGCTACGACGACACCATCGGCGACCTCGCGGTGGGCGGGATGGGCTCGTTGCTCGCGGGTCTCTGCATCCGGTGGCTCGCAGCCGAGAGCCGGTGGCCGGCGCCCGCCACTGAGGGCATCGAGCACGGTGCCAGTAGACAAAAGAGGAGCGCCGGCTCTCTTGGGGGTTGAACCGGCGCTCTCTCGATACAAAGCTATGGACTACCGGAGCCCATTACTAGGAGGTTGAGCATTTTTCACCCCTGTTTTCACCCCTTGTCGGTGTGGTCTCGGCGCTAACGGAGCACGTTTTGAGCAACGCGCCGACGTCGACGGTCACGTTGGCGGCGTGTCGAGCGATTCGTGCTCCGTTAGCTCACTCGCCGACTCGACGCGAAGGGTAAGTGTCCCTAGTTAACCCGGCCGACGGCGAGAGGCCCGCGCCGCTCGGTCAGCCCAGGCGGTCGAGGCGGTCCTGCGCCTGCTTTGCCCTCTTCTTGGCCTGCACCTCGGCGCGCTCCGCGGCCTTTCTGTCTCGCTCCCCCACCTGGATGTCGTGGTAGACGCGCGCCAGATCCGACTCCACGCCGCGCAGCTGCTCCTCTATATCGGTGCGCTCCGTCTCGAGCTCCGCGCGGCGGCTAGCGAGGTCGGCCAGGTCGTTCGCCAGGTCGGTCACCGACTGATGCGCGGTGGTCACGTCGTCGAGCGCACTCCACGCCGCATCCTCGGCGGCCTTGCGCTCCCGCTCGCTCGCCTCGGGGTCGGCCGCGGATGCCTTCGGTCGCGCCGCCCGGGTGCGTCGCCCCGCCGAGACTCCCTCGGGCGGCAACGCGGCCGCGCCGTCGAGCCGCACCGGCTCCCACCCCGTGACCGCGAGCCCGCGCACCAGAAGCCCGTCGCGCACGAGCGCAGCGGCATCCGGGTCTGTCATCGCCGCCTGCAGGGTCTGCGAGACCTCGATCATCGCGGAGCCGCTGAGGGTGACGTCGGCGGCGTCGGCGAGTTCGCGCGTGCGGCCGGATGCGCGAGACAACGCCTTCTGCCGCTCTGCCCCGAGCGAGCGCAGGGCCACCGGATCGCGGTCGTCCTGCGCCTCGCGCAGCCGCTCGCCGAGCTCGAGCAGCTCGTCGAAGAGCGCCGCGTCTTCTCGCACGAGCGCGCTGACCGCCCACGCCGGGGCCTGCGCCCGGGGCAAGCGCTTGATCGCTGCGGCATCCGATCGCTGCGACGCGTCGCGCGCGGCCTGATTGCGGGCGGCGGTGAACTCGGCGGGCGGCAACTCGTAGAGGGCTCTTGCCACGCGCCGCAGGTCACTCGAGGTCATTCCTCTATGTTCGCTTATCGGCGCAGCTCGCGGGCAGGGGGTCGTGTTTGTGCCCGAATACCTCCATGTGTCGAAGGGGGCTTCGACGGAATGGAGGTATTCGGGCACAGTCGTGGCGGGCTCCTAGCGGGGGGAGCTGGTTCCCACCGACGACCGGGCCAGGTCGAGCTGCACCGTGGTGCCCACCGCGGTGAGCCGCAACGCGGCCACGTCGTACTGCCCCGTCGACTGCGTCGCCGCATCCGGGCCCGGAACCGACCAGGCCGGCTCGGGGTTCGCGTTCGCCGGGTCGGGGCTGTTCTGTGCGTTCGCGGTCAACGACAGCAGGGCGTCCTCTCCGAAGAGGCCCCGCGTGGCGTTGGCCACGAGGGTGATCACCGGGGCGGTGAGCGCAAGGAGCGCCGCACTGGTCGTCGACACCACGCTCGTGGGCCCGGTGAAGAGCGCCGCGTTGAGGGCGGTACCCAGGGCCTTGGCCACGTTGCTGGTCAATCCACCGGTGAGCGAATTGAGCAGCAGACAGAGAGCGGCCGTGGCAAGACCGCCGCACGCCGCGCCTCCCGCGAGGGCGATCGACGAGGTCACGACCGGCGATCCGGTCAGGAGCGTGTTGAGCGAGACCTGCGGAATCGTCAGCGTGATCGACGCTACCGCCGGCCCCGTGCCCTGCAGCACGTTCACGACGACCTTGCCCGACACCGTCAGAGCGGCGAGCGAGGCCTGAATAGCGCTGTTCAGATCGTCGACGTAGTTGCTGAGAGCCTGCGTCGTCGCGGCGGTGAGCGCGTTGATGACGGCGTCGTTGATGAGCAGCTGCGTGTTGGGGTCGAGCCCGTTGATCCCGTTCGTTCCGTACGCCGCCCCGAGCAGTCCGTCGAGGTCGACGCCGATCTGCCCCGTGGCGAGATCGATCGATACGATGCCCGCGTCGTCGGAGATGGTGTCGTCGAGCAGGGCGTTTACGGCGGTCAGATCGAGATTCACCGAGAGCTGACTGATCGAGACCGACCCGAGCCCCAGACCGAGCGTGCCCAGCAGAGCGGTGAGCGAGGTGGTCAGGCCGCTCGTCAGAGATGTCAGCACCCCGGCGTTGCCCGCGAGGCCCTCCACCCTGCCGTCGAGTCCGTTGATGACTCCCGTGGTGCCGGTGACGAGGGTGCCGACCGTCGGCGAGGTCAGGTTCAGGTCGACCCCGGCCACGGCGTACTCGCGCTGCAGCGACGAGAGGATCGAGCCCGTCCAGCTCGCGGCACACGCGTCGAGAGTCGCACTCGAGGCCACGGCGCCCACCTCGAGCGAGGCGTCGGCGAGGCCGGCGATCTGCGCGCTCAGATCCTGCCCCAGCGCCGACTGCACGATCTCGCTCAACTGCAGAGTGGCGAAGGTGGGCGGGTTCGGGCCCGGTTGGCTCGCCGTGGTCTGGATGGCTCCGCTGTTGGACACCGCGCCGGCCGCACCAGTCGAGGTTCCATCCGCGTTGACCTGCACGTAGCTGTTGTCGACACCGAGGTCGACATTCAGTGGAAGCAGGAGGAGGTCGCCGAGGCTGACCTGCAGAGCGTCGAGAGCCGTGACCGTGAGCGGATTCGCGTAGGCGTTCTCACCCAGCGAGTTCGACTGCGGCGGCGGCGGCGCGATCGAGACACCGGATGCGTCGTTCACTCCGCTGATGCCATCGAGCTCGGCGAGGTCGTCGAGGTCGATGCCTGCCAGGCTTCCGCCCAGCAGCTTGCCCGACGCCCGCGTGGTGAACGGCGAACCGTCTGGGCCGCAATCGAGCGTGCCCACGGTCGCCGAATCCCACTCGGCGTCGAGCCACGCGGCATCCGTCGGTGCAGCCTGAATCGAGGTGCCCACCCCGACGGTGATGGCGACCACCCCGGCGAGAGCGCCGATGAGGCGCCGCGTCGTCGAGCGCGAGAGGGTGCGGCGGGTGGTGCTGCGCGGGGTCATGACTCGCTCCTTCGGGGGGGTGAGGGTTCGGCGGTAGCGCACGATCATGCCGAGCGCGATGGCGCCGGAGCCGATGAGAACAACGGCGAGCGCATCGAGTCCGGTGTTGGCGAGTCCGCCTCTGCCACCCGCTCCCGCGCTGCCCGGCGTCTGCGAGCCAGGCGGTTGCGTGCCGGGGGTCGTGGGAGTCGTCGGAATAGCGTCGTCACCCTCGGCGAGAACGTTGAAGGCGAAGTCGCCCTCGAGCCCCATGAGGCTCTCGTCGCGACTGAACGAGACGTCCGGCATCCGCACCTCGACGAGGATGTAGCGGGGGCTGCCCGCCTCGAGCGTGCCGAGGTCGAACCGCACTTCGCCCCCGGTTTCGGTGCCCGGGTCGACAGACATGATCGCCTGCGGGTTGTCGGGGCAGACGGGGTCTGGCGGATCGAACGAGACCGGCTCTGCCGGCATGCCCGACCACTCTTCGTCACAGAACCCGATGTCCATCGAGACCCCGTTGGGGTGAGCCATCAGCTCTCCGCCGGAGTACATCTCGAGGGCGAGGCGAGCTGTCGGAGCGTTCTCGAGGCTCACCTCGATCTGCCCGAAGGCGACATCACCGGGGCTCATGTCGAGGAACTCGAGCGGATCGGGTGACTCGCTGAGGTTCAGATAGCCGGGGGCGCCGGGTTGCGGGTCGGGATCACCCGGCAGAGTGAGAGCCGCGGATGCCCGGGCTGAGACGAGCGCGATGCCCGCCACCATGAGCAGTACGGCGAAGACCATGGCGAGCGCTGTCGCGGCTCGGCGTCTGGCGGATGCGGGTTGAACGCGCATGGCGTCTCTCACCTCTTTGTGGTTCGGTGGTGCGGGATGTCTGGGTGCGGGGCCAGAAGGCCCATAAGACAAGGGCGCCGGCCCCGAGAGTCACGGCGACCAGAGTGATCGGGCTTCCGATCGCGTCGCTGACGGTCTGTCCTCCGGCGACGGAACCGAGAATGACCTTTCCCGTCTTCACGTGATACGGAAAGAGATCGGGGATCGTGTTGGCGTCGCCCTGCATCGAGACGATGCGACCGGTCGGCACGTTCGGGTCGGGCTCGATGCCGATGATGCGGTGGGTGATCGGCAGTCGTTCCCCTCCTCGTTGAAGGGTGACGACCTGCCCGATCTCGAGCTCGGATGCCGGGACCTCTCGCACCAGGGCCAGTGAGCCCGTCGGAATCGTCGGGGCCATGGATCCGGTGGCGAAGGTCACGAGTGAGAATCCGAAGAACAGTGTCGCGATGCCCCAGGCGATGGCGGCGAGGCCGGCCAGCCCGGCGAGCGCCAGCGCCGCATCCCGGATTCGCGTGACGACGGTCGCGAGCCGTCTCGGGCGACGAGACCCACCGTGTGCATGGGGATGTTCACGGTGGGTCCCGCGGATCTCGGCGACTCGGCTCATCGATTCGCCTTCCGCTCGTCAGCCTCGAGGGTGGTGCCGGTTAGTCGAGCTCGGAGGCCGAGACGAACTGCCAGGCGGGAGCGACTGTTCGACCTTGGAGGGTGTCAGCGGCGTCATCCGGCAGCGAGATCTCGAAGCAGTAGTTGAGCTGGTTGCCCGAGTCTGCTGTCAGAGCGTTGACCGTGGTCCCGGCGGTGCTGAGTGCTGCCGAGGTCGTGGCGCTTCCGACGACATACGTCGCGGTCGCTCCGAACGCGGCGTCGGTGCACGCAGCCGGAGCCGCATCCCGTGCGGTGGTGGCGACGACGACGCGAAGCTGCAGAGCACCCGCGAGCAAAGCGTCGGGGTCGACCGTGGGAATGTTGGTTGCGCTGACCGCTCCGCTCAAGCGCACGCTCGGTGCTGCCACCGAACCGTCTGCCGTGCTGAGCGACACCGGGGCGTAGACCGAGTCACCCGGGGTGAGGCTGAGTGCGCCCGGGGTGAAGGTGAGCGATCCACCGGGGTTGCCCTCCTCGTCGATCCACTCGTCGGCCGCGAACGGCGACGACGTGTTCTGCTGCACCTCGAAGGCGCTGGTTCCGACACCCGGCGTTCCCGGGCCTCCGTTCGCTCCGGCCGTTCCACCGACGACCCATTCCGAGTCGTTCCACACGGCCAGTGTGACCGTGGCTCCGACGCCCAGCACGAGGCCGGCCGCGAGAACCGCGAAGGCCTTCTGCTTCCTGGAACGCTTCGTGAGTGACGGTGCGACCGGAGACTCCGGTGCGTCGAACTCTGATGTCTGTGACATGACTGATCTCCCCAAATGTGATGAAGCCGCCCCTGTTGTGGCCTCTGAGGGTTGAACGATGACATGAGAGGAACTCACGATGGGGCTCGAAAGAGCTCTTCACGTAGTCGCGCGGGCCGAGTCGAGTAGTGCCGGCAACGGGGCGGTAGCGGGCAGCTTCGGCGACGGTAGCGGGCCAGTACGCGCCCCGTAGCGAGGGTCGGTAGTGCCCGCAGAAAGAGTGGGTAGAGACAGCGTGACAACCCGTAGTATGTGCGCAGGAGGTTTCCACTATGACGTCACACACCACTGCCACGCGCTCTCGCGCCCGCTTCTTCACCGCTCGCTTCATCGGCGCCGCCGTCGTCGCCGGCGCACTCGTCACGGGCTCGGTGCTCACGGCTTCGGTCGCCTCCGCAGCTCCTGCCCCGGGTGTTCCCGAGGTGACCGCGGGTCTCGACTACGTGGCGCTCGGCGACTCCTACTCGGCGGGCCTGGGGCTCACGCCGTCGACCGGACTGCCCACCCCCGAGTGCGGCCAGAGTGCGGTCAACTTTCCCCACCAGGTGGCCACCGCCTACGCGCTGAACCTCACCGACGTCACGTGCTCCGGCGCCGAGACCGGCGACATCACCGTCGACAGCCAATTCGGCAACATCTCTCCTCAGATCGCCGCGCTCAGCGCCGACACCGATGTCGTGACGCTCACGATCGGCGGAAACGACCTCGGGTTCACCGACGTGATCCAGACGTGCCTGGCGCAGACCGCCGACGGCCCGTTGCTCTTCCCCACTCAGGATGGCGTATTCCTGCCCAACTGCAACGCGGGCTACGCCGCGCAGGGCGTGGACTCGCTCGCGCTGAAGATCTCCGCTCAGGTCGCTCCGTCTTTGGCCAGCACGTACGCCGCCATCGCCGCCGCGGCCCCCAACGCCAAGGTGTTCGTGGTCGGCTACCCCAGCATCTTCCCCGCCACCATTCCGGCGGCCGGCTGCTTCACCACACTCGGCAGCGCTCCCAGCACCTTCCCGTTCACCACGGTCGACACGGCGTACCTGCACTCCGTCGAGGTCAAGCTGGATGCCGCCATCCAGAGCGCCACCCAGACAGCGGGCTTCACCTACGTTCCGTCGTTCGCCTCGAGCTTCGGCCACGACGCCTGCGTGACCGATGGAACCGCCTACGTCAACGGCGTCCTCCTCGGCGACGGCGGCCTGCAGCCAGGAACGCTGCACCCGAACACCCTGGGCGCCACGCTCCTCACCGACTCGGTGAGCACCGCTCTCGACGCCGCGTTCCCGGCCCCGATCGTCGTGCCGACGCCGCCGACCCCGCCCGTCGCATCCGGACCCGCGGCGGTGACGCCGAAGCCCGCCCTGGCGAACACGGGCCTCGACGGCGGACTCGTCTCGGGAGGGCTCGCGCTCGCGGTGCTGCTTCTCGTAGGTGGCGCTGCCGTGACCGTGGCGCGACGCAAGGCCGCCTAGCCCCGACTGCGAGCTTCGGCACCGTCGATAGGCTGGAGTGGTGACAGACTCCAGTGCCTCCGACGACGCCGACTTCGATGCCCGACTCGCGGCGGACACCGTGCACAACGAGCTCGAGCAGTCGCTTCTCGACGGCATCCGGGGCGAGGTGCGTCAGACGGTCTTCATCTCGGCGTTCCTCACGACGCCCGTCTTCGCGCTGAGCCGCACCGAGACATCCGGCGAGGCCGCCGAGGGATTCAGCCCCCTCGTGCTCAGCACCGTGGGCGGCGCGCCGATGCTGCCGCTCTTCACGGACCTGGCGCGGGTTCCGGGCGACTATCTCGAGATCGCCCCGCACACGGTGGCCCTCACCGGAGGGCGCTTCGTAGCCAGCGTCGCCGACGAGGTGGGCATCGTGGTGAACCCGGGGCATCCGATCGGCTTCGAGTTGTCGCCGGGCGCCCTCGCGGCGATCAGGCGCGACTTCGCCGAGTCGCAGCAGGGCTGAGCGGCCGCCGCCGCCGCGCATCCGCGCCTGTTCGGTCTATCCGCGCCCGGTCGTCCGGCAGCGCATGCGCCGAACCGGAGCGGATACCCTGCGACAGGCTCACGGAGCGGACTACGGCAGCTCCGCCAGCTGGCCAACGCGTCCGGCCAGGATTCCGGGCAGCTGCGCGAGCACCTCGTTCGCCTGCCGGGTCGCGCCGGTCAGATTCGCGTGTTTGCCGTCGTCTGAGGTGCCCGCCTGCCACCGGCCACCGGTGTCGGCGACCGGGGTGTAGACATCCAGAACCGCGATGCCGGACTGCTGGGCCGCCGCGGCCAGCAGCCGATTGAGTTCGATCACCTCGGCACCGACCTGGCTCGACGGCGGCACGAGAACAGCGATCGGGGTCGATCCCCGGTCGCGCACGCCCGACCACAGGGCCTGGATGTCTGACGCGGCTCGGGTGGGCGAACTTCCGGCGAGAAGGTCGTTGGTTCCGGCCTGCACGAGCACGTAGCCGCCCTGGGCTCCGGCCGCCGCCTCGTCGAGACCGGATGCGATGGTGTCGGCCACCGCGCCGGGTTGCGATGCGAAGGCCCCCATCGAGACCCCGCCGATGGCGTTCGCCTCGACGGTCTGCCGCCACCACGATGCGGCGAAGTAGGCGTGCGAGTCGCTGAGTACCGAGAGCGGGACGACCGACTGAGGAGCGGCCGGGGTCTCCGAAGGTGGCGGCGTCGAAACGGTCGGGGCCGCTCCCACGACCAGGGTCCGCTCCCCCGCGCCGGTGAAGCCGGCGTGCAGGCCTGTGGCGAGCGCCGGCCAGAGTGCGATCAGCGCAGCGATCACGACAGTGCGCCAGAACGGCCCCCGTGCCGCGCGCTGCGACGCCTGGCGGGCAGCAGAGCGGGAGCTCGGCGGGCGGCGCGGCTCAACGGAAGAGTCGCTCACGGCCGAATAGTCGGTCTGCGGCTAGTCGCCGACGACCTCGGCCATGTCATACTCGGCCTTCACCAGAATCGGCAGGTGGTCGGAGTCGCCCTGCGGAAGGGTCTTGACCTCGTCGATGCGGAAGCCGTTCGAGGTGACGAAGTCGAAGTGACCGCGCACCCACTTGTAGCGCAGGTAGGTGACGCTGTCGCTGAGCGACAGCTCGTAGCCCGAGTCCTTGATTCCGGCGCGCAGCTTGTTCTGGAACAGCGGGTAGTTGAAGTCGCCCACCATCAGGATCGGAATGTCGACGCCGATGCGCTGCAGCTCTTCGTGGGCCGCGGTGATCTGGGTTCGACGCAGAGAATTGGATGCCGTGAGCGGCGCGGCGTGGAACGATGCGGCGACGAAAGAACGGTCGGTCTGGCGATCGAGAAGCCGGGCGCCGAGGAGGCGCTGGGTTCCGGGTGACATCACCCGGTCGTGCATGGACTTCTTGAGCGTGAACGTGGTGCTGTCTTCGACAGAGAAACGCTCAGCGCGGTAGTAGAGCGCGAGACCCAGGCGGTTCTCTGTGGTGGCGTGCGACATGGTCAGGTGCCCCATGGTCGACGGCAGCGACGCCGTGTCGGCCTCTTGCACGCAGAAGATGTCTACATCGAAGTCATCTGTCAGGGCGGCGAGTTCGCCACTGGCGCTGTTGTTCCGCAGGTTGTAACTCAAAACGCGCATTCCGGATGGTCCTCTCGCAGTTCTGCTAGACGACAGACTATTCGTCACGGGCTGGGATTTGGATCGGTTGCGGCTGTGCCTTTCATTGTTTACGTCGTCTTAATCCGTGGGTTCAGTGCACACGGGAACGGAATACAGCTCGGCTTTCATGCGTTTACATCGACATGAAGAAAATCGGGTTCCTCTCGTTCGGCCACTGGCAGCCCATCCCCGGGTCGCTGACGCGCACCGCCGCCGACGCGCACCTGCAGATGATCGAGCTGGCGGTCGCAGCAGAAGAGATCGGCGTCGATGGCGCCTACATGCGCGTGCACCACTTCGCGCGCCAGTTCGCCTCGCCCTTCCCCCTGCTCTCGGCCATGGCAGCCCGCACCTCGAAGATCGAACTGGGTACGGGCGTGATCGACATGCGCTACGAGAACCCGCTCTATATGGCCGAGGAGGCGGCGACCGCCGACCTCATCTCGGGCGGCAGGCTGCAGCTCGGCGTCAGCCGGGGATCACCCGAGACGGCGCTCCGCGGCTCCGAGTCGTTCGGCTTCGTTCCGCAAGACGGCACGACGGATGCCGATCTGGCCCGTGCGCACACCGAGCTGTTCCGCGCGGCCATCACCGATGCGGGAGTCGCCATGAGCAACCCGCAGATGACGGGCGTGAGCCAGCCCCTCGGCATCCTGCCCCAGTCGCCCGGTCTGGCCGACCGCATCTGGTGGGGTTCGGGCACACGCGCCACCGCTGTCTCGACGGCAGAGCAGGGCATGAACCTGATGAGCTCGACGCTGCTCTCGGAAGACACCGGGGTGCCCTTCGGGGACCTGCAGGCCGAACAGATCGCGCTCTATCGCGCGGCATGGAAGGACGCCGGCTGGGAACGCGAGCCGCGCGTGTCGGTGAGCCGCAGCATCCTGCCCATCACCACGGATCAGGACCGCGCCTACTTCGGCGACATGAGCCGAGACCGCGAAGACCAGGTGGGCTACCTCGACAACGGCATCGCGCGCTTCGGCAAGAGCTACGTGGGCGAGCCCGACGCGATCGTGAAGGAGCTGCTCGATGACGCCGCCGTGCGCGACGCCGACACCGTGCTCGTGACGATTCCGAACCAGTTGGGTGTCGACTACAACGCGCACCTGCTCGAGACGATCGTGAAGGACATCCTGCCCGCGCTGAACTAGGGTTCGCCGCCGAGTGTGACTCCAGGTCGCAGATTCGAGCCCACCCGAGTGTGCAATTTCGGTCGGTCGTGGGCCTCAGCACCGACACAAAGTGCACATTCGAGCGAGCGCGACTCCAGGTCGCAGATTCGAGGAGGCCTGTCGCGGCTAGACGTGCTTGTCAGTCGAACGGAGGCGTTCCGGTGACGACGCCTCCGTAGGGCCACTGAACCCAGTCATCGAAGCGGCCCTCTGTGAAGGCGCGCGACGCCAGCATGTCGGCCTCCTGAAAGTCGCGCTCAGCGTCTCGAGAGACACCGAGAGTCGGCCGCAGGTCATCGAGTCCAACGGTCACGACGTGTCCGGGCTCAACGAAGACTTCGAAGAGCATCGGCCGGCCGTACTTCAGGATGCCGAGGAAGATCTTTCGTTCCTGCACCTGGCGAAACCATTTCGGCCGTTCGATCTGATGGCTCATGCCTCCATTTTCGTCCACGGCGCAGTGGACAGACAGACTCGCGACGAAGAGCCGAATACTCACCGGCGCACTCGGTAGCGAAGGTAGGCGACTCCCGAGTCGAACGAGCGGGTCTCGAGCAGTTCGAGGTCGATGCGCTGCTCGTCGCGGGCGAAGAACGGCAGCCCTCCCCCGACCAGAACGGGATAGACCCGCATGTGGTACTCGTCGATCAGGCCGAGAGTGGCGGCCTCGGCTGCGAGGGTTGCGCCGCCGATGGCGATATCGCCGTCGCCTGGCTCTGCTCGGAGTCGCGCGATCTCGTCGGCGAGGCCGGAGTCGGCGAGGCGCGCGTTGCCTCGGACTGTAGAGAGTGATCTCGAGAAGACCACCTTCGGCAGCGCATTCCAGAGCCCGAGCCACTGCTGCACCGGGGCCGCGAGCGCGGATTGGTCGACCGTCTCCCAGTAGAGCATCGCCTCATAGAGGAGCCTGCCCATGAGATGCACCCCGACCTCGCGGATCTCGTCGAGCGCGACATCGAATACCTCGTCGCTGAGACCCGGCCAGTCGAAATCACCATCGGGCCCCTGCACGAAGCCGTCGAGAGACACGCTCATCGAATAGGTCACGCGGCGCATGAGGCCTCCCGTCGTTGGGCTGTGAGCTCGATATTACGTCCGTCGAGGCCCAACCGCTCGCGCCCCAACTGGATCGTCTCGATAGTGTGAAGTATGGCTACCGACGAGGCGAGCAAGGTGGAGTTCGACGCGAAGATCGGCGTCGACGTCAAAGGCGAGACGTGGAGTTGCATCGAGATTCCCGACTCGGTGGAGCTCTTCGGAACCGGACGGAGCGTTCGCGTCGACGCGACGATCGACGGGATCGCCCTCGAGAACGTCGGGGTAATGCCCACCGGCGCGAACGGTCACATGGTGTCGTTGAGCGCCAAGGTTCGCAAAGCTCTCGGCAAGGACGTGGGCGACGAGGTGCATGCGGTGATCACTCGGCGAGCATGACCCCCGCGTAGCCCTCGGAGGAGCGCAGAAGTCCCGAGGGCGCTGCTACTTGGCCTGGCCTATGCCGAGCGCGTTGCCGTCGGGATCGATCAGATAGGCCACCCAGGCATCCCCCTGGTCGGCGATGCCATCGACCGTCTTCAGCTCGTCGGTGTCGTAGTTCTCGGGCTCGACGCCGCGGTGCTTCAACTCGTCGAGCTCGGCACGCAGGTCGAGCACCCGCCATTCCGCCTGCGTCTGCTCGTCTTTCGTGCCGACGGTCGATGCCGTCACCTTGAGACGCGTGTTTCCCGAGGCATAGGTGATGGCGGTCTCTGTGGCCTCGATCACGTCGAGGCCGAGTCGCTTCTCGTAGAACTCGCGCGAGGCATCCAGATCTTTCGAGAGAAGCACAACGTCGACGGGGTGGTCTTTCAGCATGATGGAGCCTTTCGATCGATGGTTCGGGTTCGGGGTGAGAAAGCGACAGCTCAGGCAGCGACAGCGCAGCTACTTGCCGTCGGCCTTTCCCTCGGCGATGTACGCCAGGCGGCGCAGCGTCTCGATGTTGCGCACGTAGAGTCCGATGTCGAGCAGCGCCGGCGGAATGTATTTTCCCGGCCCCGCGACGGCCTTCTCGATGATCCGCACGACGCATCCGTTGCCCCGCGGCTTCACGTCGATCTGAACCGACGCCTCGCCGATCGGCCAGCCCTTCGCGACGATGAGCATGTGCCGGGGCGGATCCCACTCGTGCATCGTGGTCTCGTCATCGATCACCGCGGGCCACGAGCCGAACGAGTGGTGCAGATGCGAGCCCTCGGCAGGCCACGCCTTCTCGACCTCGCGCATGCGCGACGATCCCACCACCCATGTCGGAAACAGCCATCCGTCGGCGAGTACGGCGAAGACGTCCTCGGGGGAACAGTCCATGAGTCTCACGTTTGTCGACATGACTCACCAGCATCCGGCATCCACGAACGGGGGTCTAGGGGTTGCGGCCCACGAGCAGTAGTGTCGGCGCATGTGCACCCGTGTCTTCTGGAATGACAACCCGATCGCCAAGGTCACCTCGCGGTGCATGGACTGGGAGGTCAGTGACGAGCCCGAGCTCTGGTTCTATCCGCGGGGCCTCGAGCGTTCGGGCGGGCCGCAGCCGGATGCCGCCCGGTGGCGATCGCTCTACTCGAGCGTCGGGCTCAGCATGTGGAACATCGGCACGTCGGACGGCATGAACGAGAAGGGCCTCGCGGCGCACGCGCTCTTTCTCGACGACATCAAGCCGCCCTTAGGAACCGACGCCCCGACGATCGTCATCGCGATGTGGGTGCAGTACGTGCTCGACCACTTCGCCACCGTCGCCGAGGTTCTCGAGCACCTCGACGACGTGCGCATCATCGCGCCGCCGATCAGGGGGCAGTACATGGGCGCGCACCTCGCACTCGAAGATCCTTCGGGAGACTCGGCGATCATCGAGCCCATCGACGGCGAGCTGGTCGTGCATCACGGGGCCGAGCACACCGTCATGGCGAACTCCCCCGGCTACGACGAGCAGCTCGCGAATCTCGCCCGCTACGCGCCGTTCGGCGGAGACCTCACTCCCCCGGGCGACATCACCTCGCTCGACCGCTTCGTGCGCGCGAGCTACTTCAGGCACTATCTGCCCGAGCCGGCGAACGTCACGGAGACGGTCGCGGGGGTGTTCCGCATCACGCAGAACGCGGCGGTTCCGCCGGGTGCGCCCTACAACGACGGAGGCGTGTATCCCACGTGGTGGCACGCGGCCAGCGACGTGACCAATCGCGTGTACTACTTCTGGTCGACGCACAGCCCCTCGGCCATCTGGGTCGACCTGGCCCAGCTCGCCGACGGCAGAGAGCTGCTCGCTCTCGACCCGCGCCGGGAGGGTCTCATCGGCGACGTGACGGCTCGACTCGCCGGCGCCGACCTCGCCTACTGATCAGGCCAGCATTCCCCCATACGCCATGCATCGAATCCTGTCGACGGGGCGACGGGGCGCACCGGGTGGGCACAGACTCGAGTGAGGCGGCTGGTATCGGCCTGCCCATCTGAAGAGCAAAGGACTGTCATGACCCGTGGAGTAGCCGTCGTCACCGGAGGAACCGCCGGACTCGGCCGTGCCATCGTGAGGGAACTCGCCGATCGAGGATGGGATGTGGCCGTGCTCGCGCGCGGCGAAGACGGTCTCGCCGGCGCCGTCTCCGATGTCACCATCCGCGGCGGTCGTGCCCTCGGCATCAGCACGGATGTCGCGGACCGCGACGCCGTCGAATCTGCGGCCGACCGCGTGGAGACCGAACTCGGCCCCATCGAGCTGTGGGTCAACGACGCGATGGTCGGCGTCTTCGGCGACTTCCTCACCACCGAGCCCGCCGACTTCGAGCGCGCGACGCAGGTGAACTACTTCGGCTTCGTCAACGGCACCCGCGCGGCACTCTCGCGCATGGTCCCCCGCGAGCGCGGCCACGTGATCCAGATCGGATCAGCGCTGGCGCACCGGGGCATCCCCCTGCAGGCGGCCTACTGCGGAGCGAAGCACGCCGTGAAGGGCTTCACCGAGTCGGTCACCACCGAGCTCATCCACGCCAAGAGCCCCGTGCGTATCTCGACCGTCGACATGCCCGCGCTCAACACGATCCAGTTCAACTGGGTCAAGTCGCAGCTGCCTCACCACCCGCAGCCCGTGCCGCCGATCTACCAGCCGGAGGTCGGGGCCAAGGCCGTGGCCGACGTCGCGGATCACCCGCGCCGCCGCACCTGGGTGGGCGAGCCCACCATCAAGACTGTGCTGGGCAACCGCTTCGTCGCGGGCTGGCTCGACAACTACCTGGCGAAGGTCGGCTACGACGGACAGCAGGCTCCCGAGAAGGTCGAGGCGATGCTGCCCAACAACCTCTACGAGCCCGCGTCGGGCGACAAGGGCGCGCGCGGAATCTTCGGCAGCGACGCGCGAAACGGAAGCCCGGCGACCTGGGCGATCGGCCACCGCAAGACGATGGCCGCGGCCGCGATCGGCCTCGGAGGTGCCGCCGTCGGCGGTGCCGTCGTTGCGGCCACCGCTGTGGTCTCCCGCTTGCGCCGGTCGTAGGCTGGGCCGCATGAGCGAAGTGGATGCGGTCGTCGTCGGCTCCGGGCCCAACGGTCTTGCCGCGGCCGTGACCCTGGCCCGTGCCGGGCTATCGGTGCGTGTCTACGAGAAGAACTCGACGATCGGCGGGGGCGCTCGCACGAAAGAGCTGACGCTTCCGGGCTTTCTGCACGACGTCTGCTCCGCCGTTCACCCCATGGCCCTGGCCTCGGGATTCTTCCAGCGCTTCGGCCTGCAGGAGCGCATCGAGCTGGTGCTTCCCGAGGTGTCGTACGGGCATCCGCTCGACGGTGGACGCGCCGGAATCGCGTACCACGACCTCGCCCGCACGGTCGCAGCTCTCGGCCGCGACGGCGCCGCGTTCCACTCACTGATGGCGCCGCTCGTGGAGCGCGCCGATCAGGTTGCGCGGCTCGCGGGCTCGAATCTGCTGATGGCTCCGCGTCAGCCCATCACGGCCGCACTCTTCGGCCTGCGGGTGCTCGAGCAGGGCCTGCCCACCTGGAACGCCCGTTTCCAGGGCGATGTCGCGCCCGCCATGCTGGCCGGAGTCGCGGCCCACGCCATCCGGCCTATGCCCAGCCCGGTCACCGCCGCGGCCGCGCTGAGCCTCGGCAGCTACGCGCACGGTCGCGGCTGGCCCGTGCCGGTCGGCGGCAGCCAGGCGATCGTGGACGCGATGGCCGACGATCTCGTGGCGCACGGCGGGCAGATCGAGACGGATGCCGGCATCCGGTCGCTCGATCAGCTGCCGTCGTCGACGGCCGTGCTCTTCGACACGACACCGCGCGCGGTGGCCGACATCGCGGGCCGACGCCTGCCCACGCTCTACACGAAGGCGCTGCGCGAGTTCAGCTACGGCAACGGCGTGGCCAAGGTCGACTTCGCCCTGTCGGGACCTGTGCCCTGGACGAACGCCGAGCTGCACAAGGCGGGCACCGTGCACGTCGGTGGAACTCGCGCCGAGATCGCCGCGTCCGAGGCCGAGGTCGCTTCGGGGCGGCACACCTCGAATCCCTACGTGCTCGTCGCGCAGCCGTCGAGCTTCGACTCGACGCGCGCGCCCGAGGGAAAGCACGTGCTCTGGGCGTACACGCACGTTCCGAAGGACTCGTCGATCGATCAGACCGAGGCCATCATCAGGCAGATCGAGCGCTTCGCCCCGGGGTTCCGCGACCTGATCCTCGGCGCGGCGAGCATGACCGCGCGCGATATGGAGAACTACAACCCGAACTACATCGGTGGCGACATCGCTGCGGGCGCCGCCACCCTGGCCCAGCTGGTGCGTCGCCCCGTGCTCTCGTTCGACCCCTGGCGCACTCCGGCGTCGGGAATCTACCTCTGCTCGTCGTCGACGCCCCCCGGCCCCGGCGTGCACGGACTCGCCGGCTGGTACGCCGCGAAGAGCGCTCTGAAGCACAGCTTCGGAATCAGGTCGACCCCGTCGCTGGCTCCCTGACCTCGAGGGCCGTGCCCTGTCGGCGGCTCAGGCCGGGATCGCGTCGAGTTCGCCGACGGCTTCGGCGGTGGGAACCGCGCCGGCGGCGGCCGCCGTGTCGTGACGCCGCAGGGTGCGGCTGATCTTGCGCACCTCGTGGCGGGCCATGCGCTCGAGCGTCGAGTCGGGGTGCGCGCGGCGCACGTCTTCGAGAGCCTCGACGGTCAGCTGGGGCCCCACCACGCGACGCAGTGCGTACATGGCCTGCTGCGCGACGTCGACGTCGTGGACGAGCTCGCGTAACACGCGCTCGGTCTCGGGGGCGCGACGGAAGCGCGGCAGTCCGAGCACGACCTGCTGCCGGTTCATGCCGTAGCCCGTGTCTGCGGCGATAGCGAGAATCACAGACGCTGCGCTCAGCGGCGCCGCGTTCACGAGCGCCTCGCCGAGTTGCCATCCGACGCGTCCGCGCCGAACCGCACCCCACTCGACGAATGACGCGTGCAACGCCTCGAACGCCACGGGCCGCGCCGCGGGGTTCTTGAGGTGCAGGGCGACGGTCTCGATGACTCCGGGATCGGTGAGCCGGGGCAGAACGTCGATCAGCACGGGCGTGGCCGCCTTGGAGTCGAACGAGGAGGTGTCGAAGTAGCGGCGGTCGTTGACGAAGCGACCGAAATCTTCTGCGCCCGCGACCGAACGGTCGGCGAGAAGACGGCGCACGAGGGCGCGCTCATCGGTGGTCGAAACGACGGACATATGAGCAGGATACATCCGATAGCTGAGGATTTATCGACACGCGTGTCTCATCACTCGATATGTCGTCGTGTCGAGAGCCCTCGGGGTCGTGTCGAGGCGGTATGCCGGCTGCTCGCGCCTTCGCGGCAACCCGTTCCACGGCGCAGCCGCCGTCGCGAGACAATGGAGTCATGAGCGAGATCGTCGACAGCCCAGGGCAGAGCACTGCAGACACCGACGAGTCCGAACTCATCTCGCTTCTGCGGCGACTCGTCGAGATCGATTCGTCGAATCCCGACCTTGGCAGCACGGGCCGCGGAGAGGCGGCCGTCGCTGATTTCATCACCGAATGGCTGGCGCCCCGTGGATGCGACATCGCACGACTCGAGGCGACGCCCGGTCGTCCGTCGATCGTGGCGACCTGGCGCGGTTCGGGCGGAGGCCGGTCGCTGATGCTCAACGGGCACATCGACACCGTCTCGCTCGACAGCTACGACGGCGACGGCCTCGCCCCGGTGATCCGCGACGGCTCGATGTTCGGTCGAGGCAGCTACGACATGAAGTCGGGAATCGCCGCCATGATGGTGGCCGCTGCCGCGGCCGCAGAGCGACCGCATCGCGGCGACATCATGCTTGCGCTCGTCGCCGACGAAGAGTTCGAGAGCGCCGGCACCGTCGAGGTACTGAAGCAGTTCACCGCAGACGGCGCCATCGTCGTCGAACCGAGCGACGGCGAGGTCACCCTCGCACACCGCGGTCTCGTGTGGCTCGACGTCGTCATCACGGGCCGTGCCGCCCACGGCTCCCGCCCCGACCTCGGCCGCGACGCGATCGTTCAAGCGGGCCGTTTTCTCGCCCGTCTCGGCAACCTGGCGTACGAGCTCACGACCCGCCCCGAGCATCCGTTTCTCGGCGCGGCCAACGTGCACGCGTCTCTCGTGCGCGGCGGCGTCGAGATGTCGAGCTACCCGGCCGAGTGCACCATCGGCATCGAGTGGCGCACGCTGCCCGGGCAGGATCTCGACACGATCGTCGGCGAGATCGACGCACTCCTGGTCGCGGTGTCGGCCGAGCATCCGGGGTTCACGTACCGCATCGTGCCGGGCCTCACTGAGCCGCCGTTCGAGGCCGACCGCTCGTCGGCCGTCGTGCGGAGCGTGCTTGCGAACGTCGAGGCCGTCACCGGCAAGCCGCCCGTTCTGCGGGGCGAGCCCTTCTGGACCGACTGCGCCCTACTGGCCGAGGCCGGCATCCCCGCGGTGCTCTTCGGAGTGACCGGGGGCGGAGCACACGCGGCCAGCGAATGGGTCGACCTGGCATCGGTCGAGACGGTCGCGAAGGTGCTCGAGCGCACCATCGACGACTTCTGCGCGTAAGAGTTCTGAGCTAGACCGCCAGCACTCCGAGGGCGTCGTTGGTAAGCGTCCCGAGATCCTCGTCGCTTTCGGCCCATCGCTCGATGACCGAGGTCAGAATGGCCGTGATCGCAGCCGCAAGGGCGTGCGCCCGTAGAGGTGTCGAGTGCGGCATCCGTTCGGCCACTAGAGTCACGAGATCATCTTGGGCTTCTCGCCCGGCCGCAAGCCAGGCGGATCGCAGAGCCGGGGCCTCGAGAATCACGCGGAGGAGTCGTCTGTGCTCGTCGATTCCGGCGGATTCGACAAATCCAGCTACAACCGCGTCGTGGAGTGACAACTCGCTTCTCTTGCGAATGTTGCTGACGAGCTGGCCCGGGCCATTCGCAAGTTCCCACGTCAACGTCTCATCTTTGCTGGCGCAATAGCGGTAGAACGTCCTCATCGAGACGCCGGCCGCCGCCGCAATCTGCGCCACCGTTGTCTCGTCGTAGCCCTGTCTTTCGAACAACCCGAGGGCCGCATCGGCGATATCTCGATAGGTGACCGCCCGACGCCGCTCGACGAGTGAGGTGCCGCGGTCGGCGCTTCCCCTGCCTGCAGCGCTCTCCATGTCCCTAGCTTATGAGTATTGTCATTCGGCACACAGCGTCATGGTGGCAGACTGTGCCATGAGGTGGATGTGCCTCGTTTTCTCGAAGGAGTGAAAATGCCTGAAGTATCTTTTGACGGCCGCGTCGCCATTGTCACCGGAGCGGGAGGCGGGCTCGGGCGGGCGCACGCCCTCGAGCTGGCAGCACGAGGGGCAAAGGTGGTCGTTAACGACCTGGGCGGTGACATCACCGGCACCAACGGCGGCACAGCCATGGCCGACCAGGTTGTCGGCGAGATCCGTGCAGCGGGCGGAGAAGCCGTCTCGAATTATGATTCCGTCGCCACCGTCGAGGGAGGCAAAGCCATCGTGCAGACGGCGCTCGACGCTTTCGGAACCGTCGACATCCTCGTCAACAACGCGGGCAACATCAAGAACGCCCCATTCAGCGATACGTCGCCCGAATCGGTGGAATCTCTCCTGGCGGTGCACGTCAAGGGAGCATTCAACGTGACGCAACCCGCCTTCGACATCATGCGCCGCAACGGCTACGGCCGAATTGTTTTCACGTCATCGGCGGCAGGCCTCTTCGGGTCGATCCATCAGGCGAACTATGCCGCCGCCAAGGGAGCCATCTACGGCCTCGCGAACGTCGTCAGCCTCGAGGGCGCGCCCTACGGCATCCTCGCGAACACCATTCTGCCCGCGGCCGAAAGCAGGATGGCCGCCGACATGAATCCGGAACAGTTCGTCGGCATGCCCACTTCTGCAGCTCACGGCGAGCCGGAGATGATTTCGGCGATGGTCGTCTATCTCGCAAGCGAGCAGAACACACACTCCCACGAGTTGTATTCGATCGCCCGCGGACGCTACGCCCGTGTATTCATGGGCGTCGCTCCAGGATGGCACGTCAAGGCCGACGAACCGGTCGCGAGCGCGGACGACGTGGCCGCGCACATTGCGCAGATCCGAGACCTCGACGGCTACGCCGTTCCGGGCTCGATGATCGAGGAATTCCGTCTCGTGCCCTGACACCGATCAGACACATCTCTCGGCCGGGCCGCTGACCTGAGGGCGATCGTCGGTCGCACTCAGGCCAGCGGCTCGATCAACTCGGGGCCGTTGTTGCGCACGCTGTTGACCTGCTTCGACACCTCGTAGTGCTCGAGCTCGTGCGCCACCTCGACCGATTCTGCGTCGAGCAGGTGCAGAAGCGCGTCGGAATCGAGGTCGGCGCCCAGCCAGTCGTCGTAGCCGTTCGGGGTGAGAAACGCCGGCATGCGGTCGTGCACCTCGCCCGGCGCGACGTGCGCGTCTCGGGTGATGATGGCCATCGAGATCACCCACCGATCGGGGTCGTCGTCGGGCTTCGACTTGTCGCGCCAGGCCGAGACGATACCGGCCATCGCGAGCGCCTGCCCGGGCGCATGGATGAAGTGCGGCTGCTTCGAGCCGTCGGGCAGGATCGTCCACTCGTAATAGCCCGCCGCCGGAACGATGCAGCGCTGCGTCTGGAACGCACGCCGGTACATGCCCGAGGTCGCGACCGTCTCGATGCGCGCGTTGATCGGCTGGGGCCGCTTCGTGAGGTCGGGGTACCAGCCGGGCACGAAGCCCCAGCGCACCGCGTCGAGCTCTCGGGGATGCTCCTTGCGCTGCCGAACGACCGCCACATCATCGGTTGGGGCCACGTTGTAGTTGTCTTCGAGGTCGGGCAGGTCGTGCATCAGGCCCGAGAGCAGGTCTGCCGAGGCCCTGGCCACCACAAATCGTCCACACATGCGTCCAAGCTAGCCCCGTGCCTCCGACAGCGGAACGCCCGTTTTCAGGAGAATCGACGGTGCCGCGTACGAAAACCGCGTATTCGGCGCGGTTTTCCTGAGTTGGGGCGCGGCGGTCGGCAATAAATCGCTCGCTCGAGCGGTTGAGGCGCACGTGAGCACAGCACTCCTCCGAGACACCCGCGTCGTCATCATCGGCGCCGGCCAGGCAGGGCTCTCCGTCGCCTTCCACCTGCGCCGCCTCGGGCTCGTCGCCGCCCAGGACTTCGTCGTCCTCGACCGCGGACCGCACGCCGGAGGCGCCTGGCAGTTCCGCTGGGAATCGCTGCGCCTCGACACCGCGCACAAGGTCGACGATCTTCCGGGCATGTCCGAACTCGGAATCAGCTTCTCGACCGCAGATCAATCGCTGCCGGCGCGCGACGTGGTGAGCGACTACTACGGGCGCTACGAAGAGCACTTCGCCCTCGGAGTCGTGCGCCCCGTCGAGGTCACCGGCGTGTCGAAGATGCCCGATGGGCGCTACGAGGTGCAGACCGATCTCGGCCCCGTTCGCGCCGAGGTCATCGTGAACGCCAGCGGAACCTGGGCGCGACCGTTCCTCCCGTCGTATTCGGGGGCCGGCGCCTTCGCGGGCATCCAGCTCTCGACGCCCGAATACAGGGCGGCGAGCGACCTCGCGGGCCTCGATGTCGTGGTGGTCGGTGGGGGAACCTCCGCCGTGGGGTTCCTGCTCGAGCTCGAGGGCGTCGCCGCCTCGACCACCTGGGTCACACGCAGGCCCGTGGAGTTCATCATGGACGAGCATTCCAAGGTCGCCGCCGTCGAGCGCGCCGATGCGGCGGCCCGCGCGGGATTGCCGATTCCGAGCGTGTCGAGCGGCACCGGGCTGCCCGCGAGCGCTCGCAACGTCGCCGGCCGCGAGCGCGGCGTTCTCGTGGACCGGCCGATGTTCGCGTCGATCGAGACAGACGGGGTGCGCTGGGCCGACGGCTCGTTTCAGCACGCCGATGCGATCATCTGGGCGACGGGATTTCGGGCTGAACTCGCCCACCTCGCACCGCTCCATCTGCGCGAGACGGGAGGCGGAGTAGCCGTCGAGAAGGGCAGGTCGTTGCGCGATCCGCACGTGTTTCTGGCGGGGTTCGGGCCGCAGGCAAGCACGATCGGCGCGAATCGAGCGGGTCGGGTCGTGGCCACTCAGGTGATGGATGCCCTGGCGGCCGCGAACGACCGCGAGGAATGACGCGGACTAGGTCTGCGGACTCGTTCCGCCGGGCTCAGCGATCAGGACCATTCCGTTGGCACTGTTCGCCGTCACCATGAGCGCCTCGATCCACGCGCGGTTCACGGGTGGCTGGCGGTTGCCGTAGAAACGGATGTGCAGGGGAATCGTCGGATGCATCCAGATCGAGCTGCGCCCGTTGCCTTCGTCGGAGTTGTGCTCCCAGTTGAAGAGGAAGGATTCTCCCCGTCGGAATTTGGCGTTGACCACGACGCGCATGTGCGCGAGCACACGATCGTCGATGTCGATTTCGAGGCCGGTCGGGCCGTAGATGAGTTTTCCCACCTATTTAGTTTATCTAGCTATTTATCCGACTGCGACACCGCATCGCTCATTCGCTCGAGAAAGGCGGTAATGACCGTGGCCTCGGCCGGGTCGAGGCCCCGCGCGACGGCCATCATGCGGTGATGCATGTCGCCGAACACCTCGCCCATGTCGGAATGGGTCATGGGCGTTGCGACCAGCACCACGGCGCGTCCGTCGCTCGGATGCTTGGTGCGGCTCAGATGCCCGCTCGCGACCAATCGGTCGACGAGCACGGTCGTGGATGCCGAGGAGATGCCGAGGTGGCCGGCCAGGTCTTTCGGGCTCACCGCCCGCGAATCGCGCTCGGCATTCACCACGAAGCGCAGTGCCGTGATGTCGGTCTCATTCAGACGCAGCGCTGCACGGGTTCGACGGCGCATCGCCATCTCCGCCACACGGTAGCGGCGGAGTGCATTGAGCGCATCGACACCGGTCTTCAGCTCGGTATCGTCGCCATACCAATAGCCCGAAGCTCGCACCTCCGCCGATTCCATGCATTGATTCTACGGTGAGGTTGCTAGGCGGACTAAGTATCTCTCATTCTTCTCGGACAGGTGTCCGAGAAATCGTGATAGACTGCCCTGATGTCAACTGTTCGGAGTGCTGTAATGCCCGACAGTTTTCGATCTTCCTCCGAGGCTCCGGCCGACCCCAGAGCGGCACGCACCCGGCAGGGAATCCTGGCCGCGGTCGCACGGCTCCACTCCGCCGATTCCGGCGACATCTCCGTCAGCGACATCGTGCGCGAGGCGAAGATCAGCCGCAGCTCGTTCTACGCGCACTTCTCCAGCCTCGACGACCTCGCGGTCGCTCTGCTTCGGCAGGAGCTCGCCAGCGTCGCCGCGCCGAACCCGGATGAGCCCGACTCCGCGGCCAGCCTTCGCGAGAGCTACACCCGTCTCGTGCAGCACTTCGCTCAACGCGAGTCGCTCTACTCTCACGCTCTCGGCCTCCCGCTCTCTCGACGAGCGTTCGACGAGGTGATCGCGGCCTACGCCGAGCAGGTGCTGGCGTCGTTCGACGCGCCCACCTCCGGGGCCTCCGCCATCCGGGCCCGTCTTGCCGCGACCTACGTCGCTGGCGGCACCGTGAGCCTGCTCAGCGCCTGGGTAGCCGATCACCACTACATCAGCGAAGACGAGCTGGTCGACCAACTCATCGACCTGCTGCCCTCGTGGCTCACCTGACTCCTCGAGTCTGACCTCCGGTCAGCGCTCACCTCAGATCTCACCTCCACACACCACGTCACATAGAAAAGAGAAGCCCAGCCGTGAAATTCGATATTGGAGAGACCCTCGTCTACCCGCACCACGGAGCGGTCACCATCACGGAACTCGAGACCAAGAAGGTCAAGGGCGAAGACAAGCGCTACATGACGCTGCGGGTGCACACGAGCGATCTCATCATCAAGCTTCCGATCGACAACGTCGAACTCGTCGGAGTGCGTGACGTGATCGACGCCGCCGGTGTCGACGAGGTCTTCGCCGTTCTGCAGAACGACTTCGTCGAGGAGCCCGGCAACTGGTCGCGTCGCTACAAGGCGAACCAGGAGAAGATGGCCTCGGGCAGCGTGCACCGTGTCGCCGAGGTCGTTCGCGACCTGTGGCGTCGCGAGCAGGCTCAGGGCGTTTCGGCCGGCGAGAAGCGACTGCTGCTCAAGGCTCGACAGGTGCTCATCTCAGAGCTGGCACTCGCGCGCCGGGTCAGCGACGAAGACGCATCGCTGCTGCTCGACGAGGTGCTGAACGCGGTCGTCGTCTAAACTTTCGCAGCCCCTCGTATCGAGGAAAGCGTGGCAGAGGCCGACCGGTCCCCCCGGACCAGATCCCCACATCCCTGTCGGCCTCTGCCTATTAGCTCAAGTTAGACATTTCTGAGAGCGGTTGCAACGTGACGATGTCTCACGTTACGTCGCGAGTCGCTGTGTGAGCCCAACGGCGGGCATCCGGTGTCTTAAAAAGAGAAGCGGGCCCGGGGTGCTGCACCCCGGGCCCGCTTCGTCGATCGTGCTAGTTGCAGACCTTCGAGAGGGCCATGAAGGTGTCCTGAACGTCGGTCGAGGCCTCGGTCAGAGCCTCGGTGTCGGCGGATGCAGGGTCGACCGAGAACGTCTTGAACTCGCTGACGAGCGAGCTCAGAGCCTCGTCTGCATCATCGGCAACGTCTTTGACCTCGTCGTTCGAGACCTTCGACACGTTGTCGGAGAACTTGTCGGAGACCGTCTGAAGGGCCTTCGCCGCACCCTCGGGGTCGGTCGCGGCGTCGGAGAGGCTGCTGGTCAGCTCGCTCTGCAGGTCGGTGAGACCCGTCTCGAGAACCTTGCAGGCGTCGGCCTTGCTCTGTCCGCCGGCGCAGCCGGTCAGCAGAAGTCCGGTGATGGCGAGCGCGCCGATCAGCGAGGTGGTCTTGGTGCGCGAAATTCGCATTGGGAGGTACTCCTTTTTGGGGGGTGCTTGGTGTGAAAACCCTAGCAGTCAGCCGTAAACGGGCCGAGCCGAGGGCATGGGCAGTGCTCACCATTGACATCGCTCACCGCCCGACGCGAGGCTCCATTCACGGTGTGGGAACAGCCAGGCTGACGCCCGCATCGGCGTCGGAGAACTCCACGCTCGTCCAGGCATCGGCCTCTCCGGCAACCGGGATCTCCGCCTTCAGGAGGTGGCCGGTCTCGTCGATCCAATAGCGGATCGTCGACGCCGCATCGCTCGGCGGCGCCGTAGCCGGAGCATCCGACGTGGGGCCGGCTAAGACGTCGACCGGCACGCCGTCGACGTCGTCGGAACGCAACCAGAGGGCATCCGTCTGCTGCAGAAGCTGGGGGTTGTCGGGCCTGTCGTTGCCGAGACTCAGCAGCACCGAGACGACGTTCGAGAGGCTCGTCGCCGACGGGTCGAGGGGGCTGTCCGTCCAGCCGTCGGCGGGTACGGGCAGTGGCGCCTCATCGAGCGTCGACGGCTGATAGCCGAGCGTCTGCGGCGTGAAGCGCAGCAGGCCGGTGTCGGCCGCGCCATTCACCGTGGTCGACGCGAAGCCGTAGCCCGCCGCCGCCGCATAGTCGACCCAGCCCGAGAACGTGACCGGCTGCTGCCCCTCGATACTGAACGTCACCGCACGCACACCGCTGTCGAAGTTGTTGAAGCGAAAGATCGCGAGCCGCTGCGCCTGCTCCGTCGACAGCCTCGAAGCCGCCGCCTGGCTCGACGCCGCAGCATCCGGCGCATCTGACGGGGTACAGCCCGACACACCGAGGACACCACCCAGGAGCACCGCCACCACCAGGGGGCGCACCCCATGACTAATTCGAACCACCCGCCGAGGCTAGCGCATGATCCGGCGCAATAACGTCACTGTGGGCTATACGAAGACAGTGCGCTAGATGAAGACGGGCTCCGGCTGCAGCACGACGCCGAACTCCGCCGACACGCGATTCTGAATGTATCGCGACAGCTCCGCGATATCGGCGGCTGCGGCGCCGCCGGTGTTCACGATCGCGAGCGTGTGCTTCGAGGAGATCGCCGCGCGGGATCCTGGCAGCGAGAAGCCCTTGCCGATGCCCGCGCGTTCGATCAACCACGCGGCGCTCAGCTTGACCTGCGGTTCCGTCGAGGCGGACGCGGATGCGGCTCCGCCGAGCGGACCCGACAGATCGACCACGAGACCGGATGCGGGGTCGGGCAATGGCACCACGACCGGGGCCGGCTCGGCCTCGACGAGCCAGCGGGGCGCATCCGACGGCAGCCCACGGGCGAAGTTCTCAGAGACGATTGGGTTCGTGAAGAACGAGCCGGCACTCACGGAATCGGGATCCGCGGCGTCGAGAACCATGCCCTTCGACGACCGCAGCGACAGAACGGCCGAGCGCACGGCGCCGAGGGCTACCCGGTCACCCACGGCGACGCCGAGTGCGGCGGCCAGCTGCGGGTATGCGATCGGGTTGCCGAGAGCGAGCGGTCCGAGCGGCTCTGCGGAGTCGTCGGAGTCGGTCAGCGAGAACGTGACCGAGAGCACGACTCCGCGCCGACCCTTCTTGAACACGCTGGTGCGGTACCCGAGCTCGAGATCATCGCGGGCGATGCGCTCGACGCGGCCGGTGCCGTAGTCGAGGAAGTCCACCGAGACGATCGAGTCGCCGGCCTCCTGCCCGTAGGCGCCGATGTTCTGAATGGGCGATGCGCCGGTCGATCCGGGGATGCCCGAGAGCGCCTCGAGCCCCGACCAGCCCTGTTCCACCGTGTAGGCGACGAGGTCTTCCCACGGTTCGCCGGCCTGCACGCGCAGCCGAACGGTGCCGCTCGGCGCGACGATGCGCGCCACTCCTCTGGTCGCGACGCGCACGACCGTGCCATCGAAGCCTTCGTCTGAGATGACGACGTTGGAGCCACCGCCGAGCACGAACCAGTCGTCACCCGAATCCCACACCCCGAGCACGCTCTGCAACAACTCGGGCTCACCCTGCGGCTCGATGATGCGGGCCGCGGGGCCGCCGACCTTCAGCGTCGTCAGGGGGCCGAGCGGAACATCCGCGGCCTCGACCGAGCCGTTCGACTGCCCCTCGGCGTGCGGTTCCGGCCGCCCGTGCCGCCCGCTCATACGGATGCGGAGGGCGCCAGAGAGACGACGGCCTGCGCCTTGCCGAGAACCGTGTCGCCATTGTAGGTGACCGTCAGGTCGATGCGCGCGGTTCCTGCGTCGGCGTCGATCTTGCCGACCTTCGCGCTGACGATCAGTTCAGCTCCCTCGACGGGGTCGACGAGCACCGGGCGGGTGAAGCGCACCTGGTAGTCGAGCACACGCCCGGGGTCGCCGATCCAGTCGACGACCGGCTGCACGGCGAGGCCCATCGTCAGCATGCCGTGCGCGAGAACGCCGGGCAGGCCCACGGATGCCGCGACGTCGTCGCGATAGTGGATGGCGTTGAAGTCGCCACTGGCTCCGGCGTAGCGCACGAGCGAATCGCGGCTCAGGGCGAAGTGTCCGCCCGCGACCACGTCGCCCGCGGTCAGCTCGTCGGGCGTGAGGGTGATTCCGGCGGTCATTCGTCTCCCCTGACGACGAGGGTGGATGTTGCGGTCACGACGTGCGCGCCCGTCGCGTCGACGATTCTCGACTCTGCGGTGACCATCGAGTGGCCGCCCAGCGACTTGATGCTGGCGACGCTCAGGGTCGCGGTGAGCTCGTCGCCGGCCACGATCGGGCGACTGAACGAGAAGCGCTGATCGCCGTGGACTACCCGCGAGAAGTCGATGCCGGCATCCGGCTCGCTCAGCAGCTGCTTCAACGTGTGCTCCTGCACCACCACCGCGAACGTGGGCGGGGCGACGACGTCGGCGTAGCCGGCCGCTCGGGCGGCCTCGACGTCGGTGTTGAGCGGGCTCGTCGCGAAGACGGCGGCGGAGAATTCGCGCACCTTCTCTCGGCCGACGAGATAGGGAGAGGTCGGGGCGAAGACGCGTCCGACGAGTTCGGGGTTCACTGGCACCCGTCTATTGTACGAACGCCCCGGCCGGGTGTGCTCTGCGGCTGCCTAGACTGATCACCGATGAGCACTCCCCCAGCCCCGAAACCGCAGTCACGCTCGAACCGCGCGCTGTTCCTCGTGCTCGGAATCGGCGGCGCTCTCGGGCTGCTCGTGTCGATAGCGGCTGCCGTGATGGTCTTCGCGCTGGCGACCGGGGTCGTGCGGGGCGGCGATGCGGCCCGCCCGTCTCCCGAGCCGTCGCCATCCGGCACGTCACCCGGCGACGTCGACTACAGCGACCTCACCTTCGGCTCGACATACACGCTGCCCGCCGGCAGCCTCGCCGCCCTCACCTTCCGCCCGCCGGAGGGCACCGACTGGGTCGTCGATGCGGATGCCCCGAGCGATGCCGACACGATGAGCTATGTCAGCGAATCGACCGGATGCAAGCTGCGCATCTGGCAGTCGTCTCTCGACTCCGTCGATGTCGCCGCCGGCGACGACGAGGCGACCTCGCGTGAGGTGGCCTCGGCGCTGCGCACGGAGCCGATCGCCGACGACGCCTTCGCCAAGCACACGTTCACCGGCGGCTTCTCGTCGGCCAAGGTCGAGTTCGTCGACCTGCTCTGGGGCGCATCGAACGGCAACTACCTGGCCGTGCGCGCGTTCGGCGACGCGGGGGTCTTCGTGTCGGTCGGGGTGGCGTGCACGCAGTCGAGCGCGTGGGACGCCGTGAAGAAGGCCGACTCGGGGCTCGGAGTCGTCACCCTCTCGGAGTAGCTCGCCTGCGTTGATCGAGTGGGCGCCGGCGTGGTCTCGATACGCTCGTTCTTCGCTACTCGACCAGCGCTGTCGCGCGAGGTCAGCCCGAGACCGCCCACATCGCGACGGCGCTGGCCGCTGCCACGTTCAGCGAGTCGATTCCGTGCTTCATCGGAATCTGCACCACGGTGTCGGATGCCGCGATCGCCTCGGGCGTCAGGCCCTCGCCCTCCGCGCCCAGCACCAGGGCGAGCTTCTCGGGAAGGCGAGCCTGGAATTCTCGCAGGCTGACGGCATCCGGGGTCAGAGCCAGCGCGGCGACGTGGAAACCTGCGCCGACGAGCAGTTCGCGCGTCTCCGGCCACGCGCCGACGCGCGTCCAGGGCACCTGCAGCACCGTGCCCATGCTCACCCGGATCGCGCGGCGGTAGAAGGGGTCGGAGCACCGCGGCGTGACGAGAACCGCATCGGCCCCGATCGCGCCCGCCGAGCGGAAGATCGCGCCCACATTCGTGGGGTCGACCACATTCTCGAGAACGACGACACGACGGGCGTTCCGGATGAGCTCCGCCGGGTTCGCGAGCGCCGGGCGATTCATCGAGGCGATGAGTCCGCGGTGCAGGATGTAGCCGGTGAGCTCGGCGAGTAGCTCGCCCGGGCCGGTGAAGATCGGCACGTCAGAGAATCCGTAGTCGGCGAGCGCGGCCTGGGCCTCGTCGGTCGAGGTTCCGAGCGCCAGGACCGAGCGGGGCACGTGGCCGGCGCGCAGTGCTCGCTCGAACACAAGCAACGACTCAGCGAGATAGAGGCCGCGCTCGGTTCCTCGCGCCTTCTTGAGGGCGACGTCGGTGAGGTGGGCGTAGTCGCTGAGCCTCGGATCGCTCAGGCTCTCGACGGGAAGTACGGGCACTCGCGCTGTCGCTATCCGCGCCGGTTCGGTGCATCCGCGTCTGGACGACCGGGAGCGGATGCGCCGGACGGGCGCGGATGTCCGCCGCCAGCGCCGCCAGCGGCACCAGCGGCGCCAGCGCGGCCCTCTCGGATGACGATCAGCGCGTACTGGGCGCCGACGAAGACGTGCAGCAGGCATCCGACGACCACGCCGTAGAAGGCGACGACGGCGAGCACCTCGTGGCCGGGGAAGTCGGCATGGCCGAGCAGCAGCAACGGAAGGCCGAGCATCAGGAACGTGGTGCGGATCTTCGAGATGTACGTGATCGTCATCGAACCCTGGCGCTTGTACGCAACGATGATCAGGCCGAGAACCAGGTCGGTCACCGCGATGGCGATGAGGATCCAGAGGGGCAGAATTCCGCTGATGACCAGGGTGAGGCAGACCACCACCTGGCTGGCGCGGTCGGCCACGGGGTCGAGTACGGCGCCGAAGTGCGTCACCTGGCCGAGCTTGCGTGCTGCGAATCCGTCGATCCAGTCCGTGGCGCCCAGCGCGACGAGAACGATGAACGCCCAGAAGTTCTCGTGCCACAGCAGCACGAGAAGCACGAACAGCGGCATGAACAGGATGAGACGGGCGAACGTGATCGTGTTCGGCACGTTCAGAATCCGCTCGCGCTCCGGGTGCGCTGTCGAGGTGTCCACTCTCTGAGGGTAACCGCTGCACGGCCGCGAGCACTGCACGCCACAGGCACGAAAAAGCCCCGAGATGGCGAGATCTCGGGGCTTTCGTAGCGGGAGCGGGACTCGAACCCGCGACACCACGATTATGAGCCGTGTGCTCTAACCACCTGAGCTACCCCGCCGGGCGCCGTCCGTTCGGCAAGCAGCTCGCGCTGCCGCCTGTGGAGGACGGAGCCCCCTGTGGGAATCGGACCCACTACCTCTTCCTTACCAAGGAAGTGCTCTACCAATGAGCTAAGGGGGCGTAACCTGCGCACGACTGATAAGCCGTGCGATTTGGCACCTGTAGAGAATAGCATCACAAACGGCCCAGCCTGAACCGCCGTCTGGGATCGAAACGATTCGAGACTAGAGTGTTGCGCATGACAGTCGAACTCACCGACGCCTCCGGCGCGCCTGAATCCGCCTCGCACAGCTCGCTGGTCGCGATCGGCAGCGGCACCGAGTGGTGGCGCTCCGCCGTGATCTATCAGATCTACCCGCGCTCATTCGCCGACAGTGACGGCGACGGCATCGGCGACCTGCCCGGCATCACGAGCCGCCTCGACTCGCTCGCAGACCTCGGGGTCGACGCGATCTGGCTCTCGCCGTTCTACACCTCCCCCCAGCACGACGCCGGCTACGACGTGGCGAACTACGTCGACGTCGATCCGCTCTTCGGCACCCTCTCCGACTTCGACGCCATGCTCGCTCGCGCACACGAACTCGGACTCAAGGTCATCGTCGACCTCGTTCCCAACCACACCTCGTGGGAGCACGAGTGGTTCAAGGCCGCCCTCGCCGCTCCGGAAGGCAGCCCGGAGCGCGACCGCTACATGTTCCGCGACGGCCTCGGCGAGAACGGCGAGATCGCGCCCAACAACTGGCAGTCGGTGTTCGGCGGCCCCATGTGGGAGCGCACGACCAACCCCGACGGCACGCCCGGCCAGTGGTACCTGCACATCTTCGACGTGAGCCAGCCCGACCTGAACTGGCAGAACCCGTGGGTGCGCGAGCAGATGATCGGCGTTCTGCGCTTCTGGCTCGACCGCGGCGTCGACGGCTTCCGCGTGGATGTCGCGCACGGCCTGATCAAAGAGGCCGGGCTTCCCGACTACACGCCTCCCGCAGACGCGGGCAGCATGGGCGGCGGAGCCTCGCCACTCGAGCCCGGGATCGACTCGGACGACCCGCCCACACCGCCCTATTGGGCACAGGACGGCGTGCACGAGATCTACCGCGCCTGGCACGAGGTGCTCGACGAGTACGAGGGCGATCGCGTCCTCTGCGCCGAGGCCTGGGTCGAGCCGCTCACCAAGCTCGCCCGATGGGTGCGCCCCGACGAGATGCAGCAGGCCTTCAACTTCACCTACCTCGAGGCATCGTGGAACGCCCCGCAGCTGCGCGCGGTGATCGACACGTCGATCCACGCCTTCGGAACCGTCGGCGCCCCCTCCACCTGGGTGCTCTCCAATCACGACGTGGTGCGCCACGCCAGCCGCCTGGCTCTCGGAGCAGACAACCTGCAGGGTGACGGCATCGGGCCGAAGACCCCGGGACTGCCCGACACCGCACTCGGTCTGCGTCGCGCCCGCGCCGCCACGGCCCTGATGCTCGCCCTCCCCGGCAGCTCCTACGTCTACCAGGGCGAGGAGCTCGGCCTGCCGGAGGCCATCCATCTGCCCGACGACGCGCGACAAGACCCCACCTGGTTCCGCACCAAGGGTGAGCGTTACGGGCGCGATGGATGCCGCGTGCCGATTCCCTGGGAGGCCGGCCGGCCGAGCTACGGCTTCGGCCCGACGGCCGCGAGCTGGCTGCCACAGCCGAGCGATTGGGATTCCTACTCCCGCGACAGCCAGACGGGCGTGCCCGGATCGACCCTCGAGCTCTACAAGCTCGCGCTGTCGCTGCGCGCACAGCACGAACTGGGCACGGGCCTGATCGAGTGGCTACCCGGTTACGGCGACGACGTGATCGCATTCTCGAACGGAGCGGTCACCGTGATCGCGAACATCGGTTCGGTGCCGGTCGAGCTGCCGGTCGCGGCCGGCGATGTACTGCTCGCCTCCGAGGCTGTCACCGAGGGCGTGCTGCCGATCGACACAACGGTCTGGCTCGCGAACTAGCCCTCGGGGGCACCGCGGTCCAGCATCGACACGTCGAAAAAGCACCCAAGAATCCGCTCTTGGGTGCTTTCGCGACGAGTGAGTTCGAGGGCACCGATCCATGCGGCGAAGATGCACTCTCCGCCTCGGCTATCGGTGTTTTTCCGCCGAGTCGGCGTATCCGGCGGCTAGTTGGCGTACTGGTTCAGCCAGGGCATGGGGTCGATGGGCTTGTCGCTCGCATCGTGGATCTCGAAGTGCAGGTGCGCACCCGTCGAGGTTCCAGTGCTGCCCACGTTGCCGACCTGCTGGCCGACCTTCACGTCTTCGCCCTTGCTCATCGCGACCGAGTTGCACTGCATGTGGCCGTAGAGGCTCGCGAACTTCATGCCGTTGACGTTGTGGTCGACGATCACGTAGCAGCCGTAGCCGCCCGCATCGCTCTTCTGCGAGAGCCGCACGGTGCCGTCGGCGATCACCTGAATAGGGGCGCCCATTCCGGGGTTGAAGTCGATGCCCTGGTGGTTCGTGCTTCCGATACCACCGGGTGATGAGCGGTAGCCGAAGCCATCGCTGATCGGCACGCCTGTCGGGAACGGCCACTGGATGCTGCCGCTCGTGTCGTTCGAGAAGGTGTCGGCCGTGCTGAAACCGGTCATCGACACCTTGGGCACGCTCGTGACCGTGTAGGAGTCGCGGTTGACCTGCGCCGCGGCGGCCTCTGTCGCGGTTCTGGCCTGCTGCTTCGTCGTGTCTCGGGTCGTGTTCTGCTCGGCCTGCACCTGCACGCTCTGCGAGATCGATGCGTTCGGCGTCGCGGCGAAGTACGCCTCGGCGGGAAGCGACGTGGCCACGGCGATTCCGCCGGCGATCAGGAACGCGAACATGCCAAAGCTCTTCTTGGCGATCGTCTTGGTCGACGGGCGCCGGCGTCGCTGCTGCGGGATGGCCGCCTCGCCAGAGCCGTTGCCGGATGCGTCGGCCGCCGATTTCGGCGAACTCACGCGGGAGCGCTCGGCGGGCGCGCTGGCCGCGCGGCGACCGACCTTCACCCGGGGAGGAGTGTTCTCGTCGTCGGACCGGCCGGAGACGGCGCGGCGGCCCGGCACGCGAGTCGAGGGCGCGGGTGCCACTTCGCCGAGCACGTCGGCGGCGGCGATGTCGACGGAGGCCTCAGCCGAAGAGTCGACGACGGGAACGCTCACGTCGACAGGCGAGTCTGCCGAGACTCCGGAGCCGTCGAGGGTGACATCGACGGCAGACACCGGCGTGACCGACTCGGCTACGCCGACCGCGACCAGTTGCGGCTCGGTCGTTGCGAACGCGACAGCGGAGGCGAGCTCGTCGGTCGACGCGGCAGCGCGACGCCCGCGGGGACGAACAGTGTTCTCGAACGCGGCGCGTTCGGCCGCGCGCTCCTGCTCTTCGGTGAGGATGACGGGGTCGGCCACGCCGGCGGCTCGAGCCGCCCTGCGGGTCTGGGGGGCAGCGACCGGTCGCGCATCCGGAGTCACGGCAGCGGCCACGGGCGCCGCGAGGGGAACTTCGGTGCTGACCGCATCGCTGGATGCCGCCTGGCGCCGTGACCTGCGGGACTGGGGAGCGTCGTGGGCCTTGGGGGTCGAACCGTCGGTCGCAGACGAGAGGTCATCTGGACGGGGGTTGTGACGAGCCAAGGTGCAGGAGTTCCAATATCAGTTCGAGTTTTAGAGCAAAGTGCGTTCTGTATGTCTCACGCCAGTCAAAGACGCGACTGTCGAGGCTAACCGTCTAGTCTGAAAATTTCCGCAAAACGAAAAACTTTCGGCGGACAATGACGGTCTCCGACCGTCAGATGAGGCCGGCGGATGCGTACAGCTCGCGCAGGATCGGCTCGAGCTCGACGGCGAGCGACTCGTCGGCCGCCAGCAGGAACCGGGCGCTCTCGGCGTCGCCGTCGAAGCCGCTGACCCTGCCGCCCCCCTCTCGAACGACAAGGGCACCCGCAGCGTGATCCCACGGATTCAGACCCCGCTCGGCGTAGACGTCGAGGCGCCCCGCCGCGACCCAGCAGAGGTCGAGAGCCGCAGAGCCGGCACGGCGAATGTCGCGGACGCGGCCGATGATGCCGGCCAGCACCTGACCCTGGCGCACGCGCGTCTCGGCGCTGTACGAGAAGCCCGTGCTCAGAAGCGCCTGCTCGAGCGAGACGTCGGAGTTGACCTGAAGCTGCTGCGCGCCGAGGTAGGCGCCACCTCCTTGCGAGGCCGTGAAGACCTCTCCCGTAGCCGGGTTCACGACGCAGCCGGCGAGGGTGTTCCACTGCAGGGGGTCGGCGCCGCCCTCGACGACGGCGATACTCACCGCGTATTGAGGAATGCCGTACAGATAGTTGACCGTTCCGTCGATGGGATCGACGATCCACGTCAGTCCGGAACCGCCCGTCGAGCCGGTGGACTCCTCACCCAGAAAGCCGTCGTCGGGTCGCACGTCGGCGATCGCGCTGCGAATGTAGCTCTCGACCTCTCGGTCGGCGAGGGTGACCACGTCGACGATGGAGGACTTCGTCGCCGCGACCTCGACACCCTCGGCGCGGCGTCGAGCCGCGAGCGCTCCCGCTTCGAGGCCGATTCGTCGGGCGATGTCGAGCAGATCGTTGTTCGCAGCGATGGTCATGACTCCAGCCTGTCACAGCAGTCTGATCCACAGAACTCGCCCGATTATTCACGTGAACGGGCGCCCCGGTTATGATCGACAAGCCTTAAACGTCAACACCGCGCTTTAGACAACATGTGGTGGAAAGAATCTGTCTAGCGACATACATTCGCCGAAGGAGATACGGATGACTCCGGCCGCCGAGGGAGCAGACTCCGAATGCGCAGCGCGACGACGCACCCCGGGTCTGAAGGAGCGGCTGATCGATGCGACGTCACGCATCGTGGCGTCGCGCACCGCGGGCCGCCTGCCCGAGGCGTTGGCCCGCGCGACCGAAGCGCACCGCGCACTCCGTTCTGCAGAGAGCGGCGAGCTCGCCCCGCTGAAGTCGACTCTTCCGCTCCTCACCATCCAGTGGTCGAGGGCGATGGATGTCGCCGACCACCCCTCCGCCGTCGAGCTCTACGAAGACACCTACGAGACCGCGCTGCTCGTCGAGCAGCCTCACGTGGCACGTCGCGCGGCTGCCTCGCTCGCGTGGATGTACGCCGAACAGGGGCATACGCACGAGGCACGCAACTGGCTCGACCGAGCCGACGCGATCGATCGACCGGCGCACGGGCACGATACGCCTCTGTTCCTCGCCGCCGCGTTGCTGTCGGCAGACTCCCTCGACTTCGACGAGGCTCGGGCGCACCTGGCGATGGCTCTGCGATTTCCGCCAGGAGAATACTGGGCCGCCGCGTTGTGGATGAGGTCACTTCTCTGCCGCTCAGCAGAGGACCGCACAGAGCTCGAGCGCGACCTGACCAGCGCGCTGAGCCAGCACCCCGCGGATCTGGCGAACAGCGGCGCCAACCTGCGCTATATCGAACTCGCCCGCTGGGTGCTGAACCGACCTCGAGAACTCTCACCCGACGGTATGCGGACAGCTCTCCAGCCCAGCGCCATCGGCGGTTTAATCGAATCGGAGATGGCCTACAGACAAGGCCTGTTCGACGAGTCGCAGCGCCGAAGCGCGCCGCTTCTCACCGCAGGCACCGCGCCCCGTTTCAGAGCGTTGGCGTTGCTCCTCACCGCCGCGAGTCGATTTCACCTCGACCGCACCGCGTCTGCGCTCGACGCCTTTCGCCAAGCCCACGCGCTTGCCGAGCACGAAGATCTGCTTCTCGTCTTCTCCGTGATCGATGGCGCCGACCTCCACGAACTCGCTCGCCTGAGCGAGAGAGAACTGCGGCCCATCGTCGTCGAGGTCGTCTATCCGCGCACGACATCGCGCCAGAGAATCGCCTCCCTCAGCAAACGAGAGCGCCAGGTGCTCGAGTTGCTCACCACAGAGCTACCGAACACCCAGATCGCCGAGCGTCTGTTCGTCACGACGAACACACTCAAGTCGACCCTCCGCAACGTCTACCGCAAACTCGGCGTACACAACCGACGAAGCGCGTCTGAGGCCGCCCGGTTGCTCGGCTTCGACCGCAGCCGCGAATAAGCCGCCTCATCGAGAAATCCGCGTCATAAGTAACGCGGTCGTGCGTCCCTCCAAGTGATGCCTTCCGCACTCTCCGTGACCGAACCGGGAATTTGACGATGACGATAGACCGGGCCCTGCCCCTGACCGAGACCGCAGTCGCGTTTCTTGCGCGCTTTTCTGCGGAACTCGACGCCCACGGCTGGCGCGCAGCGGCCCGCATCATCGAAGACCACTGGGATCGTCTCGCTCTGACGGAGCCGCAGGCCCTTCTCGACGCCTTCACCGCGCTGCCCGCCGAGGGCTTCATCGAGACCCCCTCCTGGCTCATCGAGGTCGACTACCTGCGCTACATCTCATCGCGAGCAGCGCCCCGCGCGTTTCGCCGCGGGTTCAACCCCGCCGCGGATACCCCGTCTTCCGACCTTTCCCTCCGCGACCGACTGTTCGGCATCACGAGCAGAGTCGCCGAATACAGGTCGGCCGGCAGGGTCTCGGATGCCGTGGCCGCGGCGACGGAGGCGCGTCGGGTTCTCGACGACGCAGAGTCCACAGAGCGCGCGGGTCTGCGGATGTCGTTGCCGCACCTCAGCATCCACTGGGCCCAAGCCCTCGACGTGGGCGACAGCCCTCTCGCCGCGGGGGAATACGAGGAGACCTGCATCGCCGCCGTCGCCACAGACCAACTCCGCGTCGCTCGACGCGCAGCCGCCTCGCTGGCGTGGCTGCACGCCGAGCAGGGGCGCATCCACGACGCACGGCAGTGGCTGGACCGTGCGACCGGATTCGACGTCGCCATCGACCGCTACGAGGTTCCGCTTCTTCTCGCCCAGACCCTGATCGCCCTCGACTCCCTCGACACAGAGGGCGCGCGCCGGCACCTCCAGAACGCAGATCGGTTCATCGCCGGAGAATACTGGGCCGCATCGTTGTGGCTGCATGCCCTGCTGAGCACCTCGCCCGAAGAGATCATCATCACAGAGACCCTGATGACCCGTGAGACGCGACGCCACGTATCGATGGCCGTCGAACCGGGCGCCCACAGGAGGCAAGTCGCACTCGCCAGCTGGGCTCTGCGAGCGAGGCGCGGAACGCTCGCAAGCCCGGACGCGTCGAGCGAGGGTGTCTCCTCCGCGATCGGCGCGGAGACCGCGTACCGCCTCGGCAGATTCAGCGAGGCTCACGCGATCGTCTCTCGACTGTCGCACGACGAGCTTCATCCTCGCCTTCGAGGGGCGGTTCTGCTCGTCGATGCGGCGAGCAATCTCCGGCTCGGCAAACAGGATCAGGCCGTCGAGGTTTTTCGACGCGCGCACGATCTGATTCACACCGAAGGGCTGTCGATGCTCTTCGCGACGATCGACGCTCACGCCCTCCGTGAGCTGGCCGAGGCGAGCCATCTCTCTGTCGATTCCGCCGTGCTGCAGTTCCTGCACACCAGCACCGACGACCCGCGGCCCGCGATCCCTCGGCTGTCGCGCCGCGAGCGGCAGGTACTGGCGCTCCTCGCATCCGGGCTGTCGAACAACGAGATGGCCGAGAGGCTCTTCATCACGGTGAACACCCTCAAATCGACCGTTCGCAACCTCTACCGCAAGCTCGGGGCGAAGGACCGCGCGGAGGCATCGGACCTCGCCCATCGACTCGGACTCGATGACGGGACCGACTGAGAGGTCTGCGCCAGATCGATCGCTCGCATGACGGAGCTTCGACGCGGGTGCCCCCGCTAGGGTCGTTGCCAACACCGGCAGCGGAACAGGAGCAGTAAAAGGATGATCGGCAACAACGCGCCCGTATGGTTCGGCGGCGACTACAACCCGGAGCAGTGGCCGGAGGAGGTCTGGGCCGACGACGTGCGGCTCATGCAGAAGGCCGGCGTCACGATCGCGACGGTCGGCGTGTTCTCGTGGGCCAAGCTCGAGCCGCGCGACGGGGAGTTCGACTTCGCCTGGCTCGACCAGGTGATCGACGGTCTCCACGCGGGCGGAGTCCGCGTCGACCTCGCGACTGCGACCGCCTCTCCCCCGCCGTGGCTCAGCGCCGCGCATCCCGAGATCCTGCCGGTCACCGCCGAGGGTGTGCGCCTCGACGTCGGCAGCCGGCAGCAGTACAGCCCGAGCTCCCGCGTGTACCGCGAGTACGCGACCCGCCTCGTGCGGGCCATGGCCGAGCGTTACGGCGCGCATCCGGCCGTCGCGGCCTGGCACATCAACAACGAATACGGATGCCACGTGGCGCAGTCGTTCGACGACGAGTCGGCCGCGGCGTTCAGGGTGTGGCTCGAGGCGAAGTACGGCAGCATCGAGGCGCTGAACCACGCGTGGGGCACCGCGTTCTGGTCGCAGCACTACGCGGAGTTCAGCGAGGTGCAGCCGCCACGCGCCATGCCCACGTTCCCGAATCCCACACAGCTGCTCGACTGGCACCGCTTCTCTTCGGACGCGCTGCTCGAGTGCTACCGCGCCGAGCTGGCCGTTCTGCGCGAGGTCACCCCCGACATCCCCGTGACCACCAACTTCATGGGCTTCTTCAAACCGGTCGACTACTGGAAGTGGGCGAAGGAGGTCGACTTCGTCTCGGACGACTCGTACCCCGACCCCGCAGATCCGCTCTCCCCCGCGTTCGCCGCAATGACGCGCGACCTCATGCGCTCGCTGCGCGGCGGCCAGCCGTGGATGCTCATGGAGCAGACGACGGGCGCGGTGAACTGGCGAACCCGCAACGCCCCGAAGCTGCCGGGCGAGAACCGGCTCTACTCGATGCAGTCCGTCGCCCGTGGCGCGGACGGCATCCTGTACTTCCAGTGGCGGCAGTCCGTCGCGGGGGCCGAGAAGTTCCACGCCGCGATGATGCCGCACGCCGGAGAGGACACGCGCATCTTCCGCGAGGTGACGGCTCTCGGCGCCGAGCTGACGGCCCTGGGCGACGTCGTTGGATCGCGGGTCCCGAGTTCTGTCGCGATCGTCTTCGACTGGGATTCGTGGAACGCGCTCGAGCAGCCGGCCTCGCCCGCGCAGCTCGTCTATCTCGACGAGATCATGTCGTGGTACTGGTCGCTGCGGGCGCTCGGCGTGACGGTCGACTTCGTCGAGGCGGGCGCTTCTGTCGACGGATACTCGCTCGTCATCGCGCCGGCTCTTTTCGCCGTGCCCCGCGAGGCGCTCGAGACGTTGGCCGCGGTTCCCGCGCGCGGAGGGCAGCTCATCGTCGGCTACCAGACCGGCATCCTCGACGAGAACCTGCACGTGCAGCAGGGCGGCTACCTCGGCCCGCTGCAGGCGGCGCTCGGGGTGCGGGTCGAGGAGTTCGCGCCCCTCGCCGGGCCCGACCTGCGCGCCACGGGAACCGCGCGCGTGCCGACCACGAGCATCCGGTTCGGCGACGAGGTGCGCCCGGCCGCTGTCTGGACGGAGCTTCTGCGCGCCGACGACGCCGAGGTGCTGGCGACGTTCACCGACGGGCTCGCGGCGGGGTCACCTGCGATCACGAGGCGCTCGGCGGGCGGTCCGGCGAGCGGGTCGGATGCGCCGGGCAGGGCCGCCGGCACGGCCTGGTACGTGGCGACCCAGCCCGATACGGCCACCGTGTACGAGTTGCTTCTGGATGCGCTGGGTCGCGCGGGCGTGCGCCCCCTGCTCGACGGTTCGAACCCCGACATCGAGGTGGTCGAGCGCGCCGGAACCCGCTGGGTGCTGAACTTCGGACGCGCCGAGGCCACGGTCACCGTCGGCGACGACACGGTGACGATCCCGGCTCACGACCTGGTGCGGTTGCCTGTGGTGTAGAGCAGGGGCGGCGGCGCTCAGGCGCGCAGGAACTCGATCGCCGCGGTGCGGAAGTGGCGCGACGTGGGCGCGTTGAAGTGGTTGCGACCGGGGATCTCGTAGAAGACCCCGTTCGGCGTAGCCTCGGCCAGGCCCTTCGAGCGCTCGAGTATCGAATCGTCGCTGCCGGTCGCGAACAGCACGGGCTGCAGGGGCGGATGCGCCGGGTCGGGCTGGATGCCGTCGCGCATGCCGTCGACGAGGCTCATCAGCGCCTCGAGATCGTTGCCCGGAATGGCGGAGGCCATGGTCACGTAGGCGCGGGTGATCCGATCCTCGACCTCAGCGCCGGTCTCGATGAACGCCCTGGCCTCGTCGGTGCGCAGACGGGTCAGCGGCTGGCCGTCGGGGATTCCGCCGAGAACCGCGCGGGTGATGCGCCCGGAGAGATCGAGCGCCGCCTGCCAGCCGACCCTCGCGCCCAGCGAGTATCCGGCGTAGACGGCCTCGTCGATGAGATAGGTGTCCATCACGACGACCAGATCGGAGACGAGCTGTTCCATGGAATAGACGGAGGGGTCGTGGGGCTTGTCGCTCTCACCGTGCCCTCGCTGGTCGAGGGCGATCACCCGATAGCCCGCGCGGGTGAGGTCACGGGTCCACCCCGTGGCATGCCAATTGACGAGCGCACTCGAGGCGAATCCGTGCACGGCGAGAACGGTCGGCGCGTCTGCATCGCCGAACTCGTAGGTGGCCAACTGCAGCCCATCGGACGACATGATCTTCTGCGCGCGGGGCGCGGCCGGCACAAGTGAGTTCACGCGTCCAGTCTGCCAACAATCGGGGGCACCTACCGCCAGGCAGAGACTGTGCCCGTTTACCTCCATTCCGTCGGTGCGCGGCCGCACAGTTGGAGGTAAACGGGCACAATCATCGGGCGGAGCGGAACGGGCAACCGCAGCAGCAACGAAGAAAGCCCCGCGAATCGTATGATTCGCAGGGCTTTTCTGGTGGCAAGTGAGGGATTCGAACCCCCGAAGTCTAAGACGGCTGATTTACAGTCAGATCCCTTTGGCCGCTTGGGTAACTTGCCAGGGCGCACCCGACCACGTGAAACACACAACCGAAGGCGCGTGTACACATTACCCGCCTTCACGCCGTCGGCGAAATCAGCCCGTCGCGAGGTCGTTCGAATAGCGGATGGCGTACTCCGAGACGCCCACCGCATAGGGCGCAGCGTCGTTGTATGCCGCGATGGCCATGCGCCAGTTGTCGGCCACCGAGAGGTCTCCGCCCGCATGGCAGAGGTAGTTGGCGGTCGCCAGCACGGCGTCGTCGAAGTTCTGCGGATCGACCTCTCCGTCGCCCGATCCGTCTGCACCCCAGTTGCGCCAGCTGTCGGGGATGAACTGCAGCGGGCCGACCGCGCGATCCCACTCGGCGTCGCCGTCGATCGCGCCCTGGTCGCTGTCGGGAATCGCATTGGTGGTCGCACCGTCGAGGGCGATTCCGAGAATGGGAGGGGTGACGAGGCCGTCGGCGCCGATCGACGAGCCGTCGATGGTGCCGTGGTGGCTCTCCATCTCGCCGATGCCCGCCAGGGTGTTCCACCCGAGGTTGCAGCCGGGGTTCTGGTTGGCCACATAGACGGCGGCACCACCGTAGGCCAGCATGGCGCGATCAGGGATGCCCGTGGCCGCGGCCGCGCGCGCCGCCCAGTCGGCATCGACCAGGGTCGGCAGGCCCGACCAGGGGTCGACGACCGGAGCGATGGCCGCCTCTGGCGTGGCCTTGGCCGGAGCCTCGGCCGTCTCGGATTCGCTGGACTCGGGCGACGTCGTGCACCCGACGAGGGCGAACGCGACCGCGAGGACAGGAGCAAGGAGAAGGGAACGACGCACGGCCTCAAGTGTACGGATGGGGTCTGACACGGCGCCGACACGGCGAAGCTAAACTGGTGCGCATGGCAGATTCAAGCTTCGACGTAGTCAGCAAGGTCGACAAGATGGAGGCGGACAACGCCCTCAATCAGGCGCACAAAGAGGTGGAGCAGCGCTACGACTTCAAGAACATCGGCGCTTCCATCGAGTGGAGCGGCGAAAAGGTTCTGATGAAGGCCAACTCCGCCGAGCGCGTGAAGGCGATCCTCGAGGTGTTCGAGGCCAAGCTCATCAAGCGCGGCATCTCGCTGCGCAGCCTCGACGTGGGCGAGCCCTACGCGTCCGGCAAGGAGTACCGGCTCGAGGCATCCATGAAGAACGGCATCGAGCAAGAGGCCGCCAAGAAGATCTCGAAGCTCATCCGCGACGAGGCCCCCAAGGGCGTCAAGAGCCAGATCCAGGGCGATGAGCTGCGCGTCTCGTCGAAGAGCCGCGACGACCTGCAGGCCACCATGGCGCTACTCAAGGGCGCCGATCTCGACGTGGCCCTGCAGTTCATCAACTTCCGCTGATCGGCGGTCAGATGGTGATGGATGCCGGCACGCCGGCCACCGCCCAGCAGTCCGCGGGAGTTCCCGGCGTCGACGTTCCTGACGCCCGGGGTCGCACCGGTCTCGACCAGACCGGCCGCGACCTGAGCGGCAATCCCCGCGTGCGCGTCGCAGACGTGCGCCTGCTCTCGTCGAACTGGCACGTGTTCCGCGCCAACACGCTCGAGTATCAGCGAGCCGACGGCGTGTGGGAGACGCAGCATCGAGAGACCTACGATCGCGGCAACGGAGCGACGATCCTGCTCTACTCCGTCGAACAGCGCACGGTGCTGCTGACCCGTCAGTTCCGCTACCCGGCGTACGTGAACGGGCATCCAGACGGCAATCTCATCGAGGCGGCCGCGGGCCTGCTCGATGACGACGACCCGCTCACCGCCATCCGGCGCGAGGCGCGCGAAGAGACAGGCCACGAGATCGGCGAGGTGAGCCCGGTCTTCGAGGCGTACATGAGCCCCGGCTCGGTCACCGAGAAGCTTTTCTTCTTCGCCGCGCCCTATTCGCCCGATACCCGAGCGGATGCCGGTGGCGGGCTCGCCGACGAGGGCGAAGAGATCGAGCTGCTCGAGATCGACTTCGACGAGGCGCTCGATCGCATCGGAGTCGACATCATCGACGCGAAGACGATCATGCTGCTGCAGTGGGCCGCACTGCGCGGACCATTCGCACGCTGACGCCGTAACGAATTCAGGAGGGGAGACCCGCCAACGCCACTGTGGCGACGGTGAGCCTCTCCTCCTGAATTGCGTTCGCGCCGACGCCTACTTGGTGGCGGCGGCCAGGGTGTCGACGAGGTTGTCGAGGCCCCACGGCAGTGACAGCGCGGTAGGCGGCGAGACGGCGGAGATGTTCTGCGCCCCCACCAGCTGCGCGGCGTGCCCGGCAGCGACGGCCGGGATCACCGACGTCTGAGGCGAGCTGGTGAACGTGTCGGCCTCGGGCTGCGTGGTCGCGTAGTTCAGCACGACATCGGCCTGCAGCTTGTCGAGCTGCTCGTAGCTGAGTGTGTAGAAGAACGTGCCGTCGCCATTCGACAGCTCGTCGACCGCGGGTGCGTTCGTGAAGCCGAGGTCGAACATGAAGCCCACGCGGGGATCGTTCTTCTTGTAGACGTAGAACGTGCCCGAGCTGTCGGCCACGGCGGCGAGGGTCTTGCCCTTGAACTCGGGGTGCTCGGACGCCTTCTGAGCGATCTGCGCGTCGATGTCAGAGAGAACCGTCTTGGCCTCGTCGCTCTTGCCCAGGGCGGTGCCGACGGTGGTGACGACGTCGCGCCACGGCGTGCTCCACGCCTGATCGGGGTACGCGACGGTCGGTGCGATCTCCGAGAGCTTCTTGTACTGCTCGTCGGTGATGCCCGAGTAGACGGCCAGAATGACGTCGGGGTCTGCGGCGGCGATCGCCTCGTACGGCGGCTCGTCGGGCGAGTCGGGGAGGATCGTCGGCATGGCGGCGCCATCCTTCTCGATCGCGTCTTTCACCCAGGGCAGCACGCCGTCTTCGTCGCCCGCATAGGAGTCGAACGGAATGGCCTTGGGGATCACGCCGAGGGCGATGGATGCGTCGGTGCTGCCCCAGCCGAGCGTCACCACGTTCTTCGGGTTGGCCGGCACCGTCGTCTCACCGAACGCGTGCTCGATGGTCGCGCCTCCGGCCGACGCGGAGTCGGTCGAGGAGTCGGAGGCGGCGGTGCTGCAGCCGGCCAGCAGCAGCGCTGCGGTAAGAGTCGTCGCTGCGAGCGCGGCGAGTTTCATTCTTCGGGGCAAGGGGAGATCTCCAATGGTGATGCGAGGGTTCGGGGATATTAGGTAAGCCTAAGCTGACCTGGCCCCCTCGCGCCACTCACAGCCCCTGGTGAAACCGCCCCATCGGAATGACCATGGGCGAGTGGCTGATCGGGTCGTCGATGATCATGGCCTCGAGGCCGAAAGCGGTACCCACGGTATCGACGGAGATCACGTCACCCGGTGCGCCTTCCGCCACGATCGTGCCCGCCGACATCACGACGAGGTGGTCGGCGTAGCGGGCAGCCAGATTGAGGTCGTGCAGCACCATCACCACCGTGGTCCCTCGCTCGCGGTTGAGCTCGTGCAGCAGGTCGAGCACCTCGATCTGGTGAGTCACGTCGAGGAAGGTCGTGGGCTCGTCGAGCAGCAGGATGTCGGTCTGCTGCGCCAAGGCCATGGCGATCCACACCCGCTGCCGCTGACCTCCCGACAGTTCGTCGATGCGCCGGTCGGCCAGATCCACCGTGTCGGTCGATCGCAGCGCCTCGGCGACGGCCGCCGAATCCTCGGCTGTCCACTGCCGGAACAGGCCCTGACGAGGAAACCGTCCGCGACCCACCAGGTCGGCCACGGTGATGCCATCGGGGGCGATGGGCTGCTGCGGAAGCAGACCGAGCACGGTCGCGAGCTGCTTGCTGGGGTAGCGGTGCACGTCCGTTCCGTCGAGCGTCACGACGCCCGCCTCCGGGCGCAGCAGCCGCGCGAACGAGCGCAGCAGCGTCGACTTGCCGCAGGCGTTCGGACCCACGATCACGGTCACGCGCCCGTCGGGGATGACGGCGTCGAGGCCCTCGACGACGCGACGTCCGTCGTAGCCGAGAGCAAGACCATCCGCTCGCAATTCATGAGACGTCATGCTGTTCCTCTCGATCGGTTGCTGCGGGCCAGCAGAAGTAGCAGAACCGGGGCGCCCACGATCCCCGTCACGATGCCCACCGGCACCTGGAGATTCGAGACGGCGTGCTGGGCGATCAGATCGGAGCCCGTGACGACGAGCGCCCCGACGAGCGCGCTGACGACGAGGGCGGGCCCGGTTCCGCCGAGGAGCCGACGCGCGATGGGCGCAGACACGAAGGCGACGAACACGACGGGCCCTGCAGCAGCCGTGGCGACGGCCGCCAGCCCCACCGCGATCAGGGTGATGACGAGCCGCGCCGGGGTGACGCGCACGCCGAGACCGGCGGCGGCCTCGTCGCCGAGCTGCAGCATCCGCAGCCGGGGCGACACCGCCGCGAGCGCCACAACGAGCACGACAAGACCGACGGCCGTGCTCGTCAGCTCCTCCGAGGTGACGGTTCCGAGGCTGCCGACCAACCAGACCAGGGCGGACTGAGCGTCGCGCACATCCGCCCGGGTCAGCATGTACCCGATCACCGCCTGGGCGAGAAAGGCGAGAGCGATGCCGACGAGCACGAACCGAGAGCCGGCCACTCCGTGTCGGGCCGCGAGCACCGTGATGAGGCCCGCCACCAGCACGGCGCCACCGAACGCGGCGAACGAGACGGCAAGGCCGCTCCAGCCTGCCAGCAGGATGGCAGCGACTGCCGCCGCGCTCGCGCCCTGCGAGATGCCGATGATGTCGGGGCTCGCCAACGGGTTGCCGAGCAGACTCTGGAAGACCGCGCCCGACAGCCCGAACGCCGCGCCCACCATGAGACCGAGGAGGAGCCGTGGCACCCGCAGGCCGAGGATGACGAAGCGGTCGCCACCGCTGCCCCCGCCCAGCAGCGTGGTGAAGACGTCGCCCGGCGCGACGACACGGTCGCCGAGCATCAGCGCGACGACGGCGAGGGCGGCGAGCGCAGCAAGCAGCACGGCGGCGATGACGACAGTCCGGATGCGCCCGGCCCGGCGCGCGGCGGCCACCAGCGCGAGATCGTCGGCCGGCGGCCGGCCGTGGTTCGGCACGCTCATCGGGTCACCGCCTTGTTTCCGCGGACGAGGGCGATCAGCACCGGTGCGCCGATGAGCGCGACAACGATGCCGGCCTCGACCTCGGAGGGCGGGGAGATGAGGCGTCCGATGGTGTCGGCGATGACGAGCAGCGCGGCCCCGAGAGGCATCGACCAGAGCAGGATCCAGCGATAGTCGGCGCCCACGAAGCGACGCACGATGTGCGGCACGACGAGCCCGACGAAGACGAGCGGCCCCGCCAGCGACGTCGCCGAGCCGCAGAGGAAGATGATGGCCACGCCCGCGACGATGCGGGTGAGTCCCACCCGCTGGCCGAGCCCTCGGGCGACATCGTCTCCGAGCGCAAGCGAGTTGAGGCTGCGCCCGAGCAGCAGCGCGGTCGCCGCCCCCACGACCAGGAACGGCGCCAGGGTGGCGACCGTCGACACGTCTCTGCCTACCAGCGAGCCGACAGACCAGAACCGGTACTGCGCGAGGGTGTCGAGATCGCGCAGCAGGATCAGCGTGATGAATGACGTCAGCACGGCCGTCGTGGCTGCGCCCGCAAGGGTGAGGCTGAGCGGGGATGGGCCCGTGCGGCCCGAGGCCACCGCGTACACCAGTGTTGCCGCCAGGGCGGCTCCCCCGAACGCGAACCAGATATAGCCCGACGGAGCGGTGACGCCGAAGAAGGCGATGGCCGTGACGACCGCGAGCGAGGCTCCCGCGTTCACCCCGAGGAGACCGGGGTCGGCGAGCGGGTTTCTCGTGAGGCCCTGCATCAGAGCGCCGGCTAGTCCGAGAGCCGCGCCCGCCACGAGTCCGATGACCGTGCGGGGAACGCGCAGATCGAGCACCACCATCTGCTCGACACCCTTCGTGCCGCGCGAGAACACCGCATCGAGCACGGCGGCCACGTCGATCGAACGGCTGCCGAGAAGGAGGCTCGCCCCCACCGCGAGAAGCACCACGACGAGGAGGGCGATGAAACCCAGGACCCTCGTCGCGGGCCGGGTGAAGGTAAGCATTACCTAAGTATGACAGTCAGCCCGGGCCGCTCTCTGAGAACGGGCGGGCGAATCGTCAGTAGGTGACGGTGACTTCGGTTCCCATCGGAGCCCAGTCGAAGACGTTGGCTGCCTTGTCGAGCGGCATGTTGATGCAGCCGTGACTCATGACGTTGCCGAAGTTGTTGTGCCAGTAGGCGCCGTGGAGAGCCTCGTCACCGTTGTAGTACATGACGTCGGGAACGTTCTGCGTGTAGTAGTTGGGCGCCTTCGTCAGGTCAGGGTTGCCCATGTTCTGCGAGGTCAGCTTCGCCGTGATCCGGAAGCTGCCCGTGTGCGAGTCGTGCCCGGCAGTACCCGACGAGATCAGGAAGCTGTCGATGACCTGGCCGTTCTCGAACAGGTACGTGCGCTGCTCGCTGAGGTTGACGACGATGTTGCGCGACGTCTTGGTGACCTGCGCGGGAGTGACGGTGACGGGCAGTTCGAGCGCGGGCTTGCCCGCGGCCAGCTGTGTCGCGAAGGCCGCAGCCACTCCACTGGTGTCGCCAAGCGCGCGGCCGTCGACGCCCGCGGTGACGGTGTCGAGAGTGGCGCCCTCGGTGTCGGTGATCTCCGTACCATTGACCGCATCACGGTTCACGGCTGCCGGCAGGGTGTCGACGACCTTCTGAATGGCCGCCTTGTCTGCCGTGTAGCTGTAGGTGCCGTCATCGTTCGTCGACAGCGTGATCCACGATGCCACCACCGCTCGATCGACGGGAACGGTGCGCTCCTCGCCCACGTAGAAGCCCGCGGTGTCGAGGATCGTGTTCAGCTGCGTGGCCGTTGCGGTCACGGCCTCGGTCGAAGCGGATGCCGGAAGCACCGTGGGCTCCGCCGCGACCTCGACGCTGGACTCGCCCGAGACGAGCGCATTCTGCAGCGCGTCGCGGAACGAATCGAGGTCGACACCCGTTCCGTCGACGGCGGGCGTCACCGTGTAGGTGGCGGTCGCCGCGTCGAATTGCAGGGTCGCGTTTGTCGGCTCGACGAACAGGCTGGGAGCGACCTTCTGCAGCTCGGCCGTGGCCGTCTTCTCATCGATCTCGACGGTCGGGGTGACAGAGGTCTTCGCGTTCCACGCGGTCACGTTCCAGAACGGACTCTGCGCGTGCGCCTTCTCTGCGAGCGTCTTGGCGTCGACAGACGCGCCCAGGTCACTGCCCGTGAGCTCGGTGGTCGCGCTCTTGGGCGCGCTCAGGACGCTGGCCCCCAGTTGTGCTCCACGAACGATCGGGTCGCCGTCGGCCCCCGTGATGACGATCGAGGTGCTGGCGAGTCGCTTACTCACGGCATCGGATGCGGCGCCGACGGTCATGCCGCCGACATTCACACCGGCCACGGTCGTTCCCGGGGCGATCAAGACGAGCGAAGCGGCCACGAGAGCAGCCACGGCCACGACCGCCGGAATGCCGATCCAGAGGCCGAGGTGACGCTTCTTCTTCTTCTTGGTCTCGGGAAGGACCCATCGGGTCGTCTTGGGCGAGGCCGCCGACGCAGGCGTCTGGGCCGTTTCGGGCGCGACAGTAGAGGCCTCGGCCACGCTGGGCGCAGGAGCCAGTTCAGTCACGTCACTACCTCCGCCTCGGAGAACTCACTGACCTCATGCTACGTCACAAGATCGGCGCGGCCGATAACGATCAGGCGTCAGGCGTTGGAGACCCGGATCATCTCGTCGCGCGGCACGACCTTCTTGCGCAGACGCCCCTCGGCCTCGCCGAGCGCGAGCTCGTGCTGGTCGAGCTGGTGCCAGCCGTCGATGGTCGTGAAATCGATGCCCCGCGAGGTGAGCAGATCGACGATGCTCTGCTCGTCGGGCTGCGACGGCGCCCACCAGCTCGCCTGGTCGTTCACCACGTGCTGGATGGTCTCCATGGCGTCTGACTTGGTGTGACCGATGAGGCCGACCGGCCCGCGCTTGATCCACCCGGTGGCGTAGACGCCGGGAATGACGGAGTTGTCGTCTGCGAGCGCCTGCCCCTCGTGATTGGGAATGACACCGTGACGCTCATCGAACGGGATGTCGATGAGTGGCGATCCGAAGTACCCCACGGCCCGGTAGATGGCCTGGATCTCGATCTCGCGGATCTCGCCCGTTCCCTCGACGCTTCCCGCGCCGTCGGGCCGCGTGCGCTCGTAACGGATCGATGCGACCCGGCCATCGGCATCCGATGTGATCTCGAGCGGCTTCGCGTAGAAGTGCAGGTGCAGGCGACGCGAGGCCCCGCCCACGGGGCGCTCTCGCCACTGGTTGAGCACCTTGTTGATGACGAACACCTGCTTGTTGCTGGCGATCGCGGCCTTCGACGCCTCGTCGAGCTCGAAATCCTCGTCGTAGACGATCATGTCGACATCGCGCATCTCGCCGAGCTCGCGCAGCTCGAGCGGCGTGAACTTCACCTGGGCGGGGCCGCGACGGCCGAAGACGTGCACGTCGGTGACGGGCGACGACTTGAGGATCTCGTAGACGTTGTCGGGGATCTCGGTGGGCAGCAGGTCGTCGGCGTGCTTGGCCAGGATGCGCGACACGTCGAGCGCGACGTTGCCGTTGCCGATCACGGCGACCGACTGGGCCTCGAGCGGCCAGGTGCGCGGAACATCCGGGTGGCCGTCGAACCAGCTCACGAAGTCAGCGGCGCCGTAGGAGCCCTCGAGCTCGATGCCCGGGATCGCGAGCGGAGCGTCGGTGATGGCGCCCGTGGCGAAGATCACGGCGTTGTAGTGCTTCTTGAGGTCGTCGAGGGTCACGTCGACGCCGTAGCGCACGTTGCCGAAGAAGCGGATGTCTCCGCGATCGAGCACCTCGCGCAGAGCGGTGATGATGCCCTTGATGCGCGGGTGATCGGGGGCGACGCCGTAACGCACGAGTCCATAGGGAGCGGGAAGGTGCTCGAAGAGGTCGATCGAGACGTCGAAGTGACGTTCGGCCTTGATCAGAAGGTCGGCAGCGTAGATGCCGGCAGGGCCGGCTCCGACGATGGCCAGTCGCAACGTGGTCATGGAGGGAGGTGTTTCCTTAATTTGTGCGATCCACCACAGTGTCGGCGAATCGGGTGAGGGTCTTCTTGACGGTTCCGTCTGGAAGAGGAGCGAGGGCATCGACGGCGCCACGGGCCCAGCCGTGGGCCTCGTCGATCGTGGCCTTGGTCACCGGATGCGCACGCAGCTCGGCGATCACGGCATCGACGGCGGCCTCGTCGACCGGCGCCCCCGGCTTCGCCGTGGCGATCGCGTCGATGCGCTTCAGCAGCGCTGCGGCCTCGGCGTTGCGCTTGGCCCGCTTGCGCAGATAGAGAACGGGGAGGGTGACGACGCCCGCACGCACATCGGTGCCGGCCTTCTTACCCGTGGGCTGACTCTTCGCGTCGCTCGCGGCGGGCGGCGACATGTCGAGCACGTCGTCGATGAGCTGGAAGGCGACACCGATCTTCTCGCCGAACTCGATCACGGGCTGCTCGTACTCGACGGGAGCGTTCGAGAAGATCACGCCCATCTGAGCGGAGGCGGCGATGAGCGACCCGGTCTTGTCGCTCAGCACCTGCAGGTAGTGCTCGATGGGGTTCTCGTTGTCTTTAGGGCCGATCGTCTCGCGCAGTTGTCCAAGGCACAGGCGCTCGAACGTGTCGGCCTGCAGCTGGATCGCGCGCTCGCCCAGGATGGAGAGCAGCTTCGACGCGCGGGCGAAGAGCAGGTCTCCGACGAGGATCGCGATGGAGTTGCCCCACACGTTCTGCGCCGTCGGAACGCCGCGTCGCACGGGAGCGGAGTCCATGACGTCGTCGTGGTAGAGCGAGGCGAGGTGGGTGAGCTCGATGGATGCCCCGGCCATGATGACCTCGTCGGTCACGCCGTCGCCGAGCTGGGCCGTGAGCATCGCCAGGATGGGTCGCACCCGCTTGCCACCGGCTTCGAGCAGGTAGCGCGCCGCCACATCGGCGAGCTCGTCGCTGAACTTGACCTCGGCGAACAGCCGCGCCTCGAGCCGCTCGATGCCGTTGTCGACGGCGCGCGCGACCTCGCGGTCGCGACTCGTCGAGAAGAGGCGGTCGTGCAGATTGAGCGACGACGAGAGGCTCTGGGTGCGCCGTGCCTTGCCTGCGGGCACACTTGTGCCGGCAACGGGTGTTTTCGGGGTCACGAGTTCAGCCTACTGACCCGTGCGGGGCTTGATGCCCCGATGCAGGGCGACGATACCGAGGCTGAGGTTCTTGTACGCGACCCTCGAGAACCCGGCCACGCGCATCCATTCGGCCAGGGTCTTCTGGTCGGGCCAGGCCTTGATCGAGTCACCGAGGTAGTCGTAGGCCTCGGCGTTCGACGAGGCGAGCTTCACGAGGGTGGGCATGACCTTGTTGAGGTAGGTGAAGTAGCCGGTGCGCACGAGCTTGGCGGGGGGCTTCGAGAACTCGCAGATGACGATGCGGCCACCGGGCTTGGTGACCCGGTAGAGCTCTTTCAGCGCGACGTGGGGGTCGACGATGTTGCGCAGACCGAACGAAATGGTGACGGCATCGAACTCGTCATCGGCGAAAGGCAGGTTCATGCCGTCTGCCTGCACGAACTCGACGTTGCGGTTGCCGGCCTGCTGCCGCTTGCCGACCTCGATCATGCCGGGCGAGAAGTCGGCGGCCACGACGTGGGCGCCCTTCGCGGCGAGCGCGGCACTCGACGTACCCGTTCCGGCCGCAAGGTCGAGGATACGGTCGCCGGGTCGAGGGTCGACGGCCCGCACCGTGGCCGCGCGCCACAGCTGGTCGTTGCCCACCGAGAGCACCGCGTTCGTGCGGTCGTAGTGCGTGGAGACCTGGTCGAACATCGCTGAGACCGCTTGGGGCTTTTTAGTAAGGTCTGCCTTATTCACGCTCCCAGTGTAGTTGCGTAGCCCGCATGACGGCTGGGGATAGCGCATCCCGAAAAGTCGACCGCGCGGATCACGGAACGGGCCTGGAGAACAGATTCACGAGGTTGCCGTCTGGATCTCGGAACAAGGTCGAGCGATTGCCCCAGGGCATGGTGGTCGGCACGAGCACGACGTCGTCGAGCGAGTTCTGCAGGCGGTCGAACTCCGCGTCGACGTCGGCGACCATGAACTCGATGATGAGGGAGTCGTTGCGCCCGGGCTTCGGTGCTCTGTCGCCCAGCATGGCCACGGTCGCCGTGCTCGCGACGGCGAGAGTGCCGTTCTCGGTTCGAAACTCGGCGAACACGGGCGCGGGCCTGGCCGGAGCCATGCCCGTGACCGTCTCGTAGAACGCGACGAGACGATCGACATCGTCTGTGATGATGCGGATGGATGCGAGGTTCATTTCTGCCTTTCCGTCGAACCGCTCGGCCCGACGCGTCCATCGTGACCCGGGGCGACGACACCGTCCTGTCGGTGTTTAGCGATTCTTTTCCGTCGTTGTGATGGCGCGCAGTTCGCCGAATGCGATATCGAGGTCTTCGACATGAAGGGCACGCCGCTCCGGAATCTCGCCGGTAGGCTCCGCGGTTACGATCCGGTCGCCGCGAAACGCCCGAATGCCCTGCCGGTCACGGCACCAGGCGACGAGGTACCAAAACTGACCGCGCGCGACGAACCCCATCGGCTCGACATCGCGAGTTGTGCGCGCGCCCGCCTTGTCGGCGTACGCGATGCGGAGCACGTGCCCCGTGCGCAGCGCATCCGCGAACTCCACGGGGGTTTCGGCCACGGGGCCGTCCGTCAGAAGATGCACTCGCTCGGCCAGCTCCACCGTCTCCGCGAGGCGGCGGTCGTTCATGACGGCCACCACCTTGCGGAGCGCCGACGTCGCGGCATCACGGAAGGGGCTCGTCGCGAGCATCTCGAGCGAGATCGTGACCGCGAGGGCTTCGTCGACCGTGAGGCCGAGCGGAGCAAGCGTGTGCGACACATCGAGGCAGTAGCCGCCGGTGCGCCCCCGTTCAGCCCAGATCGGCACCCCGCTCTGCTGCAAGGCCGCCAGGTCTCGCTCGATGGTTCGAGAACTGACCTCGAACCGCTCTGCGAGCCAGCGAGCGCTCCTCGGGCGAGGCGCGACCGTGCGAAGTTCCTCCACAAGTGCATAGAGACGGTCGGTACGGTTCACACCTCGACCCTAGGCGCGGCTAGCGGAACTAGGCTGAACTAGTGAGCGAAACGTCACGAACTCTGCCCCGGCTGGTCGTCGAGACCACCCGCGTCGATGACATCCGACTTCTGGTGCCACTGCTCGACTCGAGGCACCCGCTGCTCTGGATGCGCAAGGGCGAGGGGATGGCCGGCGCGGGTGTGGCGCTGCGACTCGAGTTCTCGGGTGAGAACCGCTTCGTCGATGCGTGCGAGACCTGGCGAGAAGTCGCACGGCTCGCCCAGGTGACCGATCCGCTGCAGTCGCCTGGCACCGGGCTCGTCGCCTTCGGCGCCTTTGCGTTCTCGGCCACCTCGGCACTCATCTCCACCCTCATCGTTCCCGAGATCGTGATCGGCAAGCGCGCGGGCGTCTACTGGATCACCCGCATCACGGCCGTGTCCGACTCGGGCGCTCCGCTCGCCCCTCCCCTGCCGATGCCCACCACCCGACCGCTCGGCGCCGAGTACCGGCTCTCGCTGCTGCCGGGGCAGGTGAAGCCCGACGACTACCGCGCCTCCGTCGAGTCCGCCGTCTCACGCATCGCTGCTGGAGAGCTGAACAAAGTGGTGCTCGCCCGCGACCTCGTGGGGCACCTGCCCGCCGAAGCCGATCTGCGACGCACCCTCACCGACCTCGCCCTGGGCTACCCCGACTGCTGGACCTTCGCGGTCGACGGCCTCATCGGGTCGAGCCCCGAGACTCTCGTGCGTGTCGACCACGGAACGGTCAGCGCCCGAGTGCTGGCGGGCACGATCTCGCGCGGTCGCGACGCCGAGGCCGATCACGACGCCGCCATCTCGCTCGCCACGAGCTCGAAAGACCTCGACGAGCACCGCTTCGCCGTCGCCAGCGTCGTGCAGTCTCTTCAGCCGCACACGCGCACGCTGATCACCTCGGAGATTCCGTTCACCCTCAAGCTGCCCAACCTGTGGCACCTGGCGAGCGACGCCGAAGGCATCCTCTCCGACGGCTCGACCTCGCTCGATCTGATCGCCGCGCTGCACCCGACGGCGGCCGTCGCCGGTGCGCCGACGGCGACCGCGCTGTCTGTCATCGACGAACTCGAGCCGTTCGACCGGGGCCGCTACGCCGGGCCCGTCGGGTGGGTCGGGGCCGATGGCGACGGCGAGTGGGCCGTGGCGTTGCGCTGCGCCCAGATCGCCGAGAACGGCGACATCACGGCCTACGCGGGTGCGGGCATCGTGGCCGGATCCGATCCGGACCGAGAACTCATCGAGACGAAGATGAAGTTCCGGCCCATCGTCGAGGCGTTCGGCTAGGAGCGTGCGTCGTGCCGCCGTCTTCGTTCTCTGAGCGCGAGGCGCTGGCGCGTGTCGCCTTCGGACGCACGGCATCGAGCGAAGACGAGTCCCGCGCCGCCGAGGCCGCACGCAGGCTGCGCGAGCTCGATCTCCTCGAGGCCGCCGAGCGGCAGGCTCTGGAACGGGCCGCCCTCGATGCGGCGGATGCCCGCGAGCGCCGAGCCCATCGCATCCGGTCTCGCAGTATTCGGGTGCTGCTCGCGCTCGCCGTCATGGGCGTGATCGCGATGGGCGCCGCGTTGCTGCTCGCGCCGCCCCTGCGATCGAGCACGCCGCTCGATGCCGGCGCGGCCACGGGGCCGGCGGGCTCGTGGTTCGACGAGACGCAGACCGACCGCGATCGAGTTGACTCGTACCTGCCGTCGTATGTCGATGGGTCGACCACCCGGCTCGTCTCGACGGCGATGCCGGGATGGAAGGTCTACGTGGCGAAGGGCGACAACGCCGATCTCTGCCTCGTCGTGCACGAGTCCGGCACGACCAAAGCCGTCGCCGAGTGCGTCACCCCCGAGGTCTTCGCGGAGTCGGGTGTGGTCATCTCGAGCGTGGGATCGACCTCGATAAGTGCGTTCTGGGACGGCGCCGACGTACACGTCGGTCAGAACGGATCGAGCGTCGGGCAGGGCGAGCCCTAGCTGGCAGCCAGCCGCGCCTTCTCGACCTCGATGTCGTAGTCGGCCGGAGGCCAGCCCTGGCCGAACGCCGACATCGTCTCGATGAGAATCTGCTGCACCGCGGCCCTGGCGTACCACTTGTGATTGGCGGGTACGACGAACCAGGGGGCGATCTCGGTCGACGTGTTCTGGATCGCCAGCTGGTACGCCTCTTGATAGGCGGGCCAGAGCAGGCGCTCGTCGACGTCTCCCGGGTTGTACTTCCAGTACTTGTCTTCGCGCTCGAGCCTCGCGCCCAGTCGCTCCTTCTGCTCGTCGGAGCTGATGTGCAGCATGACCTTGACGATGCTGGTGCCCGACTCGGTGACCTGACGCTCGAACTCGTTGATGAGCTCGTAGCGGTGCTCGATCACATCGGGGGTGGCGAGATTGCGCACCCGCGCGATGAGCACGTCTTCGTAGTGAGAACGGTCGAACACACCGATCTGCCCGGCCTTCGGCAGTGCGTTACGGATGCGCCACAGAAAGTCGTGGCTGAGCTCCTCGGGCGTCGGCTTCTTGAACGAGGTGTGCGACACACCCTCGGGGTCGACCGTGCCGATCACGTGACTGACGATGCCGCCCTTGCCCGCGGAATCCATTGCCTGGAGAACCAGCAAGACGCTGCGGTTGTCACCCGACAGGCTGTTGGCGTGCAGCCTGATCTGCAGATCGTCGAGAGTGGGTGCTCCGGCGGCCAGGGCCTTCTCACCCTCTTTCTTCGACGCGGTCACGCCCGGGGTGCTGGCCGGATCGACGTCGGCGAGCACGAAGCCCGCGCGCGCCGCGAGAAGATCGCGGGCGCTGCCCGAGAAGAAGGTGTCGTCGTTCTTGGCCATGGTCGTTCCCTTACTGTTTGCGAGTGAAGACGTAGTGCACCACGCCCGACGGCGAGGCCGTCGTCTCGACGTCGAAGCGATCCTCGAGGTGCTCGAGGCCGTCCCACAGTCGAACGCCCCGGCCGAGCACGATGGGCACGACGACGATGTGCAGGAGATCCACGAGGTCGGCTTCGAGGAACTCGCGCACGATCGTGGGTCCGCCACCCAGGCGCACGTCGAGACCGCCGGCCACCTCCGTCGCGAGTTCGAGGGCGTCACGGGGCGAGGCATCGCGGAACAGGAACGTCGTCTCGCCGACGGAGATGTCGGGGCGCGCGTGATGCGTGAGCACGACGACCGGCGAGTGGAACGGTGGCTCCTCGCCCCACCAGCCGCGCCACGACTCGTCCTCCCACGGTCCTTCCTGCGGCCCGAACTTGCCGCGGCCCATGATCTCGGCGCCGATACCCACGTCGGTGGCGGCCGCGAACGCGTCGTCGACACCCCGAGTGCCGGCGCCGACCGCTTCGTCGCCGTGGCCCGTCTTGCTCACGAAGGTGTGCGTCGGCATGAACCACTGCATGAGCCGATGCCCGGCATGACCGAACGGAGCCTCGAACGTTCGACTCTCGCCCGTGGCGAAGCCGTCGATCGAGACGGCGAGATTGTGCACCCGGAGTTTCGTCACGAGGGCAATCTAGCAATCCCGCGAGCTGTTTAGGCGGTTTCGCCGTTTCGGCCGCCGTGCTGAACGCGCTGAGGGTACGGGCCATCAGAGATGGCGTACCTCATTGCCGTGAACTGGGAACGCTCGGGATCGACGATCTCCTCGAACCCGGCTCGCCGGTAGGCCTTCACGGCCGGTTCGTTGTCTGAAACGACGGCCAAGCGAACGTCACTCGCGCCGAGGGCACGAGCCTTCTCGATCGCCGCCTGGGTGAGAGCGCGTCCCAGGCCCCGGCCCCGATACCGGGGATCGATGATCACCCGTCCCAATCGCGCAGAATCGTCTTGCATCGTGAGGTCGAAATGTCCCCATGCGGCCGGGTGTTCGTCGTCCCCGACCATCCAGGCACTGAAACCGGATCGCTGAGCGATCTCCGCGAATTGCGCCACCGACGGCGGCCAGACGAGGCTCGGACCGGCGAACATATACAGAGCGTCGGCGTCGGGCACCCACCCCAGAACGCGTTCATAGTCATCAGCATTCGCACGACGGGTCACGACCATCCCCCAACACTAAGCGGAGTGCGACGGGTCAGTCTTCGTTGGCGTCGCCGAACGGAACCTCGACGATGCTCAGCGGCCCTTCCGGGCTGGTGAGCGCGCGATCGAGCTCGGCGCGCGTGGCGACCCTCGTGTAGCTCCAGCCGTATGCCGCGGCGAGCTGCTCGACCGAGACCGACTGCGGCGTGCGCATCACGCGGGCGAAGGCATCCGGGTCTGCCGTCGCCGCGACCTCGAGGGAGTCGAAGATCGTGCCGCCCCCGTCGTTCGCCACGATGAGCTGAACCCTCGGGCGTCTCTCGCCGTCGCCGATCAGCAGGCCGCCCACGTCGTGCAGCAGTGTGAGATCGCCGAGCAGTACGCGGGTGATTCCGCCCTTCGCATCGGTCTGGCTGGCGAGCGCCACCCCGACGGCGGTCGACACCGTTCCGTCGATGCCGGCCAGGCCACGATTGGCGTGCACCGTGATCTTCTTGCCAGGAACGATCTTGTCGACCTCGCGAATGAGTCGCGATGCACCGAGCACGAGCCTGTCGTGCGGCCACGTCGCTCGCCACACGGAGAGCGCGAGGATCGGCCTCGAGATCGACGCGCGAGCGGCGGCGAGCTCGGCCTTCGCGTACTCACGACGACGACCGAGATCACCCGAGCGCGGAGCTTCGACGTCGGGGGCGGGCAGCTCCGGGTCGTCTAGTTCGAGCTGGTGTCTGCTCGCCATCACCCAGCGACCGAGCCAGGCACGGGCATCCGGTTCTCGACTCGCGGCGATGGCCTCGGCACTCGCCTCGACCCGGTCCACCAGCATCCGGCCGTCGTGACCGGGCGTGATGCGCTCGCCGCCCGATGCCACGACCACGATCTGCACGTCTTCTCGCGCGAGCAGGGCGGGCACCTCGCGGCTGAGAGTCGGATGGCCGAAGACGATCACGCGTTCGACATGCGCGGCCAGCTCGCTCGAGAGCAGGGAGCGATAGGCGACGATCAGGTTCGGTCCGAAGCGCGCACCGCTCGAGACCTCGGCGATCAGTGGCCAGCCGCCCGCATGGGCGAGTTCTTCGGCCTCGGCACCCGCGCCGTCACCAGCTACGACGATGGTGCGCGGCCCGGGCTCGAGCGCGTGGGCGGGTGCCGGATGCGACGGGGCCGGGTCACCGAGATCCATCACCTCGATCTCGGGGAAGGCACCCGAGAGAGGCTCGCGGAACTGCAGGTTGAGGTGCACGGGGCCGGGCATGCCCGCTCGGCCGAGCGCGGCATCCATCGACCGGGCCGCGAGGGCCGCCGCATCGGGCGTCAGCCCGAGCACCTCGTCGACCGGCTCGTCTGCGGCAGCGGATGGCGGCTCCACGTCGAGCTCGAGCCTCACGAACGCGGAGAAGATGCCGGGCTGCCAGGTGGTCTGGTTCGCCCCTGTGCCTCGCAACGGAGCGGGCCTGTCGGCAGAGAGCACGATGAGGGGCACACCGCTGTGATGCGCCTCCATAACAGCGGGAACGAGATTGCCGACGGCCGTGCCCGACGTCGTGACGACGGCTACGGGCAGCCCGGTCTCGCGGGCGATGCCGAGGGCGGTGAAGGCTGCCGAGCGCTCATCGATGCGCACGGTGAGAGTCAGGATGCCGCGGCGATCGAGTTCAGCGGCCGCCAGAGCGAGGGCCTGAGAACGCGACCCCGGCGTGAGCACGACATGGCGAAGCCCCCTGGCCGCAAGGTGCGTGAGGAGGGCGACGGAGAAGTCCGTTGCCGGACTCACTAGGCCGGGCCGGGCTTTCCTCTGCGCCCCGACGTCGGGTCGTCCGTCGGGTTGTCGCCCGCCTGCTCTGCGAGACGCTTCTCGAGGTCGCGGATCTGTTCGTCGGTGCGAGCGTCTGCTGCCGGGTCGCGCGGCGTCGTATAGCCGAGCTTGCCGAGGAAGTCGGGGTCGTCGTCAGGGCCCAGCGTTCGGTAGACAGCCGACTTCTGCTCTCGACCGCGGCCGATGACGAACCAGAGAACACCACCGATGATCGGGATCACGATGATGATGAGCAGCCATGCCCATTTGGGAAGACCTCGAATGAGGCGGACAGGCCGAAGGGCGGCGTCGACGATCGAATAGATCATGAACGTCACGGCGACGATACCGAGGACGAACAGCAAGCGGGCCATGCGTCAATGATAGGCGCGGTAACCGTACGTTTGCCCGGGGGTTGCCAGAGGAGCAGCGCATACACTGAGTGCCGTGAATCCTCGACGCACCTGGCTGCTCTTCTCGCTCATCCGCATCGGGCTGTTCGCCGTCATCCTCGCGCTTCTGCTGCTTCTCTTGTCGCCCGGCGGTGTGCCCGCGTGGATCTCAGCACTGCTCGCGGCGGTCATCTCGCTCTGCATCTCGTTCATCTTCCTGCGCAAACCTCGCGAGGAAGCGGCGCGGAGCCTCTACGAGGCGCGCGCCAGCACGAAGCGCTCCCAGTCGTCTGCGGCGGGCGACGACGAAGACGTCGAAGACGCAGCGGTCGACGGCACGGCCGGCGACAAGCAGGCGTAGCCCTCTCTGCTGCGAGGCCTGAGGCCCCGGCCTATTTGGCCTGGCGCTTCAGCGCCTTCTCGAGGTCGCTGGCGACACCCTTCCAGCGCCCGAGCATCATCTTGCGCTCGTCGCGACTCGTGAGCTTCTGCTGGTGGAACGAGATGGTCGTCGCGCCATCGGCTTCTTTGAGGCTCAACTGCAGAGTGGAATCGTGATTCCATTCGCCCGGTCGCCAGCTCACGCGCAGGTCCACTCCGGGCTGCACGCTGAGAACCCGGCCGGTGATGTCATCGTCGGTCTCGTAGGCAGCACCCTTGACCAGCGGGAGCTTCGTGGTCTTGCCCAGCCAGAGCGGCAGGCCCTCGCCCACGAGGAACGCCCAGACGGCCTTGCGGCTGCCCAGAACCGTCTGTCGAACGCCGACATCCCAGCCTGCAGAAGTGTTCGGTCGCGAGTAGTCAGCCATCCCTCGACTCTAGGCGCTGCGGCACTCGCCTCGCGCCGCTGCCCCTCCGCGCTGCTCGCTCGGCTACTCGATCAGCGCTTCGGCTAGAACGCGATCGCGGCCGCCAGGCCCAACCCGTAGACGAGCCCGGTGAGGCTGGTGAGCTGCAGCGCCAGGATCAGCTCCTTCGGCGTCTTCGCGGTGAGCACGATCAGCGACGCCGGAATCGCGATGAGCAGCGCGAAGAGCACGAGGATCGCGAGCGGGAACAGCAGCGTCAGGAATCCCACCACGAGGAAGGGAATCAGCATGAAAACGCAGTACAGGATGCGCGCCGCCCGGTCGCCGACCCGAACCGCGAGCGTCTTCTTCTTGGCGATGCGGTCCTGCGGAATGTCGCGGATGTTGTTCACCATCAGGACGGCGCAAGAGATGAACCCGATCGCCACGGCGACGAGAAGACCCTCGACGCTGAGGTCACGGGCCAGAACCCACAGCGTGCCGAGGGTGGCGACCAGTCCGAAGAAGACGAACACGAAGAGCTCGCCGAGCCCCGCGTATCCATACGGACGCTTGCCGCCGGTGTAGAACCAGGCCGCCACGATGGCCACGGCGCCCACCGCGAGGAGCCACCAGATCTGGGTGATGATCACGATGGCGAGACCGGCAGCCGCCGCGAGACCGAAGAAGACCAGCGCGACGGTCAGCACCAGCTTCGGTCGTACCGCACCCGAGCCGGTCAGGCGCGCGGGGCCGACACGGTGGGCGTCGGTGCCCCGGATGCCGTCGGAGTAGTCGTTCGCATAGTTCACGCCGATCTGCAGCAGCAGCGAGACGGCCAGGCAGAGCACGACGAGAGGCCACTTGTCGTGCACCGATCCGAGGATCGTGGCGGCACCGGTTCCGAGGGCGACCGGTGCGATCGCCAGGGGAAGAGTGCGCAGCCGCGCGCCCGCTATCCAGTCGCGTGCCGTGACCTTCGTGGGGCGGTTGGGCGCGACGCGAGGCCCGGCCGGATGCCCGGTGGACTTCACTCGACGGGCGTTCCTCGACGGAGACTTCTTGCGGGGCGACTTCTTACTCGTAGGCACCCGATGATTGTAGGGCTCGACGTAGAATGGATGCTGGTGCGCCGGGAAGTCTGGTCGGCAAGCGATCAGGGGATCGTTTCATTCCGCTTCTCGACCCCTCCTACACGGAGGCACGAAGGACACCACATGAGCTTCATTCGATCCGAGCGCGTAGCCGCCCTCTTCCTCCTCGTGGCCGCTGCCGTCGGCCTCATCCTCGCGAACACGCCCGTTGGCCCGGCCCTCATGGGTCTGCAAGACGCGCACCTCGCCATCCCCGGCACACCGCTCGATCTCTCTGTGGGTCACTGGATCAGCGACGGCCTGCTCGCGATCTTCTTCTTCGTGGTCGCCGTCGAGCTGAAGAACGAGTTCGCCGTCGGTCAGCTGAACAGCGTGTCGAAGGCCGTGCGCCCAGCCATCGCCGCCCTCGGCGGCGTGATCGTGCCCGCCCTGATCTACGTTGCCATCACGGCCGGTTCCGACTACGAGGGCGGATGGCCCATCCCCACCGCCACCGATATCGCCTTCGCTCTGGGCGTGCTCGCGGTGTTCGGAAAGGGAATCCCGTCGCGCCTGCGCATCTTCATCCTGGCGTTGGCGATCCTCGACGACATCGTGGCGATCCTCATCATCGCCGTGTTCTTCACGGCCGACCCCAATCTGCTGTTCATCGGCCTCGCCGCCGTCGGGGTCGCGCTCTTCTGGCTGCTCAGCCGCAGCCTCGGCGGGCGTTACCGGGTTCCCGTCGGCATCCTCATGGGGCTCGTGGCCGTGGCCACCTGGTCGCTCACCTATCTCTCCGGCGTGCACGCCACCATCGCGGGCGTCGCGCTCGGCCTGGCCATGGTGCGACTGCCGGCCATGCGCGTACGGCACGTGCTCGAACCCGTGACGAACGGAGCGATCCTTCCGCTGTTCGCGTTCTCGGCGGCGCTTGTCGCCATTCCGCAGGTCGCACCGAGCGAGCTTGCCGCGCCCTTCTGGGGCATCCTCGTCGCACTGCCCGTGGGCAAGATCATCGGAATCAGCCTCGGCGGATGGCTCTCGAGCTTCGTCGGGCCCCGCGAGAAGCGGCCCCACCTGACCCTCCACGGACTGCTCGCGGCCGGAGCCTTGGGCGGCGTCGGCTTCACCGTCTCGCTGCTGATGAACGAGCTCGCCTTCGTCGGCCAAGAAGAGGTGGCCGATGAAGGCACCCTCGCCGTGCTGCTCGGGTCGTCGATCTCCATCGTGATCGCCGCGGTGCTCGTCTCGAGCCTCGCCGCGTACTACAAGCGGCTCCGCGTGCTGCGCGAGAGTGCGGTCGAGAAACTCCGCACCTCCTGATCAGCCAGCAGAGGGCTCGGCCGACGCCAGGGTTCGGGCGAGGCTGAGCCGATCGGGCTTTCCGGATGCGAGGGTCGGCATGGCCTCCACCGTCACGATGCGCACGGGCGCAGCCGCGCGGCCCGGCCCCGCGATCACGGCGTCGCGCACGCGCTGCAGACTGTCGGCATCCACAACGCCGTCGGTGACGACCACCGACACCTGGCCCCATTCGGCGCTCGGCTGAGGAACGACGACGGCGCCGCGGAAGCCCTCGAGAGACTGGACGACGCGCTCGACCCGGTCGAGCGACACCTTGATTCCGCCGGAGATGATGACATTGTCGATGCGGCCGGAGACACGCACGACCCCGTCGACGACGTCGCCGGAATCGGCCGTGCGATACCAGCGGCGGCCGTTCTCGGTTCGGAACTTGCGGTCGGTGAGCTCGGGGTCGCCGAGGTAGCCCTCGGCCAACATCGGGCCCGACAGTTCGAGTTCGCCCGCGCTCACCCGCGCCTGAACCTGGCTGAGCGGAATGCCGTCATACACGCATCCGCCCGCCGTCTCGGAAGAGCCGTAGGTGCGCCGGACGGTGAGACCCAGTTCGACGGCACGCTCGAAGAGAGCGGCCGGCAACGCCTGACCTCCCACGAGGATCGCGTCGAGGCGACGAAGCTGCTGCCGGATGCCCGCATCGGCCTCTCCCGCGTCGATGACCCTGGCCAGCTGGGCCGGAACCAGCGAGGCGAACCTCAGCGGCGCATCCATCTCGTCGACGAGCGAGGCGAAGACGCGGGCCGAGAAGTGGCCGGAGGGCTGCACGACCGGCGTCGTTCCGGCGACGATGGAGCGCACGAGCACCTGCACGCCGGCGATGTAATTGGTGGGAAGCGACAGCAGCCACTGCCCGTTGCCGCCGAGTTCGCTCTCGACGGAGGCTGCGCTGGCGAGCAGGGCTCCGGTCGACAGCGCCACGCGCTTGGGCGCACCCGAGGAGCCGGACGTCTCGATGACGAGGGCGACATTCTTGGCGACCTCGTCGGGAACGGGGTTATCGCGCACGGCAGGTGTCTCTCCGGGTGCGGGGGCGGCGTGCCGCGGCTGGGGCCGCGCGTCGGGCGCGCGGCGCTCTTCGAGCCGGGGCAGGATGGCCGCGCCGCCCTGCGACAGGGCTTCGCGCAGGCGCTGAAGCACGGCCATGGGATCGTTCGCAACCACGATGTCGAGCGGGCGTGTCATTCGTTCACCCTACGGGAGCGCGTGTTTCCGGTGGGTAACGTCTGGCCGGAATCGCTTCGATCATGTGCCGTAACATTGCCCGTTCGTATCGGGAGCGTTCCGAGGGAACGTCATCCTCTACCAGTAGAAAGAGCCGAATGCCCCCCACGAACACGAACCCTCGCCATGCGCGCCGCCACGGAGGTCGTCCCGTGCTGTCGATCCTGATTGTCGTCGGCATGACGCTCGCGGTGGCTCTTGTCGGTGCAACGTCGGTGGCGGCCATCGCCGGCTTCAGCCTCGCGAAGAAGGTCGAAGCGAACTCGATCGAGATCCTCGACGACGACGAGCAGGCACCTCCGTCGATCGGCGAGTACTCGGGCGCGTTCAACATCCTCATCGTGGGCGTCGACAACGACTCCGAACAAGGCGACGCGTACGGCGAGCGCGGAAGCACGCTCAACGACGTCAATCTCATGCTGCATGTGTCGGCCGATCATTCCAACGCCGTGGCAGTCAGCTTCCCCCGAGATCTCATCGTCGACCATCCCACGTGCACCGGCCCAGACGGAGCCGAGTATTCGGAGGCGTATGGAGAACCGATCAACATCGCCATGGGCCGAGGCGGTCTGGCCTGCGTCGTGCGCACTGTCGAGCAGCTCACCGGTCTGAACGTGCCCTACGCCGGGCAGGTCTCATTCGACGCCGTCGTGCAGATGACGGATGCGATCGGCGGCGTCACGATCTGCCTCACCGATTCGTTCGACGACCCCTGGATTCCCCTCGCATTGCCCGCCGGATACTCCGAGATCTCGGGAGCCTCGGCGCTGGGCTTTCTTCGCTCCCGGCACGGAGTGGGTGATGGCAGCGATCTCGGACGCATCTCATCGCAACAGCAGTACCTGTCGTCACTGATGCGCAAAATCAAGAGCGACGAGACGCTGACCGATCTGAGCAAGCTCTATTCGCTGGCGAACGTCGTGGCCACGAACGTTCGATTGTCGAGCACCCTCACGAGCGCCGACACGATGATCTCGATGGCCCAGGCGCTGCGCACCATCGACCTCGACAACATCGTGTTCGTGCAGTACCCGGGATCGACCGGCGACTCCAACTACCCCGGCAAGGTCGTGCCGCTCTCCGACCAGGCCGACGAGCTGTTCGCACTGATCGCGTCAGACCAGCCCTTCACTCTGGGCGCGGACTCCCAGGGGATCGGGACGGTCGCAGATCCGAGCGTGACCGCGCCCGTCGACCCGGCAGTTCCTGCAGAGGAGCCCTCAGCTCCTGATTCGACGGAATCGGAGGCGCCCGCCGGGGTCGACTCCGTCGTACTCGATGGAGTGACGGGGCAGACGGCGCAACAGGCGACCTGCGCCATCCCCAACTGACCGCGAAGCAGCGTCAGTCGTTGTCGACGCGCAGCACGGTCAGGTCGTCGTCGAGTTCGACCTCGACGCTGGTGCCGTCGTCCTTCACGACACCCACCTTGTAGGCGTAGGTGTCGTCGGCGTCGCCGGTGTCGAACTCGTTCGCCTTTCCCTGCCCGACCTCGTCGAGTGCTGCGGCCTCTGCGGCCGAGCGCTCCTCGGCGGTCGCGGGAACGTCGGTGTCATCGATGTCGTTGACGTCGCCGTTGTCGTTGACGTCGCGGTCGTCGTCGATGTCCTGCCCTGTCACCGAGCGATCGTTCGAGCCGGTGCCCGACGAGCTACTGACGGCGCGGTCGTCGTCGTTGTCGAACGCGTCGCTCGATGCGACGGCGACTCCTGCTCCGCCCAGAACGAGAACGGCTCCGACGGCTGCGGCCGTGATCCACATGGTCTTCTTCTGCATGATGTGCCTCCTGGTTTGTGGTGGTGAGACCACTGTGTCCGAGGGGCGCTGAAGCAGTCCTGAAGCATCCTGAAGCCTTCTTCAGCAAGCCGTTCAGTCGACGGACATGGTGACGACGAAGCGCGCTCCCCCGCTTTCGGCCGTCGACGCGGTGACCTCGCCGCCGTGGGCTGCGGCTATCTCGCGCACGATGGCGAGTCCTAGCCCGCTGCCGCCGCCGTCTCTGGCACGAGCCTCATCGAGGCGCACGAAGCGCTCGAAGACCCTCTGTCGGTCTGCCTCGGGAACGCCCTGGCCGTCGTCGTCGACGACGAGAACGACCGCGCCATCCGCTTCGTTCGTGCGCACAGCCAGTCCCACCGACGAGCGGGCGTGGCGCACCGCGTTGTCGACCAGATTGCGCACCAGCTGCGCGAGCAGACCCGCGTCACCCCGCAGCTGTGCCGCGGCGACACCGCTCGAGTCGATGGTCAGCGAGGTCGAGTCCCGCAGACGCCGGGCCTCGGCGAAGAGGATGTCGTCGAGATCGACGAGGGCCGTCGGTCTCGCGAGCGCGCGCTCGTCTGCCCGCGCCAGAACGAGCATCCCCTGCACCAGGCTCTCGAGCCTGGCTCCCTCGTCGAGCACCGCGGTCGACAACTCGTCGGGCGAGATGCGATCCGGGTGCGCACGGGCGACCTCGGCGTACTGGCGCAGCGACGCGAGAGGCGACTTGAGCTCGTGCGAGGCATCCGAGATGAAGCGATTCTGCGAGCGGCGGGAGTCGTCGAGGCGCTGCAGCATGCGGTTCATCGTGTGGGCGAGGCGTCCAACCTCGTCGTCCGTTCCGGGGTCGGCGACGCGCTGGTCGAGGCTCGACGCCGTGACCTCGTCGACCTGCCGGCGCATGCGATCGACGGGGCGGAGCGCCCTGCCCACGACGAACCAGATGGTGAGGGCCAGCACGATGAGCAGAACCGGCAGTGCGACCGCGAGGAGGCTCAGGACGGTGCCGATGGTGCCGTCGACGGGCGCGAGGCTGCGCGCGGCGACGACCCAGAGGTCGCGGCCGGAGTCGCCCTCGGTCGCCGTGCGTCCGACCGCCACGTACGGGTCGCCGTCGTCGGAGGTGACGGATCGAGTCGCCGAGTCATCGATCAGCACAGGAGGCGCCGTCGGTGAGGCCGTGTCATCAGAGGCAGAGCCGGGGGCGGCGGTCTCGCCTGGAGCGTCGCTCGCATCGTCGTCGGAATCGCCGTCGGACGAGTCGTCCGACGGGTCATCGGAGTCGTCGTCGCTCGGCGAGGGAGCCGGAGAGCCGGCCACGTCGTCGGTCACGGGCGACGCGCTGTGGCGCAGCTGAGGCACCGCGATCAGCGGCGCGTCGTCGGCGTTGTCCGTCGACGCCAGGAGCGTGCCCCCGGCCGAGACGACTTGAACGACCCGTCCGTCATCGTCGTCGATATCGGTGTCGACCGTCGCGACCCCGCCCGTCTCGACCTGGCCGACGAGCTCTGCGGCATCCCGCTCGGCGCTCAGCTGCACGCCGGAGACGAGCGACTCGCGCAGAACCCCGACGAATGCGGCGGATCCGACGACGAGGGCCGCCGCGACCACCGCGGTCGCCACGAGCACGATCCTCCAGCGCAGCGACAGACGACGGCCGCGGGCTGGCTGTTCAGCCACCACGGGATGCCAGCCGGTAGCCCGCGCCGCGGAGGGTCTCGATGGCGTTGCGGCCGAAAGGGCGATCGAGCTTGTTGCGCAGATGCCCCACGTAGACCTCCACGATGTTCTGCTCGCCATCGAAGTCGTCGTCCCAGACGTTGTCGATGATGTCGCGCTTCGACACCACGTCGCCCTTGTGACGCATCAGGTACTCCAGCACGGCGAACTCGCGAGCGGTCACGTCGACCACGGTCTCGCCACGGCGGACCTGTCTCGTGGAGGGGTCGACGCGGATGTCTCCGGCCTCGAGAACGGCAGGCCGCTCACTCTGGCCACGCCTGATGAGGGCCCGGATGCGCGCGAGCAGGATCGCGAACGAGAACGGCTTGGTGAGATAGTCGTCGGCGCCGGTGTCGAGCGCCTCGACCTGATCCCACTCACCATCCTTCGCGGTGAGCATCAGTACCGGAGTCCAGTTCTGATCGGCGCGCAGACGCTCGCACACGCGGTAGCCGCTCATTCCGGGCAGCATGATGTCGAGCAGGATCACCGAGTAGTCGTTCTCGGTGGCGAGCCAGAGGCCGTCGGTGCCGGTCGAAGCGACGTCGACGGCGAAGCCCTCAGCCTCGAGTCCGCGTTTCAGCCCCTCGGCGAGGCGTTTCTCGTCTTCGACAACCAGCACGCGCATGCGCCCAGTCTGCCCGACGGGCGCTGAAGCGGGGCTGAAGCGGAGTGACAGCGGCGAGCGCGGGCGTCCTCGTGCGGCGCGGTGGCGGGGCCACGGCGGTCGGCGAGAACACCCGCGCTCGGCGGGGAGAATCCGAGGAGACTAGCCCTCTTCGACGACGATCTGAACGTCGATGTTGCCGCGGGTCGCGTTGGAGTACGGGCAGACCTGGTGCGCGGCGTCGGCGAGCTCCTGGGCCTGACCGAGCTCGAGACCCGGAAGGACGACCTCGAGCAGAACGGCGAGCTGGAATCCGCCTTCGCCGTTCGGTCCGATGTGAACGCGGCCGCCGACGCTGGAGTCGGAGATCTTCACCTTGCGGGCGCGGGCAACGCTCTGCAGAGCGGAGTGGAAGCAAGCCGCGTAACCGGCTGCGAACAGGTCCTCGGGGTTGGCTCCGTTACCCGATCCGCCCATCTCCTTGGGGATGGCGAGGTCGAGGTCGACCTGTCCGTCGCTGGTGCGCACGTGGCCGTTGCGGCCTTCGCCGGTCGAGAGCGCTTCTGCCGTGTAGAGAATCTCCATGGGGTTTCCTTTCATCGACCGGCGTCGGGTGCGCCGGTGGTCTGGGTGGGGCCTGACGACGCGGCGTCGAACGAACGCGTGTCGTCGGCCAGCTGGTGCAGCATGCCTCGCAGCTGCGTGGCGGCGGAGCGGTCGAGGTTCATCGCGCCGGAGACGCAGGCCGGAACGGCCGAGAGCTCCTCGCGCATCCGCTCGCCCTTGTCGGTGAGGCCGATCGTCACGACCCTCGCGTCGTCGGATGCGCGGGAGCGCTCGAGGTAGCCCGCGTCCTCCATGCGCTTCGTGAGCGGCGAGAGAGTGCCGGAGTCGAGCTCGAGCCTGGCGCCGAGGTCTCGCAGCGACATCGCTCCCTCGTTCCAGAGAACGACGAACACGAGGTATTGGGGGTAGGTCAGCCCCCAGGGCGCCAGAACCGAGCGATAGGTCTGGGTGATCGCGTGCGACGCGTTGTAGAGGGCGAAGCAGACGAGTTCATCGATCACGAAGGGCTGCGGCGCTGCAGATGCTGTCGTCGATGCGGTCATTCCAAAAGCATTGCGCACAATTCAATTGCGCGCAATTCTTTCTCAGCAAGCGCTCAGAAGTGGTACGGCCTCAGTAGTGGTACGGGAACGGCGACCAGTCGGGCTCGCGCTTCTCGAGGAACGAGTCGCGGCCCTCGACGGCCTCGTCGGTTCCGTAGGCCAGCCGTGTGGCCTCGCCCGCGAAGACCTGCTGCCCCATCAGGCCGTCGTCGACCGCGTTGAACGCGAACTTCAGCATGCGGATGGCCGTGGGCGACTTGGTGAGGATCGTGCGCGCCCAGTCCAGCGCCTCGCGTTCGAGTTCCGCATGCGGAACAACGGCATTCACCGCGCCCATCTCGTACGCTCGCTCGGCGGAGTACTCCCGGGCGAGAAAGAAGACCTCGCGCGCGAACTTCTGCCCGATCTGGCGTGCGAAGTACGCGCTGCCGTAACCGGCGTCGAACGAGCCGACATCGGCATCCGTCTGTTTGAACTTGCCATGCTCGGCGCTGGCGATCGACAGGTCGCAGACCACGTGCAGCGAGTGTCCGCCGCCGGCCGCCCAACCGGGAACGACCGCGATCACGACCTTGGGCATCGTGCGGATGAGTCGCTGCACCTCGAGGATGTGCAGGCGCCCGGTCGCGGCACCGGCGAGCGGCCCGTCGGGCGCCGTGCCGTCGGCGTACTGATAGCCGTCGCGGCCCCGGATGCGCTGGTCGCCGCCCGAGCAGAAGGCCCAGCCGCCGTCTTTCGGGCTCGGTCCGTTTCCCGTGAGCAGCACGACGCCGATACGCGGATTCTGCCGCGCGTCGTCGAGGGCACGATAGAGCTCATCGACGGTGTGCGGTCGGAAGGCGTTGCGCACCTCGGGACGGTTGAAGGCGATGCGCGCCACGCGCCCGTCGTTCGAGTGGTGGTAGGTGATGTCGGTCAGGGCGCTCGCCCCGGGCGCGGTGGCCCACTCGGATGCATCGAAGATCTCAGAGACGAACGGCGTTTCAGACATGCTGCCAGTCTGCCAGCCTCTGCCCGATGCGAGGTCAGAGCTCGGGTGGTTCGCGGTCGTCGTAGCGGCGGGCCCTGTCGCGGAACTCGTCTTCGAGCTCGGCGGGCAGAGTTCCGCGACTGACGATCTCGAGGTCGACCGAGCTCATCGGCCCGCCGCGAAGCTCGGCCCTCGCCTGTGCCGCTTCGAGGAAGCGGCCGGTGCGATCGTGCTTCAGCTCGATGATCATGAGCTCGAACACGCTGTCCGAGTGCACCGACTCGCGGGCGACCAGCGACCACACCACCTGATCCCGCAGGGTCATACCGCCGAACTCGTGCTCGAGGGCGGCGAGTGCCGCGGCCCCGGATGCGTGGGCCGGGTCGTTGCGCAGAGTCACGTCATGAAAGCCCGCGGCCCCGAGCATTCCCCTGACCAGATCGACGAGCTGCATCTTGACGAGAGGGTTCGTGAGCTTCGCCGTCGAGCGCCAGGTGCCGGTGGTGCAGGTCTCGAGCAGGCTGTCTCCTCCCCAGTCGTTGACCTCGGGATCGACGCGCGGGATCTCTCCGAACAGCCCCCAGCTCAATCCGAAGCGCGGGGTGATGGCCTCGCGTAGTCGTGCCAGGAGGGCCTCGTTGCGCTCGATCGTCTCCTCCTGCGAGAAGGCGGCGAGAGCGAAGTCGGCGTCGCCCGCCCTCGTTCCGGGGTACAGCGACCAGTCCACCCCGTCGGCGACCGTGGGCAGGTCGTCGTCTGGGCCGATGCCGAGATCGGAGAGCACCGCCTGGGCGCGGTCTTGAACGGCATCCAGGAATCCTGCGAAGCCGCCTTCGTCGACGTCGCCGGGCTCCGCCTCGACCGCCGGCGCCGGCGCATCCGACACCGTTCGAGCGGGCAGCGCCGAGCCGTAGGCCGGCCCGCCCACGCGAGGCGGCGTGCCTCCGGGCGTGCCGTAGTCGGGGATGCCGCCCTCCGCGTCGTCGTGCATGCGACCAGTGTGCCAGCCAGGGTCGCTCTGTTACCGCCTCGGCGGCTTTTTGTCTTCGAAGGGGGCCGCCCTTTCGCGAAACTCCTGCGCATCGGAGGCGGCGAGAAGCGCATGGCTCGTGAGCGTCATCGCTATCGAGCTCACGGGCAGGTCGAGGTGCTCCGCGTCTGCCTCGGCATCCGCGGCGAATTCGCCGGTCTTATCCTTTGAGAAGTCGGTGATGGTGACGGTGACATCGACATACGCGTCTTCGACGCTCGAGGCCTTGAGCTCCCACACGACTTGAGTGTCGAGCTTCGAGCCGCCGTACAACCGCTCGATCGATTTCGGAGGGTAGAACGTCGTGGCGGGATCGTTCATGAGCCGTACATCCTGGAATCCGTGATCGGAGAGCACCTCGCTCACACGGTCGACCAGTCGCTGCTTGAGCTTCTGGCCGGAGATCGGCTCTGCCGCATACCAGCGGGGCGACTGCGAATCCCTCAGAAGGCTCGGGGCACCCCACGCGTTCTCGAGCGGCCGGTCGATTGTGGAGCCGTGTTCTATCCAGGAGACGGCGACTTCGTCATCGACGGCGGCCCGCAGCTCGGCGAGGAGAGCCGTATTCTGGGCGACAACCTGTTCCTTGCTCTGGGCGGCGAGAGTGCTCTGGGCGTCACCGGCACGTTGACCCGGGTAGCCCGTCCAATCGACACCGTCTGACACCGTCGATGATGACGGAGAGCTGTTGGTCACGATGATCGGAATGAAGATCGCCGCCGCAATCAGCAGAGTTGCGACCAGCAGATTCCGCACGGTCGCGGACTTCCGAGCGCGCTCTCCTGGTCGGGCGGCACCGGACACCCGTGGCCTCGGTGGCCTCGGTGGCCTCCGTCTGAGCTTGCGCTGTCGCGCACGTTCATAGCTGTAGGTTCCCCTCTGGCCATTGCGCTCGAATCGCGCCCACCGGGTCTCCTCCGCTATCCGAGCCGTGCGCTCCTTCTTCGCGGCGTAGGCGGCCCTCGCCGCCTGCGCCTTCGCGGCCTTCTCAGCCGCGCGCTTCTTCGCACGGGCCTTGGCCGCCTGGGCGACTTCGGCCGCCTTGGCCTCGAGCGCGGCGGCCGCCGCCCGGCGCGCGGCAGCGGCTGCCTCAGCCGCGGCGGCCTTCTCTTCAGCACGGGGATCGAAATCGTGCCGCGCGGGCTCGACCGGCTTCGCCGAATCGCGGCTGCCGTAGACCGGCAGTGCGGGATCCGTGCCCGGCGGAGTTCCGTACACCGGTGGGCCCGACGGCGTGGCGGGCGCTGCGGGCCGCGACCGTTTCGGCTCCGCGGGTCTCGATCGACGGACGACCTTCTTGGTGACCGCGTCGTCGTCTCCGTCCATCTGTCCAGTGTGTCAGCCGGAGTCGCCTACCCTCGATAGTGCGCATTCCCGCTCCGTGCGCCAGAAGGAGTTCACCCGTGACGATCGTCGCTTCCGCAGACGGCTCAGCCCTCGGCAATCCCGGCCCCGCAGGCTGGGCCTGGTACGTCGACGACGAGCGCTGGGCGGCAGGCGGATGGCCGCGCGCCACGAACAACATCGGCGAGCTCACCGCCGTGCTCGAATTGCTGCGCGCGACCGAGAACGAGTCTGAGCCCCTGCACATCCTGTGCGACAGCCAGTACGCCATCAAGGCGTGCACCGAGTGGCTCGCGGGCTGGAAGCGCAAGGGCTGGCGCAAAGCCGACGGCAAGCCCGTGCTGAACGTCGAGATCATCAAGCAGCTCGACGAGGCACTGCAGGGCCGGGTCGTGACCTTCGAGTGGGTCAAAGGACACGCGAACCACCCCATGAACGAGGCGGCCGACGCTCGCGCCCGCGCAGCATCCACCGCATTCCAGAACCGCACGGCCGTGCCGAGCGGTCCAGGATGGCCGGGTGCCGCCGCATCCGCACCGGTCGAGGCCGTCCTGGCCGAAGACACCGCCCCGCCTTCCCTGTTCTGAGCCACAGAGCAGAATGGGGAGATGCCCTCTCCCGCACTCCCTCCCCTCGCCGACCTGCTCGCCGTCGCGCACGTCGTCTCTCTTCCGCTGACGACCCGGTTTCGCCGCATCGACACCCGTGAGGCCGTGGTCTTCCGCGGGCCCGAGGGCGCCACGGAGTTCTCTCCCTTCGTCGAATACGGAGACGACGAGGCCGCGACCTGGCTCGCCGCCGCCATCGACTTCGGCTGGCGCACGCAACCCTCGCCGTTGCGCGACCGCATCCGCGTGAACGCCACTGTTCCCGCGGTGGATGCGTCACGCGTGCCCGAGGTGCTCGCCCTGTACGACGGATGCCGCACCGCGAAGGTGAAGGTCGCCGAGGCTGGGCAGGTGCTCGCCGACGACGTCGCTCGCGTGCGCGCCGTTCGCCGGGAGCTCGGCGCAGAAGGGCGCATCCGGGTCGATGCCAACGGCGGCTGGAACGTCGACGAGGCCGAGCACGCCGTCCACTCGCTGGCGGAATTCGATCTCGAGTACGTCGAGCAGCCGTGCGCGACGATCGACGAGCTCGCGGAGCTGCGCGAGCGCCTGCACGACTGGGACATCCCGATCGCGGCCGACGAGAGCGTGCGCCGAGCCGACGACCCGCTGGCGGTGGCGCGTGCGGGCGCCGCCGACCTGCTCGTCATCAAGGCACAACCGCTGGGCGGCATCCACTCGGCGCTCGACATCGTTCGTGAGGCAGGCCTGCCCGTGGTGGTTTCGAGCGCACTCGACACGTCTGTGGGCTTGTCGATGGGCGCATGGCTGGCCGCCAGCATCCCCTCGCTCGACTTCGACTGCGGCCTCGGCACCGCGTCATTGCTGGCGGCGGATGTGACGGCGCGGCCTCTGCGCGCCGTCGGCGGCTTCATCGACGTGGGGCGCGTCGACCTCGACGAGGAACGACTCACGCAGCACGCGGCGTCGCCCGAGCGCGACGCCTGGTGGCGAGCGCGAATCAGACGCTGCTACGAGTCGCTGTCAGAGCGGTCATGACACGAGTACCCGGCCGCGCGTGGGCAGCGCCCGTCGTCTGCGTGGCGCTCGTTCTCTCCGTGCTCGTCGGAGCACTCCCGCTTATTTCCTTCCTTCGGGACGGCGTGCACCTCTACTGCGAGTTCTCCGATGCGGGCGAGTCCGCGCCGGGCACGTTCATGTGTGCCGACGGCATCGGCTACATCGTTCCCGTCGCAACGGCCATCCTCGTGTGGACGCTTGTTTCAGCGTGGGCGATCGTCGCCATGTCCGCGTGGATTCCATCGGCGCTTCGGCCGCGGCTCGTCAGCCTGCTCGCACTCGCGCCCATGGCGTACATCAGTGTCATCGCGGTGCAGTCGATCGACCGACTCCGCGTGACGGGGCAGCCGCGGGACTTCTGGTCGGCCCCGATGCTCGTGGTCACGATACTGATGGGCGCGTTCGCGGCGGTCGTACTCGTTCTCTTCGCGGTACGGGGGCCGCGGCCTCGGCTCGTTCTCTACATCGCGGGAGGCGTGCTGCTGGTCGCCGCGCTCGTCGTGCAGCCCGGGATGTTGGCGGCTACGTTCCTCGCCCTGGGACTCTTCGGAGCCTCATTCGTACTCGACCGCGCGGTCTACAGACCCGAGTAGGCGTGCAGACCCTTGAAGAACACGTTCACGACGCCGAAGTTGAACAGCACGGCCGCGAAGCCGATGAGTGCCAGCCACGCTGAACGCGATCCACGCCAGCCCTTCGTCGCCCGAGCGTGGATGTAGCCCGCGTAGATGACCCAGATGATGAAGGTCCACACCTCTTTGGTGTCCCAGCCCCAGTAGCGACCCCAGGCCCGCTCGGCCCAGACGGCACCGGCGATGAGGGTGAAGGTCCAGAACACGAAGCCGACGATGTTGATGCGGTAGGCCAGATTCTCGAGGCGCACCGAGTCGGGCAGCGTGTCGAGCAGACGGAAGTTGAGGAAGCGCGACTTCGGCGACACCTCACGACGGTTCTGCAGCAGCTGGATGCCGGAGAGTGCGCCGCCGAGGGCGAAGAACGCGGTGCCCAGGCTGGCCACGAAGACGTGGATGACGAGCCACGCGGACTCGAGCGCAGGCGGCAGCGGAACGACAGCCACGTAGTAGTTGACCGTCGAGACGCCCAGCAGAATCAGCACGAGGCCGGTGATGAACGTTCCGAGAAAGCGCAGGTCCTGGCGAGTCAGCACCACGAGGAAGACGGCCATGATCAGCAGCGTTCCCGTGATCGAGAACTCGTACATGTTGGCCCACGGCACACGTCCGGCGGCGATGCCGCGGAGGACGACACCGACGAGCTGCAGCAGGAATCCGAGAATGGTGAGCGAGACACCGATGCGCAGGCTCGCCGAGCGCTTCGTGGCCACCGCGCCGTCGACGGGCGCATCACTTGCCGGGGTGCCATACGCGGAACCCGCACCCGAGACCGAAGCGCCCACCAGCTCAGGCGCGACAGCAACAGCCGCCGCGGCCTTCATCTGCGATGAGCGACGCGCGAGGTCGAGCGCGAAGGAGATGAACGCGAGCGCGTAGATCGCCATCGCCGAATAGACGAGGAGAATCGAGTACTGTTCGAGCGTTTCGGTCACGGGGGTAATCCTAAGCGTCGTCTGGCGTGTTCGCGCCGGGGTTTGTGGTTATCGGCTTGCCGGCGGGCGTCGGAAGGCTCTTGATGTGTTTCTCGGCTATTTCGGCCACGGCGTCGTCGAGTCGAGGGTCGTCGCCTCGGGCCAGTCCCGCGTACTCGAGGGTCACGCCCGCGCCATCGGCATTCTCGATGAGTTTGACCCACACGCGGCGCCTCGGGATGAACAGTGAGGTGAGCAGGCCGCCCAGCACCAGGATGGCGAACACGAGAACCCAGGCCTGCGTCGGGTCGCGGTGGATGTCGAACGACGCGAAGCGCTTGATCCCGTCGAGCGTCACCGTGCCCATGCCGTTCGGCAGCTGGGCCGTCTCACCCGGCTTGAGCTCGATGGAGTCCACACCGGTCTTGCCGCCGGTGAGCTGGGTCATCTTGTCGGTCGCGAGCGAGTAGACGGATGTCGGCACACCCTTGTCGAGACCGAGGTCGCCCTCGTAGACATTGAGGGTGACGACCGGATATTCGGCCTCGGGGAAAGACGAGAAGTAGGCGCCGTTCGAGCCCACGTCCTGCGTCGGATAGAAGAAGCCGATCATTCCCAGCTGCTCGGGCAGCCCGTCGGTGATCTTGATGACACCCAGAGAGGTGAGGTTGGCGTCTTGCGGCAGGAACGGAACCGAGTCGGTGAAGACGACGTCGCCCTGGGCGTTCTTCACGGTGAGGGTCGGCGCATAGCCGTTTCCGAGCAGATAGACGTCTGAGCCGCCGATCTTCAGCGGGCTGTTGACCTTGACCTCGCCGTCCGATTCCTTGCCGTTTTCGGCGGTCGTCACGTGCGCGGTGTAGTCGATCGGCTGCCCGAACGCATTGAGGTTCTTGGTCTCGTAGGTGGCGTCGAACTCGTCGAGCCGCAGCGTGAACGGCGAGAGCGTGTCGTCGGAGAAGAACCTGCCCGGGTTGAACGAGTCGAAGGCGAGCAGCGTGTTCACGAATGTCTGTCCCTCGACCACGACGCGCTGTCCGGCGTAGCCGAAGCCACCGCCGATTCCCACGGTGACGAGGATGCCGACCAGGGCCGTGTGGAACACCAGGTTGCCGGTCTCGCGAGCGTATCCGCGCTCGGCCGAGACCGACGTGGAGCGCGCATCCTGGAACAGACGCACCCGGTAACCGGACTTCTTGAGGACCGTCCGCGCCGACTCGAGGATCGCGGCGGAGTCGCCCTCGGCCTGTCGGGTGATGAACCCACCGAGCCGCTCGAGCCTGGCCGGCGTCTTCGGCGGGGCCGAGCGCAGTGCGTCGAAGTGGTGCTTGGTGCGCGGAATGACGCAGCCGACCAACGAGATGAACAGCAGCAGGTAGATGCTCGAGAACCACACCGAGCTGTAGACAGAGAACATCTGCACGCTGTCGAGGATCGGCGCCAGCGTGGGGTTGTCGACGAAGTACTGCGTGACGCCGTTCGGGTCGCTGGAGCGCTGCGGCACGAGCGAGCCGGGCACGGCCGCCAGCGCGAGCAGCAGCAGCAGGAACAGTGCTGTGCGCATGCTCGAGAGCTGACGCCAGAACCAGCGCAGCCAGCCGACCACGCCCAGCTTGGGCTGGGTGATGGATGCCGAGCCGCCGCCTCGTGCGGACTCGGGCGCCGGGCTCGGGGAATCGTAATGATCAGACGGGCGAGACAAAGGAGAACATCACCCCCTGCAGGTTGTTCATGACGATGGTCCAGATTCCCGAGACCATCAGGAGACCGACGGCGATGAGCAGCGCTCCACCGATGATGTTGACGGCGCGAATATGCCGCTTGAGGAATGCGACCGAGCCGGTGACCCAGTTGAAGCCGAGAGCGACGAGAAAGAAGGGGATACCGAGGCCGATGCAGTACACCAGGCCGAGCAGGGCACCCCGCCACGGGGAGGCTCCGTTGAGGCTGAGCGCGGCGATGGCAGAGAGGGTCGGGCCGATGCAGGGAGTCCAGCCGAGCCCGAAGACGATGCCGAGCAACGGCGCACCGGCCAGCCCGGTTGCGGGAGCCCACGACGGCTTGAAGGTGCGCTGCATGAAGGTGAACTGGCCGATGAAGACCAGGCCCAGCACGATGACGACGACGCCGAGAATGCGAGTGATCAGATCCTGCCAGGTGGTGAGCCAGGCGCCGACCGCGCCGAATGCCGCTCCGTAGGCCACGAAGACCAGCGAGAAGCCGAGCACGAACAGAGCCACACCGAGGAGTAGCCGGCCGCGGCCGCGCGCGCGACCCGTCGCATCCGGAGCCGAGGCGAAGCCGCCGATGTAGCCGAGGTAGCCCGGCACGAGCGGAAGAACGCACGGCGATGCGAACGACACCAGACCGGCCAACAAGGCGATCGGCAGGGCGAGCAGCAACTGCCCGGAGAGCACCGCCTCCGCGAAGGGATTGTTCACCGGTGCTAGCTCGACTCGGCGATGGTGTCGCGAATGAGCGTGTCGAGAATCGACGGCTCACTCACCTGGCCGAGGATGCGAGCGGCGACCCGGCCCTGCTTGTCGATGACGAGGGTGGTCGGCACCGCATTCGGCGACACCTCTCCGCTGAACGCGAGCTGCAGCGCGCCGTCTGTGTCGATCACAGAGGGGTACTCGATGCCGTAGTTCTTCTCGAAGCTGATGGCCTGGGGCGCCTGGTCGCGCACGTTGACCCCGAGGAAGCTCGCGCCCTGTCCGTCGTACTTCGCACTGAGCTTCGCGAGGTCGGGGGCCTCGACTCGGCACGGCGCGCAACTGGCGTACCAGAAGTTGAGCACGACGACCTCGCCCGAGTAGTCGGCCTGGCTCACCGTGGAGCCCTCGGCCGTGGTGCCGCTGAAGTCGACGGCCTGCTGTCGCGACTCGGGCTCGATCTCGGTGACCGTGCCGTCGCCGGCGATGTAGTTCTTGCTGTCGCCCGAGAGGTACTGGTCTGCGAGGGGATCGTTCGAACATCCCGCCAGCAGCAGGGCACCGGCCACGACGAGACCCGCGACCCCCGCTTTGGCAGCGCGGCGCATCCGAATGCCGGTCATACGGCACCCACGTCGGTCGCGTTCTCGGCAAGATCGGCGGCTGGATCGACGTACCCCGACTCGACCCAGCGGTTGCCCACGCGCTCGAAGCTCGTGATGCTCGAGAGCTCGCATCGGCGGCGGCGCGGATCGTGGAAGAGGGGTTTCGCGGCGACCGCGAGATGTGTCGTCCAGATGGGGAGTTGATGGCTCACGAGCACGACGTCTCCCGACTCGACGGAGTTGTAGGCGTCACTCATGGCGGCCAGCATCCGGATCTTGATCGAAGCGTACGGTTCGCCCCACGTGGGGATGGTGGGGTTGCGGAGCCACGGCCAGGTGCGTGGGCTCTTGAGCGCGGAGCTGCGGCCGCGCATATTCAGCCCCTCGAAGCGGTTCGTGGGCTCGATGATGCGCGGATCGGTGATGATCGGCAGCTCGAACGCCTGCGAGATCGGTTGGGCCGACTCCTGCGTGCGCTGCAGGGGAGATGCGTAGAGGGCACTGACACTGCGGCGCCTCTCGACGAGCTCGGCCGCGGCGGAGCGCGCCATCTCGTGCCCGAGATCGGAGAGACCGAATCCCGGGAGTCGCCCGTAGAGCACACGTTGGGGATTGAAGACCTCGCCGTGACGCACGAGATGGATCTGGCTGGCTACCACGGAGTCCAGTTTACGGAGCCTCGGTCGGGGAAAAGCTGATAGCCGCATGATGCGCTTACAGAGAGGCCCCACAAAGTAGGCAAACTACTTCTCGGTGCAAGAAATAGTTAGTTGTGCTTCTGCGTTGAGAAGTCGAGACTTATCACAAGAAAGGTTCACAACTCATGCTTATCGCCATCGTCGTATCGTCCATCTTCGCTACCATCTCGGTCGCCGGCATCGCCGCAACCGTGCGCGCCGTCGCCACCGACGGCTACCGCCGCCAGCCCACGCGCGAGTACGCCGCACGCTGACGCCGAGTCCCTGCCGAGACTCGAGTCCTGGCAGGGCACAAACGCATTGAGCGTCGACGCTCTGGCCTCGCTTCTCTTATGCGCGACATCATGACGCGTGACCAAAACGCACTCGGATGCCGCCGCGATTCTCGGCGAACGAGTGCGCGAACAGCGCCTCAAGCTGGGTCTCACTCTTGAAGACCTCGCCTCGCTGTCAGAGATGCACTGGACCAGCGTCGGCAAGATCGAACGCGGCCAGGTGCACCCCAACGTCGAGACGCTGGTGCGGCTCGCCACTGCGCTCAACGCAGACCCGGGCTTCTTCGTCGAAGGCTTGAACGCGTCGATGTATTCCAAGCGCGTGCACGGCCTCACCGCCGCAGACTTCATTCGCGAACGCGAGGCGTCGCGGCGCTCCGAGGCGTCCTGACCGTTTCACGCGGCAGGCAACACCGTCACGAGGTCGGGCGCGACCGCATCCATTCGTCGCGCGTGAGCACGTAACGCACGTGCGCCCTGATGGGCGACCCCTCGGGCACGACCGGATGCGCGAAGTCATCGATATGGCGCATGCCGAGACGGCGCATCACGCCGCGCGACGGCTCGTTGATGACGGCCGTGATGGAGTTGACCTCGTGAAGCGTCGGCGCAGCATCCGGCGCGAACGCGGCATCCAGCGCGGCGGTCGCCGCCTCGAGGGCGAAGCCCTGCCGCCAGTGCGCGCGGGCGACCCGCCAGCCAATCTCCATGCCGTCAGAACCGGGCACGCCCTCGGGCATCGGCCCGACGCCCGTGAAGCCGATGAACTCGCCGGTGTCACCACGTTCCATGGCCCAGCGCCCGTGGCCGTGCAGATCGAAGCCCGCATCAATCCGCTCGGCTGAGAGGTCGCTTCTCTCCTTGCTGAGCACCGCGGGAAAATAGCGCATCACCTCGGGGTCGGCGTTCATCGCCGCGTAAGGCTCACGGTCGGACGAGCGCCAGCGGCGAAGGATGAGCCTCGGCGTCTCGAGCTGCGCCGTCGCGGTCATCAGAGTTCGAAGTCGACGCTCGCCCGCGCCGAGACGAGCGGCCTGACGACGTCGACGGCCTTCAGGTGCTCGGGGTGCACCTGGTACGTCTCGAGGCCATCGAGATCGTCGTAGTCGGCGACGAGGCAGATGTCCCAGTTCTGATCGGCGTACGCCACGTTGGGTCCGATCGAGAAGCTCTTGATCTCGGGGATGATCGCGGGCAGCGGGGCGAGGGCGGCCTGGATGGAGGCGGCAGCGGCCACCTTGCCCTCGTCGTCTTCTGCGGCGAGCTTCCATGCGACGACGTGACGGATCATGCGGACTCCTCGAGTTCGGTGGCGAGAGCGTTCGTGAGGCGCGCCGGGTCGACGCGCCAGATGGTGTGCACGCGCCCGTTGATCAGCACCACGGGAATCTCCTCGACGTATTCATCGAAGAGCTCCGGGTCGTCGAGGATCGACTTCTCGTCGAAGTCCACCGAGGCAGAACCGTCGCGCTGCGGGATCGTCGCCAGTACGTCTGCCACGACCTGTCGGGCGTCATCGCAGAGATGGCAGCCCGGCTTCGAAAGCAGGGTGAGCTGGATGGCGGGCACTCATTCACCCTAGCCCCCGGCGCTGTCGCACAGCCCGGGTGAGTACCATGGAGAACCCATGCCGAATACCGAACTCCCGTCTGGCGGCGACCGCGAATCGCCCGTCGGAGACCGCCCTGTCATCGCCTTCTTCGACGTCGACAACACTCTTCTGCGTGGAGCAAGCATCTGGCACGTTGCGATCGGCGCGTGGCGACGCGGCATGCTCTCGCCCCGCGACATCTGGCGCTTCTTCTGGCAGCAGCGACACTTCATCAAGGTCGGCGAGAACATGGGCCACCTCAGCGACATCAAAGAGAAGGCGCTGATTCTCATCGCGGGCAAGACTCAGGCCGAGATCCGCTCGCTGAGCGAGGACATCTTCGATCGCCGCATCAGCCAGCGGCTGTGGCCCGAGACCGTGGCGCTCACCAAAGAGCACCTCGCGATGGGGCACCAGGTCTGGATCGTCTCCGCCACAGCCAGCGAGGTCGCCGACGTCTTCGCGAGCCGACTCGGCTTGACCGGCGCACTGGGAACCCGCTTCGAGTCGAAAGACGGCGTCTACACTGGCGTGCTCGAGGGCCCCGTCATGCACGCGCAAGACAAAGCCGACGCGTCGATCGCCCTCGCGAACGGAGTTGGCGTCGACCCCACCGAATGCTGGGCCTACTCCGACTCGAGCAACGACATTCCGTTGCTGTCGTTCGTCGGCCATCCCGTCGTGGTGAACCCCGACCACGCGCTGCTCGCCCACGCCACCAAGCACGACTGGCCGGTGATGCGGTTGAACCCGTCGAGCATCAAAGATGCGCGCAAGCGCGTACGCCGAGAGGCCCGCCGAGCTCGCTGATCCGGCGTCCGCGCCGGTTGGGCGCATCCGCGCCCGGTCGACCAGCAGCGGATGCGCCCAATCGGCGCGGATGCGGCCGCCAAGGCGCGCGGGCACAGCAAAAGCGCCAGACCTCAGGCCTGGCGCTGGTGCTACATCGACAGCGCTATGAGCGCTGCACGAGATGCTACTTCTTGTTGCGGCGCTGGTGACGTGTCTTGCGAAGCAGCTTGCGGTGCTTCTTCTTCGCCATACGCTTGCGACGCTTCTTGATTACTGAACCCACAGGGACCTCACGATTTTGAGCTTCGCTGCGCAGATCGCAGCGGAAGAGAATTTTGCCTCGGAGCAGTCTACAAGGCCGAACGCTGAACGACTAATGCGCCCGACCAGCGCATAGGCTGAAGCCATGGTTCGCGACTTCGACATCCCCCAGCAGCGCTCGCTCGTCACAGAACTTCCCGGCCCCAAATCGGTCGCCTTGCAGGAGCGGCGGGTCCGCTCCGTCTCTCGCGGCGCCGGCACGCTGGCCAACATCTACATGGAGCGCGGCGACGGGGCGATCCTGGTCGACGTCGACGGCAACCAGCTGATCGATCTCGGGTGCGGAATCGGTGTTACCACGATCGGCCACGCGCATCCGGATGTCGCGGCCGCGGCGGCCGCTCAGGCCGGCAAGCTCACGCACACCCTCTTCACCGTCACCCCCTACGAGAACTACGTTCGGGTGGCAGAGAAGCTCGCGGAGATCACGCCCGGCGACTTCGAGAAGCACTCGATTTTGGTGAACTCGGGAGCGGAGGCCGTGGAGAACGCGGTGAAGATCGCGCGCAAGTTCACCGGCCGTCGTGCGATCGTCAGCCTCGACCACGCCTTCCACGGCCGCACGAGCCTCACCATGGCGATGACCTACCGCCCCTGGCCGGAGCGGGCCGGCATGGGGCCGTTCCCCGGCGAGGTCTACAGCGTGCCCACGAGCTACCCGTTCCGCGACGGACTCTCTGGCCCCGAGGCAGCCGAGAAGACCATCGACTACATCACGACCCACATCGGCGCGTCCGAGATCGCCGCGTTCTTCGTGGAGCCGATCCAGGGCGACGGCGGCATCGTCATTCCGGCACCCGGATACTTCGCCCGCATCGCCGAGTTCTGCCGCGAGAACGGTATCGTCTTCGTCGCCGACGAGATCCAGGCCGGCATTGCCCGCACCGGAACCTGGTACTCGATCGAGCACCACGACGGCGTGATCCCCGACCTCATCACCACGGCCAAGGGCATCGCGGGCGGGTTCCCGCTGGCCGCGGTCACCGGTCGCGCAGAGATCATGGATGCCGTGCAGCCCGGCGGCATCGGCGGCACGTTCGGCGGCAACCCGGTCTCGACCGCGGCCGCGCTCGAGGTGTTCGACATCATCGAACGCGAGAATCTGCTGGCCGAGGCCCAGCGTGTGGAGGCCTCGCTGTGGAAGCGCATCGGCGACTGGGCCGAGAGGTTCGACGTGGTCGGCGAGGTGCGCGGCAAGGGTGCCATGTTCGGCGTCGAGCTCGTCAAGCCCGGCACGCGCGAGCCCAACCCCGAGGCCCTGACCGCCATCCTGAAGTACGCCACCACGCACGGCGTGATCGTGCTCGATGCGGGCAGCTGGGACTCGGTGCTGCGCATCATGCCGTCGGTCGTCATCAGCGACGAACTCATCGACGACGCGGCGACAGTGCTCGAAGAGGCCCTGGCCGCGCTCTAGCCACCTCGCTCCCATCCGCGCCTGTTCGGGGCATCCGCGCCTGGTCGGCCGGTAGCGGATGCGCCGAACCGGCGCGGATGCGGCGGGCGGGACGCGGCAGGAACCGCCGCGGGGCTACGCCGTGTCGGCCGCGTGCTGGGTGAGGGCCTCGGCCACCGCGGTCTCGGGCACGCGGAAGCTGCGGCCGAAACGGATCGCGGGCATCTCGCCCGAGTGCACCATGCGGTAGACGGTCATCTTCGACACGCGCATCATGTCGGCGACCTCGGCCACGGTCAGAAAGCGCACATCGGGCAGGTCTGAGCCGGCCATGGCGTCTCTCCTCTATACGAACTTCTCTACGGGCACTGCGACGAATCACGCGAGTGACGAATGAGACCCCGTGATGATTCGCAACTCTAGGGCGTGCACCGGATGCGGGGCAACCGGGTGTTCGCCCCTATTTGCGCAGTCGCGATACGAGCTTGGTCGCGTTGGCCTGCAGATCTTCGACCACGGCTCGCGCCTGGTGGCTCGAGGTCGCGACCGTGCGCCCGACGTTGCGGGCGAATTCCGAGGCCGAGCCCGCGGCATCCGGCGTGTGGCCGCCCACGGCGGTGTCTGCCCACTCGGCGTCGTCGTCTTTGAGGGAGCCATCGAAGTCGGCCGAGAGAAACGGGATGGCCCAGTCCTCGACCTCTTCGAGCGGCGATGCGTCGAGCTTGTAGTACCGGTGCTGCCCCTCTTCGCGAACGGCGACGAGGCCGGCGTCGCGCAGAACCTTGAGGTGCTTCGACACGGTGGGCTGGCTCAGGTCGAGTGCGTGAACCAGTTCGGAGACGCTCGACTCCCCCGCGTGCGGCGCGGCCTCGGCGGAACCAGCGGCCGTGTAGCGCTCGAGCAGAAGCTCGAGCAGGTGGCGTCTCGTCGGGTCAGCGATCACGGAGAAGATGTCGGCCATGGCACCAGGGTAGTCAGTCGAGGCGAGATTGCTCCTCAGCCTGGGGGCTGGCGCGCCGCCCGGATGCTTCGCCGGAGTACCATGACTGGAATTCATTCGGCCGACCGAGCAGCAGTCGGCCTTGTCGACGAAGGACGCTCGATGCGCATACCCGCACCCACGCGGCGCTCCGTCTACGCCAGGCGCACACCGTTCGGCCGCGTCCGCGACATGATCGACGAGTTCTCCGAGCAGTCGCCGTCGCGCTTCGCGATTCTGATCTTCACGGCGATGATCCTGATCTTCACCGTGCTCTTCTCGTTGCCGATCTCGCAGGCGAAAGGCTCGGTCACGCCGATCGCCGACGCGCTCTTCACCGCCGTCTCGGTGATCTGCGTCACGGGGCTCTCGACCGTCGACATGGCCACGCACTGGTCGGTCGTGGGCCACATCTTCATCTTTATCGGCGTGCAGATCGGTGCGCTGGGCGTTCTCACGCTGGCGTCGATCCTCGGCCTCGCCGTGTCGCGCAAACTCGGCCTCAAGAGCCGACTCATGGCCGCCGGCGACACCAACCCCATGCGGATGCGCCACGGCGCCGTGTCGGAAGGCCAGGCCGTGCGGCTCGGCGAGATCGGCGGGCTGCTGGCCACCGTCGCGGTGAGCTCCCTCGTGATCCAGCTCGTGATCGCGCTTCTTCTCATCCCCCGCATGCTCATCGACGGCGTCGCCCTCGCCCCGGCGATCACCGACAGCTTCTACTACTCGGCCATGGCCTTCACGAACACCGGCTTCTCGCCTAACGCCGAAGGCCTCACCCCGTTCGAGAACGACTACTGGTTCCTCAGCATCCTGATGCTGGGCGTCTTCATGGGAAGCATCGGATTCCCGATCATCTACGTGCTCTCGCGCAACATCAAGAAGCCGAAGCGCTGGTCACTGCACGTGAAGCTCACGCTCGTGACCTCGCTCATCCTCATCGTCGCCGGTGCCGTGCTCTACATCGTGCTCGAGTTCGACAACCCGAAGACCTACGGCGACCTCAACGCGGGCGACACCATCTTCCAGTCGCTCTTCCTGTCGGTGATGACGAGGTCGGGTGGTTTCTCGACGGTTGCCATCAGCGACCTCAACGGATCGAGCCTGCTCGTCACCGACATGCTGATGTTCATCGGCGGCGGTTCCGCGTCGACGGCCGGTGGCATCAAGGTCACCACACTCGCCGTATTGTTTCTCGCCGCCTTCGCGGAGGCCCGCGGAAACGAGTCGATGGAGGCCTTCGGGCGCCGCATCCCGGGTGACGTCCTCCGACTCGGCGTGAGCGTCGTGCTGTGGGGCGCCACCACCGTGGCCATCTCCACCATCGTCATTTTGCAGATCACCAAGGCACCGCTCGACTTCGTGCTCTTCGACGTGATCTCCGCGTTCGCGACCTCGGGGCTCACGACCGGACTCACGGCATCCCTGCCCGACTCGGGCATCTACGTGCTGGCCGCGACGATGTTCATGGGTCGCGTTGGTACAGTGACTCTCGCCGCAGCCCTCGCAGCGAGCCAGCGCCGGCAGCTGTTCAGACGACCCGAAGAGAGGCCCATCGTTGGTTGATCGCATCAAGCACGACGCTCCTGTCCTCGTGATCGGCCTCGGTCGCTTCGGCGCCGCGACGGCCGGCCAGCTCGACCGCCTCGGCCGCGAGGTCCTGGCCATCGATGACAACGACACGCTCGTTCAGAAGTGGTCCGAGCGCATCACCCACACGGTGCAGGCGGATGCGCGCAACATCGACGCGCTACGGCAGATCGGCGCGGGCGAGTTCTCGATCGCAGTCGTCGCCGTCGGTTCGTCGATCGAGGCGAGCGTGCTCATCACCGCCAACCTCGTCGATCTCAAGGTTCCGCAGATCTGGGCCAAGGCCATCTCGAAATCGCACGGCAAGATCCTCGAGCGCATCGGCGCTAACCACGTGATCTACCCGGAGGCCGAGGCCGGCGAGCGGGTCGCCCACCTCGTGTCGGGACGGATGCTCGACTTCATCGAGTTCGACGACGACTTCGCTCTCGTCAAGATGTTCCCGCCGAGGCCCATCCGCGGAAAGAACCTCACCGAGTCGGGCGTTCGCTCGCGCCACAACATCACCGTCGTCGGAGTGAAGTCGCCCGGCAAGCCCTTCACCTACGCCACAGAGAAGACGGTCGTGACCGACCACGACATCATCATCGTCTCCGGCACCTCGAGCGACATCGAGAAGTTCTCGGCCCTCGAGTAGCGAAATCTCGCTACCGGTGTCGGCATAAATGCGGACACCGAACACCCTCATACGGGTGCCCCCGAGTGCTAGACAAGGTGTGGGGAAAATCCCACGCCGAATTCAGGCCGACTCGAGGGAATTCCAGTGACCGACGAAGCAACCGCGCCCGCAGGCGATCCGAACACCCCGCAACCGGCCGCCCCGGCGCAGCCGCAACCGGCCGCTGCGACACCGCCACCCGCGGGGCCGCCATCCGTCTTTGCCCGAGCATTCGGGCCGCAGCGCCTGTTGCCGATGTTTCTGCCCGTGGCCACCACGCTGGTGGTCGGCTACGTGCTCGGACTCCTGGCGACGATCCTCACCGTTCTCTCGATCGACGAGTCTCGGCCCTGGTCGTTGGTGGCCGCACTTCCCCTGCAGCTGCTGGGCGCCGGGCTCTTCGGAACGATCACGGGATCGGTCTCTGCCGGCGCCATGGGATTGTCCGTCAGCGGCTCGGTCTTCGTCTTCGTCGTACCGCTGCTCTTCCTCCTGGTGCAGGCCGGATCTCTTGCCGTCACGTCTCACGTTGCCGAACGGCGAGTACCGAGTGACACTGCGTCCGTGCGCTGGATCACCGCGCTGACCCAGGGCCTGAGCTACTCCGTCCTGATCACCGTGCTCGCGCTGATCGGTTCGATCGCCTACTCGTCCGAGGGCGCGATGTTCTCGGTCACCACAGCATCCGTCAGCCTCTTCGCGGGCGCACTCGTGATCATGACGCTCAGTGCTGTGATCGGTCGCGCGAGCACACCCGGTGCCCGACGCGAGGCGAAGCCGTTCGGTGTCGGCCTTCGCCTTCCCGCTGCGCTCAGCTCAGCGCTCTGGATCGCCCTCGGTTACGCCGTCGCCGCTTCGCTCGTCGTCGGCATCGCACTCATCATCGGGGTCACCGTGCAATCTGGTCCGCGCGCCCTGTTGAGCGCGCCGCTCTGGCTGCCGACGGCCGCGGTCGACGCGCTTGCGGTCATGCATTTCGGCCAGCTCTCGGCCGGCGGCACCCTGATGCAGGCCATCGGAACCGGCACACCGAGCTCGATCTGGATCGGCTCGGCGGACCCCTGGGTCGTCGTCGTCGATGTCGTGCTCGTCATCGTCTTGATCGCCGTTGCGGGCACGCTCCTGCGAGTCCTCCGGGCCTCGCGACCCATGGCTCCCGTGGCGGCCTGGGCTTCGAGCGTCGGCGCCTTCGCTCTGGTCGGTCTGCTCATCTCGTTGTTCGGTTCGGTCGCGGCAAGCGGATCCGTGGGCGGGTTCGTCTCGGGGTCACTGACGGTCGGCCCTGCGGCCTACACGTTCCTGCTCTTCGCCGCGCTCGGGGCCCTCGTCGAGGTGGTCTCTCGGTACGTCGCGGGATACGTACTCGGAGTCCTGCCCGCCGGCTTCGTCGCTCGCCTCAACCGCGTGGCGCTGCGTTTCGTGAGCTCCACTCCGCCCGCGTCTCTCGCTCGGCCCCACGTGTCCGTCGCGCCGTTCGCGGGCGCTCCCGAGGTCGGGGAGCCGGTCGTCACCGACCCGAACGCGGCAACCTCCGCACCCGCGACCACTGCCTCACCCGCGGTGACGACCCCGCCCACCAACCCGCTAGATCCGCGCACCAAGAAGCGCATCGTGGTCGGCTCCATCGTGGCTGGCAGCGTGATCGTCGTCGCGGTACTCGCGTCGGTGGGGCTCTCGATCGCCAACGGCGTGGTCAACGCCCCGCAGGCGAAGGTGTCGGAGTACCTCGATGCACTCGTCGAGGGCGACGCTTCGCGTGCGCTCCAGTTGAGCGACGTCGACGCCCCGAACTCTGAGCGCCTCCTGCTCGACGACGAGATCTTCCGCGCCGCGGCCGGCCGCATCACGTCATACGACATCACGTCGGTGACCACCTCGGGCGACACCGCGAACGTGACCGCCGAGGTCGATCAAGACGGCAGCAAGGCCACCATGCAGTTCACCGTCGAGTCCCGCGGCAAGCAGTGGCTCTTCTTCGACGACTGGAAGCTCGACCGCCCCGAACAGTCCACCCTGCCGGTGTACATCGACGAGTCGCTCGACCAGGTCGAGGTCAACGGCGTGCCGATCGAACTCAGCGACGAGCAGCGCGGCGAAGGGCTGAGCCTGATCGCGTTCCCCGGACGCTACGACTTCAGCATCTCGAAGTCGAGCAGATGGCTGACAGCGGAACCGGTCTCCGGCACGATCATGGCCGGCAGCGTCCTCGGCAGCACGAACCCGGTCGCGCTCGAGCCCGAGGCCACGCCGGGCCTGACAGAGGAGATCAGCAAGCAGGTGGACGCCTACCTCGCAGAGTGCATCGCGTCGACATCGCTCGAGCCCGACAACTGCCCGAACGATCTGTACTACTCGTACGGCAACCCCACCAACGTGGTGTGGAGTCTGACCGAGGCTCCCGAATACGAGATCAGAATCAGCTACGACGGCACCATGGGCGTGACGACCACCAAGACCGGATCCGCCTCGGTCACCTACAAGTACACCTCGGGCGGCGAGCGTGACGGCTCGAACAAGACGACTATCCGGGTGGGCGGCGATGTGAAGATCGACGGCGACAAGGCGACTTTCGTGCCCGACTCCAACGGCTACTGAGTCGGCGATGCAGCCTCGCGGGCCCGGATGCTTCGGGCCCGCGAAGCGACATCAGGCAAGAACGCCGAGGCCCAGACCCGGTAGCCGCGGTCGTTCGGGTGGAACAGGTCGGCCGCCGACTGATAGACCGCCTTCACGATTCCCTGCCGCTTGGTCACCTCGTAGAGCGGCGCGACGGTGAGGCCATGGCGCTCGGCGGTCGCCCTCACGATACGATTGGCGACGGCCACGAGCCGCTCACGCTGTGGGATATGGAAGCAGGGCAGATCGGCGACGATCGCGGTCGAGGGCAGTTGTGAGTACAGCTCTTCGAGCTCGCGGGCGAAGCGCTCTTTCTCGAACGAGTTGATGTCGTTGGCACCGATCGACACGGTCAGCAGATCGGGCGAGACATCGCGCAGCAGCTTGGCCAGCTTCGGCATCTGGATGGCGAGAGCCTCTCGAAGCCGGGCGCCCGCGACGCTGAGATTGACGATCCGCACAGAGCGCCCCGTCTCTGCGGCGAAGTGGTTCGCCACGACCTGGACGTAACCGCGGTACGGCTTCGACGCCCCGATTCCCTGCGCCGCTGAATCTCCGATGACCACGTAGAGCAGCTCGCCCGCCTTCTTCTGGCGCGCGCGCCAGAACGCCGAGTTCACCGGAATCGTGAGGTCGATGCGCGCCGCCGCTGTTTCGCGATGCCGCACGATCAGACTGATCGGCCACAGAGAGAGAAGGTTCACTCTGAAACGCTATCGCTGCGCCCCGACACAGCACAGGGGGTTGCCCATCTGCTGGCTCAGGGAGCGAACGCTCAGCCGGCGGCGAGCTCCCGAGCGCGAGCGAGCGCCGCATCCGTCGCCCGGGCGAACAGCTCGTCGACTCCCCCGTCTTGCAGCACCGCGACGGCGCGCTCGGTCGTTCCCTTGGGGCTCGTCACCTGTCGACGCAGCTCTGCAGGGGTCGACTCCGACGCCGCCAGCAACTGCGATGCCCCCAGGAACGTGCCGTTCACCAGAACGGCGGCCTCCTCCGGGGTGAACCCCTTCTGCACGGCCACCGCGGTGAGCTGCTCGATCAGAAAGAAGACGTACGCCGGGCCCGACCCCGAGATCGTCGACAACGCATCCAGCTTGTCTTCGGGAACGACGACGACCTCGCCGACCGTCTCGAACACCCGCCTGACGAGCGCGAGCTGATCGGCCGTCGACCGGGTGCCGGCCGAGAGCCCGGTCACGGCGCTGCCGACGATCGCGGGGGTGTTGGGCATCGACCGCAGCACGGCCACAGCCTCCGGCAGACGCTGCTCGAAAGTCGCGACGGTCACGCCCGCCGCCACGCTCACGACGATCGCGCCGGGCTCCAGCGCATCCGCGATCTCGTCGAGCAGGGCCGGCACCATGGGCGGTTTGACCGCCACCAGAACGATGGATGCGCCGGCGACAGCCCGGCGATTCGCCTCGGGATCGTCGTCGGTCGCCCAGGCCGAGACCGCCTCGACGTCGTCGAACTCCGCGGCGCGGGCGGCCGAGCGATTCGTCACGCGGATGCCGCCGGACACGTCGACGGTCGGTGCGAGCAGTCCGGAGAGAATGGCACGACCCATCGATCCGGCGCCGAGGATGGCGATGGCGGGCAGGGAGACGGGGGCAGTGTCGGTCACGGGTCCATCCTAGGATTGGGGATCGACGGGTAAGCCGCCACCTGTGCAGGTACAGCGCGTAGAGGACAGACTCATGAGCACATCCGGAGGCAGCAAGGCGATCTTCGCCGCGCTGGCAGCCAATCTCGGCATCGCTCTCACCAAATTCATCGCCTTCCTGTTCTCTGGGTCGTCGTCGATGCTCGCCGAGAGCGTGCACTCTGCCGCCGACTCGGGCAATCAGCTGCTGTTGCTGCTCGGCGGCCGCAAGTCGCGCAAGCAGGCCGACCGCGCGCATCCCTTCGGCTACGGCCGCGAGCGCTACGTCTACGCCTTCGTCGTGTCGATCATCCTGTTCTCTGTGGGTGGCGTGTTCGCTCTGTACGAAGGCATCGAGAAGATCAACAATCCGCACCCGCTCGAGGTGTGGTGGCTGCCGATGCTGGTGCTCGTCATTGCCATCGGCCTCGAGGGGTTCTCTCTGCGTACGGCGATCGGCGAGTCGAACCCCACGCGTGGCACGCTCAGCTGGCTGCAGTTCATCCGCCGGGCGAAGGCGCCGGAGCTGCCCGTGGTGCTGCTCGAAGACACTGCGGCCCTGCTCGGACTCGTCTTCGCCTTCGCCGGAGTCGGTCTGACCGTTCTCACCGGCAATGGCGTGTGGGACGGCATCGGAACCGTCTTCATCGGCGCCCTGCTCGTGCTCGTCGCCGTGATCCTGGGCATCGAGACCAAGAGTCTGCTGGTCGGCGAGGGCGCCACCGACGAAGACCTCTCGAAGATCGAGAACGCCATCACGTCGAGCCCCGAGGTCGAGCACCTCGTGCACCTGAAGACGATGTATCTCGGCCCGGAAGAGATGCTCGTCGGCGCCAAGATCACGCTGCCCGCGGCCACCACGCTCACCGATATCGCTCTGGCCATCAACGCCGTCGAGGCGCGCATTCGCGAGGCAGTGCCCATCGCTCGCGTGATCTACCTGGAGCCCGACGTCTACGCGCCGAGCGTCGCGGACGCGACGACCGACCTCTAACCGAGGACATAAGCGCGTCGAGTCACACTCGGCGCAGCGTGCGCCGCGAATCGGCTGGTGCCGTCCGCTCGAGGCAGGATTTTGTCCTCATCTAGCTCGCGCGCCCGAGGCTGATCGGTCTCTGAACACCCTCTTCGACGAGGCAATGAAGATTACCCGCGCGAAAGCTTTCTCTTCGTGCAAACGCATCGTAGAGTCACTGGGGTACCGGGCAAGTCCCAGACACAATACGAATTACCTGCAAGGGAGCAGAACGATGGAGCCGAACTACAGCACCTCCTCCGCGCGGTCGGCCGAAGCCCGCCGCGACCGGGTGCGAGCGTGAAGGCCCTGTCGATCGAGGTCGACGTCGCCGTGATCGGGGGCGGCCTCGGCGGAGTGGCCGCGGCCCTCGCCGTGCTGCGTTCGGGACGCACGGTTCTGCTCAGCGACGAGTTCTCCTGGCTCGGCGGACAGCTCACCTCGCAGGCCGTGCCGCCCGACGAGCACAAGTGGGTCGAGCAGTTCGGGGTCACCTCCTCGTATCGAGCCCTGCGTGAGGGAATCAGGCAGTACTACCGCGACTTCTACCCGCTTACCCCCGAGGCTCGCGACAACGCTCGGCTGAACCCGGGTGCGGGTCTTGTGAGCAAGCTCTGCCACGAGCCCCGCGTCGCCGTCGCCGTCATCGATCAGATGCTGGCGCCCTATCGTTCGAGCGGGCGGTTGCAGGTGCTGCAGCCCTACGTTCCCGTTGCCGCAGAGCGCCACGAACACGTCGTCTCGAGCGTGCTGCTGCGCAACATAGAGAACGGACACGAGGTTGAGGTGTCGGCACCGTACGTGCTCGACGCCACCGAGACAGGAGCGCTGCTTCCGCTCTCGTCGACCGACTACGTGACCGGCTCCGAGTCGAACGCGGAGTACGGCGAACCGAGCGCTCCCAACACCGCAGACCCGCGCAATGTGCAGGCCGTCACGTGGTGCTTCGCATTCGACGTCGCGCCGGGCGACAACACCATCGACCGCCCAGCCGACTATGACTACTGGCACAGCTACGAACCGACGTTCTGGGGCGACAGGCTGCTGTCGTTCACCGCCCCGAACCCACGCACCCTCACGCCCGAGCTGCGCACCATGTTCGTCAACCCGCCGCTCGTCGAGGGCCGCGACGCCGATCAGAGCCTGTCGGGCGGAGACACCGATCTGTGGATGTTCCGCCGCATCGCCGCACGCTCCACCTTCATCGAAGGCAGCTACGAGAGCGACATCGTGATCGCCAACTGGCCGATGCTCGATTACCTCGACGACTCCATCCTCGACAACGACGACGTCGCGCGTCATCTCGAGGGCGCCCGCCAGCTCGCACTGTCGTACTTCTACTGGCTTCAGACCGAGGCCCCGAGACCGGATGGCGGGTTCGGCTGGCCCGGACTCAGGCTGCGCGGCGACGTTCTGGGAACGGCCGACGGCCTGGCCCAGGCTCCGTATATCCGCGAATCCCGCCGCATCAAGGCCCTGACGACGATCGTCGAGCAAGACATCAGCGTCGCCGCTCGAGGAAGCGACGGACCGGCCCGCTTCGACAAGTCGGTGGGCGTCGGCATGTACCGTATCGACCTGCACCCGTCGGTCGGCGGCGACAACTACATCGATGTCGAATGCAGCCCCTTCGAGATCCCCCTGGGAGCCTTGATCCCCCGGGAGACGATCAATTTGCTGGCCGCGTCGAAGAACATCGGCACGACCCACATCACCAACGGCGCGTATCGACTGCACCCGGTCGAGTGGAACATCGGGGAGTCCGCGGGTGAGTTGGCGGCGTTCTGCCTCGAGACCGGGCACACACCGAGAGACGTCTGGGCCGACGACGACCTGACCGAGCAGTTCCAGGCGCGGCTCGAAGCGTCCGGAATCGAGATCCACTGGCCCGAAATCCTGGGCTACTAAGAGAAATGAGAGAGGCAATGAAATCAGCAAGGAAGCTGGCGGCCGTCGCCACGATCGCGGCGAGCGCACTGCTCGTATCCGCGTGCTCGGGAGGGGCGCCCGACGCGGCACCCACCTCCGCCCCGCCCGGAAGCGTCGAGTTGCGCATGTCGGTCTGGACGTCTGACGCGAACCAGCTGGCGCTGTTCAACTCGGTCGCCGACGAGTACAAGACGACCCACCCCGAGATCAAGTCGATCACGTTCGAGTCACTGCCGTTCGCCGACTACAACACCACCCTCACGACGCAGGTCGCCGGCGGCAACGCACCTGACATGGCCTGGGTCGGCGACATCGCGAAAGACCTGATCGTGTCGGATGCCATGGTGCCGCTGACCGAGCCGTTCAAGGCGACCAAGGGGTACGACTACGACGACATCCTGCCGAGCGTGGCGAAGTCGTTCTCTCAAGACGGAGAGCTCTACGCCTATCCGTTCTCGAATTCGCCGTTCGCCCTGTACGTGAACAAGACGCTGCTGGCCGAGGCCGGCCAGACGGTCGATCCCGCCGATCTCACGTGGGAGAACGTCTCGAAGATGGGGACGGCGGTGAACGCGCAGACCGGCAAGGCCGGCTTCGTCATCCGCGACTTCAACTTCTCGTCGTGGCTCACCCTCCCCGCGGTGTGGACCGGATGGGGCGCAGAAGCCTGGAACGACAAGGGCGACACGTGCACGATGGACACGCCGGAGATGGTGGACGCGTTCCAGTTCCTGCACGACGCCGTCTATGTCGACAAGTCGATGCCCGGTCCTGGTGTGACGGCGGACTTCTTCGCCGGTGACGCCGCCTTCACCACCGCGCAGGTGTCACGGGCGTCGCTGCTCGACGGGTCGTTCGACTTCGACATCTACCCACTGCCCGCAGGCCCCGCAGGAGACTACTCCGTTCTCGGCCAGGCAGGCATGGGCGTGCTGCAGTCGAGCAAGCACCCGCAGGAGGCCGTGGACTTCCTCTCGTTCCTGACGAACCCGACGAACTCGGCCAAGCTGGCCCAGTTCTTCCCGCCGCCCCGCGAGTCGCTCCTGACCGGCGAGAAGCTGGCCGCTGTGAACACGAAACTCTCCGAGGAGCAGCTGACCCGCGTGGTCGTCGATGAGCTTCCCGAGGCCGTCTCGCCGCCCGTGCACACAGGTCCGGCCGAGATCGCGCAGACCGGAAAGACGGTGCTCGACCGCATGTGGACGCCTGACGCCGACGTGAAAGAGGTTCTGACCGACATGTGCGGTGCGCTCGAGCCCCTGTTGACGGCCGAGTGACCTCATGACCTCCACCATCTCGCAGCCGGTGGCGCCCCCCACGTCGCCGGCTGCGCCCCCCGGGGCGACGGCGAAGAAGCGGTCGTTCTGGAATATGAAGCGCCGCGACACTCTCGCGGGCTACCTGTTCATCCTTCCCCAATTCATCGGGATCGTCGCGTTCGTGCTGATCCCCGTGGGGCTCGGCATCTGGTTCAGCCTCAACAAGTGGAACATCTTCACGGGCAAGCTGAGCTTCGTCGGCGGAGAGAACTACAGCGCGGCCCTCGCCGACCCCAAGCTGGGCAGCGTGCTCGGTGCGACGGCCATCTTCAGCGTGGGTGTCGTCGTACTCAACCTGGCCGTCGGTCTCGGCTTGGCCGTGCTGCTGAATCGGCGTATCAAGGGCGGCGCCCTGTTCCGCACGCTGTTCTTCTCGCCGGTCGTCATCTCGGTCGTCGCCTGGACCCTGGTCTGGGGCTTCCTCCTCCAAGACAACGGCGCGATCAACAACCTGCTCGCGCTCGTGGGGGTGAGTGGACCCAACTGGCTGCAGACCGGCCCCACCGCGATGATCGCCGTCATCGTCACGCAGGTCATCCGCAGCGTCGGGGTCAACATGATCCTGTTCCTGTCTGCTCTGCAGGGCGTGCCCGGCGACCTCTACGAGGCTGCCCGCATCGACGGCGCCACCCCTCGCAAGATCTTCTTCAGCATCACGCTGCCGCTGATCTCCCCCACGCTCCTGTTGACCTCGGTCATCACCATCGTGGGATCACTGCAGGCCTTCGCGCAGGTGGCCGTGCTCACGGAGGGCGGACCGGAACTCTCGACGACCGTGCTGGTCTACTACGTGTTCCAGCAGGCTTTCCAATTCAACGACATCGGCTACGGCTCCACGCTGGCGCTGATGCTGCTGAGCTTCGTGCTGGTGCTCACCATCGTGCAGTGGCAGCTGAGACGCAAGTGGGTGTTCTATGAAGACTGACGTCCTGACCAGACCCGTCACGGCTACACAGGCCCCGGCGGCCAACGGCATCCGCAAGCCTCGTCGCGTGCGTTCGCGTCTCAGGTCGGTGCTGCTCATCGCCTCGCTGATCGTGATGGCCATCCCGTTCGCGGTGCCGACCCTGTGGATGATCACGTCGTCGTTCAAGCCGTTGAACGAGATCTTCGCGTCGCCGCCGACCCTGTTCGCCGAGAACCCCACCACGGCGGCCTACGTCGACGCGTTCACATTCCAGCCGTTCGCGCAGCAGTACCTGAACAGCCTCTATATCGCGGCGATCGTCACCGTGGTCGCGATGCTGGTCTCCAGCCTGGCCGGATACGCGTTCGCGCGCATCCGCTTTCCCGGCAAGAACGTGCTGTTCCTGATCGTGCTCACGGGCCTGCTGGTGCCGAGCGAGGTGACGATCATCCCGCTGTTCCAGATCTTCAAGAACCTGGGCATGATCAACACCCACCTGCCGCTCATCCTGGTGCCCGCGATCGGTGCTCCCGCTGTGCTCGGAACCTTCATCATGCGGCAGTTCTTCATCTCGTTGCCGGTCGAGCTCGAAGAGGCCGCACGCCTCGACGGTCTGGGGCGTGTGGCGATCTGGTGGCGCATCTGCATGCCGCTGGCCAAACCCGCACTCTCGGCCGTCGCCATCCTCACGTTCCTCGGATCGTGGAACATGTACCTGGAACCCACGGTGTATCTCACGAGCCCCGAGCTGTTCACGCTGCCGCAGGCGCTGACCAGGTTCACCGATGCCTACGGCGGAGAGATGTGGGACACCCAGTTGGCCGCGGCCACGATGACGGTCGTTCCGGTGCTGGTCGTCTTCCTCATCGCGCAGAGACAGTTCGTGGAGGGCCTGGCCCACTCCGGCCTCAAGGGCTGACAGGATCGAGTCATGTTCACCGATATGCCCGAGGCGGCGCTGCGCACCTTCCGCAGCGCCGTCGTCGCCCCTGCCGACTTCGACGAGTTCTGGTCTGAGACGATCGCCGCGTCGCGCCAGGCGGCGCAGCCCGCGGTCTTCACCGCGCTCGCGACACCGCTCTCGAGCGTCGACGTGCACGACGTGCAGTTCTCGGGCTTCGGCGGCGAGCCCGTGCGCGGCTGGCTGATCGTGCCCGTGGGCGCCGACCCGGCGCATCCGATGCCGGCCGTCGTCGAGTACCTGGGTTACGGAGGCGGTCGCGGCAACCCGATCGCGCACCTCGCCTACGCGTCGGCCGGCTTCGCGCATCTCGTCATGGATTCGCGCGGGCAGGGCTCGGGTCGGCTTCAGGCGGCGGGCGCGACCGCAGACCCGCACGGCTCGCCACCCGCATTCCCCGGGGTGATGACCAAGGGCATCGGCCACCGCGACAGCTACTACTTTCGTCGGCTGATCACCGACGCCGTGCTCGCCGTCGACGCTGTGGCGCAACTGCCGTTCGTCGATGCCACGCGTATCGGGGTCGTCGGCGGCAGTCAGGGCGGAGCGCTGTCGCTCGCTGTGGCAGGCCTCCGCGACGACATCGCGGCGGCCGTGGCCTTTGTTCCGTTCCTCTCCGACATCGTGCGGGCGACGACCATCACGAACGAGAACCCCTATGCCGAGATCGCGAACTACCTGGCGACGCAGCGCGACCAGGTCGATGCGGTCACGCAGACCTTGCCCTATTTCGACGGCGTGAACTTCGCCCGCCGAGCATCGGCACCCGCGTGGTATTCGGTGGCCCTCATGGACGCGATCTGCCCGCCGTCGACGGTGTTCGCGTCGTACAACGACTACGCGGGGCCGAAGCACATTCAGGTGTGGCCCTACAACGGCCACGAGGGCGGCGCGATCGAAGACCGCGCCCAGGCGCTCGAGATCTTCGCCGAGGTGCTGCGGGGCTGATCAGCGCTGCCGCAGCCCGCTTCTCCCCACAATCGCTCGTTAGGGCAAGGAACTCATGAACGTGTCTCAAGCTCAGGCCGATGTTCGACGCGTCTATCGCGCGGGCTTTCCCGGCCCCCTCATCTCGGCCGTCATCTGGGCCGTGGCGAACGCGGTCTTCATCTGGGTCTCTCCGAGCGCGGCCATGGTCGTGCTCTTCGTCGGCGGCATGCTCATCTTTCCGCTGACCACACTCGTGCTGAAGCTCATGGGAGGGCCGGCGACCTTGCCGAAGGGCCACCCATCGGTCGCCCTCGCCATGCAGTCCGCATTCACGGTTCCGTTCGGCCTGCTCGTCGCGATCGTGCTGGGTGCGTACGAACCGGCTCTCTTCTTCGCGGCATCGCTCATCATCGTGGGCGCTCACTATCTCGTATTCATCTCGCTGTACGGGCTGAGGGTGTTCGGGGTGCTGGCCGGAGTGCTGATCGTTCTCGGCACGGTCGTGCTGTTTGTCGCGCCCGGTCTCGGCTCGATCACCGGATGGCTGGGTGCCGCCGTGCTCGCCGTTTTCGGAGCCGTGCTGTTCCGCGCACGAAACGCACGCTGAGAAAAGAACCCGTCGACGATCGGCGTCTGCAAGGCTGATCGCATGCGCGCGCACGACCCGGATGGACCCGAACTCGTGGGCGCTGTCGCCCGACGGCTCGGCGTGAGTGTGCGCACGCTGCACCACTGGGATGCACTCGGCGTTGCGTCGCCGTCCGGACGCACTGCCGGTGGATACCGGGCCTACAGCCCCGCCGATATCGCCTACCTGCGCAGGGTGATGCTGTTTCGAGAGCTCGGCATCGAGTTGGCGGCCATTCCCGCGCTGCTCGACACGAGTGGGCAGTCGAGACGACACGAATTGGCCGAGGTGCGGCGCAAACTGGGCGACAAGATCACCGACCTGCAACGGCTCGCCGGAGACCTCGACAGATTGCTCGACGCCCACGAGGGGGGCCTCGCCCTCACCGAGCAGGAGCAGTCCGAGATCTTCGGTGCGGCCTGGGATCCCTCGTGGACGCAGCAGGCGCGGGACCGGTGGGACGGAACCGCGCAGTGGGCGGAGTACGTTGAGCGCAGCAGCCAGAGGACATCCGACGAGTGGCGGTCGATGGCGTCGGAGACAGACGCGTTGCACGCCGACCTGGCTGGCGCGATGCGCTCACACGTCGAGCCGGGAACGGCGGAGGCGAACGCCCTCGCCGAGCGTCATCGCGCCGCTCAGAGCGAGCACTTCCACTGCACGCACTCGATGCACGTCCTCATCGCGCGCCGCTACGTGACGGAAGCCGGATTCACCGCCTTCTACGACGACATCGAGCCCGGGCTCGCCGAGTGGCTCACACGCATCATCGATGCGAACGCGACGGCCAAGGGGGTCGACCCGAGCTCGGCACAGTGGATCTGAGCCCGGCCTAGCGCAACGCTCGAAGGGCCACGTCGATGACCTCGTGACTGTCGACGTGGAGGGCCTGCGACGCCGACATGCCCGTGCTCTGCAAGAAGGCGTCGACCAAGCGATTCCCGACCGCGTAGCCCGCTCCGGTCGGAACGCCCATCGGCTCTGCGCCGAACCGGCGAGCCGCCTCGTCTCCGTGCACCCAGGCCGTGAAGTTCTGCATGCCGTTTACCCGCAAGCCCGAGACCACCTTGTCGAAGACGTCGTCGTCGTGCAGATGCGCCGCACCCATAGGCGTGTAGCCGATGTCGCCGAACAATTCCCGGGCGAACGCGTCTGCCAGGCCCTCCGAGACGATCTGCTCCCCCACCATGACGGATGCCGGATTCCAGACCACGCCTCTGGGCGCGTACCGAAGATTGTGCTGCAGCTCGTGAGCGGCCGCAGCCTCCAGCCTGCCCAGGTTCTCGTCTGTCGGCCACACGGTGAGGGCGATGAATCCCGTCATGCTGCCGTTTCCGGTAAAACCGCGTGCGGGGCCCATGAAGTAATCGTCGCCCGGGTCGCCGAGCACGAGCAGAACCGTGATGTCCGGCACGAAGATGGCGGGAAGCGCAGCGGTCTGCACTCGTACAGCCTCGGCCAAAGACGTCTCGATTCGGGTCCAGGCATCAGCCTCGTCGAGGCGAGCCAGGGCACGACTCGACTCCCCCAGGTGCCGGTCGATAGGGAAACCCAGACTCATGGCGTGCATCGCCGCGAGGTCGACCTCGTCGGAGAAGTAGCGGAACATGCCCTTCGTCGGGGCGAGCATCCGACGCAGCGCATCGGGGCGCCGAGATGGGTCGGCAGAGAGAACGGCCCGCATGCCAGCTGAGGTGTCGAGAACGGTGATCGTCATGCGGCCACGCTAAAGCCTGACGTCACGTCAGGGTCAAGCGGTGCCGGCCGCGCAGCCCGAGGGAGCTGCGCGGCCGACCGTCACGCCCGCGCGAAGCGCAGAGTGAGCAGTTGGAAGGGTCGCAGTTCGATGTGAGCCGTCGCACCCTCGGTCTCGACGAGAGCATCGGTGGGCAGCACCCGCTCCAGGAGATCGGTCTCCGAGATACCCGTGACGTCGAACCCTGCGGTCACACTCGTCCGCGCTCGTGACCCCGTGGACTCGTACAGCCTCACAATCACGTCTCCGCTGCCGTCGCGAGCGAGCTTGACGGCCTCGACCACCACGGCCTGGTCGGCGACGACGACGAGCGGCTGGAGGGGAGCCCCGCTGACGCCCGAGAACGTGCGCAGCGGCAGGTTCCTGCGGTATCCGGCCTCGACCGCTGCCCGGATGTCTGCGCCGAGACCCACGGAGACGTTCAGGGTGTGGGTGCCCTGGTCTGCAGCCGGATCGGGGAACGTGGGCGCGCGCAGCAGCGAGAGCCGGACGGTGGTCGCCGATGCCCGTCGTCCCGTGTCGCCGCTGGGGCGCGTACGACCGATGTCGTGGCCGTAGGTGGAGTCGTTGGCGATCACGACGCCGTAGTCTCGCTCGCCCACGTGCACCCAGCGATGGGCCGAGGTCTCGAAGCGTGCGACATCCCAGGAGGTATTCGCGTGAGTGGGCCGATAGACGTGGCCGAACTGGATCTCCGAGGCGGCCCGGTCCGTGTGCAGGTCGAGCGGAAAGGCCAGCTTCAGCAGCTTCTGTCGCTCGTGCCAATCGATGACGTTCTCGATGTCGACGGTCGAGGATCCGGGAGCCAGAACAAGAGTCTGCACGATCGTGGACGAGCCGAAGGATCGTGCAATGCGGAGAGACCCCTCCCACGCCTCGATCGAGTCGACCTCGGTGAGCTCGACAGTGTTGCGCCGGTAGTGGTCGTCGATGTCCCACGCGTCCCACTTGTTCGGGGTGTCACGATGAAGCTGCAGCAGGTTCGCGACGGAGCCCGCGGGCACGAGCTCTCGGTCGATGCGCAGATCGCGCAGCGACGTGATCAACCCGTTGGCGTTCACCTCGACCCGCACGACGCCGTTCTCGAGCACCCAGCCGTCGCCCTCGGGGCGAGTCACCGTCGACCCCGACGGAGGCGCGAGAACGCCCCCGGCGAGCGCCGGGATCCCGTCGACGGCGAACGGCGAGGCGTTCAGGGTCAGCTCATGGTCGCCCTCACCCGCCAGCGCCTCGACAGACGAGCGGATGATCTGCTCTAGCACCTCGGAGATCTGCGCGTAGTTCCGCTCGGCCTCCTGGTGCACCCACGCGATCGACGTCCCCGGCAGCACGTCGTGGAACTGCTGCAGCAGAACGGTGTGCCAGGCCTGCTGCAGGGCCTCGACCGGATACTCGACCCCGGCGCGCACGTTGGCCGCGGTCGCCCACAGCTCGGCCTCGCGCAGCAGATGCTCGCTGCGGCGGTTGCCCCGCTTGGTGCGCGCCTGCGAGGTGTAGGTGCCGCGGTGGAACTCGAGGTAGAGCTCCCCGCTCCACACCGGCGGCTGCGGGTACTCGGCCTCGGCGGCCTCGAAGAAACGACGTGGGCTCGAGAGCTCGACGGTGGGCGAGCCCTCGAGGCTCTCGGCTCGCTTGGCCGCGGCGATCATCTCGCGGGTGGGGCCTCCGCCGCCGTCACCGTAGCCGAACGGCACCAGCGATGTGGTGCCGCGACCCTTTTCGGCGTACTGCCGCTCGGCCCTGGCGAGGTCTTCACCCGACAGGTCGGAGTTGTAGAGGTCGACGGGCGGAAAGTGCGTGAAGATCTGGCTGCCGTCGATTCCCTCCCAGTGGAAGGTGTGGTGCGGCATGACATTCGTCTCGTTCCACGAGATCTTCTGAGTCAGGAACCACCGCGCGCCCGCGGCTATAGCGATCTGCGGCAGAGCGGCCGAATAGCCGAACGAGTCGGGCAGCCACACCTCTTCGGTGTCGACGCCGAACTCCTCGAGGAAGAAGGCCTTGCCCTCGACGAACTGCCGGGCGAGCGCCTCGCCGCCGGGCAGGTTCGTATCGGACTCGACCCACATGCCGCCGACGGGCACGAAGTTGCCCGAAGCGACCCGCTCGCGCACGCGTTCGAACAGTTCGGGATAGAACTCCTTCAGCCACGCGTACTGTTGCGCCGAAGACGCCGCGAACACGAAGTCGGGGTTCTCGTCGATGAGGTCGCAGACGTTCGAGAAGGTCCGCGCCACCTTGCGCACGGTCTCGCGGGTCGGCCACAGCCAGGCGGAGTCGATGTGGGCGTGGCCCACGGCGTGCAGATGATGCGCGCTCGCCGACGCGGGCTTCGCCAGGGCGACTGCCAGGATGTCGCGGGCAACGTGAGCGGTTCCGCGCACGTCCTCGGGGTCGATCGCGTCGATCGCCCGGTCGAGGGCCACCATGATCTCGGCCTGGCGTTGGGATGTCTCGGGCAGTTGGGCCGCGAGCCCCACGAGGGTGCGCAGATCCTGCTCCAGCTCCCAGACCGTCTGGTCGAGAAGTCCGAGCTCGAGCCTGGCGAGGCGGTAGATGGCGTCGCGGCCCGCCGTGGCCTTGTCGCCGTACGGAGTCGGCGCGAACGACCAGTCGCCGGTGACGTTCGGGTTCGACGCCGCCTCGATCAGGAGGTCGACGGTCGTGGTGCCCGTGGCAAGCGGAACGGACTTGTTGAACGGCTCGACAGCCTTCACGATGCGCCCGTCGAGCGTGTAGACGGTCCCCTCCGCCTCGAAGCCCGATTGCGCCCCCGTGTATCCGAGGTCGACGACCAGCTCGGCAGAACCGTCGGACACGTCGGCCCAGGAGGCGGGCACCTCTCCCGTGACGCGGAACCAGACCGTTCCCCAGGGTCGACCCCAGAGACGCCCCACGTCGAACGCCTCGAACTCGTCGAGGTGGGCGCGCATCTCGGCGAACGGCACCGGTTCGTCGGGCACCTCCCACATGCTGATGGAGAGCGGAGTCGTGCTGAGGTGCAGGGCCGGCAGGATCCGCTCCTGTCGGAAACGCTCGACGCGCTGCTGGATCTGGGTGGTGCTGAAGTGCATGTCGGGTGTGTGCTTTCTCGTGTGGGGTTCTGTGGCGTCTGCCGCCGGTGCTCGGCTACGAGGCGATGACGACGCGGCGCCCGTCGGGGAACACCGCGACCTTCTGCCAGGTCGAGCCGTTCTTCTCCCAGCCCTCGTTGACCTGGTCGGCCGCGGGGGTCGGAATGGAATCCGCGAAGCGGTTCTGAGTGGTGTAACCCTGAGGGGTCATCGACGTGTATCCGGGCAGATCGAACGATGTGCGGTATCCGCCGTCGGAGATGAGGGATTCCTCGGTTCGAGCAGCCTCCCCGCCGCCGAGTTCGATGGTCGGGTTGACGAACCGGGTGTTCCGTGAATTGGGGCCCAGCACCATGGCCTTCTGGTCGCCGAACTTGCTGATGACTCCGAAGTACCCACCGACCACGGTGAGGTTGCGCACGTAGTTGTCCGAATTCTCGTCTCCGAGACCGACCCCCAGGCAGTGCGCGCCCGAGGTCGGAAAGAAGTTGGGGTTCACGATCATGTGGCTGATGCCGGCCTCGATCAGAATCTCGTAGCCCTCGCGCGATCCCTCGGAGCGGAAGTTCAGGAGGGTGAGCCCCGAGTTGACCGAACGCAGGGTCTGGTTGCGAACCGATCGCAGGCCCACTGTGCCGCCGATTGCCTGGCAGTCGAGCAGCGTCATGTTCGTGGGTGCGAGCAAGAAGCCGCCCAGTCCAGGGCTGATCGCCTCGACGTTCGTCATGGAGCCCCCGATCGAGGCGATGCCGGAGTCCTGCACACCCCACCCGCCGGGAGACACGATCTTGATCTTGTTGAACGAGTTCGCGTAGGAGTACTCGTCGTTCACCCCGCCCACGAAGGTCGCACGTTCTCTGAAGATGCCCGACTTGCCCGTCTTCTGCATCCAGATGTTGCGGAACTCGCAGTTCACGAGCGAGCGCAGGTAGAGGCCGTTTCCGCCTCCCGGTGTTCCTGTCAGTTCCAGGTCGGCGATCGTCACGCCGGTGGCCTTGTTGTTGTTGGCGGGCCCCGCATTCGAGTCGACTTGCCCGCAGACCGTGAAGATGTCGGCTGTCGAGCCTGCTATCTGAATGATCTTGGTCTGCCGCATGCCGGCTCCCGTGATCTTGGGCCCCGCATAGCCGTAGGGCAGTCCGTTCACCGGCTGGGTCGGCGAGTTGCGGTAGTCCACCGCGAGCGCCGTGACATAGATCTCGCCAGCCGGCAGAGAGACTTCGCCACCGGGGGCGGTCATCGCCTTCGAGATGGCCGCCTGAACGGCGGCGGTGTTGTCGGCGCCCGGCGTGCGGTCGTAGTGAAACTCGGGGTCGAGCGGCGAGATGGGCTTCTCGTTCACGGTCAGTTGCTTCGGCGGCTTCGGGCCCGGCGGCGCGGCGACAACACCGGATGCGGCGCCGCTCGCCGACGACGCCGTCATTCCGGCCGCTGCGGCGATGCGCGCCGGGCCGACGGCCGTGACGACTCCCGCCGCAGCTATCGCAGCGCCGGTGAGGAACAGTCGTCGCCCCGTGCCCTTCTCGTCGGGCCGGTTCTCCGAGCTGACCGGCTCGTCGTTCTGACTCTCTGTCTTCTTTGACATGGTGGAATCCTTACAGTGCGGCTTCTATGGCGGGGGTATCTATACGGAGCATGCGCCACCCGACTACGATCGTCAAGAAGTAATACCTATTAGCACTGGAATCCGATAGCGATCCCGACGGTTCACGGAAGAGCCCGCAATGAATCCACGCATCACTCAGAAGGACATCGCCAAGCTCGCCGGGGTGAGCCAGACGGTCGTCTCCTTCGTTTTGAACGAACGCGACGAGAATCTGACGCGCGTCCCCGAGGCCACCAGAGCCAGAGTGCTGCGCATCATCCAGGAGACGGGCTACGTCGCCGACCCGATCGCGCGACGACTCAAGCAGATGGGCAATCGCATGATCGGCGTCTACACCTACGAGGCGTTGTTCCCCCACGATCGCGAGGACTTCTTCTACCCGTTCCTCGCCGGAATCGAAGAGGAGGCACAGCGCCTCGACCACGATCTGCTGCTGCTCACCAGCGGGCGCGCCGCCGGGCGCAACCTCGGCCTGAGCGCGGGGGCGACGAGGCTACGGCTCGCCGACTGCTGCATCCTGCTCGGCCAGCACATGCCTCCCGAAGAACTGCGCTTCCTGTCTGGCAGCGGCTTTCCCTTCGTATCGATCGGTCGTCGCGATGACGCGGGCGGGCCGATCCCCTACGTCGCGGCCAACTACGAGCAGGCGGTCGGAGCGTTGGTCGAGCACGCCCGGTCGCTCGGCCACCGACGTTTCTTCTACCTGGGCTACGGGGCCGGTGTCGAGTCGTACGTCGACCGCGCGAAGGGGTTCGACGCGAAGGCGGGGCCCGACGGCACCCATCTCGCTCCGACAGGCGAGCCCGAGGAGTGGCTCCGAGCCATCCGCGCGTCGGGATCGACAGTGGTGTTCGTCGAGCAGCACGAGCAGGTTCAGCAGCTGGTCGCCGCTCTCGCCCGGCAGGGCCTGTCTGTGCCGTCTGCCTTCTCGCTCGTGACACTGTCGGGCTCCCCCGACTCACCCGAGGAATACGCCGGCTTCGAATTGCCGAGGCGAGAGATGGGCCGCCTTGCCGTGTCGATGCTGTCGGAACCAGGCCAGCATGGTCACCAGGTGCTGCTCGACTGCCGCATCGTGCCCGGCACGACTCTGGCGCCGCCCGCCTGACGACGTGTCAGAAACGACTGCGGAAGAACGCGGTCAGCGCTGACGAGCAGGCGTCGGCCTCGACGCCGGCCCACACCTCGACCCGGTGGTTGAGCCGCACATCGCGCAGAACGTCGTAGACCGAGCCGACCGCGCCCGCCTTCTCGTCCCACGCGCCGAACACCACGGTGGGAACGCGAGCGCCGAGGATCGCCCCGGCGCACATGACGCACGGTTCGAGGGTGACGATCAGCGTGCAGCCCTCGAGACGCCAGTCCCCCGTCGCCGCTGCGGCCTCGCGCAGCGCCAGCACCTCGGCGTGGGCGGTGGGGTCGTGAAGCAGTTCGCGCTCGTTACGGCCGCGTCCGATGACCCGGCCCGAGGCATCCAGAACCATGGCCGCCACGGGCACATCGCCCGACGCCTCGGCGAGCAGGGCGTCTGCGAGAAGCTCGCGCATCCGCTCGCCGTAGGCGGCAGGCCATGGATGCGCGGGGTGCGATCGATCGGACATTCCGTCGGTCCCCTTCCGCTCCAGTAGATTGAGCCTATGCGAGTACACGTTGCCGACCACCCGCTCATCACGCACAAGCTCACCGTGCTGCGAGAGAAGTCGACGCCGTCACCGACGTTCCGGGCGCTCACCGAAGAGCTCGTGACTCTGCTCGCCTACGAGGCCACCCGCGAGGTGCGCACCGAGGTCGTCACCATCCAGACGCCGGTCGCCGAGACCCATGGTCTGGCCATCTCGGAGCCTCGCCCCCTGATCGTTCCCATTCTTCGCGCGGGCCTCGGCATGCTCGAAGGCATGATGAAGCTCGTTCCGAGCGCCGAAGTCGGCTTTCTCGGCATGGTGCGCGATGAAGAGACGTTCGAGCCCACGACCTACGCGGAGCGTCTGCCCGACGACCTCAGCGACCGCCAGTGCTTTGTACTCGACCCGATGCTCGCCACCGGCGGATCGCTGAGCGCAGCCATCGAGTTCCTCTTCGAGCGCGGAGCCGTCGACGTGACCGCCATCTGCCTGCTCGGGGCACCCGAGGGCGTCGCGGCGCTCGAGAAGGCGGTGGAGGGTCGCGAGGTGCACCTCGTTCTCGGAGCGCTCGACGAGCGACTCAACGAGAAGGGCTACATCGTTCCGGGCCTCGGAGATGCCGGCGACCGCCTCTACGGCCTCGTCTGACCCTTCGCGAGGTCACGATCGACCTCGCGAGCAAGAAATAACTTGACACGCGGAGTCACATTCCGCTTAGCTTTCGTTCATGACTGACAACGCGCTCGCCCTTACCTCCTTTGAGGCACTGGGGACTGCTGGCATGATGATGCCCAGCAGCGCTGTCATGTGTTGCCGAATGTGTGCCTAACCAGACACTGCGCCTGACAATCAGGTTCGCTCGGTTCTGAGGTCTGCCTCTCTCTTTCCTGAAAGAGACCTCCGTTCCCCCCGCCTGGTTCTGACTCTCTAGAACCGTCTGCGGTCTCCGGCCTTTGCGCCGCACCATTCGCACAACCCGCCCTGGGGCATCCGCTTCGTCGCCGAATCCGGCCGGAGCCCCGAGGGCACATCATCGAAGGACTTCTCTCATGTCTCTTGCACACCTCGACACCCGCCCCGCCGCCTCCGTCACCCCGATCACCCGCTCGGAGCAGTTCGCTCCCGAGTCGACGTCGGCTCATCTGCGCGCCGTGCCCACCGGCACCGAGGCTCGCGGCTTCGTGCTCTACGTCGGAATCGACGAAGACAAGGCCGCAGCCGACGGCACCGATCTCTCGGAGATCGTCGCCCAGCTGCGGGCCCTCGCAGCCCAGCTGTCCCCCTCCTCCGAGACCTATGCCGCCGTCGCCCTGGCCCCTCGCGGCGCCGGCGGACGCGATGTCGACGTCGTGCGCCTCGCGCTGCAGGATCCTGCGGCGCTCGCGAAGCACCGCCACACCCCCGAAGACGAAGACCGCGCCCGTGACGGCGTCGTGATCGACCTGTCCCGCAAGCGCGTGCTGCTCGACAATACCGCAGCGAACCTCACGTACAAGGAGTTCGAGCTGCTGCAGTACCTCGTGCTTCGCGAGGGCAAGACCATCGACCGCGCCGAACTGATCGCCTCGCTCTGGTCTGCCGACGACAGCGACATTCCGAACGAGCGCACCATCGACGTGCACGTGCGGCGCCTCCGCGCCAAGCTGGGCGACTACGAAGACATCGTGCGCACGGTCCGCGGCGCGGGCTACCGCTTCGATCGCCACGCCGACGTGTCTGTGCAGCACACGTCGACGCCGTCGCCCGACCTCTTCTAAGCCGCGAGCGCCGTTCTGAAGACCTCTGAATACTCGGCGCTCGACGCCACCGCCCTACGGGAGCTACTCGTGACCGGCCAGGTCACCGCCGCCGAGGTCGAGGCCGTCGCCCGAGAGTGCATCGCTGTGGTGGACTCGGAGCTGAACGCCCTCGCCGCGCCCGCGTTCGAGCCGACTCTGCACGCCGATCCGTCTGGCGCCCTCGACGGCGTGCCGTTCGCCATCAAGGATTCGGGACCCGTCGCATCCGGCGTGCCGTTCTCGCTCGGCAGCCGCAGCATCACCGCAGCGAGGTCGCCTGTCGACTCGACGATCATGGTCAGGTTCCGAGAGGCGGGTCTGGTGACCCTCGCTCAGACGACTGCACCGGAGTACGGCCTGAGCTTCGCCACGGAGTCGAAGCGCTATGGCGCCACCCGCAATCCGTGGAACCTCGACCGCGGCGTCGGCGGGTCGAGCGGAGGAGCGGCCGCGCTGGTCGCCGCCGGCGCCGTTCCCCTCGCACACGCGAACGACGCGGGCGGCTCCATCAGAATTCCCGCCTCCTCGTGCGGACTGGTGGGGCTGAAACCGAGCCGGGGTCGAACGCCGAGCGGCCCCCTCGTCGGCGAGGCCGGTTTCGGGCTGACCGTCGAGTTCGCAGTCAGCCGCACCGTGCGCGACAGCGCGCTGCTCCTCGACTGCGTGTCAGCCCATGCCCCCGGCGAGAAGTACTCCATGCCGACCCCGCTGTCGCGTTTCGTCGACGCACCGACGACCGACCCGGGACGGCTGCGCATCGGCGTGACGACCGCGGCTGCACCCGGCTCCTTCACCGACCCGCAGGTCACGCGGGCGACCGTGATGTGCGGCGAGCTGCTCGAGTGGATCGGGCACGAGCTCGACGAGCGCGGCCCCACCCTCGCCACGTCGGACCTGCTCGAGGCGGAGATGCTCGCCGTCTACTCGTCGGGCGCAGCCATCCTGAGCCTGCCGCACCGGCCCGACGAGGCACTGCTCGAGGCCGTGTCTCGTCAGGTTCTCAGAGAGACGGCGTCTGCGGGCGTCGTCGACGTCGAGCGCGCTCTCGCCGCCCAGAACAGGGTCACGCGCGGCGTAGCCGACTTCTTTTCGCACCACGACCTCCTCCTCACCCCGACGATGGCGGTGCTGCCTCTTGCGATAGGAGCGCTCGACTACGACGACCCCGACTGCACGGTGCGCCAGTGGTTGCAGCGGCTGCTCGAGGTCAGCCCGTTCGTGTCTGCGTTCAACATCAGCGGCAACCCGGCCATCAGCATCCCGCTCGCGCAGAGTCGCGAAGGACTTCCCATCGGCGTGCAACTCGTGGCGGCACCCGGTCGCGAAGACCTTCTCCTCGCCGTCGCCGCGCAGCTGGAGCAGGCCGCCCCGTGGTCAGATCGACTGCCGCTGATCTACGCGGACTGAGGCGTCGGCTCTCCTAGCAGGTCGGGCCGCCCGGGACATCCTCTCGCTTTGCGCGGTCACCGCCAGTAGGTTGTGCCCATGGGCGCGGAACTGACGCTAGGCGCAGAAGAAGAGCTTCACCTCATCGATCTCGACTCGTCGCGCCTCTCGGCTTCGGCCCCGCAGCTGTTGACGACGCTGCCGAGCGAGAGCTACGCCGCCGAGCTGCAGCGCACCACGGTGGAGACCAACAGCCGCGTGGTGCGCACGCTGAGCGAACTGCGCGACGAACTCGTGCGGCTGCGCCGCGGCGTGATGGATGTCGCGGGTCCGCTCGGTGTGGGAATCGCTGCGGTCGGTACCGCGCCGCGCTCCGAGATCTCCGACTTCGAACTCACCCCGTCGCAGCGCTTCGGCGCCATGCAGGAGAAGTACCGGCTTCTCGTCGACGAGCAGTTGATCTGCGGCTTCCAGGTGCACGTCGGCGTCTCCGACCGCGACCTCGCCGTGCGACTCGCGCAACGTGTGGCCGAGCACCTTCCCGTGCTTCTCGCCCTATCGGCGAGCTCGCCGTTCTGGAACGGTCACGACACGGGGTACGCGAGCGTCAGGAGCCTGGTCTGGCAACGCTGGCCGAGCGCCGGAGACACGGGCCCGCTCGAGTCCGCGGCCGAATACGACGAACTCATCGCCGAGCTGATCGACACCGGGGTCATCGCCGACAGCGGCATGGCCTACTTCGATGTGCGCCCCTCCGCTCACGTGCCGACGCTCGAACTGCGCGTCTGTGATGCGATCCCGCGGGTCGACGATGCTGTGCTCATCGCGGGCCTGTTCCGGGGCATCGTGAGAGCGGCGGAGATCGATCTCGAGAAGGGTCTCCCCTTCCGCGCCCGCCGCGCCCCCGTGCAGCGAGCCGCCCTCTGGCAGGCATCGCGCACGGGGCTGTCGGCAGAGCTGCTCGGCGCGGGCCCGCGCCCCCAACCGATCCCCGCGGCGGATGCCGTGAGCGAGTTGATCGCCCTGGTGCGCCCGGCCCTCGAGGAGCTGGGAGACTACGACGACGTGCAGACGCTGACGCAGGACACCCTGGCGCGAGGCAATTCATCAGACCGGCAGCGCGCGACATTCGCCCGCACACAAGCGCTCGACGACGTCGTGAGGCTTGTGGTGTCGGAGACCCAATCGATCGGAGCACACCCATGACGACACGACCGCGCCGCGCTATCGGCTTCACCACTGACCTCGTCGCGGGTGCCGTGGCCCATCGCAGCTGGAGCGTCGCGACGCAGACGCCTCCCACCGAGTTCTACTCGCGCTTCGGGCCCCTGCCCGCCGTGGTCGGTGTCGTCGGGCAGCCCGAGACCTGGGACATCGTGGGTTCCACGCGAACACTTCGCCTCTCCGATGGCAGCACCGTCATCGAAACGATCACGCACAGCGAGGCGGGGGCGTTCTTCGCCTACGATCTGAGCCAGTTCACCGGCATCCTCGGACGCCTCGTGAGCGGCGGTCGCGCGGAGTGGACGTTCACGCCCGCCGGCTCCGGCGGTTCCGACGCCTCAGGTGGCCCGGGCGGCTCGAGCCCGCGCTCCGAGCCGGCGACCACGAACATCCGCTGGCAGTACCGCTTCTTTCCGCTGCCAGGCCGCGCGCCGATCGTTCGCGCCATCGTGGGGCTGTTCTGGGCGCCGTACATGCGCCGGGTGCTCTCGGTGATCGTCGAGGCGATCGAGGCACGCGGAAGCCGGCCTCACGATTGATGCGAGCTTCGGCTACAAGGTAGCGCAGGGGCTGGATGCCGACAGGATGATCGCGGGGACGCCCTGGCCGGCGTCGGCAACTTCATCGATACGCACGTAGTACCCCGCCTCAGAACGTAGGGAGAGGCCGGAGGTAGCGTCGGATGAACCGTCTGCCGCGACTTGCTTAGACACGGTCCAACCCCCTTCCGCCGAGAACGTCGCGGCTACCGAGTCGATCCACACGGAGCGATCGAATCCCTCTGCCACCTGTATCGTGCGCGTGCCGTCGTACTGGCCCGTGTCACCTGCCCCGTCACAGGGAATGAGGTTGTCCGCGTCCGAGGAACCAGCTACATATTCCGACGGCAGCGTTTTCTCGATGTCGTCGCGGAGCGTGAGCGCGCTTTGCTTTGCATCATCGAAAGTCAGCTGCTCATTCGTCGGGTTCAGATTCATCACACTGCATCCTGTCACTGTCGTTATACACGCGATCGCCACACTGGCGAGAACTACGCCGCGCCTCACGACCCGGCCGGCCTCTTGCCCAAGAGCAAGTTCGTGAGGCCATCCTTTACCTCGTCGCTGGTGCGACCCGATGCGACGAGGCTGTGATTGTCCTTCGACTCTTCCACGAGATGCCATCCGGCTAGCGGGTCTAGGAGGTCGGGTTTGGTCACTCCGATTCCCGAATCAAGAACGGAGAAGCCGTTCTCCGCGCTCGGCGTCAACGGGAAGCCCATCTCCACTTCGGTGATGTGAACCTTCGGGGCGAATATTGGTCCCGAGATATCGATGTCCGGAATCGAGGCGTGCAACCCTCGAGCCGCAAGGATCATGTCGCCCCCGGTGGTGTAGTCGTAGTAGGACGTACCGGATTGCGGCTTCCAGCCATCGTCCATGCCGATCCCGGAGAGGGAGACCACGCTGTCGTAGCGAGCGCCCGCCTGCTCGCTTGCCGTAAGGATGGCGAGTCCCGCCGAGTGTCCGACGGCGGTGGTCGGCAGCGGTGGTAGCCCGGATGCGTCGAGCCCTGTCTGGAACTGAGCCATCGTGCGCCCCAAATCCATTGCGATCGAGGTGTCGGACGGGGGATGTGCCGGGTCCCACTGAGGGTAATAGCCATCTTTTGTGACGAAAACCAACGTTCCCGGTACGCGATCCGAAAGCGACGATGACAGGGCCTGAATGTCGTTGCCGTAGCCGATCTTCGCGTTGCCATAGAACGACTCCATGGTCGTAGCTGTGCCGGGAATCCACGTCATTTGCTGGGTGGCCGTCTCGGGGTTGCCAATCATCTCGACCAGTCGATCGGCGTCTTTGTCGTAGGTGTATAGCTGAACGTCGCCGTCTACTGCCTTCTGCAGGTAGCCGTTCTCATTCTTGAGATCCTTGAGTTCGTCGCGCAGGGCCTGGGTGTCGTTAGCGCCCGAGATGGAGCTGAGTGCGTACCGCCACGGATCCTCCAGCTGCCGCTCGATCTCCTTGATGCGGGCATCGTTCGCGTCGATCTGGTCACCCGCGATGTTCGCATTCGCATCGACGCGGTCGAGCGCCGGCACCCCGTCGAGGCCTCCGACGAGCTCGGGCGCATCCTTGATGAGCCGGGCCTGCTCGGCAGGCGTCAGCGATTCCCACCACGCGTGAGCGGCATCGGGATCCTTGCTGTACTTCTCAGCCAGATCGCGCAACTTGTCGGCTGACATGTCGCTGAGGTCGTCGACCGACTTGCCACCCAGCTCTCCCGAGTGTCCGCCAGCTCCCTCTCCACCGGATCCGTGCGCACCGCCGGTCCCTCCTCCCGCATCAGAGCTCGTGGCCTGCTGATCGTCGGCGTTCTTCACGAGGATGGCGACGAGACCCTGCAGACTTCCGCTGGCCCGGGTGAGCACCGGCTTGTGCTGCGAGTTCCACCGAGACGTGAACTCCGAGCCGTCTGGACCGAGCCATGGCGTGCCGGTCAACGTCGCCGTCAGGCCGATCGCCGTATCGTCGAGCTGGCGACTGGCGGTGTCGACGAGTTTCGCGAACGCGCGGAGTTCGGCCACATCGGCGCCTACGAATCCGGCCATGAACGACTCCCTCTTTCGCGCGGCGTGCACTGACCACCGGTTCGATCCACAGTAGGGGCGCGGGGGCCAGACAGCCATGGGCAGAACTACCCATGGGGGCTCACCGACCGCGAGTGCCGCTCCGGTCCCTCAAAAGCCTGCCCGTCACACGTCGAAGACGTGCAGGCCGAGGTCCGCGCTCAGTGCATCGCTGGCGCGGTGGCCCCGCACACTGGTACCGCGCTCATCGAGGGGTGGGCTCACGACCGCTGCTCCGAGAACCCCGGGAACGGAGAGCACGATGGCTCCCGAGACGCTCGACTTGGCGGGCACCCCGACCTCCCGCATCCACCGGCCAGAGCCGTCGTACACACCACAGGTCGCCGTCACGGAGATGACGTCGCGCGCCACGTCGCGCGAGACGACGCGCTCGCCCGAGCGGGGATTCACTCCTCCCGCGGCCAGCGTCGCACCCATCGTGGCCAGCGCCTCCGCGTCGACCAGCACGGCGCACGCACTCGCGTAGACGGCGATGGCGTCATCGGCCTCCACATTGAGGGTGCCTTCGGAGCGCATGAGGTGCGCCAGGGCGTGGTTACGGTCGCCGAGGAGGTGCTCGCTGCGGGCCACGTCGTCATCGATGTCGAGAGTCCGCCCGGCGAACGCCGACAGGCCCGCGATGATCCGAGCGATGCGTCCGTCTACTCCATCACCCTCGACCAGTGAACTGGTGACGATCGCGCCCGCGTTCACCATCGGATTCGGCGGACGCCCGGTGCCGGTCTCGAGCTTGATCGCATCGAAGGCCTCACCCGTGGGCTCGATCCCGATACGCCCGAGGGCCGCTCGGTCGGTGTCGTGCAGAGCGAGCGCGAAGAGAAACGGCTTCACCGCCGACTGGATGCTGAACGGCACGTCGGCATCGACGCTCACCCTGACCTCGCCGTTTACCGTGACGAGAGCGATGCCGCAGAGGTCGGGATCCGCGTCTGCCAACTGCGGAATGCTGTCGTCTACTTCGCCGGCGGTATCCGGCAGCACTCGCCTACGGAGTCGGTCGAGGTCGTAAGCGAGGATGTCGGCCGTGGTCGTCATGTCCACCAGTCTGGCGGGCGCGCGACGAAAGCGCCGACGGCATCGCCCACGTAGAGCAGTCACCCCCGAACAGGGGCTCACAGCCAACTCCCAGTAAAATAACGTTTTGGTAACTAGCGCTCCGTTACTCAACCGTTATATGGTTCTAGAGCGTTAGTTGTTTGCTGTGGCAGGTAACGCGGAATGTGATTGCAGGACACTCTTGGTGCAAGGGAAGAAAGCCCGTCGTTAGCCTCTACGACGGGCTTTCTGTCTGTCTGCGAACGCGTCGCTCCCGCGGGGATGTCAACCCGCCTCGCCTGTTTCGGGGATTACCCGGTGGCCGCCCTAATGTGGAGCCACGAGAGGATCTCCATGACCAAGCCAGCCTCCCCCGTCGACGCGTGGGAATCCCTTTTCCGCACCCAGGTCGCCGTGATGCGGCAGATCGCTTCGGAGTTCCCCTCTGACGTCATCTCTCTGAATGAGTACGACGTTCTCTTCACCCTCACCCGCAGCGAGAACCGCACCCTGCGCATCCGCGAACTGAACGAGAACGTGTTGCTCACCCAACCCAGCATCTCCCGCCTCGTCGACCGGCTCTCGGCCCGCGGTCTCGTGACCAAGCTCACCGATCCGAACGACGGACGGGGAACCCTTGTCGCCCTCACCGACGCCGGCTTCGCCCTGTTCCGCGACGCCGCCCGCATCCACGGCCGATCGATCACCAGTCGTATGAATGCCGCGCTCTCGCCCGAGGAGCTCACGGAGTTGGCCCGCCTCACCGGCAAGCTCTACGCAAGCGTCACCGCTAAATGAGCGCGCCCAGCGTCGTTTGGTTTCGCGACGATCTGAGGGTTGCAGACAACCCCGCCCTGCACGAGGCCGCCCAACGCGGCGAGCCCATCGTGTGCCTCTACATTCTGGATGACGCCAGCCCAGGGCTCAGGCCGCTGGGCGGCGCGGCCCGCTGGTGGCTGCACCACAGCCTCGAGGCCCTCGCCTCATCGCTGCGCGACCTCGGCCTCGAACTGACGCTTCGACGTGGCGCCGCCGCCGACGTGATCGACGCCGTCGTCGGCGAGACGGGCGCCGCCGCCGTCTTCTGGAACCGTCGCTACGGCGAGGCCGAACGCACGGTGGATGCTGGCATCAAGTCGTCGCTGCGGGCTGCGGGCATCGAGGCGCGAAGCTCTCAGGCCGCGCTGATGTTCGAACCCTGGACCGTGCTCACCGGGCAGGGCGCCCCCTATCGCGTCTTCACCCCGTTCTACCGGTCGTGCCTCGCCCAACCCGAGCCACGGCATCCGCTGCCCGTCGACGACGACGTGTCGGCCGTTACCGGCGTGACCGGTGACAATCTGGGCGACTGGGCGCTGCTGCCCACCACGCCCGACTGGGCGGCGGGGCTGCGCGAGGCGTGGACTCCGGGAGAGAAGACCGCTCTTGAGAGGCTGCGCGCATTTCTGGCCGACGAGCTGTCGTCGTATGTGGCCGAGCAGGACCTGCCGGCGCAGGACGCGACATCCGGTCTCTCGCCGTATCTGCGCTGGGGCGAGATCAGCCCGTTCCAGGTGTGGCACGAGACCCGCTCGTTCGTCGCCTCGCTCGACAGGCGCACCTCGGAGGGCGCCCGAGCCGCCGAGGGGGCGAGCGCGTTTCTGCGTCAACTCGTGTGGCGCGAGTTCTCGTACCACGTGCTGTTCCACTGGCCGCAGATCACGCACGCCAATATGCGGCCCGCCTTCGACGATTTTCCGTGGGCCGAGCCGACCGACGTGGTGATGGAGGCGTGGCAGATGGGTCGCACGGGCATACCGCTCGTCGACGCGGGCATGCGCGAGCTGTGGCAGACCGGCATCATGCACAACCGGGTGCGCATGGTGGTGGCCTCGTTCCTCGTGAAGAACCTGCGCATCGACTGGCGCGAGGGCGAGAGATGGTTCTGGGACACCCTGGTCGACGCAGACCCCGCGGCCAACGCGGTGAACTGGCAGTGGGTGGCGGGCTCAGGAGTCGACGCGGCCCCGTACTTCCGCGTGTTCAATCCCGAATTGCAGGCCTCCAAATTCGACCCGCACCGCGAGTACATCCGGCGCTTCGTGCCCGACATCGACGACGAGACCTACCCGCCGCCGCTCGTCGACCTCAAAGAGTCGCGCAAGGCCGCACTGGATGCCTACGCCTCGATCTCGAAGGATCGCGCGTTGGGCGAGCCGGGCGCCTCGGGCGACTAGCTAGATTCCCTCGCCCGGCACGATCGTCGAGTCGATGCTGCGGTTCAGCGCCTGCGCATCGGCGTCGAGGTCTCGGAGCTGCTGCTGAAGGTCTCCGAGTCGCGTGGTCTTGTCGTTGATGGCCGTCCTGCGCGTCTCGAGCTCGGAGTCCCGGGCGATGAGCGCCGCCTTGTCGGCGTCGAATCCGGCCGGGTCGCCCGAATAGCCATACGCCTGGTTCTTGGCGATGAAGGCGTCGATGTCGGTGTTCAGCTGCGTCTGATCGGCATTGAACGTCGCGGTGTCCGACTCGATCTCGTCTGCCAGCGCCAGAATCTGGTTCGACAGGTCGGTCGTCTGCTGCTCGAGGTCGCTGAACACCTTCATGTACGAGGCGTGCAGGTCGACGACGACGCTGCGGTCGTTGAAGTAGCGCTTGTAATAGGTCTCGAGCTCCGGGTCGAGATCGGCGAACTCGGTGCCGATGATCGAATGAAGCTCGGTGATGCGGGTGCCCGGCTGCGACACCGCGTAGGCATCCATGCGCTCGGCGAGCTCAGGGTCGTCGCCGTGCTCCTCGTAGGCCTTCTCGAGAAGGTCGCCCAGGTGATCCTGCGACGCCGTGTCGAGGCGGTCGAACGCCGCGTGCAGCATCTCGTGCGCCGCGGTGACCTCGCGCAGTCCGTCGAGGCGCTCTTCGGTGACGTCGTAGAGATGGATCGTCTCGCCCGTGTAACAGCCGAGGAGGAACTGCTCCGGGCGGATTCCGCAGGCCGTGTTGAACTCGTTGGCCGTATTCAGCTCGGGATGACTCGTGTAGAAGATGAAGGTGCCGACATCGTTCAGATCAGCACGCTCGACCAGCGACGCGATGTTGTCACTCGGGGTGTAGTCGGCCACCGACTGGCGGTCGGCGATGAGCCGGGCATTGGCCATGTAGTAGACGCCGCCCGAGACGGGGAGTGCGATCGCCAACAGTGCGGCGACTCCGACCATCAGTCCCTGCCACCAGGTGATCCCGCGCGTGCGCGCCGGCTTCGGCGACCCGGATGCGTTGGGCTGCGGCGCATGTGACGGAAACTGCTGGGTGGGCTGCGGCAGATAGGACGGCTGCGGGGCGTGCTGCTGCGGCATGGGGGGAACCGGAGGTCGACCTTCTGCGCCGCCCCGCTCGGGGCCGGTCGGATACGGGGGAAGACTCACGGAGGTTCCTAACACTCGTCACAATCCTGCTGAACAGACTAGCGGGGAGCGGATTTCGAGAGAGGAAGAGCCGAATAGACTTGAAGGCGATCGCAAGACGAGGAGCACGATGAGCACACGCTGGACACGCGTCGCTCGCGGCAGCCTCGCCGCCGTCTTCTCCACCTTCGTCGCCGCCTTCTCGCACGCCATCGCCGGCGGAACGGCCCCGAGCATTGCGGCGGTCTCGTTGGCCATCGCCTTCTCGACCATGATCTGCGTGGCCCTCGCCGGACGCGGCCTCTCGTACTGGCGCATCGGCGCCTCGGTTGCCGTGAGCCAGGTCTTCTTCCACACTCTCTTCAGCCTCATCGCCACGCCCGCGGCGCAGACGGCGACAACCGCGCGGCCTGCTCACAGCGGCCACGACATGGCCGCGATGTTCGCACCCGCCGGCCCCGGCGCATCCAGCGCATTGGCGGTGACCGTCGACATCGCCATGGTCGCCGGTCACGTGTTCGCCGCGGTAGCGACCTTCGCCGCGATCGTCTGGGGTGAACGCGCCGTGCGTGGCCTCCTGGCCGCCGCGGTGCTGCGCTCGAGCCGGCTCGTGGCACTCCTTCTCCCCGCTCCCACCTTCGTGCCCCGCGCGATCCGCGTGGGTCGGGTACACCGCATCGACGCACCGGCCGCGCTCGAGGTGCTGCGCGCATCCCTCTGGCACCGCGGTCCTCCGCTCTTCGCCTGACCCCTCACCTCGCTCGGACCGGCACCCGCCCGCGTACCGAGACTTTTTCGCGCACCCCGCGCATCCACCTCGCCGGAGCAGCCGCGCGTTCGACGCGCCCCTCCGCACTCTTCTCAAGGACCCACCATGAAGAAATCCACCTCGCTCACCCTCGCCTCGACCGGCCTCGGCCTCGGACTGCTGATGGCCGTCGCCGTTCCGCTGTCGGCCAGCGCTCACGTGAGCGTCACGCCCGCCGCCACGGCAGCCGGGTCGTACACCGTGCTGACGTTCGCCGTTCCGCACGGATGCGACGGGTCGGCCACCACGTCGATCACCATCGACGTTCCCGAGTCGATCGCATCGGTGACCCCCACGGTCAACCCCAACTGGGACGTGTCGAAGACCATGGCCCCGCTGGCCACGCCCGCGACGAATGCTCACGGCGCAACCGCGACGGAGCGCGTCGGTCAGGTCGTGTACACCGCCAAGACGCCGCTGGCCGATGGATACCGCGACACCTTCGCGCTGTCTCTGCAGCTCCCCGCCGATGCAGCAGGCACGACCCTCGACTTCCCCGTTCTGCAGACCTGCGAGACCGGGTCGACGAACTGGAACGAGATCCCGGCCGACGGCGCCGACGAGGACTCGGTCGAGCACCCGGCGCCCAGCATCACGGTGACCGATGCCGTGGCGACCGAGGCCGATGGCGACCCGATGAACGCCGCCTCCGCTTCGTCGGATGCGTCGGGTTCGGCGTCGAGTGCCGCCTCCGGCTCGTCGGATGACGTGCTGGCACGCGTTCTCGGCATCGGCGGACTCGTCGTGGGAGCCGTCGGCGTCGTCATCGCCGTCGTGGCCACGCGACGCTCGCGGGCGGCCTAGGCATATGCGCATCCCTCTTCCGCGACTGTCGAGTGGCGCGACCGTGGCGATCGGCGCACTCGCGCTGCTCGGCACGGGCGCGCTCACCGTCGGCGCGATCGGTCAGCTTCCGGCCGCGTCGGCGCACAACTATCTCGTGTCGTCGACCCCGGAGGCGGGTTCCGTGCTCACCACGCTGCCGAGCGACTTCGTCATCACGACCAACGACGTGCTTCTCGACTTCGGCGGCGGCAACACCGGGTCGGCCGGAGCTCTCGAGGTGCAGGGCCCCGACGGCAAGTTCTACGGCGATGGATGTGTGACCGTCTCGGGACCCTCGATCTCGACAGCAGCAGCGCTCGGTCCGTCGGGCGACTACACCGTGCTCTGGCGGGTCGTCTCGACCGACGGTCATCCGGTCTCGAACCAGTTCTCGTTCACCTGGCAGCCGGATGCGGGCCAGCCCGCCTCCTCCGGCTCCGCGACCGCGCCCGTCTGTCCGACGGCGGCCGACGACGCGTCTGCGCCGTCTTCTTCCGACCGCGCCGACACCTCTGTGGCGGCTACCTCGAACGACGAGTTCCTCTCGGTCGCGGCATGGGGCGGCGGTGCACTCGCCGCCGTCGCGGTCGCGGTGGGCGTGACGCTGTTCGTCCTGCGTCGCCCGAAGCTGGGAGCCGGCTCCGGAAGTGATTCACGCTCCTCGAGGGATATCTAGCCCTGCCGCGAACCGGGGCTCTCGCCGAGACTGGTGAGAGCTTCGGTTCGCGTCCTTCGTGAGAGAAGCGAAGAAAGAGCAGGAATAGCGTGATCGCACACAGCACAGCCGCGCCGACTCAACCGCCGATCTCGCTTGTGAGACTGTCTCCTACAGAGTGGCGAGTGTCCGACCCTCGCGTCTCACCGCACGACGCCGCATCGCTGCTCGGGTTCATCGAGGCACGCGGCACCCTCTTCGAGGTGACGCTTTTGAACGGCGGCGTCGCATCCCATACAGCTCGCAGCCTTGATGACGCACTGGAACTCTTCGCGTCGAATAATGATTCAGCTCGTGTCTCGCCTAATGTGGGAGGATCATCGCGCGCAGCGGCGCAGTAAGGCACGAGGGGACATCATGGGAAAGTTGCTATACGGTGACTCCGATATCGAGATCGAGTTCGACGACCGGGCGCTGACGCACCTGCAGATCGTGATCGGCTCCAAGCTGCGCCGTGGTGAGAGCTTCTTCTTCTCATGGAAAGACGATCCGGCGATCGGCGACGGCCGGTCCAGCATCTGGCTCGACAAGTCGATCCCCCTGTACTTCAAGTTCTTCGGCGGCAAGATGCCCACGCTGAACCGCGAATGGCTCGAGATCCTGACCTCGTCCGCGAACAGCGGCCAGGGACTCATCTTCTCCGAGGAGCCGAACGGGTCGACGAACCCGCCCCGCGGCCACGTCTAGACCCTCCCGCGGCGTGTAGCACACCCAGGCCGGACTCGCCCAACACCCCCTTGATGGGGGTACTTTAAACCTGTTGTTTACACGCTCGTCTCTCGCGCGTCGCTCGCTGTCCCTTGGATAGATGGATACCACCCATCATCTGAACAAGGGATCTCCATGCCCCGCATGATCCATGCGCGAACCACGATCGGCCTCGCCGTCGTCGTGGGAACAGCACTCGCCGCCAGCCCCGTGATCGCCGTGCCCGCGCTCGCCGCCAGCGCGGGCGTCATTATCAACGAGGCGTACGTGAACGGCGGCTCCGCCGGCGCGAGCTACCTCAACAAGTACGTCGAGCTCTACAACCCCACCGACGCCGCCGTCGATCTGAGCACGATGTCGCTGCAGTACCGCTCCGCCACGGCAGCGGCGAACCCGACCGGAGTCCTTCCGCTGTCGGGAACCATCCCGGCCGGCGGGCACTACCTCATTCAGGGCACGAGCAACGCCGCCAACGGAGAGGCGCTGCCGACACCCGACGCCACTCTGTCGTTCTCCTTCGCGGGTGGAGGAGGAACACTCTTCCTCGCGAACCAGACCACCGCCCTGTCGGCGCCCGCCACGGGCTCCCTCGTCAACAACCCGGCGGTCGTCGATCTTCTGGGCTACGGCACATCGAACACCTTCGAGGGCACCCCCGCGGCAGCGCCCTCCGTGACCACCTCGCTGACCCGCTCGAGCACCACCGACAGCGACGTGAACTCTGTCGACTTCTCCGCCGTCGCGCCGACACCGGAGAACAGCACCGGCGGGCAGGATCCAGAGCCGGAGGAGCCATCCGGGCCGCCGACTCTGGCCTCGATCGCCGAAATCCAGGGCACGACCGACACGAGCCCGCTGGCAGGACAGAGGGTCGTCACCCGCGGAGTCGTGACCGCGAGCTACCCCACGGGTGGCCTGAACGGTTACGTGATCCAGACTCCGGGCACCGGAGGAGCGCTCGACCTCGCCTCGCACGCGGCATCCGACGCCGTCTTCGTCTTCTCATCAGCCACGGTTCAGCAGGCGACCGTGGGCGCGTACGTCGAGGTCACCGGCGCCGTGTCGGAGTATCAGGGCCTGACCGAGGTGACCGTCGCATCCGGTGGGCTGACCGTGCTGGCCGAGGCGGCGACGCCGCCCGCCCCCGCCACCATCGCCGTTCCCACGGACGCCGCCCAGCGCGAGTCTCTCGAGAGCATGCTGATCGCCCCCGTCGGCGACTACACGGTGACCGACAACTACGACACGAACTTCTACGGATCCGTCGTGCTCACGGCGGGCAGCGAGCCGCTCGTGACGCCGACGTCGGTGACCGAGCCCGGCAGCGCCGAGTACAGGGCGCTCCTGGCCGCCAACGAGGCCGCGAAGGTGACTCTCGACGACGGATCGAGCACAGACTTCTCGAGCTCCGCGAACAGCTCGACTCCTCTTCCGTATCTGACGGTCGAGGCCCCGGTGCGCATCGGCGCGGGCGTGACCTTCACCCGCCCGGTCGTGCTGGACTACCGCTTCGATGCGTGGAGTCTTCAGCCGACTCAGCAGCTGACGGCCGTGAACGCCGCCGAGGTGCAGCCGGCGACGTTCGAGAACACGCGCACGCCCGCCCCCGCCACGGTCGGCGGCGACGCCACCGTCGCCTCGTTCAACGTCCTCAACTACTTCTCGACCACGGGCGACGAGCTCACCGGATGCTCATTCTACACGGACCGAGAGGGCGACCCCGTCACCGTGAACAGGGGCTGTGACGCTCGTGGCGCGGCCGAGCAGGAGGACCTCGACAGGCAGCAGGCCAAGATCGTCTCGGCCATCAACGCGCTCGACGCCGACGTCGTCTCTCTCGAGGAGATCGAGAACTCGGCGCGCTTCGGAGAGGCACGCGACGCCGCCCTCGCCCAGCTGACCGCGGCCCTCAACGCCGCGGCCGGAGCCGACACCTGGGCATTCGTCCCCTCGCCCTCCGCCATTCCCGCAGACGAAGACGTCATTCGCACGGCCTTCATCTACAAGCCGGCCGTCATCACGACCGTCGGCCCCTCGGTGATCCTCGACGACCCGGCCTTCGTGAATGCGCGCGACCCCCTGTCGCAGGTGTTCGCTCTCGCCGACGGAGGCGACGACAGCCAGTTCATGGTGATCGTGAACCACTTCAAGTCGAAGAGTTCGGGCACGGGCGACGACGCGAACCAGAACGACGGGCAGAGCGGGTCGAACGCATCGCGCGTGCGCCAGGCCAACGCTCTCGTGACCTTCGCCGCCGACCGCAGGGCCGAGACGGGCATCGACCGGGTGCTGCTGAGCGGCGACTTCAACGCCTACGAGAAAGAGGATCCGATCGACGTGATCCTCGCGGCCGGGTACACCGATATCGGCGAGGCGACGGGCAAGAAGAGCTACGCGTTCGAGGGCGCTGTCGGTTCGCTCGATCACGTGTTCGCGTCGAGCGCGGCCGCGGCGGATGTGACGGGTACAGACATCTGGAACATCAACTCGGTGGAGTCGATCGCCCTCGAGTACAGCCGCTACAACTACAACGCGCTCGACCTGTATCGGGCCGACCCCTACCGCTCGAGCGACCACGATCCGGTGGTCGTCGGCTTGGCTCTGCGGGAAGACGCACCGGTCGACCCGGGAACTCCGGGTACGCCGAGCGATCCCGGAGCAGCGGTTCCGAGCGGAGGCGCCGGGGGCGCTGGCGGCGCCGCATCGGGCCGCCTTGCAGCCACCGGAACGGACGCCTCACCCGCGCTGTTCGCGGCCCTTGCGCTGCTCGTGCTCGGAGCGGGGTTCGGTCACGTCGCTCTTCGTCGCCGCCGCGCCTAGTCGCGACTAATTCTTGAGGAGCGCGTCTCCGTCGCCACAGTGGCTACGGCGACGCGCTCCTCCTGAATTGCTAACGGGTTTCAGCCCTTGAGCCGCTCGACCAGAATGGCGCGGCTCATCCGCGAGTAACCGACGATTCCCTTGGCCTTCGCCTGAGCGCGAAGCTCGACGAGGGTCGGCGGTTTGGTCGGGGCTGTCGCCGCGGTCTTCGGTGCCGATGCAGGGGCGGATGCCTTCGGCAGGTCGAGTCCGCGTTTAGTCGCCGGCGGCGCGGATGCGATGGGCGGCGCGGCCACCTTCTTCGCGCCCTGCTTCTTCGCGGCGACGGGTTTCTCGGCGGCGGCTTTCTTCGCCTCGGGCGCGGCATCCTTCACGACGTTCTCGAGGTCGCGGCCGACCTTCTCGGCCTGCTTGCGCAGCTCCTTCGAGCGCTCGCTCGCGGCCTTGCGCGCCTTCTTCACTGCGGTCTCCGCGGCGGCGATCGCCTCGCGTGCGGCCTTTTCGAGCTTCTTCTCGATGTTCTTTGCAGCCTTCGACGGGGTCTTCTCGTTCGACTTCTTCGTCGCCTTCGAGGTGGACTTCTTCGTCTTCTTATCAGCCATGTCGGCACCCTTCTCTTCCGCGGCGCTGGCGCGTCGGGGTTCCAGAGTGGCAGTCCTCAGTGTGAAAGCACCGAACCACGCACTCGACACACGTTCGTGCCCGCGGCGCTCAGCTCGGGAGCGGCGGCGGGTCGTCGAGGAAATCGCCCGTGGGCGTGAAGTACAACGAGCCCGTGACCGCCGTCGAGAAGTCGAGGATGCGGTCGTAGTTTCCCTCCGGATCGCCGACGAACATGTTCTTCAGCATGCGCTCCGTGACCGCAGGAGTCTTCGCATAGCCGATGAAGTACGTTCCGAACTCGGCCTCGCCGATCCTGCCGAACGGCATGTTGTCGCGCACGATCTTGAGTTCGTTGCCATTGGCATCCGTCAGCACGGTCAAGACCGTGTGGGCGTTCGGGGCCTTCTTCTCTTCGGCCTGCTCGACGTTGTCGGCCTTGCCTCGGCCGATCGCCTGCTCCTGCTGCTCGACGGTGAGGGTGTTCCAGGCCGCGAGGTTGTGCAGGTACTTCTGCACGACCACGTAGCTTCCTCCCACGAACTGCGGCACGTCGTCGCGGACGATCACGTTCCGCACGGCCAGGGCGCCGGTCGGATTCTCCGTGCCGTCGACGAAGCCGAGCAGGTCGCGTTCCTCGAAGTATTTGAATCCGTGCACCTCGTCGACGACGGCGGAGTACCCTCCGAATCGTTCGACGAGAAGGCTCGCCAGCTCGAAGCAGAGATCCATGCCCTTGGCGCGGATATGGAAGAGGATGTCGCCGGGCGTCGTGACCGACGCGTGCACCGCTCCGTGGAACTCGGGCAGAACGTGCAGCTCCTTCGGGCGCGGTCCGTCGAAGAGCCGCGACCAGGCATCCGAGCCGATCGACGTGATGCACGTGAGCACGCCATCGGGCACACGGAAGCCCACGGAGCGCACGAGACCCGAGATGTCTCCGAGGGCGTCGTGCACCAGCTGCTCGTTGCCCGGCGCCACCGTCAGCACGAGAAAGATCGCGGAATCGCTCAGCGGATTCAGGATGGCTTGGGATGCGGCGAGCGGCACCCCGTCGACAGGATCGGTCACACGTGAACGCTACTGGAGCGGTTCGCCGACTCCACTAGACGGGCGTCGAAACCTTCGGCGGAGCCGACCCACGTGGCGGCCGACCCGCGGCCGTCGTCAGCCGACCTCGTCGACGGGCGCCGTCGCATCCAAGGGATGCGCGATCTCGTCGCGCGGCATGCGGGCGATGAGCAGAGCGGCGACCGCGAAGAAGACGGGCACGATGGCCGCGACGAGGAACGTGGGCATCAGGCCGACCGCCTCGCCGACCGGGCCCGCGAGCGCCATGGACACGGGCATGAGCGCCAGCGAGACGAAGAAGTCGAGGCTCGAGACCCGGCCGAGCAGGTGGCGCGGAACACGGCGCTGCAGGAGCGTTCCCCAGATCACCTGGCCGGCAGAGCCCGTGAATCCCACGATGAAGACGGCGACCGCCATCACCCAGAGCTCACTCGTGAACCCGATGACCGCGAGCGGAACCGAGCCGACGCCCCACGCGAGCAGCATCACCGTGAGGTAGCGGCGCGGCAGTCGTCGAGAGGCGACGAAGATCGATCCGATGGCACCGCCGACGCCGAAGGCGGCGAGCACGAACGCGAACGATCCGGCGCCTCCCCCGGTCTGGTCGCGCACCGCGAACGGAAGAAGCACCTCGATGGGCCCGAGCATCACGAGCACCCAGCCGAACGCGAACAGCAGGGTCGCGAACAGCCACGGCGTGCGCACCATGTAGACGACGCCCTCCCGCATATCGCGATAGACAGAGACGATCGGATGCGCCGAGTCGGCCGAGCGGTCGCGCACGACGGGCACGCTGCGCATCAGGCTGAGTCCGGCGAGCGCCAGCACGTGCACGACCACGATCACCATGAACGCAAGAGGAGGACCGCCGAGCGCGATGAGACCGGCAGCGAGGGCGGGGCCGGCCGCCTGCATCACGGCGGGGCGGAGTACACCCTCGATTCCGTTCGCCGCGAGCAGGTCGTCGGCGGGGAGAAGCGCAGGCAGGATCGCGGAATACGCCGGGTAGAAGAACCCCTCGCCGATGCCGAGGAGAGCGGCCGCGACGACGAGATGCCAGAGCTCGAGAGATCCGGTGAGCGCGAGCGCGGCGACGCCGGCCATACTCACCAGCTTGACCGCCTCGATGCCGACCAGGATGAGTCGCTGCGGCACACGGTCTGCGACGACTCCCCCGATGAGAGTGGCGCCCACCATGCCGATGCTCGTGGCGGTCGCGGTGATCGACAGCTGCAGCGGGCCCCCGCCGAGCTCGATGACCTGCCACACGAGGGCCACCAGCCACATGCCGCCGCCGAACAACGACAGCGTGAGCGCGCCGAAGAGCAGCCGGTACTGCCCGGTCGCGAAGGGCCGCATGGCGCGGGGAAGCTGTGCCATACCTCCACGCTACGGGCTTGCGCGGCTGCATCTGCGCCGCTTCGGCGCATCCGCGCCTGCTCGGCCTGGCGCGGATGCTCCCAGAAGGCGCGGATGCCCATGCGAGAGACTGGATGCATGGCCTCCGCTCGCACTTTGACGCCCGAGAGACTCTTCCGCGTCTTCGCCCTGCTCGAAACCATCACGTGGACACTGCTGATCATCGGCATGATCCTGAAGTACGCGGTCGGAGTCGGCGACTGGCCGGTGTCGATCGCGGGGTTCATCCACGGACTGATCTTCATCGCCTACGCGCTGCAGGCCGGTGTGGTGGCCGTGAACCAACGGTGGCGACTCGGTCTCGCGGCGCTGGCCGTCGCATCCGCCGTCGTGCCCTACGCGACGATCCCGATGGAGCGCTGGCTGGCCCGCCGAGGCAGCCTCGAGGGCGGATGGCGCACGGAGGCGACGAGCGACCCTCGAGACGCGCGCCCGCTCGACCGCGCGTTCCGCTGGGCGATTCAGCGGCCCGTCCCGTTGGCGGGCGGCCTTCTGGTGGCCCTCGTCGTCATCATGGCGACGCTGCTGATGGTCGGCCCTCCCGGCGGCAAGGCCTGACCCGCGGAGCGCTCCCGGTCAGAGCTTCGGTTCGTCGGTCCCATCCGCGATAAGCAACTCGATCTTGAGTTCTTGCACGCGCCGGTAGCTCTAGAGTGCGGCCGTCGCCGCCAGCATCAAGCGCGCGAGGATAACCACGAGAACGATGGCACCGATGAACAGTGCGAGCATGAACGCGATGTAGGGGATCGGGAACCAGTCGTTGTAGAACATCTACTCGACGCTAGTACGCGGCGCGAGGAGACTTCGACTCCCGACTCAGTCGCACGTCGTTCGCCCGTATTCAGGAGGAGCGCCCCGAACCGGCCGAGTTCGCACTCGTCGTGGCGGTTTTTCCTGAATTCGAGCACTCGAGGGCAAAGAAAAAGCCCCCGACTCTCGCGAGTCGGGGGCTGATCATGTTGTGCGCCCTAAGGGATTCGAACCCCTGGCCTTCTGATCCGTAGTCAGACGCTCTATCCAGCTGAGCTAAGGGCGCAGGTCAAGACCAGATGAAATCCTAGCACGCCTCACGGCGCCCCGTTGACGCGGCCGAAAAAGCACGCGTCACAGCCGCAGATACCCCCACGCCACCTGCCACGTCTCGCCGAGCTCGAAGCGCTCGAGAACGGCGCGCTGCAGCGAGGTGTCGCGCGGCAGTTCGTCGAGGCGGCTCAGGTCTCGGGTGCGGAACACGAAGTACAGCGCGTCGGTGTGGCCGTCGCTCGAGTGACCGATCGGCGTGAAGCGGCGCACGAACGATCCCACGTTGCTCTCGGGCGCGACGCGGTCGAGCAGAAACGGGTCGAGCATCCATGAATCGCAGGTGACGACAGACACCGGATACTGCGGAAAGTGCTCTGCGAAGAACTGTTTGGCCGCGGCCAAGCTCTCGTCGACGAGGGAGGGCAGCAGCGGCCCGGACTCCGGAATGTGAACGGCCAACACCCAGTCACCCGCGGCGATCACGCCCTCGACCTCGATCGTGGGCGTTGCTCGCTGCAGGGCGAATTGCAGCCGGCCCAGGGCGAAGATGCGCACGGTGAAGTGGTGGGTGAGCCAGCGCCAGGTCTGCAGGCCGAACTCCCCCGTGACTCGACGACTGATGGCGATGTGCCGTCCGACATCGGCCAGAGTGTCGCGAATCACCCGATCGGGGATGTCGTGGCGTCGGCTCCAGGCCACTACTCGCGGAGTCAGCGTGAAGAACGCCTTGAGCCAGACCAGGGGGTTTTGGGTGGGCTCGTCGAGCGGAATCTGGTTGAAGCTGCCGAAGCTGCGCCTCAGTGCCGCCACCACGAGCGCGACCTGCTCCTCGTCGCCATCGCTCTGAAGAAGACGGGTGCAGTCGGCGCGATCGGCGTCGTCGATGGCGAGAAGATCGAACAGATCGGTCAGACCGGCGAGGTCGGGGGTGTCGTGCGTCACGGCGGGCGCCGCCTCCTTAGGTGTCGTCGTCTTGGGTGTCGTCGTCTTGAGGGTCATCGACTCGAGATGCCGTCGAGCATGCCGCTGATGAAGCGCTTCTGCAGAAAGAAGTACAGCACGACGATGGGCGCCGCGATGATGATGCCTGCTGCCGCGAGCAGAGAGTAATCGGTCGCGTGCTGACCCTGGAAGAAGGCGAGGCCCAGGGGCGCGGTGCGCAAGTTGTCCTGCGTCACCATCACGAGGGGGATCAGGAACTCGTTCCAGGTCCACATGGCCACGAGCAGGCACATGGTCATGATCGAGGGAATCGACGGGGGAACGATGATCTGCCACAGGGTGCGCAGATCGGTGGCTCCGTCGAGCCGCGCCGCCTCGATCACCTCGCCGGGGAACGACATGAACTGGTTTCGCATCCAGAAGATGCCGAACGCGAGCGACTGCGCGATCTGCGGCAGGATGAGCGCCCAGTAGCTGTCGGTGACATGCGCGGAACGCAGGTTGAAGTACAGCGGAATGATGAACGCCTCGGCCGGCAGCAGCAGGCCGGCGAGCAACACGAAGAACACGATGTTCGAGCCGAAGAATTTGAGCCGCGCGAACGCGAATCCGGCCATCACACTGAGCACGGTGGTGACCACGATCACCGTGATCGTGACGATGACGCTCGACATGATGTACTGCGCGAAGTGACCGCGATCCCAGGCCTCCACGAAGTTGCCGAGCTCGATCGACTCCGGCATGCGGAAGCCGCTCGTGGAGCTCGACGGGCTGACCGCGGTGATGACGACACCGAGCAGCGGCACCAGCGCGAACGCCGCGAAGATGACGAGAACGAGGTAGGTGACGAGCTTTTCGCCGAGCGAGAGCTTCATTCGGTGTCCTTCGGCTGCAGGCGGCCGATCAGGGCGGTGATCAACAGGATGCCGATGGTCAGCACGACCGCGACACTCGCGGCGGATCCGACCTGGCCCGAGTTGAACGCGCGGTTGTAGGCCTCGAACGCGGGAACGGAGGTGCTGTTTCCCGGCCCGCCGCGGGTGGTGATGTAGACGAGGTCGAAGGTCTTCAGCGACGACACCACGGTGAGGGTGAGCGCCACCGTGATCTGGCCGCGCAGCGCGGGCAGCGTGATTCCGAAGAACTCCTGCAGGCCGCTCGCGCCGTCGAGGCGAGCGGCCTCGAACAGTTCGGGCTGCACGTTACCGACCCCGCTCAGAAAGAGAACGAGACAGAGGCCGACGTTGAGCCAGGTACCGACGAAGCCGACCGATACCAGTGCGGTGTTGAAATCGCCGAGCCACACGTGGGTGAGCGAGTCGAGCCCGATCGCCCGCAGCAGCGTATTGAGCAGTCCATTGGGCGAGTAGATCGAGAGCCACGTCGTGGCGATGACCACCGACGCGATGACCTGGGGAAGGAAGAGCACCGTGCGAAAGAAGGACATGCCGCGAAGGGCATGCGCCCGCGAGATGACCATCGTCAGCAGCAGGGCGATCGCGATCGGCAGGAACGAGTAGAACACCACGAGCACGCCCACGTGCAGGAACGAGTCGCGCAGCTGCTCGTCTTGAACGATGTCGATGTAGTTCTGCACCCCGGCCCACGTGGCGACACTCAGACCGTTCCAGTCGTAGAGCGAGTACCACGCTGTCTGCAGAGTGGGCACGATGAGAAAGATCAGCGAGAACGCGAGCGCAGGGGCGACGTAGAGGAACGCCTTGAGCGAGGCGATCCGGCGCCGACGGGTGCGGCTCGGCGCCGCACCCGTCGTTCGCGTCTCACCCGAGCGAAGCCGAGTGGTGACGGTCATTCGGAGTCCTTACTTGCTTCCCACGAAGCCGGAGTAGTCCTTCTGGAGGATCTCCGTAAAGGCTTGCGGCGTCACCTGCTTGTCGGTCAGCTGCTGCACCGCACTGGTGAGCGTGTCGTAGAACGTGGGCGTGGAGTAGTCGAGGTACGGGACCAGTCCGCCCGAGGAGGTGACCGAGCCGTAGGTGTCGAACACATCCGTCTCGAGACCCGGCTTCGGCGTGTAGTCCGCCGGAATCACCGAGGGCAGGCTGTTCTCGTCGATGAAGGTCTTGGCCGCTTCGGCATTGTTGATGAAGTCGATGTAGGCGGCAGCGACATCCGGGTTCTTCGAGCCCGTCGTGACGGCCCACGCGAGACCCTCGCCACCCGTGGTCACCGGAGAATCGGCGCCCTTCGGTGTGAGCGTGGTGAAGCCGGCGTCGTCGCCCATCGCCTCCGAGATCGCGGCCTGCTTCCAGGTGCCGACGATATAGAAGGCAGCCTGACCGGCCTCGAACTGGGCGAGGGCGTCATCGCGAGACACACCGTTGGCGCCCTCGGTGATGTAGCCCTTGCTCGACCAGTCCTGGATGGTCTTCGCCGCTTCGACCGTCGCGTCGTCGGTCCACGCGCCGCCCGCGCCGGTGACGAGCTCGTTCACCGCGTCGGATCCGGCGATCGCCGCCTGCACGACTCCGAACAGGTGGATGCCGGGGCTCTTCTCGATGTCTCCGTAGGCCATGGGCAGGATGCCTGCGGCCTTCGAGGCGGCCATGCTCTTCTCGAGATCGTCGAGCGAGGTGGGGGCTTCGACGCCGAGCTGGCTCAGGATCTTCTTGTTGTAGTAGATGCCCACCACCTCGCCGGTCTGCGAGATACCGAAGAGGTTGTCGCCCTGCCAGGTCTTGCCGTCGGCGCTGAAGGAGTTGATCTTCAGCAGAGACTCCGGGTAGTACGAGCTCCAGTCATAGAGGCCGTCGTAGTCGTTCAGCGAGCGGATGAGACCGCCTTCGACGAACGCTCCCATGTCGGGGTACCCCTGGTTCGCCTGAACCACGTCGGGCGGGTTGTCGCCCGAGAGCGCGAGTTTGAGAGTCGTCTTGAGATCGGCGAACGACTGGGTCACCCTGTCGATCTTCACGTTCGGGTACTTCGCCGAGAACGCCGCGTTGAGCTTTTCCTGCGCGTCGGTGATGCCCTCGTCGGTGTTCTGGTCCCACACGGTGAGGGTCACGTCGCCGGCGCCGGCGACGTCTTTCGACACCGGGCCGCTCGACTCCGCGGGAGCCGACCCCGCTCCGGGAGCACAGGCGGTGAGCGACAGTGCTACCGCGACGGATACGGCGATGACTCCTGTCCAGGAACGTTTCTTGCCATTCATACTGACTCCTCGACTTGCTGGGGCGAACTGAGTGATGGGGAAGGGTGATCGGGATGGTCGAGCGAAAAAGGTGGATCGGGTGCCTGCCATACAAGCTATGGTTCGTATGTTTCGTGCGGGTTACCGTTTGATTGCCACTGTAAGTACATTCTGATTCGAACTACTTCGTTCGATTTTCGCCCTATATGGTGAGTGTATGACACGCGCAGAGATTTTCCGAGAGTCGGAATACGCCCCGGGTTCGGTGGGCGACATCTTTCGCCTGATCCGTTCGGGCGCGGCCACCTCACGCTCGGCTCTCGCTCGTCAGATCGGTATGGCACCCTCCACGATCTCACTCCGCATCGACTCCCTCATCCGACTCGGCCTCATCAGTGAGGCCGGCGACGAACAGTCTCGCGGCGGCCGGCGAGCGCGCGCGCTCGAGGTCGCGACCACCGCCGGGTTCGTCGGGGCGATGGATGTCGGTGCTCACCACGTGCAGGTCGGCATCGCCGATCTCGGTGGGCGCATGCTCGCCATAGAAGACGTTCCGGTGGCGATCGAAGACGGCCCAGCGCCGGCCGCCGAGGCGCTGTGGGCAGCCCTGCAGAACCTGATCGTCGCCCACGACCTCGATGAGGCGCACCTGCGTGGCGTGGCGATCGGTCTCCCCGCGCCCATCGAATATCCGAGCGGCCGTGTCGTGCTGCCCTCGTTCATGCCCAGCTGGCACAACGCCGATCTGCCCGGACTGTTCGCCGAGTTCACCAGCATTCCGGTGCTCGTCGAGAACGACGCGAACCTCATCGCGTTGGCCGAGCAGACCATGGGAGGCCACAGCAGCGACCAGCTTCTGGCGGTCAAGCTCGGCACCCGCATCGGCTGCGGCATCATCTCCGACGGCCGTCTGCATCGCGGAGCCGGCGGCGCGGCCGGCGAGATCAGCCATACCGCCGTGCAGGGAACATCGACGATCTCGTGCGTCTGCGGCACCCCGAACTGCCTCGAATCCGTCGCGAGCGGCGGCGCGATCGTGTCCCGGCTCTCGCAACTGGGCTACAGCGTGCAGACCGCTGCAGACGTCGTGGAGCTCGGCCGCGGGGGCGACGCTCAGGTCGTCGACATCCTGCGCAGCGCCGGCACCTCGATCGGCGGCGTCCTCGCCTCGATCGTCAACTTCTTCAATCCCCGCGACGTGATCCTCGGCGGTGCCATGTCCGCGTCGGCGCCGCTGGTCGCCGCCATCAGAGCCGAGCTCTTTCAGCGCTGCCTGCCCCTGGTCGGCAACGACCTCGACGTGCGCGCCGCCCGCAGCCCGGGCGACGCCGGCGTTCGGGGTGCCGCACACCTCGTTCTCGAAGAGGTGCTGGCCCCGGCCCGCATCGAACAGCTCGTCCGAGAACTCGACGACACCCCCGACACCGCACCCTCCGACACCACGGCGCAGACCGCCTGATCCTCTCGGCATCACCTCCACCCGAACCTGCGTCCTAGAACAGCGAGTACCTCCGTGATCCACCCGCACCACTCGGCCCTCGACGTCGTCATCGCTATCGACATCGGCGGCACCACCGTCAAGGGCGCGGCCGTCGACGCCGCGGGCACGGTGCTCGCACGGCAGACAACCTCGACCTTCGACGCCGAACGCGACGCATACGAGAGCGTGGTCGCGATCGCGCGCCAACTCGTCGACGAGGCCGCGGCGGCCGGTTACACGACAGCGGGCATCGGCATCGCCACGCCGGGGCTGGTCGACCCCGCCTCGGGCACCGTGCGTTTCGCCGCGAATCTCGGATGGGACGCTTTTCCGCTGCGGGGCCTGCTCGAGGCCGAGTTCCAGGTCGCCGTCTATGTCGGCCACGACGCCCGAACGGCCGCGCTCGCCGAGCGAGCGGCGCACGGAGCCGGCGCATCCGGCACTGAGGCCAACGCGAGCTACGACCCCGCGTACGACAACGCCCTCATCGTGCCCATCGGCACCGGAGTATCGTCCGCCGTCGTCACCGGCGGGGTTCTCGTCGAGGGAGCCACCGGCGCCGCCGGCGAGCTCGGCCACATGCAGGTCGTGCCGAATGGCGCCCTCTGCACGTGCGGCCGGCACGGCTGCATCGAGGCCTACGCGTCGGGAACGACGATCCTCGAGCGATACCTCGAGCGCGGCGGAACGACCGCCTCGTCGACCCAGGAAATCGCATCCGTTCTCGATACCGACCCGGTGGCCGCGCGCGTGTGGGCAGACGCCGTCGATGCCCTCGCCATCGGGCTGGCCGGCATCACCGCCGTGCTCGATCCGGCCGTGATCGTCATCGGCGGGGGCGTCTCGGCGGCGGGTGACACCCTGATCGACCCGCTCCGCGAGGCCGTCTCCGCCCGCCTCGGCTGGCGCTCGACCCCGCGCATCGAGCAGTCGGCGCTCGGGGCGATGGGCGGCCTGATCGGCGCGGCGATCCTCGGCTGGGCAGACCGGGTTCCGGATGCGGGCTTCGCCCGGCAGACTCTCCGTTCGTTGAGCTCGGCGCCACAGGGAGCAGCCGATGCCTAAGCCCGTTCTCGCTGGCAGCTCGCTCGACCGGAGGCTGATGCTCATCTGGGGCGCCGGCGTTCTGGCCTACATCGTCTCCATCGTCAACCGCACCTCGCTCTCCGCGGTGGGCACCGAAGCGTCGGCACGATTCCACGCCGACGCGTCGACGCTCGCCCTCTTCGCCGTGCTGCAACTGCTCGTCTACGGAGCCATGCAGATCCCCGTCGGCCTCCTGCTCGACAGATTCGGCTCGCGTCGCGTGATGACCGTGGGAATGCTGGTCATGGCATCCGGACAACTCGTGATGGCCCTCACCCCGGACGTGCACATCGCTATCGCCGCCCGCGTTCTGCTGGGCGCCGGCGACGCCGCGATCTTCCCCAGCATCCTGCGCGTGATCGCGGCCTGGTTCCCGGTCAAGCGCGCCCCCATCGTCATTCAGCTCACGGGGCTGCTCGGGCAGTTCGGCCAGATCGTCTCGGTCATTCCGCTGGCCGCCCTGCTGCACGCCACGAACTGGCCCACCGCCTTCGTCTCGCTCGCCGCCGTCGGTGCGCTGGCCGGCATCCTGACCTTCGCCGTGGTGCGCAACGAACCCGAGAAGACGGGCGCGATCACCGTCGTCACGTCTCGCCCTGATCTGCGCCAGGGCTTTGTGGATGCCTGGAAACACCCGGGCACGCGGCTCGCGTTCTGGTCGCACTTCTCCACGCCGTTCGCGGGAAATGCGTTCGCGCTGCTGTGGGGCTACCCGTTCCTCATCGAGGGGCTCGGACTCTCGGTGCAGCTCGCGTCGCTGATCTTCACCTTCTATGTGCTGGCCGGGCTCGTGTTGGGCCCCCTGGTTGGTGCGGCATCCGCCCGGCATCCGCTGCGTCGATCGTGGATCGTGCTGACCGTCGTCGGGGCCCAGGCCGCGCTCTGGGCCGTGGTCATCCTCTGGCCGGGGGCCGCTCCCCTGCCCGTGATCTTCGCGCTCGCCGCCGCTCTGTGCGCCGGTGGCCCGGGCTCGATGATCGCGTTCGATCTCACCCGCGCCCACAACCCCGCGCAGCGCCTCGGCACCGCCACGGGAATCGTCAACGGCGGCGGTTTCCTCGCCAGCGTGATCGCAATCCTCTTCATCGGCATCGCGATGGATGTGCAGGGCGCGGGCACTCCCGCCACCTATTCCCTCGCCGCGTTCAAGGTCGCGTTCCTCGTGCAGTTCCCGATCTGGGCGATCGGCATCATCGCCCTGCTGCGCGAACGCCGCCGCACCCGCGCGGTGATGGCGGCCAGAGGCATCCATCTGCCCCGCATTCGCGATGTCATCGCCCGAAGGCGATGACCCCGTGCCCGCCAGCTCTTCACCCGCCCACCTCTCCTCCGACGGAAAGACAGCCATGACACACACTCCGCTTCGAATCGGTCTCATCGGTGCCGGTGGCATCAGCAATTCCCACCTGCCGCATCTGCTCACGCTCGGTGCCGACGTCTACGTCTACTCCGAGGCGGGCGCACCCGAGCTGGTCGCCCAATACGGTGGAACCGTCGTCGACACGCTCGACGAACTGCTGGCCGCCGTGGACTTCGTCGATGTGGCCACTCCGACATTCACGCACCACGCCCTGGTGAAACGCGCGCTCGAGGCCGGAAAACACGTGATCAGCGAGAAGCCGCTGGCACGGACCGATGCCGAAGTCGACGAGCTGGCGAGGCTGGCCGATGAGCTCGGACTCATGCTGTTTCCCGCCCACGTCGTGCGGTTCTTTCCGGAGTACGTGCTGCTGAAAGAGGCCGTCGCATCCGGCCGTCTCGGCGATCTCGCCGTGCTGCGCTTCTCGCGATCCGGCGCCTTCCCCACCCGCACGCCCTGGTTCGCCGATCGAGCGCTGTCGGGCGGCATCATCATGGACCAGATGATCCACGACATCGACATCGCCCGGTGGGTCGCCGGCCCCGTGACGCGGGTCTCCGCGGTCTCGTCACGGGCCGGGGATGCGACGGTGCCGGTCGAGGCGGCGCATGTTCTGCTCACGCACGCCTCAGGCGCCATCAGCCACATCGCCGGAATCTGGGGTCCGTCGCACCTGCCGTTCACCACGGAGTACTCGGTGACCGGAACCGAAGGCTCGCTGGCCCACTCGTCTGCCGCGGAACGCAACTACATCTCGCACCTCGCCAGCGTCGACGGGCCGAGCGGTCTTCTGCCCGAGGTCGACCCGGCCGAGAACCCCTACTTCGCCGAGCTGCGCGAGTTCACCGACGCCTTCAGGGGCGGCGGCGTGCCGCGGGTGTGCGCCTCCGAGGGAGCCGAGGCCGTTCGCCTGGCCAATGCCGCTCTGCTCTCGCTCGAGACGGGGCAGCCCGTCGACATCGACTCCCCCGCGTCCCCCTCCGTCCAGGCCACCGGAAAGTAGAAGACGATGCGCACACCCGATCGCCCACTGAAGATCGCCGTCATGTCGTTCGCGCACACCCACGCTCGCGGCTACATCGAGCTGCTGAAGAGCACTCGTTCGGTGAGCCTGCTCACCTCCGACCCCGGCGAGCATTCCACTGCAGAGCTGCGCGGTCGTGCCTTCGCCGAGCACCTGGGCGTCGACTACGTCGACAGCTACGACGAGCTCATGGCATGGCAACCGGATGCGGTCATCGTCACCAGCGAGAACGCCCGCCACCGGGCCGACGTCGAGCGCGCGGCCAAGGCCGGAGCGCACATCCTGTGCGAGAAGCCGCTGGCCACGAGCCACGCAGACGGCGTGGCCATGCTCGAAGCGGCAGACGCCGCAGGCGTCATCCTGATGGTCGCGTTTCCCGTGCGGTTCGCCAGCACCTTCTCTCGTCTGAAGGCCGAGTACGACGCCGGCCAGCTGGGCCAGGTCTTCTCTGTTCGCGGCAGCAACAACGGCAAGCTGCCCAGCGAGCGCGCCTGGTTCACCGACCCGGCGCTGTCGGGTGGAGGCGCTCTCGTCGATCACGTCGTGCACATCGCCGATCTGCTCGAGGCGCTGATGGGCGCGACTCCGGTGTCGGTGACCGCCGTCACCAACCAGAAGCTGCACGCCGAGCGAGCCCGTGCCGAGACGGCCGGTCTCGTGACCATCAGCTACGACAATGGCGTGATCGCCGCCATCGACTGCTCCTGGAGCCAGCCCGACTCTGCGCCCACCTGGGGCGGCGTCTCCGTGACCGTGGCCGGCACATCCGGAACCGTGGCCGTCGACTTCTTCGGCCCGCGCGCACGTGGCCTCGACACGGCGACGGGCCTGCCGATCGAAGCGCCCTACGGCCCGAACTTCGACGAGGCGCTGCTCTCGACCTTCATCGACGCGGTCTGCGCCGACGCACAACCCCAGCCTGACGGCAATGTGGGGCTGCGTACGCTCGATATCGTCTTGGCGGCGCAGGAGTCGGCGCGCACCGGTCGCACGATCGCCGTCGCAGACATCGCGTCCATCGCGTCGAACGGCTAGGGGGGCAGCATGCAGGTCATCATTCTTCCCAGCGCGGCCGCGATCGGCGACTACGCGGCCGGCGTGATTCTGCGCGGTGTCGCCGAGCGTTCGAACTACGTTCTCGGCGTGGCCACCGGCTCGTCGCCGCTGCCCGTCTACGAGGCGCTCGAGCGGCGGTGGATTCCCGAGCTGGCCGGCATCTCTGCCTTCGCCCTCGACGAGTATGTGGGGCTGCCGTACTCCCACCCCGAAAGCTACCACTCGGTGATCGACCGCGAGGTCACGACCCGACTGCGGCTGGATCCGAACAGGGTGCATGTTCCCGACGGGATCGCCGACGATCCGGCCGCGGCCGCGACGGCGTACGAGACGGCGATCCGGGATGCCGGCGGCATCGATCTGCAGCTGCTCGGCATCGGCGGCTCGGGGCACATCGGCTTCAACGAGCCGACCTCGTCGTTCGCGAGTCGCACCCGCATCAAGACCCTCACCCCCGAGACGCGCAGCGACAACGCGCGTTTCTTTTCGTCGCCCGACGAGGTACCCCTGCACTGCATGACGCAAGGGCTCGGCACGATCCTCGACGCGCGACAGGTTCTGCTCGTCGCAACAGGAGAGAAGAAGGCCTCGGCGATCGCCCGGGCCGTCGAGGGTCCGCTCACGAGCATGTGCCCGGGTTCGGCGCTGCAGCTGCATCCGGATGCGACGGTGCTGCTCGACGAGGCGGCCGCGAGCGAGCTGACCCTCAGGGACTACTACCGCTTCGTGTTCGAGCACCGCCCGGAGTGGCAGCGCTGACGGCTGGCGCCGCGTAGGTTCTGCCCCGGTCATTCCTCCACAGCTATTCCTCCACAGGGCACGCTTTTCGAAGTTATCCACAGGCGGATCCCCTGATCAAGCGCCTTTTCTGTGTTTCGACTCAATGTCGGTGGCTGCTGTTTGACTTCTCGTATGACATCAACGATCCCGCTCCCCGAGCCAGACCCGTATGTGGTCGCACTCGAGGAGGTCGCCGCCCTCGATCAGCAGATAGCCCGACTGTCTGCCGACAGGGCCAGACGCGTCACCGACGCGAGAAACCACCTGCACAGACAGGCACCCACCGATACTTCGACGGGTGGCCCCGTCTGGTCGACGGCCCGGGTCGAACGGGTCGAGCTCGTCACGGAACTGGCGCAGCTCACTCGCCGAACGGAGTACCGGGCCGCGACCCTGATCGACACCAGCACCGCGCTGGTCGACTTGCTGCCGGCAACGCTGGCTGCCGTCGCTGCGGGCGCGTTGTCATGGGAGCACGCCGAGGTCATCGCAAAGCATTCCGACGGCCTCGACGGCGACGCTTTGGTGTCGTATGACGCCCGGCTTGCGGCGCTGGCGGCGGAGGTGAACCCGAAGCAGCTCGACCGCAAGGCGAGAGCGCAGGTCGAGCTCTCCCAAGCGTCCACCGCGGTCGAACGGGCAGAGAAATCGGCGGCCACCCGGCGTATCTATGTCGATCCCGGAGCCGATGGCATGGCGTATTTGTCCCTGTTCGCGCCAGCACCCGAGATCCACGCGATCGCCGATCGGGCTGCACGCCTCGCTGCCGGGCTCAGGGCGGGTGGTGATCCGCGCAGCATGGGGCACCTGAAGCTCGATGTCCTCACCGACCTCATGCTCAACGGAGAGACCTCGATCCCCGGAGCCACCCGAGGAGTTCGGGGGCGGGTTCACGTGATGGTTCCGGCGATGACGTTGCTCGGTGTTGGGCAGGAGGCCGCGATCTTGCGCGGTTATGGTCCGATCGACCCGGCGACTGCGGCGCAGTTGACCGCGGAGGCGACGTCGTGGAGGCGCATCCTCACCGACCCCGTCACCGGACGCATCCTCACGACCGATCCCCGCGACTACCGGCCGACCGCCCGGATGATCGACCATGCCCGGTTGGTGCATCCGACGTGTGTGTTTCCGGGGTGCACTGTTCCGTCGGAGCGGGCCGACATCGACCACACCGAAGATCATGCTTTGGGTGGGCACACCGCGCCAGAGAACCTGGCCCCGCTGAGTCAAGAGCATCACAAGGTGAAGCACCACACGAGGTGGCAGATCGTGCAGAACGGTGACGATACCCTCACCGCCACGTCGCCAGCGGGCTACCGATACGTTGTTCAGCCGGAGGGCAGGATGAAACCCGCACCGAAACAACTCATCGCAGCAACCGCAGCAAGGAACGCGGCTGCAAACGGAACAGAACCGGCGGACGACCTAGCCGACTGCCCCTTCTGAGAACTCGACCCGCACGCCGAACCAGAGGAGGAGTTCACGGACGGCCCCTTCTAGATGTGGCGTCAGACGTGCGCGCTCTCCGGAACGTCGAAGGCCAGGAGCAACGCGACAGCGCCGAGCAGCACTCCCGTCGTGCGTCGTTGCCAGATCACCCAGCGGGGTCGCCGCGCGAGGAAGCTCGCGATGGATCCCGCAGCGATGACGATGAGCGCGTTCACAGTGAGACTGACGACGATCTGCAGCAGACCGAGGGCGAGTCCTTGAAGGAGGGGGTGACCGCGTTGAGGATCGATGAACTGCGGAATGACGGTCAGGTACATGATCGCGACTTTGGGGTTGAGCAGATTGGTCATCAGGCCCATGCGAAAGAGGCGCCCGACGCTATCGCGCGGCAGATCGCCGACCTCGAAGACTCCGCGACCCGCGGGGCGCAGGGCTTGCCAGGCCAGGTATGCGAGATAGACGACGCCCGCCGCCTTGAGCCCGATGAACAGCAACGGAAGGGAGACGAAGACGACCGCCAGCCCCAGGTTCGCCATCAGCATGTAGACGATGAAACCCAGGCCCGTTCCTGCCAGCGAGATCAGGCCGGCCCGACGGCCCTGGCTAACGCTGCGCGACGCGAGGTAGATCATGTTCGGGCCGGGGATGAGAACCATCGTGAGAGCGGTGAGGATCATGGCGACGGCTGCTGCCGCAGAGATGGGCGGAGCCAGTGCAGTAAAGGTCATATGCACACCATGATGTAATGCCTTTATGCAACTCAACCCTTACGGAGAGTACGCCGTTCTGCTTGCACAATCACTCGCGAATGACTGGCCGAGCAGCCGAGCGGGGGTCATCGCGCGAACTCGGGAGTTCGGCATGACGATGCCTTTTCCCGAACAGCCACAGGACCACACCCGTTGCCGCTCTGTACTGGACACCTGGCTGACCGTCGTCGATGCGGCCACGCCAAACGATCGGGCGGCGATCCTCAACGAGCAGATGGCCATCGCCTCGGCGTACCCCCGCTTGACCGACCACAACGCCGAGGGGTGGCACCTGCACTATCGCGAGGTCGACAACGACCTTCCGCGCGTCCTGCAAGCAGTCTTCATGGTCGGCACCGCTCTTCACCTGACCACTCGCGGAATGACACGCCTCGAGCGTTGCGCTGCGAACCCGTGCACGAACGTGGTCGTCGACGTGTCCCGCAACGGCACTCAGCGGTACTGCTCACCCCGGTGCGGAAGCCGAGACGCCGTCAGGCGCCATAGAGCCCGACTGCAACGGTCGTGAACGTCGCCCTCAGCTGATCAAGCGCGGCTCATCCGACTCCTCTCGGCGGCGACGAGGCTCACAGCGTGTTCCCGAGCTTGAAGCCCTCGACCGTGTCGTCTTTGCGGGTATACGAGAATCCGTCGGCGCCCACCGTCACCGCCATCTCGCTGGCGTCCGTGCGGGCGATCACCGGCTGCGGGTTGCCGTCGAGGTCGAGCACGAGGGATGCCTCGGTGTACCAACTTGGCACCACCGCATTTCCCCACCAGTCGCGACGCTGGTTGTCATGCACGTCCCAGGTCACGACCGGGTTGTCGGGATCGCCGGTGTAGTAGTCCTGCGTGTAGATCTCGACCCGGTGGCCGTCGGGATCGGTGATGTACAGGTAGAAGGCGTTCGAGACTCCGTGCCGACCGGGGCCGCGCTCGATCACGTCGCTCTTGCGCAGCGCCCCGAGCTTGTCGCAGATGTAGAGGATGTTGTGCTTCTCGTGGGTCGAGAACGCGATGTGGTGCATCCGGGGACCGTCGCCGCCGGTGAGGGCGGTGTCGTGCACGGTGTCTTTGCGGCGCAGCCAGGCCGCGTAGGTCACGCCGTCTTCGTCTTGGATGTCTTCGGTGACCCTGAAGCCGAGGTCTTCGAGGTACTTACGCCCACGTGGCACGTCGGGGGTGACCTGGTTGAAGTGGTCGAGGCGAACGAGTGCACCGGGTCCGTAGAGGTCGTAGCGCCAGGCGAGGCGCTCCACGTGCTCGACCGAGTAGAAGAACTCGTATGGAAAGCCGAGCGGATCGGTGACCCTCACCGAGTCGCCGATGCCGTTGACGAAACCGTCGCGCTTGCGCTCGGTGCGGCATCCGAGGGCCTGATACCAGGCCTCGGCGCGGTCGACGTCTTCGGGCGTGCGCACCCGGTAGCTGAAGGCGGCGACGGCCGCGATCGGGCCTTTGCGCAGCACGAGGTTGTGGTGAATGAACTCCTCGAGACTGCGCAGGTAGATCGCGTTCTCGTCCTCCTCGGTGACGACGAGACCCAGGATGTCGACATAGAACTCGCGCGACCGCGCCAGGTCGGTCACCACGATCTCCATGTAAGCGCAGCGCAGGATGTCTGGCGGCGTGAGCTCGGTGGGCGTGGGAACCGGGGTGGAATTCGTCATTGAATCGTCTTTCATGAAAGGGGTGGTGAGGTCAGTGGGAGGCGGGGCTATTCGCGCCGAAGCGCGCGGTGTGCACGTCGCCGAGAGTGATGTGCACGGCCTGCTGGTCGGAGTAGAAGTCGAGCGAGCGGTAGCCGCCCTCGTGGCCGAGTCCCGAAGCCTTCACTCCGCCAAACGGGGTGCGCAGGTCGCGCACGTTATGAGAGTTGAGCCACACCATGCCCGAGTCGACGGCCTGCGCGAATACGTGCGCACGCTCGAGATTCGAGGTCCAGATGTACGCGGCCAGGCCGTACTTGACACCGTTGGCGAGCTCGAGCGCCTCTTCCTCGGTGTCGAACGGGGTGATCGCGACGACGGGGCCGAAGATCTCCTCTTGAAAGATGCGCGCATCCGGCTTCACATCGACGAAGACGGTGGGCTGCACGTAATTGCCCGTGGGCAGGTGCTCGGGGCGCCCACCACCCGCGACCAAGCGACCCTCCTCCTTACCGATCTCGACGTAGCTCATGACCTTTGCGAAGTGCTCGGGGTGCACGAGCGCCCCCACCTCGGTCTTCGGATCGTGGGGGTCGCCCACCACGATGTTCTTCGCGCGCTCGGCGAATCGCGCCACGAAGTCGTCGTAGACGCTGCGCTCGACGAGGATGCGCGAGCCTGCGGTGCAGCGCTCTCCGTTCAGCGAGAACACCCCGAAGAGGGTCGAGTCGAGCGCGGCATCGAGGTCGGCGTCGGCGAAGATGACGGCCGGCGACTTTCCGCCGAGCTCCATCGACATGCCCTTGAGCGTCGGCGCGCAGTTCGCGAAGATCAGCTGCCCCGTCGAACTCTCGCCCGTGAACGAGATCAGCTGCACGTCGGTGTGCTTGACGAGCGCGTCGCCCGCCTCTTCGCCGAGTCCGTTGACGAGGTTGAACACGCCATCGGGAACACCGGCCTCGCGGAAAATATCAGCCCACAGGCTCGCAGAGAGAGGCGTGAACTCGGCGGGCTTCAGCACGACCGTGCAGCCGGAGGCGAGTGCCGGTGCCAGCTTCCAGCTCTCGAGCATAAAGGGCGTGTTCCACGGTGTGATGAGCCCGGCGACACCCTTCGGCTTGCGATTCACGTAGTTCAGCTGCCGACCCGGCACCTTGTAGGTGTCGTCGGACTGCGCGACGATCAGGTCGGCGAAGAAACGGAAGTTCTCGGCGGCACGCTGCGCCTGGCCGAGGGCCTGTGTGATCGGGAGGCCCGAGTCGAACGATTCCAACTCGGCGAGCCGGGCATCCCGCGACTCGACGATGTCGGCGATCTTGTTGAGCACGCGCGATCGTGCGCGCGGCAGCATCCGGGGCCAGGGGCCCTCGTCGAAGGCCGTGCGGGCGGCCGCGACGGCGAGGTCGATGTCGGCCTTCTGCCCGGCGGCAGCGGTGACGTAATTCTCGTTCGTCACCGGGTCGAGCACGTCGAAGGTCTCGCCGCCGACGCTGTCGACGAACCGGCCGCCGATGAAATGCTGGATGCGCTCGGGCAGGCCATCTGGAACGTGCTGTGTCGGCGTGGCCGGCTGGGTGCCTGCTGTCTCTGTCGTCATGGTCATCGTCCTTGATTCGCTTGGTGGTTGAGGAGCGCGTCGAGCGTTCCGGTTCGGTGGGCACGGGCGGCGAGCTCGATCTCGAGCGGATCGGCACCGCTCTCGATCAGCTGCAGCAGACGCTCGTGCTCGTCGACCGACTCCTGCGCCCGGCCGGGCACGAAGCCGAAGATCGAGTCGCGCAGCACGGCGAGGCGCTTCCAGCCGCGGTGCACGAGGTCGAGGATGTGCGGATTGGGGCAGTGCTCGAAGATCACCGCGTGGAACTGCCGATTGAGCTCGGTGAAGCGATGAGGGTCGAAGTGGTCGAGACAGTCGCGCATCGCCGCGTTGATGTCGCGCGCCTCGATCAGGTCGAGCGCGGTGACGAACGGGGCCGACAGAGCGGTGGCCCTGCCCTCGACGAGGCTCAGCGTCTCCATCGTGTAGAAGTACTCGCGCTCGTCGACCATCGCCACCTGGGCTCCGACATTGCGCTCGAACGTCACCGCACCCTCGGCCTCGAGGCGGCGGATCGCCTCGCGTACCGGCACCACGCTCACCTCGAGCTGCTTGGCGATCTGGCCGAGCACGAGCCGGAACCCGGGAGTGTAGTTTCCGTTCTCGATGCGCTCCTTGATGAAGCGGTACGCGAGTTCGGACTTGCTCTCGGTCACGATCTCGCCGTTCGCAGGTTCACTCGGCACGGCTCTCGCCCTTCGCATCGGCGTACTTCTTCTTCCACGCCGCGTTCATCGGATAGAGGCCGTCGACCGGCTCGCCGGCCGCGACCTGCTCGGCGATGTACTGCTCTTCGCGCTCCTGCTCGATGGCGGCTTCGACGACCTCGTCGACGAGCTGCGGCGGAATGACCAGCACGCCGTCGCCGTCGCCCACGATCACGTCGCCCGGCTGCACCGCGGCGCCGCCGCAGGCGATGGTCACGTCGACGTCCCACGGAACATGCCGTCGACCGAGAACAGCCGGATGCGCGCCCTGCGAATACGCCGGGATGCCGAGAGCGGCGACCGCGGCGATGTCGCGGATGCCGCCGTCGGTCACGATTCCGGCGGCGCCGCGCACCTGGGCGCGCAGGGCCAGGATGTCGCCGACTGTTCCCGTGCCGGCCTCTCCGCGCGCCTCGATGACGAGCACATCCCCGGGGTTCAGCCCGTCGAACGCGCGCTTCTGCGCGTTATAGCCGCCCCCGTGGCTGGCGAACAGATCGGGTCGGGCGGGGATGAAGCGCAGGGTGCGGGCGCGCCCGATCATCTTCTCTTCCGGGTGCAGCGGCAGCACACCGTCGATGGAGACGTCGTGGAAGCCCTTCTTGCGCAACTGCGAGCTGAGCGTCGCGGTGGCCACCGAGGCGAGCTTGACGCGTCGCTCCTCGGTGAGCTGCCACGCCGGTTCGAGCCCCGCCTCCTCCGGGCTGCCCCATGCTTCGGCGCGCTGCAGATCGTCGATCTTCGGGCCGGCGCCGAAGGCTCCCGGCTCGGAGTCGCCCTGCACCACCCGCGTCACGAGACGTCCTGTGCTCGGCGCGCCCGGCGCATCCGGTGCATCGACCTCGACCTCGACGGTCTGCCCGGGCACGACGACGCTCGACCCGGCCGGGGTGCCCGAGAGGATCACGTCGCCGGGCTCGAGGGTGATGAGTTGCGAGAGATCGGCCACCAGCTGGGCGAGCGGAAACACGAGTTCGGCTGTCGTGTCGCTCTGCACGAGCTCGCCGTCGACCCAGGTGCGGATGCGCAGGGCGGCGGGATCGACGGATCGTGCGTCGATGAGGTTCGGGCCGAGCGGGGTGAAGCCGTCGCCGCCCTTGGAGCGGAGGTTCGATCCCTTGTCGGCGTAGCGCAGGTCGTAGACGCCGAAATCGTTGGCCGCGGTGACGGCGGCGACGTGCGCCCAGGCATCGGTCTGCGTCACGCCGCGAGCGCTCGTGCCGATCACCAGGGCGATCTCTCCCTCGAAGGCGAGCAGCTCGGTGCCGGCGGGGCGCTCGATGACGCCGCTCGAGGCCACGGAGGTGCTGGGCTTGACGAAGTAGGAGGGCTGCGCCGGCGTGCGTCCGCGTTGCGCGATACGGCTCGGGTAGTTGAGGTGCAGCGCGATGACCTTGCCGGGGCGCTGAGCTCCGGTGGAGCCGTAGGGGGTCACGAGCGCCTCGGACGGGACTTCTTCGTACGTCATGGAAGGATCGTATACGATAAGATCAACGATGCAAACCCTCGTGGTCGTGCCAGCATAAGAAGCGGCCCGCGCGAGGATCGAGAAGAGACGAGGATGTCATGCTCGACGACACGACGATCGCTGCGATCGCCGACGAATTGGTTGAGGCGGCACGCACCCGCACTCCCGTTCCGCGGCTGACCGCCCGCTACCCCGACATGACCATCGAGGATTCGTATGCCGTGCAGTCGCTCTGGCGTTCGCGCAACGAGGCAGCAGGCCGACGCCTCGTCGGCCATAAGATCGGCCTCACCTCGAAGGCCATGCAGGCGGCCACCGGCATCACCGAACCCGACTACGGACTCATCTTCGACGACATGGTGCTCGAGAGCGGCACGGTTCTCGACTGGGGCGTCTACTCGCATCCGCGGGTCGAGGTCGAGCTCGCGTTCCGTCTGAAGGCCGATCTCACCGGCCCAGACTGCTCGCTGTTCGACGTACTCGCGGCCACCGAATACGTCGTGCCCGCGCTCGAGATCCTCGACTCGCGCATCGAGATGGAGGGCCGCACGATCGTCGACACCATCAGCGACAACGCCGCCATGGGCGTGATGGTCGTCGGCGGTCGCCCGGTGCGCCCCGACGAACTCGATCTGCGCTGGGCGGGCGCCATGCTCTATCGCAACGAGGGCATCGAAGAGACCGGACTCGCGGGCGGCGTACTCAACAACCCCGCCAACGGCGTGGCCTGGCTCGCCAACAAGATCTTCCCGCACGGCGACACGCTCAAGGCGGGCGAGCTCATCCTCGCCGGCTCGTTCACTCGCCCGATGTGGGTGTACGCAGGCGACTCAGTGTTCGCCGACTACGGCCCGCTCGGGGTGGTGACATGCCGATTCCAGTGAGCCCCCTAGATCCGGATGCCGGCTTCGCCGCCGCCCTCGGCTCCCACAACCGGCCGCTCGCCGGCATGTGGGTCTGCAGCGGCAGCCCGGTGATCGCCGAGCTGTGCGCGGGGTCGGGACTGGACTGGCTGCTCATCGACGCCGAGCACACGCCGAACAGCCTCGAATCCCTGCTCGCCCAGCTGCAGGCCGTGCACGGCTACCCGATCCTTCCGGTCGTGCGACCGCCGGTGCTCGATCCGGTGATCATCAAGCAGTACCTTGACATCGGCGCCCAGACGCTGCTCGTTCCCATGGTCGATACGGCGGAGCTCGCCGACCTGGCCGTACGGAGCGTGCAATACCCGCCCCGCGGCATCCGGGGTGTGGGATCGGCCCTTGCTCGCGCCTCGCGCTGGAACCGCACCGACGACTACCTCGCCACCGCCGCGTCGCGCATCTCGGTGATCGTTCAGATCGAGTCGGTCGCGGCCGTCGAGAACATCGATGCGATCCTCGCTGTCGACGGCATCGCCGGCATCTTTCTGGGCCCCTCCGACCTCGCCGCCTCTATGGGCGTGCTCGGCCAGCAGGATCACCCGGATGTCATCGCCGCGGTCGAGCGCTGCATCGCTGCAGCCGTCGCGGCCGGGGTGCCGGCGGGCGTCAATGCCTTCGCCGAGCCGCTCGCGCGTCGCTACCTGTCTGCCGGGGCGTCGTTCATTCTGGTCGGCGCCGATGTCGCGCTGCTCGCGCGCGCCTCGGAGGGCTTGGCGGCGAAGTATGTCTCGGCGGAGCCAGACGAGAACCGCGCCAGCTACTGAGTCGAGGCCGGGAGCATCGCGCCCGAGAAGAACCCCGAGAGCTCGCCACGAGCCGAGAGCGGCAGCACGTGGGCCACGTACTGATCGGGGCGAACCACCACGACGCACCCCTCTGACGCAGAGATACCCCGCTCGGCGAAGATGCTCCGCTCCGGCGCGGCCGCGTAGACCTTCTCGTAGTCGATCAGGCCGAACGGTCCGGTCCGCGGCAGGAACACCGTCGGCACCGCGGTGATGTCGACGTCGACGTGAGCCTCGGGGTACACGACCTTCACGTCGAAGACGCCATCGAACTCGGCGCCGGGTGCGACGTGTCGAACGAGGGGTGACTCCGGTGCACGCTCCAGCCACTCGGCCCACGCGGCCAGGGCTTCACGACCGCCATCCGCCTGTGCGGCCGGAAAGGCGTACAGCCTCCATCGGCCGTCGGCCTGGGCGTGGTGCCCGAGGTGAAGGGGATTTCCGTCGGCCACGCGAACCACCGGGGCTGACTTGAAGCGCTTACCCAGGGGAAAGCCCTCGGCCAGGCCCTGGTGCGCGGAGTCGCCGATCAGCATCGACGGCTCGTACTGGGTCATGAAGCCAGCGGGGAATTCGATCGTGCGAACGTAGAACTCGGCGAGCTCTTCGGGGTTCTCGAACTCTTCTGGCTTCTTGGCCATCAGCGTCGACCACTCCTTGTCGAAGTCGATCAGGTTCTTCGCGATGACCTGACGCTCACCGGAGTACGTCTTCAACAGCTCCTCCGACGCGAGGCCGGTCAGTACGTGCGCGAGCTTCCAGCCGAGATTGAAGCCGTCCTGCATCGAGACGTTCATGCCCTGCCCGGCCTTCGCGCTGTGGGTGTGGCAGGCGTCGCCCGTGATGAAGACGTGCGGGCTGCGATCGTCGCCCTCGGGCACCTCGTCGAACTTGTCGGTGAGCCGGTGGCCGACCTCGTAGACGCTGTACCAGGCCACGTCTTTCACATCGAGCGTGTACGGATGCAGGATGGCGTTCGCCTTCTCGATCGCCGTCTCGACCGTGGTTGTGCGCACCGCGCCGTTGTCGCCCGCGGCCACCTCGCCGAGGTCGACGTACATACGAAAGAGGTGCCCACCCTCGCGGGGGATGTGCAGGATGCTGCCCGACTGCGATTGGATCGCGCACTTGGTGCGGATGTCGGGAAAGTCGGTGACGGCCAGCGTGTCCATCACGGCCCACGCGTGCGCGGCCGAGGCGCCCACGAGCTTGCGGCCGATCGCCTCGCGCACACCGCTGCGGGCGCCATCGCATCCGACCACGTACTTGGCGCGCACCTGCCTCGTCTGCCCGGCGCGCTCGCCCGCGGTCTCACGCAGGGTGACCAGCACCGGATACTCGGCCTCGTCGTCGACCACGAGCGTCACGAACTCGAAGCCGTAGTCGATGCCCATGCGGGCCGGCGCGTTGCGTGCCACCTCGGCGAAGTAGTCGAGCACACGGGCCTGATTCACGATGAGGTGGGGAAACTCGCTCACCCCGGTCGCGTCGTCGACCGCGCGGGCCGAGCGATGGATGCGGCTCGGGTCCGTGGGGTCGGGCGACCAGAAGGCCATCTCGCTGATCTGGTAGGCCTCGGCGGTGATCCGGTCGGCGAAACCGAAGGCCTGAAAGGTCTCGACGCTGCGGGCCTGGATGCCGTCGGCCTGACCGATGGCCAGCCGCTCGGGCCGGCGCTCGACGATGCGGGCGTCGATGTCGGGGAACTGCGCGAGCTGAGCGGCGAGGATCATGCCCGCGGGCCCCGATCCGACGATCAGCACGTCGACCTGGCCGGGCAGCTCGCTCGGTCGATTCAGCCCTACACCGGCAGCGGGCGCGATGCGGGGATCGCCGGATACGTAACCATGGTGGTGGAATTGCATGAGTTGCTGCTCCGTCTTCATTGACCGGGCCATCACCGGCCTTGTACCGCCGGATGGAGCGTTCTATAATCGAACGCAGTGTTCGATTATCGTTCGCTGGAGCGTAGCGCGACACTCGTGCAGACGCAATCACCTCGATCCCGGGAGCAGCATGAGCACCCTCGACTCCGCGGCCGGCTCGGTCTCGCAGACCCTCGATCGCGGAATCCGCATCCTGGAATTACTGGCCGATGCCCGGCGCCCACAGAGCATCGACGATATTGCCGCCGCCCTCGAGGTGCATCGCTCGGTGGCCTACAGACTCATTCGAACGCTCGAAGCGCACGGTCTCGTGGTGCGAGAGACGTCGGGCCGACTTCAACTCGGTGCGCGTCTGGCCGCCCTGGCCGCCGGCGTCGCGCACGATCTGCAGGCCGAGGCCCTACCCGAACTCACCGCTGCCGCGAACGATCTCGGCATGACGTGCTTCCTCGTCGTGCTCGACCGCGACGAGTGTGTGACGCTCACGAGCGTCGAGCCGCGACACGCTGTGGCGACGGTCGCTCAGCGGCCGGGCACGCGGCATCCGGTCACCGCCGGAGCGCCGGGCAAGGCCATACTCGCCCAGCTGCCCGAGCGGGACTGGCCGACAGGAGTCGACGAGGCGCTGGCCACCGAGGTTCGCGAGGCCGCCACGAGACGCTGGGCGGAGAGTCAGAACGAGGTCATCTCGAGCCTGCACGCCGTGGCGGTTCCCCTGTCGATCCGCGGGCGCGCACCCGCCGCGATCGCCGCGGTGTACCTGCCGAACGGTCACGAGGCGGCGGCCGTGGCCGAACGGCTCACACGCTCCGCGAACGCGGTTCGCGCCGCGCTCGGCGCGTGACGCCGCATACTCTTAGTCGCACCGGCCCCTGCGCCGCTCGCGTCGCCACCCGTGAAGGAGCCACCTGTGAACACCCTCTCGTCACGCGTCGCAATCGTGACCGGAGCCGGAAGCCCCGGCGGAATCGGATTCGCCGCCGCCCTCGCGCTCGGCTCCGCCGGTGCGCGCATCGTCGTGACGTCGACCAGCGATCGCATCTTCGACCGGGTCAACGAGCTTCGAGCACAGGGCATCGAGGCCATCGGTGTCGTGGCAGACCTCACAGCTCAATCAGGCGTGAATGCCGTGGTCACGGCTGCGACAGACGCGTTCGGCACGGTCTCGGTGCTGGTGAACAACGCCGGCATGACCTCTGTGTCCGACCCCGACTCCCCCGGCTCCATCGACGAGATCTCCTCGCGTCAGTGGCAAGACGCGGTCGACCGCAATCTCACGACCGCCTTCGGCATGGTCCGCGCGGTCGTCGGCACGATGCGCGCCGCGGGATACGGGCGGATAGTGAACGTCGCATCCGTCTCCGGCCCCGTGCAGGCCTACACGGGCGACGTGGCCTATCACGCCGCCAAAGCAGGTCTCGTCGGACTCACCCGGGCCGTCGCCGTCGAGACGGCATCTGCCGGAATCACGTCAAATGCCGTCGCTCCCGGCTGGATCGATACCGCCTCGGCGACCGATCACGAACGCGCCATGGGCAGAGCGACGCCGGCCGGGCGCCCGGGCACACCCGACGAGGTGGCCGCGGTGATCGCCTTCCTCGCCTCGGAAGGAGCCTCGTACCTCACGGGCCAGGTTCTCGTCGTCGACGGGGCCAATTCGATCAACGAGGAGCGCGGGCCCGTTCTGCCTCGATGAGCCGCTCGAACACCTCGGCGTAGCTCACGCGCACCCGCTCCCACGAGGCACCCATGTCGAACAGCATCGGGTCGTCGATCGGCAGCGCGTAGCCCGCCTGAGCGTGCGGCACCGGGTCACCGGGAAGCACGAGGGTCTGGATGTAGGCACCCGTGTCGACGTTGAAGGTCAGCGTGTGCGACGCCACATTGCGGTCCCAGTCGTCGGACGGCCACGACAGGAATGAGACGTGCCGGGGCGGCATGCCGTCGCCGAGCGGAGTGGCCGAGACGTAGCTTCCGTAGTGCTCCTCACCCGGAGAGAGGATCTTGTATGCGCCGTTGTCGAGGTAGATGAGCAGAGCCTCGGGAAAGGGTTTGGGACCGTACATCGCGGTGTAGCGGAAAGCCTGCGCGAAGACGGGCTTGCCGAGCGGCACGGCGATCGACGAAGCGCCCGCCTGGGGAGTGGCCGCTGAGGCCTTCTCGCCCGGGGCCGGGCACGGCACGGCAGCCTCGGAGCCCGCCGGGATGTGCGACAGGAAGAGAAGCTCGGCCTCGTCGTCGCCCGTGCTGTTCGCGATATGGGCGATGTCGGGCTTCTCGACGAGCGGTGTCGCGATCTCGAAGATACTGTCGCGATCCGCGGTGGAGTGGCTGATGGCGCCGCGCACCAGAAAGCCCGTCTGCCAGCCGTCGTGATAGTGCCATCCGGTCGACGTGCCGCTGGGAAGGACGACGCGTCGCACCTCGAACCGGCTTCCATCGGGACTCTGGATGCTGGCGAGAATCTCGGTCGACGGTGATTCCGGTTCGTTCACGAACGCTCCCTGTCTGCTTCGCGTCGAGGCGATGCCGTCGACGGTGGGGCCGCTCCTCGCGGGCAGTCCATTTTCGGGGGCCGTCCTGGCCGAAGCCTGAGATCGCGGCTCTCAGCACACACCGGGCGCGCCGACACTGTGTGTTCACGTCTACGACAGCGGCCGGTCACGTGGGCGACATAGCCTTCGCCTGTCGTGAACGCGACTACCCGTCTCGCGCCACCTGCTTACCCCTGCGTGCGCGACCTTCCCGCACAGGATTCCGATGCTGACCAAGACCCCCTTCCCTGCGAGCTCCCGAGCTCGATCCCGCACACTCCTCGTCGCCGCGAGCGCACTCGTACTGGTGCTCGCGGGTTCGGCGGCGCCCGCCATGGCGGCATCCGGCACCGGCACGGGCACCGACCCCGCGTCGAACCGCACGTACTACAGCAGCAAGACGCCCTACGTGCCGCAGCAGACGCCCGCCGAGCTGCAGGCACCACCGGCCGGATTCGTGCCTGTCTACACGGAGTCGGTGGCCCGCCACGGATCGCGAGCGCTGTCGAGCTTCAAGTACGACTCGCTGACCACACAGGTCTGGGAGCAGGCTCGTTCGGAGGGCGCTCTCACCGAGCTGGGCAGCACCCTCGGCCCCGAAGTGCAGAAGCTGACGGCCGCGAACCAGAAGCTCGGCTACGGCAACCTGACCGGCCAGGGCGCGACCCAGCACCGCGGCATCGGCAGCAGGGTCGTCGAGCGGCTCCCCTCGCTGTTCGCGGGCATCGATGCCGGAACGGACACCGTCGCCGTCGAGAGCTCGGGCGAGGCCAGGGCCACGGCATCCGGCAAGGCGTTCGAGAAGGGCCTCGAGCAGGCCGACCCCCTGATCGCCTCCCACCTGCCCGCCGCCATCGCGAAGCGCCCCGACACCCTCTACTTTCACAAAGAAGACATCAACGCCGACTACCAGGAGTACGCCGACAGCGCGAAGGTCAGCGACGCGGTCGATGCCATCTACGACCAGCCCCGCAGCCACGAGGCCTCGCGTGAGGTGCTCGAGCGGCTGTACACACCCGCGTTCGTCGACCGGCTCGCGGCCGGCGCCTACCACTTCGTGGACGGCGGCGACGGCAAGACGACCGTCGACAACGAGGTCGACGCGGCGATGATGCTCTACAACCTCTACATCATCGCGCCCGACATGACCGAGGAGGTGCAGGTCGATTTCGACCGCTACTTCGCCGGTGCCGACGCCGAGTGGTTCGCGTACCTGCTCGACTCCGACGACTTCTACGGCAAGGGCCCCGCCTTCGCCGGAAGCGACATCACCTACAAGATGGCCACGCCCCTGCTCACCGATTTTCTCGACTCGATCGACGCCCGGCTCGCCGGCTCCACCACGGCGGCGACGTTCCGCTTCGCCCACGCCGAGACGATCATCCCGTTCGCGGCGCTCATCGGCCTGCCCGGCTCGACCCAGCCCGTGACACCGGATGCGCCGTACTCATACGCCACGAACGCCTGGCGCGGCGAGACGGTCACCCCCATGGCGGCGAACGTGCAGTGGGACGTCTTTCGCGACGCCAGCGGTCGCGCCATCGTACGCATGCTCTACAACGAGCGCGAGATCGCCTTCCGCTCCAGCTGCACACCGATCGCCCCCGGCTCCCTCTTCTACGACGTGAGCGAGGTGCGCCGCTACATCACGGGGCAGGTCGCGGATGCCTCCGTCACTCCCCCGAGCGCGATCTCCGATCCGGCCACCCCCGCGGCAGGCGGAACGAATGGCTCGGCCACTCTCGCGGCGACGGGCGAGGATGCGACGCAGCGCGATCTGCTCATCGGCTTCGCCGTCGCTCTGCTCGCCGCCGGTGCGATCGTGCTGCGCAGAAACCGGAGGCACCACACGCGTCCGACACCGGCTAATGTGCATGGGCATGACGTCATCGCGTTCTCGGGGCCGCGGGGAGGCACATCCCCGCTCCGGTGATGCACGCTCGACGCCCGTCGTAGCCGGTCGCCCGGCCCGGCGATGGCTCGTCACGGCCGTCGCCGCGGTCGTGCTCCTGGTTGGCGTCTACATCGTCGCCGTGCTCACGCCGTGGGGACAGCGCTGGGAGAACTCGGCTCTGACGGGCTCCGACCGGGCCTCGCCCGAAGAACAGGCGCAGGCTCTGGATGCCCTGGCGGCGATTCAGATCTGGTCTCTAGCTGCTGCCCTCGCCGCGGTAGCGGTGATCGGCCTGCTCAGGCGTCAGGCACGCACAACAGTCATCGCCCTCGCCGTCGTCCTGGCCGGCGCCGGGGGTACGGAGGCGCTGAAGCGCTGGATTCTGCCGCGCCCGGATCTCGTTGAGGCACCCGTCGATCTCGTTCAGAACAGCTTTCCGAGCGGACACACGGCCATCGCGATGACCACGATGGTGGCGGTGTTTCTCGTCGTGCCCTACCGGTGGCGCGGCTGGGCGATGTTCGTCGTCATGACGTGGGCGACCAGCATCGGGCAGTACACCGTCACCGCGCACTGGCACCGACTGTCAGACACCGTCGGCGCTGATCTCATCGCGGTGATCCTCGGCAGCGTCGCGGCCTACTGGCTGCACCGTCGAGGACTCGTGCGCGTCGTCGCTACGCGTCGGTACGGCGGACGGGTCGTCTACGTCGTCGTGACGGCGGTTCTGGGAACCCTCTCTCTAGGGCTGGGAGCGCTTCTGGTCTGGGTGTCGATCAACCAGGAGATCTCCGGCGGTTCGGGCGATCACAACGCATTCCTGGCCACGCAGGTACTGGCGGGCGCCTTTTCGACCGCTGCAGCGCTCGTCTACTGGGCGACGTGGCATCGGCTCGAGGTCGCCTAGCCCACACCCTGCCTCTGTGCGCTGCTGGCCGTGGATACACAAAAACCCGCTTGGCCAGAACAGCCGAGCGGGTTTCACCGCGTGATAAACACGTAGTGCGGAGACGGAGGGATTTGAACCCTCGGTGGGGTTTCCCCCACTCCACCTTAGCAGGGTGGTGCACTAGGCCGGACTATGCGACGTCTCCTTGGCTTGCGCCTCAGCAATCATAGCCGACGTCGGCCGAATCTCTACTTCCGGCCTATAGCTCAGTAGTCGAAGCCCTTGGTGCAGGTGTATTCGGCGGCCGATTGGCCGGTGATGCTGTTCGGCAGCACAGTCGCGGCCGAGCCCGGGTCGGCGGTGGTGCCGGATGCCGGGGGCAGGGCATTCGGATCGACCTCGGCTCCCACGCCGGTGTTGCCCGCCTCCGCGACGATCGGCTGATCGGCCCGGATGGCGGCGAACATAGCTTCGGCATCGGCGGCGTTGGGCTGCACCTTGCCGGAGTACACGCCCGAGCCACCCGTCGACCCCGGATACGCGTAGAACCCGATGTCCTCGAGCGGAATGTCCTTGAGGGCGAGGGCGATCGAGACCATGGTGTCGGGCGAGCTCAAGCTCGTCGAGATCTGCATGTTGCTCGCGGCCGCCTTGGCCAGACCGTAGAGCTTGGTGACGTCGGTGAGCGTGTCCGAACTCTTGATGGTGCGCACGAGCGACGACAAGAAGACCTGCTGCGAGCTGATGCGACCCAGGTCGCCGCCGTCGCCGACGCCGTGTCTGGATCTCAGGTACTGGAGCGCATCCACACCCTGCAGCTGGTGCGTACCCACGGGCAGATGGGTGTTCGTCCACTCGTCGTCGATGGGCGACGCCACGCACACGGGCACACCGCCGACAGCGTTCGACATCTCGATCACGCCGTTGAACTGCACCTCGGCGGCGAAGGGGATCTCGAGCCCGGTGAGCTTCTCGACCGTGAGCACCGTGCACGGCAGCCCGCCGTAGAGCAGGGTGACGTTGATCGGCTGCGCCGACATCGCATCGCTCGTGCCGCCGTCGCCCTCGGGGCATTCGGGGATCGAAACGACGAGGTCGCGCGGAAAGCTGATGACCGAGGCACTCGAGTGATCCTGCGAGATGTGCAAAAGCATCGTCACGTCGTTCAGGTTCGAGGTCTCGTCGCCGTAGGCCTCGCCTTGACCCACGCGACTGTCGCTGCCGACGAGCAGCAGATTGACCCCTCCGTCGATGGCGGCGATGTTGGGTGGCGCCGCGTCGGTCTTGTCACCCTCGAGGGCGACGACGGTCAGATCGTTGCGCACGTCCCAGGTGGCGATCGCAGCAATCGAGACACCGCTGACGAGAAACACGGTCAGCGCGAGACCGACGGCCCTGAAGAACGAGGCGATCGCGGTCGATGTGCGCTGACGGCCATGGCGAATGGCGGTGGGTCGAGACGAGGGCGTGCGTCGACGCGTTGAATCTGCCCTCACTCGGTCCTTTCATGCACACGGTCTCGGATCGACCATGGTCATCGGGGTGGAATGGCGGAGGGCTAGGGATTCGAACCCTAGAGACATTTCTGCCCACCAGTTTTCAAGACTGGCTCCATCGGCCGCTCGGACAGCCCTCCTTGCCCGGCAGAACCAGACAAGCCACGATTCTAACCGAACCGCATCCGTCGGTGGGTCAGGCAGTTCCTACACGAACGTACGAAGGGCGACGGCCAGGCCGTCGTCGTGCACGGATGCCGTCACCTCGCTGGCCACGGCCAGCACGTCGTCGGGCGCCTGGCCCATCGCGACGCCGCGGCCGTGTTCGCCGGCCCAGGTGAGCATGTCGACGTCGTTTCGCCCGTCGCCGATCGCGAAGACCCGGTCTCGCGGAACATCCAGAAGCTCGCGCACCCGCTCGAGGCCTGTTGCCTTGTTCACGCCGTCGGGCGCGATGTCGAGCCAGGCAGTCCAGCCGATGGCATAGCTCACCTTATGCAGGCCCATGCGCTCGACCAGAGAGAGAAAGTCCTCCATGTCGTGATCGGGCGAGATCACGACGACCCGGGTGGCTTCGATGGTGAGCAGCTGCTCGAACGGCACCGCTCGGCTACCGACGTCGGCAGCCGTCACGGGGAACGTGCCGTAGTAGCAGAAATTGCCCTCTTCGTCTTCGACGGCGAAACTCGCCTCGGCGAGATGAGCCTTGATCTGCGTGAGCACGGGCCCGGGATCGAACGTCTCGACGAACTCGCGGCGGTATCCGACCGGAGCCGTCTCGTCGCGCTTGAGCGTGATCGCGCCATTGGAGCACACCACGTACTCCGGCGTGATCGACAGCTGGTCGAGCATAGGCAGCGTCGACGCCACCGAGCGACCGGTCGCCAGCATGATCTCGTGGCCGAGAGCCGACACACGAGCGACCTCGTCCCGCACAGCGTCGGTCAGGGTGCCGTCTTCGTAGATGATCGTGCCGTCGATGTCGAGGGCCAACAACCAGCGGTCGTCGGTCACTTCGGCTCGATCCTCTCGACTCCGTTGAGATACGGGCGAAGCACCTCGGGCACGATCACCGATCCGTCTGCCTGCTGATGGGTCTCGAGAATGGCGACGATCCAGCGGGTGGTCGCCAGGGTGCCGTTCAACGTCGCGACCGGTGCCGTCTTGCCGCTCTCGGTGCGGTAACGGGTGTCGAGGCGGCGGGCCTGGTAGGTCGTGCAGTTCGAGGTCGACGTGAGCTCGCGGTACGCATCCTGGGTGGGGATCCACGCCTCGATGTCGTACTTGCGCGCCGCCGACGAGCCGAGGTCGCCCGCGGCCGTGTCGATGACCCGGTAGCTGAGCCCCAGATCCTGCATCATCTGCTCCTGGAACGAGACCAGCGCGAGGTGCTCGTTCTCGGCGTTCTCGGGCAGCACGTAGCTGAACATCTCGAGCTTGTTGAACTGGTGCACGCGCAGGATGCCGCGGGTGTCTTTTCCGCCCGACCCCGCCTCGCGTCGGTAGCACGTCGACCAGCCGGCGTAGCGCTTCGAGCCGCCCTCGAGGTCGAGGATCTCGTCGGAATGGAACCCCGCGAGCGCCACCTCACTCGTGCCGGTGAGATAGAGGTCGTCGGCGGGAAGGTAGTAAATCTCGTCGGAGTGCTCGCCGAGGAATCCGGTTCCGGCCATGATCTCCGGGCGCACGAGCGTGGGAACGATCAGGGGAACGAAGTCGTTCTTCTCGGCCCGATCGAGGGCAAGCGTCATCAGAGCGAGCTCGAGGCGAGCGCCGATTCCGGTGAGGTAGTAGAAGCGGGCTCCCGAGACCTTGGCACCGCGCGCCAGATCGAAGATGCCCAGGCTCTCGCCGAGCTCGACGTGGTCTTTGGGCTCGAAGTCGAACGAGGGGCGCTCGCCGACCTCCCGCAGCGTCACGAAGTCGTCTTCGCCGCCGACGGGCACGCCGTCGATGATGGGGTTGGCGATCTGCCGGACGATCGTCGTGAACTCAGCCTCGGCATCCGTCGCCCGCTGACTCGCGGCCTTGACCTCGGCGGCCAGCGACTGCGCCTCGGCGACCAGGGCCTTCTTCTCGTCTTTGGCTGCCTGCGCGACCTTCTTGCCGAAGGCGTTCTGGCTCGCTCGCAGGTTCTCGAACTCGCCGATCGCGGCGCGGCGGGCGGCATCGGCCGACAGTGCCGCGTCGACCAGGTCGACGGAGTCGCCCCTCGCCGCCTGCGATTGGCGGAGGACATCGGGATTTTCGCGCAAGAGTACGGGATCGATCACCGCTCAAGCCTACCTTTTGCCGCACGCGCGCCCGGATGGCCGTTGATGAACAACGCGGTAGCTTTACACTCGTGGCCACAATCGAAGAACCCGCAGAGCCCCAGCGGGCCGCTGTCGTGTACAACCCGATCAAAGTGGATGTCACGAAGCTGCGGGCCGAGGTCAACCGGGCCGCCAGCACGGCCGGGTTCGAGAAGACCCTCTGGTTCGAGACCACCGTCGACGAGGCCGGACAGAGCCTCACCCGGCAGGCGGTCGAACAGGGCGCGACCGTGGTGATCGCCGCGGGCGGAGACGGCACGGTCAGGGCCGTCGCAGAGGGATTGCGCAATACCGGCGCGGCGCTCGGCCTGCTTCCGAGCGGCACGGGCAACCTGCTGGCCCGCAACCTCAACATGGGCGTTCCGCACACCGAGAGGGCGCTCGGCATCATCTTCACCGGCAAAGACCGGGTGATCGACCTGGGGCTGGCCGCCATCACGCGGGCCGACGGCGAGGTGCAGGAACACGTCTTCCTGGTCATGGCGGGCCTGGGGCTCGACGCCAAGATGATCGCGAACACCAACTCGAAGCTCAAGAAGGCCGTCGGCTGGCTGGCCTACGTCGACGGCGTCGGCCGCTCGCTGCCCGAGCTGCGCCCCGTGAAGTTCCGCTTCTCGATCGACGGCGCCCCCTGGAAGTCGACGTCGGCGCACACAGTGATGGTCGGCAACTGCGGGGTCCTCCCCGGCGGCGTGCTCCTCATTCCGGATGCCAGGCTCGACGACGGCGTGCTCGACATCATGGCGTTGCGCCCCGAAGGCCCCTTCGGCTGGCTCAAGGTGTGGAACAAGATCGCCTGGGAGAACGGCGTGCTGCGTAAATCGGCGGCCGGGCGCAAGATCATCGACCTGTCTCGCGACGTGCGCTCGGTGACCTACCGAACAGGCAAAGACCTGCAACTCGTCGTCGCCGAGCCGGAGGAGTTCCAGCTCGACGGCGACGAGTTCGGCGAGGTCACCGCCGTGCACAGCTGGGTCGAGCCCGGCGCGCTGCGCGTGAAGGTGCCCGCGTAGATTTCAGGCCCGAGGGCGCAGGGATCGCAAGAACTCTCGGATGTCGTCGACCAGCATGGCCGGCTCCTCGAGCGCGGCGAAGTGGCCGCCACGATCGGTGACATCCGTCCAGCGCACGACCGAATTGGATGCTTCGACGAAGCGTCGGATGCCGATGTCGTGCGCAAAGCAGATGACGCCGGTCGGCACGCCGGAGATGGCAGGAACGTCTCCCCACCCGGAGTTCTGGGCGTAGCCGACGTAGGCGGACGAACCAGCACTCGCCGTGAACCAGTAGAGCGATGCGTTGGCGAGCAGAGTGTCGAGGCCGACGACCTCGTCGGCGGGAGCATCGGTCGGGTGGGTCCAGGCCTGGAATTTGTCGACGATCCAGGCGAGCTGCGCCACCGGGGAGTCGGTGAGCAGGGTGCCGACGAGTCCCGGGCGGGTCGACTGCAGGGCGATGTAGCCGAACTCGTGGCGCATGAACTCGGCGACCCGTCGCATCCGGTCTCGCTCGAGCTCTGTCAACGTCGATGCCGACTCATCGTCGAGTTGCGAGACGAATGCCGAGGCGCCGTTGATGTGAACGCCGAGGGTTCGATCGGGTGCCACCCGGCCGATCTCCGGCGCGATCAGAGCACCGATGTCGCCGCCCTGCGTGGCGAATCGTTCGTAGCCGAGTCGAGTCATCAACTCGACCCACGTCTCGGCGATGCGGCGGGTGGTCCAGCCTGCCGAGGACAGCGGCGTCGAGAACCCGAACCCGGGAAGCGAGGGGACGACGACGTCGAAGGCGTCGGCTGCGTCGCCTCCGTGCGCGACCGGGTCCGTCAGCGGCCCGATGATGTCGAGGAACTCCAGGAAGGACCCTGGCCAGCCGTGCGTCAAGAGCAAGGGAACCGCGTTCGGTTCGGCCGAGCGGACGTGCACGAAGTGGATGACCTGTCCGTCGATGCTCGTCGTGAACTGCGGCACCTCGTTCACCCGGGTCTCGAATGCGGGCCAGTCGAACGTCTGCCACGCGGAGACGAGGCGACGAAGTGTCGAAGCGGGCACGCCCGTGCTCCACGAGCCGCCCGGCAGACGTTCATCGGGCAGGTCGGCTGCGAAGCGCGTCGAACGCAGTCGACTTCTCAGATCGGTGAGGTCGTCGAGCGGAACAGAGATGCGAAAAGGGAGGACGTCAGTGGAGTCGGATCGAGTCATGACCCCAGCGTGGATCTCGATGCGGCCACAATATGGCCTCATTTGCCGAGAAGATAAACAATGCCTCGAACGACCGCACGCACCCTCGAACTGCTGGGCTTGTTGCAGGCCCGCCGACACTGGAGCGGAGCCGAGCTGCAGGGCCGCCTCCAGGTGAGTGCGCGAACACTTCGACGAGACATCGACGACCTGCGCGGGTTGGGCTACGGCGTCGACGCGGTGCCCGGGATCGGCGGCGGCTACCGACTCGGTGCGGGAGCGGCCATCCCGCCGCTCGTGCTGTCGGCCGACGAGGCCGTGGCGATCGCGGTGGGCCTGCGCGCCGCGGCGAGTACCGCCGTGACCGGCATCGAGGATGCGGCGGCGCGCGCCCTCGTGAAGCTCGAGCAGTCGCTGTCGTCGGAGACCCGCGGGCGCATCACCGAGGTGGGGCAGGCCATCATTCCCCTCGGTGGACTGTCCGAACCCGTCGACCTCGACACGGTCCTCACTCTCGCGCGCGCGATCCGCGAGTCTCGCAGCGTGCGAATCGACTACACGAGACACGACGGCACAGAGGTGCGTCGCACCATCGAGCCGCACCGTATCGTGCACGCGGGCAGGCGGTGGTACGTCGTCGCGTGGGATGCCCAGCGCGGAGCATGGCGCACCCTTCGCCTCGATCGGCTGACACCCCGGCTGCCGTTGGCGGAACCGTTCGAGGCGCGCGAGGTTCCCGCCGACGCGGTGCGCGAGCTGACCACGCGGAGCATCTCGGTCGCCCCCTATCCGTGTCACTTTCGTGTTCGGATGCATGCCTCGGCTGCCGAGGTCTCGGCTCGATTCGGGGCGTCCACCGCACAGGTCACGCCGATCGACGAGAACAGCTGCGAGCTCGTGGCGGGTGCGAACTCGGCCCGCGAATTCGCCCTCTACGTCGGACTGTGCGGAATCGACTTCGATGTGATCGAGGATGGCGACCGCTCGGCGAACCTCGCCGACGCTCTGATCGAGGTCGGCGCGCGGCTGTCTCGTGCCGCCGGACAGGCCCCCCGTTACGAGGCGTCGGGCTCGCCCGAGATGACCGCCCGCAGCCAGTCGCGCGCCTCGATGAACACGTCGTCGTCGTAGCGGGGGATGTATTCGATGGGCGCCTTGTCGGCTCGCGGGTAGGAGCCGAGGAAGATGACCTTCGGGCTGAAGCGGCGTACGCCGAGCAGGGAGTCGGCGACGCGTTCGTCGAGGATGTGCCCGTCGGCGTCGATCACGAAGCGGTAGCGGCCGAGAGCGTCGCCGATGGGCCGCGATTCGAGCAGGCTCATGTTCACGCCGCGGGTCGAGAACTGCTCGAGCAATTCGAGCAGGGCACCCGCGCGGTCGTCGGGCAGTTCGACGATGAGACTCGTCTTGTCGGCCCCGGTGCGCGGAGGAATCGCCGTGGTCTTGCTCACCAGCACGAAGCGGGTGACCGCATTGTCATTGTCACCGATGTTCTCGGCGAGCACGTCGAGGTCGTAGTGGTCGACGATGCCGGGAGGAGCGACGGCCGCGTCGGCGAGGTCGTTCTCGAAGAGCGAGGCGGCCGCCGCCACGTTCGACGTGGCCGGAATGTGTCCGTGGCTCGGCAGATTGGCGTCGAGCCAGTGATGGCACTGCGTGTAGGCGACCGGATGCGCGTTCACGACCTTCACATCGGCGAGCGTCGTTCCCGGCCTGGCCACCAGGACGAACTGCACCTTCACGAGGTACTCGCCCACGATGCGCAGATTCGGGATGTTCGCCAGGGCGTCTTGAGTGGCGTTCACCCCGCCCTCGATCGAGTTCTCGATCGCGATCATCGCCGCGACGCTGCGACCGCTCACGACGTCGTCGAGGGCCTCGCCCACGTTGTTGACGCTGCGCCAGATCTTGCCCCGGGCATGCGGAACCTGAGCGAGCGCCGCCTCGGTGAACGTGCCCCGGGGGCCCAGGTAGCTGTAGCTCTCGGTGGCGGCGGCGTTCTGCGGTGCGTCGGACATGGCTCAGAGCCTATTCGACGCCGCGATTTCTCCGTGGCGCCTGCAGTTCTCGCGCACGGCGCTCTTTTCAGGAAGAACCGGCCTAAGGCTCGGTTTTCGCACGCGCAGGGCGCGTTTCTCCTGAATACGAGCGGCACCTCCTCTCTGCGGTGTCGGAGTGCCAGACTGGGGGGCATGGAAAACCGCGCCGGCACCGTTGCCCTCCCCGAAGACCTGGTCGATGTCGAGGCGCTCGTTCGCGCCTATTACGACCTGAAGCCCGATGTCACGATCGCCGACCAGAAAGTGGTGTTCGGCACGAGCGGGCACCGCGGCTCGTCACTGAACACGGCTTTCAACGAAGACCACATCGCCGCCACGACGCAGGCCATCGTCGAGTACCGCGCCGGCCAGGGCATCACCGGCCCTCTCTTCATCGGCATCGACACGCACGCGCTCAGCCGCCCCGCACAGACCACGGCCCTCGAGGTGCTCGTCGGCAACGAGGTCCGGGTGCTCGTCGACGAGTTCGACAGCTTCACCCCGACCCCCGCCGTGAGCCACGCGATCATCGCGTACAACCTGGCGCATCCGGATGAGCCGCAGGCCGACGGCATCGTCGTCACGCCGAGCCACAACCCGCCCGCAGATGGCGGATTCAAGTACAACCCGCCTCACGGAGGCCCTGCCGACAGCGACGCCACGGGCTGGATCGCGAACCGTGCCAATGAACTGCTCGCCGACGGTCTGCGCGGCGTGAAGCGTGCCGAGCCCAGCGCGGTCGAGACCTACGACTTCATGAACAACTACGTGAACGACCTCGGCACCATCATCGACATGGAGGCCATCAAGAAGTCGGGCATCCGCATCGGCGCCGACCCCCTGGGCGGTGCCAGCGTCTACTACTGGCAGGCCATCCGCGAGCGCTACGGAATCGACCTCACCGTCGTGAACCCGGTCGTCGACCCGCAGTGGGGCTTCATGACCCTCGACTGGGACGGCAAGATCCGCATGGATCCGTCGTCGCCCAGCGCCATGGCATCGGTTCTCGCCCATCAGCACGACTACGACCTCCTCACGGGCAACGACGCCGACGCCGACCGGCACGGCATCGTGACCCCGGATGGCGGCCTCATGAACCCCAACCACTACCTGGCCGTCGCCATCCAGTACCTCTACGCGAATCGCGCCGACTGGAAGCCCGACGCCGCGATCGGCAAGACCCTCGTGTCGTCGAGCATGATCGACCGGGTCGCCACCGAGCTCGACCGCACACTGCTCGAGGTTCCCGTGGGCTTCAAGTGGTTCGTGCCCGGGCTGGTCGACGGAACCGTGGCCTTCGGCGGCGAGGAGAGCGCCGGCGCGAGCTTCCTGCGCTTCGACGGCACCGTGTGGACCACCGACAAAGACGGCATCATCCTGTGCCTGCTCGCGGCCGAGATCCTCGCCGTCACCGGCAAGACGCCCAGCGTTCTGTACGCCGAGCTCACCGAGAAGTTCGGTTCGCCCGCCTACGAGCGAGTGGATGCCGCGGCCACGAAGGCGCAGAAGGCCCGGCTCGGCAAACTCGACGGCGATGCGATCACCGCCACCGAGGTGGCCGGCGAGGAGATCATCGCCAAGCTCAGCCACGCGCCCGGCAACGGTGCGGCGATCGGCGGGGTGAAGGTCGTGACCGAGAACGCGTGGTTCGCGGCGCGGCCCAGTGGTACCGAAGACGTCTACAAGATCTACGCCGAGAGCTTCTTGGGTGAGGAGCACCTGCGCCAGGTGCAGAAAGAGGCCAAGGCGATCGTCGACGAGGCCCTCGCCGAGTAGCGCGCGCTACGCGATGCTGTAGAACCAGGCGGTCGCGCCCGGGTTCTCGATCGTGATGGCCTGATCGAGGTCGCGGTACTGGGCATCGATGGTGTGCCCCACCATGCTGATCGCACCCGTGGCCGCGTCGACCTTCGAGACGAGCATCGTGTGGTCGACGCCGTTCTCGTTCGCCGGATCCCAGTCGAACATGACCACGTCGCCGACCTTGGCCTGGTCGCGCTGCTCGAGAGAGAGCCGCGTCGCCCTGTCTGTCTGCGACGCGAAGAACGCATCCATAGCGGGGCCGCGCGCCCAGCTGTCGCTGAAGTCGCCGGTGGTGTTCCATTCGCTGTACCACTCGTCGGTCTGCACCCAGCCGCGTGCGATCAGGGTCTGGTTCACGAAGTTGCCGCAGTCGTTGTCGGGGAAGGTGCCCCAGACCTCGTCGTTGTAATCCTGCCAGTGAGCGAAGGCGTACTGCATCTGCGCGTCGACCGGGGTGACGACCTGATAGTCGTAGTTCGCCGCGCTCGCGATGACCTCGCCCTCTTCGCTCGCGGCAGTGACGCTCACCGCGCCCACGGCGTAATCGAGAGCCGCGGGAGCCACGACCTGAAGCTGGTTATGGGCCACCGCCGTGACAGATGTGGCGGCCACTCCCCCGAAAACCACACTCGACACGTCGTCGAGCCCCTCGCCCGTGAACGTGATCGTCTCGCCGCCGAGAAGAGAGCCGGATGCCGGCGAGATCGTGTCGATGCGCGTGGTGTCGGTCTTCTTGGACTGCTCGGACCCCTCTGTGTGAGCCTCTTCGACGGCAGTGCATCCTGTGAGCGCGAAAGCTGCGACGAACAGCGATGCCAGAACAGATCGGGTGGTGCGCGTGCGGCGAATGATGATGTCCTCCAGAGAACTCTTCAGGGGGCGCAGAGGGAGCAAAAACGAGCGCGTGACCGGGATTCATCTCATTCGAACACAGCTTTCTGAACGCCCCCTAAAGGGTTACGCCGTGAGGTGTGCTGTGTTAAGCCGTTGAGCCGGTTGCGCGCTGCGAGACCCGCGCGCTCACCAGCAGGGCCAGGATGCCGACCAGCAGCGAGAAGGCGAAGGTCGCGACGAACGACGGCTGGCTTCCTGGATCGCCCGCGACGGAGAACGCGACAGCGCCCAGCGCGAGCGCGATGGCCGATCCGCCCGAGTCGGCGATAGCGAGCGCCGACGAGTTGAAACCCTGCTCGTCGGGCGCCGAGTAGTCGAACGTCAGCACCGTGATGCGCGGATACGCGAAGCCCATGCCCGCTCCCCCGAGGAACCAACCGGCGATGATGACCCAGGCGGGCAGTTCGAGCGCGGTCACGAGCACCACGATGCCGATCGCGATGGTCGCCCCGAGAATGCCGACCCGGATGGCGGTGCGATGCGACACCCGCTCGCCGAGCCGCCCCTGCGCCAGCGACGAGGAACCCCACGCGACCCCCGAGAAGCTCAGCGCGAGTCCGGCGAGCGCCGCCGTCAGCCCGAAGCGCTCGGTGAGCACGTACGGAAGATATACCTCGGCGCTCATGAATGCGCCGGCCAGCAGACCGCGCAGCGCGATGACGCTCGGCAGCCCCCGGCGCAAGCGCAGGCTGGCCGCGGGCAGCAGCGGCCGGAGGGCCACGAGCGCGACGGCCAGGCCGCCGACCGCCAGCACCCAGCGGGCCGCGCCATCCAGATCGGCCGCGATGTTCAGACCCAGGATGGCGACGGCCAGCAGCACGGCCCAGAGTGCCCGCGCGGTACTGCTCCGGCCATCCGACTCGAGCCGGTCGTGTGGTGCCATGCTGCGCATGCCGGGCAGCACCATGGCCATCGCCGGCAGTACGAGCACAACGACACCGAGGAAGACCCAGCGCCAGCCCAGATACTGCCCGACCACGCCCGCGATGAACGGGCCGACCAGAGCGGGAACGACCCACGCCGCCGCGAAGGCCCCGAAGATCTTGGGCTGCAGACGGGGCGGATAGATCTTGGCGACGATCACGTAGAGCGCCACGGTCATCGCTCCGCCCCCGAGACCCTGCACGAGGCGTCCGGCGAGGAAGAGCGGCATCGACGACGCGGTGCCGGCGATCACGAGTCCCAGGGCGAACAGCGCGACCGATGCGTAGAGCGCCTTCACCGGGCCTCGCCTGTCGGACCAGTCGCCGGCCAGCACCATGCCGATCACGCCCGAAGCCAGCGGGCCCGCGAAAGCCAGGGCATACAGGGCCAGCCCATCCAGATCGCGCGCGATGGCGGGCATGATCGTGGTGACGGCGAGCTGTTCGAACGCCGCGATCACGATCAGGGCGCACGCGCCGATGCTCACCAGGCGGTACGGCCTGTCGAGAATGCCCTGGGGGCGTGCGGCGGCGGGCCTAGTCAAGGTAGCCGGGCGCGGCGGGCAGGCCGAAGAACTCCTCGAGGGTCGTGACGCCCTCGTTGTGCATCTCGGTAGAGAGGTCCACTCCGATATAGCGGAAGTGCCACGGCTCGTATTCGTAGCCGGTGACGGCCGTCTTGTCTGCCGGATAGCTCAGCAGGAAGCCGAAGCGATAGGCGTTGGCGGCCAGCCACTGGCCCGCGGTCGTGTCTCCGAAGCAGGGGCCGTCGAGGGAGCAGCCGCTGCCCGTCGCCAGAAGGTCGATGGCCATGCCGGTCTGGTGCTCGCTGAACCCGGGGCGTGCGCTGGTGAGGTCTGCGCCCGCCGTGCCGAGCTGGCCCACATAGCGGTTGTAGGCGTTCACCTGGATGCCGTACGAGCGATACCCGCTCTGGGCCACGAGCTGCTGCCCGGTCTCAGCAGACGCGGCGTCGACCATAACGGCGAGCGCGTCGGCCGCCTCCTGCCGCAGCGGGAACCCGTTGGGGTTCGGAATGTCCGATCGCAGCGATACCAGGTCGGGCGGAACGTAGTTCGCCGCGTCGGGTATCGGGCGCGTCTTGTTGACGACGAACCAGATGCTCGTGGGGTCGTCGATCGACCGGGCCGACTTGTCGAAGCCGGTCGGAGCGGCGGCGGCAGGAGCCGGCTCGGCGGGGACGGCGAGAGGCACCGCGGTCTGGATGGGAGCGGGAATCGTGATCTGCGCGGGCGCCGCGCCATCGTTCGGCAGCGCATCCGCGGCGACGGATGCGTCGGGCGCGTTCCGCTGTGCGGTCGCGCTCCACAGGGCCGTTTCGCCGACGATGACCAGCACGATGGCGGCGAGCCCGGCTGCGATCACGCGAGTCTTCGAGCGACGAGAGGGTTCGCGGCGACGCAGTTCGCGTCGCGGTCTCAGCTCAGTCACCGTCCCACAATACGGGCGCGATCTGTTCTTTTCGTGGAGGTTGCTACACAGTGCGGTTGAGAAGCCGTTTCACCCGGTGTAACTTTGCACTCTGCGCAATTTTCTGGCGTGCGATTTTCTCCTCCCCGTTTACCCTTCTCTCTTCGTCAGGAATCTCATGACCTCCATACCGAGCGCTTCTCGAAGCTCGAAGAAGTCCGGCGCCGATCGCGCACGGGCCGCCGCCGAATCCGGTGGCCAGCTGTCGCCACGACAGATCCAGTTCATCATCTTCGGCCTCATGGCGGGCATGTTCCTCGCCGCCCTCGACCAGTCGATCGTGGGCACGTCGATGCGCACCATCGGCGACGACCTCAAGGGGCAAGACCAGCAGGCGTGGGTCACCACCGCGTACCTCGTGGTCTCCACGATCGCCACCCCGATCTACGGCAAGCTCAGCGACATCTTCGGTCGCCGCCCCCTCTACATCATCGCCATCTCGATTTTCATCCTCGGCTCGCTCCTCGCCGGCATCTCGACGTCGATGATCGAGCTCGCCGGATTCCGCGCGATCCAGGGTCTCGGCGCGGGTGGCCTGATGTCGCTGGCCCTCACGGTGATGGGCGACATCCTCGCTCCTCGCGAGCGGGCGAAGTACCAGGGCTACTTCCTTGCCGTGTTCGGCGTCTCGAGCGTGCTCGGCCCGCTGCTCGGCGGTCTGATCTCGGGCACCCCCGAGATCTTCTTCATCACCGGATGGCGCTGGATCTTCCTGCTCAACCTGCCCGTCGCCGCGATCGCGATGATCCTGGTGGTCAGCTTCCTGCACATTCCGCACACCCGTCGCGACGCCCGCATCGACTGGTGGGGCGCCGCGTTCATCGTCATGGGCATCGCGCCCCTGCTGCTCGTGGCCGAGAACGGCCGCGACTGGGGCTGGGGCTCCGCGGGCGCACTCGCCTGCTACGTGATCGGCGTCGTCGGCGTCGTGGCGTTCATCATCACCGAGCGCCGCATGGGCAGCAACGCCCTCATTCCGCTCTCGCTGTTCTCGTCACCGACCTTCTCGATGGCCAGCATCATCGGAACTCTGGTGGGCTTCGGAATGTTCGGCGGCATGCTGACGATCCCCCTCTACCTGCAGATCGTCAACGGGGCCACACCGACCGAGTCCGGCCTCCTGATGATCCCGATGGTCGTCGGCCTGATGATCGCGTCGATCGTCTCGGGTCAGATCATCGCCAGAACGGGCAAGTACAAGGTCTTCCCGATCGTCGGAACGTTTCTGATGTCGGCCGCCTTCTTCTACCTCACGTTCGCCACCGCGACCAGCGGCGTCGTCTTCGTCATGGGCGGAATGCTCATGCTCGGCCTCGGCCTCGGTCAGTTGATGCAGACGCTCACGATCGCCAGCCAGAACTCGGTCGGACCTCGCGACATCGGTGTGGCCACGAGCGCCGCGACCTTCTTCCGTCAGATTGGTGGAACGCTCGGCACCGCCGTCATCTTCTCCGTGGTGTTCTCGCGCGCCCCTGGCGCCATTCAAGACGCGTTCAAGACACCGGATGTCGTGGCCGGCATCGCGGCCGCCGGTCAAGACCCGAAGGTGCTGGCGAACCAGGCCAACGTCGACGTGCTGACGCAGATGCAACTCGCGCAGTCCGGACAGCCGAACACCCTGAGCAGCGCCCTCAACGGCGACACCTCGTTCCTGAACGTCATCGACCCGCGTCTAGCTCGACCGTTCCTCGAGGGCTTCTCGACCGCCATGGTCACGGGATTCTGGATCAGCCTGAGTGTGGTGCTCATCGCCTTCCTGCTCAGCTGGTTCTTGAAGGCCACTCCCCTGCGGCAGAAGTCGGCCCTGCAGGAGGCCAACGACGACGCCGAGGCTGCGTCCGCAGCGAAGGCCGATGGCGTGCGCGCCGAGTCCGAGGGTGAGCTGCAGCTGCAGCTCGGCTCCACACGCGCGGCCGAGACCTTCGGGGCGCTCGTCGAACCCGCGACCGGCAGCATCCCGGCCCAGAAGCCCAAGCCGTAGGGCTCGCTGACCGCTCCGGCAGGTTTGACACCTGTCGGAGCGGTCGCCTACCGTGGTGAGAATGCCGAGAGAGCGCTCTCTCGTCGCAACTGAGGAGCCCGTCACCACCATGTCGCTCGACACACCCACATTCTCGTCCTTTCCTCCCGGCTTCATCTGGGGCTCGGCCACGGCCGCCGCTCAGATCGAAGGGGCGGCCCACGAGGGTGGCAAAGAAGACTCCGTGTGGGACACGTTCGCACGCGTTCCCAACGCGATCATCAACGGCGACACCCCCGAGGTCGCGGTCGACCACTACCACCGCTTCGCGGGCGACGTGGCGATCATGAAAGAGCTGGGCCTCGACTCCTACCGCTTCTCCACGAGCTGGTCGCGCATCAAGCCGGGCGACCGAGAGTTCAACCGTACCGGGCTCGACTTCTACTCGCGCCTGGTCGACGACCTGCTCGACGCCGACATCCTGCCCTGGCTCACCCTGTACCACTGGGACCTGCCGCAGGCCGTCGAGGAGCAGGGCGGCTGGGCCAGCCGCGACACCGCCTACCGTTTCCGCGACTACGCCGAGGGCGTCTACGCGGTTCTCGGCGACCGCGTCGAGCACTGGACCACGTTCAACGAGCCGTTCTGCTCGGCGCTTCTCGGATACGGAGCCGGCGTGCACGCGCCCGGTCGCCGCGAACCGCTCGCCGCGATCCAGGCCGTGCACCACCACCACCTCGCACACGGTCTGGCCGTGAACCGACTGCGCGAACTCGGCGCACAGAACCTGGGCGTCACGTACAACCTCACCAACGCCATCCCCGCCGACGCCGCTGATCCGGTAGACCTCGATGCCGCGCGCCGCCTCGACGGCATGATGAACCGCATCTTCCTCGACCCCGTGCTGCGCGGTGCCTACCCCGCCGATGTAACCGACGATCTGGCGGCCGTCGGCATCCAGCTGTCTGAAATCGTGCACGACGGCGACCTCGACATCATCTCGGCGCCCATCGACTTTCTCGGCATCAACCACTATCACGACGACGTCGTCAGTGGACACCCGTTGGAAGCCGGGGCCATCGATCCTCACCTCGTCGAGAACGGGCGACCGCTGTCGTCGCCGTTCGTCGGCAGCGAGTTCCTGACGTTCCCGAGCCGCGGCCTGCCCCGCACCGCCATGGACTGGGAGGTGCACCCCGACGGGCTGCGCCACCTGCTCGTGCGCCTCGGCCACGAGTACCCGAACCTGCCGCCGCTCTACATGACCGAGAACGGCGCGGCCTACGACGACGTCGTGTCACCAGACGGCGCGGTGCACGACCCCGAGCGGGCGGCGTTCATCCTGGCGCACGTGGCGGCCGTGGCCGAGGCCATCGCCGAGGGCGCGGATGTTCGCGGGTACTTCGTGTGGTCGCTGCTCGACAACTTCGAGTGGGCCTGGGGTTACGACAAGCGATTCGGCATTGTGCGCGTCGACTACGACACGCAGGAGCGCACGATCAAGGACTCCGGCCGCGCGTTCGCTGCGGTGTTCGCGGGACGGCCCGCGGCGGAATAACCGCGCGGGCGGGGCGCCACGCGCATCCGCTCTGCGCGTCCGGTTTGCCACATCTGCCCCCTCGTCGCGCCCTGAGGCAGCGGATTCAGACAACTCGGTGGTGCGCCACGGGCAAGCTGCCAGTCAGTCGCCGGTCGTGAACCCGGGGCTGACCTCCCGCGACTCGAGCGAGTCAAGCTCTTGGAACACCGTCAGTTGCAGGCCAGCGGGCGCGTCGAGCCGCGAGTTGACCGACCGCCAAGGGGTCTCGCGCGGCTCGGCGATCAGCTCAGCACCCGCTTCGACGAGATCGTTGGTCACGGACGGCGAGTCGTCGACCTCGAAGGCGATCCGGATCCGCGCGCTCGGCTTTCCCTCGGCCTCGACCCCGTCGATCATTCGCACTTGGGCAGGGTTGGCGATCTCGAGGGTCGCGAGCCCGGCATTCAGGATCATCACCTTCGCGTCGCCCTCACCCTCGTAGGCGGCCTGCTCCGTGAGACCGAGCGCATCGCGATAGAAGGCGACAGCCGCATCGTAATCGTCAGCCTCGACCACGAGTCGGAGTTGACGAACAGAGGTGGGCGGAATCGATTCGGTCATTCTCCGAGCGTAAGAGGCGCGGCCGCGGCGGGAAAGGCCACTGAGGTGCGGAGTATGGCCGCATCCCGCGGCTTCGAAGCGGCCATATCCCGCATCTCAACACGGCCACCCGCTTTCAGTTGACTGTGCCGCCGTTGAGTAGCGTCACGAAAAGAGAGAGCCAGACGACGAAGAATGCCGCCACACCCGCGGAAAAAACGAAGCCGACAATGATGCCAGCCTTCGCCAAACCTGAACCTTCCTCCCCCGTGCGTCGAATCTGCGACAGCGAGAGAAAGCCGGTGATAATCGCGGCCACGGGTACGACGAACGCAGCGACGAACGAGACGATCGCAAGCACATTGGTGCGGATCACCGGCCGGACCAGCCCCGTATCGCCTCGTCCGGTCACATCAACGGAATCGGTGGTCGAAGCGGAATCACTCATGATCCGGATGCTAGCGCGTCGTCGGTCACGGCAGTGGCCAGTCGCGCTTCTAGACTGGTGTCCTCGCAGCAGAAGGGCAGCGCCAATGTCGATCGATCACTCCGAGGATCCGGCGGCCGAGCAGGCGATCCCGCAGGCGCCCACACTCGAGATGGTCGCGCACGAGGCCGGGGTCTCTAGGGCCACCGTCTCTCGCGTTGTGAACGGATCGACAGCGGTGACCCCGCATGTGACCGCCGTCGTGAACGCCGCCATCGAGAAGCTGAACTACGTGCCCAATAGGGCGGCACGCTCGCTGGCGAGTCGGCGCACGAATGTGATCGCGCTCATCGTTCCCGAGCAGACGTCGATCGTGTTCAGCGACCCCTTCTTCGCCGCCGTCATCCAGGGCGTCGCCGTGTACCTCAACGACACCGACTACACGCTGAACCTGCTCATCGCGTCGGAGAGCTCGAGCGACAAGACCCGGCGCTACCTGCTCGGCGGCAACGTCGATGGCGCCCTCGTGGTGTCGCACCACTCAGGCGACCACTCGTACACGCGCCTCGGACAGAAGCTGCCGATCGTCTTCGGCGGCCGCCCCCTCACCCCCGAACTCGACGACAGCTACTTCGTCGACGTCGACAACGTGGCCGCCGCCCGCTCGGCCACCGAGCACCTCATCGCGCTCGGTCGCACGCGCATCGCCACGGTCGCAGGCCCCCAGGACATGCCGCCGGGCGTCGATCGCCTGCGCGGGTGGCGCGAAGCCATGGATACCGCGGGTCTCGCCGACGACCTGGTCGAGGTCGGCGGGTTCTCGCCCGCGTCGGGTGCGGATGCGATGGCGCGGCTACTGGAGCGCGACCCGTCGGTAGACGCCGTGTTCTTCGCGAACGACCAGATGGCTGCCGGCGCCTATCCGGTACTGCGCGAGCGCGGACTGTCGATTCCCGGCGACATCGCGGTGGCGGGGTTCGACGACGATCCTCTCGGAACAGCGCTGAGCCCGACCCTCACCACGGTGCATCAGCCGTCGTCGGAGCTCGGGGCGGGCATGGCCGCCGCCCTCGTCCGCCTGATTGCTAAAGAGCAGATCGAGCGAGCCAGCATCATGCCGACGAGCCTGGTCATCAGGGAGTCGACGACGCTTTAGTTCGACGACCCGCGGGGCAGGCCGACAGCAGGCAGGATCACCCCGTCGATTACCGAGATCAGGAAGTCGCGGTCGACCGGCCGGCGCTGAATGAGCGAGCGGTAGGCCACCATCGAGGGCGAGATCGACGAGACGAGCTGAATGTCGATATCGGCGGCGATCTCTCCCCTGTCGATGGCGCGATTCAAGAGCATGCGATTGATGCGAGCACGCGGCTCGACGATGGCCTCGTTGGCGGCATCGGCGAGCTCGGGAGCGGAGGAGAGCATCGACGCGAGGCCGGCCATGACCTTGAGCTTGCGCTCGGCGTCATCGATCGTGGGCGGGCGGATCATCGCCACCAGGTCTCCGCGCAGCGTTCCCGTGTCGGGGATTTGAAGCGCGTCGAGGTCGCTCTTCTTGAGGCACGCGACCGCGTCGAGAACGAGTTCGTTCTTCGACGCCCAGCGGCGGTACACCGTGGCCTTGCCCGCTCCGGCTCGGGCGGCGACCATATCGATCGTCATGCCGTCGAAGCCGGTCTCCGCGAGCACCTCGACGGCGGCATCCAGAATCTGCTGGTCTTTGGCCGGGTCTCGCCGTCGGCCGAGTTTCGGGGCGTCGTCGGTGATGTTCTGACTGGCGTCGAGCTGCGTCATTGCGGCCGTCTCCTCATGTCTCTGGCGATCGCTGATATATCCAGTGTATCAATTAGAGAACCGCGAAGATCCGGAACTGAATCTATCCGGAACTCTACAGTTCCGTATATGCTTTCCCCATGACCCAGATCACCTCATCGCCCTCGGACGTCGCCGACGCCGCGAAGGTCTCCCAACGCCGCTGGCTGACGCTCACCGTCGTCGCCCTCGCCCAGCTCATGGTCGTACTCGACTCGACCGTGGTCAACATCGCCCTCCCCGCCGCCCAGACCGATCTCGGATTCAGTGACGGCGACCGCCAGTGGGTCGTGACCGCCTACTCCCTCGCCTTCGGCAGCCTGCTCCTCCTCGGCGGCCGTCTCTCCGACCTCATCGGCCGCAAGCGCACCTTCATCATCGGACTCATCGGATTCGCCGTGGCCTCGGCGCTGGGAGGCGCGGCCGACAGCTTCGGCACGCTCGTCGCGGCACGCGCCCTGCAGGGTGTCTTCGGCGCCTTGCTCGCCCCGACCGCCCTCGCGGTACTCACCACCACCTTCACCATCCCCAAGGAGCGGGCCCGCGCCTTCGGAATCTTCGGCGCGATCGCCGGAGCCGGAGGGGCGGTCGGCCTGCTGCTCGGAGGGTTCCTGACGGAGCGCTTCGACTGGCGCTGGAACCTCTACATCAACGTCTTCATCGCGGTCATCGGCGTGATCGGCGCTGCGATCTACGTGTCGGAATCCAAGCGCACCGGTCCGCGGCCGAAGCTCGACATCCCCGGAACCGTGCTCATCTCGGGCGGCCTCTTCGGCCTGGTCTACGGCTTCGCGAACGCAGAGACCGACGGCTGGGGCTCGCCGCTCACCTGGGGGATGCTCGCGGGCGCCGCCGTTCTGCTCGTCGCGTTCGTGCTCTGGCAGCGTCGCGCGGCCCACCCCCTCCTGCCGCTGACGATCGTGCTCGATCGCAACCGCGGCGCGGCCTACGCCTCGGTGCTCATCGCAGGTGCGGGCATGTTCGGCATCTTCCTCTTCGTCACCTACTACCTGCAGGCCTCACTGGGCTTCTCGCCCATCCAGACCGGACTGTCGTTCCTGCCCATGATCGCCATGCTCGTGCTCGCCGCCCAGCTCGGCACCAACATCTTCGTGCCGCGCTTCGGGCCGAAGATCATGGTTCCCCTCGGAATGGTCATCGCCGCAGTGGCCATGATCATGCTCACCCGGCTCGACCTCGACAGCAGCTATGCGGCGAACGTCCTTCCGGCACTCATGCTCATGGGCTTCGGAATGGGCACGATCATGCCCGCGTCGATGCAGACGGCCACGCTCGGCGTCGACCGAGAGTTCGCGGGTGTCGCGTCGGCCATGGTCAATACGAGCCAGCAGGTGGGTGGCTCGATCGGTGTCGCCCTGCTGAACACCCTGGCCGCCACCGCTGCGACCGACTATCTCGCGTCGCATGCGGCCTCGGCCGACGTCGCCGCGAACGCCGCGATCGCGAGCTACGCCACCGCGTACTGGTGGGGCGCAGCGTTCTTCGCGCTGGGCGCGGTCGTCTCCGCTCTGCTGTTCCGCCGCCGCGGCCAGGGCCTGTCGCTGTCGCACAACGCGGCCGCACCGGCGACCGGCGCCAGCGCATCCGGATCGGCCGAGGCCGATGACGCCGTGCCGATGCCCGTGCACTAGGGCCGCCCGAACCAGCCCATCCGCGCCTGTTGGGCGCATCCGCTGCCGGTCGACCGGTGGCGCATGCGCCCAACGGGCGCGGATGCGTTCAGGCCTCGTGCACGGGAACGTCGGGCATGCGGGCGTGCATCACCTGGATCGCGTCGGGGTTCTGGTCGACGAGCACGAAGCGGCGGCCGAGCGCGTGGGCGACCGCGCCGGTCGTACCGCTGCCCGCGAAGAAGTCGAGCACCCAATCACCCTCGCGGCTCGACGCCTGAATGACGCGACGCAGAATACCCTCGGGCTTCTGAGTGGGATAGCCGGTCTTCTCTCGACCGGTCGGCGACACGATCGTGTGCCACCACACGTCGGTGGGCAGCTTGCCGCGCTCGACCTTCTCGGGCGTGACGAGACCGGGTGCCATGTAGGGCTCGCGATCGACCGTTGAGGAGTCGAAGTAGTAGCGGGCTGGGTCTTTGACGTAGACGAGAATCGTGTCGTGCTTCGCCGGCCAGCGGCTCTTCGACTTGGCGCCGTAGTCGTAGGCCCAGATGATCTCGTTGAGAAAGCACTCGCGCCCGAACAGGGCGTCGAGCAGAACTTTTGCGTAGTGGGCCTCGCGGTAGTCGAGGTGCAGGTAGAGCGTTCCGTCGGGCGCGAGCAGGCGCCATGCCTCGATCAGTCGGGGTTCGATGAACTCCCAGTAGTTCTCGAACACATCGTCGTAGGCGAGCAGATCGCCCTTGATGCGTTCGTAGCTGCGGCCCTTGAATCCCGTCACCGAGCCGGCACCGGCCTGCGTTCGAACGGATGTCGTCGACTGCCGCTTCTGCACGCGGCCCGTGTTGAACGGCGGGTCGAGATAGATGAGCGTGAACGCCTCGTCGGCGAGGCCGGCGAGAACGGGCAGATTGTCACCCTGGATGATCCGGCTGACTCCCTGGTCAGACGCCGGGTCTGTCGGATGATCGGGCATCCTGCAATTGTGGCAGGTCTTGACGAGGCGTATCGTTCGTTGAATGCAGAGCCGCGAAGTGCGCCATGAGCCCGATGCCCGCCGCTACACCCTCTGGATCGATGACGAACAAGTCGGTCTCGCCGACTACGAGGAGCGGGGCGATGCGATCGCCATCACGCACACCGAGATCGATCCCAGCAAGCAGCACGGGGGGCTCGGCAGCGTGTTGGTGCAGGGCGTTCTCGACCAGATCGCCGAGGGCACGCAGCGCGTGATTCCCGCCTGCCCCTTTGTGGCGAGCTACATCGACAATCACGACGAGTACAAGCCGCTCACGACGCGCTGATCTCTAGGGAACGCGGGCGATCCACTCCGGCGTGCTGAACTTGGTGCGCACCAGCTCTTCGGCCTTGCCGTACTCCTCGTCGGTGATGCCACCGGGCGTCGCGCCGTAGAGTCCCGTGAACGTCGCGATCATCTTGTCGATGATCTCGGCGCGAGAGAGACCGGTCTGGCTGCGCAGCGGGTCGACCCTCTTCGCCGCCGACTTCGTGCCCTTGTCGCTCATCTTCTCGCGGCCGATGCGCAGCACCTGCACCATCTTCTCGCCGTCCATGTCGTAGCTCATGGTCACGTGGTGCACGACGGCGCCGTTGCCGAGTCGCTTCTGCGCGGCCCCGCCGATCTTGCCCGTGGGGCTCGTGATGTCGTTGAGCGGCGCGTAGTGCGCGTCGATTCCGAGCGCCTTCAGCGCGATGATGACCCACTCGTCGAGAAAGGCGTAGGAGTCGGCGAACGTCATGCCCGAGACCAGCGCCGCGGGCACGTAGATGGAGTAGGTGATCACGGAGCCGGCCTCCATGAACATGGCGCCGCCTCCCGAGATGCGGCGAACGACGTCGAAGCCGTACTTGTCGGCGTTCTCGAGGTCGACCTCGTTCTTCAACGACTGGAAGCTGCCGATCACCACGGCGGGCGACTCCCACTCCCAGATGCGCATGGTGGGCTGGCGGCGGCCCTCGCCGACCTCGATCGCGAGCACCTCGTCGAGAGCCATCTGCTCGACCGGCGGGACGGCCTTCGAGTGGATGACCTGCCAGTCGTAGTCACGCCATCCGGTGGCCTTTGCGAGGGAGCGTCGCACGGCGACCGCAACGGCCTCGGGCGAGAAGCCCAGAAGTTGCGCACCCTCGGGGAGCGCGGCCTTTACCGCTGCGGCGATGGTCGCCGCATCGGACTCGACCGGCAGGCCCTCGATGGCGGCATTGATCAGGGGAAGTGCGTCGTCGGGCTCGAGAAAGAAGTCACCCGCCAGCCGGAAGTTCGCGATGCGACCATCGACCTGGTCGAGGTCGACGACCACGAGTTTTCCACCGGGGACCTTGTACTCACCATGCATGCAGCCAGCCTACGCCGCTGCAATCAGCGGGTGCGGTGCTCGAGCCAATCGACGAGGCGGTCGGCCACCGCCGCACGGTTCGTCTCGTTGAAGACCTCGTGCCGGGCATCCGGAAAGACCACGACCTCGACATCGGTCAGCTTCGACCGCCGCGTGAAGGCGCGCGCGAGCCGGCGCATGCTGGCGGTGCCGCCCAAGGTGTCGTCGCTTCCACCCATGATGAGCACGGGCAGGTCTCGGCGCATCTCTCGACCCGGCAGCCCGAACAGCAGCAGGCCGTCGCGCACTCCGAGCTCCTTCAGCGCCTTCGCCTCGAACATGAACGGGTCGCCCGCCGCAGCCGCCTGCATCGCCACATCGCGGCTGAGCCACTCGAACCCCGATCCCTGGCCGCGGCCCGGGCGGTGACGCCGCGTCAGGTCGCCGCCATCCAGCGACCCCGGCATCCGCAACGCCGTGCCCGTGAGCACGACACCGTCGAACGCCGTCGATCGCGTGTTGACGACCCGCTGCAGCAGCAGCGAACCGAGGCTGTGGCCGAGGGCGAAGAGCGGAACTCCGGGAACCTCGTCGCGCAGCAACCGGGTGAATCGCAGGATGTCTGCCTCGGCCGTGCGCACGCCGTCGGGCCCCATGCGCTGGCCGGGCTGCGTCTCGCCCCCGGGCAGCCGGGCGGTCTCGCCGTGGCCGCGCAGGTCGTGCGCGTAGACGGCGTATCCGGATGCGTTCAGCCGGCCCGCGAGTTCGGCGTACCTGCCCGAGTGCTCGCCGAGGCCGTGCACGATCTGCACGACGCCCCGGGGGCGATCGATCGGCCATGCGGAATAGCTGATGGCGACGCCGTGGTCGCTGAGAAACTGGGGCACCCGTTCATTGTGCACCGGCTCAGCTCTCTCGGGTGATCTCCACGGTGACGAAAAGACTCGAGCCGAAGGGGCCGGCGTAGACGCCGCGCAGCGGAGCCACGTCGTTGTAGTCGCGACCGCGGCCCACCGTGACGTGGCGGTCGCCGATGTCGATGGAGTTCGTGGGGTCGAAGCCCCGCCACTCTCCGCAGTACCACTCGACCCAGGCGTGCGACTCCCCCGCGACCGTCTCGCCGATCTCGGCGTTGGGCTTCGGGTGCAGGTAGCCCGACACGTAGCGCGCGGGGATTCCGACGGAACGCAGCGCACCGAGGGCGATGTGCGCGATGTCCTGGCAGACTCCGCGCTTGTCGGCCCAGGAGTCCTTCGCCGTGGAATGCACGTGCGTGACACCCTGCACGTACTGCATCTGATCGCCGATCGCCGAGCAGATCTCGAGGGCGGCCTCGCACGGGCTCTCGTAGCGCGACGCGATCTCGCCCGCCAGCTCGACGATGTCGTCGGCGGGGTCGGTGAGGCGGGTCTGCTTGGAGTGCTCGACAAACGCGGTGGCCTTCGCCGAGGCATCGGCCAGGGCGTCCCAGCCGACGGCGTGCGGCTTGTGCGGGCGGGGGCGCACCTCGACGAGGCTGTTGGCGGTGAGCGACAGCTCTTTATGCGGGGTCAGCACTTCGAAGCTCGACACCCGGGTTCCCCAGTAGTCGAGGTAGTTGTGGTTGCTCGACACGGGCGCGATCTCGAGATTCGAGAAGAGCACGAACTGGTCGCCCGACGAGACGGGCAGCATGCGCGCCTCGTTGTACGACGCCGCCACCTCGCCCTCGTAGCGGTATCCGGTGACGTGCCGGATGCGGAGCCGGTTCATGTGTTCTCTCCCGTCCAGGAAGGAGCCGCGTTGGTGGGGAAGTAGCGCATGCGAATAGCCTCCGACGCGGTCGATGTGGCGTCCTGCACGCTGTCCATGTGTTTGGGCAGCTCGTGGAGGATGTCCATGATGGGCCGGTACTCGAGCTGGCTGCGGATCTGGCCGAGCAAACGCTGAGCGTTGTCGGTGACGCCGACGCGATCGTTGCGCGGTTCGATCGCCCTCAGTGACTCTTCTGCCCGCGACACCGAGAAGATGATCGAGCGGGGGAACAGTCGGTCGAGCAGCAGGAACTCGGCCGCGTTGCGCGCCGAGGGCACGCCCCGATAGGTGCGCAGATACGTCTCGTAGGCGCCGCACGATCGCAGAATGGTCGTCCAACTGGGGCCGGATGCCTCGGTGAGGCTTCTCGTCGCCAGCAGCCGGGCCGTCATGTCGGCCTGCTCGAGCGAACGGCCGAGGTTGAAGAAATGCCAGGCCTCGTCGCGGCTGGTTCCCGCCTCGACGATGCCCACCGCGAGCGCGGCGCGCTCGCGCACCCAGCCGAAGAACTCGTGGGTCTTCTCGGCTGCGACCTTGCGCGGCATCTTGGCGCGGGTCGTGTTGAGGCACTCCCACAGCTCGGTCGACACGATCTCACGCGCCCGGCGGGCGTTCTCGCGGGCCGCGCCCAGCGAATAGGCGATGGATGCGGGATGCGTGCGGTCTACCGCGAGTGTCGCGAGCACGTCCTGGCGCGTCAGCTCCCGCTCGGGGCCGGGCACCTCGCTGCCCATGAGGGCGAGAAGCGATCGGCAGGCGAGGTCTTCCTCGATCCACGGGTCTTCGAGCAGCAGCTGCAGGTGCACATCGAGGATGCGGGCGGTGCCGTCGCTGCGCTCGATGTAGCGTCCGATCCAGAAGAGGCTCTCGGCGATGCGGCTCAGCATTCGTCTGCCCCCTCGGTCCGTTCGTCGAGCCCCTCGAGACGCGCCGCCGGTAGAGGCGGATGCCCCGGGCTCCACCGCGCCTGCTGCTGTTGCTGCTGCTGGTCGTTCTGCGGCTTGTCCTGGGGCGAGTGATCGACCGCGTGCTTGCCGACGATCGGAATCGACTGCGTGTTCGCCGCCTGATCGGCAACCAGCCCCTGGATGTTGCGCGCCGACGACTCGTGGAAGAAGTCGGGCTCGAGTCCGATGACCCAGGTGTCCTTCGATCCGCCGCCCTGGCTCGAGTTCACGACGAGCTCGCCCTCGGGAAGCGCCACGCGCGTGAGCCCGCCGGGCAGAACCCAGACGTCGCTGCCGTCGTTGACGGCGAACGGACGCAGATCCGCGTGGCGCGGCCGCATCCCGTCTTCGACCAGCGTGGGGATCGTCGAGAGCTGAACGACCGGCTGCGCGATCCATCCGCGCGGGTCTTTGAACAGCCGCTTGCGCAGCGTCTCGAGCTCGGTCTTGGATGCGGCGGGGCCGACGACGAGACCCTTGCCGCCCGAACCATCGACCGGCTTCACGACGAGTTCGTCGAGGCGGTCGAGCACCTCCTCGAGCGAGGCCGGGTCTTCGAGGCGCCAGGTGTCGACGTTCGGGATGATCGCGGTCTCGCCCAGGTAGTACTTGATGAGGTCGGGCAGGTAGGTGTAGACGAGCTTGTCGTCGGCGACGCCGTTGCCGACCGCGTTGGCGATCGTCACGTTTCCGAGTCGTGCCGCCATCATGATGCCGGGCGAGCCCAGCTGGCTGTCGGCGCGGAACTGCAGCGGGTCGAGATACTCGTCGTCGACCCGGCGATAGATCACGTCGACGCGCATCGGACCGGCCGTGGTGCGCATCCAGACCCTGCCACCCGAGCAGAAGAGGTCGCGGCCCTCGACGAGCTCGACGCCCATGAGTCGGGCCAGCAGGGTGTGCTCGAAGTAGGCCGAGTTGTAGACGCCGGGGGTGAGCACGACCACGTTGGGGTCGTCTACTCCGGCGGGGGCCGAAGCGCGGAGGGCCTGCAGGAGCTTGTTGGGGTAGTCGCCGACCGGGCGCACGCGCATACTGACGAACAGTTCGGGCAGTGTCTGCGCCATGACGCGGCGATTGGAGATGACGTAGCTGACGCCGCTCGGCACGCGAACGTTGTCTTCGAGCACTCGCCAGGCGCCCTTCTCGTCGCGGATCAGGTCGATTCCCGACACCTGGATACGCACGTTGTTGGCCGAGACGATACCCGCGGCCTGACGGTGGAAGTGGCTCGACGAGCTGATCAGCGCCGCGGGAATGACGCCGTCACGCACCGCGTGCTGGGGGCCGTAGATGTCGGCGAGAAAGGCCTCGAGCGCCCTGACCCGCTGCTTGATTCCGGCCTCGACGTTCAGCCATTCCTTCTGCTCGATGACCCGCGGAACGGCGTCGAGCGGAAAGGGCCGTTCTTCACCGGCGAAGTCGAAGGTGACGCCCTGAGCGAGGTACGAACTGGCCAGCGCGTCGGTGCGCCCGCGCAGTTCCTCCTGCGTCATGCGGGCCAGTGCCTGGTACACGTCTTTATAGGCGGCGCGGGCTTCGACGGGTGCCAGAGAACTCGGTTCGGGGAACATTTCGTCCCAGGCGCTCGCGGATCCGCGCGAGGAGCGAGGCTTGAGTGTGGCGCCGTATCCGGCGAACAGGTCGACCATGCCCTGAGCCTAGTGTGGCGGTGTTGCCGGTGTGTTTCGGATGCCGCGGGTCGGGTTCGGCGGCGGATATACGCACCGGATACCCAGGTCGGGCACCCGACCCATCAGCTCGCCGCGCTCTTCTGCAGGTCGAGCGAGAACTCGATCGACCCCTTCGGCTCCACCTTCACGAAGCCGAGGTCGGGAGCGGTGACGCTGTAGTCGGCGAAGGTGATCGGCACGCTGCCGGCAAGGATCGCTCCGTCGCCGCTGAGGGCGAAGGTCACCGGCGCAGTCACCTCTTTGGTGACGCCGTTGATGCTGAGACTGCCTTTCGTCTGCACGGTCTGAGACTTCGCCAGCGACGAGGGGTCGATATTCAGCGGCTCGGCGATCGTGAAGGTCGCCTTGGGAAATTTGCTCGTGTCGATCGCGGTGGTGCGGAAGTACTCGTCTCGCGCCGCCTCGGTCGTGGCGATCGATGCCACGTCGACGCTGATCTCGGCGCTCTTCACCGTGTCGGACGTCGTCGTGATTGCGGCGTCGACCTTCGAGGTGCGGCCAGTGACCGTGACGTCGGTTCCGTTCAGAACCTCCTTGACGCGGTACCCGGCGTAGGAGCTCGAGCCCGTCTTCCACAAGCCCGCGAGCTGGTCACCGCTGAGCGTACTCGGCTTCAGCACCCCGAGGTTCTCGGTCGGTGCCGCCGCGGCCGGGCCGACCACGAGGTCTCTATAGAGAGTGGGACCGGCGACGAACGCTGTGGCGCCGAGGGCGACGACGACGGTTGCGGCGGAGATGATGACGATGTTGCGAGTTCTCATGAGTGTGTCTTTCTATCGGTGGTTGTGATCTGCGGAGAGTGAGGTGGGGCGCGCGATGAGCGCCGTGGTGGTGCTGTGCACGAGCGATTCGAGGGGACCTCGCCGAGCGAAACGGAACCAGATCAGCGCGAAGGCGATCGATCCGACGATGAAGGCCAGCAGCACCCAGAGAGGCGGCCCGGGCATCGCATCGAGACCGGCGACATTGATCGTCAACACGTGGGCAACGTAGATCGTCAGCGACATCGATCCCGCGGCGACCATCGGCCGGGTGAGGCGGGGCAGCCGCTCCGCGGCGGCGAGACACAGGGCGAGAATCGACAGCGCGACCCCGATGCCGCCGACGATCTCGAAGGTCGAGCCGGTGTGCGCATCCGCCCCCAGCAGAATCGACCAGTCGATCGCGCTCGACGCGTCGGGCGGGCCAGCGACCGGCCGCGGCCCGAGGGGGGTGAGCAGAGCCGAGAATCCGTAGGCGACGAAGGCCATACCGACACCGATGGCGAGCATCGTCGTGCGCGAGAGCCGAGCGATGTCCATCCGTCCGAGCGCCAGACCCACGAGGATGAACGGCATCCAGGTGACGGCGGGGTAGATGCCCGTCACGAGCAGCTGGTCTATGCCCTCGCCCGAGATGAGCGTGATGGGATCGACGCGGGCGACGACATCCGCCGCACTCGAGCCCCACCACCACGACTGCACGAGAAGAGCGACGACGGGGCCCGCGATAGCCCAGCATCCGGCGATCACGAGAAGGGTGTGGGCCTTCAGCCGCAAAAACGGGATCGCGAGCAGGAAGAAGACGCCGTAGTAGGCGAGGATGACGGCCACTGGGGTTCCCATCGCGGTGAGTGTGACGCCGATTCCCATGATCAGCAGGCCGCGCACGGCGATACGCAGTCGGGTGCGCCGCGGGTCGGATGCGCCGGGCGGCGTCGCGCCGCCGCTGAGCAGAGCGAGCGAGAGACCGGCGAGGGTGGCGAAGAGAATCGACGAGCGGCCGGACGCGGCGAACATGACCGCCCCGGTAAGGCCGCCGACGTCGGACGACGGCCCCACGTGCGCCGCGAACATGCCGAACAGGGCGAGGCCCCGGGCGAGGTCGATGCCGCGGATGCGAGGACGAACGGCCTGAGCGTCGACGATCGACGGGGCGGGCGGTGCGGCGACCGAAGCTGCGCTCATAAACGACTCCTTCTCGAGGTGATGGATTCGCGACCTGTCGGTGGCGATACATCGACTCTCCGGCAGCGACGCCCGCGGCAGTATCCGCCGGGCGACCGGAGTACCCCCGGCACCTGGGGGGTATTCGCCCCCGCGACCCCGACAGCGCAGTTTCTAGCCCTACGGTGGAGACCAACAGGATGGAGAACCCGATGATCCGCGTGGTGGTGATCGACGACGAGGCGCTCGTGCGAAGCGGGTTCCGCTTCATCCTCGAGGCGGTCGACGACATCGTCGTGGTGGGTGCCACCGACGGCCATGGGGCCGTCGACCTGATCACCGAGACCGATCCCGACGTCGTGCTGCTCGACATCCGGATGCCGGGGCGCAACGGCCTCGAGATCCTCAGCGACCTCGATCCCCACGCGGGCGGCCCGGTCGTGGCGATGCTCACGACCTTCGACACCGACAGCTACATCGCCGAGGCATTGCGGCGCGGAGCGAGTGGCTACCTCGTGAAGGACACCGACCCCGAGCAGCTGCCGCATCTGGTGCGCAGCCTCGCCACGGGCGGCGTCGTGCTGTCGGCCGAGGCGAGCCGGGCCGTGCTGCACCGGCAGCTCGGCACTGTCGACAACGAGCTCGCGAAGAAGCAGGTGACGCAGCTCACCACGCGAGAACGCGACGTGCTCGTCTTACTCGGCGGCGGAGCATCCAACACGGAGATCGGCTCGGCGCTGCATCTCAGCAGCGGAACGATCAAAGACCACGTGAGTTCGATCCTGGCCAAGTTCGGCGTCGCGACCCGCGTGCAGGCGGCTCTCGTGGCCGATCGAGCGGGCCTGCTCGAGAGCCACGGAGAGACACGATGAACGCCGCGTATCGTCTCTTCGCGCGCACTCCCCCGATCGTCATCGACCTGATCCTCGCGGGGCTGGCGCTCACCGATGGGCTGCTCAGCCTGTGGCGCACGACCGACACCGACACGATCTACACGATCGTCGCGGCCGCGGGCCTGCTGCTGCGCAGACGCGTGCCCTACCTGGCGCTCGCCCTCACGCTGCCCAGCCTGTTCTTCGGGGCATCCAACGTGGCCGCGATCATCGCGTTGTACACGGTGGCGGCGCTCTCGAAGTCACGCCTCGGCGTGCTCGTCGCGGCCGTCATCGTCTTCATCGGCAACACCAGCTTCTGGGCCGAATCCCTCACTTTCGCCGAGGCCGTTCCCGACATCATCTACAGCCTCATGGTCGCATCCGGCCCTACCGCCCTGGGCCTGCTGGCCCGCACCTACGGTGAGCTGGCGCGCCGGGTCACCGAGCTCAGCATCCTGCGCGATCAGGAGCGCGAGCGCATCAGCGACGAAGTGCGCGCCGCCGAGCGGGTGCAACTCGCCCGCGAGATGCACGACGTGGTCTCGCACCAGGTCAGCCTCATCTCGGTGCAGGCCGGCGCGCTGCAGGTTCGGTCGGCGGACCGCGAGGTGAAGGAGGCTTCGCTGACGATCCGCCGCCTCGCGTCGCGCACCCTCGAGGAGCTTCGGCAGATGGTGCTCGTGCTGCGGGGGCCGGCTGACGAGGGCGTGTCGCTCACCCCGCAGCCGACACTGGCGAGCATCGACGAGCTGATCGCGGGCAGCGGCCTCGACGTCAAAGCAGACCTCTTTCTTCCTGATGACCTCTCCCCCGCGGTGCAGCGCACTCTCTATCGCGCGGTCCAGGAGGGCCTGACGAATGTGCGCAAGCACGCGCCGGGCGCTCGAGTCACCGTGCGCGGAGTCGTCGAGCGGAATCAGATCGTCGTGACGGTGACGAACTCGTCGCCTGCTCAACCCGCGCTCGATCTGCCCTCGGCGCGGCACGGGTTGCTCGGGCTGGCCGAGCGGGCAGAGATCCACGGCGGCTCGTCGTCGGCCGGGCCGACGCCGGATGGCGGGTTCGAGCTGGTGTTGCGGGTGCCTCGCTGATCGGGCGCCGGAGCGGTCAGGCATGATCATCTACGTTGGAGTACCGGCATCGGAGATGGCGCTGCTCGATACAACCACCAGCATGAGAACGGCGAGGGTACCTGGTCTTCGACGGGTTGCTGGTGACGGTAGAGAGTGGATCGACTCCAGTGAACAAGCCGAGCGGCATCTTCAGCCGTGCGCCCCTTCGCTCGAGCGTCGGCGGCGATCGCAAGCGTGTCGGCAATGACGGCTGGGCCAGACAGAGGCCAGCCAAGGCGAGTAACGCTCCGCCTCGCCGCGGCAACGTCAGCGATGACTCGCTCGACAATCAACTCCGCTTATTGGGACGCCTCTAAGTAGAGCTGCCCCGGGACGAAGCGGAGGGCGCTACCCGGTCGGCCGTGCCGCGCTCATACCGGCTGGATCGCGCTCATGGCCTCGTCGAGCAGTTTTCCGAACGGTCGACCGCGGTCGGTGGTGATCCATACGTCCTTGGCGGCGATGACGCAGGTCAGGGCCGCGCCGGCAATGACCGTGGGCCGCGGGTCGGTGGCCGCTAGGGGGCCCATCCGCGCGCCTACGAGTTCGGCGAGATCGCCCTGGACCCGTGAGATCCGCTCGAGCTCCCCCGCACTCAACGCGGGATTGTCGTGAATGATCTTCTCGATCGCAAGAGCCCGTTCCGCGAGTGTCGCGTCTTCGAAGTGCTCGACGACGACGTCGAACGCCCTCCTCAGCGATTCCCAGACCGGCTCGTCGACGGGCCGTGCAGCGAGTGCCTCGGCAAGCATCTGCGACCACGCATCATATTTGCCCAGCATGAGGTCCTCTTTCGAGGTGAAGTAGCGGAAGAACGTGCGCCTGGAGATACCGGCAGCCGCCACCAGGTCGTCGATCGTTGTTTGCTCGTATCCCTTGACCGCGAACAGGTCCTGGGCCAGCATCGCCAGTTCGGTGCGCATGGCCCGTCGGGCTCGTTCGCGCACGGGGATAGGGGTGGACTCGTTCATGTGTACCACCATACAGGGAAATAGGCGCAGGTGGCACTCAGTAGCAGATATGCCGTATAGTGGCATCACCGGAAGTTGACCACGAAATCGGAGCTGCCCTATGACCACCCCATGGACTTTGAACGACATTCCCCGCCAGGACGGGCGCGTCGCGGTGATTACCGGAGGCAGCAGTGGTCTCGGATTCGAGACCGCCCTCGGACTCGCGGATCACGGCGCGACCGTGGTGCTCGCCGTTCGCGACATCAACAAGGGCAAGCAGGCCGCGTCCAAGATCCGCGCCCATGTGCCCGGGGCCAACATCTCGGTGCAGAACCTGGACTTGAATTCGTTGGCATCCGTGCGCGCAGCGGCCACCGATCTCAGATCTGCGCACCCGCGGATCGACCTTCTGATCAACAACGCCGGCGTGATGTACACGCCTCAGCAGAAGACAGCCGACGGCTTCGACCTGCAGTTCGGCGTGAACCACCTCGGTCACTTCGCGCTGACCGGGCTGCTGCTCGACCACATTCTGCCCGTGCCGGGCTCTCGGGTGGTGACGGTGAGCAGCTACGGTCACCGCATTCGCGCGGACATCTACTTCGACGACCTGCAGTGGGACCGCAGCTACGACCGGGTCGCCGCCTACGGCCAGGCCAAGCTGGCCAACCTGATGTTCACCTACGAGTTGCAGCGTCGCCTCGCCGAGCGCGGCAGCACTGTGGCCGTCGCCGCGCACCCGGGCAACGCCTCCACCGAGCTGACCCAGAACTTGCCCGCTCTCGCGCGGGTCGCCTCCGCCGTCGTCAAGCCACTGCTAGCCCAGAGCGCTGCCGGAGGCGCACTCCCCACTCTGCGTGCCGCAACTGATGCAAGCGTGCTCGGCGGCCAGTACTACGGCCCTGACCGTATGCGCGAGACGCGAGGACACCCGCAGTTAGTTACCTCCAGCGCCGCCTCTTACGACCTGGCAACACAGCGCCGCCTGTGGTCCGTGTCCGAGGAACTCACTGGCGTCACCTTTCCCGTATAACGACTCATTCCCGAAGAACAGGCGCCCTCTATCCAACGATCGTGGGCAGTTCCTTCACGCAAACCTTCATTTGACGCACAAATCACCCCTAGAGAAAGAAGCACATCATGGCCGCATATGACGTCGCCAACCGTTCCGCAATCGTGACGGGGGGCGCATCCGGCATTGGTCGGGCGACTGCTCGTTTGCTTGCCGCGAACGGCGCATTCGTTCTTCTCACCGATATCAACGCCCCACTGCTGCACAGCGCGGTCGATGAGATCATCGCCGCCGGCGGCAAAGCCGCAGGACTGGTCGGAGATGTCACCGACCCGGAGCACGCCTTCGAAGCCGTCCGCAAAGCCAGCGAGCTCGCACCTCTCGGCATTGCCATCAACAACGCAGGCATTGGCGGATCGGTAGCTGCCGCGGCCGACTACCCCACGCAGACCTGGGACGAAGTCCTCGCCGTCAACGTCACCGGGGTCATGAACGGAATGCGGGCCCAACTGCCGGCCCTTGTCGCGAATGGCGGGGGCGCGATCGTCAACACCGGCTCGATCGCTTCCAGCATCGGCGTCGCCATGTCCAGCGCATACATCACCTCAAAACACGCCGTCTTGGGGCTCAGCAAAGCTGCCGCACTCGACTACGCCGCGCAGGGGGTCCGCATCAACTCTGTCGGACCTGGTTTCATCCTCACCCCCCTCGTCGAAGACAACATGGACGCAGACATGCTTCGATACACCGAGAGCAAGCACCCGATCGGGCGACTCGGTAAAGCCGACGAGGTAGCGGCCGTGATCGCCTTCCTCGCAAGCGATGCTGCAAGCTTCGTCACCGGCTCTCACTACCCCGTCGACGGCGGCTACCTGGCACAGTAAGCGCACCAGGGCACGCAGGTCGGTTTTCCGTTGCAGCTTCTCGGCACGCGACGGAAAACCAACCCCGCGGCGAGATTCGTCCTAGACAGATGAGTAAAGCCGAAGTGCCCGTTGAGGGAAACCTCAACGGGCACTTCGGCTATTGCTGGGTTAGTGCGCGGCCCCGATTTCGATGAGCAGTACTCCTCCAACGATGAGTGCGACACCAACACCCATGATGAGGGTGAGAGGTTCCTTAAAGAGGAACCTGCTCAGTACGGCCGTCAACGCAACGCCGGCCGCGGCCCAGATGCCGTAGGCAACGCCGAGAGCCATTCCCGTGCTCAGAGTGAGGACGAGCATCGCGAATGCGACGAGATAGCCGATCCCGACGCCGATGAGCCATCTTTTCTTTCCAGTCGCGACCATCCGCAGCGACATGGTGGCGAAGACTTCGAAGGCGATCGCGCCGATCAGAAACAACCAGCCCATCACGCGACCGTGCCCTTCTTACGCGCGGCTTGTGAGCCAAGTTCAACACAGAGCACGCCACCAATGATCAGAACAATCCCGACGCCCATGACGGCAGTGAGGGGCTCCCCGAACAGCAGCGACGACAAGAGGGCCGTGAGCATCACCCCAGATGCGCCCCAAATCCCATAAGCGACGCCGAGGGGCATACCTGCTCTCAGAACCAAGGAGAGCGCGACGAAAGATCCGATATAGCCGATCGCTACGACGGCATACAGGGCAGGGAGCTCCATCGCCCCTTTCAGAGAGAGCGTCGCCGTCACCTCCAGGGCAATCGCTCCGACAAGAATGAACCACTTTTTCATGATCGTGTCGTCCTTTCGGTGAGTTCTAGTGCGATGGTAAGGATTGCGGAGCGGTCGGATTCCGAGAAGTCCACGGTTCCCAACGCGCGGTCGAACCACGCTCCGTCGGCAAGGAGCCGAGCAGCACGGATCGACGCGAGCTCCACGGGGTCTGCGGTGATGTCCTCGCCGAACCAGGGCGCAAGTCGCTCGATCCAGAGCTCGTTGAGCTTGTCACGCAGCCGAGCGTCAGACAGTAACGCCAAGTCGCTGGGGTCGAGGTCAGAGGTGAAAGCGAACTCGACATAGGCCCGCAACCGGGCTCGAGCGTCCGCATTGTCATCGACTCGACCGTTCAGATCGAGTTCCCACAGATCCATCAAACGTTCGACGACCGCGACCGTAAGAGCACCTTTGGTCTTGAAGTGATGCACGATCCCCGGCTTTGTCAGGCCGGCATGCGCCGCAACCGAATCGAGCGTCAACGTCTCTCCCTGCCGCAACGCCACCAAAGCAGCATCGAGTATTTCTGTTTTGTTTGCCATGACCGTAACCTACCATACGTTTGGTAGGTACGGTGGATGCTGCCGAGCTGTCAGCCATCCGAGCCGCGGCGCCACACCCCCGTAGGAACGTGTGACGCCGCGCGCTGTCTGCGCCAACGACGTGGCGTGGCCGCACTACTGCTCAGACATTCGTCTACCCGCCCGATTCCATTGCGTGCAAGGTCGCCCTGATGGCAACACCTACCTCGCTGCGCGAGGTGGGGTGGATCCGCTGGTGCGCGTTCCTCGCTGGTCCGGCTGCGCGTGACTGGTTGCGACGAGCCGCAATCAGATGTCGGACGGGTTGGTCGGCTCGGCGGCGACGTTGAGCGTGATGCTGAGGGGCTCGAGTCCGTCGGCGCTCACGTCGACGACGATTGGTCCGACACCGGTCGGGCGGACAATGGCCAGAAGGCGTCCGTCGAAGCTGGTGTGCTCGTTCGAGTCGAACTTCTCGGTGGTGTCGGGACGAGCGCTGCCCAGGCCCTGCAGAGTTCCCGCGCCGCTGACCTCGACCGTAACGAGGCGGTCGCCCTCGTTGAGGAGGGTGCCGTTCTCATCCCGCAGTTCGATGGTGACGAAGCTGAGTTCCGACGAATTGTCGATCAGCTGGTCGCGGTCAGCAGTCACGTGAAGGCGCACGTCGGCGGAGGCGGTGCGCAGACTCGTGCGGCTCTCCTCGAATCCCCCGGTGAGAGCGACGGCGGTGAGTTCTCCCGGCACGTACTGCACGTCGAAGGTGGCCCGGTAACTGTTGTCGCGTCCGGCCGGCGACCGACCGATGCTGTCTCCGTTGAGGAAGAGCTCGACCTCGTCGGCATCGCTGTACACCTCGACGGTTACAGACGACCCGGTGGCGACATTCCAGCTCCAGCTTGCGATGGCGTCGGACCATGTCCATTGGCTGGCCTGCTTGCGGGCGCCGTAGTGCTGAGGGCGTTGCACCGCGATGTAGGGCTGGTGACGCAGGCCGAAGACCGTCTCTCGGTAGTAGGACGCGGGGCGGCGCAGTCCTGTGATGTCGATGTCGCCGCACCAGGCAGCAATCCAGGGGTAGGGAGCGGCGAAGACGGCGTCCTCGCCCTCTGCGAGGTACTGCATACGTCCGATGCCGGTTTCGCCCAGGTAGTCCCAGCCGGTCCACGTGAAGTCTCCGATGACGTGGGAATTTTCCTCGACGAGCCGCCAGTTCACGTCGATGTGTGTCGGGAAGGTCTCGGTGCCGACGATGATGCGGTTCGGGAACGCGTCGCGGTCGGCGACGTAGCGCGAGTCGCCGTAGTTGAGGCCAGCGACGTCGACGATGGCGAATGACTCCGCTGTCTTCTCGGTCACGAGCTCGGAGGAGTTGATCATGTCCATGAGGTCGCCCGCGTCATTCACGCCAGCGGGAGCGCCGCCCGCGCCCTGAGCTGCCATGAGATCAACGACGTCGTTTAGTACGGAAACGAAGCCGTTGATGCTGTTGGTCAAATAGCGGGTCTCGTCGAGGGTGCGGATCTTCTCCGCGATCTTGCGCCCCCAGTCCGATGCGAGCGCATTGCCCGTTTCAGGAATTTCGTTGCCGATGGAGTAGAAGATGACGGAAGGGTGGTTGAAGTCCTTCGCGACCAGAGCCTCCACGTCGCGCTCCCACCACTCGGGGAATGACAGGGCATAGTCGAAGGCGGACTTGCCGACGGTCCACATGTCGAAGGTCTCGTCCATCACGAGCATGCCAAGCCGGTCGCAGGCGTCGAGCATGGCCTGGCTGAGCGGGTTGTGGGCGCTGCGGATGGCGTTGAATCCCGCCTCCTTCAGCAGTTCGACGCGGCGCTCTTCGGCGCGACCGATGGCGGCAGCCCCGAGAATTCCGTTGTCGTGGTGGATGCATGCGCCGCGGAGTTTCACGGTTGTTCCGTTGATTCGCAGGCCGTCTACCGGGTCGAGCTGAATGCTACGGATGCCGAAGACGGTCTCGCGCTGCTCGACCGGACTCGCCGCTTCGAGGAGAGTGCTGACCGCCGTATAGAGCGATGGGCTTTCGACGTTCCACAGTTGCGGACTCTCTACGTAAAGGCGCTGCCTTGTCATGGAGCTCGCACCGGCCCGAACGGTGACAGGGGCAGTGTCGGTTGCAACGATGCGGCCAGCGGAGTCGCGGAGGACTGTCGAGAGCGAGCGCTGCGCGGTGCCAGTGCTCTCGTTCTGAACAACGCTCGCGACTTCGACGACTGCACGGCGCGCGTCGATATCGGGCGTGGTGATCTGCACGCCGGTGGGGGTGAGGTGTACGAGGTCGGTGACGTGCAGCAGAGCGTCGCGGTGCATTCCGACGCCCGTGTACCAGCGGGAGTCCTCGTGGTTGCGGGACTCGACTCGGATGGTGTTTGTAGTGCCGTAATTCAGGAAAGCGTCGAGAGGCACGAAGAAGGTGGAGTATCCGAACGGGCGTTGGGCGGCGAAGACGTCATTCACATAGACCATCGCATCGCGATGGACTCCCTGCAGCTCCAGGGTGACGCGCTTGTTTCGATACTCCTCAGGAATGTCGAGCGCCTTGCTGTACTCGACGGTCGCGCTGGGGAAGTAGCCCGAGTGCGAGGTGCGCCCGGCGGCGCCGGATCGGTCGCGGTGGATGAGAGCGTCGTGCGGAAGACGAACGGGGACCGCTTCGGCGGCACCGCCCTGGAGGGCCTCGAAGATACTCGTCTTCTCGCGAACGCTCCAGCCGTCGTTGAATGAGGTGGTTGTCATGGTTGCTCCTTAGTGCGGGGTGGTTGCCCCTGGTGGGTGGCAGCTTTTGCAACTGCCTAGCGGGTTGGGTCAGGTGGCGCGGGTTGTGCGGGCCACGGAACGGATACGGTCGAGGACGGTGGATGTCTTGATCGAGGCGTCCAGCGTGTGAAGCGGGTGCTCCGAGAATCCGCGCCCGATGGCTTCTCCCACGGCGCGCAGCATCGGCACGTACCCGCTGCCTTCCCTCGCGAGAGCTGTCGTCGTCGGCGACCCGAAGGCGTCCGCGATACCGCCCGTATGGGTGGTGAAGCTGGTCGTAGCCCAGAACGGGGCCGGAATCTCGATCCAGCCGTCCGAACCACTGATGGAGGCACTGGGGTCGATGTACTCCACCATCGACGCGGCAAGGTCTGCGAACGTCCCGTCGGCGTACTCGAATGTCGCATGGGTGGTGAGGTCCACACCGTCGTCGCGCTGTATCTGTTCGGCGCGGATGCCCAGAGGCGTTCCGAGAACATCGAGCGCGAGGGTCACCGGGTAGATGCCCTGATCCAGCAGGGTGCTGCTAGCTCGTTCTGCCGAGAGACGCGTCGACTCCGGGGGGTGGAACGGGAGCCCGAACGAGGCTCGAAGACTGCGTATCTGCCCGATCGCTCCGGACTGGACGCGGCCGATGAGCTCTCGATAGGCCGGAGCGAATTTCATCCACATCGCCTCCATCGCGAATCGACCTGATCGGCGTGCCGCCTCTGCAATGACCCGTGCTTCGTCGGCGCTCACGCCGATTGGCTTCTCGATGAGCACGTGCTTGCCGGCGCGGAGCACGGCCAGTGCGATCGGCATGTGGGTTGCGTGCGGAGTGCCGATGTACACGATGTCGAGATCGTCGTTCAGGAGCATCTCGTCGAGGTCTCCGTACGCCCGTTCGACGCCCTGTTCGGCGGCGAACGCCTCTGCGGTTGCCACGTCTCTCGAGCACACCGCAAGCAGCCTCGCGGTGTCGAGACGTGAGAGGTCAGAGCTGATCGAGCGTGAAATGTCGCCGGTGCCGACGACACCCCACGCCAACCGCATCGCGGATGTCGTCATTAGTTCCTACTCGGCCGCAACCGCGGAACTCGTGCGTCGTTCCGCGAGGTCACGCTGCATCTGAGAGAGGTTTTTATCGACATTGAGGAAGTAAATGATTACCGCGATCAAGATCGCCGTAATCCCGGGCAGCACCAGGTAGAGGAAGATCTCGACGTTGATCGCTGACTGCGGCTGCGACGCGGCGAGGCCGTCGTAGTTGCCGAAGGCGAGCAGCCATCCGACCAGGGCCGTGCCCAGGCCTGCACCGAAGTTCTGGCCCGCGGTCGCGGCAGCGTAGGTCATCCCGTCTAAGCGGACCCCGCTTTTCCACTCGCCGTAGTCGATGACGTCGGCGACGAGAGCGAACATGGCCGAGGCGTTCGGTACCCCGCCGATCGCGCGGATCAGGCTCCCGATGATGAGAAGCGTGACGTTGGTTGGGTCTATGAGAGTGACGGCCGTGCCGACCAATACGAAGGCGGTGCCGAACAGGATCGGCTTTCGCTTGCCGAAGCGGCCGATGATGGTGGGCATGAACCACATGCCCAGCAGCAGGGGGGCGAGACCGGCGATGCTGAGGAGGCCGAAGAGCGACGGGTCGTTGAGCACGTCGGAGGCGAAGTAGATGCCGACGCCCGCGGTGCCCTGCACCATGTATTGCAGGAGGAAGAAGCCGAAGATCAGCAAGAAGTATGGATTGCGGAAAAGGGTGCGAATCATTTTGCCCAGCGGCATCTTCGGTCCCGATGCTGCGGTGACGGTGCTCTTCACGCGCTCTTTGGTGCCGAAGAAGACGATCAGCAGGGTGATCGCGGCGATGCCGCCGTAGATCAGGGTCGTCATGCTCCAGCCGCCCTGGCCGCCGCCGAATGCTGTCAGCAAGGGAATGGTCAAGGAGTTGACCACGAGGGTGGTGAGGATTGCGCAGAATGTGCGAATGACGGTGAGTGAGACGCGGGTTTTCGAGTCGGATGTGATCACGGAGAGCAGCGTGTGATAAGCCAGGTTGGAGCTGACGAACCCGACGCCGAGGCACAGGAAGTAGAAGACGAAGGCGTAGATCTCTTTGCCCGTCTCGGTGAGCCCGGCGGGAACGTTGAACAGCAGCACGAAGGAGATCACCAGCACAGGCATGCTGAAGAGGATCCACGGTCGCGCCTTGCCCCAGCGCGTTCTGGTCTTGTCGACGAGCGTGCCGATGATGAGGTCGAGCGTGCCGTCGAGCACGCGGCCGAATAGCAAAAGAGTGCCGGCGATTGCTGCCCCTACGCCGACGGTGTCGGTGAGGTAGAAGAGGAGAAAAGCTGACACCGGCGCGAAGATGAGGTTGGCCCCGATGTCGCCCACGCCGTATGAGAGCTTCTCGCGGAGCTTCAACTTCTCACCGGAGCGGTCCGCGTGGATCGCCTCGCCGACAGCCTCTGCCGACAGCGCTGCGGTCACAGATTCTTCAGTACTGAAAGCGACGGCGGCGCGCATCTGCTCGCCCTGCACCCGCCCGGGATTCTTTGCCATGTATGACTCCTTCGTCATTTCGGTGCCCGCACACCACTCGACCAGACAGCCAGTGGTAACACGAGTAAGTGACACGTGTTAGTAACGCGCGACACCACGCTAGACCATTCCTTCGAGCCGGTCAATACAGCTGTGTCAGACTGGGGGAATGACAGCCATGACGCCTGCCCGACGAGCGACGAGTTCAGATGTCGCCAAGCGCGTCGGACTGTCCCGCACGACGGTCAGCCAAATCCTCAACGGCAACGTGTCCAGCTTTCCGCAAGAGACACGCGATCGCGTCGCGGTCGCCGCTGCAGAGCTCAATTACCGCCCGTCCCGGGCCGGGCGCGCACTGGTGACCGGGGTCAGCGACATGGTCGTCATAACTATTCCGAGCGCCACCTTCGGCCCACACCTCCAGAACGCCGTGGATCAAATCACCGAAGCGTCGGCAGCACTCGGCATGAGCGTGGTCGTTCACTTCGCCAGGCGCGATACCGCCTCGACGCTGACCTCCGTCTTAGATCTGCGCCCCCTGGCCATAGTCGATTTCGGGGTGTTCACACCCGCGCAGGGGCGTACCCTCGAAGCCTCTGGCAGCCACGTGCTGCCGTCTCTTCCCGAAGCCGAACGCGGGATCGAGGACGAACTCGACACCTACGTCGGGCGCTTGCAAGTACGTGAACTCGTTCGCCGCGGAAAGCGTCGGGTGATCTTCGCCCAACTGGACGACACTCGCACAGCCCCCTACGGCGACGTCCGACTTCGGGGAGTCCAGGCCGAATGCGCGGCTCTGAACCTGCCAGAACCCGTCGTAGTTCGCGTTCAGCTCGAAGCTGCTACCGCCGAAGCCGAAATGCGCTCCGCACTCGAGCTGACGGGAGAAGAACCCGTGGCCGTCTGCGCCTACAACGACGACGTCGCCATCGCCATCATCGCCGCGACGCGACGGCTGAACCTAGCCGTGCCCTCCCGAGTCGGGGTGATCGGGGTCGACCACACGGTTCTCGGACAACTTGTCACTCCCCGGCTGACGACGGTTCATATCGATCTCCCTCGCATAATCGACGGCTATTTGCATCAACTCGCATCCATTCGCGGAACCGGCGGAGCCCCTCCGGAGGAGACGACCCCATTCGTTCTCAGCGAAGTCGTCTGGACAGTTTCCGGCGACAGCTGCTGAGCTTCTCGCTTGCAGACGCCTCGCCCGAGACGGGAAAGATGTTGCCCTCGATCAACCGATGACGAAGGTGGTTCCTGGGCTCGCGAAGTCGACGGGTCCTGAATATTCGGTTGACGCCCACGGAGCGTGTCCTCCGGAGATCGAGCAGGCTGACGTACTGCTGCAGGGGTCCCAACATGCCGGTTCCGGCTTCGACCCACAGGAGAGTCGTCTCTGACGCAACGAAGCAGCCCGAACACGGGTTGTCGACGCTCGGGTACGGCGTAGAACTTCCGAGAAGCGTGTCAAGTTGCCGGGTGGTCATCAGCAGAGCTGAGACGAACTCGGAAAGTCGCACTTGACTCTGCCGTCGCGTCAACTGGAATTGTTGTGGACATGGCACAAATGCAGGAGTGGCCCATCAAAGAGGTGGGCCGGGCTACCGGGCTCACCAGCCGAACGCTTCGACACTACGAGCAGATCGGCTTGCTTCACCCCTTGCGGGTGGCAAGCAACGGCTATCGGTAACGCGGTGCAGAAAGGACAAGAAATGAGCATAGAAGAGGTGTTCGCTGGCGTCGACCAGAGCCAGTACGAGAGCGAAGTGCGACAGCGCTGGGGCGATGACTCGTGGGAGCGAAGCGCGAAGCGCCGAGACCAGATGACGGACGAGGGACGCCGGGCCGACGATCAACGAAGCCTGGATGTGACGGCCGCACTCCGCGCTGCCGCCGATCGAAGGTTGACCCGGCATCGGATGCATTTCAGACGCTGTTCGAGGCTCACCACCGGTGGGTCACCGAGCACTGGAATGGCCGCACCCCCGACCGAAATGCCTACACCGGGCTCGCGCAGCTCTACGTCACGGACTCATGTTTCGCCGCCGCCTACGGAGGCCAAGCGAACGCCGAAGTCATCCGAGCCGTGATCCAGACGTAGATCGAAACGAACCTGCCATAGGGCACCGGGCACGCTCGCGCATGGGCGCTCAATCAAATGTATGCGCATCCGGTGGCGCCAACTAGGCTTGTCGCACACCCGCACGACTCACCGAGGAGACGCATGACCGCGACCATTTCGCTCCAGCTGTACACGGTTCGCGAGGCGCTCAGCGCCGATCCGGATGCGACGCTCGGGCGGATCGCCGACATCGGTTTCACCGCGGTCGAGTTGTACGGCCTGCAGGAGTTCGGCGACGCGTACGCCGCCCGGCTGGCGAAGCACGGTCTGGCCGCACCGAGCACCCACGTGCCCCTAGCGACCGGCGAGCTCGAGGCATCCTTCGCCCTGGCCGAGAAGCTGGGCGTGCACACGGTGATCGAATCGTTCACCCCGCCGACCCTGTGGGAGAGCGCCGACACCATCGCCCGGCTGGCCGATCGACTCAACTCGGCCGTCGAGCCCGCTGCCGTCCGCGGCATGCGCGTCGGCTATCACAACCACGACGGCGAGATCCGAAACCGCGTCGAGGGCGTCACCGGCCTCGACCACTTCGCGAGCCTGCTCGACCCGCGGGTCGTGCTCGAGGTCGACGCCTACTGGGTGGCCGCGGGCGGCGAAGACGTCGTCGAGTTTCTGCGCCGCAACGCCGACAGGGTCAAGTTCATCCACGTGAAAGACGGCTCGCTCACCGGTGACCTGCCCAATCAGGTGCCCGCCGGACACATCTCGGGAGAGCAGCCCGAACACCTCTCGGGCCAGCTTCCCGCGGGCCAGGGAGTGGTTCCGCTCGCCGCCGGACTCGACGCCGTTCCCGAGCTCGAATTCGCGGTCGTCGAGTTCGACACCTACGAGGGAGACATCTTCGAGGGCATCGCCGAAGGCAGGCAGTTCCTCGTCGAGAGGGGTCTCCACTGATGAGCACAGCCCCACGCAGTCCAATCGGCACCTACACCACCACCGGCTCCGGCCCCGTGGGCATCGGCATCATCGGCGCGGGCGCGATCAGCGACCAGTACCTCTCGAACCTCATCACCTTTCCCGACGTGCGCGTCGTGATGATCGGTGATCTGGATGTCGCACGCGCCGCGCAGCAGGCCGACAAATACGGCGTGCCGCGTTCCGGACGCGCCGACGAGGTGCTGAAAGACGATGACGTCGAGATCGTGATCAACCTCACGATCCCAGCCGTGCACGCCGAACTCTCTTCTGCCGCGCTCAGTGCCGGCAAACACGTGTGGAGCGAGAAGCCGATCAGTCTCGACCGCGAGAGTGGTCAGGCCCTGCTCGACCAGGCCGCGGCATCCGGTCTTCGCATCGGCGTCGCGCCCGACACCATTCTCGGACCGGGCGTGCAGAGCGCGCTGCGTGCGATCGCGCGCGGCGACATCGGTCGACCGCTCACGGCGATGACCGCGTTCCAGGGCCCGGGCCCCGAGTCGTGGCACCCGAACCCCGACTTCTTCTTCGTGCCCGGCGCAGGGCCGCTGTTCGACATGGGGCCGTACTACCTCACGACGCTCGCGTGCGTCTTCGGATCGTTCCGCGAGGTGGCCGCGATCGGCTCGCGGGCCCGCGATGTGCGGATCATCGGATCGGGTCCGCGCGCCGGCACCGAGCTTCCCGTGACCGTGTCGACCCAGATGAGCGCACTCGCCCGTTTCGAGGGCGGCGAATCGTCGCAGAGCATCTTCAGCTTCGATTCACCGCTGCGGCGCTCGGGGCTCGTCGAGATCACCGGCGAGACCGGAACCCTCGTGCTGCCCGATCCGAACATGTTCGAGGGCGTGAGCACGCTGGTACGGGGCGACGAGAGCATCGAGCTGCCCGAGACCGGATTCGCCGGCGGCCGCGGATCGGCTGTGCTGGAGATGGCCAGGGCCATCCGTTCGGGTGGCGCAGATCTGCTGCCGGCCGAGCTGGGCTACCACGTGCTCGACGTGATGACCGCGATGGAGGAGTCCTCGGAGGCGGGCAGTTTCGTGCGCGTAGAGAGCACGGCGCCTGCGAGCCCCGTCCTCCCAGAGTCGTGGGACCCGACGCTGCGCACCCTGTAGCGGCGAGGCGCTACGCTGCGCAGCCCTGCGGTATCCGCGCCCGTTCGGCGCATCCGCCCCGGTTCGGCCAGGCGCGGATAGCCCCAATAGGCGCGGATGCGCGGATGCCCCCGCGCACGGATCCGCGTACGCTACAACGGTGGCTGTCGACGATGAGCCGGCTTCTGCCATCTCACCGGATGCGTCGGCCGCGAGCTGCGTCGCCGCATCGGGTGACGAGACCATCGACACAGAAGGACCCCCGTGAGCCACGACTCCGAGCTGAACTGGGCGGGAACGCTCGAGTACGGCGCCGCCGACATCATCGACGCCACCACGATCGATGAGGTCTCCTCGCTCGTCGCCGGCGCGGAGCGCATCCGGGCCCTCGGAACACGGCACTCCTTCAGCGACATCGCCGACACCGACGCCCTGCTCGTGACGGTGACCGACATCGAGCCCGACTTCGTGCTCGACGAGGAGGCCCGCACGGTGACCGTCGGCGGCGGAACGCGCTACGGCATCCTCGCCCGATTCCTCGAAGACCACGGCTGGGCGCTGCACAACATGGGCTCGCTCCCGCACATCTCTATCGCGGGCGCCATCGCCACCGGCACGCACGGCTCGGGCAATGACAACGGCGTGCTCTCGACCGCCGTATCCGCTCTCGAGATCGTCATCTCCGATGGAGAGCGCCGCACCGTGCGTCGCGGCGAGCCGGGCTTCGACGGTCTCGTCGTGGGACTCGGGGCGTTCGGCGTCGTCGTTCGGGTGACCCTCGACATCCAGCCGTCGTTTCAGGTTCGGCAGGATGTCTACCGCGGCCTGCCCTGGGACGTTCTGCTCGACGACCTCGACGGCGTCACCAGCCTGGGCTACAGCGTGAGCGTCTTCACCGACTGGGTCGAGGAGACGATCGCCAATTTCTGGGTGAAGACGCGCATGGATGCCGGCACCGAGGTCGTCGACGAATGGCGCGGAGCCAAGCGCGACATCGTGTCGGCGGGCGCCCTCTGGGAGACGTCGGACGACAATCTCAACGAGCAGGGCGGCAAGCCCGGGCCGTGGCTCGAACGACTTCCGCACTTCAGGCTCGACCGTGTTCCGTCAGCCGGCGACGAGATCCAGACCGAGTACTTCGTTCCGCGCTCGCAGGGTGCTGACGCCATTCGCGCGCTGCGTGCCCTCGGCCCGAAGATCGCGCCGCACCTCATGATCACCGAGCTGCGCACGGCAGCCGCCGACGACCTCTGGCTGAGCATGGCGTACCAGCGCGACTCGCTGATCATCCACTTCACCTGGAAGAACGAGCCCGCGGCTGTGAAGGCCCTGCTGCCGCAGATCGAGGAGGCGCTCGCGCCCTTCGATGCGCGACCGCACTGGGGCAAGCTCAACACGGTGGATGCCGCCACTCTCGAGCGCCTGTACCCGCGGCTTCCCGAGTTCCGGGCTCTGGCCGCGGAGTGGGACCCGACCGGCGCGTTCCGCAACGACTACCTCGACAGGTTGATCTTAACGGGCGAGTAGCGACGCGACGCTGGGCGCAGAACTCCCTCGCCTTCGCCACGGCTTCGTCGAGCGATGACACCCGCTGCACCGTCAGATTGGGAAGCCACAGCACCTCGTAACCGTCTCTCGACTTCTCGACGTAGCTGATGAGGCGACGGGAATCGGTGGCCGGGATTCGGGCGTCGCACAATCTCCATTCGCCCTCGCAAAGGCAGACGACCTCGAGGTCGGTCGTCGCTTCCGCAGCTGTCGCGTACGTCGTCATGGCCCGTCCTTTCGCGATCAATGTGTGCAGCAGAGTAATCAGCGCAGACAAGCGAGAATTCAGGGCTTGACGGCACCGGCGCCGGTAAGGCAGCGGTGTACGCAGGCTCGCGGTTAAACGCCTCGATCCGCGACAGCCGCAAGTCCCAGATTCGTCGGTTTCGCCGAGTGCTGAGCTTGGTGCATGAACGTACGGGTCGGCGCGAAAGAGGTGCTCGCTTGGATGCGCACCATCCGAGCGTCGAACGCGCCGAAACGCATGGACGAGCTCACCGACGACGAGCGGCTGAGAATCACGCGTTTCACAGCCCGGGTCGACAGCCAGGAGGCTGGCGGCACCTCGTGGTTCCTCGCGGTCTACGGATTCGGGTCGAGCACCCCGCTCGCCCACCAGAATATCGAGCTGCCCGCGGAGCTCATCGATCGCCGGCCGGCTCTCGATAGCGCACTCGGCTCTCTGTCACTCGTTCGCTGGGGCGAGTGCATGGCCGTCGATCTTGAGCGCATCGAAGGATGCTGCGTGCACGACTTCGCCGAGCGATCCGTCGCCTGATCAGTGCCGAACAGCCCGGTCAGTAGAACCACGAGAGAGAAACACCACACACGAAGAAAGGAAAATCATGGTCGAGAAGCCCACACCGATCGAACTGCAGAAGTACCTCTCTGGGGTCGATTACCCGATAAGCAAGAACGATCTGCTCGACACCGCCCGCAATCAAGGGGCGCCCGACCACGTGGTCGAGGCGCTGGAGAGCGTCGACCAAGACGAGTTCGACGGACCGACAGCCGTGAGCAGCGCCGTCTCGGGTGGCTGAACGCCGAGTCGGCTGACCTCCGATCGGTGGGCCGACCCGAAGGTCGGTTCGCCGGTCGACATCGACGTCCTCATTCCGACCGTGGGGCGCCCGGCCGAACTCGCGGTGACGCTTGCTGGTCTCGCTGCCCAAGACGATCCGCCGTTCCGGGTGATCATCAGCGATCAGTCCGACGACGCCATCGGAACGGCACATCCTGCGGTCGAGGCGATGGTGCGCGTGCTGCGAGCCCAGGGTCGAACCGTTGAGGTCCATCGGCATCTGCCGAGGCGGGGCCTGGCCGAGCAGCGCCAGTATCTGTTCGACTGCTCGAGCGCCCCGGCGGTGCTCTATCTCGACGACGATGTGTGGCTCGAGCCGGGCCAGCTCGAGACGATGAGCTCCGCCCTCGACACCTTGGGCTGCGGCTTCGTCGGCGAGGCGGTGCAGGGGCTGTCGTACCTCGACGATGAAAGGCCCGAGCAGCAGTCGGGCTTCGAGTTGTGGAGCGCGAAGGTCGAGCCCGAGCGCGTGCGGCGCGGGTTGCCCGCCTTCGACCGCTGGCCGCTGCACAACGCGGCGAACCTCACGCATATCGCCCGGCGCATCCCGCTGTCGAGCCACGGATGGGCGGCGTACAAGGTCGCGTCGGTCGGGGGGTGCGTGCTGTACTCGCGGCACGTTCTCGAAGAGGCGGGCGCCTTTCGATTCTGGTCGGACCTGCCCGCCCAGCACTCGGGGCTGACCGGGCTCACGGTGCTGTCGACCCCGCATCCGGCCGCGCTCGCCCGTTCGCTGGTGACCTCGGCGCAAGCGTTGCGCTCTTTCTACATGCTCGTCTTCCAGCTCCCCTGGATTCCAGAACGGCTCCTGCGCCGTCGGCTCACCTCGTTGCTCGAGCGAATGGGGCTGACCTCGTCTGTCGCCGCCTCGTACGGCTCTTTCATGTCGGAGCCCCGCCGTCTCACGGGCGGTCTCAACTGGTACCGCGGAATCGCACTGCCCGACAAGAGGGCATCGCCAAATAGCACGGTGCTCGTGCCGACGACATATATCTGGGGCAACGGCGACCAGGCCCTCGGTCGTCGTGCTGCTGAGCTGACGCGGCCGTTCATCGCAGCCCGCTACCGTTTCGTCGAACTCGCTGAGAATCATTGGCTGCCCGAGAACGCGCCGGATGTCGTCGCCCGAGAGATCATCGCGGGCGCGACTTCTCGGTGAGGCCGGTCTAGTCCACGACGTCGCCCGGGTTCTCGCTCTCCGACTCGGACTGCTCCGTCTGATCACGCAGTCGGTCGGACATCTCCGACGCTCCTTCGGTGCCGGGATCCTCGTCGACCTCCTTGATGAGTTCGGCGAGCTTCTCGTCGCGGGGCGCCTCCGCGGATGGGTCAGGTGTCTGGGTGTCGTCGCTCATGCGTCTCAGCCTGGTCCTTCGACGACTGTCCGGTCAGCCCCTTGCTCATCGCGGCGGGGCGTGCTCTTCACTCGTGTGTGCCGCATCTCGCCGCCATCGCGCAACCCCCGATTCGGCTGTCGGCGCGGGGTTCTAGCGTCGGTACCAGCAACGAATGGCGCTCGGTCTGAGCGCCCACGACAACAAGAATCACCTAACGAAAGGACGCACCATGTCGTCAGCAGCAGAAACCCAGCCGAACCCTCAGAACCACGACACGGTTTGACGACGCCGCTTCGAACAAGCCGTCTCAGGCCGAGGGTTCCGAGGAGCAAGCCGACGAGATGCTCGACGAGCAGAACCCGTCGGACTCGCTCAACGAAACCGACTGATCGCCGCGAGACAGAGACGCTGACGCCTATCGGGTCGACCGAATCGGCTGGATGAGGAGTGCGGACACCCCGGTGAAGATCGCCGCAACGATAAACACAGGACCGAAACTGCCCGCGAGACTCGCAATTCCTGACGTGAGTCCCGGGCCGAGAATCTGACCTCCGGTGTTGGCCATGTTGAGGATCCCCAGGTCTTTTGCCGCATTGTCCGGGTCGGGAAGCACATCCGTGTTGAGAGCCTGGTCAACCGAGTTGTAGACGCCCGAACCGATTCCGGCCAGCAAGGCGTAGACGATCATCGCCCATGGTTCGGCAACGAAGAACGGAAAGAGCGATGCGATCGCGACGACGAATGCGGAGCCGATGACGAGCGGCTTGCGACGGCCGAGACGGTCAGAGATCGGGCCCGAGATGGCGCCGAACACCAGCGCTGTGCCGAGCTGGATCAGGCCCATGATCGCAATGGTTCCGCCGGCCTCTGCGAGGCTCAGCTTCATGTAGTCGGTGAGGATGAAGAGCTGGTACCCGGTGATGGAATACGTGCCGACGACGAAAAGCAGCTTGCCGCTGAGAGCGAAGTAGTAGTCGCGCGCTCCACGGGTCGGCAAGAGGAAGTTGCGCCCGATCATCGAGAGGCTGAACGGCTCCCGCGGGTCGTGTCGGTTGGATCGTTCGGGCGCGATCACCGCCACCAGCGGCCCAGCCAGCAGCACGATCACGGCGAAGATAACCATGCCTGACACAGGATTCGTGGTGAAGCCGGACGCCGCGATCTGCGATCCGAAGACACCGACGATGACGCCCACGCCGTACACCGCCGAGTAGGTTCCTCTCTTGGCTGCGGGAATGCGGTCAGCGAGAGTTGCCAGCAGAGGCGCAGCGATCGCATTCAGGAAAAGTTGGAAGACCATCCACCAGACGATCACAAGCGTCGGTGAGTCAGTCGCGGACAGAGCGAACAGAGAAGCGGATGCGCCGACGGATCCGACGATCATCCACGGCGCGCGGCGACCGAATCGGCTGCGAGTGAGGTCGCTGAAAGCGCCGAAGAAGATGTTCGCGAGCATTGCGACGATGGAACCGGTGATGGCCAGAACGGCCACCAGGGCAACCTTGTCGTCGGGCGCTATCTGCTCGAGCCGGGCGGGCAAGAGCACCGCGTTGTTGGCAAAGAATGGGCCGATCCACAATGCGCCGCCAAGAAACAACGCGACACCCACCCGTCTAGGCACAGAGGCAGGAGGCCCCGATGGCCCCGCGGCAGAGGCTCGAAATTGGGGCGTGGGCGGAGTCTTAGGGTGAGACATCGTTGTCCTTCATGCGTATTCGGGAGAAACCGCACGGCGTGGCGGTTTCGTTACCCGCATGCATGCGGGTAACGGCATATTAGAGGCATGGGCGTCACATCCGCAAGCGTTCGGCCTCACGTGGTGGCAGCGGCGACGCGCGAACCGGTCTACGCATCGACTACAACTGGCGAGCAGCGCCCCGCGAAAGCGCGCGGCCGAGCAGACCCGCGGCGCGCGCGGCCAGCCGCGACTCTGGTGTGAGAATTACGCCGTCGAGTCCCGGTCGAGCAGCGCTCCCGCACTTCGCCAGAGCTCGAACAGATCAAGGTGCGGCTCTCGCAACCAGCTGATCTGCAGCCCATCAAGGACGGCAATCACTTCGATGGCAAACTTTTCTGGATTCGGGTGCCAGGAGCCGATCGATGAGGCAAAGGCCTTTCTGGCGGTCAGCGCACGTTCCAGAAAGTAGCCGTGGGCGGGGTGTTCCGGATTCAGCGATTCCGCACCGAGAACGGTGTAGAGCTGCACGATCTCGCGCTGGGACGCGTTGCGACGGACGGCCTCATCCAAGGCGCGCCACATGCCTTCGCGGTCTAGGGAGATTTCTCTCTCACCGAGGCCAAGGAAAGCTGCATCTACTTCGTCGCGGTGACGCAGAACGGCGATAAGGATTTCTTCGCGCGAGGCGAAGTAATGATCGAGTCCGCGTCGCGTCATTCCGCATGCTTCAGCGAGGCCGAGCAGGGTGAAGGCATTAAAGCCCCGCTCGGAGATCACTGTCGTGGCTTGCTCGATGATCATGGCGCGGCGCACCTCGGGCGCCAGTCGGGTCCGTGAGTGCCGCTCGGCCGCAGCCTCGCCCGTCGTCTCCCCTTGCGCAGTCACGGATATATGTTTACCATCTCCTTACCCGCACTGATGCGGGTAAGGATTTCGATCCTAGAGATACCTCCACGGCACCCGAGCTGACGGAGGTCGAGTTTAAGGAAAGTCGATGACGACCACTCACACCTTGTTCGATGACGCGATTCAGCGCGTACGCGCTGGCAATACCGCGCAGTCCGAAGCCGCAGACCTCCTTGCGCAGTTGACCCCGGAGGAGAAGCTGGGCCTACTGGACGGCGATCAGGAATTTTGGCCGGGCATGGCGGAACTGGCCCAGGGATACAACCGAGAGCCCATCATCATGGGCCGCGTGGACCGAGTCGGTGTCCCCGGCCTCCGCTTCAGCGACGGACCCCGAGGTGCTGTCATGGGCGCTTCCACGGCCTTCCCGGTTTCCATGGCCCGTGGAGCCACCTGGGATCTCGCCCTCGAGGAGCGCGTCGGAATCGCGATCGGCGCCGAGGTTCGCGCCCAAGGCGGCAACTTCTTCGGAGGCGTCTGCATCAATCTTCCTCGGCACCCCGCATGGGGCCGAGCGCAGGAAACGTACGGCGAGGACAGCTACGCGCTCGGCGAGTTCGGCGGCGCCCTCACGCGCGGTATCCGCCACCACACCATGGCAGTGTCGAAGCACTTCGCGTTGAACTCGATGGAGAACGGCCGGTTCGTCCTCGACGTCACCGCCGACGACGCCGCACTTCACGAGGTCTACCTGCCGCACTTCCGACGCACCGTTGAAGAGGGCGTCGATGGAATCATGACCGCCTACAACAGCGTCAATGGCGAGTGGGCCGGGCAGAACGAGGTCTTGATGGAGGGCATCCTGCGTGACCAGTGGGACTTCCAGGGAGTCACCGTCTCGGACTTCCTCTTCGGACTTCGCGATGCCGCCAAATCCCTCCACGCCGGTCTGGATGTCGAGGAACCACTGCGGCAGCAGCGCGCCCAGCACCTCGAGGCCGACCTCGACGAGGGGCGAGCATCCTGGGACGATGTCGAGCGCGCTGGCAGGCGCATCCTCGCCACCCAGCTCGCGTTCTACGCACGCGAGCTCGACGACGAGCCCTCGATCGATGTGGTCTTCTCTCACGAGCACCGCGCGCTCGCCCGAGAGGCTGCCGCCACTGCGGCAGTGCTCCTGAAGAACGACGATGTGAACGGCCGCCCCCTCCTTCCCCTCGATGCGTCGTCGCTGCGGCAGATCTCCGTCATCGGTCGCCTCGCCGGCTTGGCCAATACGGGCGACGAGGGCTCGTCGAACGTGCATTCACCACACGTCACGACCCCACTGGAAGGCATCCGCGCCGCACTGCCGGGCGTGGCCATCGACTACGTGGAAGACGACGACCCGAGCGCGGCTGCGACCGCCGCCGCGAGCGCAGACGTTGCGATCGTGGTTGTCGGATACACCTCCGCCGATGAAGGCGAGTACCTCGGTGACATCATGACCGACCCCAATCTCCTTGCCCTCTTCCCACCGCCACCCGAAGGAGTAGATCTGAGCGCGCTCATGTCGGCGGCCAGCGATGGCGGCACCGTGATGGGAACGGCGATCGGCGGCGATCGCCGGTCCCTGCGCTTGCGCACCATCGATGCAGACATCATCCGTGCAACCGCCGCAGCCAACCCGCGCACTGTCGTGGTCATTGTCACCGCGGGCGCGGTCATCACCGAGGAGTGGCGCGAAGACGTTCCGGCCGTTCTTGTGGGCTGGTACAACGGCTCCGAGGGCGGAACGGCCCTCGCGGACGTCCTCCTCGGCCACCATGACGCCACCGGCAGACTGCCGTACTCCATACCTCGCGACGAGAGCCATCTCCCTTTCCTCGACATCGACGCCACCGAAATCACCTACGACAGGTGGCACGGACAACGGCTCCTTGACCGCGACGGCAACGCTGCCGCATTCCCGCTGGGTTTTGGACTGTCGTACACGACATTCAGCATCGACACGGTCGGCGTCTCACCTGTGGTCGACGAGCACTTCGATGCCACGGTCACCGTATCGAACACCGGCAATCGGCCCGGCCGACACGTCGTGCAGCTCTACGCCGTCATCGACGCGAACGACTTCCCCCGTCGCGTCCTCGTCGGCTTCACGCCCGTGTGGCTCGAAGTCGGCGAAACCAAGACCATCACGGTTAGTGGTTCAACCCGCCCCACCAACCGGTGGACCGACGACGGGTTCGTTCCCGCCTCACCCTCAGTGATTATCGAAGCCGCGGCATTCTCTGGCGACGAGGCTGCTGCGACAACGATGCTGGACCTCCTGTAATAAGCAGCAAGGAATGACGAGGGGGCTGCCCGGAAAACCCGGCGCAGCCCCGCGGTCCTCCGCTAGCGGTTGTCGAACCGGTGACGTCATAGCTCGCGATCGACGACAGCCGGACTGAACGAGACGCCCGCGGTAACCGTGAGCGGATGATTGGGGAACGCGTCGAGCGTCGTTGCGAGCTTGATCGTCAACTGCTCGAGCATCTCGATCTCCTGCGCGCTCCATCCGTCCAGTTCCCCGAAATCCTGCATGCAATCAAGCACGCGTGTGCCGAGATCTCGACCGGACGCCGTCAGGCCGATGACCGTGCCGCGGGCATCTCGTGGGTCGTGCGCACGGAAGACCAGGGCGGCACTCTCGAGGCGGTCGATGACACGGCTCATGTTCGACCGCGTGGTGTCGACCGCGTCGGCCAGCGCCGTGGGCGTCGCGAGTCCGCGATAGACGAGCTGGTTGACCACGAGGAAGGCCGGCAGGTCTTTCGGATACGGAAATCCGCTGTCGCGCATGAGCTGCTCGCGGTACGACCGCGACGTTCCCCATGTCACGATCGCCTGGAACGCCGACAGGAACGTCGGAACGCGGGCTCCCGCGATGGGAGCGGTCTGCTCGGCCGCAAGGGCATGCAGCGGCAGCGCGTTCTTACTTCTCGGCACCGGCAGTAACTCCTCTGGGACTCAGACGCCCCCAGCATAGGGCTCAAACACAAAGAACGTTCGAAAAAGTATTTGACTCACGAACATACTTAGTGGGACGCTGGGGCCAATTGATTCGTTTCATTCGTCGCCTGACGATTCCTCACCTCGCGTTCTTCAAAGGAGAAGTCCCGTGTCTCTCACTCCCGCATCTGGCCCACGTCCCTGGTGGGTCGCCGTCGTCTCCGGCATGGCCTCATACGTCGATGCCGCCGCCATCACCGGCTTTGCCACGGCAATCGTCGTGTTCCAGCAGACCCTCGGTCTGAACGAGCTCCAGATCGGTTTGGCTGGTGGAGCACTCACGGCATCCATGGCCATCGGCGCCCTCGTCGGCGGCCGGCTCGGTGATCGCTTCGGTCGCCGCCCCGTCTTCACCGCGACGATGATCGCGCTCGTCACCGGAGCCGTCGTGCTGGTGTTCGCCTCATCGTTCCCCGTCATCCTCGTCGGCGCGATCATGCTTGGATTCGCGAGCGGCGCAGACCTGCCCGTTTCGCTCTCGACCATCTCAGAGGCGGCAACCGAGCACAATCGAGGCCGTCTCATCGGGTTCACGAACCTCCTGTGGATGGCCGGAATCATCGCGAACATCGTCATCAGCACCCTCGTCGGCGACCTGGGAAGAGTGGCACCGATGATCCTCTTCGCGCATATCGCCGTGGTCGGCCTGCTGATCCTTCTCGGACGGCTGACGATCCCCGAGTCCGCACCGTGGCTCGCGGCCCAGGCGGAACGACGAGCTGGACTGAGAATCGTTCGCGCGGAGCGCACCAGTATCAAAATCCTCTTTCGGAGCCCTTACGGAACCGTCTTCCTCGCACTGGTGATGTTCGCTTCGCTGACCAATCTGATCGCGAGCACGATCGGCAGCTATGGCACCTATATCCTCGTCAACTTCGGCGGCGTGACGATTAGCCAGGCTTCACTTGTCACCCTTCCGCTGCTGCCGGTGAGCATCATCGGCTACCTCTGGTTCATGAGAATCGCGGACAAACCCGTTCGATTCCGCTATTTTCAGATCGGCGGCATCGCGTTCGTTCTCTCGCCGCTTGCGGTCGCGGTTTTCGGAGCGAGCGTCCCCGTCTACCTCGTCAGCCTTCTGCTCATGGGAGTAGGGTCGGCCTTCGCATTCGAGGGCATTCAGCGGGTGTGGGCACAGGAACAGTTCCCCACGCTCCTTCGCACGACGGCGCAGGGGTCGATCATCGCCATCCAACGATTCACCGCAGCCGCACTCGCGAGCATCACTCCGACTCTGCTCATCGGAGGACCGTCCCTGCTGTTCGGCATCCTGACAGTCGGCTCCGCTATCGGCGTGGGGTGGGCCTGGATCGTGTTCCGCACTCGTGACCGGCATGACGAGTTCGACTCCGAAACCGGCACCATCGGCCGCGCAGAACACTCCGCCCCGCTCGCCTCCCACTAATCCGGTCGAAAGGACTCTCCATGACCCCGCATTCGCTCACGGTCGATCGGCGCCCCGCCCCCTTCGGCCTCGACTCGGCGGCTCCGGAATTCGCGTGGACGCTCGCGAACGATTCGCCGCCGCAACTCGGGTACGAGATCGAAGTCTCCGTCGACTCGTCTTTCCTTCCCCGGGACATCACATGGACGAGCGGCCTCGTCGAGAGCACGACCCCATACGGCGCGCCGTATGCCGGCGGCGCCCTCCACTCACGCACTGAATACCACTGGAGGGTGCGGGTACATGGACCCGATAGCACAGTGAGTGACTGGGCAACCGCCTCGTTCGAGACCGGTCTGCTCCATCCGACCGACTGGCGGGCCGGTTGGATCAGCCACCCGGTCGCCGCCAAAAAGGACCCCCGCAGCATCTACCTGTCGACGACGATCGAGCTCCCCGCCGATGTCGTGCGAGCTCGGGCCTACACCAGTGCACTCGGCTGGTATCGCCTGTTCGTCAACGAGCACGACGTCACGGGCACCGCGCTCGTCCCCCGATGGACTCCCTTCCACAACTACACGGAGTACCAGGTCTACGACACGACCGATGCGCTGCGCGCGGGCACGAACGTCGTGGGCATCATCGTCTCGGAAGGTCGCTTCAGGGGACGACTCGGTGCGTTCTCGCTACCCAACCGCTATGGTGATCGGCTGGCAGCTCTGATGCAGCTGGAGCTCGAACTCTCCGACGGCAGCACCGTCAACGTGACAACCGACGAGAGTTGGACCGCCAGCTACGGACGCGTTCGAGTCGCGGATCCGAAGGATGGCGAACGCGTCGATCTTCGGCTCCCCGAGCTGCCGTGGCTTGATGGCCCAGCGGAAGGCACGGTTCGCGCCGTGGTCCTTCCCGAACGCCGCAGGATGATCGCGGAATCCGTCGAACGCGTCGAGCAGATCGGGCGACGGCGCGGAACCGTCTCGCGGACACCATCGGGCAAGCAACTGGTCGACTTCGGCCAGAACCTCTCCGGTGTAGCACGCGTCAGACTGTCGGGTCCAGAGGGCGCTACTGTGCGACTGATGTACAGCGAGGTGCTTTCCTCGAACGGGGAGATCGCCACCGGCTACCTCGGCGGCGCCTCCTCGAAGAAGGACTGGTTCCAGCGTGATGAGGCGATCCTGGGCAGCGAGCCAGTCGACTACACCCCTGGCGCCACCATCAAAGGGTTCCGTTACCTCTGCATCGATGGGCCAGCGGAGCCGATCTCGGCCGAAGATGTGGAAGCCATCGTCCTGTCGACGCCGTTGCCTGCGGTCAGTGAGTTTCACAGCTCCGACGGTCGCCTGAACCAGCTGTGGCAGAACGTGGTGCAGTCGCTCCGTTCGAACTTCACCGACACTCCGACCGATTGCCCGACCCGGGAGCGCAGCGGCTGGACGGGTGACATCCAGGTATTCGGACCGACAGCGGTACAACTGGTCGACGCCGATGCCTACCTCCGGCGATACCTGCGCAACCTCGCCGCCGAGCAGCACCCGGACGGCACAGTCCCTCCATTCATTCCCTCCGAGGCCGCGGCCGGAATCAGCCGCAATCCGCTGGGCTTCACACGTACCTCTGCCGGTTGGGGCGACGTCGCCGTGATGCTTCCCTGGACGCTGTACCAGTACTACGGCGACACCACAGTCCTTCGAGACCAATACGCCAGTGCCAAGGCGTGGGTCGACCAGATGGCACTCCGGGCCGCACGCAAGCGGGGGATGAGACGCAGGTTCACGCGTGGTGTCGGACACCTCGAGCGGTACATCGTCGACACCGGCTATCACTGGGGAGAGTGGCTTCGTCCCGGAGAATCGCTCGCGTCAGAGATGCCAGGGAATTTTCTCGGTCGACGCACCAGCGTCGCGACGGCCTATCTTGCGCACTCCGCCCGGCTCCTGTCTCAGATCGCCGACGTGCTGGGCGAGAACGCGGACTCCAGCCGTTATACACAGCTCGCCGACAGCGCGAGCACGGCCTGGCGAGCCGCCTTCGTGACCGAAGGAGGAAGCCGCATCGGCGACGACCGGCAGGATGATTACGTCCGAGCCCTCGCATTCGACCTGCTCGAAGCTCACCACCGCGACCGAGCCGCCACCCGTCTCGCCGAACTCGTAGAGCAAGCTGGCGACCACCTCGCCACCGGGTTCCTGAGCACACCCATGCTGCTCGATACGCTCGTCGACACCGGGCACGCCGACGTCGCTCTGCGGATTCTGCTCCGTACCAGCGCTCCATCCTGGCTGCACGCCATCGAACTCGGAGCGACCACCACATGGGAGACCTGGGACGGCTACAAGCAGGGGGAACCCGAGGCCTCTCACAATCACTACGCCTTCGGCGCCGTCGCCGCCTTCCTGCAGGAGCGCATTGCCGGCCTTGCGCCCGCGGCGCCCGGGTATGCCCGGCTGCGGATCGCCCCAATCATCGGGGGCGGCCTGACCTCCGCTGCGGTCTCGATCGACACCGTGTATGGACGCGCATCCTCATCATGGAAAAGGAGCTCGTCTGGCGTCGTGACCCTGACGGTCGAGGTGCCCCCGGGTGTTCGGGCGGACATCGTGCTGGGCGAGATCTCGACAGAGGTGGGATCGGGAACCCACGACTTCACGTCGAACGCATTGGAGACCGCGAGCGGCAACCGGTAGCCGCGTTCTCGGGCCTCGGCCTTGCTTCAGCCCTCGGTACTCGCGCGGATCACCAGCTCCGGCTGGAAGACCACGTGCCGCGGCGGCGAGGTTGAGTCCTGAGCTTCGGCGAGCAGAATCTCGACCGCGGTTTTCCCGATCAGCGCGCTCGGCTGACGAATCGACGACAACGGAACAACGGCCGCGCTGGCGAAGTCGATGTCGTCGTACCCGATGAGTGCGATCTGCCCGGGAACGGCCACGTCGGCCCCCTGCATCGCGAACGCCTGCATCAGTCCCATCGACACCAGGTCGTTCGCCGCGAAGATCGCGTCGGGCCTCTCCCCCGACGAGCGCCCGACGATGTCGGCTCCGGCCGCCCGGCCCGCCAACACGCTCAACGCGTCGATCTCGATGACCTCGAGCGAGACATCCGGATGCGCCGCAACGGCCGCGCGAGCGCCGTCGAGTCGATCGGCCACCTGGCGGATGCCCATGGGCCCACCAACGAAAGCGAGCCGAGTTCGACCCAACGAGATGAGATGCTCGACCGCGAGCCTTCCGCCGGCGAGGTCGTCGACCGACACTGAACTGAAGGCACCCGCTGGGCTCGACCGGTCGACGAGCACGGCGGGGATGCCGCGCTGCTTGAGCCGGGCGAGCCGTTCAGTGATGTCGGCGTAGGCCGAGATGACGATCCCGTAGACCCGCTGCTGCTCGAACAGGTCGAGGTAGGTGGCCTCGCGCGCGGGGTTCTCGTCGCTGTTGCCGAGGGTCACCGTGAGACCGGAGCCTGCGGCCTCGTCTTCGGCTCCACGAGCGAGGTCGGTGAAGAACGGGTTTCGCACGTCGAGAACCACCATGCCGATCGTGCGGCTACGGCCGTTGCGCAGCTGCCGTGCGGCGTCGTTGCGTATGAAACCGAGTTCGTCGATCGCCCGCTGAACGCGCTCGACGGTCTCCGGAGAGACCTTCTCAGGGTGGTTCAAGACGTTCGACACCGTGCCGACGGAGACGCCCGCCCGCAGGGCCACATCCCGAACACTCGACGCCGACATGGAACCCACCCTATGGGCGAGCATGGCGGTCTTGTGAATCCGTTCATTGTATCCTAGTCTTGTCCATGTTGAATCGATTCAAAGAGGAACGGAATATCTCATGGTGCAATTCAGCGACATCGCCACTCAGCTCGAGGGGCAGTCCATCGAACTGCCGTCGTGGGCGTTCGGCAACTCGGGCACGCGGTTCCGCGTCTTCGGAACCCCGGGCACGGCTCGCAACCCCGAAGAGAAGATCGCCGACGCCGCGCAGGTGAACAAGTACACGGGCCTGTCACCCAAGGTGGCCATCCACATCCCGTGGGACAAGGTCGACGACTACGCCGCTCTCGGCGCCTACGCGAACGACCTCGGTGTCGAGCTCGGCACGGTGAACTCGAACACGTTCCAAGACGAGGACTACAAGTTCGGCTCGCTCACCTCGTCGAACCCCGTCGTGCGACAGAAGGCCATCGACCATCACTTCGAGTGCATCGACATCATGGATGCGACGGGCTCGAAAGACCTCAAGATCTGGCTCGCCGACGGCACGAATTACCCGGGACAAGACGACATCCGTGGTCGCCAGGACCGTCTCGCCGAGTCGCTGCAGACCATTTACGACCGCATAGGCGTCGAGCAGCGGCTGGTGCTCGAGTACAAGTTCTTCGAGCCGGCGTTCTATCACACCGATGTTCCCGACTGGGGAACCTCGTACGCCCAGGTCTCGGCCCTCGGTGAACGAGCGCTCGTCTGCCTCGACACCGGGCACCATGCACCGGGCACCAACATCGAGTTCATCGTCGCCCAGCTGCTGCGCCTCGGAAAGCTCGGCTCGTTCGACTTCAACTCGCGCTTCTACGCCGACGACGACCTGATCGTGGGGGCGGCCGATCCGTTCCAGCTGTTCCGCATCCTCTACGAGGTCATCCGCGGAGGCGGCTTCGGACCAGACTCTGTCGTGGCATTCATGCTCGACCAGTGCCACAACATCGAGGCCAAGATCGCCGGCCAGATGCGCTCGGTGCTCAACGTGCAGGAGATGACGGCGCGCGCGCTGCTGGTCGACCGCGCGGCCCTCGCCGCAGCTCAGGAGTCGAACGATGTGCTCGGCGCCAACGCCGTGCTCATGGACGCCTTCTACACGGATGTCCGCGGTCCGCTGGCCGAATGGCGCGAGTCTCGCGGTCTGCCGGCCGACCCGATCGCCGCGTTCCAGGCATCCGGCTACCAGGAGAAGATCTCGGCCGAGCGCGTAGGGGCCCAGGCCAGCTGGGGCGCGTAGCGACCCGCCCCGCCAACCGTATTCGCGCCGGTTCGGCGCATCCGCTGCCGCTCGACCAGGCGCGGATGCCCCGAACTGGCGCGTTCGTGCGCCAGGACTCTTTTGAGTGTCGGGGGAATAGAGCAGAGTGGTCACAGGTTCTCCCGACGAAGCGAATTCCGTGAGCCATCGCTGGCGCTTCCCTTTTCTTCTCTTCTCAGCCCTGGAGTTCTCGTGACTGATCGTCTTGCCCCGCCCACGGACTCCGTGCCTGCCCCCGCCCAGAACGACGCACCCGCGTCGCCATGGGCATCCGACCCCGCACTGGCCGGGCGCAACCGTCTCGTCATCTCGCTGCTGCTCGTCTCGGCGTTCGTCGTGATTCTCAACGAGACGATCATGAGCGTGGCCCTGCCCGTGCTCATGAAAGACCTCGACATCGCCGCAGAGGCGGCCCAGTGGCTGACGACCGCATTCATGCTCACGATGGCCGTGGTCATTCCGATCACCGGCTTCCTGCTGCAGCGCTTCAACACGCGCCCGGTCTTCCTCGCCGCTATGGCGCTCTTCAGCGCGGGCACGTTCATCTCGGCGATGGCGCCCGGCTTCGAGATCCTGCTCGCGGGCCGTGTCATCCAGGCCAGCGGTACGGCCATCATGATGCCGCTTCTCATGACCACGGTGCTCAACCTCGTGCCGCCGGCCACCCGCGGCCGCACCATGGGCAACATCTCGATCGTCATCTCGGTCGCGCCCGCCATCGGCCCCACGATCTCGGGCCTCATCCTCAGCGTTCTCGACTGGCGCTGGATGTTCTGGATCGTTCTGCCCATCGCCCTCGGTTCGCTGGTGCTCGGCTTCCTCAAGATCCCCAACGTCACCGAGCCGCGCAAGGCTCCCATCGACGTCTTCTCGGTGATCCTCTCGGCCTTCGCCTTCGGCGGCCTCGTCTACGGTCTCAGCTCGATCGGCGGTCACGGAGCGACAGAGGGCGGCATGCCCAGCTGGCTGCCGCTGGCCGTAGGCATCGTGGCTCTGGCCGCGTTCATTCTTCGTCAGGTCATGCTGGCCCGCCGCGAGAAGGCGCTGCTCGACCTCCGCGTCTTCCGCTCGTCGACGTTCTCGGTGGCCATCGCCATGCTCGCGATCAGCATGATGGCCCTCTTCGGCACGCTCATCATCCTGCCGCTGTACACGCAGAACGTTCTCGGGCTCAACACGCTCTCCACCGGACTCCTGCTGCTTCCCGGCGGACTGCTGATGGGCGTTCTGGCCCCGTTCGTCGGTCGCATCTACGACCGCTTCGGCCCGCGCGTGCTGCTGATCCCCGGCTCCATCATCGTGAGCGCGGCCTTCTGGGGCATGACCCTGTTCACCGCCACCACCGCGTGGGGCTGGGTGCTCGCCGCCCACGTCACCATGAGCCTGGGTCTCGCGCTGCTCTTCACCCCGCTGTTCACCGCCGGACTCGCCTCGCTGACTCCGAAGCTCTACTCCCACGGCAGCGCCGTGGTGGGCACGGTGCAGCAGCTCGCCGGCGCGGCCGGAACCGCGCTGTTCGTCTCGGTCATGTCGGCCCAGGCGATCGCGCTGTCGGGCGGCGGCACCCCGAGCGCGGTCGACACGGCCGGCGGCATCCACGCGGCCATCATGTACGGAGCGTTCATCTCGCTCGCAGCAATCGTGATCTCGTTCTTCGTGAAGGCGCCCGCGCAGCCCGAGGGCGCGCACGACGCGATGCCCGTCGGACACTAGGCGGCTGCGCACCGCGCACGACAGTGCACGACGCCTACCGGGTCACGAATCGCTGACGGTCGGTCTGTCGCGATAAAAGCGGTCCATGCGGTCGATGAACTCTTGTTGCGCTCGAACCGAGCTCAGATCGATCGCAGCACCGAAGCCGCTGCCCGGCTTACGGGCGAGGAGCGGGAACGTCACCTCGGTGCCGTCATCGCTGACGCCCGTGACGGCGATCGCGTGGATGCCGTCTGTGGGTCCGAAAAACACGTTTGTGCTTCGAACGACGGTCGGGGCAAGGCCGGTCAGGGTCGACCACTTGATCCACAGATCCAACACCTTCCTGTCTCCGTATGAATAGAAGAACAGTCCGCTTCGGTTCACCACGAGCCTGAACGGATCGGCCAGCCTTCTGGCCTCGTCGCCGAAGCCGAGCGCTGCGAGGCCGTCAACGGTCCGCGGGTCGCGCTTGACGTCGATGACGAATTCGCCCGGCGGATCCGGCCTCGTGCCCCACGGCTCAGAGACGGATCGGCCCCACACGGTCTGGTCCGCTTCAGCGGGGTCGACGCTGCTCCAGATGCGGTTGCTCGTGACCCCGTGGCCCAGTACGGGCACGGCAGCCTCGTCGTGGGGCCGACCCCTCATCGCGCGCGCGAGGCCCGCGACGACCCGCGTGAGTTGAGGCGCCATGGGGAATCGTGCTTGCCGGGGCATGCCTCATTATGGCCGGACGGCTCGGCCGCACCACGCAGATGTCACCGCTCGCCGACTCTATCGCCAGCGCCACCTCTCGAGGTGGCGGGCGATGTCGCGCACGCGCGTGAGCGCCTCGGCCTCTTCGCGCTTGGTGAGTTGCGGTGCCCCGGCAGGGCGGATCTCGAAGCCTGTCTCGGGATCCACCTGGGGTCTTCGCACTTCTCCCTCGCGCCAGACCGTGTAGCCTGCCGCATGCTCCTGTCTCGAGCGCGTGGTCCATTCACTCCGGGCCCTACCGAAGACGACGGCGCCTGCTACGAGGGCGACCACCGCGACGAGGGCGACTGCAGTCTTGTCATCGCGGGTGAGAAACGAGAACGCCACCACGATCACGTAGCCGATAAGGACATGTCGTGCGACGCCTCGCCTGCGGTTTCTGAGTTCGATCGATGAGCGCCCGCGCAGCAGCTCCACTCGGGGAGGAATCTGCGACGGGTGAATCCCCCACGTCGGAACCGTCGATCTGTCGGCTTCGGTTCTCCGGGCGAGTTCGGCCTCCGAGGGCTCGGGCGGGAGCGCTCCGCCCTCAGCGTCTCCCCGCACGACACGGGCGAGAGAAGCAACCAACGGCTTGCCCAGCCGGGTGAGTCGCTGTCGCCACGTCATCTCACAATCATGCTGCCTTGGGCCACCCGTTCCGTGCCGAGCGTCTTCTATGATCGTGACCAGATTCGAATCGTAGACGGGGGAAGTCATGCGCAACGAAACAGGTCTGGGACTCTCGACCAACACACTCCGCAGCATCGCCGTGACCCTCATGGTCATGGGCATCGCGTTTCTCGCGGGCGGACTGATCTGGGATATGAACGGCGGCCCCAGCTGGCTGCATGCCTTCACCTGGGTCGGTGGATGGGCCTTCGGCTACGGCGTGGTGCTGCTGGTCTCGGCCCGGCGCTCGGCTCTCAAGTAGCTTTTCGCTCCAGCGCGGTGGCGGTGCCGCCCGCCGTCTTCGGCGCGGCCGGGCCGTCGCATTAATCGAGCGCGCGTTCCTGATCCCAGCAGTACTAGCCTGCTTTCTTTTCTTCGTCATAGTGTCGAGGCGTTCCAACCCGGCCCGTAAGAAACGCAGTACTGATCAGCCGAAAGAAGGACGCTCATGACCGCTCCCCTCATCACCCTCGATGTTCCCTACGGCACGGATTCAGACCCGATGCATCTGCTCGACATCTACGAAGACGCCGAGCGAACGGATGACGCGACTCGCGCGGCGATCATCCTCGTGCACGGCGGCGGATGGTTTCGCGGCAACAAGAGCAAGGAGAAGGTGCTGGCATCGCTCCTCGTCGAGGCCGGCTACCTGGTTTTCGTGCCCAACTATCGACTCGCACCCGACAACGTCTTTCCTGCGGGCCGCGAGGATGTGCTCGCGGCCGCCGAGTGGGCGCGCGCCTCGGAGCACGCTTTCGATCGCGGGCGCGTGGCGTTCTTCGGCGGCTCGGCGGGCGGCAACCTGGTGGTCGAGGCCGCGATAGAGACCGGATGCCCCGCCGTGAGCTGGTCAGGAATCTTCGACCTGGCGGGCATCATCGCGGCGACCGACGCGACGGCCGCCGAGCCGACGACGCAGGATCTCGACGCCATGCGCAGCGCCGACATCAACCAGACGGGCCGCGACGACGCCTTCCTCCGTTGGGTGATCCTTCAGGAAGTCGGCGGCGACCGCTCGGCCCTGGCCGGGGCATCCACCACGGCGCGGGTGACCAGCAAGACCGGGCCCGTGTATCTGGCCAATTCGCTCGCCGAGTTCGTGCCGGTGTCGGATGCCGCCGGGCTGCAGAACGCCCTGTCGTCGGCCGGAGTCGCCAGCACGCTGCAGCTGGTTCCTGGAACCCATCATGCTGAGGGCTACCTGCCGCAGGCTCTGCACGGTTCGCTCGCGTTCCTCGCAGACGTGCTGCGATGAGCAGCTCGCTGAGCGGAGTCGGAAACGTCTTCTACTTCGTCGATGACTTCGAGAAGGCCGTGCCCTGGTACTCGGAACGGCTCGGCGCAAAGCCTGCCGTAGAGGCCGGTCAACTGGTGACCTTCCTCGTCAACGGGGTTCGCCTGACCATCCATCGCGCCGACGAGTACGACAGCTCCGGCCCTTCCGGGGTCGCCGCCTACTGGACCGTCGACAGCGTCGACGCGTTCGTCGCGGAGTGGACGAGTCATGGCGCCGTCGTGCATCGTGGGCCGAAGACCGTGTTCACCGGCGAGAGGCTCTGCCAGCTCATCGACCCGTTCGGCAACCTCTTCTGCGTCCGCGAAGAGATCGAAGCGACGACGGCGGCGCCCGGGCCCGCGGGATGAGCGTGGCGCCAGCCGTATCCAGACCGACGGGGCCGCTGGCACCGCTCGCGGTCACGATCTTCCGGTGGCTGTGGATCGCCGACGTCGTCAGCAACATCGGCGGCTGGATGCAGACGGTCGGCGCCCAATGGTTTCTCGTCGAGGACCACGCCTCGCCCGCCATCATCGCGCTGGTCTCGACGGCCTCCGCCGCGCCCGTGCTGTTGTTCGGCATCCCGGCAGGGGTGCTCGGCGAGTTCGCGAACAAGCGGCATCTGCTCATCGGCGTGCAGTCGGCTCAGGCCCTGGTAGCGGCGGGGCTCGCCGTTCTCACGGCCGTCGGAGCCATGACGCCGACGTTACTGCTGGCCTTCACCTTCGCGCTCGGAGTCGCATCGGCCGTCCAACTACCCGCGTACCAGGCGTTCGTCCCCGGTGTCGTACCGAAGCCTCTCGTGGGGGATGCTGCATCTCTCTCGTCGATCGGCGTCAACGTCGCCCGAGCCATCGGACCGGCGATCGCCGGTGTGGTGATCGGATCGTGGGGCATCCCCTTCGTCTTCGCCCTCAACGCCCTGAGCTTCGCCGGACTGCTTCTCGTGCTGATCCTGTTCAAGGGCTACACGCCGCCGACCGCAGACCGGGAGCCATTCATGTCGGCGACCCGAGCCGGCCTGCGATACGTGTTGCACGCCGCCGTCGTTCGTCGCATCTACTTTCAGCTGCTCATCTTCATCATGCCCGCCAACGCGCTCTGGGCCCTTCTGCCCGTGCTCGCCAGCAATCGGCTCGCGCTCGACTCCAACGGTTACGGAATACTGCTGGCCGCCCTCGGAGTCGGATCCATCGGCGGCGCGTTCATCATTCCCAAAGCGCGGGCAGCCCTGGGCACCAACCGGCTCATCATCGCGACGAGCGCCGCTTACGGCATCGGAATCGCGGCGACGGCGCTGTCGCAGACGCTCTGGATCACCCTTCCGGTGCTCGTACTGGTGGGCCTGTCGTGGATCGGCGTGATCGCCACCCTGAACGGCACCGTTCAAGCCTTCCTGCCCGGTTGGGTGCGCACCCGAGGACTCTCGGTCTATCAACTCGTGCTCTTCGGGGGAACGGCCTTCGGCGCCGCGATCACGGGTGCACTCGGTGGTGTCTTCGGTACCGCGCACACCATGGCCGTCGCGGGAATCCTGGTGGTCATCGGCGCAGCCATGCTGCTCATCTGGCCCCTGCACCCCACCGCCGACAAGAGCCGCGCTTTGTTGCCGATGCCCATCACCGACATTCCGCCGGTGGCTACGCCGCTGCCTGGCGATGACGACGCGAGTCCCGACGAGGCGGCTGCAGCCGCGGCTGCGCCCACGGTTCCCGCCCGCGATCACATGCTCGACCCGGCCGGCGCCACGCTGGTCATCGTGCGTTACGAGATAGCCGATCGCGATCGGGCGGCATTCCTCGCCGCGATGCGCACGCTCGAACAGAGCAGGCGCCGCACGGGAGCCCGATCGTGGGATGTCTACGACGACCGCGAGCGTCCCGGCTTCCTCGTCGAGGCATTCCACGTCGGCTCGTGGCAGGAGCATCTCAGCCAGCACCACAACCGCACGACCGGCTACGACACCAAGATCGTCGAGGCGGCACGCAAGCTCTCCGCCTCGCCCCCGACGGTCGAGCACCTCGTCTCGGCCGCCCTCCCGCACCACCAGCACCCTGCCAGTGCGAAACGGACCTCTCCCTAAGCGGCGACCGATCGAGACGATCGACGAGCTGGCCGACTACTCCCGCGCGAAGAGCAGCAGCTCGGGATGGCTGGTCGCGAAGTAGTCGGTCACGCCGTCTTCCCGAACGGCCTGGGGTGCCTGATACTCGGCACGCACCTCGCCCAGGCTGGCGGGTGGCTCTGTCTGTTCGAGGCCGAGCGCCGCGATCGTCGAGTCCCAGGCGCGGATGGCCTGGCCCTCGCCGCCCTCCCACGGATGGAATTCGCGCGAGCGCAGGATCTCCAGTGCCTCTCCGGCGAGTCCGCCCGCCACGAGCAGACCGACATACTCGATTGTGAAGTCGTCTCGACTGAGCACCAGATCGGGGTGCGCTCGAAGTCGGGCGAGCCTCTCCTCGGCGGGGTGACCGAGCCGGGCGGCCAGTTGATCCTGCTCGAAGAGGAGCCGCGCGTCCTGCGGGGCGAGCTCGACCGCCTGTTCGTAGCGACGCCAGGCCGTCTCGTCGTCGTGCGCGACGTTGTAGGCGGCGAGGCCGGCGTTGCGCAACAGCACCGGATGCTGCAGCCCCAGTTCGATCGCGGACTCCCACTCGTCGAGGGCATCCTCTCGCCGGCCGTGTGCGAACAGCAGCATTCCGAGGAGGAACCGGGCCGTCGCATCCGCTGGCTCGACCCGGAGCGACGCGACCAGCGCGTCATGGGCATCGAGGCCGTAGGGGAACGCTCGGGTCAGGTCGCTCTGTCTGGCCCGTCTGCGCTGCTCGGCGGCATCGGCGGCCAGACCGCTCTCTTCGAGTAGCCCGGCCGCCACGTAGTGAGCCAGCGGAACCAGATTGCCCGCGGCTGTGGCCGGCAAGGCGGCGACACGGTCGAGAACGGAGAGTGCTCCGGCGACGTCGCCGGCGGCTCTCAGTTCGAGAGCCACGTCGAAGGCGAGACCGGGGTCGGTGAGATTGGCCCCTCCGAGAAGCGTGCGGATGGTCGGATTCACCGGCTCGAGCACTTGCTGCTCACGCAGCAGAGAGTCCGCGTGCGCGGTGTCGCCGACGCGGCGCAGAACGATGGCTTCGAGCACACAACGGCGACTGTCGTGGGCCGCGACCGACCGCAACGAATCCAGTACGCGAAGTGCTGCGCGGTTACGACCACGACGCGAGAGCGACGCGGCGAGCTCGTATCCGGCGCCCGCAGCCCAGGTGCCGTCCCAGCCGGCCTTGCCGAAGTAGGCCTCGGCCTCGGCGAGACGGCCGAGCCTCTGCGAGATCAGGCCGGCGAGGTAGAACGCCTCGGTGTCTTGCGGGTTCGCATTGCGGCGGGTCAACCGGGCCAACGCCACGTCGACCCGCTCGAGGGCGCTCGAGTACTGGCCGGCTCGGTACTCGAGATCGGCGAGCGCCAGATTCGTGCGCACGTCGCCGTCATCGCGCTCGAGTGCTGCGTTCCAGTAGTCGAGCGGCGAGCGTGTGGGATGCCGGAACTGACTCAGGTGCAGACCCGTGAGATAGAGCTCTTCGACGGTCTCGATCTCGGATGGCGGGAGCGGTTCGTCGGCAACCCACGGCTCCTCGTCGGTGACGACGGTCTGCGACCACCGCACGAGCGACCGCCCCGATGCGTCGAGGAGTTCGACCACCGTGGAATCGGTCAGAGCATCGAAGTCGATCACCGCCGGTGTGCCGGGCGCGAGGTCTGCGATTCTCGACGCCGTGATCGACTCTCCGTCGCTCACCCGAAGCGTCGCGCCTTCCTGCGGCGTCGTGACGGCGAAACTGGCCGAGGGCCGGGCGCCTCGCTCGACGTGCACCGCCGCATCCGGCGTCGCCTGGTGGGCCGCCCCGATCGCGGGAAGCGGGTACCAGTACTGGGTGAAGACCTTCGTCTCGCCGGGCAGGAGCCAGCTGAAATCGGGCTGGTTGTCGGTGAACACACCGGCCATGAGCTCGACGTACGGGCCGTCGTCGTCGGTGAGTTGCGCATCCCACGCATGACCGAAGGCTGCGTTGCCCCACGTCCACTGCTTTTTGCCGGGTGAGAGCCGCCGTTCCGCCCAATGCACGAAGCCCGCGCCTGCCGCGTGGTCGTAGCCGCCGAAGAAGTCCTGCTGCGAGTCGACGATCATGTAGGAGGTCGGCACGGGGATGTTGCGGTAGAAATCGATTCGATCGGCACCCGGTGCTGCCTCGGCGAGTGCGGCGTAGTCGACACCGTAGTAGGGGCGGTCCGCCGCCGGAAAAGCGGTGAGAGCCCGACGGGCGTGATCGGCGACGTATCGCACGTCGTCGGGGAAGAACGACTGGTAGTCGTCGTTCACTCGCGCCGCGACGTTCGCCCACCAGAGGAAGGTCTGGCGTTCGCTCGTTCGGTTGTGCAGCCGCACCGCCAACTCGACGACGCTGCTGCCCGGCCGTAGCCGGACCCCGTGCTGCCCGGCCATGCGGGTGAACGGGTCGTGGTCGGCGCACCAGACGGTCACGGAGCCGTCGTCGCCGTACTCGATCGTCGTTTCGACGGGGAGGTACGTGGCCGGCCGGTGGTGTTGCGGCCAGTTGAATTCCACGCCGCCCGATACCCAGGGGCCAGCCAGACCGACCAGAGCAGGCTTGATGACGTTGTTGCGGTAGAAGAAGTCGTAGCCGGTGGTCTTGTCGTACCCGATGTGGATGCGCCCGCCGAGTTCTGGCAAGACGACGAGTCTCACGTACTCGTTCTCGAGGTGAACGGCCTGCCACTGCCGATCGTGCGCCTCATCGGAGACGTGCTCGGTGAATGGGATCGGATAGACCTTGCCGCTCGAGCCCTGATAGACCCTCCGGTCGAGGTACATGGGGTACGCGCTGGGTTCGTCGGTCTCGTACGTGCGGATGCTGAGGGGCTCGCTCCACGCGATGGGCCGGCCCGCCTCGAGTTCGGGCCGCAGCGCATCCGGCGCCTCGGGGAGGATGATCTTCGCTCCCAGGTGCTCGGGCGACGGATCGGAGCCAGCGGGCATGGTCGTTTCGACGGTCATTTCGTGCGCCTCATTCGATGTCGGCAGTCGGAGGTGATGCGGTTCGGGATGCGGTTCAGACGCAGCTGGATCAGCCGGGGATGCCGATGCGTCGCTCGCCCGATCGCAGCTGCTGGATGACCACTGCCACGACGAGCAGGGTGCCCTGCGCGACGTTCTGCCAGAAGGTGTTGACGCCGAGGAGGGTCATGCCGTTCGTGAGAACGCCCAGCAGGATGACGGCGAGGATGGTGCCCGCGATCGCGCCCTTGCCGCCCTTGAGCGCCGCGCCTCCGAGAGCGGCGGCGGTGATCGCCTGCAGCTCGAGACCCTCGGAACCCGAGATCGGCTGGCCCGAACCCGTGCGAGCAGTGATCAGGATGCCGGCGATCGCAGCGACCGCACCCGTCACCATGTACACGCCGATGATGTACCGGTTGATGTTGATGCCGCCGAGTCGCGACGCGATGTTGTTGCCTCCGACGGCATAGATGTTGCGACCGATCGTGGTGTACCGCAGCACGACGTGCGCGAGCACGGCCACCAGGACGAGCACGAGGATCAGCGTCGGCACGCCCAGCAGCGTTCCTCGGGCGAGGAAGACGAAGAAGGGGTCTGCCCCGGTGTAGCCCTGCGCCCGACCATCGGAGATGAGCTGGGCGATGCCCTTGAATGCGGCCAACGTGGCGAGCGTGGCGATCACGGGGTTGACCCGGCCGAACACGATGATGCACCCGTTGACGAGCCCACAGACCACGCCGATCGCGACGGCTCCGAGAACGCCCATCGCCGCCGACGACGTCGACGTGAAGATCATGGCCGACGTCACCGAGGCGAGGCCCGCTATCGATCCCACCGAGATGTCGAGCGCACCCAGGATGATCACGATGGTCTGCACCACCGCGAGCAACCCGACGATCGCGATCGCCGTGCCGATGACCTTGAGGTTGGGCACGGTGAAGAAGAGCGGGTTCTGAATGCCGATGATGGCGACCACCAGCACGATGGCGAAGATGAGCGAGATGTTCTGCACGCCGACGGCCGTGATGACACGTCTGAACGCGGAGACGCGTTCGACCTCCGGCTCTTTCGGGGCGGGTGGTCGGGTGTCGGTCTGTGCAGAGAGCACGGGGGTGTCCTTTCGGGTGACGGTGTTCATGCGGCGACGTCCTCGTCCATCGCAAGGGCCAGAATGCGTTCTTCGCTCGCTTCGGAACGAGTGAGCTCACCGGAGATGCGACCGGCCGCCATCACGTAGATGCGGTCCGATACTCCGAGCACTTCCGGGAGTTCGCTCGAGACGACGATCACGGCCACGCCCTGGTGGGCGAGCTCGTCGATGATCGCGTAGATCTCGGATTTGGCTCCGACGTCGATGCCTCGAGTGGGCTCGTCGAGAAGGAGCACCTTGGGTGTCGTGGCGAGCCATCGGGCAAGCACGACCTTCTGCTGGTTGCCACCCGAGAGGTTGCCCACCAGCTGTTCGGCTGATGGCGTGCGGATGCGCAGTCGATCGATGTAGGTCTTGGCGAGGGCGCGTTCGGCCCGGCTGCTCACGAAGATCCAGCGAGACAGGGAGCGGAGCACCACGAGTGCCGCATTGTCGCGTACCGACCGCTGCAGCAGCAGGGCCTCGGCCTTGCGTTCTTCTGGGGCGAAGCCGATGCCGGCCCGGATGCTGTCGGCGGGTTGCCGGATTCGCCAGACGTCGTCGTCGACCACGATCTCGCCGGTCGCGATCGGATAGTCGCCGGCGATCGTCTTCATCAACTCGCTGCGCCCTGCACCCACGAGTCCGGCGATGCCGACGACCTCACCGGCTCTGACAGTGAGGTCGATGCCGTCGACGTATTGGTTGCCCACGTTGCGCAGCTCGAGAACGGTCTTGCCGAGGGGTGCGGGCTCACGGTGGAAGAACTGGCTGAGGTCGCGGCCCACCATCATGCGCACCAGCTCGTCGTGATTCGTCTCGCCGACGAGTTGCGTGCCCACGAAGGAACCGTCGCGAAGCACGGTGATGCGGTCGGCGAGCTTGAAGATCTCGCCCATGCGGTGCGATACGTAGGCGACCGCGATGCCCTCGGCCTGCAGCTGGCGGATGAGAGCGAACAAGAGTGTGACCTCGTCGTCGCCCAGCGAGGAGGTGGGCTCGTCGAAGCAGATGATCCGGGGTTTGCTCACGACCGCGCGCATGATCTCGACGATCTGCCGTTGGGCGGGCGAGAGCTCGGAACCGAGCGCTTCCGCCCGGATCGTGCGGTCGAAACCCCAGCGCTTGAGTTCGTCGCGCGTGCGCCGAAGCAGCGCCTTGCGGTTGTACGCGACAGACCCGAGACTGCCCACGAAGATGTTCTCGGCCACCGAGACCGCGGCGATGATCTCCGGCTCCTGCGCGATGACCCGCAGGCCGGCGGCGCGAGAGTCGGCCGGATCGCCGAAGACGGTGGGTACGCCGTCGATGCTGAGAACACCGTCGTCTGGCCGGAAGTCGCCGTTCAGGATCTTGAGCAGCGTCGACTTGCCGGCGCCGTTCTCACCCATCAGGGCCGTGACCTCGCCGCTGCGCAGCTCGAGTTCGACTCCTCGCAGAGCGCGAACGGGGCCGAAGCTCTTGGTGATGCCTGTCGCGCGGAGAGCGATGGGTTCGTGCGTCATTGCATGTCCTTTGTTGTTGCTGGCCGAATGGGCGGCGATCCGAGGCGAGGGCGACAGAGTGTGTGGCGCCCTCGCCTCGATTCGCTGCTAGGTGCAGACGACGCCCTTGGCTTCCCAGTTCGTGGCATCCACGATCTCGGTGTTGGCGATCGAGACCGGGGGCAGGGCGGTTCCATTGCGCAGCAGATCGATCATCGACGTCGCCGCGGCCTTGCCGACCTCGATTCCCGAGATGAACAGGGCGGACTTGTTGCCCGTCTCCTGTCCGGCGTTCCAGTCCTTGCAGGTCAGGTATGCACCGAGGCCGACCCCGACGATGTTGTTGGGCGAGACGCCCGAGTTCTGCAGGGCCGTGACGACACCCGTCTCACTCTCGTCGTTGCAACCCCAGACCACCCAGTTCTTCACGCCGGCGTTGGCCGTGATCACGGCACCCGCCTTGTCCTGAGCATCCGTGGCCGAGTTGTCGGTTCCGATGTCGATGATCTCGGGACCGTCGGCGACCGCTTCGGCGAAGGCGCTGGCCGCGCCGTCGACGCGCTGGGTGCAGACGGAGAGGTCTTCTTTGTAGGCCGAGAGGATGCGGGTGTCTGCTGCCGTCCAGCCTGCCTCCGTGTAGAGACGGGCCGCTTCGGCGCCGACCTTCTCGCCCATCGACGTGCCGTCGAAGCCCGAGAACGGAGCGGCTGTGCCGGATGCGTCCTCGATCGTGTCGTCTGCAGCCATGATCGGGATGCCCGCCTCTTTGGCGAGCTGCATGACCTGCGGGCCGATCTGCTGGTCGGGTACGACGATGATGATGCCGTCGACCTTCTGTGCGATGGCGGCCTCGACCTCGGAGATCGCCTTGTTCGAATCGGTGCCGAGGTCGACGACGTTGATGCTGATGTCGCCATCGGCCTTCGCCGCCTCCTTCGCTCCGTTCGCCTCGTCGATGAAGTACTGCTGGTCGCCCTGCTTCTGAAGGAAGGCGATGGTGAGCGGTCCGTCTTTCGGGCCAGCGGCTGCGCCCGTCGACGTGTCGCTCGATTCCATGCCCGAGGTGCATGCGGTGAGGGCCAGCACGGCGGCGGCGGCCCCGACTAGCGCAATCCGCTTCCACGAGCGCGTTGCTGTGTGACTGTTCATCCGTGATTTCCTCATCTTCTTTGACTGGCCGGCAACGGAGCCGGAGGGTGACCTGTGCGGTGCTGGCGGAAGCGGGTCGGCCATGCCGACGGTCGTGCCGCACCTAAACGATATGACTGGGGCCGCCCGTGGATTGAGCACAAATCGACGCAATCACCTAGACGATTCTCTGACTCGTGTCGTCTTGCATCGTGGGGATCGCCCGATGCGCGTCAGCGATCCTGGAACGCCGCCCGGTACTGACTGGGGCTCGCGCCGTTGATCGCGCGGAAGTGACGCGAGAAGTAGAAGGGGTCGTCGTAGCCCACCGCATTGGCGATCTCGGCGACCGACGCGTTCGTCGTGATCAGCAGCTCACGCGCACGCGCACTCCGAAGACGCTTGCGATACTCGACCACGCTGGTTCCCGACGCCTGCCTAAACCGTGCCGAGAAGTGCGAGTCGCTGAACCCCGCCATCGTGGCGAGCTCCGCCACACTCGCCGTGCTGTCGAGGTTCTCGCGCAGATAGTCCTGCACGGCGAGAATCGGATCGCCCGCCTCGGAGGTTCCGCGAGCGCGGTCGGCCGCGAGTTGCGCGAGTACACCCCAAGCGGCACCGGATGCGGAGCGGAGACTGGCGACGGTATCGTCGCGCTCAAGAGACACCAAGACGTGCTCGAGCGCGCCTCGCACGGCGTAGGGATCGTGGGCCGGCATCACCGGCGAGCAATCCGCCGACGAGCCGGCGATCGCCGCGACGAACGCGTCGCTGTCGAGACCGACGACGTGCATCCACCAGATCGTCCAGGGATCGAGCGGGTCGGCGCGATATCTGTGCGGAATCCCGGCGGGAATCACGACGACGTCACCGGGTGAGACACCGAGTCTCTGCCCTCGGAGTTCGACATGCCCGGTTCCATCGGTGCAGAGGATGACGACGACCTCGTCGGCGCCGCGAGGGCGTGACCGGCCGTGGGCCGCCGCGTGCGGAAAGTGCCCGGCATCCGTCACCAACAGCCGATCGGTGATCGGCTCGGCAAGCGCCTCGACGACCCGCGGCCTCGGGAGCACGCGCAACCTCTGACCGGGGAAGCCATCGCGGATCAGCACGGGCGCCATACTAGCGCGCTGTTAGATTATGTTAGGTTCTTGTTCACTTCACGATAACGGGGGCAGGCATGGCGACATTGCGCAGCTTCGGCGCCCAGGCCCGACGCGAGATCCTGCTCGAGACACTGCGTGCGAACGGCGGCATCCGCCTTGAGGCCGCTGCGGAGCAGCTCGGCGTCAGCGTGATGACCGTGCGCCGAGATCTCGACGAACTGGATGCCGAGGGACTGCTGCGGCGGGTGCGCGGCGGAGCCGTTCCCGTCTCCGGCGCCAGGCCGTTCAGCGAGCGGCACAGCACGGGGCGTGCCGCGAAGACGCGCATCGCCGAGAAGGCCTCCTCTCTCCTCCCCGGCGCCGGTTCCGTTGCGGTCGACGCATCCACCACCGCCGGAGGCCTTGCCGCCCATCTCTCGCCGACCGGCCCGCTGACCGTCGCCACCAACAGCTACGAGAACTTCGCGGCTCTCAACGCGAATAAAGACCTGTCACCCATCCTCATCGGAGGCGAGCTCGACGACCGCACCGGCAGCTTCGTCGGGCTCATCGCCTGCCAAGCCGCTCACGCCATGCTGTACAGCCGATTCTTCGCGTCGGCCTATTCCCTCGACGCAGACAACGGCAGTTCCGAAGTGTCGCTCGCAGAGAGCCAGGTGAAGCGCGCCTTCGCGGAACGCTCCCGCGAGATCGTTCTGCTCGTCGACTCGTCGAAGCTGGGCCAGCAGGCCCTTGCGGTGGGCTTCGCGTGGCACGAGATCGGAATCCTCGTGACCGAGCTCGACCCGCTTGACACGGCGCTCGACCCCTACCGGGATCTCGTCGAACTGCTCTGACTCACCCCAGGCGCTTCGGCAGCCTCGGGAAGCTCACTCGTTGTGCTTGCCCGTTAGATTTTGTAATATCTAACAAAACGCAACAAACCCCGTGCATTGGAGCGCCCATGACTTCCCCCGAGACCCCCGTCGCCGCAGCCGAGCTCATCGCCCGCTCCAACCGACTCGGACAAGACCCGAAGAACACCAACTACGCGGGCGGAAACACGTCGGCCAAGGGCTTCGCCACCGACCCGGTCACCGGCGAGCAGGTCGAGCTCATGTGGGTCAAGGGATCGGGCGGCGACCTCGGCACGCTCACCGAGAAGGGCCTCGCCGTTCTGCGCGTCGATCGCCTGCGCTCGCTCGCGAACGTCTACCCCGGCGTCGAGCGCGAAGACGAGATGGTCGCGGCCTTCGACCACACCCTGTTCGGCAAGGGAGGCGCTGCCCCCTCGATCGACACCGCCATGCACGGGCTCGTCGACGCCGCCCACGTCGACCACCTGCACCCCGACTCGGGCATCGCGATCGCGACGGCTACCGACGGCGAAGAGCTGACCACGAAGATCTTCGGCGACAAGGTCGTGTGGGTTCCGTGGCGCCGCCCCGGCTTCCAGCTCGGCCTCGACATCGCCGAGATCAAGCGGCAGAATCCGGATGCGATCGGCTGCATCCTCGGTGGCCATGGCATCACCGCGTGGGGCGACACGAGCGACGAGACCGAGGCGAACAGCCTCTGGATCATCGACACCGCCGCCGCCTACATCGCCGAGCACGGAAAGGCCGAGCCCTTCGGCCCCGCGCGCTCCGGCTTCGCCCCGCTCGCCGCAGCCGAAAGACGAGCCAAGGCCGCAGCCCTCGCCGCCACTCTTCGCGGAATCGCCTCCGCCGACGCCCCCAAGGTCGGCAGCTTCACCGACGCCGACGTCGTGCTCGACTTCCTCTCATCGAGCGAGGCGCCGCGCCTCGCCGCGCTGGGCACGAGCTGCCCCGACCATTTTCTGCGCACCAAGGTCAAGCCGCTGATCCTCGACCTGCCCTCCGACGCATCCATCGAGGAGTCGATCGCCCGCCTCGTCGAACTGCACGCGGAGTACCGCGCCGACTACCAGGCGTACTACGACCGACACGCCACCGCCGAGTCGCCCGCCATCCGCGGGGCAGACCCGGCGATCGTCCTCGTTCCGGGCGTGGGAATGTTCAGCTACGGCGCGAACAAGCAGACCGCTCGCGTGGCCGGCGAGTTCTACATCAACGCCATCAACGTGATGCGCGGCGCCGAGTCGCTGTCGAGCTACGCCCCCATCGAAGAGAGCGAGAAGTTCGCGATCGAGTACTGGGCCCTCGAGGAGGCGAAGCTGCAGCGGCTGCCCAAGCCGAAGTCGCACGCGACCCGCGTCGCACTCGTTACCGGTGCCGCATCCGGAATCGGCAAGGCCATCGCGACCCGCCTCGCGAAAGACGGCGCGTGCGTCGTGATCGCCGACCTCGATCTCGAGAAGGCCCAGGATGCCGCCGCGCAGCTCGGATCGACCGACGTCGCCATCGGCGTGCAGGCCGACGTGACCAACGCAGACGACATCCAGGCCGCTGTCGACGCCGCCGTCCTCGCCTTCGGCGGCCTCGACCTCGTGGTGAACAACGCCGGACTCTCGCTGTCGAAGCCTCTGCTCGACACCACCGAGGGCGACTGGGATCTGCAGCACAATGTCATGGCCAAGGGCTCGTTCCTCGTCTCGAAAGCCGCCGCCAAGGTGCTCATCGAACAGAAGATGGGCGGCGACATCATCTACATCTCGAGCAAGAACTCGGTCTTCGCCGGCCCCAACAACATCGCGTACTCCGCGACCAAGGCCGACCAGGCGCACCAGGTTCGACTGCTGGCCGTCGAGCTCGGCGAGCACGGCGTGAAGGTCAACGGCATCAACCCCGACGGCGTCGTTCGTGGTTCGGGCATCTTCTCGGGCGGATGGGGCGCCAAGCGAGCCGCCGTCTACGGTGTGCCCGAAGAGGAGCTGGGCGCCTACTACGCCAAGCGCACGATCCTGGGCCGCGAGGTGCTTCCCGAGAACGTGGCCAACGCGGTGTCGGTACTCACGGGCGAAGACCTCACGCACACCACAGGCCTGCACATTCCCGTCGACGCGGGCGTGGCGGCGGCCTTCCTGCGATGATTCTCTGCATGTCCCCTCTGCCCGGAGTAGCCGCATGACGGCCGCGGTCGCCGCCGTCGACCTCGGCGCCACCAGCGGTCGGGTCATGCTGGGCTTCGTCTCGCACAACGAACTCAGCCTGAGACCCGTTGCGCGGTTTCCGAACACTCCCGTAGCGACGATCGACGGGCTGCACTGGAACATCCTCGAGCTCTACCGCAACGTCGTCGCCGGCCTCGGCGCGGCCGTGCGCGAGGAGCCCTCGCTCCGGAGCATCGCAGTCGACTCCTGGGCCGTCGACTACGCCCTGATGCGAGGCGGTCGTATGCTCGGCAACCCGTATCACTACCGAGACGAACGAACCGCGGCGGGGGTCGAAAGGACCAGCGCTCTGGTCTCGGCGGCCGAGCTCTACACCGCGAACGGCCTGCAATTCCTGCCGTTCAACACGCTGTACCAATTCGCGGCGGATGCCGTGGCCGGGTCGCTCGATCACGCCGACACCGCGCTGCTCATCCCCGACCTCATCACCTTCTGGCTCACCGGAGTCGCCCGCGCCGAGAAGACGAACGCGTCGACCACCGGGTTGCTGAACGTGCACACCCGCGAGTGGGATGACGCGCTCATCGCCCGCCTGGGCCTGCCGCGCGGGCTCTTTCCCGAGCTGGTCGAGGCAGGAACGCCGGTCGGCGCCCTGTTGCCGAGCGTCGCATCCGAGATCGGCCTGTCGACCCAGGCCGCCCGGTCGCTGCAGGTGACGGCCGTCGGGTCGCACGACACGGCATCCGCTGTCGTGGCGGTGCCAGCGACGGGCGACGACTTCGCCTATATCTCGAGCGGAACCTGGTCGCTGGTGGGAGTCGAGCTGCCGAGCGCCGTCGTGAGCGAGGCAAGCCGTCTGGCGAACTTCACGAACGAGGGCGGAGTCGACGGCCGCGTGCGTTACCTCAGCAACGTGATGGGGCTGTGGCTGCTGAGCGAATCGGTGCGTACCTGGGAGAAATCCGGCACCCCGAAGATCGATCTGCCCGCGCTCATCGCCGAGGCCGCCGCGATCACCATCCCGGTCGCCATCTTCGATGCCGACGACCCGCGCTTTCTGGCGCCGGGCGATCTGCCGTCGCGCATCGTCGACTGGTGCGCCGAGAACGGTCTGGATGCGCCGCGCACGCGAGCCGAATTCGTGCGGTCGATCATCGAGAGCCTGGCTCACGCCTACGCGAGCAAGATCGAGCAGCTCGCCGAACGGTCCGGCCGCAGCATCCGCACCATCCACATCGTGGGCGGCGGATCGTTGAATGCCCTGCTCTGCCAGCTCACGGCCGATCGCACGGGCCGCACGGTTCTGGCCGGCCCCGTCGAGGCGACCGCCATCGGAAACGTGCTCATCCAGGCCCGAGCCCAGGGTCTCGTGACCGGATCGCTCGAGAGTCTGCGCACCCTCGTCGCCCGGGCGTTCACGCCGGTCGTGTACGAGCCGCGTTTGCGCCCCTGAACCCCGAGGCGCAAGGGGCTGCGCGAGCACGCCGCTTGGCGGCAATCGACCCACACCTCGGTGTTTGGGTCGATTACCGCCAGATGCATGCGGCTTCGACCTACTCCGCTGGCGGAAGCTCGCCCGCCATCTCGACGGAGTCGGTCGTAGCGTTCCACGTGTACGTCGCGACTGCGCGGCCCGAGGCCTCGGCGTTCGACTCCATGCCCTGTGTGAAGCGATAGGTCACACTGATCGCATCGTCGGCCGTGCGCTCGACCGCGGGCGTGAAGCCGTAAGCCTGCTCGGTCGCCGTGCCGAGGTAGGCACCATCGTGGAACAGGAGGATCGCGGTGGGGCTGCTGCCCGTGGCGTTCTCCAGCGTCACGAGCGACCACGACAGCGGAGCGCACGGGTCGTATCCGCTGTAGTCGGCGTTGGCGGCGTCCCAGCGCGCACTCTCGAGACCGGCCGGAGCAGGAAGCGCGGCGATGCCGGCGGCTGCGGCCTCCTGGCCGGTCGCCGGGCCGCATGCGTCGGGAGACGGCGTCGGTGACGGCGTCGGCGTCACCGCGGCATTCTCGCTCGGCGAAGGGGTGGGTGCTGCAGCGGTCGAGCCTGCGTCTGCGGTGGTTGCGCAGCCCGCCACCAATGCGGCTACGAGTGTCACGAGAGCCAGACCGGTCGATGCGCGGGCGGCGGTTTTTCGCGACCGCGGATGGGATGTTTTCTCATTCATCATGCTTCCAGCCTCCTACGCGTGGTCGTCGGAGTCCACCCACCTCGGTGGTCGCGGGCGCTACTCGCTGACCCCGTACGGAGCGCTGATCACCGCACGACCGATGCCGTGGAAGAACAGATTGAAGCCCAGCATGGCGGGCGTCGCGTCTTCGGGAATATCGAGCTTCTCGACGTCGACCGCGTGCACAACGAAGTAGTACTGATGATCGCCGTGTCCGGGAGGGGGCGTCGCGCCGACGAAGCCAGCGACTCCGGCGTCGTTGGGCAGGGTCACAGCGCCCTCGGGCAGCATGCTGCTGCCCGGCGTTCCCGCGCCCGCGGCGAGGCTCGTCACATCGGCCGGAATGTTGAACACGGCCCAGTGCCAGAATCCGGATGCCGTGGGCGCGTCGGGGTCGTAGACCGTCACGACATAGCTCTTGGTCGCCTCGGGTGCCCCCGACCAGCTGAGCTGAGGCGAGACGTCTGCGCCGCCGGCCGACTCACCCAGCTGAGGGTCGGAGAGCCTCTCGCCCTGTCGCACATCGCTCGACGTCACCTCGAACGAGGGAAGAACAGGAAGGCTGTCGTAGGGGTTCGCGCTCATGAGAGTCCTTTTCTCGAAGATGGGGATGCCCACGCTAGCCCCGCCGTCTGAATATTGGGTGCGTCTGGACACGGATACACAGCCGTCGTAAACTGTGGTCTGACCACACGGCCTGACCACAGGCATCCGGCGAGCGAAGGAGCGACGTGAGCGACATCGATGCGTCGGCACCCATCGACTCCCGCCGTGCGTGGGAGGTCGTCCTCCAGCACATCGAAGGCGATCTGCTCGCGGGGCGCCTCGTTCCAGGCGACCACCTGCCTGCCGAGCGCACTCTCTCGAGCGAACTCGGAGTCGGCCGCTCATCGGTGCGAGAGGCGCTGCGCGTGCTCGAGGTTCTCGGACTCATCCGCACCCAGACGGGATCGGGCCCGCAGTCCGGCGCCATCATCGTGGCCCGCCCATCCGGTGGCATGTCGTCTCTGATGCGCCTGCAGGTCGCGGCCCAGGGATTCGATGTGCGCGACGTCGTGAAGACCAGACTCGTGCTCGAGTCCGCCGTGGTCACCGAGCTCGCAGAGCTGGTTGCCCGCGACACCGCCGACTCCGCCCCTCTCGATCTCGGCGTCGCCGCGCAGTTGCTCGATGCGATGGATGCCGATGGCCCGGTGTCCGAGGCAGAGTTCCTCGCGCTCGACGCGGCTTTCCATCTCGCGCTCGCCGAGCTCTCGGGCAACGCCGTGATCGCTTCGATGATGGCGGGCCTGCGCAATTCGATCGAGAGCTATGTTCTCGCCGGCGCGCCGAACCTGCCGTCGTGGGCCGAGACATCCGGCCGCCTACGGCACGAACATCGGGCAATCGTGTCGGCCATCGAGGCCGGCGACGCCGAGCTCGCCCGCACGCGGGTGACCGCGCACATCACCGGGTACTACACCGAGACGAACTTCATCGCCGCATCCGAACAGAGGACACTCCATGGTTGAACGCCGTTTTCCGAATCCCAAAGAGCTGCTGCCGCTGATGCAGTTCAAGAAACTCGAGCTCGACGGCAAGAAGCGTCGGCTGCAGGGCGCGCTGACCATCGACGACCTGCGCACCATCGCCAAGCGGCGCACTCCGAAGGCAGCGTTCGACTACACCGACGGATCGGCCGAGGGCGAGATCTCGCTGGGTCGCGCCCGTCAGGCCTTCCGCGACATCGAGTTCCACCCCTCGATCCTGCGCGATGTATCGAAGCTCGACACGACCACACAGATCCTGGGTGGAACGTCGGCCATGCCGTTCGGCATCGCTCCTACCGGTTTCACCAGGCTCATGCAGACCGAGGGCGAGATCGCGGGTGCGGGCGCCGCCGGCGCCGCGGGCATCCCGTTCACTCTCTCGACGCTCGGCACGTCGTCGATCGAATCGGTCAAGGCGGCGAACCCGAACGGGCGCAACTGGTTCCAGCTCTATGTGATGCGTGATCGCGAGATCTCGTACGGCCTCGTCGAGCGGGCCAAGGCGGCGGGCTTCGACACCCTGATGTTCACGGTCGACACTCCCGTGGCGGGCGCGCGTCTGCGCGACAAGCGCAACGGCTTCTCGATTCCCCCGCAGCTCACTGCCGGCACCATCATCAACGCGATCCCCCGGCCATGGTGGTGGTACGACTTCCTCACGACTCCCCCGCTCGAGTTCGCCTCGCTGTCGTCGACCGGCGGCACGGTCGGAGAGCTGATCGACTCGGCGATGGATCCCTCCATCGACTTCGCCGACCTCGAGACCATCCGCGGCATGTGGCCGGGCAAGATCGTGGTCAAGGGAGTGCAGAACCTCGCCGATTCCAAGCGCCTCGCCGACCTCGGCGTCGACGGAATCCTGCTGTCGAACCATGGAGGCCGCCAGCTCGACCGCGCTCCTATTCCCTTCCACCTGCTTCCCGACGTAGCCCGCGAGGTCGGCGGCGACGTCGAGGTCATGGTCGACACGGGCATCATGGACGGCGCCGACATCGTGGCCTCGATCGCTCTCGGGGCCAAGTTCACGCTGATCGGCCGCGCCTACCTCTACGGACTCATGGCGGGCGGGCGAGCGGGCGTCGACCGTACGATCTCGATCCTGTCGGAGCAGGTCGTGCGCACGATGAAGCTGCTCGAGGTCGCGTCGATCGACGAGCTGACGCCGGCGCATGTCACGCAGCTGCAGCGTCTCGCTCCGCGTGCGGTCTCTGCTCAAACGGCTGCCGTGGCCGAGAAAGCCGCCTCGCGCAAGGCTCCGGCACGCAAGCCCGCCGCATCCACCCCCGCGATCACGAAGACCGCCGAGAAGAAGGTCGAGGCGACGCCGGCCGACGCGTAGTCGCTTTCTGATTCGGCGTTCCTTATTCAGGAGGAGCGACGAAGGGGAACCGTGAAGAAGTGACTGTTTCTGAGCGGTGTGCCGCTGCTCGAGGCGGGCGCGGTGTACGAGCGGGCTACCGCTAGCGCTTCGCGACGGCGCCCGCGTGGTCGGGCACGTACTTGTACCGCTCCTTCTCGGGGCGCTCGTAGTCGTCGGCGAGGGGGCGCGGAGGGATCGTGACCTCATCCGGGTCGCGCGACTCGTACGGGATCTGCGACAGCAAGTGGCTGATGGTGTTGATTCTGGATGCGCGCTTGTCGTCGCTCTCAATGGTCCACCAGGGAGCGTCGGCGTGGTCGGTCGCCTCGAACATCGCATCCTTCGCGCGGGAGTAGTCCTCCCACTTCGTGATCGAGACGACGTCAGTGTCGGAGAGCTTCCAGCGACGCATCGGGTCGTTCAGGCGAGAGTGGAACCGCTCCTCCTGGATGTCGTCCGAGACCGAGAACCAGTACTTGATCAGAATGATGCCGTCTTCGACGAGCATGCGCTCGAAGGTCGGAACCTGGTGCAGGAACCGGCGGTATTGCTCAGGAGTGCAGTAGTCCATCACACGCTCGACGCCCGCACGGTTGTACCAGGAGCGGTCCATCAGGACGATCTCACCGGTCGTCGGGAGCCGCTCGATGTAGCGCTGGAAGTACCACTGCCCTTTCTCCCGTTCGCTCGGTGTCGGGAGCGCGACGACCCGGGCGGAGCGCGGGTTGAGGTACTGCATCACGCGTTTGATGGCGCCGCCCTTGCCCGCGGCGTCTCGCCCTTCGAAGATCACGACCACGCGAGCGCCGGTGTCGATCACCCACTGCTGCATGCTCACGAGTTCGATCTGCAGCCGTTCGAGTTCTTTCTCGTACGCGCGCTTCGGCATGCGCTTGGCGCGCGCGGGAACCTTCTTGGAATGCGACATGCTCGAACTCTCCTCGCTTCGAGCCGCCGATTCGCGGGGTTGTCCTCCGTGATGCACACTGCGTACAGTTATCGACCGCTCAGCCCAGGTTGATCATGCCCAACCCGATGGCCAGCGCGCTCACGGCGACGGCGCCCGTGCCGACAGCGACATATGCGAGCGTTCGAAGGGTCGACGCGCGTCGCATCGACAATTCGACCACGTCCTGGGCCTGGCTGAGGGTGCCGCAGGATGCGATGGTCGCGCCGCGCGCATCCGTCACGCTGTAGTGACCATCGGTGAACTCGACGAACCCCGCGAAGTCGCCGTCGCGCGACGCCACCCAGAGCTTCGCCTCGGGCGAGAGCCACGTGAGCTGCCCGTTCGAATCGTTGATGGGGCGGCGGGCGAGGATCTGCGTCGAGGTCATGACTTCAGCTTCACGCGTCGGCACTCAAAGCGAATCCTGCCTAAGGATGACTTCCCGCGCCGCGCCAATGGTACTGAGGTCTAGGTCTCGGGTGGCATAGGTACCCCGGACTGATGCGCGTTCGGAGCGTCCGGGCAAGAATGAGAGGGAGGCGCTCCGAACCGGATCGTCGAACGAGCATCACCGTCAGACAGGACGCATCGACATGAGCGACAAGAAATCCACTTTCGAACACTTCGAGGTTGCCGGCGACAAGCTGGTCGAGACGGTCAAGAATCTCATCCACGAGGGCAACGTTCGCCGCATCATCCTCAAGCGCGAAGACGGCAGCGCGCTGCTCGAGATCCCGGTCAACGCGGGCCTCGTCGGCCTCGCACTCACGGTCGCGATCGCGCCGGTTCTGCTCGCGATCGGCGCCATCGCCGCGGTCGTCTCGCAGGTCACGCTGGTCGTCGAACGGCGAGCGGATGCGGCGGGTTCGGTCGACGCACCGGCAACGCCCCCGGCCGCCGGCCCCGCAGGCGGATCAGCCGACCAGGACCCGGCGGCATCCATCTGACGCTCGGTCCGCGCAAACGCCTGCCGGGCCTGTCGAACGGCGTCAGTCCTCGACGCGGATTCCCAGGTGCTCGGCGAACGACGACGCGAGGTCGGCGACCTGGCCGCTCGTGAGTGTCGCGCCGGCCAGCGCCGTGAAGCCGTCGAGGCGCGAGAATTCGGCACGGCGCAGGTCGACGTTCGTCAGGGTGGCGTGGTTGAGGCTCAGCACCCCGATCGTGCAATCGACGAACGCCACCCGGTTGAGCTTGGCGCTGCCGAGGTCGAGCTCGTCGATCGAGCAGCCGGTGAACAGCACGTCGAGCAGTGTCGCCCCCGACAGATTCACGAAGCCCAGCTTCGTCGACGAGATGTGCACCGACGAGAGCGACGACTCGTAGAGCTCGGCGGATCCGAGACGGGAGCCGTCGATCGCCACCGAGCGCAACTCTGCCCTGGGCGCCGAGAAGATGGGCGCGTTGAGGCGGGTGATCCCGACGTCGGCGAAGGTCGCTCCGCGCAAGGCCGCATCGTGGGCCTGCACGTCGTCGAATGAGCATTCTCTGAACTGGATGCCCACCAGATCGCGACCGGCGAGGTCGACACCGTCGAAGCGCAGACCCTCGTAGACGTCATGCGGTTCGAGCGTCTCGGGGTCGCCGGCGGCGAGATCGACCAGCCTGATCGCATCTAATCGGGGTGCTTGCGTGCTTGTCTTGCGCGCCATAACGTGCCTCTCGTGAGCGGGGCGAACCACCCGGCCGCCCTGCAGAATTCTAGGTAGCGCCGCCGACAGAGCAGAATAGATTCATTCCCATCACACCGCGAGGAAGCGAATGGAGCAGTCGTGAGCACCACTCCCCCCACACCCCTCGGCGTCGCCGTCATCGGTTACGCGTTCATGGGAAAGGCTCACTCGGGTGCCTGGCGGAATGTCGGAGCGTACTTCGATGTACCCGAGATCGAGCAGACGGTGCTCGTCGGCCGCGATGCCGCGAAGGTCGCCGCCGCCGCTCGGAGGTTCGGCTGGAAAGACAGCGCCACCGACTGGCGCGCGGTCTTGGAGCGCGATGACGTGCACATCGTCGATGTCTGCACCCCCGGCATCCTGCACCGCGAGATCGTGCTCGCCGCACTCGCCGCGGGCAAGCATGTGATCGTGGAGAAACCGCTCGCCAACACGATCGACGAGGCAGCCGAGATGGAGGCCGCGTTCGAGAAGGCCCGCGCGAACGGCCAGCACGCGATCGTCAACTTCAACTACAGGCGCGTACCCGCGATCGCTCTAGCCAAGAAGCTCATCGACGACGGCCGCGTCGGTTCGATCCGACACGTTCGCATCAGCTACCTGCAGGACTGGCTGAGCGACCCCGACTCGCCCATGAGCTGGCGACTGCGTCGTGACGAGGCGGGGTCGGGCGCCCTCGGAGACTTGGGCTCGCACGCCACCGACCTCGTTCTGCACCTCACCGGCGAAAACATCGACAGTCTCACGGGCGGTGTGCACACCTTCGTGGCGCGGCGCCCCGCGGGTGACAGCGGCGACGGCGCGATCGGCGGCTCATCCACGAGCGGCGACTCGGGCGACGTCGAGCTCGAAGACGTGACCGTGGATGACGCCGCGTGGGCGACGGGCCGGCTCTCCGGCGGCGGCCTCCTGCAGCTCGAGGTCTCGCGCGTCGCGCTCGGCGCCAAGAACGGGCTCACGCTCGAGATCTACGGAGAGAAGGGCAGCCTGACGTTCGACCTCGAGAATCTCAACGAGCTGCGCTTCTTCGACGGTTCCGACGCAGCCGGTGAGCAGGGCTTCCGACGCATCCTCGTGACCGAGGCCGGGCATCCGTACGTCAAGCACTGGTGGCCCGACGGACACATCATCGGCTGGGAGCACACCTTCGTGCACCAGTTCGCCGAATTCCTCACCTCCATCCGCGACGACACCGAGTCGCAGCCGTCGTTCGCCGACGGCCTGCGGGTTCAGAAGGTTCTCGCCGCGGTCGAGGAGTCTGCCGCCGCAGGCGGCGCATCCATCACGCTGTAACCGACCCGCACGACCGAAAAACCGAACACACAAGGAGAAGCAATGACGCACCCCGTAACCCTGTTCACCGGCCAATGGGCGGATCTGCCCTTCGAGGAGGTGGCCCGACTCGCCGGCGAGTGGGGCTATGACGGCCTCGAGATCGCCTGCTGGGGAGACCACCTCGACCCGTGGCGTGCCGCCGAAGACGACGCATATGTGCAGTCCCGCCTCGACATCCTCGAGAAGAACAACCTCAAGGTCTACGCCATCTCGAACCACCTCAAGGGGCAGGCGGTCTGCGACAACCCCATCGACTTCCGCCACAAAGACATGGTGTCGGCCAAGGTGTGGGGCGATGGAGACGGCGAGGGCGTGCGACAGCGTGCCGCCGAAGAAATGAAGAAGACGGCCATCACGGCACGCAAGCTCGGCGTCGACACCGTCGTGGGCTTCACCGGCTCGAGCATCTGGCAGTACGTGGCGATGTTCCCGCCCGTGGGCCAAGACGTCATCGACGCCGGCTACCAGGACTTCGCCGACCGGTGGAACCCGATTCTCGACGTGTTCGACGGCGAGGGCGTGCGCTTCGCCCACGAGGTGCACCCGTCGGAGATCGCCTACGACTACTGGTCGACCGTTCGCGCCCTCGAGGCGATCGACCACCGTACGTCGTTCGGGCTCAACTGGGATCCGAGCCACATGGTCTGGCAGGGCATCAACCCGGTCGAGTTCATCACCGAGTTCGCCGAGCTGATCTATCACGTCGACTGCAAGGACACCCGCATGCGCAACGCCAACTCGGGGCGCGCGGGAATCCTGGGCTCGCACCTGCCGTGGGCCGACCCGCGTCGCGGCTGGGACTTCGTGTCGACAGGGCACGGCGATGTGCCGTGGGAGGACGCGTTCCGAGCTCTCGGCTACATCGGCTACACGGGCCCGATCTCGGTCGAGTGGGAGGACGCCGGCATGGATCGTCTCCGCGGCGCGCCCGAGGCTCTCGCCTTCGTACGCTCGCTGCTGTGGGACCGACCCACGGCATCGTTCGACGCGGCCTTCTCGACGAAGGTCGACTGACTCACGCGCGCACGGCCATGCCGGAGAGCAGCACACCGCTCTCCGGCATGGCCGGGAACGTGCGCAGACTCACCCTCAGATCCTGCGGGGGAAGCTCGTAGCTCATGCGCTGCGTCAGAATCTGTACGACGCGCATGATCACCCGTACGGTGAGCGGCTCGCCAGGACAGCGATGATCGTCGAGATAGGTGCCGCCGCCTTGCGCGATCAGATGGTTGGGATCGACGCCCTTCTCGGCGAACCGCTCCGGCCGAAAGACCTCGGGGTCGCCCCAGTAGCTCTTGTCATGGTCGGTGCCGTAGAGATCGAGCATCACCAGCGAACCCGCGGCGATCGGATGCCCGTCGAACTCGAGCGCTCGGCTCGCGCGACCGGCGATCACGGGAAAGAACGGATAGAACCGGCGCACCTCCTGCGCGAAGTCCTCGAGCAGTGACTCATCGCCCGACCGGAAGGCCTCGGCGAGGTCTGGGCGGCGGCGCAACCCGAGCACGGCGAAGAGGAGAAAACGGGAGATCGCGACGAAGGGTCGCAGCACGTTGATCAGTTCGACGGCCGCGACATCGACCGGCAGAGGCGCCCCCGTGCGCGACGTCTTCGAGGCCACCGCGCCGAGCACGGTGCCCTCGCTCGCCGCGGGGTCTGCGCGCGCATCGACGACGAGGCTGCCCGCCCACTTCTCGGTGCGGCGGCGGCGCGCTCGAGCCGCCCAGTTCGGCGGACCGATGCGGGCCGCGTTCTCGATCATCGACACGAACTCGCTCGCGCGCTCGTCGGCCCCCGAGGGCGTGGCTGCGATGCCCGACCACGACAGGATCGCGCGCGACAGGATCTTCGGAATCTCCGCGCTCAGGGAGACACGATCACGGTGCGCCCAGCCCCCGGCGGCGGACATCCATTCGTCTTCGACCGCGTCTGCGAGGCCGTCGAGGGCCTCGCGCGACATCAGCGCATCGACGAAGAGGTGCTTTCGGTCACGGTGATCGGCGCCCTCGAGGGTCTGGACGCTGCCCACGTCTTGCAGCAGGTGAGTGATCGACGGCGGGAGGGCCGCCGACCTCGTGAAGCGGCCCTGCTCGTAGAAGAAGCGGCAGGCATCCGAGCCCCGCATCACCACCACGGGCACGCCGAGCAGCCGCGTGCGGAACGCGTCGGTCTGCACGGCGTCGAAGCGACGGGTTCCGAAGAGGTAGCCGTCGGCGAGAAAAGAGAGGGCACTGTCTACGCTGCGAAGCTTCTGCATCTGCTCGAATGTAGAACGGGTGCGCGGGCATTTCGAGGACTTGACAGCGCGCTCGCCGTCGGTCGACGGAGGCAACGACCACGGAGTAGCCTGACGCGCATGCCCCCTTCGCCCACGCCCTTCAGCGCACAGGTGACGGCCGACGAGCTCGCCGATCTGCGCACGCGCCTGCGTGCGACCCGGTGGCCCGATGCCCCCGAGGACGCGGGATGGTCGCTGGGCACCGACGTCGACTATCTGCGCGAGCTCGTCGAGTACTGGGCCGAGGAGTTCGACTGGCCGGCGCAGGAGGCGGCCCTCGCGCGCATCCCGCGCTTTCGAGTGGAGCTCGGCGGTCTCGGCATCCACTTCGCTCACGTGCGGGGCGTCGGCGCCGCCGGCTCGACCTCGTCGGCGATGCCGCTGATCCTCAGCCACGGCTGGCCCGACTCGTTCTGGCGCTACTCCAAGGTGATCCCGCTGCTCACCGACCCCGGCGCGCACGGGGCCGACCCCGCCGATGCGTTCGACGTCGTGGTGCCCGACATGCCGGGCTTCGGCTACTCACCCAGACCTGTGGGCGCACCGCTGAACTCGATCGATGTCGCTGGCCTCTGGGCGCAACTGATGGATGCGCTGGGTTACGACCGCTTCGGCGCCGCCGGTGGCGACATCGGCAGTCACGTGAGCCGCTATCTCGCACTCGATTTTCCCGAGAGGGTGCTTGCGGTGCATCGCACCGACGCGGGAATCCCCGTGGCCCTCCCGGGTCTCGAACTCACGCCGAACGAGCAGAGCTTCGTCGACGAGGCCACGGCCTGGAATCTGAGCGAGGGCGCGTACGCGGCGATGCACCGCACGAAACCGCAGACCGAGGCCGTGGGGCTCACCGACTCCCCCGCCGGCCTGGCCGCGTGGATCGTGGAGAAGCTGCGCTCCTGGAGCGACTGCCAGGGAGATCTCGAGAGCAGCTACACGAAAGACGAGATCCTGACCCTCGTGAGCATGTACTGGTTCACCGGCACCATCGGCTCGTCGATGCGCATGTACAACGCGAACGCCGCGATTCCGCCGACGCAGCTCGCCCGTCGTGTCGAGGTGCCGTCGGGCTTCGCCCTGTTCCCCGGCGACCTCCTGCACCCGGCGCGCGAGTGGCTCGATCGCACGGCGAACACGGTGCACGTCAGCGAGCCCCCGCGCGGCGGGCACTTCGCAGCGTTCGAGGAGCCCGAGCTCTACGCGCAGGAGCTGCGCGACTTCTTCCGCCCGTTCCGCCCAGCGCCCTTGGTGTGACTACGCCGTGGCGGTGGTCGCGCCCGTGAACTCCGAGGGCTGAATGATGACCCAGCCCGGTCCGTGGAACGCGTACTGGAACGCCTCGCCCGATCCGCGGCCGATGAACGCGCCCGCACTCAGCGACGACTTCACCGTCGGCTGCAGGTTGGCGCTCCACGCGACGGTGGCGTTGATGTCGGTGAAGGTGGGCTGCTGTGAGCAGTCGAGGATCATCGGGGTGCCCTGGGTGGCGACCGCCAGGTGGCCGTGGCCGTGCACGGTGGTGTTCCAGAAACCGCCGGCCAGCATGCTCGCACCCTTGAGGCGGGTGAGCTCGTAACCCAGATCGGCCTGGAACGCCAACAGCGAGGTTCCGTTGATCGTGACGCCCTCGCCCTCGAGCTGGATCAGATGGATGTTCGCGCTGTGGTGCGCGAAGAAGACGTCGCCGTGGCCATACACGCGCATCAGGGGCTGGTCGTCTGACGAGACCATCTTGCGCAACAGGGCGCCGGCATCCCGTGCACCCTCGTGCTTGAATTCGACGTTGCCCTGATAGGCGACCATCGCGCCCTTGCGGGTGATGATGTCCCGACCCGGGCTCACGCGTGAGCGCAGCATGTAGGGGTTCTGCAACGCCATCAGAGCGTCGGATTCGACCTCGTTGTTCTCCTGGCTGAAAAGTGTCGAGCGCATGGGGAGTGTCCTTCTCGTGCGGTGAAGTGTGGTGGCCCCAGCTTAGGGGCCACCCCCAGCGCAGCCGAGTAGTATCCCCCTCGTTCCTGGCCTCACCTCACGCACCTTCGCCCTGAAAGGCACGCCGACGCCTCCCCTCGACATCCTGCTCGGTTCGTGGTCGCTCGACCCCGTCGCCCTCGTGGCGATACTCGCCAGCGCCGCGCTGTACGCGATCGGCGTCTCGCGCATCCATCGCGGCGGCGGCCGCTGGCCGGTCTCGCGAACCGTCTTCTTCGTGGTCGCCGGTCTCGGCTCGTGGGCCGTGGTCTCGTTCGGGTTTCTCGGCACCTACAGCGAAGAGCTCAGACTCGCCTTCACCACCCGCATCGCGCTTCTCCTGTTCGTCGTTCCCGCGCTGATGGTGCTGGGCCGCCCCGTCGAACTCGCGCGACGCTCGCTCGGGCCGCGAGGCTCCGCCCGGCTCGAACGCGTGCTGTCGTCGTGGATCGTGCGCGTCACCGGCAACGCCGCATTCGCCACCCTGTTCGCCGCCCTCTCCTTCTGCGTGTTCCTCACCCCGCTGGCCGGCGTGCTCAGGCTGAGCCCGATCGCCGAGCCGGCCATCGGCATCCTCGTGCCCGCCATCGGCCTGCTCTTCGCGCTGCCCCTCGTCGAGAATTCTGCGGCGCGCAGCACCCTGTTCATCACGGCCGAGTTTCTGCTGGCCTTCGTCGAGCTGGTTCTCGATGCGATCCCGGGCGTGCTGATGCGTCTGAACGACGGCATTCTGGATGGCGTCGGCCCCTTGATCGCCAGCGGGGTAGGCGCCGTCGCGTCTCAGGTGCTGCCCGGCTGGTGGCCGAATCCGCTGCACGATCAGCACCTCGCGGGCGACCTGCTCTGGTTCATCGCCGAGATCGCCGATGTGCCGATTCTGATTCTGCTGTTCGTGCGCTGGTCGCGGCTCGACCGCCGCGATGCCACGAAGATGGATGCGCTGAGCGACGACGAGATGGACGCCCTGACCCGCGAGCACCTCGACCGCCGCGGCTGAGCCCGTGCGCTGCGGGCATCCGCTGAGCACCTGCGCGTAGGCTCGAATCGTGGATGACATCGAGATCGAAAGCAGCATCGCCTCACGCCTGGGACTCGGACTCGCCGCGATCGGGCGCCCCGCGTACATCACTGCAGGCCGCGAGAAGGATCTCGGCGCGGGTGCCGATCGAAGCGTGGATGCGATGCGAACCCGGGCCCACAAACTGCTCGACGCCGCGTGGTGGCTGGGCATCCGGTACATCGACGCCGCCCGGTCGTACGGACTCGCCGAGCAGTTCCTCGGATCGTGGCTCGCCGAGCATCCGGGGCACCGCGACGAGCTGACCATCGGCTCGAAGTGGGGCTACGAGTACATCGGCGACTGGCGGCTCGACGCGCCGCAGCAGGAGCGCAAGGAGCACTCGCTCCCGATGTTCGACAAGCAGTGGGCCGAAACCCTCGAGGCCCTCGGCTCCGAACCCGATGTCTACCTCGTGCACTCACTGACCTCAGACAGCCCTGCCCTCGACGACTCCGCCCTGCTCGATCGCCTGCGCGCGCTTCGCGACAGCGGCGTGCGGGTGGGCTTCTCGACCAGCGGGGCCGATCAGGCCGCCGTGATCGAGCGCGCGCTCGGTCTGGCCGACTCCCCCTTCTCAGCCGTGCAGTCGACGTGGAATCTGCTCGAGCCCTCTGTCGGCGATGCCCTCGCGGCGGCGAACGACGCGAAGTGGCTCGTGGTCGTCAAAGAGGTGCTGGCCAACGGTCGGCTGACGTCGAGGGGAGACGAGACAGCCGCCGCGGCTCTCGCCACCGAAGACGGGCAGCGCCTCGACGCACTCGCCATCGGCGCGGCCGTGGCGCATCCGTGGGCCGACATCGTGCTGACCGGCGCCGTGACGCGCAAGCAGCTCAAGCAGAATCTGGATGCGCGTCCGCCGTCGCTCGACGAGGAGCGCCTCGCCGAGCTGGCACAGCCCGCCGAGCAGTACTGGGCGGCCCGCGCCGCGCGGGCCTGGAGCTGACCCCTCGCGCTGATCGAGTAGACGCGCGACGAAGGAGCCATCGTATCGAGATCACTCCCGCCGCTTCCAGACCTTCTTGCTCAAACCAGGCAGTCTATGAAGTTCCCCGCTGATGAGCGCCTCTCGCTTGGCGCGACCCCATCCTTGGATGCGCTTCTCCATAGCGAAGGCTTCGTCGACCCGGTCGTACTCCTGTGAGAAGACGAGCTCGACTGGAAGACGACGCTTGGTGAACTCAGCACCATCCCCGGACGCGTGCTGTTCAACGCGAGCTTCGAGGTGCCAGGTGCTCCCGACGTAGTAGCTCCCGTCTGAGCAGCGGAGGATGTAGACGTACGGCATGCTGAGGATTATGGCCGGTGATCCATGAATAGCGAGCCAATTATCCACAGGTGGTCTCGATACGCTTCGGCCGCGAGCGGCCTCGGGCTACTCGACCAACGCAACTCCCTCGAGCGGTCTCGGGCTAATCGGGTGACGAAGCTGCCTCGGTCACCTCGATCGGCGTGCTGAGGTGCAGGTTCGTTGTGAACGGCGCGGCTGTCGCCACCGGTAGAGTCGCCCCCATGACGGTGAGCGGTAAGCCACGGGGCTCCTACGCGAAGACCGCTGCCCGACGGCGCGAGATCCTCGAGGCCGGCATCGAGGTCTTCTCGGCCAGCGGCTTTCGCGGCGGCTCGATCCGCGAGATCGCCGAACGGGTCGGCATGAGCCAGGCCGGTCTGCTGCACCATTTCTCGAACAAGAACGAACTCCTCGCGGGCGTGCTCGAGCTGCGCGACGACACGTCTCGCGACATCTCGAATCTCGACAGCGCAGACGGGGTGGGGCACCTCCGCGGCCTCGTCAAGGTCGTCGAGTACAACGCGGGCGTGCCCGGGCTCGTCGAACTGCACTGCGTGCTCTCGGCCGAGGCCACCTCGCCCGACCACCCCGCGCACAGCTACTTCGTCACTCGCTATCGGTCGGTCGTCGCACTCACGACGCAGTCGTTCGAGAGCGCACGCGCCGCCGGCCAGCTCGCCCCGGGCGTCGACCCGGCGAGCGCGGCGCGCACACTGGTGGCGCTGATGGACGGCCTCCAGGTGCAGTGGCTGCTCGACAGGACTTCCGTCGACATGGCCGAGGAGACCCGCCGCTATCTGCGCCCGCTCCTGACCGTTCCGCTCTGACCTGCTGACGAACTGCCGCAGGTCACGGTCCAGATACAACACGCCGCTCGGCTGTTCCTCAGTCTTTTCTGGGCAAGGTCGAAGGGCCGCCGAAGCTGCGCTCACTAGTGTCGGGGCGTTCGTTCTGCACCCCGAGGAGACCAGCCGATGAGAGCCGACAAGACGCACTTCAGCGGACTGGGCAAGAAGGATCGCCGCGCCCTCGTGCGTGAACTCGCCCGACTCGAACGCGAAGAGGCGGCGCGACGGAGGCGGCGCCGACGCATCGCGTGGCGAGCCGGCCTCGGAGTCGTGGGGGTCGCCGTACTGTCGGTCGGAACCGTCACCATCGTCTCCGCGCTGCAACCGGCACCCGCGCTCGGACCGTTGAACATGGCCAGCGACGGCATCCTGTTCTCGGGCAACGGCAAGACGGTCACCGCGGCCACGACCGTGGCTCTCGAGTCGAAAGAGGCTCCCGAGACGAACCCGCTCGACACGAGCGACGGCATGCTGCACCTGGTCGCGTACGTCGACTACGGCAACGCAGACTCGGCCACGTTCGAGACCACGAACGGCAGCACCCTGTTGTCGTGGGTGACCTCGGGCAATGCGACGCTCGAGCTGCACCCCGTGGCACTCGACGACTCGGTGAACCAGAACTACTCGACGCGCGCGGCGAATGCCGTGGCGTGCGTGGCCGATGCCTCACCTGACAGCGTTCCCGCCATCAACAGTGCGCTCGCCGCCGCCCAGCCGACCGCCGGAGCGTCGGGACTGACCGATGCGCAGCTCGTCGCACTCGTGCAGAAGGCGGGCGAGAACGACACCTCGGTCGCAGACTGCATCACCTCGAGCGGCTTCGGCGCATGGGTCGCGGATGCCACGGGCCGGGCCCGCGCGTCGGTTCCGAATTCCGACGTGCCGACCCTCACGACCGCGCCGCTCGTGCTCGTGAACGGCAAGGCCTACACCGGACCCCTCGACGACGCGAGCGCCTTCGAATCGTTCGTGAAGAGCGTCTACGCGCCTGCGCCGGTCGAGTAGCCGCGCGAGGAACGAGCGCGGCGTATCGAGACCGCCCGACAGATCTCGATACGGCCGCGGGCGGCCTACTCGATCAGCGCAGAAAAAGGTCGATCAGTGCAGGCTGAACGACTGCAGCGTGGCCTCGAGCTCGTCGACCAGCCAGTCGAGATCTTCTTTCGAGATCACGATCGGCGGGGCGAGGCGAATGGTCGATCCGTGCGTGTCTTTCGCCAGGATGCCGCGGGCGAGGAGCGCCTCACAGACCTCGCGACCCGATGCCAGCGCGGGGTCGATGTCGATGCCCGCCCACAGGCCGGCGCCGCGCACCTCGACGACACCGCGACCCACGAGCGACAGCAGCCGCGAGTGCAGATGCGCGCCGAGTTCGGCCGCGCGGGACTGATACTCGCCGGTGGCGAGCAGATCGACGACGGCGTGTCCGACGGCGGCGGCCAGCGGGTTGCCGCCGAAGGTCGACCCGTGCTCGCCGGGGTTCAGCACGCCCAGGATGTCGGCGTTGCCCACCACGGCAGACACGGGAACGATTCCGCCGCCCAGCGCCTTGCCCAGCAGATAGAGGTCGGGCACGACGCCCACGAGGTCGCACGCGAACGTGGCTCCCGTGCGTCCGAGCCCGGACTGGATCTCATCCGCGATCATCAGCACGTTCTGCGCCGTGCACAGTTCACGCAGAGCGGGCAGATACGACGCGGGCGGAGCGACGATTCCCGCCTCACCCTGGATCGGCTCGACCAGCACGGCGACCGTGTTCTCGTCGATGGCGTTCGCCACGGCATCCACATCGCCGTAGGCGACACTGCGGAAGCCGGGCGTGAACGGGCCGAAGCCCTCGCGAGCCGTCTGGTCGTCGGAGAAGCTGATGATCGAGATCGTGCGGCCGTGGAAGTTGCCGTCCATGACCACGATGTTGGCCTGCTCGGGCGCGACGCCCTTGACCCGATAACCCCAGGCTCGGGCCACCTTGATGCCCGACTCCACGGCCTCGGCGCCGGTGTTCATCGGCAGCACCATGTCTTTGCCCGCGAGCTCGGCGAGCGCGGTGACGAACGGGCCGAGTCGGTCGGAGTGGAACGCGCGCGACGTGAGCGTGATGAGGTCGAGCTGCGCCTTCGCCGCATCGATGAGCACGGGGTTCGAGTGCCCGAAGTTGACGGCCGAATACGCGGCGAGACAGTCGAGGTAGCGTCGCCCGTCGATGTCGGTGACCCAGGCTCCGTCGCCCGACTCGACGACGACCTGAAGCGGGTGGTAGTTGTGCGCGGCGTGCTCCTCGACGAGCCGGATGGCCGCCGCCTGGCTGGCCGAGAGCTCGAGGGCCACGGTGCTCATCGGAGTTCCAGCGTGCAGCACTTGACCCCGCCGCCGCCGAGCAGCAACTCGGACAGGTCGACCTTGATGGGGTTGTAGCCGCGCTCGCGCAGCTGCTTCTCGAAGCCCAGGGCACGGTTCGCGATGACCACGTTGTAGCCGTCGGAGATCGAGTTGAGGCCCAGAATCGCGCCGTCTTCTTCGCTGACCAGGATCGCGTCGGGGAACCGCTTCTCGAGCTCGAGACGGCTGGCCGTGTCGAAGGCGCTGGGCAGGTAGGCGATGTTCGCCGACGTGTCACCCGTGAGCGGGTCGAGCACCGAGATCGCGGTGTCGAGGTGGTAGAAACGCGGGTCGACGAGGTTCAGCGTCACGACCTCGCGGCCGTAGATCTCGCCGAGTTCCTCGTGGCTGTTCGAGGCGCTGCGGAACCCGGTGCCCGCAAGGATCACGTCGCCGACGAGCAGGAAGTCACCCTCGCCCTCGTTGGTGTTCTGCGGCTCGGCGACCTCGTAGCCGTGGTCGCGGAACCATTCCATGAACGCGGGGCCCTCGGGCTGGCGCTCAGGGTGCGTGAACAGGGCGCCGTAGGCGACGTTGTCGATGATGAACCCGCCGTTGGCGGTGTAGACCATGTCGGGCAGTCCGGGGATCTGGTCGATCAGCTCGACGGTGTGGCCGAGCGACAGGTAGGTCTCGTAGAGCGTGTTCCACTGGGTGACGGCCAGCGACGTGTCGGTGGGGATCGCCGGGTCCATCCAGGGATTGATGCGGTACGCCACGGTGAAGTGGTCGGGGCGGCACATGAGGTAGTGCCGCTTGGTGGCGACGCGAGCGGGAGCCTGAGCCTGGTCTGAGGTTTTGAGAGTGGACGTCATGGGGAGTTCCTCCGAGGATTGTCACGGGAGGCGGACTGAGTCCAGTGGCCCAGGCCTGTTGCACAGCCGGGCACGCCTTCGATCAGTCTTGCATGCGGCAATCCGCGCGTGACGATCTTTCGACGCCGAACTCATGCGCCAAGTGCCAGCCGTTGCAACAATTCCGCGTATCCTCGCTGTATGGACGCGCTGGACTACAAGATTCTCGACCTGCTCAAGCTCAATTCCCGCTCGGGCTACGGCGACATCGGCCAGGTCATCGGACTGTCGGCCTCGGCGGTCAAGCGGCGCATCGACAGGCTCGTGGGCAGCGGCATCATCCGCGGCTTCACCATTCAACTCGACCCCACCCTCGACGGCACAGTGACCGAGGCGTACGTCGAGCTGTTCTGCCGCGGAACCGTCGCGCCCGCCGAGCTCAAGCGCATCCTGTCGTCTGTGCCCGAGGTGGTCGATGCGGGAACCGTCACGGGCAGCGCCGACGCCATCGTGCACATGCGCTCGCGCGACATCCCGAGCCTCGAGCTCGCCCTCGAGAAGGTGCGCATCGCGCCCAACGTCGACCACACGCGCAGCGCCATCGTGCTCTCGAACCTGATCCGCAGGTAGCACTGGCAGACTTCGACTCGTGCACGCCCCCAATAATCCGCCCGAGATCGATCTCCGGGCCGAGTTCACGCGCTTCATGATGTCGTACAAATTCGCCATCGACGAGGTCATGACGAAGATCAACATCCTGCGCGAAGAGTTCAACCACGTGCACGACTACAACCCGATCGAGCACGTCAATTCGAGGCTGAAGTCGCCCGAGTCCATCCTCGAGAAGGCCCAGCGCAAGAGTCTCGAGATCGACACCGCCGTGATCCGCGAGAACATCCACGACATCGCCGGGATCCGCATCACCTGCAGTTTTCTGAGCGACATCTATAAGATCCGCGACATGCTCGCGCGCCAGGTCGACCTCACGGTGATCACCGAGCGTGACTACGTGGCCGCGCCCAAGGCCAACGGCTACACGAGCCTGCATCTCATCGTCTCGATTCCCGTCTTTATGTCGGACAGGGTCGAGCAGGTACCCGTCGAGATTCAGATCCGCACCATCGCCATGGACTTCTGGGCGAGCCTCGAGCACAAGATCTACTACAAGTACAACCGCGAGGTTCCGGTGACGCTGCTCGACGAGCTCAAAGACGCCGCGGCCACCGCGAACCGTCTCGACCTCAAGATGCAGAATCTGCACACGCAGGTTCGTCAGCTGAACGCGAGCGCCGACGCAGCGCCCGCCGGCAGCGAGGGCACCGTTCCCTTCGGCGACCTCGAACGTCTCATCGTGCCCAAAGCGCTGCTCGACTCGCTGGCGGAGCAGTCACCCCGACCTGCATCGACCGAGGCGTCCGATGCCTGACACGAGTTTTCCCGGCGCCTGGTCGGTGGATGCCGAGGGCTCGGCGCCTCCGTTCGAGCAGCTGCGGGCGCGCGTTCTCGACCTGGTCACCTCGGGCGAACTGCCCGCGGGCTTCCGGCTGCCGCCGGTGCGCACGCTCGCCGAGCAGCTCGGGCTCGCGGCGAACACGGTCGCCCGGGCTTACAAAGAACTCGAGGCCGACGGGATTGTCGAAACCCACGGAAGGGGAGGCACCCTCGTCTCGGCGCAGGGCGACGCGGCCCGTCGCGCGGCCCAGCATGCGGCCGCGGAATACGCGGCGAAGACCCGCTCACTGGGCATCACGGAAGCCGACGCCCTTGAACTCGCGAGAACCGCTCTGACCCTTCGCTGACCGAACGGCGGCGCAGAACGCTACTTCTCGAAGCCCTCGAGATCCATGTCGATGTCGACCGCGTCGTCTGCCGCGCTCCCCCTGGGCATAGCGAAGCGGGCGGAGTCCAAGGCGAGCATCTTCTCGCGGATGTACGCGATCACCTCTGAGTTGTCGGGCGCCTCGAGACTGTTGTGCGAGGTGGCGGCGATGATGTTGGTTCCCGAATTCAGCAGCAACGTGGCGACGACGGTGTCTCCGTCGGCGTCGAACGCGTTGAGCTTGACCGTATCGGCCTTGCCGTGATTTGCGAGCACCGCCGCGTATTCGATGGCCAGATCGGCCGCCTCGTCGCCGATCATCAGTGTCTTCTCCGCGTACATGATGTGCTTCATGCTTCGAGGGTACGAAGCGGGCCGCCGACGAGGCCCCGCCTTGACATCGTCCGCCGACCGTGAGCGGTGCCCGTCGACAACTCAGCCCGCGGCCGTGTTGTACGCCGCGATCTGATCCGCGGCCTTCGACTCCGCGTCTTTCATCGACGACGTGACGTCGGCGCCCTCGACGATCTGATTGAACGCGCCGATGACCGTGGCGCGCACCGTGGGAAAGGCGCCCGTGCGGCATCCGGCTGCGGCCTGACTGGCGGGCGTGTTCGCCAGCTGATCGGCCATAGCCGCCACGTTCGGATCGGACAGGGACTGCTTGCCGACCGTGGTGTCGGCGACCGCCGTGTTGGATGCGAGATAGCCCGTGGCGCTCGCCCACTCGGCCTGCACATCGGCGGAGTGGAGATAGGTGAGGAACTCGTAGGCGGCCTTCTGCTGAGCCTCGGAATGACCGTCTCCGGAGATCCACAGGGCGTTGCCGCCGATCACGACGCCGGCATCCTTCGAGTCGGAGGTCTTGGGGAAGGCGGCGACCTTCGAGGCCGTCTTGCTCGGGTCGGCGGTCGTGTACGCGCCCGAGGAGGTGATCATCATGCCCACCTTGTCGCTGGCGAAGGCCGACGTCATGGCACTGTTATCGGTTCCGGGGTTGAGCGCGGTTCCGTCGACGAACAGCTTCTGCAGCTGCCGCATGAAGGTCACCTGGGTGGGCGAGGTCAGGTCGAGCCCCGTCACCTTGTCGGAGCCTCGGCCGTTCTCGGGGGTGCAGAAGTTCTCACCGCCGGATGCCGACATCTCCTCGATCATCCACGAGTCGCTCATGTTCATGGTCATGCCGTACGCGCCCGTCGACGCGTGGATCTTCTCTGCCCAGTCTGCGACCTCGGCCACGGTCGTCGGCGGAGTGTCGGGATCGAGCCCGGCCTGCGTCACCAGGGATCGGTTCAGGTACAGCACCGGCTGCGATACAGAGAACGGCATGGCCGCCAGGCCGCCGGATGCCGACGCGTAGTACGAGCTGACGATCGGGGGAAAGCTGTCGGCGTCGAACGACGAGTCCTTGTCGGTGAACGTCGACAGGGGCGTGGTCTTCTTCGAGTCGACCATGAATCCCGTTGAGATGTCGTTCATCATGAGCACGTCGGGCGTCGATCCCGACTGCACCGCGGCGGTGTACTTGGTCTGCACGTCGGCGTAGGTGCCCTGGAACGAGGCGTCGACCGTGATCTTGCCGGCCTCCTTCTCGTTGAACTGCGACACGAGAGTGTCGAGCTCCGTGGCAGCGGGGCCCGTCATCGCGTGCCAGAACGTGAGGGTCACGGGGCCGGATGCGGTGGCCGAGTCGGCGTCGGATCCGGCTGCCGCGCATCCGGACAGGGCGAGAAGCAGCGCGCTGCCGGTGACTGCGGCGATGAGCGCGCGTGTACGAAAGGACATAGTCGGGTTCTTTCTGTTCGGGTTCGATTCGGTGATCGGGTTCTATTTGAGGGCGCCGGCGGTGATGCCGCCGGCGAGGAATCGCTGTGCGAGGAGCACGACGATGAGCACGGGGAGGGTCACCATGGCGGCGCCGGCCAGCACGACGCCGACGTCGGTGGCCTCGGCGTTCGACAGCTGAGCGATGCCTACCTGCACGGTTCTGTTATCGGGAGAGTTGGTCACGAGAAGGGGCCAGAAGAAACCGTTCCAGGCGGCCGTCGCGCTGACCAGCGTCACCGAGATGAGGGTCGGCCGGACGACCGGCAACAGCATCGACCGGATGAAGCGGAAATGTCCGGCTCCGTCGAGCAGCGCGGCGTCACGCAGCTCGCCCGGAAAGCTGAGGAACGCCTGGCGGAACAGGAAGATGCTGAGGGCAGAGGCCACGAAGGGAAGGAACACGGCGGGCACGGTGTCGATGAGGTGCCATGACGAGATCGTGAGGTAGTTGGCGATGAGGGTCGTCTCGGCCGGGATCATCATGCTCGACAGCAGCACCAGAAACAGCGCCCGGGTGCCGCGCAGACGACAGAAGACGAGCGCGTACGCGGTGGCGATGCCGATGGCGACCTGCAGCACGGTCTGGCAGATCGTCACCACCAGGCTGTTGCCGAACTGCCTCCCGAGCGGAATGACCTGGGTGGCGCGGATCACGTTGTCGAGGGTGAGGTGGACGGGCAGGAGCCCCTCCAGCCCCTGATCGAGCCAGGCCGTGGGCGTCAGCGCGCCCTCGAAGATGTAGTAGAGCGGGAAGCACACCACGATGACCGCGGCGACCAGCCAGCCGTAGAGCAGGGCGCCGCGTATCCGGGCGCGCGTCGAGGATCGTCTTGTGGGCTGACGCATCAGTAGTTCACTCGCTTCTCGAGAACGCCGAACTGCACGAGCGACAAAGCGAGTACCAGCAGAAAGAGCACGACTCCGAGTGCCGCGGCCAGGCCGAAGTTGGCGCTGCCCGCCCCGAACGCCGACTGATAGATGTTGTAGACGAGCGTCGTGGTGGAATTCGCGGGTCCTCCTCCGGTGAGGATCTGGATCTGACCGAAGGTCGTGAGCGCCTCGACGGCTCCGGTCACCACGATGAAGAACAGCGTGGGGGTCACGAGAGGCAGCGAGATAGACCAGAGGGTTCGAAGAGGCCCTGCCCCGTCGAGGTGCGCCGCCTCGATGACGTCGTGGTCGATGGCACCGAAAGCGCCGAGCAGGAGCAGCACGGTGAATCCGATCGAGCCCCACACCGTGACGACGATCACGCTGGCGAAGGCCCACTGCGTGCTGGTGAGGAAGGGGATGTCGGAGCCGCCGAAGCGCGTGATCACGGAGTTTACGAGGCCGTTGCCCGGCGCGAGCATGGCCGCGAAGGCGACGGATGCCGCCGAGACGCTGACGACCATGGGCGACGTGAGCAGCGCCCGGAACACCGGGATTCCGCGCAGCTTCGTGGTGAGCGGGATGGTGATGAGCAACCCGAGCACGATCCGTCCGGCCACCACGGCCAGGCAGAATGCCCCCGTGCGCAGCATCGTCGCGCCGAACTGCGGGTCGGTGAAGATCGTGACGAAGTTCTTCGCGCCCACGAAGCCCGCCGCCTGACCGAAGATGTCTGTTCCCTGCGTGCTGAGCCAGATGACCTTGCCGAGCGGGTAGAACACGAAGACCGCGAAAACGGCGAAGGCGGGTACGAGGAGCGCGACTCCGACGCGTCGGTCGGAGCGGAGCCAGGACTGCGCCGACGGCACGCGGCGGCTGCCCACGGCGACGCGTCGTTCTGCGGTGATCGAGGCCGACATTCAGCATCCTCTCGGATAATAGGGAACGTTCCCTTTTTGGGACGGGTCAACTCTCCGACACCCCTGGATGCACGGTCAAGCGGCGCGAGCATCCGGTCGCCGAGCGTTCACTCGGCGTTAAGGAAGGCCTGAATCAATCCCTATCAACCCGAGTAGGAGCACTATGACCCCCGACATGATCGACAACCCGAATGCGCTTGCCGCTCTCGCGGAAACCGCTGCCCGCACGGCCGCACCGGCACTCCGCGCGGCCTTCCGCTCCGACATGGACATCTCGTTCAAGCGCGACGCGCACGACGTGGTGACCGAACACGATCGCGAGGCGGAGCGCGTCATCAGCGAGGTGCTGCAGAGCGGCGCCCCCGGGTCGCAGATCCTCGGCGAAGAGACCGGCAGCTCTGGCGAGGCGAGGCTGCGCTGGATCATCGATCCCATCGACGGCACCGCCAACTTCGCCCGCGGCCTGGCGTACTGGTGCATCTCGATCGCCGCAGAAGTCGACGGCGAGGTGGTCGCGGGAGTCGTGCTCGACCCGATGGCCGACCATCTCTTCTCCGCCGGCGCCGACGAGGCCACCCTCGACGGCACCCCCATGCGTTCAGCCTCGGCCCCCGACGACCGCTCGACGCTGCTCACCAGCTTTCCGAACCGGCACGATGTCGATCTGCTCGGCGACGCCGCCTTCGAGCTGCTCGCGCAGATCACCGCCGGCTACCAGCACCACCACAGCACCGGCAGCGGAGCACTGAACCTGGTGCACGTCGCGGCGGGCTGGTCAGACGCGACGATGGGCTTCGACACGAGCCCGTGGGATGTCGCGGCCGGGGCGCATATCCTGCGTCGCGCGGGCGGCAGCTACGCCGGCTTCCGCGAGGGCGTCGCAGTCGACAGACCACAGAACAGCCTGGACTACGTGGCGATGGGAGCCGGTGGAGACCACACCGCCCTCATCACGCGGGTACGCGAGCTGTCGGCTCACTGGTTCCCGGCGGCCTAGCGAGACCGGATGCCGCCGGCCGCCGCGAGGGCGGCCGGGCTCGCGGCATCCGGCCCCTGGGTCAGGCGGTCACACGGTCACGCGCTGGTCAGCTGCCAGCTGTGCACGTGCTCCCACGTCATCGTCTTCCACCAACGGCCCGACCAATCAGGGCTCGCCGTGCGGTACATCACAACCGAGCGCCCCGCGAATCCGCTCGGCACCGGCACCTCGAGCTCTCTAATGAACTCGCCGACCTCGTCGCGCAGGTCGGGCCTCTCGTAGAGGTCGTGCGAGGCCAGCGAGAGGTGCCCACGAAACAGCTCGGGCACGAAGTCATTGGGCAACGGGTTGTTCATGGGGCGCCGGAACGGCTCCACCGCGGCCTCGATGTCACGAGCGAGGCTCACCAGCGCCTCGTTCTCGGTGCCGTCGGCGTTCTGGCTCACGTCGTATACATAACCGATTCCAGGGGCTCGGATGCCCGCATTGTGCACCTCGAACGCCTCGCGATTCGCGAGCAGCGCGGTCACGGCCGCGATCACCTCGTTCTCGCTGAAGCCGAAGGGCTGGCTGCCGACGAGGGTCGCGTGCGGGGGAAACGCGCCCGCCGAGAGAAGACCGTACTGCGCGCGCAATTGATCGGTGATGACGGTCACCGCGCGGCACGTCTTGGGGTCGGGTCGCAGATAGATGCCGTAACGGAACGGGTCGCTGTCGTCACGGGGCAGCTTGTGGGCGATGTGGTCGTTCACACGATCTCGCTTTCTGGTGGGTATCGTCGGGATAGGGAACGTTCCCTATTCTGAGCACAGCCGTCCCGGAAGAGATGAACGCGCAGACGTCCACTGGGTGAACGAACGATGACGAGGGCTAGACGGCCGCCGCAGTCCGGCCTTCGATCAGCTCGCCCGCGATCGAGCGATGACGCGCACCCTCGGCAAGGCCCTCGATCTGATCGACGACATCATCGACGGAGAGTCGTCCTATAAGACTCAGCGGCTGTCGCCACGAGGTGATGCCGAGGAGGCTGGTCGTGAAGGGGCGCACGCCGTCGTACCCCGTCACCGAGATGTCAGCGGGGGCACTGAGGCCCATGCGGCGCAGGGATTCGAGAACCGAGATCGCCCACGAATCGCTCGGAGCCATCACCGCGGTCACGCCGCCGGCAGCCACTATCGCCTGCACGATCGAATCAGCACGCTCGACGTCTCCGCCGAAGTCCTCGCAACGAAAGGCGAGAACCTCGACGTCCGCCTCACGCAGGCGCTCCACCATCGCGATCGTGCGCGCCGACTGAGTGATCGACGATTCGGTTGTGTGCGTCATCACGGCGACGCGGCGGTGACCGAGGATCGCCACTCGCTCCGCCAGCCCTCGACCGCCGCCGACCTCGTCGCAGTAGACGCTGCTCACCGAGGGGTCGGCCTCCGGTCGACCCGCGATCACGGTCGGGATCCGGCGAGCGAAAGGAATGATGTCTTCGACGGGCAGAGCGCCGCTGCAGACAATGAGCCCCTCGACACGCAGCGAGACGAGCGTCTCGAGGGCCCGCCGCTCCTCCTCGATCGGAAAGGTGCCGGAACCGGTCGCGGTGACCGCGCGGTACCCCCTGGCCGACGCCTGTTCCTGGAACGCCGTCAGGAGGTGGCCATAGAACGGCGTCGCGGCATCCCGCACGAAGACGCCCAGCGTATGGGTGCGATGAGCCGACATGCCGCGGGCGTTCGCGTTGGCCACATAGCCGAGCGCGTCGGCCGCCGTCTTCACCTTCGCCACCGTGCGCGCCGCCACCCCCGGGGCGCCGGACAGGGCCCTCGAGACGACAGACTTCGAGACACCCGCGGCCGCCGCCACATCGTGGATGGTGGGTGCGGGGCCGAGCTGGCGCCCGCCGGGCGTGCGACCCACGGGCTCGTCGTCTTCGGGGGTCAGCTCGCGCACGCTCCTACGCTAGCGGGCGTGGGGTCGCGGTGGCGGCCAGCACCAGTTCGAGTGCGCGACGCTGACGACTCGCGGGCCAGCGCTCGGGGTCTCCTGCCGCGAGGGTCGACACGCCTTCGACGGCGGCCGCCAATGTCGACGCCTCCTCACGAGCAGTCGCCTCATCTGCGACGCCTGACGCCTCGAGCAACCGAACCAGACGCGTCGCAAATGCCCGGCTGTGCAGCGCGTGACGCTCGGCCAGAACCGGGTCGCTCAGCGCCGCCGCGAGGAAGCCGATCCACACCCTGGCTTCGGCGAGCTTCTCGGAGTCACTCGGGAGCGCCTGGAAGACAACTTCGCGCAATGCGGTCGCCACATCGGGAGCTTCGCTCTCGAGCGCATCGGAGCGCACCCGTGTGCGCTCGTGCAGAACGTCGCGCGCGTGCAAGAGGAGCTCACGCTTATCGCGGAAGGTGTGCAGAACAAGACCGGTCGAGCATCCCGCTCGCTCTGCCACAGCCCTGAGCGTCAACCCGGTCGGTCCGCGGTCGGCGAGCGTGAGGAAGACAGCTTCAGACAGACGCCGACGGATCGCTTCATCATCTCGAACACGGGGCATCTTTCAAGCGTAACATCTGTTACCGTAACGGTTGTCACCGAAAGGATCTTCGTGAACTGGAATATTTCCCCCGTCGCCTATGACCACCCCGATGCCGATCGGCTGAGGCGCGAACAACGCCGAGAGCTCGACGCGCGATACGGAAGCAGCGACCACGAGCCAGGAACCCCTCCGTCCGCCGACGATGTTCCCGTGTTCCTCCTCGCCACAGATCCCTCCGGCCGCGCCATCGCCTGCGGCGGTTTGCGCCCACTCGACGAGACGATCGTCGGAGCGCACTCCGTTGAGATAAAACGGATGTACGTGGCACCGCATGCGCGAGGCACGGGCGTGGCAACCGTTTTGTTGAGAGCGTTGGAGACCGCGGCCGCCGAATTGGGAGCACGTCGGGTCGTATTGGAGACGGGAACTCAGCAACCCGACGCCATCCGTTTTTACGAGCGCGAGGGGTACGAGACCATTCCCCTTTTCGGCTCGTATATCGGAGGTCCCCAGTCGCGCTGCTTCGGGCGGTCCGTGTCTGCCGTCAGGCCAACCGGGCTATAACGGCTCCGGCAATGCCTTCACTGTGTGCGCCGTAACGGTCGACCAGCAAAGCGGTCATGCCCACGGCGCGCGCGCCGTCGATGTCGTGTAGCGGGTTGTCTCCGACGAATAGGCACTCCCCGGGGTCGACACCCAGCCCTGCCGCCAGCAGACGAAAGGCCTGCGGATCGGGTTTCTGCACGCCGATGCGCTCGGAGATGCAGATGTGGTCGAAGACCTCGAGCAGTCCCGTGACGCGCAGCTTGTCGAGCTGCTGCTCCTCTGCCCCGTTCGTCAACAACCCCACCCGGCGCCCGGTGGTCTTCACGCGCCGCACCAGTTCGACACTGTCTGGAAAGGCGCGCCAGGCGGCCCTGTAGCCCGCCAGGTAGCGCTCGAAGAGCGCGTCGAGTTCCGCCACCTCGGAGGGAGTCGGTACTCCCAGTGCCGGCAGCACCGTCCGCAGTCTCTCGCGACGCTGCTCCTTAAAGTCGATCCGACGCAATCGCCATCGTTCGATCTGTTCGTCTTCGGCGGCGAACCACAGCGTGCGGGCATGCTCCGTCGGCTCGACTCCGAGCGACTCGAGAAAACGATCAACGCCGACGATCGCCGAACCTCGATGGTCGAACAGCGTGCCGTCCAGATCGAATCCAACGGCACGAATCTCGACCACGACTACACCTGTCCGTCGCGCACGCCAGGGTCCGCGCTCTGCCTCATGCCCGCAGCGCTCTTCACCCGCCGACGCTCACGAAACCCGGATACCGCTCGGCCGACGCCGAGTACGATGCCGAAGGCCCACAGGGGCAACCCGATCATGATGATCCAGAGGGGCCCGTGGCGGACGGTGCCGATGTCTTCGAGCGGGTTCCAGCCGTGCTCATTGCAGATCCAGATCGAGGCCACCAGGAACAATGCCGACCAGAACGCCAACAGAAGAGGTCGTCTGCGAAGGGACTGCTGGAATCTTGATCTGAGTCGTGTCGAGACCACAAGACGATTCAAGCGCCGATGGCACGACGCTCGGCTGAGATCAGCCTGCCAACTCGCTTGGTCTTTCGCGAGACTGCCCCGCCCACGCCCCAAACGACATCGGCAGACATGAGATGGTGTCCCAGGAGGCGCACCGTGCTGCATTGGTTCTACGACATCGACATCGTCGATGGCCCGCTTCCCGTCGCGATCTGGACAGTCTCCGCCGTGGGCGCCGTTCTCCTCGTCCTCCGCCGACCCACCCGACGACCCGCCCGTCGATGGCTGGTCGTAGCCTCCGTCAGCATGTTTGTCGGCGCCGCGCTGGGGCTGACCCTCGTCGCCATCGTCGACGCCTCCGGCGTCGTCGGCGTGCCGTTGCCCACCCCGACCGCACCCTGGCTCGCCGCGCTGTTCGCGGCCATCGGGCTCGCCATCGCGAGCATGGTGAGGTCGTCGCGCAAGCGAAAGGTCGCCGCTGTGGCCCTGATCGTTCTCGGACTACTTTCGGCCACCCTCGGCGTGAATGCCGGATTCGGGATCAACCGCACGATCGGATCTGCCCTCGGTGTCTCTACCGGGAACGCGATCGACGGGCTCAGCCGCCCCCAGCCCGCCCCCACGGGCACGGCTCCCGTCGCCTCAACACCGCTGTACGCGAGTTGGGATCCTCCGTCCGACATGCCTGCCACGGGAAAGACCGGCCTGCTGACCGGCGCCGATGCGATCTCGTCGAGTACAGCGTTCGTGCCCCGCGAGGCCTCGATCTACCTCCCACCGGCAGCTCAGGTCGCGAACCCGCCCGCGCTTCCCCTGGTGGTCATGATGATGGGCCAGCCCGGCAACCCTCAGCCGGACTTCATCGCCGCGGCACTCGACGAGGTGGCGGCGAAGAACAAGGGTCTCGCTCCTATCGTGATCATCGCCGATCAACTCGGAAACCCCGACACCGACCCGGTGTGCGCCGACTCGGCCAGATATGGCGGCGTCGACACCTACTTCAACAAAGACATCGTCGCCTACGCGAAGAGCAGGCTGAACATCCTGCAAGACCCTCAGTACTGGACGATCGCGGGGTACTCGAACGGCGGCTCCTGCGCGTTCACCTGGGCGAGCAAGTATCCGGAGATCTGGGGGAACCTCGTGGACATCTCGGGCAACGAGTGGCCCGGAGACGAGAACGAGGCGGCAGCCATCGCCGACGGATACGGCGGAGACGCGGGCGCCTTCGCAGCCGCCAAGCCCGCGGCCTGGCTCCAGAAGAACGCAGGAAAATATACGTCGCACGTGGCGATCTTCACCGCGGGCGAGAACGACCCGGAGTACACGCAGTTCGCTGTCAACAACGCCGCCCTGGCCGAAGCGGCCGGTTTCACGACCAAGAACTACGTAGTGCCGGGCGCCGACCATGTGGTGACAGCCCTGCGAGGCGGGCTCCCCTATGCCTTCACCGAGCTCTACCCCCGACTGGGACTCGCGGCACCCCCTTCGTCGTGACCCACAGGCTGGGAACCAACCCTGGACTTACTCGGCATCTCCTTTCTTTTCGGCCATCGCCATCCGCTGTTCAGCGCCCATTCACCGTGCCGTCGATCGCCGAGGTGAGAAGCAGAGAAAACTCGACGCCGTGCCCGAACACATCGAAGATCACGACCGTCCCGGCCTCTCCCGCCGCGGATTCCTCGCCGCCAGCGGAGCCGTGGGAGCCCTCGCCGCAGCCGGTATGGGGTCTGCGGGGCCCGCCGCGGCATCACCATTGGTAGCCGACTCGCTCCTGGCCGGGGCATCGTCGGCTCCGTCGCTCGCCTCGCCCCCGACCTCTGCGAAGAAGTGGTCGCCCGACCTCCCCTCGCCGCGTTTCACCGTCGCGGTGATGCCCGATACCCAGTACATGTTCGACGGCGCGTCGATCGATCCGAAGCCTCTGCGGGCATCGCTGCACTACGTCCTCTCCGAGCAGAAACGCCAGAACATCGTCTTCCTCGCGCATCTCGGCGACCTCACCCAGAACGGGGCAGCTGCGGAGATGGCCGCCGCCGGCGCTGAATTCGCTCTCTTCGACAACGCGGGTGCGGCCTACAGCGTTCTGGCGGGCAATCACGACATCGACGCGTCGACCGACGATCAGCGAGGACAGACGGCCTACCTCGACGTGTTCGGACCGTCTCGGTTCAGGGGCTCTGACAGCTTCGTCGACGCGTCGCCCGACGGCTACAACACGGCCCATGTCTTTACGGCGGCGGGCCGCGATTGGCTCGTGCTCGCGCTCGACTGGCGAACCAGCGCCGGCGGGCTCGCCTGGGCGCACTCCGTGCTGGCGGCGCACCCCGGATCCCCCGTCATCCTCACCTCGCACACCCTCGTCGACTCGGCCGCCGACGGCTCTGCGACGTTCGACGCGTATGGGCAGGGGCTCTGGGACTCGTTCGTCTCGAGCCACGACCAGATCTTCTTGACCCTCAACGGCCACTACTGGGGACCGGGTCGCACGACGGCGGTCAACTCGGCCGGTCACGCCGTCGACCTGCACCTCACGAACTACCAGAACCGCTACTACGGCGGCGCGGCGATGATCAGGCTCTACCACTTCGACACGGAGCGCAATGTGATCGACGTCGAGACACTCTCGCCCTTCCTGATCGACGGTGGACTGAAGACACCGAACGAGCTCGCCGAGCAGGAGACGCGTCTGAGCGGCGACATCGACCGATTCACCATGCCGATCGATTTCGCCGAACGGTTCTCGGGGTTCGCACCGGTGCCCGTGCGCCCAGCACGCTCCGCGCAGAGCATGCTCGTCTCGGGCACCACCGCCTACTGGCGCTTCGACGGGCAGCCGAATGGTGCGAATGTCAGCGGCTCTACGCGCGTCGCCGATCTGAGCGGAAACGGCAACGATCTCGTCGTCGCCAATCGGCCCGGCGCGGTGGCTGGCGCCCTTCTCTGGTCGGATGCTCATCATCCCGACCAGCCGGGAGCCGGCAGCCTATCGCTCACCGGCGGTCGCCCCGGAGGCGACTATCTGAAGACCGTCGACCAGGCACCGCTGAACAGCAACCAGTTCCTCAGCGGCTATACGGTCGAGGCGTTTCTGTTTCTGCCCACCACATTCGACGGCAGCGCGAACGGATTCTGCGCTCTTCTGTCTCAGTCGTCGTCTGCCGGCGAAGCGGGCAAGGCGCACTCGAGCAGCGGAGATCCACAGGAGCCCTCGGTCACCTTGAGTCTCTCCAGCGATAGAGAACTGCAATGGTGCGTCTACCCCGCCAGCCAGGACGGGTCGCTCACGAACTGGGGTCACGAGCTGCCCCTCGCCTCGTGGTGGCACGTCGCCGTCGTCAACAACGGCAAGCACACGACGATGTTCGTCGACGGATGCCCCGTAGCGCGAAACCCGTCGACGAAGAACAGCGGTCTCGCTGTGGCAGGCCAACCCTGGCTGCTCGGCGGCTACAACTATGGGGGCAAGCTCGATCAGGTCTTCGTCGGCAACATCGGCGATGTCAGGGTGACCGAGCGAGCACTCGACCCGAGCGAGTTCATGATCGCCTGACCAACGCCGGCTCTAGATCGCCTGACCAACGCCGGCTCTAGATCGCCTGACCAAAGCCCGCTCTAGAAGGGGCAGTCATCGAAGGACGCGGTTGCTAGAAGGGGCAGTCCGTTAGGTCCTCCCCCAATACTGTCGTCGGGCTCGCTGCAGCGATCTCGACCGGTGTCGCGATGGGGGTGGCGACTTCGGTATTGGCGGTCGTGGCCGTCGTGGCCGCGGTGCGACCGAGGAGTTCTTGCGGCGCAGGTTGCATCTTGCCTTCGGGACTGACCGTGTATCGGTAGCCGGCTGGTGAGGTGGCGGTGAGGGTGTCGTCTCCGTTCTGCACGATCTGCCATCTCGTGTGGTGCTTCACCTTGTGATGCCCCTGACTTAGTGGCGCAAGGTTCTCTGGGGTCGTGTGCCCACCAAAGGCATGGTCTTCGGTGTGGTCGATATCAGCCCGCTCCGACGGAACCGTGCAACCCGGGAACACACACGTCGGATGCACGAGTCTCGCGTGGTCGATCATCCGTGCCGTCGGCCGGTAGTCCCTCGGGTCGGCCGTGAGGATGCGTCCCGTGATGGGGTCGGTCAGAATGCGCCGCCACGATGTGGCCTCCGCCGTCACCTGCGCCGCCGTCGCAGGATCGATGGGCCCGTAGCCGCGGAGGATCGCGGCCTCCTCGCCCACGCCGAGGAGGGTCATCGCCGGGACCATGACGTGCACCCTGCCCCGGACGCCTCGGGTCGCCCCCGGGATCGAGGTCTCTCCGTTGAGCATCAGATCGCACAGGACATCGAGCTTCAGGTGCCCCATGCTGCGCGGGTCACCCGCTGCCCGCAATCCAGCAGCCAACCGTGCCGTCCGATCGGCGATCGCGTGAATCTCCGGTGCTGGAGCGAATAGGGTCAAATACGCCATGCCATCCGCCCCTGGATCGACGTAGATGCGCCGGGTGGCCGCGGCCTTCTCGGCCCGTTCGACCGCGGTGGACGGTTGGGAGAGCTCGACCTGCGCTCGCGCCTTGCGGTCGAGCTGCTTCGGGTTCACCTCCGCCGCCAGCGCCGCGAGCCGGGCGTCATACGACACCAATGCGTCGCCCTCGAGGCCGTCGGCGTGCTTCGCGATGACCTCGGCGTGCTCCCATGACAACGTGCCCGCAGCGACGCCAGCCAGTGTTGCGGGCAGGAAGTCGACCAGCGCCGTGCTGGTGTCGATCAGGGTCGCGGACCGGTACTCCGTTCGGCGAGTCAGCTGGGCCAGTTCGGTGATGAGTTCGACTCGTTCGACTCGAGCCGTTGACCACACGGGCCCGCCGGTAGATGTGTCGGTGGGTGTCTGTCGGTGCAGGTGGTTTCTCGCGTGGGTGACGCGTTCGGCCCTAGCCGCAGACAGCGCTGCTATCTGTCTGTCGAGGGCGGCGACCTGCTCGAGTGCGACCACATACGGGTCGGGCTCGAGGAGCGGGATCGTTGATGTCATACGAGAAGTCAAACAGCAGCCACCGACACTGGGTCGATTCGCGCATTCAATACCTGATCAGGTGATATGGCTGTGGATAAGTGCAAAACAGGCAACCTGTGGAGGAGCAGTCGACGCGCGTAGGTGAGTCCGGGATCGTTCGATCCGGCCGCCCGATTTCTCCGAGCACGGCTCGGCACATACGCCCCGCGCACACCAGCGGCGACACTGGATGCAAGGGGAGATACGCACCATGGAAAACAACACCGGCGAGCCAGTCAGGCGCGCACCGAGACACGCAGCACCGATGATCGACGGTGACGAACCCACGGGCGACGCTCCCCTCGAAGACGCCCCTCTCGAAGACGCACCAGTCGAAGACGCCCCGGTCGAAGACGCTCCCCTTACCGACGCATCCCCAGGCGCATCCCCCATCGACCCCGAAGACGCCGTCGTGCTCAGCCGCCTCGAGCGCAACGACGACTCCCCCGCGCGGGTACGCAACTGGAAGCGCGACCTGCTCGACCTCACCCTGCGCAATCCGCTGCTCAACATGCCGCGCACCCAGAAGGTGCTCGACCTCGTCGTGCCGCCGGGCCTGCTCCCCTCGATCGACGACGCCGTGCACGCGGGCCGCAAGCTGCGCCTCTCGAGCGGCCTCGACGCATCCGGCCGCAAGCGGGTCGACGGCATCGACTCGCACACGCCGCTCGCGCACGACGAGCTGAGCGCCGTCTTCCGCACCTCGCGCACGCTCTTCTCCCAGCTCGACGATGAGAAGCACCGCAAGCAGCTGCGGGCCATGAAGCGCGAGGCCGAATCCCTCGAGCAGGAGACGGGCAGCAATTACCTGTACCTCACGCTCGGCACGCTGATTCACACACGACCGGATGGGCGCGAGGCCCGTGCTCCCCTGTTCCTCATGCCGGTCCGGCTCACCGGCGGCCTGTCGTTCACCCCCTACTTCCTCGCCGCCGAGGGCGACGATCTGGCCACTCCCAACCTGTGTCTGCTGCAGTGGTTCGAGACCACGCAGGGGCTCGACCTCTCCGAGCTGCGCGAGCCTGCCATCGACGACTCGGGAATCGCGATCGAGGCGGTCTTCGACGGAATCCGCCGCCAGCTCGCCGAAGCCGAGCTGCCCTACCGACTCGAGGAGTCGGTGAGCCTGGCCATCCTGCGGTTCTCGACCTTTCAGATCTGGAAGGATCTCGAGCACAATTGGCGCTCTCTGCTCTCGAACCCCGTGGTCAGGCACCTGGTCGAACGACCCGGCGAGACCTTCGTCGAGCCGGCCGGCAACGCCCGGCCCGAGATCGATGAGGCCGCTCTGAGACTGCCGATCGCGGCCGACGGCTCGCAGATGGCTGCCGTCGTGCGCGCCACGAGCGGCCAGTCGTTCGTTCTCGAAGGCCCTCCGGGCACCGGCAAGTCGCAGACCATCACGAACCTCATCGCGCACGCACTCACCGAGGGCAAGACGGTGCTGTTCGTCGCCGAGAAGCAGGCCGCCCTCGAGGTCGTGAAGAGGCGCCTCGACGCCATCGGCCTCGGCACGTTCAGCCTCGAACTGCACGGTGCGAAGCAGTCGATGAACACGATCCGCGAGCAGCTGCGCGAGTCGCTGCGCCTGCGGGTGCCCACCGACCCGCACGCGTGGGCGCTGGCCGACACACGGTTGCGTTCGGCGATCGCCGAGCTCGACCGGCATCCGGCGCGCGTGCATTCGCCCAACGCCCTCGGCTACACGGTCTGGTCGGCATACGACGCACTCGCGACGCTCGGCGAAGGGCCCACGGCGGCCGTGCCCGCGAACTGGCTCACGACGACCCCCGAGGAGAGCCCCACGATTCTCACCCGCGACTTCCGCGACGCCGCGCAGCGCTTCGGGCTGCGCCCGGGCCACCCATGGCTCATCGCCGGGGCGACCGATCCGGCCCAGCTGCAGGTTGCTCCGGTCACCGACTCGCTGCGCGATCTCGCAGCCGTTCGCCCCCGTCTCGACGAGCTCTCGTCCGAGGCTCGCCTCGCCCTCGGAGACCTTCGCCCGGCGACCGAGCTGCCCGTCGCATCCCGCCTGCTCGAGGCCCGGTCGCGCGGCCTGCTGCCGGCGACCGACGCGCTCGCGACCATCGACCGATCGAGCTGGCGCGAGGCATCCGATGCCCTGCGCGCCGGGCTCGTCGACTACCTCGAGCGTCACGCCACTGTGCTCGCGAATGCGTCTGCCGCGGCGATCGAGGCGCCCAAGCTCGACGAGTGGGCCGAGCGGTCTGGCACTCTCGACGCCGCCTGGTTCGTGCCCGAGCTGCGTCGCCGCTCGATCCGCGCGGGTCTGCGGCCACTGCTGCGCGCCGGGTTCGAGCCGAGCGGCAAGGCGGTCACGCCGCTGCTCGTCGGGCTTCAGGCCGCACGATCGGATGCGCAGGAGCTCCAGCGCCAGGCGGCCGCTCTGGCGGGACTCGTCCTCCCGACCGGCTGGCAGCCCTACGCGCCCGACGCGAAGAACGTGCTCGACACGGCTGTGCGCACCTCACTCGGATCGGTCTGGCTGGCGAAGCGCACTCCGCGCGCCTGGGGCTGGATCTCGAACGCGCGCGACGCCGGCGAGGCCGACGCCGCGGTGCGCGACGGCGCGATCGTGCGCGACATCGACGCCAGCTGGAACCGCTGGCTCGCCGCCGTCGGGGCCACCGGACTGACGGTTCGGCAGTGGGCTCACGGCCGCGACTGGGTCTCTGCCTGGGCCACCGACGAGGTCGCCTGGCTCATCGACGTGCGCGCCACCGGACTGCTGCAGCTTCAGCGCTTCGCTGAGACGCGGCGCCAGCTCGAGCACCTGCGCGAACTGGGTCTCGCAGGCTTCAGCACGCAGTTGGCGACGGGCCAGATCGAGGCGGCCGACGCATCCGAGGCCCTTCTGCGGGGGCTCGCCACGGCGTCGCTCGACGAGCGACTGGCGGCGACCCAGCTCGACAGCTTCGATGGCGACGCCCAGGACCGAAGCGTCTCGGCGTACCGAGACCAGGGCGCCCTCGTGCGAGAGCAGCTGCGCAGCGAGCTCGCCTCCGAGCTGCTCGCCGCCCGGCCCTTCGACGCCGACGAGTTGCGCGGCGAGGTGGCAGAGCTCGCTCGCCAGATCGAGCGCAAGCGCGGGGGGCTCGCCTTCCGCGAGGTGGCTCGCCGCTACCCGCGAGCGCTCACCTCGATCGTGCCCGTGTTCCTCATGAGCCCCGGCTCGGTGGCGCACTTCCTCGATCCCGACAGCATCGAGTTCGACCTGGTGATCTTCGATGAGGCCTCGCAGATCAGGGTTCCGCAGGCCATCGGCGCGATGGGCCGCGGCAAGGCCGTGATCGTGGTCGGCGACTCGAAGCAGATGCCGCCCACGCGCATCATGCAGGTGGATGCGACGGGTCCCGACACCCCGGCACCCGGGCGCGACGAGCCGCTGGTCGTCGAAGACCTGGAGTCGATCCTCACCGAGTCGGTGGAGTCGGGGCTGCCGCAGCTCTGGCTCAACTGGCACTACCGCAGCCAGGACGAGAGCCTCATCGCGTTCTCGAACGCCGCATACTACGGCAACAAGCTGGTGAGCCTGCCGTCGCCCAGCAGTGCCGGAGCGAAGGCGACCCCGGCCGGCTCGACCGCCACCGGCCTCAGCTGGCGCCGCGTCGACGGCGTCTTCGACCGCGGACGCACGCGCACGAACGAGGTCGAGGCGCAGGCCATCGTCGACGAGATCGTCTCGCGCCTGCGCGCCCCCGCCACGATGCGCGAATCGATCGGGGTGGTCTGCTTCAACGTGCAGCAGCGCGACCTGATTCTCGACAAGCTCGAAGACAGCACCGACCCGGTCATCCAGAAGGCGCTGCTCGCGGCCCCGGGATCGGAGCTCTTCGTGAAGAACCTCGAGAATGTGCAGGGCGACGAGCGCGACACGATCCTGTTCTCGTTGGCCTTCTCGAAAGACCCCGACACGGGCACGCTGCCTCTGAACTTCGGGCCGCTCAATCTGCCCGGAGGCGAGCGCCGGCTCAACGTGGCCGTGACGCGCGCCAAGCGGCAGGTCGTGCTGTTCAGCTCGTTCGACGCGGCCGACATCCAACTCACCCGCTCGCGCGCTCAGGGCATCGCCGACCTCAAGGCGTATCTGACCTTCGCCGCGACCCGCAGCGTCGGCGCGCTTCCCGGCGGAGGTCGGGGCGGAGCGCAGGATGCGGTGACCGGCAACCACGGGCGATTCGTCGACGAGATCGCCACCGCCCTCCGCGATCGTGGCCTCGAGGTCGAGACCGGCCTCGGGCTCTCGTCGTTCACCGTAGACCTCGCCGTGCGCCGTCCAGGCAACACGTCGTGGGCCGTCGCCGTGATGGTCGACGGGCCCGGTTGGGCTTCGCGGGCCACGGTCAGCGACCGCGACGGCGCGCCGAACCTGCTCGTCGACGTGATGTCGTGGCCGGCCGTGATCCGGGCCTGGTTGCCCGCGTGGATCCGTGACCGGAGTGCCCTCATCGCTCGCATCGTCGTCGCTGTCGACCACCCGGCCAGTGCGCGACTGCCCGACGCGGATGCGGCCCAGGCCGTGCGCGACGCCGGCAAGGCGGCCGATCGGGCTGCTGCAGACGCTGCGGCCGAGAAGGCGTTCCCGACCGCCGTGTCGACGTCGACGCTCGCGCGCGAGCTGCCCGTGTTCGAGGCCGCGGACGACAGCGCGATCCATCCGCAGTCCGCTCTCGACAACATCGACTCCGAGCCTGTCATCCGGTCGATGGCGGCAGACATCCTCGAGGCCGAGGGGCCGATCCCGCTCGACCGCCTGATCGGCACGATCGCCCACCGCTTCGACTACACCCGGGTCGGCGATGCGAAGCGCGCCCTGTTGCAGCAGATCGTGCGCAAGGAGTTCGCGGTCGCCCCCGATGACTTCGTGTGGCCGGCGAGCCTCGACTCGTCGAGTTGGCGGGGTGCACGTCGCACCTCGTCGAGCGCTGTTCGGCCCGTCACCGACGTGAGCCCGCAGGAGATCGCGAACGCGATCGAACTTCTGCTCGCCGAATCGCTGTCCATCGACTCCGACGAGCTGCTGCGCGAGACCGCCTCGGTGCTGGGCTACTCGAGACTCACAGAGCAGACGCGCACGTGGATCGAACGCGGCCTCGCGCTGGCTCTCTCCGAGAACAGAGTGCGGCGCGAGGGCACGAGGCTCGTTCGGGCGCAGTAGCCGTCGCTAGTTCAGTCGCGGCGTGCGCGTGCGCACTTCGCGCAACACGAAGCCCGCGACGACGACGAGTGCTCCCGTCACGACCGCGGGTAGCGGCAGCGTGATCACGAGCACCGCGCAGCCGAGCGCTCCCAGCACGCTCACCGCACGCGGATACCGTCGAAACGCCCGGGCCTGCCGAAACGCGGCCAGGTTCGCGACGAAGTAGTACAGCAGCACACCGAACGACGAGAACCCGATCACTCCGCGCAGATCGGCCGCGAGCACCAGCACCACGACCACGGCGCCCACCACGAGCTCCGCGCGATAGGGCGTCTTGTAACGCGCATGCACCGCGCTGAACCACCGCGGCAGATCTCCCTCGCGCGCCATCGCGAAGGCGGTGCGGCCGAGCCCGGCGATGAGCGCCAGCAGCGCGCCGAGCGAGGCGAGAGCGGCCCCGATGCGCACCAACGGCGCGGCCCACGCCCATCCATTGGTCGTCACGACGTCGACGAGCGGGTTGTCGGTGGCCGCAAGACCGGATGCGCCGAGCGCCCCGAGCGCGGTCACGCCGACCGCGGCGTAGATCACCACCACGACCGCGAAGGCGATGCCGATAGCCCGAGGAATGTTCTTGGCCGGGTTGCGCACCTCTTCTCCGAGGGTGGCGATGCGCGCGTACCCCGCGAAGGCGAAGAACAGCAGACCAGCCGACTGCAGAACGGCGAGTGGACCGCCGATCGCGCTTTCCGCCTCGGCGTGCGCAGGAACTGTGCCCGAAAGCCTCCATTCCCCGCCCCCGCCGAACCACGATTGGAGGTATTCGGGCACAACTACCCAGCTTCCGCCGATCACTCCGGATGCGATGACCACCGCGAGCAGCGCCAGCACCGGAATCACGATCACCTTCGTGAGCAGTGCGGTGCGGGTGATGCCGAAGAGGTTCACCGTGACGAGCACAACGACCACGGCGACCGCGACCGGTCGAGCCCACTCGGAGGGGACGGCGTAGGCAGCGAACACCATGGCCATGGCGGCCGAGCTGGCGGACTTGCCGATGAGAAAGCTCCAGCCGGCGGCGAAGCCCCACCGCGGTCCGAGCTCCTCGCGGCCGTAGACGTAGCTTCCCCCGGCCGACGGATACTGCGCCGCCAACTGCGCTGACGACGACGCGTTGCAGAACGCGACGATCGCCGCCACGACCAGACCCACGAGCATCCCGGCCCCCGCGATCTGCGCTGCAGGCTGGAATGCGGCGAAGACTCCCGCGCCGATCATCGACCCGAGACCGATGAAGACGGCGTCACCCAGACCGAGGCGCCGTTCGAGGCGGGATGACATCACGCGCGAACGCTAGGGCACCGAGGTGAACACCAGGTGTCGCAGCGGCGAGATGACACTTCGGGCGAGTGCAATCGTCACCTCAGCGGTGCCGGCGCACCCGAATCGTCACCTCAGCCCCGCGCAGCCGCAGCAGGCCGGCGGCAGCTACAGCAGTCCGTCGGTGACCGCGCTCGGGTTGCCGAAGCGGTGGTTCGTGATGCTCACCGCCTGCTCGCGCACGAAGGGAAGCAGCTCGATGCGGCCGGCGCGCGTGACCTCACCGGCGTACACCGCGACATCCGGTTCGTCGCCCAGCGCGTCGGCGAGCTGCGTGGCCGAGCCCCCGATGAGCCGGATGCGCGGGGTCGAGACCCCTTCCGCGGCGACTCGCGCGAGCCACGCCTCGTCGCTCTCGATGGTGACGCGCACGGCCCACTCCTTGAGCAGGGCGCGCATCGGCCGTGGAAGCTTGTGCGCCGACGAGAGGGTGACCTTCGACCGCGCGAGCGTGGCCGCCGAGAGCACGCGGAGCAGCTCGTGCCGCTCGCCGTCTTCCGACAGTCGCACCGTGACCGGAACCGGGCGATAGCGCAGCACATTGCGCTCCACTCCGAGACCCGAGCGGTCGACGGGCGCGAACGAGTCCGACCAGGCGACCGCGTCGCTCTTTGCTCCACGGCGGGCGATGTCGAAGTGGTTCCAGTCGAGGCCCGCCTGTGCGGAGTCGAGCAGCGCGCCGACGCGTCCGTCGAGCCCCGCGTTGCTGAGGCCCTGACTCGGCGTGCCCTCTTCGGTCATCCATGAGCCCAGGTGCACCAGATAGTTCGGCCCCCCGGCCTTGGCGCCAGCACCCACCGCCGAACGCTTCCATCCGCCGAAGGGCTGCCGCTGCACGATCGCGCCGGTGATCCCTCGGTTCACATAGAGGTTGCCGGCCTCGACGGTGGCCAGCCACTGCTCGATCTCGGCCGCGTCGAGGGAGTGCAGCCCCGCTGTCAGCCCGTAGTCCGTGCCGTTCTGGAACTCGACGGCCTGCTCCAGCGTCGACGCATGCATGATCCCGAGAACGGGGCCGAAGTACTCCGTGGTGTGGAACGCGGAACCCGGCAGGACGCCCTCGCGCACGCCCGGGGTCCAGAGTCGTCCATCGGAGCTGCGCCGCACGGGTTCGACCAGCCACTTCTCACCGCCGCCGAGAGTGCTCAAGGCCTCGAGCAGCTTTCCGTCGGCGGGCTCGATCAGCGGACCCATCTCGGTGAGCGGGTCGGATGCGTAGCCGACCCGCAGCGACGACACCGCATCCACGAGCTGTCGGTGAAAGCGTTCGGACCGAGCCACCGAACCGACGAGGATCACGAGCGACGCGGCCGAGCACTTCTGGCCCGCGTGACCGAAGGCGCTCTTCACGATGTCGGCAACCGCGAGGTCGAGGTCGGCGGCCGGAGTGACGACGATGGCGTTCTTGCCGCTCGTCTCCGCGAGGAGGGAGAGATCGCGGCGCCACGAGCGGAAGAGCTTCGCGGTCTCGTAGGCACCGGTGAGGATGACCCGGTCGACGCTCTCGTGGGCGATCAGCTGTCGAGACAGGTCGCCCTCGTCGATGTCGACAAGCGCGAGGAGCTCGCGTGGGATGCCGGACTCCCACAGGGACTCGACGAGCACTGCGGCCGAGCGTCGCGCCTGCGGCGCGGGCTTGATGATCACGCCGCTCCCGGCCGCCAGCGCAGAGAGCACCGAGCCGGCGGGGATCGCGACGGGGAAGTTCCAGGGCGGCGTCACGACCGTGAGCGCCGACGGCACGAACACGGCACCGTCGACGCGGTCGAGCTCCTCGGCGCGGGCCGCGTAGTAGTTGGCGAAGTCGATCGCCTCGCTCACCTCGGGGTCGCCCTCGGCGATGGTCTTGCCGGTCTCCGTGGCCATGACCTCGATGAGTCGGTCGCGGTTGCCCTCCAGCGCCAGCGCTGCACGCCGCAGAACGGCCGCACGCTCGACTCCGGTCTGCATGCCCCAGCGGGCTCCCGCATCGCGAACCGACTGGATGATGCCATCCAGAACGGCGGAGTCGGTGACCCGGGCCGCCTCGATCGTCTCGATACCGATGCGGTTGCTCGGCCCGACGAGGCTCAGGATGCGCCGGCCCCAGCTGCGATTCGCAGCCAGCGACGGGTCGGTGTCTGCTGTGTTCTCGAACTCGGTGGCGCGCACCAGTTCAGAGAGATCACCGCGATCCTGGGTGCGGCGGCGGCTCGGCACGTCATCGCCCAGGGAATCGACCGAGGTCAAGAATCGGTTCTTCTCGTGTTCGAAGGCCGTGTCGCTCGCTGCGATGTCGAAGACGCTCGACATGAAGTTCTCGTCGCTCGCATTCTCTTCGAGGCGACGCACGAGGTAGCTGATCGCGACATCGAACTCTTTGGGATGCACGACGGGCGTGTACAGCAGCAGCTGGCCGACCTCGCGGCGAACCGCATCGGCCTGGGCCGTCGCCATGCCGAGCAGCATCTCGAAGTCGATGCTCTCGGTCACACCACGGTTCTTGGCCAGCAGCCAGGCGAGCGCGATGTCGAACAGGTTGTGACCGGCGACCCCGATGCGCACGGCATCGGTGCGCTCGGGCGTCAACGCCCACTCGAGCAGGCGCTTGTAGTTCGTGTCTGTCTCGCGCTTGGTGTCGTAGGTTGCGAGCGGCCACCCGTGGATGGCCGCATCGACGTGTTCCATGGCGAGATTGGCGCCCTTGACGACGCGCACCTTGATGGGGGCCCCGCCACGCGAACGACGCGCGGCCGCCCAGCTCTGCAGGCGCTGCATCGCGCCCAGCGCATCCGGCAGATAGGCCTGCAGCACGATGCCGCCCGTGTAACCGAGCAGTTCTTCGCGGTCGAGAATCCGCATGAACACCGCGAGGGTCAGGTCGAGGTCGCGGTACTCCTCCATGTCGAGGTTGATGAACTTGTTCTGAGGCAACGCGATCCGGTACAGCGGCAGCAGGGTCTCGGCCACGCGCTCGACAGTCTCGTCGAATGCCCACATAGAGAGGTCGCTCGCGACAGCCGACACCTTGACCGAGACGTAGTCGACGTCGGGTCGGGCCAGCAGCTTCTCGGTTCCCTCGAGGCGGCGCCGTGCCTCGGCCGAGCCGAGGACGGCCTCTCCGAGCAGATTGAGGTTGAGCCGCGATCCGTCGGAGCGCAGTTTCGCGATGGCCAGCCCGAGCTTTGCCGGAGTCGCGTCGACCACGAGGTGTCCGACCATCTGCCGCAGGACCTTGCGAGCGGCCGGCACGACGACGCCGGGAACGACCTCGCCGAAGACTCCGCCGGCGACGACGGCGCTGCGCAGGTACCACGGCAGAAAGGCGGGCACCCGACTCCCCAGAGCCTGCAGGTTCTTGGCGGCGACCGCAGTGTCTTCGGGCCGGGCGACGCCGTCGACGAAGCCCACGGTGAATGCGAGGCCGTCGGGGTCTTCGAGCACCCCGGCGAGACGCTCGGCCGACGGGTCGGGAGCCACGTCTTTCGACTCGTCGAGCCAGCGACGCACGAGCGCCACGGCCTGCGCCGCAAGATCGGCGGGCGTAAGGCTCGGATCGGCCTCGAAGTCGGGCGAGTTCGGGTTCGCAGAGGTCACTCTTCGAGGATATGACGTGCGTGCCCACAACGGTCGGAGGCGGAGCGCAGCCCGCAACTATGCTCGACGCCCGAGCGCCGCGGCTCTGCCCTGCGAAACCGACTCACCGGGTCAGTGCGACCGGTGATCCTGGATCGTCATTCGCGCGCCATGCCGGGGCTTGGCGAAGCCGCTGGCCAGAATGAGGCGCACGATGCGTTGTCGGTGTCCGCGCCACGGTTCGAGCAACTCGAGCATGCCGTCGTCGTCGACGGGCGAGCCGGTCAGCGCATAGCCGACGTGAGCGGCGAGGTGATAGTCGCCCACGCTGACCGCGTCGGCATCACCGTGGGTGCGCTGCGTCGTCTCCGCGGCCGTCCACCGGCCGATACCCGGCAGTGTCTGCAGCCGTTTCGCGGCCGTCTCCGCATCCACCGTCGCCGCCCGCTCGAGGGCGGTGGCGATCTGGCATGCCGACACCACCGTGCGGCTGCGACGCGGGTCGACCCCGGCGCGATGCCACTGCCACGACGGAACCCCGCGCCAGATGTCGGCGTGCGGTGCGACGTGCATGCCAGCGGGGGCCGGACCCGGCGCGACGTCTCCGTGGATTCGGATGAGCTTGTACCAGGCCCGGTGCGCCTCGAGCGTGGTGACCTTCTGCTCGATGATCGCGGGCACGAGCGCCTCCATCATGAGTCCCGATCGGCTGAGCCGCATGCCCGGGTTGCGCCGCCGCACCTCCGCGAGCGCCGGATGGGTGTGCAGTGACAGCTCGGACCAGTCGTCGTCTGCGCCGAGAAGGGCGGGAACCCGTTCGATCACCCAGTGCGCGCCGCCGCCCCAGGCGAATGCCTCGATGCCGTGCCTGCGTTGACGCAGAAGCAGAGTCGCAGCGCCGATGGGCGTTCGCACGGTGCGCCAGAACCCCTCGCCAGTCGCGCGACAGGTCGGGTCACCCGTGCCCCTGCTGTGCACGCCCATGGTGCGCGCCACGTCGACCTCGTGCGTCGGCGCGTAGACCGTCTGCACAGGCGCGGTGGCGACGACATCGGATGCCGTGGGGGCCGCTTCGAGAGTCATGGTGACGGCAGGCTAACCCGAGGCTCAGACAATCGCCGCATCGACGCGTGAAGGCGTCTCGTATGTCACTGCCTCTGACGCGCTAGATTGTGGCATCGGCGTGCTTCGGCTCCTGCGTGTCGCGTTGGCGATCGACCGCGGAGGGAGTTGTCATGAAGCGCCCACCCGACCTGCCTGCTCTGCCCGCGCTCCTGCTGATCTTCATCCGGGGCGTCGCGCTGTGGCTGCTCGTTCCGTTGGCATTTCTGTTCTGGGCGTTGGCGTTCCTCTGGATCTTTCGCTACTCCAGATCGCTCCCCCAGTTCGTTTCCTGGGTCGACTTCAACTTCTGCGTAGCTCTTCTGCGAGGACCCCTTCGTCCCCTTGTTCCTGAACAGCACCTCGATTGGCTGCCGCTGAGTCGAATCAGAGAGCTCACGGCTCGCACCGGCAGAAACGAGTTCTGGGATTTCACGGGCTTCGACGCGTGAAGGCGTCTCGTCACAAGCCGTTCACTGCGGCGTCACCGGCGCCTGTCACTGTGACCCCATGCAGACGTCAACGGCGACCCTCACCGCGCTCGATTCCCCGTACGCCCTGTCGATCTTCACCGACCGATTGGCTCGGTACCGGCGCATGCCCGTGGATGCGCACGGCTTCATCGTGTCGATTCCGGATGCGGGACGCGTGCTGGTTCGGCAGGAGGGCCGGTCGCTCACACTGAACGTCGTCGCGCCCGATGAGGCCGGGCTGGCCGCGTCGATGGCGGCCGTAGTCGCTGAACTCGAGCAAGGGTTCGGCCGCGCCGACTTCAGGCGCAGCATCTCCATCCGCTGGCAGCGTCGCGACCTGGTGCCGGCAGCGCTGCGCTGATCGGCTCTACGCCAAGTCAGTCGTCGAGTTCGTCTTCGAGCTGCTCGACGGTGAGGTGTTCGCCCGGCGTCGGGCGACGGAACGGAATGCTCCCCGTGGACTCGTGCTCCTCGAGCCTGCCTTCGTCGTCGACGGCGCCGTTTCCCGGCAACGTGTCCGGGCCGTCCACCGGACCGTCGTGCAGGTCGAGATCCTCGTCTCGGGCTGCGGGGTGGCGTTCGATCTGCGGTTCCAGTGGCTCTGACATCGACATGCCTGCAAGCGTGCTCCGCAGAGGTTAACGGCGGGGGTCACATCCGCCCTGAGCCGTTCATTCCGATTTAACCGATGCGGCGTACCGTCGCCCGCGATCGCCGATCGAACCGCCTCTCACCACCGCAGTGCCCGATCTGAAGGGACGACACACGTGGATGTGCTCATCACCGTTCTGCTCGTCGTGACCATCGCCCTCGTGTTCGACTTCACGAACGGGTTCCACGACACGGCCAACGCCATGGCGACCTCCGTGGCCACGGGCGCGCTCAAGCCGAAGGTCGCGGTCACCATCTCGGCCGTGCTCAACCTGGTCGGCGCCTTCCTCTCGACCGAGGTCGCGAAGACGATCTCGCAGGGCATCATCAAGGAGGGCGACGGTGGCGTGCAGATCACGCCCACGATGATCTTCGCCGGGCTCGTCGGCGCCGTGCTCTGGAACCTCGGCACCTGGTACCTCGGCCTGCCTTCCAGCTCCACGCACGCGCTCTTCGGAGGTCTCATCGGTGCCGCGATCATCGGTGCCGGCTTCGGCTCCGTCGACTTCGCCGTGGTTCTGTCGAAGGTCGTGCTGCCCGCTCTCTTCTCGCCCCTCGTCGCGGGTCTTGTGGCGCTGGTCGCCACCTACGCCGCCTACATGCTCACGAAGCAGGCCCGATCCCGCGGCGCAGACGCCGGATTCCGCCATGGTCAGACGATCTCCGCCTCCCTCGTCTCGCTCGCCCACGGCACGAACGACGCGCAGAAGACGATGGGGGTCATCACCCTCACGCTCATCGCCGCCGGTTACCAGGGAGCCGGAACGGGCCCGCAATTCTGGGTCGTGGCATCCTGCGGTCTGGCCATCGCATTGGGCACCTACCTCGGTGGATGGCGCATCATGCGCACGGTCGGCAAGCGCATCACCGATGTGCAGCCCGCTCAGGGTTTCGCAGCGGAGACCAGCTCGGCCGCCACCATTCTGATCTCGTCGCACCTCGGCTTCGCCCTCTCGACCACGCAGGTCACGTCGGGCGCCGTCGTCGGTTCCGGGCTCGGAAAGAGGCTCGCGACGGTGCACTGGGGCGTCGTCGGCCGCATTGCCATGGCCTGGCTCTTCACCCTCCCGGCGGCGGCGCTCGTGGGCGGCCTCGCCGCATGGATCGCCAGCACGAGCACGGTCGGACTCATCATCGTCGCTGTCCTCGCACTGGCCGGGGGCCTGGGATTCGTGTTCCTCGCCCGCCGCCACCCCGTCACCCATGACAACGTGAACGACATCGACGAAGACGACTCCGCCTCTCGTGAAGCCACCCCTGCCACCACCGGAAAGGCCTGACCCATGACATCGGACAAGTTCCTCGGAGTCGACTGGGCCGCCTTCGGCATCGTGTTCGCCGTGGCTTTCGCCGCAGCCGTCGTCATTGTCTCGTTCTACGCTCTCGGGCTGCGCCTGCTCGCCGTCGGATCGACAGACGATACCGGAGCCGACGGCTCGATCGTGTCGACGGCCCGAGGCTCCCGCCCCCTCGGCGCGACGGTCGGAGCGTTCGCCTGCCTGGCCGTGTGCGTGGCTGCTGTGCTCTACGGTCTGTACCTGATCATTCCGCAGTTCCACTGACGCGTTCGACCTCACCCATAATGAATGCGTGGATCCCGACGCGCGTTGCCCCTGCGGCTCCGGCCTGAGCTACGGCGAGTGCTGCGGACCGCTGCACAGCGGGGCCGCGAGCGCACCGACGGCCGAGAGACTGATGCGGTCACGCTTCTCGGCCTTCGCGGTGGGCGACCCTGCCTACCTGCTGCGGTCGTGGCATCCGGATACCCGACCCGCGTCGATCGAGATCGACTCCGACACCCGCTGGCTGTGGCTCGAGATCGTGCGCACGGAGCGCGGCTCGGAGCGCGACCGCGACGGAGTCGTGGAATTCCGCGCGAAGTACCGGGTGGATGCGCCGGAGGGCCGGACCTCGGGCGTGCAGCACGAGGTCAGCACGTTCACCCGTGTGGCGGGCGAGTGGGTCTACGTCGACGGCGAGGCTTGACACTCGACTGCTCGCTCGGCGCTGCGCTGCGCTGCGCACACATGACTGTGCCCGAATACCTCCAATTGTTCGCGTACGGGTATCGCGAATGGAGGTATTCGGGCACGAAAGCCCGCTCGGCGCTTTGACCTACTTGGTGATCTTCTTCACGGTCTTCTTGGCCGCCTTCTGCGTCTTCTTCTGCGCGCGTGCGCGGGCCTTCTTCACAGCTGGATCGTTCCAGAAGGCCTTCGCCGTCTCGCTGATCTCGGCGTAGCGGCCGTGTCCGGCCTTGGCTCCGACGACGTAGGCGGTCGTTCCGACGGCGATGACGACGAGCCACACGATGGGTTTCGGCATGTGCTTCTTCTCTCTCTAGAGGTTTCTACTGAAGGCGGGTCGTCTTGCCGACCCGGGCTCGGAATCCGCCGCTGACCTGGATCAGCGCGGGCAGTTCGCGCCCCAGCAGCCCATCGAGTGCGAGCAGTTTCGACTCGACGATGGCTGCGGCGTCTTTCGGCGACACTCCACGGCGGCAGGTGATCGACACCTTGAGCACGGGCGTGCGGCGCACCGCGTAGGTCGAGACGTGCGACGCGACGAACTCGGAGTGGCCGTCGAGCGCATCCTGCAGGGCTTGCTCGGCCACAGAGGACTCGACGATCGTGGTTCCGTGTTCTCCGCTGGAGTCGGTGACGGCCCGCGACGTGTGTCCGTGCCCGTGTCGAGCGATGAACACGATGAGAACGACGATCGCGATGACGAGCAGCGCGACGACGGCGATGAGGATCCAGCTGACCTCGAGGCCAGCGAGTCGCGTCTGCTCCAGCAGCGACCCGGTCTGGTCGGTGACCTGCGCGCCGGTGTCCTTCCAGACATCCCGGATGCCGGGCACGAGTACAGCGGCGGCAGCCGCGCTACCCACGGCGAACAGTACGAGGCCGCAGACGAAGATCAGAAGCCTGTTCGCGAAACGATTGGTGCTGGTCATGCTCCGACCTTGCCTTTCTCAGCGATGCGCACTCGAGCGCGAACCGTGGGTCGCAGCCCGTAGGAGTCGAGCTGCTCGGACACGGCGCGGGTCACGGCGTCGCGATCCGCGGGGATGCCCGATGCCGGCGTGAGATCGACGACGCCATTTCGGTGAGACACCGACACGGTCGCGTTGTCGGGGTCGACGTTGCCGGCGTATGACGCGTGGCGGGCGAGGGCGGATGCGATCACCTCGTTGTCGACGACGGTCACGGCCCGCTCGGTGTCAAGCAGGTGCCGAGCGCGGCGACCCGGAGAGAGCGACATGATGATCAGGACGAGCCCGACCACCGCCGCGACGATTCCGGCGATCGCCACGAGCGCCGCGGGTTGCTCCGCGAGGCCGACGGCCGACGCGAACATGTCGGATGGCGCGACGAGCAGCGCGGGCAGCCCGAGCAACGCGATCACGACCTCGGTTCCCACCCAGGCGAAGACCACGATCAGAATGATCGCGAGGACGATGGCGAGCATCGACCGCGAGGAGTGGGTTTCACGCCGCCCGATGCGGGCGTAGAGAGCCTTCGTGCTGGAGCTCATTTCACTCTCTCTTCTGGCTGGATGGAGACGCCGGAGACCTTCACGATCACCTGCGCGATCTGCGAGCCGGTGAGGGTCGTCACCCGCTCTCGGATGTCGCCCTGGGCGCGCGCGGCGCGGTCGAGAATCGTTCCACCGGAGCGGTTCACGACCGAGCTGTCGGACTGGATCCGGTCGAGCGATACGACTCGGATGGGGGTCGTCACCGTCAGGGCGAGGAGTCCGTCGCGGTCGGCGAGGTCGACCCCCACGTGGTTCGAGTCGACTCCGAGCGCGTCCGCCGTGACGGCCGACACGACGCGGTTCAGAGCTTTCGACGTGATGCGGGTGCGACCGCGCTGTGCCGCGCCGGCCGGAGTCGTCGCGGCGGCACTCATGAGGAGGATCGCTTTCCGCGGAACGCGTCTACGAGGCCCGACACGTCGAGCTTGCCGTCGACGATGCGGCCGATGAGGGCTCCGATGGCCATGGCCACGGCGACGAAGAAGAACGCCCAGAAGCCGAAGGCGACAGCGGTCAGCGCGAGGACCGCGCCGATCAGGATGCCCGTGCGGGTTGCCGAGGCGGTCACTGGACTCGCGCCTCAGCCTCGTCGGAGTTGTCGTCCGAAGGAAGGTGCACGTCGTTGACGGTCACGTTGACCTCGGTGACCTCCATGCCCACGATCGATTCGACCGCCTTGATGACGTTGGCGCGAACGCCGTCCGAGACATCCTGCAGCGGCGCCGGGTACTCGGCGACGATGGTCACGTCGACGGCGACCTGGGTCTCGCCGACCTCGACGCTGATGCCCTGGCTCTGGTCCGCGCCGGCAACGGCCTCGCGGATGGCACCGAAGGCGCGGGCGGCTCCGCCACCGAGGGCGAACACGCCACGCGATTCGCGGGCTGCGATGCCGGCGACCTTCGCGACGACGGAGTCGTTGATGGTGGTCTTGCCGAGGCTGGTCGATGAGGTCGAGACGCCTGCGGGAGCGACAGAGGCGGGGGTGGCGGGAGTGGTGCTGGCCATGATGATCTCCTTCGGGTTGTGATGCCCGGATCTTTCCGGGGCTTCGTTGTGCTTCATGGATAGGTCGTCGGTGGCGACGGATTCGTCACGCGAATCGTGAAAACTTTTTTCGGGCCGCTTTTCTCAGGGCAGCAACTGCTGCAGGCGGCCGACCCATTCGACGACGGTCGGGATCGTCTCGCCCGCCTGGTTCGCCACGGCGATGGCGCTGGCGGCCAAGGGGTAGATGGATACGATGACGGCCGCGATGACAGCGGCGACGGAGCATATCCAGGCAGCCGCACCCCGACGGATCCGCAGAATCAGCGCCAGGAATCCGGCTGCCAGCGCGTAGCCGCCGACGACGGTCGCGATCATGCCGCCGACTGGAAAGTCGACGAGGGGAGCTGCGGCCGCCGCGGAGGTGACGAGCCCGATGACGGGGACGAGCACGACCGCCGCGACGATGACAGTGACGATCACGCCCGTGCCGAGGGCGAACCATACGCTGCGCGGGCGGTGTCTCATCGCTCGGGCTCGGCTGGTTCTGCCACGACCTCGAGCCCGTTGGGCGAGTTCGCCGTGCGCATCAGCGCATCGATCCAGGCCCGGTTGAGCGAAGGATGCCGCTTGCCGGAGAAGCTGAAGAAGAGAGGGATCGCGGGGTGCAGCCACATCATGTGGTGGCCGCGATCGTTCTCCCATGAGAGGGCGAAGCTCTCGCCTCGTCGGAGTTTCGCGAGGATGACCACGCGAATGTGGTTGAGCGGCCGATCGTCGAGAACCATCTCAGCGCCCGAGTTGCCGTAGATGAGCTTGCCCATCAGCGGTGGGCCTGGGAGTGGATGAGTGTATTCACGTTCTGTGTCTGTGGCCTTTCACGTGTGGAATCGAAATGCGAGGGGATGACGCGGGGCGGGCCGACCCCGGCCTCGTGGGCCGGGGTCGGCGGGGAGTGCTTAGTGCTTGAACGCATCTTTCACGTTCTCGCCGGCCTTCTTCGCGTCGGCCTTGGCCTGATCGGCCTTGCCCTCGGCGACCTTGCTGTCGTCGTTGGTGAGGTTTCCGAGCGCCTCTTTGGCCTTGCCCTTGAGGTCTTCGGCGGCGTTCTGGATCTTGTCTGCTGCGCTCATGATTCGTTCCTGTCTTTCTGTGTTCGCTCGAGCATCGTCCGGAGCATCGAAATGATGCTGACGACCGATGTCAAGACTTCGGCGAAGAAATCCGCGTGTGGGACTCTTACCGGTAAGACGCATGCCGACGGCGATTCGTCACGCCAGATCGTGCCGAAATGCTGAGAAAAAGCTGCATGCCGAACTGCCGAGGGCTTCCGCCCCGTGCCTGAAGCAGAGGACCCGCATGACCGATTCCCCCGCGAGTCTTCTCGCAGACGAGATCGAGACGGTTCTCCGGGCCATCGACGGCATCACCGAGATCTATGCGAGCGCGCCCCTCGTCGAGACCGTCGCGAGCGAGGTCGGCGCGGCCGCCCTCTCTGTGGAGAAGGCTCCCCTCGTCACCGTCGAGACGGACGAGGAAGGCATCAGTGTCACGGCCGTGATCGGCGTCAACGAGCGGTGTCCGGCGCACGAGACAGGGCGTGCCGCGCACGACCAGATCGTCGGTCTGCTCGAGGGGGCACCGTCGCCTGCGCGGGTCACGGTGCTCATCGCGATGATCTCGAACTGAGAGCGTCGAGGGTTCCCAGGCCCTTGGGAGGAATGTCTTTGCGAGGCATGCCACCCTTGAAGGGATGATTCGGACAGCAGGCAACCCCACCGAGCTCGGCGGGCTCGCCGGCTTCGCACTCACCCTGATGGAAGGCATCGGCGAGTGGGGCGTGGGACTGTTCACCCTGCTCGAGACGGTCTTCCCTCCCATTCCGAGCGAGGTCATCCTGCCGCTGGCCGGGTTCCTGTCTCAGCGGGGCGAACTCAACCTCGTGCTCGTGGTCATCACCAGCACCCTCGGCGCTTACGCGGGCTCGCTGATCCTCTATTGGCTCGGCGCGAAGCTCGGAATGGATCGTGCGATCGAGTGGCTCTCGAAGCTGCCCCTGGTCGACAAGCAGGACTTCGAGAAGGCCGCGTCGTGGTTCTCCCGGCACGGCAAGTCCGCGGTGTTCTTCGGCCGGTTCATTCCCGGGGTGCGCAGCCTCATCTCGCTGCCGGCGGGAGCCGAGCGCATGCACCTGTTGACGTTCACTCTCTTCACCGTTGCGGGGAGCGCGATCTGGAACGGGCTGCTCATCGGCCTCGGGGCAGCACTCGGAACCCAGTACGAGATCATCGAGAAGTACAGCGACTACCTCAACTACGCGGTGTATGCGGCGATCGTGGGAGTCGTCGTGTGGCTCGTCATCCGGCGCATTCGACGCCGTCGCGCCGCCGCCTGACGGCATCCGGGTACTCTGAGGCACCATGTTGACTCTCGATGACGTGTGGCCCCTCTTCGCTCTTCGCCTGCGCTCTCCACGGCTCGAGCTGCGTCTGATGCGCGACGACGATCTCCCGGCCGTCGTCGAGGCGGTGCTCGCGGGCATTCATCCGCCCGAACGCATGCCGTTCGACGCGCCCTGGACCGATGCAGAGCCCGAGCAGCTCGCCCGTGACTTCGCGAAGTACCACTGGCACCTGCGCACGACGGTGCAGCCCGGCACCTGGACCCTCGACTTCGTCGTTCTGCACGAGGGCCGCGTCATCGGAATGCAGGATCTGCGCGCCGAGAACCTGGCCCGCACGAAGGCCGTCTCGTCTGGGTCGTGGCTCACCCGGTCTGCGCAGGGACAGGGGTTCGGCAAGGAGATGCGGGCCGCCATCCTGCTCTTCGCCTTCGACCATCTCGATGTCGAGCGCGCTGAATCGAGCGCGGCCACCTGGAACGAGGCATCGCTCGGGGTCTCGCGTCGACTGGGCTATGTCGAAGATGGGCAGACCGTCGTCGACCCCCGGCCCGGTGAGCCCAACACGATGCAGAAACTTCGCCTCGACCGCGAGCACTTCCCTCGCCCCGACTGGCAACTCGAGGTGCACGGCGCTGCAGCCGCCCGCTCCGAGCTGTTGCGCCGCTGAGCCAGCGGACATGCGCGCCGGTTCGGCGCATCCGCTGCCGGTCGACCTGGCGCGGATAGACCGAACAGGCGCGGATGCGGCGGCGCGGCCGGCTAGGTGAGGTTCTCGCCCGGCTTCGGCGGCTTGTGCATATCGAGCGCGGACTCTTCTGCGTCGATGAACGCGAGGGTCGTCTTGACCGCGCGCTCCTGGTAGCGACCCTCGGATCGGGCGTCGAGCACCGCCTGCCGTTCGGCCTGCACCATCATGCGACGCAGCCTGTTGTACGACGCGGGGCGGGTCTCGCGATCGGCCTCCGGTGGGTTCTCGAGCGCCTCCGCGAGGAATCGCGCGTTCGTGCGCAGCCGCTCCACGACTCCGGGCTCCACTCCGTCGAGCTCCTGCTGCTCGAGGAGGTCGAGCCCCGCGGTCTGCGCCTCGGCCATGAGCCGCTGCGTCTCACCCCGCTCCTGTTCGACATCGGGCGGGGGCAGCCGGAGTTTGCGGATGATCCATGGCAGCGCCAGTCCCTCGACCAGGGTTCCGGCCACGACGACGAACGCCAAGAACTGCAAAAACTCCCGATTCGGCGTCTCTTCGGGCAGCAGGAAGGCGGCCGCGAGCGTCACCACTCCCCGGATGCCCGCGAACGACACCGCGATACCGGTGCGCCAACTCCAACCGCGGCCGCGCAACCACTGGGGGCCGAACCGGTAGACCGAGGTGGTGATGAGCATCCACACCACGCGAGACACCACGAGCGCGAGCAGAATGATCGCGGAGATGCCGACCGTCGTCCAGAAGCCCGGGCCCGAGTCGACGACGCCGTCGAAGATCTCGGCCAGGGCGAGGCCCATGAGTAGGAAGACGGCGTTCTCGAGCAGGAACTGGATCGTGCGCCAGTTGATCGACTCGGCGATGCGCGCCTCGGCCGTCTGGACGACCGGTGACCGGTATCCGAGGAAGAGGCCGGCGACGACGACGGCCAGAACGCCGGAGCCGTGGAACAGCTGCGCCGGAATGAACGCGAGATAGGGCGTGACCAGCGACAGGCTCGTGTCGAGCACGGGCGCACGCAGCTGCTGCCGGATCTTCGAGAGCACCCACCCGACGCCGAGTCCGACCGCGACCCCCACGACCACGGCGATCACGAAGTCGGCTGCGACCATCCACGGATTGATGATGCTGACCATCGCGAGGATCGCCGCGTTGAGGGCGACCAGGGCGGTGGCGTCGTTCAGCAGGCTCTCGCCCTCGAGCACGGTCACGAGTCGCCGGGGCAGACCCAGGCGACCGGCCACGGCCGTCACGGCCACGGCATCCGTCGGCGCGACGACCGCGCCGAATGCGAACGCGGCGGCCAGCGAGATCGCCGGAATGACGAGCCACGCGGCGAAGCCCACGACCACCACGGTGAAGGCCACGAGGCCCACCGACAGAAGCAGGATGCCGTCGCGCCGGGCACGCACGTCGACGAACGACGTGCGGATGGCCGCCGCGAAGAGCAGCGGTGGCAGCAGTCCGTAGAGGATCAGATCGGGTTCGATCTCGAGATGCGGAACGCCGGGGATGAACGACGCCACAGCCCCGACCAGCACGAGCGACACGGGAGCAGACCAGCCGATGCGCTTCGTCAGCCCGCTGACCGCGACGGTCACGACCACGAAGGACACGATCCAGATGATCGCGACAACCGAGTCCTGCATGTGGCCCTCCCTACGCGTCGATCGAGTAGGCCGCCCGCGGCCGTATCGAGATCTTGAACCGTTCTACTGGTTCAACAATTCCTGCCAGTCGGCGGGCACACGCCCCGCCGGCCCGGGAACGGGCTGATCGAGCGGGTGGCTGTCGGGAGCAGCGAGCTTCGGGGCCCCGTCGTAGTACTCGTTGGTCTCGAAGCTCCACACCCAGTCCTCGCCGGGCTCGAAGCTCTGAATGATCGGGTGGCCCGTCGCGGCTCCGTGCGTCGACGCGTGCTGGTTCGGCGAGCTGTCGCAGCAGCCGACGTGCCCGCATTGCGCGCAGCGGCGCAGGTGGAACCACCACTGATCGTCGGTGTCGAGACACTCCACACAGCCGGTGCCACTCGGCGGCACCGTCGGATCGATTCCTGGAATCGCGCTCATAGTTCTCCCCGTTCTCCCCTGGCGAAGCACATGCAATGTGCCACCCAGGATAGTGGCGCGACGCTTTCCCGTGACTGTCCCCCTTGCGGACAGCCGGCACCTGTTGATCCGAGCGTCACCACTCGCTGGGTGCGGGCGCCTTCGTCGCGGGCAGCGCCGTGGTCTGGCCCCACTCGTGCAGCCATTCCGGAACCGTGACGGTGTCGGGAACCGGGCCCACGGCATCCAGAAGCTCGGGCATCGGAACGATGCCGCCGGCGCGCTTGAGGAAGCGCCCGCGGATGAAAGCGTGCGCGTAGATCTCGCCGTGGACCGTGAAGCGCTGTTCGACATAGACCGCCTTCTCGTCGAACCCGAGTACGCGAGACTCCACGTCGAAACGCTGCCAGAGGGTCAGCGACTTACGAAAGCTGATCGTCTCGGCGACGACGACGGGGTACCAGCCGCGCCGATTGACGATCGACCAGATTCCGCTGCGCACGAGCATGTCGAGCCGCCCCAGATCGAGGATCGAGAGGTAGACCCCGTTGTTCATATGCCTGAAGACGTCGAGGTCGGTGGGCAGCACGCGAAAGGGCGTGGAGGCGACGTCGAACGTTCCCACGCGACGCCTCGACCGGGCGCGCCACTGGTACCAGACCGTGCGGAAGAAGAGGTGCATCCCCCGAATCTAGCCCCCCAGAACAGACGTACGCTTGATCAATGACAACTACACCCCAGCACGCGCTTCCCTCCGGATTCACCGACCGTTCCACGGCGAGCGACGTGCTGGCCGGCATCGATCTCGCGGGCAAGACGGCCATCGTCACGGGCGGGTACTCCGGGCTCGGCATCGAGACGGTCGCCGCGCTGTCGGATGCCGGTGCGCGCGTCGTCGTGCCGGCTCGCCGCCCCGATGTGGCGCGGCAGGCCCTGGATGCGCGAGGCCTCTCCGAGGTCGAGGTCGACACGCTCGATCTCTCGGATCTTGCGAGCGTTCGAGCCTTCGCGGAGGGCTTCGTGGCATCGGGGCGAAGCCTCGACATCCTCATCAACAACGCGGCGATCATGGCGTCGCCCGAGGCGCGCGTCGGCGACGGCTGGGAGTCGCAGTTCGCCACCAACCACCTGGGCCACTATGTGCTCACGAACCTTCTGTGGCCCGCGCTCGTCGCTGACGGAGGTGCCCGCGTGGTTGCCTTGTCGTCGACCGGACACAAGCTCAGCCCGATGCGCTTCGACGACCCGCAGTTCACCTCGGGCTACGACAAGTGGCAGGCCTACGGCCAGGCGAAGACGGCCGACAGCCTGTTCGCCGTGCAGCTGGATGCGCTGGGTCAATCGCAGGGCGTCAGGGCATTCGCGGCGCACCCGGGCGGCATCATGACCGAGCTGCAGCGCCACCTGCCCCGCGAGGAGATGATCGCCTCGGGCTGGATCACCGAAGACGGCACCGTGAACGAGCGCTTCAAGACGCCGGCGCAGGGCGCGGCCACCTCGACATGGGCGGCCACGTCACCGCAGCTCGAGGGAATGGGCGGCGTGTACTGCGAGGACTGCGACATCGCCGAGCCGACCGTCGCCGGCAGCCCGACCGCGCGCTTCGCCGGGGTGGATGCGCACGCGATCGATCGTGACGCGGCCGCCAAGCTGTGGGCGTTGTCGGCCGAGCTCACGGGTGTGAACGCGTTCGCGTAGCGAACTCCTGCCGAGGCTCCTCGCGCCAACGCTCGCTCAAATGACGATTCCGCCCGAGACGGGCACTGTCGCGCCCGTCATGAACGTCGACTGAGAGACCCAGTACACGACGTCGGCGATCTCCTGGGGCTCAGCGACGCGGCGCATCGGGGTGGCCTGCTGCATGGTCTCTTGGGCTTCGGCGCTGGCGTCGGTGAACATGTCCGTGCGGGTGGGCCCCGGGGAGACGATATTGATTCGGAACCGTGACGCGTACTCCTGCGAGACGGTACGCACGAAGCCCTCGAGTCCCGCCTTGGCGGCGGTGTAGTTGGCTTGACCGACGTGTCCGAGTCGTGCGCTGACCGACGAGAGCAGCACGATGGAGCCCCCTCGGGCGATCTTGGATGCTGCCGCCCGGACCACGTGCATCGGGCCGACGAGGTTCGTGGCGAGAACCGCGTCGATGTCGTCGTCTGACATGCGCACGAGGGGGCCGTCGCGGGTGATCCCCGAGGCGACCACGACGACATCCGGCTTGCCGCCCTTGGCGACGAAGGCGAAGAGTTCCGCGATCTGGGCGGGCTCCGTGATGTCGAGCTCGAATCCCTCGACTCCGCTCGGCGTGCCTCCGCCCCGGTGCGTGCCGACGACATGGTGACCATGGGCCGCGAAGATCGACGCGATCGCGGCTCCGATACCTCGGGATGCGCCGATCACCACGACGGTCTTCGGCGCGTCCGCCGCCTGGGATTCCGGGATGCCTCGTTCGTTCACTGAAACCAACTCCTTCCCCGAATCCGTGTCGCTACTGCTCGCCTCGCGTCAGCGACCGGACGCCGTCGATGCGGCCGATCACCGTGAAGCTGCCCGGGTCGACGAGGCGGGCGTGGTAGCGAAGCACATCGGCGTCGCGCGGGAGGTCGGGGAACGTCGCCGTGAACGAGTAACTGCCGCTGGCGCTCACCGTGCCATCGCCATCGGCGATGTGGTAGTTCGAGAGGATTCCACTCGACTTGCCGGGCGCGTCGTAGTACACCAACACGAGCGAGCCCGGGGTTCCGGTTCCGGCGAAGCGGATTCCATCGAAGGACGTCTTGTCACTTCCGCCATAGGTCTTGACGGTGAACGGCGTTGCGGCGGCGGCGCTCGGAGCGTGAACGGCGGCGTGTTCGGGAGCGACCGGAGCAGCCTGCGCCTGCGTCGGAACGACGATGGCCGCAGCTGTGAGGCCGCAGACGATGGCCGCTCGGGTGAGGGTGAGGATGCGGGTCATGGGGCTCCTTGTGGGGTGCGGTCTGTCGAATCGACAGATCCTGCGGGACACGACATGATGATGGTAGACGATTCAACAGACGATCGTCTAGTGAAAAATCGGATGCGCAGGCTTTCGACATCCACGGCCAGATTGGAGCGCAGGCGATGGTGACAACCCCGAGTCGACCCCTGCACATCGTTTTCTCGTTCCCTCGAGGCAGGGGCCACCTCGCTCCTCTGCTACCGATCGCCCGGCAGGCCGAAGCCTCCGGTCATCAGACCGCTCTGATCGGCGCTCGAGAACCCGTGCTCGAGCAGACGGGATTCACTCGACTCTGCCCCCGGGACATCCGGCTGCCATCGAGCACGATCGGCACTGGCTCGATGAGGTCGTTCGACCCGAAGCGGGTGCTGCAGAGGGTGGAAGAGGTCTTTCTCGGCACGGCCGCGTATGGCGCCTTGATCGACGTGCACCAGCTTCTGACCGAGTGGCCCGCCGACATCCTCGTGTGCAGCGAGTTCGACTTCGGTGCGATGACCGCGGCCGAGGAGGCGGGGGTCCCGTGCGTCGTCGTGACCGCGTTCGCCACCGCGAGCAACTCGTGGAAGGACTCCATCCGCGTACCGATCCAGCAGCTTCGCTTCGCGGCGGGGCTTGCGGCGGACCCGCATCTGAACATGTTGGACGGCGCGCTGACGGTGGTGCCCGCCACAGCTTCGATGCGCCCCGACACCGACTTCCATGGCGCCGTCGTGCGACTGCGACCCACGCCCCTCGAGACCACGACACCGCATCCCGCGGCCGAGTGGTTTCGTGACGGTGACGAGGCCATTCGCATCTACGTCACCCTCGGCACCGAGTTCAATACGAGCTCCGGCGACCTGTTCACCCGCCTTCTCGAGGGAGTCGGCGATCTATCCGCTCGAATCCTGGTCACCACCGGCCCGTGGGTCGACCCCGGAACGATCGAACTCGCAGCGAGCACCGGGCCGAGCACCGTGCGCGTAGAGCAGTACGTTCCCCAGGCCGAGATCATCCAGCACGCCGACCTCGTCGTGAATCACGGCGGGTCTGGTTCTGTCGTCGGGGCGCTGCACGCCGGCGTTCCGATGATCGTTCTTCCCCTCGGCGCGGATCAGGTGCCCAACGGCAACTACGTCGAGGCGGTCGGGGCGGGGGCCGTGTTGATCGCGGAATCGGCGACGCCGGCCGAGATCGGAGCCATGGCCTCACACGTCCTGTCGACGCCCGGATACCGCGCGGCCGCTCGAGCTATCGGAGAACAGCTGAGTTCACTGCCGACGGCCGGTGAGGTCGTGAGTGCTATCGAGGGACTCGCGACCTCGCGTGATCATCGTGGCCCTGAGCTCGAGGTGAGAGAGACGACGTACCCGTAGAGGGCTGGGCCGTCGACGACCGGGTAGCCCGCGGCGTGAATCCCCGCAGGTGCGGCTCTTCTCGCCCACGAGATCGAGGTATCGAGCTCTGGCCGAAGAGACGCTTCACCGCTGGCGGGTACCACGCCCTCAGCCGTCTGCTCTTGCCGACACCACACACTCTGCAGCGCGTCGACCACACCGGTCACGTGAAGCGACGGCTGCTCGACTGCCGCGCCGTAGGTATCCAATTGCCACTCGATCTGCAGTCGATCACCGAAGAGCCGGGCAGTCCACTCGGAATCAGCGGGGTAGAGCTGCCACTCGACCGTGTCTCCGGTCGCGACCAAGAGGTGGTCTTCGGCCAGCTGCCAATCGGTGAGCCACACGCGCATGAAGCCATGCTCGCAGACGTGGCGCCGTGGCTCGGAGCTACGGCGCCCAGAACCCCATCGCGCACAGCACCCGCGTTTCGTCCTCGGCCTCTGCCGGCGGTTCGATCGCGGGAGGGAAGACCCCGAAGCTGCGCCACTCGTCGGCGTGGGGAATGACCCACTCGTTCAGCCCCTCGATGAGCTCGGGTGACAAGTGGAAAGGGAGTCCGAGGTGCTTCGCGATCATCCATGCCTGGGTCGCCCGGTACATGGCGAGGTGCGAGAGCCCCTCGTCGGCCGGGTAGTCGCCGTACTGAAAATGGAAGGTCGAGTCGACGTCGACACCCGCCTCTACGGCTGCCGTAGCCGTGTCGTTCAGGGCGTCATACGCAGCGATGGGGTCGTCGCCGAGCAGGTCTTTGTCTCGCAGCTCGTCGCCATCGGCGACGGACCTTCCCGCGAGAACTCCGGGAACCCATGCCTCGTCGTAGGCGTGCGATCTGAGGAGATGGCGCACGGTGGGGTTCTCGAACGACGACCACGACGCGGGAACGGGCTTGTCGAAGTCGCCCGGCTGCACACGATCGATGACGCTGCGAAGAGCGGCATCTGACAGAAGAAAGAAGGTATCGGCTCTCATAGCCGAAGTGTAGGCACGGCCCCCGACGCTGACTAGCCCTCGTAACAAGACTCGATCACCGCGGGGCCGCAGCCTGCGGGAACGGGTCGTGCGCGGCATCCGACGCCTCGAAGAACGAGGCCACGGTCGAGGGCGACACCTCCTCGAGGGTCGCCGGTTCCCACCGGGGAGTGCGGTCTTTGTCGATGACCTGCGCGCGCACTCCCTCGCGGAAGTCGGGGTGCGCCAAGGCGTGCGCCATGATCCGCAGCTCTTGGTTGAAGCAGGCCTCGAGGCTGGGCAGCTCGCGAGCGCGCCGAAGCGACTGCAGGGTGACGGCCACCGCTGTGGGCGACTTGGTTCTGATGAGGTCCGCGGTCTCGGCCGCCGCGGAGACGTCGGACGCCGCCAGGGCATCCAGAATCTCGGCGACGGTATCGCGCGCGAAAGCCGGCTCGACCCACGACGCGTCGGCCGTCAGCCGACCGGATGCGCCGGCGCCCCGAGGCGGCTCGGCAGACACGGCGGCCACGGCCTCGTCGGCCGCTAGCTCCTCCAGCGACGCGACGAGGGCGGGCAGTCGATCCGTCGGCACGAACGTATCTGCGAGTCCGAGCTCGATCGCATCGGCCGCCGACGCGGTGCGCGCGGTGAGGGCCAGATAGGTGCCCAGCTCTCGGGGAGCGCGGCTCAGCAGCCAGCTGCCGCCGACATCCGGCGTGAGGCCGATGCTCACCTCGGGCATGCCGAGAGCGGAGTCGTCGGTGACCACGCGATGCGAGGCGTGCCCGGAGAGGCCGATGCCGCCGCCCAGAACGAAGCCGTTCATGATCGCCACGACCGGCTTGGGGTAGCGGGCGATCAGGTCGTTGACCAGGTACTCGTCGCGCAGAAAGGCGACCGCGCTCGCCACGTCGTCGGCCGCGACCCGGCCGTGCAACTGGGTCACGTCACCACCCGCGCAGAGTCCACGAGTTCCGTTTCCCGTGAGGAGAACGGTCGTGATCGCGTCGTCGAGCGCCCACGCTCTGAGGTTCTCTCCGATGGCCGCGACCATGTCGTGGGTCAACGCGTTGATCGCGCGCGGGCGGTTCAAGGTGATGTGCGCGAGCCGGCCGCGAACCTCGAAGAGAACGTCGCCCTCAGCAGTCATAGCTGCAGAATCCGTCACGATGCCGCACCTCCCGTATTGCCCACGGACTTTAGCTCGGGAAACTGATCGTCGCGCCACTCCACCGCGACCACGACCCCCTCGGCGACGCGCTCCTCGCGCTCGCGCAGCTCGACCCGGCGGATCTTGCCCGAGATCGTCTTCGGCAGCTCGAAGAACTCGATGCGGCGCACCCGCTGAAACGGGGCCAGTCGCTCACGCGCGAATCGCAGAATCTCTTTCGCCGTCGCATCCGTCGGCTCGAAGCCGGCCGCGAGCACGACGTACGCCTTCGGAACGGCGAGCCGCAGCGCATCCGGGGCCGGCACGATGGCGGCCTCGACCACGGCCGGGTGCTCGATGAGCACACTCTCGAGCTCGAACGGGCTGATCTTGTAATCGGATGCCTTGAACACGTCGTCGGTTCGGCCCACGTAGGTGAGATACCCGGCTGCGTCGCGCGTGGCCACGTCTCCGGTGTGGAAGTAGCCGTCGTGCTCGCTTTCGGCGTTCCTCGTGGGGTCGCCCACGTAGCCGGTCATCAGGTTCACCGGCCGCGAGCGCACGTCGACGCAGATCTCGCCCTCGTTCGCCTCGAGGCCCGTCATCGGGTCGACCAGCACGATCGGGCAGCCGGGAAGCGGCCGGCCCATCGAGCCGTCGGTGATCTCGGAGCCTGGGGTGTTGGCCACGACAGCGGTCATCTCGGTCTGGCCGTAGCCGTCGCGAATGGTGAGTCCCCAGTGCGTTCTCACCCGCGAGATCACCTCGGGGTTCAGCGGCTCGCCCGCCGAGATCGCCTCGCGCAGCTCGCCGGCGCCAACGCTCAGATCGGTCTGGATGATCATGCGCCACACCGTGGGCGGTGCGCAGAACGACGTGACCTTCTCTTCGCGGATGCGGTCGAGCAGCGCCACCGCGTCGAACCGCGCGTAGTTGTAGACGAAGATCGTGGCCTCGGCGATCCACGGCGCGAAGAAGCAGCTCCACGCGTGCTTCGCCCACCCCGGCGAGCTGATCGCCAGGTGAACGTCGCCCGGTCGCAGACCGAGCCAGTACATCGTCGACAGGTGCCCCACCGGGTAGGACACATGGCTGTGCTCGACCAGCTTCGGGCGGCTCGTCGTGCCCGAGGTGAAGTAGAGCAGCAGCGCGTCGCTCGATGCGTTGCCGGGGTGCGGCAGGGGGCTGTGCGCGGCGGGCTCGTCGGTCGGGTCGCTGGCGAACGCGTCGGCGAAGGTCAGCCACCCGGATGCCGCTGGCGCGGCCGCCGCTTCGCCCACCCGGATGCGCGTGTACTCGCCCGGCACGGCATCGAACTTGGCGGCGTCTGCGGCATCCACGATCACGTGACGCACCCGCCCGCGCTCGACGCGGTCGATGAGGTCGGCCGGGCCCATGGCCGTGGTCGTCGGCAGGATCACCGCGCCGAGCTTCATGATGGCGAGCATCGCCTCCCAGAGCTCGACCTGGTTGCCGAGCATCAGCATCACGGTGTCGCCCTTCGCGATGCCCCGAGCGCTGAGCCAGTGGCCGAGCTGATCGGATCGGGCGGCGAGTTCGTCGAAGGTGCGCGTGGTTCGGCGTCCGTCTTCCTCGACGATCACGAGGGCCTCGGCATCATTGCCCCTGGCGATCTCGTCGAACCAGTCGATGGCCCAGTTGAAGCGGGGGCCGACATCCGGCCATTCGAACTCTCGGCGGGCGGTGTCGTAGTCGTCGCGCAGAGCCACGAGCTGGTCACGGGCAGCGCGAAAAACCTCAGTCGTCATTGTTCGACTTTAGGCCGCGCCGGGCGACCGAACCGGGGAATGCGCACGTGCGGAACACCTGGGAGTTCGCGTCGTTCACAGCTTTATCCCGCCCACAGCGTCTCTACCATCAGCTCGTGCCCGCGTATCTTCTGTGCTCTCCGCCGATCTTCGGCCATGTTTCGCCCCTGATCGACGTCGGTCGCGGACTCAGGGAACGGGGTGCCAGCGTCACCGTGCTCACCGGGCGAAAGTACGAAGACCTCGTCGTGAAGTCGGGCCTCACGTTTGCCCCGCTGCCCGCCGAGGTCGACTACGACGACGACGACCTGGATGCCTGGCTTCCCGGCCGCGACAAACTCCGGGGCTTGGCGGCGGTGCGCTACGGCATGATCGGCATGTTCGCCCGGGTCATTCCCGCGCAATGGCGGGCCGTCGAATCGCTGCTCGCCTCGCAGGCATTCGACGCCATCGTCGGCGAGGCGTCGTTCACCGGGCTCGCCCCTTACCTCGCGACGGCGCGGAAAGGCCGGCTACCGGTGGTGGGCGTCTCGGCGGTGCCGGTTATTCTCGCCAGCGTCGATGCCGCGCCGTTCGGCACGGCGCTTCAACCGGGAGTGTCCGGCCTCGCTCGTGCGCGGAACCATGCTTTGAATGCATTCCTCTTGCGCGGTCCGTTCCGACCCGTGGAGCGCGCCGTGACCGAGGCGCTCTCGGAGGTCGGGGTCTCTCCGACCGGCGTGAGTTTCTTCGACTTCGCCTACCGGTCTTTCGATCTGCTGTTCCAGCTCAGCGCCGAGGGTATGGAGTACCCGCGGCGCGAGCTGCCCAGCACGGTGCGTTTCGTCGGGCCGCTGCGACCTGCTCGGCCACACGCATCCGGTCTGCCCGATTGGTGGGGCGATCTGGATGCCGGGCGGCCCGTCGTCGTCGTGTCGCAGGGCACTATCGACAACGTCGATCTCGGGCGCCTGATCGTGCCGACGATTCGCGCACTCGCGAACGAAGACGTACTCGTCGTGGCGACGACCGGAGGACGGCCGATCGCCGATGTGGCGGCAGCGATGGGAGGCGCGCTCCCCTCCAACGCGCGCCTCGCGGAGTTTCTGCCCTATGACGAGCTTCTGCCGCTCTGCGATGTCTTCGTGACCAACGGAGGATTCGGCGGCGTGCAACGCGCACTCGCGGCGGGCGTTCCCCTCGTCGTGGCCGGGTCGACCGAAGAGAAGCCGGAGGTCGCGGCGCGTGTGCAGTGGGCGGGGTGCGGCATCGACCTGCGCAGCGGATCTCCTCGACCCGATCGCGTGCGCGACGCCGTGCGACGGGTGCTGCGCGCGCCGAGTTACCGCACGGCGAGCGAGAATTTGCGCGATGAGATCCGAGCCCTGCCAGACCCGATCGACGTCATCTCAGATGCTCTGGCCCACATGCACTGAGGTGCGGGAAATGGTCGCTTCCGATCGAATCTAAGCGGCCATTTTCCGCACTTCAGTGATCTCGATATGGTCGCTGGGCGACCTACTCGATCAGCGCACCGGCTACGCGCGCGGCGGGCCCGACGTGTCGCCCTCGCGGAACACGACCGGCAGCACGACGCTCGATGGCGCTCCCCCGGCCAGAAGCTCCCCCACCATGCGTCCCGCCTGAAGGCCACGTTCGTGCAGCGGCTGCTCCACCGTGGTCAGCCGACGCCCCAGCAGAGGGATGTCGGCCCCGTCGAACCCCGTCACCGTGAGGTCACGCGGAACCTGGAGTCCCCGTGCGGCGGCGGCCCGGAGTGCCCCGACGGCGAGCATGTCGTTCTGCGCCAGGATCGCGGTGGGCGGCGAATCCTGGTCGAGGATGCGCCCCGCTGCGATCTCGCCCGAGTCGAGCTCGCGGCCCCCGGCCTCGACACGCGTGGCGTCAGGAAAGACGGATGCGACCGCCCGCAGCCGCTCGCGGATCGTGCGGTTGCTGATCGTCTCCAGACGAGCGTCGACTGGCTCGATCGGGCCGGGCGGCCCGTTCGCGTCGATGCGCGTCGAGCGCATCACCACCCCGACTCGCGTGTGGCCGAGATCTCGCACGTGGCGGGCCAACACGGCCATCCCGCTGGCGTCGTCGATGTCGACGAGTGTGACGGCCTCTTCGTGCGGCCCCTCGACGCCGACCATGGGTATGTGGCGCGCCCGCATGCTCGGCAAGAGCCCGTCGAATTCCTCGCCGCGGGTGAGGAAGACGACCGCGTCGACCGGCATGCCGTCGAGCAGGCGTGCCGAGCGATCGCCCGACTCCGATCGGTGCGACAGCAGCAGCTGGCCCACATCGAGCTCGTCGAGCGCCTCGCTGAGCCCCGCCATCGTGGCCATCGCCACCGGATTCTGGAAGGCCCGGCGCACGGTTCCCGCCACGATGATGCCCACGATGCCCGAACGGCCGCTCTTCAGCGATCGGGCAGTCGGGTTCGGTCCGGCGTAGCCGATCTCCGCCGCGGCGGCCAGAATGCGGGCCCTCGTGCGCTCGGTGATCGAGCCCGTTCGACGGTAGGCCAGAGACGCGGTGGAGGTCGACACCTTCGCGAGCGCAGCGACGTCGGCAAGGGTCACAGAGGTGCGCGCCGAGCTCGAGGTCATGCTTTTCACCCTATCCACGCGCAGGTTCCTCCCAGGGCGAGTTCGGCACGATGTCTCCCAATCGCAACGTTGCGTTAACCATCGCAGCCCACTATCGAAACGATGCGATTCGCATCAACACCCGACCCGAATGGACGAACAACCGTGATGCCCCGTCGTTGTCTTCTTACCCTCTCCGCCGCCGCAGCGGTCGCGCTCGCGCTGGCCGGCTGCGCTCCGACCGCCAGCACCGACGTCGCCGCCACCAACCACGCCGTGACCGATGCCTCCGGCACCGCGACCGTCTTCATCTCCGGCGACACCAACGTGCAGAGCCTCTGGACCGACGCCATCATCCCCGCCTTCGAGAAGGCGAACCCGGGCGCATCCGTCACGACGACCCTCGATCTGCACGGCGAGCACGACGCGCAGACGATGGCCAAGCTCACCAGCTCGGTGCAGGCCAACGACGACCCCGGCTTCGACCTCATCGACTCGGGCTTCATCCAGGCCGCCGGCAAGGCGGGCCTGCTCGAAGGCGTGTCTGCCGACAACGTGCCCAACCTCGCCACGGTGCCCGACACCACGGTGAAGGCCGGCGCCGGCTTCGGTATCCCCTACCGCGCCTCCTCTGTGCTGCTGGCCTACGACTCCACCAAGGTGAAGACGCCGCCGACCACCCTCGACGAGCTGCTCAAATGGATCACCGCCAACCCCGGGCAGTTCACCTACAACTCGCCCTCCACCGGCGGATCGGGTGCGGCCTTCGTGACCACCGTGCTCGACAAGTACGTCTCGGACAAATCGCGCACCGCCATGACCACGGGCTACGACCAGTCGCTCGAGGGCGAGTGGGACAAGGGCTTCGACGAACTCAAGAAGCTCGGCTCCTCGATGTACCAGCAGGGCGTCTACCCCAACGGCAACAACCAGGTGCTCGAGTTGCTCGGCACAGGCGCAATCCAGATGGCGCCCGTGTGGAGCGACCAGGTCATCACTGCCCAGAAGACCGGGACTCTGCCCGCGAACATCAAGTACGCGCAGATCTCGAACCCCTCGTTCACCGGCAGCGCCTCGTACCTCGGCATTCCCAAGACCGCGTCCCACAAGGATGTCGCCCAGAAGCTGGCCGACTACGTGCTCTCCTCCGAGGGCCAGGCGCTCATCGCGTCGACCATCGCGGGCTACCCGGTGATCTCGCTCGACAACGTTCCCGCCGATCTGAAGGACAAGTTCGCCTCGGCTGACCCCTCGGCGCTGCGCCCCACGTACTACAGCCAGATGGCGTCCGACATGAACAACCTCTGGGACGCGAAGGTTCCCGGACAGTGACCGACATCCGATCGGGGCGACGCGCCCCGGTCGGTGCTCGGCGGCGGGTCTCCCCTGAGGCCCGCCGCTCGGGCATCGGCCTCGCCATGGCGCTGCCACCCGTCATCCTGCTCGCCCTCTTCGTGGGCGTTCCCGTGGTTCTCGCGATCGGCTTCAGCCTCGGCCACACGGGCGGCCTCAACTCGACGATCGCCTCGATCGGGCTCAACACCCGCGAGGCGACCAGCTGGTGGGGAACCGCCCAGGCCTACGTCGACGTCTTCACCGACCCCCGCTTCACCCGAGATCTGGGGGTGACGGTCGGCGTGACCGTGGTCTCGACCGTCATCGTGCTGGCGCTGGCGCTGGGCATCGCCCTCAACCTGCGCCTGCGCGGCGGACGGCTCGCGAGCGTCTTCGCCGGCCTGGCCGTGGTGCCCCTCTTCATCCCCGTGGTGATCGCGTCGTGGGCCATCCTGACCTTCTACTCGGGTGACGGATTCGTGCGCACGGTCTTCGCCCTCGTCGGTCTGACCGGGCCCACCTGGGGGTACACGACCGTGGCCGTGGTCATCGGCTCGGTATGGACGAGCCTGCCGTTCGCCACGCTCATGGCGATCTCGGGGGTGCAGTCGATTCCCGACGCCATGATCGAGGCGGCTCGGGATGCAGGTGCCTCGTCGTTCGCGATCGTCACCCGGATCCTCGTTCCCCTGAGCGCGATCCCGCTCGTGATCGCCGCGACCTTCACGGCCATCGGAGTGCTCGGCTCCTTCACCGTTCCGTACTTCACCGGACCGAATGCGCCGAGCATGCTGGGCGTCGACATCTCGAAGTACTTCCAGGCGTTCAACCACCCGCAGCAGGCGATCGTGATGGCCGTCGTGGTCTTCGTGCTCGCATCCGGAATCGCGTTCTTCTACGTGTGGGCGAACTTTCGATCGGCGAAGAAAGAAGGTCGGGTCTGATGCGCGCACGCATGCTCTCTCGCGGCGTCGTCACGGGCGCCCTGTTCGTCGTGGTGGCCGTGTTCATCCTTGGTCCGCTGCTGTGGCTGGCCGCGCACGCCTTCGCGACCTCGTGGGACTACCCGAGCCTGCTTCCCGCCGGGCTCACGCTCGACTGGTGGTCGGTGGTCTTCAACGACGCCGAGCTCGGTGCCGCCGTGCGCAACTCGCTCTACTTCGCGCCGCTGACCGTGCTGGTCTCGGCCGTGGTGTGCCTGCCCGCGGCCTACGCCTTCTCGCGTTTCGAGTTCCCGGGCCGCCGCATCTTCCTGGTGGGCCTGTTCGCCACGAACGCCTTCCCCAAGATGGGGCTCTTCGTCTCGATGGCCTCGCTGTTCTACGGTCTGCACCTCATGAACACGATCGCCGGAGTGGTCATCGTGCAGCTCGTGGGCACGGTGGTGTTCATGACGTGGATTCCCGCGGCGGCCTTCAGCTCGGTGCCCCGAGCACTCGAAGAGGCGGCCCGCGATGCCGGCGCCGGGCGCATCCGCACCTTCGTGCGCGTGACCCTGCCACTCGCCCTGCCCGGCATCCTCGTGGCCATCCTCATGTCGTTCCTCGCCGCCTTCGACGAGGCCCAGGGCACCTATCTCGTGGGGGCACCGGTCTACATGACCATGCCCACCGAGATGTACTCGCTCGTTCTGAACTACCCCAAGCAGGTCGCCGCGGTCTTCGCGATCCTGCTCTCCGTTCCCTCCGTCGCCCTTCTGCTCTTCGCCCGCCGCTTCATCATGGGCGGACGTCTGGCCGAGGGCTTCCAGATTCGTTAGGCACCCCCATGACAACACCCACCAAGACCGACGCGACGTCGGGGCTCAGAGTCACCGCCCTGACCAAGGTGTTGAGCAACCGCACCATCGTCGAGAACTTCGAACTCGACGTGGCCGCGGGCGAGCTCGTCGCCCTGCTCGGCCCCTCCGGATGCGGCAAGACCACGACGCTGCGCATGATGGCCGGCTTTCTCCAGCCCGACACGGGCTCCGTCAGCATCGGCGGCGTCGATGTCACCGACAAGGGGCCAGACAAGCGCCCGAGCGCGATGGTCTTTCAGAACTACGCTCTGTGGCCGCACCTCACGGTGTTCAAGAACGTGGCCTTTCCCCTGAGCATCAAGCGCGTGCCCCGTGCCGAGATCACCGAGCGCGTGATGGCGGCCCTCGAGACGGTCAACCTCGCCCACCACGCCCACTCCCGCCCCGCGCACATCTCCGGAGGTGAGCAGCAGCGCGCCGCCCTCGCGCGCGCGATCGTGCAGCGCCCCGATCTGCTGCTGCTCGACGAGCCCCTGTCGAACCTCGACGCGAAGCTCCGGGTCAAGGTGCGCGAGGAGATCCGCGACATCCAGCAGCGCCTCGGCATCACGACGGTGATGGTCACCCACGACCAAGACGAGGCGATGGCCATCTCCGACCGCGTCGCCGTGATGAACGCAGGTCGCATCGAGCAGGTGTCGACCCCGACCGAGCTCTACGCGAATCCGCGCACCCTGTTCGTGGCCTCGTTCATCGGCAGCATGAACGTGCTGCCCGCGCCGACCCTCTTCGAGAGCGCGAGCCTGAGCCACGTGCCGATCGTGGTGCCGGATGCCGTGGCCGACCCGTCGACGTCCGTCACCTCGACAGACGTCCCGCCGGCCGAGGCCTGGGCCGTGCGCCCCGAAGACGTTCTCTTCGAGCCCGCCTCGGGCGTTCGCCGCGTCGGCGCGACCCCCGTCGAGGTGCGTCGGGTGCTTCCCCATGGACACTTCTCCGAGCTCGTGCTCAACGCGGGCGGAGCCGAGGTGCGCTCGGTCGCGGGCGGAGTTCCTCCCGCCGTGGGCGATCACGGAACGGTGACGCTGAACAACGTGCGGCACTACGTCGACGGCATTCTCGTCGACGGCCGCGCCCGCACGGCGCGCGTGCTGGCAGGGGCGAAGGCGTGACCGCGGTGGTCGCCCACCGCGGCGACTCCTCCGTTCATCGCGAGAACACCCTCGAGGCGATCCGCTCGGCGATCGCGGCGGGAGCCGAGACGATCGAGATCGATGTGCGCCTCACGGGCGACGGAGAGGTCGTGCTGCTGCACGATGCCACTCTTCAGAGACTCTGGGGCGTCGACGCCCACGTCGCGAATCTCACCCTGGCCGAGGTCGAGAGACTGGGCGGCGGCGAGCTGCGCATCCCGCTGCTGCGCGACGTTCTGCACCTCATGCACGACGCGAAGCCGCTTCTGCTCATCGACATGGACTCTCCCGAGCCCGCGGTGGCCGCGCACCGCGTCGTCGCCACCTGCGGTTCGGAGGCCAGGGTCGCCTGGTGCGGCCACATCGACGCGATGAGAACGATCCGGCGCCGCGACGCGGCCGCCGAGATCTGGATGCCGTGGGCCGAGTCGACCGCACCCAGCGCCTTGGATCTCGCCGAGTTGCGCCCCACCTTCGTGAACCTGCCCCATGTCTACGTGGGGCGCGAACTCGTCGCCGCCGTCCATTCACTCGGCGTCAAAGTGTCGTGCTGGACCGTCGACGACGCCGAGCAGATGGCGTGGCTCATGTCGATCGGGGTCGATTCGATCACGAGCAACCGGCTGGCTCTGCTGCTGTGCCTTCGGAACAACGACGCGGCGGCGACCGTGCAGATGCTGCCTCGCGCCAGGCTGATCTCGCGCGAGCTGGCGACCTGGGCCGTCGAGTACGTGCGCAAACACCACGTGACGAGCGTGGCGACCAAGGCCAACCCCGCCGATCACGTCACCGAGATCGATCTCGCCATCGAGCGCGTCGTGCGCTCCGTGATCGGCGCCCAGTTCCCCGACCACTGCTTCGTCGGAGAAGAGTTCGGCGGCGAGGCGCAGGCCGACAGGCCGTGCTGGTACCTCGATCCGGTCGACGGAACCGCCAACCTCGCGAACGGCATGCCGTGGACGAGCTTCTCGCTCGCGCTGGTCGTCAACGGAGCGCCGGTCGTCGGCGTAGTCGCCGACCCCTGGCGCGGTGTCGTCGTCGAGGCCGAGGCCGGCGGCGGCGCCTGGTCCGACGGCATCCGCCTGTGCCTCGACAAGCCGGATGCCGAGGCCCTGTCGGCGCCCACCTTCGGCCCGGCCCCCGATCCCCTAAGCGGCGCCATGGTCAGCACCGAGCTCGCGGCGCACGCCGCGTGGCCCGGAATGCTCCCCATGCTCGACGCGCTGTCGCAGCGGTACTGCACGATGCGCATCATGGGATCGGGCACGCTGACCGTCGCCGGCATCGCACTCGGCCATGGCATCGGGGCGGTCATCGGCCGCTTCGGCCCGGTCGACCACCTGGCCGCGGTGCTCATCGTGCGCGAGGCGGGAGGCGTGGTGCTCGACGAGAACGGAGACGAGACCCTCTTTCCGGCGAGCGGCGGCGTGCTCGCGGCGGCGAACCGTCAGACGGCCGAGCAGCTGCATGCCCTGTGGCGAGAGGCGGTTGCTCGGTAAAGTTCGATGCAGTCGCCGCCCGCACAAAGGAGTCCCATGCTGATCGAAGCCGACCTCGACGCCGTTCGTCGTCACGAGATCGCGGGCGACGAGCCCGCCGATTTCGACGCGTATTGGCAGCAGACCCTGGCCGCGGCCGCCGATGTCCCCCTCGACGTGCGCGTCGAGCGAGTCGAGAGCGTGCTCAGCGTCATCGACGTGTTCGATGTGAGCTTCCGCGGAGCCGACGGCACCGATGTGAAGGCGTGGCTGCGTGTGCCCGCCGGTTCGACCACGCCCCTGCCCACTGTCGTCACCTATGTCGGCTACGGCGGCGGGCGTGGTCGACCCGAGGAGTCGCTCACGTGGGTGGCGTCCGGCTTCGCGCATCTGCACATGGATACGCGCGGCCAGGGCGCCTCGTGGAGCGTCGGCGACACACCGGATGCCGGCCCCGGCGGCCCGCAGATTCCCGGGGTGATGACCAAGGGCATCCAGAACCGCGACGACTACTACTACGGCCGGCTGTTCATCGATGCGGTGCGTGCCGTCGACGCCGCGAAGCAGCTGCCGCAGGTCGACGCTGCGCGGATCGCGGTTGCCGGAGGAAGCCAGGGCGGCGGCCTCGCTCTCGCCGTGGCCGGGCTGCGCGACGATCTCGCCGCGGTCGTCGCGTTCGTGCCGTTCCTCTGCGACTTCGGGCGGGCCACGCTGATCACCGACGCGTATCCGTACCACGAGATCGTCGACTACCTCAGGATCCATCGCGACCAGGCGGCATCCGTCTACGAGGTGCTCGGCAGCTTCGACGCCGCGTTCCACGCGCGCCGGGCGACGGCTCCGGCGCATTTCTCGGTCGCGCTGATGGATGCCACGTGCCCGGCTTCCACGGTCTACGCCGCGTTCAACGCGTACGCCGGCCCGAAGGAGATCACCGAGTGGGCGTTCAACGGCCACGAGGGCGGCGGTATCGAAGACGAGACTCAGGCGATCGCGTTCCTGAAAGAGCAGCTGGCGTAGCCTCGCTACTAATTCAGGAGGAGAGGCGACTCGTGTGGATAGTGGCGTCAGCGGCGCTCTCCTCCTGATCTAGTCGCGCCACTACCATCGACGGTGTTCTCATGATCGGACTCGGCGGCGGCCTCGCCCTCACGGGAAACAAGGCCTGACTCACACGGCGGCCCGAAGCGGTCAGATGTAGATCGCGGGGTCTGTGTAGAAGGCCTCTGCCGTCGGCTCCGCCGAGTGCGCGCGCGGGCGGGCGACCGCAGGGATGCCCGTGATCACCGAGTAGGGCGGAGCGTCGTGCACCACCACGGCCTGCGCCCCCACCACGGAGTGAGCGCCGATCACCAGCGGCCCGAGCAGCACGGCTCCGGCTCCCACCGTGACGTCATTGCCGAGGGTCGGATGCCGCTTCTCTCGCGCCGTGCTCCTGCCGCCGAGCGTGACCCCGTGATAGAGCATCACGTCGTCGCCGATCTCGGCGGTCTCGCCGATCACGACTCCCATGCCGTGGTCGATGAAGAAGCGACGCCCGATCACCGCACCGGGGTGGATCTCGACGCCGGTCAGAAAGCGCACGTACTGCGAGACGAGCCTCGCGGGCAGCCGCAGGCGGCGCATCCAGAGGGCGTGCGCGATGCGGTAGCCCCACACGGCATGCACTCCCGAGTAGCTGAGCATGACCTCGAGCCTCGAGCGCGAGGCCGGGTCACGGAGCCGTGCCGTGGTGATGTCTTCGCGAGCGCGCGCGAACGCGGCCGAACCCCGGGCGCTCACGCCCGGAACTCGGCCGACGTGCGAGACGCGGCCAACGGCATCCGATCAGTCCTGAAGGTCTTCGTACAGAACCGTCGACAGGTAGCGCTCTCCGTAGCTCGCGATGACGACCACGATGGTCTTTCCCGCGTTCTCGGGGCGACCCGCGAGTTCGAGGGCGGCGGTGACCGTGGCGCCCGACGAGATACCGGCGAGGATTCCCTCTTCTGCGGCGAGGCGGCGGGCCATCGAGACCGACTGCGTGATGTTCACGTCGATGACCTCGTCGTAGACCTCGCGGTCGAGCACCTCGGGCACGAAGTTGGCGCCGATGCCCTGGATCTTGTGCGGCCCGGGGGCTCCGCCGTTCAGGATCGGCGACTCGGCCGGCTCGACGGCCACGACCTGCAGGCCGGGCTTCTGCTCCTTGAGGTAGTTGCCGGCGCCCGTGATGGTTCCGCCGGTTCCGATGCCGGCGACGAAGATGTCGACGGCGCCGTCGGTGGCGTTCCAGATCTCGGGTCCGGTCGTTGCGCGGTGGATGGCCGGGTTCGCGGCGTTGGCGAACTGCTTGGCCAGCACGGCACCGGGGGTGTTGGCGACGATCTCCTCGGCCTTCTCGACCGCTCCCCGCATGCCCTCGGGGCCGGGGGTCAGAACGAGTTCGGCTCCATAGGCGCGCAGCAGGGTACGGCGCTCCTTCGACATCGACTCGGGCATGGTGAGGATGACCTTGTAGCCGCGGGCAGCTCCAACCATGGCCAGGGCGATCCCGGTGTTGCCCGACGTTCCCTCGACGATGGTTCCGCCCGGGGGAAGCTCGCCGGATGCCTCGGCGGCGTCGACGATGGCGACACCCAGGCGGTCTTTCACACTGGAGGAGGGGTTGTAGAACTCGAGCTTCGCGAGCACGGTGGCGCCGAGCCCCTCGGTCACGCGGTTCAGGCGAACCAGCGGAGTGTTTCCGAAGACCTCGGTGATGTCGTTGTAGATGCTGGGCATGGCGGCAAATCCTTAACTGAACTCATGCGAGCTCGACGACGAGAAGGGGACAACTCCCCCAGCCTAGGGAGTTCCTGAGGGCGCTGACCTATTGTTACGGCAACTAGCAGCAATTCGTGCAGGTTATGGCAGAAAGCCGCCGAGCGATTGTGCCCTGATGCCTCCATCTGTGAACGGTCGCCGCGACGCAATGGAGGTATTCGGGCACAAAAGGTCTCTCGGAGCAGCCCGGCGTAAAATTGGCGGGTGGCAGTCTCGAAGGTCCTTCTTTATTACGCGTTCACCCCGCTCGCCGACCCCGACGCCATTCGCCTGTGGCAACGAGACCTCTGCGAGTCGCTCGGTCTGCGTGGCCGCATCCTGATTTCGAAAGACGGCATCAACGGAACCGTTGGCGGAGAGCTCGGGGCGGTCAAGAAGTACCTGCGCAAAACCCGCGACTACCCGGCATTCAAGCATCTCGACGTCAAGTGGAGCGAGGGATCCGGCCTCGATTCTTCACAGAGTTATCCACAGGCTCCGCACGGAGTCAGTGTCGACTTCCCGAAACTCGTCGTGAAGGTGCGCGACGAGATCGTGAGTTTCGGCGCTCCGGCAGAATTGCGCGTCGATGAGGCCGGCGTTCGCGGCGGCGGAACGAAGTTGACGCCCGCCGAGCTGCACGAACTCGTCGAAGAAAAGGCGAAAACGGGCGACGACGTGGTCTTCTTCGACGGCCGCAACTCGTTCGAGGCCGAAATCGGCAGATTCGAAGGTGCGATCGTGCCAGAGGTGTCGAACACGCGCGAATTCGCGGCCGTTCTCGACTCGGGCGTCTACGACCATCTCAAGGGAAAGCCAGTAGTTACCTACTGCACAGGCGGAATCCGGTGCGAAGTCCTCTCGAGACTGATGACGTCGAGGGGCTTCGGAGAGGTGTACCAACTCGACGGCGGAATCGCGCGCTACGGCGAGGCTTTCGGCGATTCGGGCCTGTGGAACGGCTCTCTCTACGTCTTCGACAACCGCGTCTCCATCGACTTCACGCCCGACGCCGCTGTGATCGGAGAATGTCATCGCTGCGGCGCATCCACGAAGCGCATGCAGAACTGCGCCGAGGTCTCCTGCCGAACCCAACTCGTCATCTGCGACGCCTGTGCCGAGGAACAGCCGCCCGCCTGCGCCGAACACGCGAGCATCGTAGCCGGATAGTTTCCACAGACTTATCCACAGGCCGATCGGCCTAGGCTCAGCTCATGAACACCAAAGACAAGGCTCATCAGCTTCTTCACCTCCACGAGCAGCGCGCCATCCTGCAGGTCGTCAACGTCTGGGACGTCGCGAGCGCCCGTGTGGTCGCCGATCTTCCGGGTACGACCGCCCTGGCCACGGCCAGCCACAGCATCGCCGCCACCTTCGGCTACGACGATGGCGAGAACATCCCGCTCGAACTCATGCTCGACATGTGCGGGCGCATCGCGAGTGCGACCGACCTGCCCGTCTCGGCCGACCTCGAGGCCGGGTACGGCGACCCGGGCGAGACCGTGCGCCGCGCCATCGGAGTCGGAATCGTGGGCGCGAACCTCGAAGACCAGATGAAGCCGCTGATCGAGTCGGTCGAGAACGTGGCCGAGGTCACGAAGGCCGCCGAGCACGAAGAGGTGGGCTTCGTTCTCAATGCCCGCACCGACGCGTTCATCAAGGCCGGCGACCGACCCCTCGACGATGTGATCGCCGATGCCATCGAACGCGGCCGCGCCTACCTCGACGCGGGCGCCGCGTGCATCTTCGTGCCCGGGCTACTCAGCGAGCAGACCGTGATCCGTCTCGTCGAGGGAATCGGCGAGCACCGCATCAGCGTCATCAATGTTCCCGGATCGCTCACCCCGGCGCGGCTCGAGCAGCTGGGCGTCGCGCGCATCTCGTACGGACCGTGGACGCAGCGCGTCGCACTCACCGCGCTGCAGGCATCCGCCCGCGAGCTGCTGGCCGGCGGCCACCTGCCCGAGGGCACTCAGCCGCTCAACTGACCAGCGGTCAGAACGCGCTGCTCGGCAGGTCACGGGCGCCGGATGCGATGGCCTCGACGATCACGTCGGCCACGTGATCGGCGTCGTGACCCGCCGGGAATGCCGGCGGGGTTCCGGCGATCGCCCGAGTCACGAGGCCGGTCTCGGTGTGGCCGGGTCGCGCGTCGAGCATACGGATGCCGGCCCGTCGGTTCTCTCGAGCAGCGGCCACCATAAAAGCAGCGAGGGCCGCTTTCGATGCCGAGTAGGCGGCGAGTCCTGCGGTTGGAGCCTCGGCCACGATGCCGCTGATCGTCACGACGACGGGTGCGCGCTTGGCCTCTGCGCTGCGCGCCAGGGCGGGTAACGCGGCGCCGATCAGCTCGATCGGAGACGCGGCATTGACCGAGAACAGCTCGGCGACAGTGCCTGATTCGAGTTCTGCTGCCGGACCGAACGCCACGACCCCACTCGCCACGATGACTGCGTCGATGCCGCCCAGGCGACGCTCGGCCTCGGCCACAACGGCCGCCGAGTCGCTGCGCAGATCCGCTGCGATCGTTTCGGCGGCGATGTCGAGAGAGTCGAGCCTGCCGGCGTCACGGGCGCTGAGCGCGAGAACGGCGCCCGCATCCGAGAGGCGCTGTGAGATCCGCGACCCGAGACCTCCGGTCGCCCCGACCACGAGAATGCGTAATCCGCTGAGTTCTGTCATGCGCCCACGCTAGGCGCGACCGCAGTTACGGGCTGAGACATTGACAGATCGGTATCGAGGGCGGATATGGCGGAAAGCTCGCGCCCACGGCCGTGTCCGATTTCCGCTAGCCGCCCGCATCCGGATGCGGCAGGGTTGAGTCATGGATTTCGGCGAGCGGTACCGCGTGATCGAATCGCGCGACGCGCGCTTCGACGGTCGTTTCGTGACCGCCGTGCGCTCCACCGGCATCTACTGTCGGCCGAGCTGCCCGGCGCGCACCCCGAAGCAGGCGAACGTCACCTTCTACCCGACGAGCGCGGCCGCCCATCTGGCCGGATACCGTGCGTGCAAGCGCTGCCTGCCGGAGGCCACGCCCGGCAGCCCCGAGTGGAACCTCCGCCAGGATGTCGCCGCGCGGGCCATGCGACTCATCGCCGACGGCGTGGTCGAGCGCGACGGGGTCGACGGCCTGTCTCGACGAATCGGTTACTCCGCGCGGCAGCTGAACCGCATTCTCATGGCCGAGCTCGGAGCCGGACCCATCGCTCTGGCCCGCGCCCATCGCGCCCAGAACGCCCGCACTCTCATCACGGCAACGACCATGCCGATGGCCGACGTGGCGTTCGCGGCCGGGTTCACCAGCATCCGCCAGTTCAACGACACGGTCGCCGAGGTGTTCGATCTCACGCCGTCCGCGCTGCGGTCTCGATCTCGCACGACCTCGACATCCGGTGCGCCGGATGTCGCCGGTTCGATCCGTCTCGCCTTGCCCTACCGGGAGCCGCTCGACGTCGACGGTCTCTTCGGCTGGTTCCCGCCCCGGGCGGTGCCCGGGGTCGAGACGGTGGGTCCACGCCGCTACGCCCGCACCGTTCGACTTCCGCACGGCGCGGCCGACGTCGATCTAAGCGCACCACAGCACACGGGAGCCCGCCCCCGCATCGATGCGATCGCCCGGTTCGAGAATCTCGCGGATCTACCGGCCCTGCTCAGCAGAGTGCGTCGGCTGCTCGACCTCGATGCGGATCCGCAGGCCGTCGACGCCGTCCTCTCCCGAGACGCGCGCCTCTCAGCCGAGGTCGCGCGCGTGCCCGGCATCCGGGTTCCCGGTGCTCTCGACGCGGGCGAGATGCTGATCCGGGCGCTTCTCGGCCAGCAGGTCACGGTCTCGTCGGCACGCACCCAGCTGGCGCGACTGGTCGACGCCCTCGGAGAAGAGGTGCCGCCCTCGATCGCACCCGCGAGTGCCAGCCCCGGCGATACCGACCTCGATGGGGTTGAGGCTCGCAGCCGCCTCTTTCCCACGGCGGCCGCGATCGCGGAACACGCGCACGAGATCCTCCGCGGCCCCGCAGCCCGAACCGACACGGTGCGCCGCGTCGCCGAGGCGCTGGCCGACGGGTCGCTCGCCATAGATGTCTCCGACACCCGCGACGACGTGACGGCCCGGCTCACCGCGATCAGGGGCATCGGCCCGTGGACGGCCGACTACGTGGTCATGCGCGCGCTCGGACACCCCGATGTGTTCGTGCGCGGCGACGTGGCGATTCGGTCGGGCGCACGATCGTTGGGCCTTGCCGACAGCGCTGCGGCGCTCGCCACCGAGACCGCCGCCTTCGCCCCCTGGCGCAGCTACCTCTCCATGCACCTCTGGCGGGCGGCCGCACCGGCACCCGCTTCCGCTCACCACCCGCCTCCCTCTCCGAAGGAACACGCATGACCGCGACAGCCCTCCTCCACACCATCGACACGCCAGACGGGCCGTTCACGATCCTCGAAGACGACGAGGGCCGAGTGCTGTCGTCGGGGTGGACGGAGTCTTTCGACGAGGTGGTGGCTCGGCTGGCTCCTCGCAACCAGCCCGTAGCTCTGGCAGGACGGTCGCACAATACGCAGGCCGTCGACGCGTTCTATTCGGGCGACATCCACGCCATCGACGACGTGCCCGTGCTGCAATTCGGCACACCCCTGCAGACCGTCTCGTGGGCCGAGCTGCGGCTCATCGATCCTGGTAAGCCCATCACCTACACGGAGCTCGCCGCCCGAAGCGGCAATGCCCGCGCGGTGCGCGCGGCCGCGAGCGCGTGCGCCCGCAACGCTCCCGCACTCTTCGTGCCGTGCCACCGCGTCGTCAACACAGCCGGCGGACTGGCCGGTTTCGCCTGGGGCGTTCCCGTCAAGCGTTCTCTGCTGGCCCGAGAGGCCGCCGCGGCAAACGCCGCGTAGCCGCAGGCATCCGGGGCCGAGCCCACTAGGCCGCTCGTGATGAGCGGCGCAGAAGCCGCCGGCTGCGGCGCGCGTCGCGTCGCCCGTTCGAATTGCTCGTCGTGAAGTCGCGCGCATCCGAGTCGGAGAGGGCGACCAGCACGAGAATGTCGAGCGACAGACCGAGCAGCCCTCCGTTCTCGAGCGTGAACGACGTGCCATCGGCGAAGAAGTCGGCGGCCGACCCCAGCACCAGGATCGTGGCAAGGATCATCGCCACGAACCGCGCCCGGTTGCTGCCCGTGAAGATGAGCCGTGCCACCACGAGGTCGATGACCACGGCGACGCCGAAGAAGACCATCAGCACCACGAACACGATGCTCGAGATCTCGGCTGCATCGGCACCCGTGCCCACGTCGAGCGCGATGTCGACCTTCTTCCAATCGAAGGCGATGTTCACCGCCGTCACGATCGTGGTCACGGTTCGCAGCAGAATCAGCAGCACGCCGAGGTAGATCGAGATGGGCCGCCTCACGACGCCGACCCCGCGCCCGCGGCCGACCCCGCGCCCGACGCCACGGGCACCTGCCTCAGGTCGATCTGCGGAAGGTCGCCGTCGGTCGCAATGGCGTCGCCGCCGCCGTTCACGGCGTGATACCCGGTCGAGAAATTGCGGATGACGGACACGACCGCGGCCGGATTGGCCGCCGTGACCGTCGACACGATGTGGTCGCGTTCCACATCGGTATCGGCGTCGATCTTGTGCGTCACCTGCAACGTGAACAGCGACAGCCCGACGCTGCGATCGTAAGTGCCGGCCGCGAGCCACTGGGTCGGGATCCCACCGGGCAGCAGCCACCCGTCAGGCGCTCGCCAGAACCGCACGTGATGTCTCTGCGCCGGGTTGCCGGCGACCTCCTGCTGGTAGGTGAAGTCCTGGATGTTGCCGAACAGATAGAGCGGGCTGACGGGCGCGTCGGAGTAGCTACGGCGCATGATCGTCGACATCACGATGCGCCAGGCCGAGGTCAAACTCACCTCGTCGGCGCGGGTCCACCCGGCCGCGACCATGGCGGCGTGCACCTGCTCTGCGCTGCCGAAGAGCGACAGATTCACCGGATCGCCGAGCAGACCCTCTCGGGTGCGGGCGCGACCGATGAAGTAGTCGGGCACGTAGATCACGGTGAGCAGCGTGTGGATGCGCGGCAACAGCAGGTAGGCCAGCACGACCCAGAAGATCAGGATGAACCAGAGGTTCTGCCATCCGCGTGTGAACGACTCCGTGACGAGCAGATAGCCCAGCCACGCCGTGGCTATGGTGCCGAACACGAAGAATGCCCGGTCGAAGAGCCGCACGATTCCGAGGCGCTGGCGCGCGGCATCCGGATTCGCGTCGCGCTCGTCGGCCTCGAGTTCGTCGAGCGGCGTCGACATGACTACGCCGACGCAGCCGTGACGGGAACGGCGGTCGACGGCAGCTGCAGCAGCGCGCCGCGGGTGCGGCAGGTCGCGGCAGCCACCGCCATCGCCCGCTCGAGAACCAGTTGCCACTCGTCGCCGGTCTGTGGCAGTTCGCCCGCCCGACGAGCCTCGACAAGGCTGGCCGCGACGCTCGCCAGCGTCGCATCGCCTGCGCCCATCGTGTCGACCACGGGCTCGGACATCAGGGTGATCGGCTGATGCACGAGAACGCCGGATGCCGTCGCGATGGATGCGCCCTCGCGGCCGGCCGTCGACAGCACGGTCTGCGAGCCGGTCGAGGTGAGGCCCTCGGTCAGCATGAGCAACGATGCGTTGTAGAGCAGCGCGGCGTCTTCGTCGCCGACCTTCACGAGAAGCGCGGTGGCCGCGACGCGCTCGAAGTTGGTGACGAAGTCGTGTACCGAGTGCAGCATGCCCTCGCGAGGGTTCGGGTCGATCAGCAGTCGGTTCTGCGGATCAGACACCGCGTCCTCGAGCAGCGCGACCTGGTCGGCCGAGTCGAAGCGCAGGCAGCTGACCACCACGAAGGGGGCCTCGTCGACAGCGCGTCGCACTCGCTCGTCGAACTCGATGAAGCGCTCGACCGAGGCCTCGTTGAAGCTGTAGCGCGGCTCGCCGTCGGTGCGATCGGAGATCGCGCGGGCCGTGCCGCGAGCGCTGGGAGTCGCGATGAGGTCGACACCGTACTCGGCGAGAAACTCTCGGATCTTGTCGCCGTCGGAGTCGTCGCCGACCATGGCCACGAGGGTGGTCTCGACGCCCAGGCGAGCGAGGCCTACGGCCACGTTGAGCGCAGCCCCGCCCACGAAATCCTCAGACCCCTCCGGAGTGCGGAACTCGTCTATCAATGCGTCGCCGATCACGACGACGGAACCCGTCGCATCCACCATTGCGCGCACCCTCACGTTCGACAAGCCTCAGGATGCACACTCTATTACTGGTGACTTCCCACGCGCACCCGAATAGGGTGGTGTGGATGCCTCGACTACTCGCCCCTGACACCCGCCGCGAAGTCCGACCATGACCGCGGGCGTGACCATCGAGTTCTCCGGCCTCACGAAGACCTTTGGGGCGGTCAAGGCGGTCTCCGATCTGTCGTTCACCGTCGAGCCCGGCCGGGTCACCGGTTTTCTGGGGCCCAACGGCGCCGGCAAGACCACGACGCTGCGCATGCTTCTGGGCCTCGTGCGGCCGACATCCGGCACCGCGACCTTCGGCGGAACCGCGTACCGTGACCTGCCCACCCCGCTCGCGACCGTCGGTTCGGCGCTCGAAGCCGCCAGCTTCCACCCGGGTCGCAGCGCCGCGAACCACCTGCTCACCTACACCCAGGCCGCGGGGCTCGACCGCGAGCGCGTGCAGCTCGTTCTGCACCGCGTAGGCCTCGGCGCCTACGGCGATCGACGGGTCGGCGGGTATTCGCTGGGCATGCGTCAGCGCCTGGGGCTCGCCTACGCACTGCTCGGAGACCCCCGAGTGCTGGTGCTCGACGAGCCCATCAACGGGCTCGACCCCGAGGGCATCAAGTGGATCCGGCTGCTGCTGCGCGAGCTCGCCGACGAGGGGCGCACCGTGCTCATCTCGTCGCACCTGCTCAGCGAGGTGCAGCAGAGCGTCGACGAGGTCGTCATCGTGTCGCACGGCAAGCTCATCCACCGCGGTTCGCTGGCCAGTCTCGACCAGAGCGAGCAGAAGCAGGTGATCGTGGATGCGACGGATCGCGCCGCTCTGGCCGCGGCGCTCGAGGCGGCCGGCTACACGGTGAGCCCCCTGCGTGGCGGCGTGCTCGTCGAGAATGCCGAGGCCGCAGACGTGGGGCGCATCGCCTTCGCCGCGGCGATACCCGTCACCGCGCTGTCGCAGAAACGCGTGGGCCTCGAAGAGAGCTTTTTGCACCTCGTCGGAGAGGAGGGAGCGCTGTGAGCCGGTTCGGCGGAGCCCTCCGCTCGGAGGTCACCAAGATCACGTCCACCCGCATGTGGTGGATCCTCGCGATCATCATGGTCGCCTACGTCGCCGTGTGCGCCGGCGGAGCGGCGGCTCTCTTCGGCGCACTCGGTGGTTCCACGAACGGTCCCTCCATCTCGGGTGAGAGCCTGGCTCCCCTGATCTACAGCTTCGGGCCGACTCTCGGCTACGTGTTCGCGGTGCTGCTCGGCGCCCTGGCCACGACGAACGAGTTCCGTCACCAGACGTTGACTCCGACGTTCTTGGCGACGCCTCGGCGCGGTCGAGTACTCGTGGCGAAGCTGGTCGCGCTCACAGGGGCGGGCGCCGTCTACGGCGTGCTGGCCATGGTCGCGGCGGTCGGCGCGGGCGCGGGTCTGCTCCTCGCATTCGGTATCGATCCGCAGCTGGGCGACCCCGCAACCTGGGCGCTCGTCGGCCGGTCGGTTCTGGCCATGGCCCTGTGGTCGGCCATCGGCGTCGGTCTCGGAGTACTGGTGCCGAGTCAGGTCGCCGCGATCGTCATCGTGCTGGCCTTCACGCAGTTCGTCGAGCCCATTCTGCGGCTCGCCTCGTCGATCGCGGAGTGGACGGCGCAGATCGGCCAGTTCCTTCCCGGCGCGGCGAGCGACGCGTTGGTCGGGGCGAGCTTCTTCACTCTTGCGGGAGGCGCCGGAGGACCCAGCCTCGAGTGGTGGCAGGGCGGCCTCGTGCTGCTCGGCATCGCCGTCGTGGTCAGCCTTCTGGGCTGGTTCACGAGCTGGCGCCGCGACGTCACCTGACAACGGCACAACGCCTCGTCACGCACGCACGCCAGGCTGGTTGCGGCGACCGCGAAGCACGCGCAGGATGGATAGACGACGAAAGGAGTTCTTCATGAGCAGCCTGCCTGATCCCCTGCTTGAGCCCGCCCGCGACCCTGACGCGGAGCGCGAGGTCGACCTCGAGGTCGACGAGCTCGACGTGCCGAACACGATCGACCCCGACGAGCGCGTCGAACTCGACGACGACGACCCCGAAGTGCTCGAGGGCGACGGTCCGCGCGCCTGAAGCCCGTCGATCGCTCGACTCGTTAACTTCCTGTTTCCATCTGATTTCGCTGGCTTTTTGCTGTGAATCTGCCGGTTAGGGTTTTGTCGACCCACCGGCGGGCCGATTGCTTGCTCCGCACCGGTGGGGGAACAGCGCATCGGAGCGTGAGGCGGGTCTTCCGACCCCTCTCACCTCAGGAGCAGCTTGTCTATCTCAGCGCGCCCATGGAGAAACGTGGCCCTGGCCACGGCCTTCTTCATCGCAGCAACACCCGCTTTCGCCAGCGTTCCCGCATTCGCGGCCGGCGTGACCCAAGACGTCGCGCCCGCCGCCATCAGCGGTGACGACTGGAGCATCACCGAAGTTCCCGGCGGCTACGAGGTCAGCAAGACCCTCGCAGAGCCCGTCGAGATCCGCAGCGACTACCCGACCCTCTGGGCCGACGGCGTCGAGCTCGGCATGGCCACCACCTCGCTCGACGGCCTGACCCTCACGGTCACGACCGATGACGACAGCGTCCTCTCTGCAACGTCGGTCAGCCAGGGCTGGTCGGGCGCGGGCGACCCGGCGGCAGACGACTCGGCCGCCGACCGTTCGGGCGCCGCGTCGCGCCAGGTCAACAGCCTCGCCGCCCCGGCCGTCGCGCCCGTGCTCGACGCCGACCCGACCGCATCCGGCCCGTACGCCGTGGAGCGCGACGACTACGACCTCGGCGACGAGGCGGTCGTGATCCGCGACTTCAACCGCAAGGGCGAGATCCGCGCGGCCGTGTTCATGCCCGTGGGCGCCACCGGCGAGCGCCCGGTCGTCGTGTTCCTGCACGGACGCCACTCCTCATGCTCAGGTGCGATCCCGGCAGGAGCCGTCGCGCGCGCCTGGCCCTGCTACCCCGCGGACCCGGCCACCGGCTACCGCGGCCAGGTCGACATCGAGAGCTACCTCGGCTACAACGACGCGGCCACCATGCTCGCCTCGCAGGGCTACGCGGTCGTCTCCATCTCGGCCAACGCGATCAACGCGCTCGACGGATCGCTCGCCGACGACACCGGAGCCGCCGCCCGCGCCCAGCTCGTGATGGACCACCTGTCGCTGCTGCGCCAGGCCAACGCGGGTACCGCCGCGGGCCTCAGCGCGTCGCTCACCGGCAGGCTCGACCTCGACAACGTGGGGCTGATGGGCCACTCGCGTGGAGGCGAGGGCGTGATGCGCGCCGCACTGCTGAACGCCGAGCAGGCAGAGCCGTTCGGCATCAAAAGCGTCCTCCCGCTGGCGCCGACCGACTACACGCGCATGACCGTTCCCGGTGTCACCACCGCGGCCGTGCTCCCCTACTGCGACGGCGACGTCGAAGACCAGATGGGCCAGAAGTACATCGACGACACGCGCCACGCGTACGACGATGACGTGCTCCGCTCCTCGGTGTTGATCATGGGAACGAACCACAACTATTTCAACACCGTGTGGACCCCCGGCAAGTACCCCGTCGGCACCAGCGACGACTGGGCGATCATGGACCGCAACCAGACCGACCCCACCTGTGGAGCCAGCGCCCCGACGCGTCTCGACGCCGACGAGCAGTACGCCGCCGGAAACGCGTACATGGCGGGGTTCTTCCGCCTCACCCTGGGTGGCGAGCAGCAGTTCCTGCCCATGTTCGACGGATCCGACGCGAAGCCCGCGTCGGCCGGTCGCGCCGACGTTCGCGTCTCGGCGACCCTCCCCGCATCCACCCGGGTCGACATCACCAACTTCGACACGACCGACACCACCATTCAGGCCGTCGGCGCGGGAACGTATGCGACCTGCGAGAGCATGAGCCCGCTCGAGGTGCCGGCCACGCTGCCCTACTGCGTGACGAAACTCGGATTCGCGCAGGCACCGGATTACGGCTTCCTAAGTGCGCCGTTCGGCAACGGTCGGGCCACGTCGGTTCCGTCGACGCCGTCGATGCACTTCACCTACACGGCGCCGGCAGGAACCGCCGCCGCCGGTGAACTGCGCGTCGTCGTTCCGGATGCCGCCGCGGACTTCTCGGCTCACAAGAGCTTGTCGTTCCGCGTCTCGCCCGACGACTCGATCCCGGTGGGCGGCAACACCGACCTCACGGTGACGGTCGTCGACGGAGCCGGCGGCTCGGCCTCGGTGACGGCGTCGCAGTTCGGCGATGCACTCACCGTGCTTCCCGGCTCGACCGATCCGCTGCGCAAGGTCCTGCTGCAGCAGATCGCGGTTCCCGTCGAGTCGTTCGTCGGCGCCGACCTCTCCGACATCCGCCAGGTGCGCTTCACGGCTCCCCGCGCTGCCGGTGGTGTGCTGCTCTCCGACCTCACGCTGCAGGATGCCGCGACGATCGGAACGCCCGAGCTGTCGACCCGGCCCGTCGCATCCATCCCCGACGTGACGATCGAAGAGGGCGCCGGTATCGGCTCGGTCGACCTGCCCGTCGTGCTCTCGCGCGCTGCGGAGGAGGCCGCGTCGGTCTACGTCTCGACCATCGGAGTGCGTGCCGCCAGCCAGGTACTGCCGGCCATGCAGAAGGTCGACTTCGCACCGGGCGAGCAGTGCAAGGTCATCAGCGTTCCCGTGCAGGGCGACTCGACAGCCAGCCGCAGCGCCACGACCTCGTTCATCACGAATGTGACGAACACGCAGCAGGGCGTCACGATCGGCGACTCGTTCGGCAAGATCATCATTCGCGAAGACGACGGAGTGGTCACGTCTGCGGGCCTCCCCGCTGACTCGGTCCCACCCGTCGGCATCCAGGGCGATGCCTGCGCCGAGGCCCTCTCGGGCACCGGGGCCCTCACGGTCACCCCTGCGGCCGCCGTTCCCGGCACGCCGGTCGTCGTCTCCGGAGCGGGCTTCCGCGCCGGAGAAGCGGTGGACTTCGTGTTCCACTCCGAGCCGGTCGCGCTCGGCCAGCTCGTGAGCGTCGACGGAACGGTCACGTTCGAGACCGTGGTTCCCGCCGACGCCGAGTTCGGTGCGCACGAGTACACCGCAACGGGCTACGGCTCGGCGCGTGCGCTGGCCGCCCCGTTCGAGGTGCTCGATCCGGATGCTCCGGTCACCCCGACCGATCCGGGCACAGACCCCGAGGCGCCCGGCACCGACCCCGGCACGGGTGCTCCCGGAACTCCGGGCACCGGCGGTGGCACCTCGGTGCCGGCCGGTTCCGTCTCGGCCGGGGATGCGGCATCCGGCAATCTGGCGGCCACCGGCCTGCAGGTGACCGGCTGGGCGCTGGCCGCGTCGGTACTGCTGGCCGGAGGCATCCTGTTCGTGATGTACCGACGGCGGTCGCGGGCGGAGTCGCGCGACTAGCATCGGCGTTCACCGATCGAGGGGCCCCGCGCTCGCACATGCCATGCGAGCGCGGGGCCTCTTTTTCGTCGTCAGGAATGATTTCGTCACACTGACGTGTTTGCCAGAGAGGCGCTCTAGCCTCGACAGACACCTCATCGAACGAAAGAAGCATCGTCGTGCAGCTTTTCTCCCCCGTCTCGCTCGGCTCTCTCAATCTCGACAACCGTGTGGTGATGGCACCGCTCACTCGTCTCAGGGCTGAAGAGCACGGCGTTCCCGGCGAGCTCATCGCCCTGCACTACGCGCAGCGTGCCACCGCCGGACTGGTGACCACCGAGGGAACCTTCACCTCGGCCGGCGCCCAGGCCTACGCCGGCCAGCCCGGCATCGAGACCGAGGAACAGGCCGAAGGGTGGGGCCGCGTCGCCGCCGCCGTGCACGACGAAGACGGCCTGATCGTGATGCAGCTGATGCACGCGGGCCGGGTCACTCATCCGCTGATCAACAGCGGGCTCACGATCTACGCCCCCAGCGCGACCGCCATCGAGGGCGAGGTGCGCACGCCCGACGGAGCGTTCCCCTACCCCGTTCCGACCGCCGCCACCGAAGACGACATCGTGCGCATCATCGAGGAGCACGTCGCCGCGGCCCGCCGTGCGGTCGAGGCCGGATTCGACGGCGTCGAGGTGCACTCGGCCAACGGGTACCTGCTGCACCAGTTCCTGTCGCCCACAAGCAACACGAGAACGGATGGCTACGGCGGCTCGCCCGAGAAGCGCGCCCGTTTCGGCGCCGAGGTCATCACGGCGGTGGCCCGGGAGATCGGGGCCGACCGAGTCGGCGTGCGCATCTCACCCGAGCGAAACATCCAGGACGTCTTCGAGAAGGATGCTGACGAGACCCGCCTCACCTACGAGACGCTGGTCGACGCGATCGCCCCGCTCGGCCTGGCGTACCTCAGCGTGCTGCACCCCGAGCCGGGCTCCGAGCTGGTTCAGGACCTTCGCCGTCGCTTCGGAGGCGCGATCATTCTGAACAACGGATTCACGACGCCGACCACCCGCGAGGAGGCACGCAGCCTGGTCAACGACGGACTCGCCGACGCGGTGGTCGTGGGCCGCGCGCTTCTCGCGAACCCCGACCTGGTGCGCCGCTGGCGCGAAGACGCCGAGCTCAACGAGCCCGACGCGAAGACGTTCTACGGGGCCGGAGCCACGGGATACACGGACTACCCGACGCTGTAGCCACATTTCTGCGCTGGTCGAGTAGACGCGCGACGCAGGAGCCGTCGTATCGAGACCACTCTTGAGGGTCTCGATACGGCCGCGAGCGGCCTACTCGACCAGCGACATAATCAGTCGGTGGCGATCTCCTTGGCCGGGTCTTCGATAGCCGGCGGCAGCCGCAGCGCCCGCAGCAACTCGAGCGCGTGCGTCGTGGTGATGATCACGCGCATGAACTCCGACCCGTCGCCGTCGATGTCTATGACCACCGAGGTGCGGGTGCCCTTGATGAGCAGGAAGTCCTTGCCGTCGTGCACCTTCCAGGTGCCGATGGCCAGTGTCAGCGGAACCGCCGAGCCGGGGGCCCTGATTCCGCGCACCCACACCCACGGGTCTTCGGTAATGACGGCGGAGCGGATGCGGTCGAGCGGGATATCGATATTCGTGCGGCGCAGCGAGAGGATCTTCTCTGCGCGGGTCAGGCGTATCTCGAGTCGATCGGTGTGCACGAACAGAACAGCCATACGTCTATCCTGCCCGCCGTAGCTGGCGATATGCGCAATTCGGCCGTCGCTGCTCGTCACGATCTGACTACGACCGGCGATCGGCCGGAGCCTCAGCCGATCGCGACCACGCTCACCGCGATCACGGGCAGCGCCGACGCCGGAGTGCCCTCGGGCGCCTGCTGCAGCAGATGCTGCAGCACGGCGGCGTGCACGCGTTCGCACACGGCTCGCGACGCGTCGGCGTCGGCGATGCCGATCCGGATGCGCACGGTCGGTTCGACGAGTTGGGCCGCGACGCCGCGGGCCAGGTCTGCCACCGGCGTGGGCAGGCCGAGGATCTCGGGCAGCTGCGGGTAGACGCTCGTGACCCCGGGAACGGCCCGCACGACATCGTCGATACTCGAGGCCGAAGCGTTCGTCTCGTGGATCACAGCACGTCTCCCTCGTTCGAAGCCGAACCGTGCTCTTGCCCGTCCGGCACATCGGACTCGCTCACCTGCGCGAAGTACACATCGTGCACCGTGATGTCGATGCTCGCGATCGTGAGCTCGGTGTGCTTGAGCAGTGCGGAGTAGATGGCCTCCCGCGCACGGTCGACGGTCTCGACGATGCGCTCGCCCCAGAAGACGGATGCGTCGATCGACACGGTGATCGGCGTTCCGGGCACGGTGACGTCGCCGTCGAGACGGCAGCGACCGATGATGAGTCCACCGGAGCGGTCGCCGGCGGCGCGGATCAGCCCGCGCACCGCGCCCTCGGTCACCGACAGGCTCGCTCGCGGCGAGGGCGGCAACAGCGGGATGTCGCGCCCCGCCCGCGCCTCTCGGCCGATGCTCTCGAGGATGCCCCCCAACCAGTCGTCGTTGCGCGGGGCCTCAGCCGCGGCATCCACCTCGACGAGCGACTTCGAGATCTGGCGCAATCGCTCGAGGGAGCTCAGGGCGATGCGACACCCGGCAGACCCTTCGATCGATGGGTCGAGCGGGGTGCGTCCGCGGTCGAGGTAGTCGCTGAGTTCGTCGATCGTGTGGCCGTCGAGATCGTCATTCTCATCGCGAGCATCATGTGCGTCGTTGTCGAGATCGGTCATCGCCAGGCCTCCATTTCAGTCATGAGATTGCGTCGAGCGCGCGAGAGCAGCCCGCGCACTGTGCTGGCGGGAATGCCCATCTGCTCGGCGATCTCGTCGTAGCTGTGTTCGCCCACCTCGCGCAGCACCCAGCAGCGCTGCTGATCGAGGGGCAGGGTGGCCAACGCGCGAGACACCGCCTCGTGCAGCGAGGCCGCCTCGCTGATGGCGTGAGGCGAGAGCCTGTCGGGCTGGGCCGCATCGACGTTGTCGACGTCGAGGTGGTTCTTGCGTGCGCGAATGCGGTCGATGCTCTTGTGGCTGGCTATGCGCATGAGCCAGCTCTTCACCACGGCGCCGTCGTTGAGCGACGGCAGATCTCGCCAGGCCGTGATCAGGGTCTCTTGGACGACATCGTCGACCTCGTCGCTCGAGCCCAGGATGCGGCGGGCATAGGCGCGCAACAACGGGCCGTAGCGGCGGGCCAACACCTCGAAAGCGCGAGTGTCGCCGTCTGCGGAGCGGCCCGCGAGGATGCGATCGTCGGCGTCTTCGAGGGAGAAGCGATAGGGAACTGCGCTCACCGACCCCCCTGTTCCTTCGACTTCGAAAAAAGTTCTGCCTGATCTGTGACGATCTTGCTACTGGATACGACCTACCAGTGAACTATTCCACACCGAGAAGGAGAAACCTCATGGCCAGCACGAGCACCTCGAACGTGGCGACCCCCGCCAGCGTCAGCACTCCGACCAACCTGCAGACCGCCCTCGGCAAGACGGTGATCAACGACGGCGTCGTCGCCAAGGTCGCCGGCATCGCGGCCCGCGAGGTCTCCGGCGTCTTCGCTCTCGGAGGCGGAGCAGCGCGCGCCCTCGGCGCGATCCGCGGCGCGATGAACAGCACCGATCTCTCGCAGGGAATCAGCGTCGAGGTCGGCGAGACCCAGGTCGCCGTCGATGTGACGATCGTGGCCGAGTACCCCGCGCCGCTGCAGCAGGTGGCCGACGGCGTTCGCGCATCCATCATCTCTGCGGTCGAGACCCTCGTCGGCATGGAGGTCACCGAGGTCAACGTGACCATCGTCGACGTGCACATCGCATCCGACGACGACAACGAGCCTGAGGCAGAAGCGCGGGTGCTGTAACCCGCGAGCACGTGCGGAGGGGATTTTGACGCGGTGGTACCTGTCTCAGGTGCGGGCGCGTAGTATCGGATTCGTCAGGCGCCCGCACGGGAGCCAGTGTCCGGAAAAGGGGCACGAAGTCGGTTGCGCAGTCGCACCGAGCGAGACATATACGGAATCCATCCGTTGCGTCTCGAAAGGCTCTCCTGTGCCCACTGTCTCCGCGCACGTCGCTCTCACCCTCTCCCGCTTCGTCGATCACGTCTTCGGCGTGATGGGCAACGGCAACGCGTACTTCCTCGACGCCCTCGAACGCGACACGGCGGTGCTCTACACGGCGGCACGGCACGAGGCCGGTGCCGTCGTGGCCGCCGACGCCTATCACCGGGCCGGCGGCGGGCTGGCGGCGGCTACCGCCACGTACGGCGCCGGCTTCACGAACACGCTCACCGCGCTGGCCGAGGCTGTTCAGGCGAGGGTTCCGCTCGTGCTCGTGGTGGGCGACGAGCCCACCTCGGGCCCGCGCTCGTGGGATGTCGATCAGATCGCCCTCGCCTCGGCCGTGGGCGCCCGCACCTACACGGTCGGGCGAACGGATGCCGCGGCCACCACGGTGATCGCCGTCGAGCACGCGCTCACCTACGGCGTGCCCACGGTTCTCGCCATCCCCTACGACGTCGCGACGCTCGAGGCCGGGCCGGTTCCGGATGCGCCCGAGCCTCGCTTGCCGAGGCCGTTGACGCCGTCGGGCCCCTTCGTCGATGCCGCGATTCGAGATGCCGCGGCCCTGCTCGCGACGGCGAAGCGCCCCTTCCTCCTTGCCGGGCGCGGCGCGTGGCTCTCCGGTGCGGGGCCTGCGCTCGGCGCGCTTGCCGAGGCCACCGGCGCACTCACCGCCTCCACGGCACTCGGCCGAGGCGTCTTTCCCGACAGCCGTTACGACCTGGGCGTGACCGGCGGGTTCGGTGCCGAGGAGGCAATGCAGCTCGTCACTCAGGCCGATGTGGCCGTGGTGTTCGGCGCCTCGCTCAATCAATTCACCATGCGCTTCGGCAGCCTCTTCTCGCCGGGTACCCGCGTGGTGCAGATCGACGTCGCGTCCACCGCGACCCACCCTCACGTGGGCTCGTTCATCCGAGGCGACGCCCGGGTCGTCGCCGAGCTGATGCTGAACGACCTCGCTGCTCAGAGCGGCGGCGCGGTTGCGGCGCGAGCAGATGGATGGCGCCACTCGGTCGATCTGAACGGCACGCAGGCGCGGCACCCGGGCGACGGGCTGGCCCCCGACGGGCGGCTCGACCCCCGCTCAGCGGCCCAGCGCATCGGAGAGCTGCTGCCCGAAGACAGGGTGGTCGTCTCTGACGGCGGCCACTTCATCGGGTGGGCGAACGCGTACTGGCCTGTGGCGACCCCCGACCGCATGCTCATGGTGGGCACCGCGTTCCAGTCGATCGGCCTCGGCTTCGCGAGCGTGCCGGGAGCGGTGCGAGCGAAGCCCGACTCGACCGTGGTTCTGACCACGGGCGACGGCGGTGGCTTGATGGCCCTGGCCGATCTCGAGACCGCCGTGCGCGTGGCGGGCGGCCACGGCCTCGCCGTGGTGTGGAACGACGCGGCGTATGGCGCCGAAGTGAATCTCTACGGACTGAAGGGGCTGGCCGAGGGGCCCATGCGCATCCCCGAGGTCGATTTCGCCGCCCTCGCCACCGCGATGGGCGCGCGAGGCGTGGCCATCCACACCGTCGAACAACTCGACGTGCTGGCCGACTGGGCTGCGACGCCGGCCGACCAGCGACCCTTCCTGCTGCTCGACCTGCGCATCTCGTCGGCCGTGCTGTCTCCGCACCAGGAGGAGATCATCCGCGCCGCCGGCTGAGTCTCAGCAGCCGGCGGCACGGGGTTCGATCAGGCCCGGTTGCTGGCGTAGAGCGGTGACACCGCCTGCTCCTCTTCGTGGTCGGGGCCGAGCGGGATGCCGCTTCTGTCGCGCAGAAGAAGCGTGGCCACGAGGCCGAGCGCCGTCATACCCGCCAGGTACCAGGTGACCGACATCGTCGTGCCCGTGGCCTGCACGAGTGCGGTGGCGATCGTCGGAGCGAAGGCGCCTCCGAGGATGGCTCCGATCGCGTACGAGATCGAAACTCCCGAGAAGCGGATCGAGGCGGGGAACAGCTCGGCATACAGGGCAGCCTGGGGGCCGTAGGTGAGGCCGAGACCGATGGTCAGAATGGCGATGCCCGCAAACAGCCCGCCGATCGATCCCGTGTTGACGAGCGGGAACAGGGTGAACACTCCGACGAGCTGCAGCGCCCAGCCCGCAAGGTAGGTGGTGCGACGACCGATCTTGTCGGAGATCCATCCGGCGAAGAGGGTCGACAGCAACCAGGTGACGGCGCTGCCCGCGACCGCCCAGAGCACCGGGCCGCGCTCGAGGCCGAGCGGACCCTCGGGGTTCGTGGCGTAGTTCTGGATGTAGCCGCCGGTGGTCATATAGCCGACGGCGTTGTTGCCGGCGAAGACCAGGGCCGCGATCACGACGAGCAGCGTGTGCTTCTTGAAGAGCTGCACGATCGGCATGCGCGCCTTGACCTTGCGCTGCGCCAGCTCGGCGAACACGGGGCTCTCTTCGACGCTGCGACGAACCCAGTATCCGATGGCGATCAGCACGATGCTTAGCAGGAAGGGCACACGCCAGCCCCACTCGAGGAAGGCATCGCCGGGAGCGACCACGGCCATGATCGCCATCATTCCCGAGGCCAGCAGGAGCCCGAGCGGCACACCCATCTGCGGCGATGCGCCGAAGAGGCCGCGCTTCTTGGTGGGAGCGTGCTCGACGGCCATCAGAACGGCGCCGCCCCACTCACCGCCGGCCGAGATGCCCTGGATGATGCGCAGCAGGATGAGCAGGATCGGCGCCGCGATGCCTATCTGCGCGAACGTCGGCAGCAGTCCGATGAGTGCCGTCGCCGCCCCCATCAGAATGAGGGTGAGCACGAGCACGACCCGCCGGCCGTATTTGTCGCCGAAGTGTCCGGCGAGGAACGCGCCGAGCGGGCGGAACAGGAAGCTCACGCCCACCGTGGCGAACGAGAGCAGGATCGCGGCCTGCTCGCCCGCGGGCTGAAAGAAGAGCTGCCCGAACACGAGTCCGGCGGCCGAGGCGTAGATGAAGAAGTCGTACCACTCCACGGTCGTGCCGATGATGGTGGCGAACACCACTTTGCGGCGATCGGCCACCGCTGCGAATGACCCCGTAGGCGTCAACGAACCCGAACTCATATGTACTCCCTTGTACGACGAGGGCAAGCAGTGTTCGATTATCGAACACGCGTTGCTACTATCGAACTCAGCGTAGCGCGGCGGCGCTCCGGCGCAAGGGGGTCTTGGCTCCTAGACGGCCAGGGTCGGCGACGCGGATGCCGCTGCGCGGGCCGCCGCCGGCAGAGCGTCGAGAATGCGACCGATGGCCTGCTCGTCGTGAGCAGCCGACACGAACCACGCCTCGAACACCGATGGCGGCAGCGAGACTCCCGACTCGAGCATCGAATGGAAGAACGCGGGGTAGCGGAACGCCTCTTGCCGCTGCACATCGGCGTAGGTGCGCGGGGCCCCGCCGGCCGACGGCGTGTAGTCACCGAACACGAAGCTGAACAGGTTGCCGGCGCGCTGCACAGAGTGCGTGACCCCGACATCGGCCAGGGCTTCGGACACCGACGACGACAGCAGATCTGCGGTGGCGTCGAGACGCTCGTAGACGGATGCGTCGGCCAGCGTCAGCGTGGCGATTCCGGCGGCGACGGCCACGGGGTTCCCCGAGAGCGTTCCAGCCTGGTAGACCGGGCCGAGGGGCGCGAGGAAGTCCATGACATCGGCCCGTCCGCCGAGCGCCGCCAGGGGCATGCCGCCGCCGATGACCTTGCCGTAGGTCACGAGGTCGGGGACGTATGAATGGGACACCGCGGCATCCGACACCGCGGCATCCGACCCCGCGGCGGCCTGCGCCTCGGACTCGAGAGCCCAGTAGCCAGCGGGGTGCACACGGAAACCGGTGAGCACCTCGTCGATGATGAGCAGGGCGCCGTTCTCGTGGGCGATGGCCGACAGCGCGGCGTTGAATCCGGCATCCGGCGCCACCACACCCATGTTGGCGGCCGCGGCCTCGGTGATGATCGCGGCGATGCGGCCGGGGTGCAGCGCGAAGGCCTCACGCACCGCGTCGAGGTCGTTGTACGGCAGCACGAGAGTGAGCGCCGCGGTAGCGGCGGGCACGCCGGCGGATGCGGGCAGCCCCAGCGTGGCGAGACCCGAGCCGGCTTCGGCCAGCAGCGAGTCGGAGTGCCCGTGATAGTGACCGGCGAACTTGATGAGCACGTCGCGCCCCGTGAATCCGCGGGCGAGACGGATGGCCGTCATCGTGGCCTCGGTGCCGGTGGAGACGAGGCGGATCTTCTCGATCGGCGACTGTCCGCCGCTCGTGACGCGGGCGCGCACGAGTTCGGCGAGCTCGGTCTCGCCCGGCGTCGAGGCGCCGAACGAGAGGCCGCGACCGGCGGCATCCTGAACGGCCGCGACGACCTCGGGATGCGCGTGGCCGAGAATCGCGGGGCCCCAGCTCGAGACGAGATCGACGTACTGCGTGCCGTCGGAGTCGGTGACGTACGGGCCCTTCGCCTCGACGAGGAAGCGCGGGGTGCCGCCCACGGAGCGGTACGCACGCACGGGCGAGTTGACGCCGCCGGGAATGCTGAGGCGAGCGCGGTCGAAGAGTTCGTCGTTGCGGGTCATGGGTCAGTCTCCCTGTCGAAGGGTCGTGGCGAGCTCTGTCGCCCAGTAGGTGAGCACGGCGTCGGCGCCGGCCCGTTTGATGCTGAGAACCGATTCGAGGATGGCGCGGTCCCGGTCGATCCAGCCGTTGGCGGCGGCGGCCTCGATCATCGCGTACTCCCCCGACACCTGATAGGCCCAGACCGGAACCGGCGACCAGGCCGAGACGTCGGCGAGCACGTCGAGGTAGCTGCCGGCGGGCTTCACCATCACGATATCGGCGCCCTCTTCGACGTCGAGCTGCGCCTCGCGCAGACCCTCGCGGCGGTTGGCGGGGTCGAGCTGGTAGCTGCGGCGGTTGCCGGTGAGCGTCGACTCGACGGCCTCGCGGAACGGTCCGTAGTAGGCGCTGGCGTACTTCGCCGAGTAGGCGAGCACGGCCACGTCACTGCGGCCGGCGCCGTCGAGGGCGTCGCGCACCGCGGCGACCTGGCCGTCCATCATGCCCGAGAGGCCGAGCAGCGCAGATCCCGCGTCGGCCTGCGCCAGCGCCATGTCGCGGTATCTCAGAAGAGTGGCGTCGTTGTCGACCCGGCCATCGGCATCCAGAACCCCGCAGTGGCCGTGGTCGGTGAACTCGTCGAGGCAGAGATCGGTCTGCACGACGAGGCTGTCGCCGACCTCGGATGCGATCACCCGGGTCGCCTGATTGAGGATGCCGTCGGGGTCGGTCGCGCCGGTTCCGGTGGCGTCGCGATGCTCGGGCACGCCGAAGAGCATGACCCCCCCGATGCCCGCGGCGGCGGCCTCGGCCACGACGCCGCGCACGGAGTCGAGGGTGTGCTGAACGACGCCGGGCATGGAGCTCAGGGGGCGAGGCTCCGAGCCTTCGCGCACGAAGAGGGGCAGCACGAGATCGGCGGGGTGGAGCCGGGTCTCGGCGACCTGTCGACGGAGGGCGGGGGTGGCGCGAAGACGGCGCGCACGCACTACGGGAAAGCCAGAAGTCATGGGTTCCAGCCTATCTTCGTGCGCTGGGCAGGAGCCTGCGGAGCGGAATCGAGAATCACCTGTCGAACGGCGGCAACATCGATCAGCTACACCCGACTATCCCAGTCGCTTGCGCATCTGAACGGCGAAGGTCGAATAGTCGAGTCGTTCGTAGAGTTCCCTCGCGGTCGCGTTGTAGCCGAAGACGTTCAGCCCTATCGACTCGACGCCCAGCCCCCTCGCATGGTCCTCCGCGAGGCCGATCGCCGCGGCGGCCACACCGTGACCCCTGTGGGCTTCGTCGACGAAGACATCCCAGATCCACCAGTCGACACCGGCGCCCTCGTTGGCTGGCCCGACCCACGCCCATCCGACCCGCGCCTCTGATTCGAGGATGTGCGCGATGAGGTGCTGGTCTCGGCGCTTGCCCTCCGGAAAGAGTTCAGCCCATTCCTTCTGCGATCGCGCGTGCGCGCTTTCAGGAGACTGCCCCGACCGTATCCGAGACTCGGCGTAGGCGGCACTGCCCCGACGAATCCAGTCGGGTAGCTCGTCGTCGTGTATCGACTGAAGTCGAATAGCGCTCATTCGGCGAGTTTAAGTCGGCGACGCTGTGCGCCCGGTGGCTATTCGCCGTCGGACTTCTGAGCCTTTGCCACGTCGACGATGGCGTCGATCAGCGACACCGCGCTGCGCTCCTTCGCCACGAGGTCGACGCGCACACCGTAGGACTCGGCGTCGCGGGCCGTCTGCGGGCCGATGGCCGCGACGATCGTGGTCTCGGGAAGGGTGCCGAACTGCAGCTGCACCTGCTCCGCGACACTTCCCGACGTGACGAAGACGGCCTTGAACTCCCCGGCCTGGATGTCGCGAATGATCGTTTCGTCGACCGGAACACCGATGGTTCTGTAGGCGACGACCGATTCGACGGTGTGACCGCGAGCGATCAGACCCTCGGTGAGAACGGGCTTGGCGATGTCACTGCGCAGCGTGAGAATGCGCAGCTCTGCGCCGTACTGCTCGAACTGGGCGAGCTCGCGCAGCAGTCCTTTGGCCGAGTTGTCCTCCGGCGGAACGAGGTCGACCTGGTAGCCGGCCGCCGTGAGAGCCGCCGCGGTCGTCTCTCCGACGGCCGCGATGTGCGTCGATGCCGGAACGGTGGCCTGGTGGGCCGAGAGAACGTCGACGGTGGTGGCGCTCGTGACAGTCAGCCAGTCGAAGGCACCGTCGGCCAGCGAAGCCAGGGCCACATTCAGGGCCTCGTCGTCTGCCGCGGGGGCGAAGTTGATCATGGGGGCGACGACGGGCGTCGCGCCCGCCGCGCGCAGATCGGATGCCACGCCGTGGCCCCACGGGCCACCTCGCGGAACCAGCACGCGCCATCCGCCGAGCGGACGATTGCTCCACGGCGTCATCATGCAGCCCCTCCGAGCGGAGCCAGCTCGGCTGCGCCATCTTCGAGCAGCTGGGCGGCAACCGCGGCGCCGAGCGCCTCGGCCACCACACCATCATCGATACCGGTGAGCGTCGCGCTGCGGGTGCATCCGAGCTCCGCCTCGCCAGACGGGTCGTAGACGACAGCGGTGAGAACGAGAAGGTCGCCGTCGAGAGTGGCGTGCGCGCCGATCGGCGCCGCACACCCGGCTTCAAGGGTGGCGAGAACAGATCTTTCGGCTCGAACAGCGGTGCGTGTCAGCCCGTGTTCGATGCTCAACAGCTCAGTGATGTCGTCTCCTTCTCGCGCCTCGATGGCGAGAGCGCCTTGGCCGGGCGCGGTCGGCCACAGCTCAAGATCAAAGAACTCCGACGCCTCCGCCAGCCGACCCAGTCGTTCGAGTCCGGCTGCAGCCAACACGACGCCGTGAAGGTCTCCCCGTTCAACCGATCGTAGTCGTGTGTCGACATTCCCTCGAATATCTACGACCTCCAGATCAGGACGAAGTGATAACAATTGGGCTCGGCGGCGCGGAGAACCGGTTCCCACTCGAGCGCCCTCGGGCAGATCGGCGAGCGAGACGCCGCCCTGTGTGCAGAGAACATCGCGCGCATCTTCTCTCTCGGGAACCCCGCCGATCACGAGGCCAGGATAGGCCGCCGTCGGAAGATCTTTGAGAGAGTGCACGATCAGATCGACCTCGCCGCGAGTCAGAGCCTCACGCAACGCACTCGCGAAGACACCCGTTCCGCCCAGCGACGCCAGCGATTCTTTCGACGTGTCGCCCTCTGTCTTGATGATCACGAGTTCGGTCGGAACGCCCGTCGCCGCGGTGATCTGGTCGGCGACCATGCCCGTCTGGGCGCGCGCGAGCGCGCTGCCACGGGTGGCGATGCGAAGTACTCGGGTCAAGACAGAAGAGCTTTCAGGATGGAACGAAGGGTTAGGGCGCGAGTCCGGAGATCGCGGGCTTGAACCCCAAGCGTACGTTCTCGCAGCAACCCGGGCGGCACACGTCGTACCAGGGTCCGAGTTTCGTGACTGCCGGACGCTCCTCAGCGGGCGTAGCCTGCACCCGTTCGAGAACGAGATCGACGAGCCCTGAGACGTAGGCGGGGTGGATGCCTGGGGTCGGCACCCGCACGGCCGCGAGGCCGGCTTCGGAGGCCGACGTCAGGGCCTCGTTGTCGAGGTCCCACTTCACCTCCATGTGGTCGCTGACGAAACCGAGGGGCACGATGATGACAGCCCGGATGCCGCGTGCCGGCAATTCGGCGATGGCATCGTTGATGTCGGGCTCGAGCCACGGCTGGGTGGGCGGGCCGCTGCGCGACTGGAACACGAGCTGCCAGGGGGCACTGGACTCGGCCGCGAGCATAACGGCCTCGGCGACCGCGAGGTGCTGGGCCTGATAGGCGCCGCCCTCGCCGAAGCCACGGGCCTCGGGGCCCGAGCGTGCGGCATCCGTCGACGGGATCGAGTGCGTCGAGAACAGAACCTCGACCTCGGTCTCGAGGTTGAGGTCGGGCATCTGATTGGCTAACTCGACGAAGCCCTCGCGCACACCCTCGATGAACGGCTCGACGAAGCCGGGGTGGTCGAAGAACTGGCGCACCTTGTCGATCTGGAGCACGTCGCCGAGCCCCGACTCCTCGAGCGCCATCGCGAAGTCCTCGCGGTACTGGCGGCAGCTCGAGTACGAGCTGTAGGCGCTGGTCGCGATGGCGATCAGCTTCTTGTGGCCGGCACCGGATGCCTCGCGCAGCGCGTCGGCGAGGTACGGGTCCCAGTTGCGGTTGCCCCAGATCACCGGCAGGTTGAGTCCGCGGCGGTCTACCTCGGCCTGCAGAGCGATCTGCAGCGCACGGTTCTGCGCGTTGATCGGGCTGATGCCGTCGAAGGCACGGTAGTGGTGAGCGACCTCTTCGAGCCGCTCCTCGGGGATGCCCCGGCCGCGGGTGACGTTGCGCAGGAAGGGGATGACATCGTCTTGCCCCTCGGGTCCGCCGAACGAGGCCAGCAGAATGGCGTCGTACTGCGTCGGCTCGGTGACGTGCTCGGGGCCTTCGGCCGCGGCGGGCGTCGCGTTGCGTACCAACTCGCTCACTGGAGCACCTCGATGATCTCGGCGGTGGTGATGCGGCGACCCGTGAAGAACGGAATCTCTTCTCTGACGTGACGACGCGCATCCGTCTGTCGCAGATCGCGCATGAGGTCGACCAAATTCAGCAGGTTGTCGTCTTCGAGGCCGAGGATCCACTCGTAGTCGCCGAGGGCGAACGAGGCCACCGTGTTGGCGAGGACGCTGCGGAACTGGCTGCCCTTGCGGCCGTGCTCGCCGAGCATCGCGCGGCGCTCCTCCTCGGGCAGCAGATACCACTCATAGCTGCGCACGAACGGGTACACCGTGAGCCAGGCTGCGGGCTCCTTGCCACGCATGAACGCGGGCAGATGGTTCGAGCTGAACTCCGCGTCGCGGTGCACGCCCATGGCGTTCCAGGTGGGCAGCAGCGGCTGGATCAGGCCCGTGCGACGGAGCTCGCGGAGTGCCCACTGGAGCGTCTCGGGAACGGCGCCGTGCAGCCAGAACATGACATCGGCATCCGCTCTGAGACCAGAGACGTCGTAGAGGCCGCGCACGACGACACCCTCGGCCTCGACGATCGCGATGGCGTCGTCGAGCTGGCCGACGGCCCGTGCCACATCGTGTCCGTCGAGTGCGGTCGCTCGGTCGGGGTTGCGTCGGAAGACCGCCCACAGCGTGTAGCCGATGACCTCATCGGCGGGCGTGGTCGTCTGGTCGACTGTCGGGTCAGTCATGTTCCTCATTCACTTGCTCGGCGAAGTCGCCGCTCGGCTGGTTCGGGCCGCCCGACGGACGGCGAGGATGAATGTGTGACGCGTCAGCGTCGGGAGATGAGTCGTACGGCGAGGAAGACTGCCCCGCCGACGGCTACCGCGATGCCGCCGATGCCCGCGGCCAAGGCCACCGGGTTCTCATCGCGCAGCACGCGGATCTTGTTGGAGATGTCGGCCGCAGCGAGCTTTGCCTGCTTCGGCACATTGAGCTTGTACTCGATGGCGTCGAGGGTCGAAGCGAGAGCTTCTCGGTTCTTCACGATGTCGGCGGCGAGTTCCGCGGAGCTCCGCTGCGGAGCATCCGGCTTGCCGTCGCCCTGCAGCGCCGTCTTCGCCATCTGAGTCGTGGCGCGAACCGCGGCGCCGTCGACGGGTGCGTCTTTCTTATCGCTCATCGGCCGAGTCCTTTGATCGCATTGACGTCTTTCTTGAGGCTGTCGACCGAGTTCTCGGGCACCGGGGGGATGCCCTTCTTGATCGAGCGCACACCGACGAGCACGAGGATCGCGACGATGATGAGCAGCACACCGGCCACGATCAGGGCTGCCGCCCAGGGCTCGAACACGGTTGCGAGGCCCAGGACCGCCGCAGCGATCAGCACTGCGAGGGCGAAGAACCCGAGAAGCGCGGCTACGACGAACAGAGCGGCGCCGACTCCGAGCTTGGAGAGCCGCGAGGTGATCTCGCGCTTCAGGCCCTCGATCTCGTCTTTGACGAGATTCACGAGCAGGCCGGGAAGCTCACCGAGGAGTTCGCCGAGCGACTTCTTGCGAGCCGGGTTGGGAGGGTTCGTCACGACGGGCCTACTCGTCGTCTGCCGTGGGGGCGGGCGTCGCCGGCTTCATCGTCGAGGTCTTGGCCGGCGTCGTGCTCGCGGCCGACTTCTTGCTCACCGAACCGGCGGACTTCGAGCCCGCAGCCTTGGTGGGCGTGTCATCGAGGTGCAGCAGCGAACGCACGGCCTTCTTGGTCGCGTTTCCTGCCTTCACCTGCACGGTGTCGACGCGCTGACCGGCGAATTCCTTGACCGCGCCCGCGACCTGCTGCACCGGAGCGAGGTTCCAGACCTTGTCTGCCCCCGACTTGATCTGCTCGTACCGTGGCCTGCCGGCACGCGAGCCGAGAACGTAGCCTGTGGCCAGACCGACCACCAAAATCAATTTGCCGCGCATAACGACTCCGATCCCTAGAGAGTTGGCGTGAGCTATAAGCGTAGACCTTGCCGCCTGTGCGGCGAATGGGATCCCTTTCGCTCGGCCGGTGTGTTAGGCGGGTGCTGCGAGCGCGACACCGTTCGCCGACGCGCTCGCTTCTATGCTGGCGCTATGGACGGACTCCTCTCGGGCGGCAACATGAACGTGGTCGAGCGCCGCGGCGACACGGTTCTTCGACAGGCCGGGCCCTGGACTCCCACCGTGCACCGCTACCTCGACTACCTCGCCTTGGCGGGAATCGAGTGGGCGCCGCGACCGCTCGGTATCGAGGGAGAGCGCGAGCGGCTCTCGTTCATCGACGGCGACGTTCCGCTGTATCCGCTTCCGGAGTGGGTGTGGAGCGAGTCCCTGCTCGCCGAGTGCGCCGCCCGACTGCGCGAACTGCACGATGCGAGTATCGGCTTCGGCCTCGACGACGCCGTCTGGCAGTCGCGCGGCAAGGTTCCGGCCGAGGTGATCTGTCACAACGACTTTTCACCCCACAATCTGGCCTTCCGCGACGGACGCTTCGTGGGCGCCATCGACTTCGACATGTGCTCGCCTGGTCCACGCCTGTGGGACATCGCCTACTTCGCGACCCGCATCGTTCCCCTGACCGGCTCGACACCCGAGGGGGCGCCCGGCATGGAGGAGGCGCGGCGCCGCGTGGGCATCATCCTCGAGGCGTACGGCTCCGACGCGAGTTGGGACGACGTGCTTCGCGTGGCGATCATCCGGCTCGTCGATCTGGCGCAGATGTCGATCGAAAAGGCAGAGGAGCTGTCTAAACCGCACCTTCTCGACGAGGCCGCGTACTACGAGGCCGAGGCTCAATACCTGCGCGGGGTGCGCAAGGCCGGCTGAGCAACCTGCGTCATCGTCGACGGCCGGGGTCAGAGCGCGCCGGCGCTCAACTCGAAGGCGAAGTCGGATGCGACGGTGCGCGAGCGCGCGACCGTTGCCGCGAGTCCCGTGCCCGCCACCCAGGCGCCGACCACGAGCAGGCCCGGCACGGCATCCGTCTCTGCGAGCACCGCGTCGACCCGCTTGCGGTGACCGACGGTGGCGAAGGCGAGCGAGTCGTCCCACCTCGTGACGTCGAAGCCCCTCACCGTGGCAGGGTCGATCGCGAGGCCGAGCAGCTCGCTGGCATCGGCCAGCGCCTCTGCCTGGGAGGGCGACGCCGCCCCGGGCGCGATCGTGTACGACAGTCGCAACACGTGGCGGCTCGGTCCGGCGAGGGCCGCGAGCCAGCTCCACTTGGCGGTGGCGTGGGTGAGCGCCTTCGCTCGAACGCTGCCGACTCCCTCGGCGACCAGCACCCCGGTGCCTCGGGGGGCCGCGTCGAGACGGGCATCGTCGAGCACGATGGTGGCGAGTTCGACCGAGGCGGGCTCCGGCCAGGCGTCGGCGGCACCCGTGTCGACGCCGAGCGCGCCGAGCAGCGACAGCCCAGATCGGAACGATGTAGCGACGACGACAGCGCGCGAGGTGATCGCGAGCGGCTCGGACTCGCCTCCGACGGGCGCGGTCGTGGTGTTCCAGAGGCCGCTGCCTTCGGAAAGCGGGCCGGTGCTTCGAACGGCGGTGGACATCCGGAATTCGACGCCGAACTTCTGACAGTCGGCGACCAGCGCCTCGACGAGCCGGAACATGCCGCCGTCGATGCCGCCCACCGCGGATCCGGCCTTCACCTTGGTGCCGCGCTCCTCGAGAAGGGCGAGCACCGCCCCAGAGAGGGAACCCTGATTGGTCATCGCCTTCGTGAGCCCGGGAGCGACGGCGTGCACGTCGACCACCAGCGGCGACGCGGAGTGCACTCCGGCCACGATCGGCGTCACCAAGCGGTCGAGCACCGCCCGCCCCATACGGCGGCGCACGATGCCGCCGAGGTCGGTCTCGGGTCGCACGCGCAGAAGGGGCATGTAGCGGTCGAGCTGAGCCCGCAACGCGCCCTTCCAGCCGAGGATGCGGCGCACGTCGTCGGCGAGCGGGGCGCCGGGGATCCCGAGGAGGCTGAGCTTGGGCAGTGGAGCAGCACCATCGGGCAGCTGAACCCACGCGCCGCGGGGGTTCGGAGCGACGATGTCGTCACCCAGGCCGAGGTCGGCGATCAGGCTCGCGACGGGGCCGGGCTTGCCCTTCTCTCCCCCTCGGGTGGCGAAGCTCTCGGCTCCGCTGTCGAGCCGGATGCCGGCCACAGAGTGCGTGGCGACGAAACCACCCGGGGTCTCGGCCGCGTCGAGCACGACCACCCGGAGGCCCTTGCGCGCGCACTCCCGCGCCGCGACGAGCCCGGCCACACCGGCGCCGATGACGACGACGTCGACGACCTCTTGTTCTGAGAAAGAAGCGTGCCCGTCGCTCTTGGCCGAGGCAGTCATCGCGAGTGAACGAGTTCGACGATGCGAGTCAGCACATCGGGGTCGGTCTCGGGTGGAACCCCGTGGCCCAGGTTGAGCACGTGGGCCGGCGCGGCCTTTCCGCTCTCGAGAACATCGAGCACGTGCCTCTCGAGCACGGGCCAGGGCGCGGAGAGCAGCGCGGGGTCGACGTTGCCCTGCAACGGCACTCCCCCGCCGAGACGACGGCTCGCCTCCGCGAGTGGGATGCGCCAGTCGACGCCCATCACGTCGGCGCCGATGTCGTGCATGGCCTCGAGAACCTCGCCGCTGCCCACGCCGAAGTGCACGCGGGGAACCCCGAGTTCGGCCACGTAAGAGAGCGCCTTCGCCGAGTGCTTCTGCACATGAGCGGTGTAGTCGGCGAGCGACAGCGACCCCACCCACGAGTCGAACAGCTGCGCGGCCGAAGCGCCGGCGAGCACCTGGGCGCGCAGGAACTGGCCCGTGACCGTCGCGGCCCAATCGAGCAGGCCGGCCCAGGCATCCGGATCGGCGTGCATCAGGGTGCGCGCCCGCAGGTGGTCTTTCGACGGACCACCCTCGACGAGGTACGCGGCCAGGGTGAAGGGGGCACCGGCGAATCCGATGAGCGGGGTGGTACCCAGCTGCGCGACGGTTCGTGCAACGCCCGCGGCCACAGGAGCGAGGGCGGAGGGATCGAGCGTGGGCAGCGCGGCAACGTCGGCGGCGGTACGAACCGGCTTGCCGAGCACGGGCCCGCGGCCCGGAACGATGTCGACGTCGACTCCGGCCAGCTTCAGGGGAATCACGATGTCGCTGAAGAAGATGCCGGCGTCGACTCCGTGCCGACGCACGGGCTGCAGCGTGATCTCGCTCGAGAGTTCGGGGTCGAGGCAGGCATCGAGCATCTGCGTTCCGACCCGCAGCTCGCGGTACTCGGGCAGCGAGCGGCCCGCCTGCCGCATGAACCACACGGGCGTCACGTCGCCGCGTTGGCCCCGGTAGGTGGTGACGAGAGCGCTGGATGCCGTGCGCCCGTCGACCAGGGGGTGTTCGGCGGGCAGGGCGGGTGCGGCGGTTGTCGAAGTCACCGGGCGATTTTAGCTGCGCTACCTGAGCGGTGTTCTACGCGACGTAGACTTGTCAGGTGCTGCTCTGCCTGACTGCGAACCATCGCAACGCCAGCTTCGATCTTCTCGAGAAGCTGTCGATCGGCGCACCCTCCCTCGCCACCTCGCTCGTCACCGAGAGCGACTTCATTCAGGGCGCCGTGGTTTTGGCCACGTGCAACCGCTTCGAGGCCTACCTCGACGTCGACGAGCCGCTCACCGCAGCCGCCGCCCTGGCAGCCGAACAGGCTATCGAAGTGCTGGCCGAGGCATCCGTCGTCGACGTCGACGACGTGCGCGACACCCTCACCGTTCTCTGCGGCGACACCGTCGCCGAGCACCTCTTCTCTGTGTCGAGCGGCCTCGAATCGGTCGCCATCGGCGAAGACGAGATCGCCGGGCAGGTTCGTCGCGCCCTCACCACCGCCCGCGTCGAGCACACCACTTCGGGCGACCTCGAGCGCCTGTTCCAACGCGCATCGAAGACCTCGCGCGGCGTCAAGACCAAGACCGGCCTCGGCGGAGCGGGGCGCAGCCTGGTTCGCCTCGCCCTCGACCTGGCCGAGAGCCGCGTCACCGACTGGGCCGGCACCACCGTTCTTCTCGTCGGCACGGGTCGCTACGCCCGTGCCAGCCTCGCCGCCCTCCGCGATCGCGGCGTCACCAACGTGCGGGTCTACTCGCCGTCGGGCCGCGCAGCGAACTTCGCCGCGTCTCATCAGCTGCAGGCCGTCGCCAAGGCCGAGCTGGTCGGGGCCATTGCGGCATCCGATGTGATCGTCACCTGCAGCACCGCACCCACGGTCGTGCTCACCGCCGAGCAGCTCGTAGCCGCGGCCGACATCGACGGCGCGGTCGAGCGCCGCCTCGTGATCGACCTCGGTCTGCCGCGCAACGTCGACCCGGCGGTCGCCACGGTCTCGGGAACCGAACTGCTCGACCTCGAGACCGTCAGCCTGCACGCTCCCCTCGAAGAGCTGAACGCCGAGTCGCACGCCCGCGCGCTCGTGGGCGAGGCCGCGGCCGAGTACCGCGCATCCCGCGCCGAGGCCGAGGTCGCCCCCGCCGTGGTCGCCCTGCGCTCGCACCTCTTCGACCTGCTCGACGCCGAGATCGAACGGGCCAGATCGCGCGGAGACTCGTCAGACGAGACCGAGCGGGCGCTTCGACACCTGGTCGGCGTGATTCTGCACACCCCGTCGGTGAGAGCCCGCGACCTCGCCCGCACGGGCGGAACCGAGACGGTCTTCGCGGCCGTCGAGGCGCTGTTCGGCCTGCAGGCCTCCCCCGCGGCGGCGGAGGCTGTCGTCGCCTCCACCCTGCCCCTCACCCACCGCGCGCCCGGAGCCTGAGTGGGCGACGAGGCCGTGCTGCGAGTCACGCAGCCTCTCCGCACCGAGCGCCTCGTCTTGCGAACGCTCACTCCTGACGATCTCGACGACGTCTTCGCCTACGCGGGGCGCGACGACGTGATCCGCTATCTGCCGTGGCCGAAGCGCAATCGCGACGAGGTCGCCGAGCATCTGTCGCGCAGGCTCAACACGACGCTGGCCGCCGACGGCGACGTGATCGTTCTCGGCATGGAGTTGCCGCCATCGCCGAGCTATCCGACCGCGCGCCCTCGCATCATCGGAGACATGACGCTGGTGCTCTCGAGCATCGAGCACCGTCAGGCCACGATCGGCTGGGTGCTGAACCCGGAGTACGAGGGCAGAGGCTTCGCGACCGAGGCCGCATCCCGGGTTCTCAGCCTGGCCTTCGACGATCTCGGCTCGCACCGCGTCATCGCCGAACTCGATCCGCGCAACACGGCCTCGGCCGCGCTCTGCGCCCGCCTCGGCATGCGCCTCGAGGCCCACTTCGTGCACAGCGAGATCTTCAAGGGCGAATGGGGCGACTTAGCCGTCTACGCGATCCTCGACGTCGAGTGGAACGCCCGGAACGCGATCGATGGCTGAGCTTCCGACCATTCTCGTCGCGGCTGTGGCCCTCGTGCGCGACCGGCGGGTTCTCATGGTCACGGCGCGCGGACGCGACGTCATCTACATGCCGGGCGGCAAGATCGATCCGGGCGAGACGGCGTTCGACGCGGCCATCCGCGAGGCTCGCGAAGAGGTGTCGGTCGAACTCGAGCGCGCGTCGGTCGACGAGCTCTTCACCGTGAGGGTGCAGGCGCACGGCGAACCGGATGGCCGGCTCGTCGAGATGCGCGTCTTCGCAGGGTCGACGAACGACGAGCCCGTCGCATCCGCCGAGGTCGACGCGGTGCACTGGGTGACCTCGCGCGATGCCCACCGCTGTCCGCCGGCGGGCCGCGAGACCCTCGCCCGGTTGGCCGCCCTCGACCTGATCGACTGACTGCGGCACCGGTTAGGGTTGGCGCATGACTTTGGATGCCGGCCTCGCCTCGATCGCCGACGAGCGTTTCGTGTCGCTCACCACCTTCCGCAAGACCGGCGAGGGCGTGCCCACTCCGGTGTGGATCGCCCGAGACGGCGACGCGCTCATCGTCACCACGCCCGACGGAACCGGCAAGGTGAAGCGGCTGCGCAACAACGACCGCGTCGAGCTGCGCCCGTCAGACCGCATGGGCAAGGTCGCCGACGGCGCCCCGACCGTCGCGGCTCACGCTGAGATCGTCGACAGCGACGCGGCCCGCGCCAGCCAGGAACGCATCTTCCTGGCCAAGTACCGGTTCGAGTACCGCATCTTCATGTTCATCGAACGCCTCGGCAAAAAGGGCAAGAAGAAGCGCGTGAGCCTGCGCATCACCGCGTGACCGGTTTCTCTGCCGAGCTCGCATTCGCGGCCGTGCTCGTCGCCGTGAGCATCGCGGGCGTCGTGCTCGTGGTGCGCCGTGCGCGTCGAACCGCGAGCGATCGAACCACGAGCCATCGAACTGCCGACGGCACTCCGCGTGGCGACCGCGTCGCCGTCGCCCTCTCGCTGGCCGCGTGGCTCGCGGGGCTGCTCTTTCTGACGATGCGTCCGAGCTCCGGAAAGGGCACGCTGCTCAACCTCGTGCCGTTGTCGTTCCAAGGCCCCGGCGCGGTCGTCGACGCGGTGCTCAACGTGGGCGTGTTCATTCCGCTCGGGCTGCTGCTCGTCGCGGCGGGCATCCGCTTCGCCGTCGCCCTGCTGATCGGGCTGCTGCTGTCGGTGGGCATCGAGCTGAGTCAGTACCTCGCCCAGGTGGGCCGCACCGCCGACGTCAACGATCTGCTCACGAACACCACGGGCACCGTGCTCGGCTGGGCCGTCGGGACGGCGATCGTGCACGTCACTCGCCGTGCCGACAGCTAGCGCCTCGTCGGTCGTTCGCGAGTTGCCGATTCGATCGCCGAGGAGTCCCGGGTGTTGCCAGTTCAGACCAACGGAACTGGCAACACGAGACCTCCGGGGCGCCTATAACGTCAACTCGACGTCGGGGCCACGGCGAGTGCTGCGAGTATGTCGGCGACGTCCTGCTCGTCGTTCCAGAGGTGGAATGCCACCCGCGCGCAGCCGGCCCGACCCGAAGCGACGATGCCGGCGGCGATCAACGCCCTGAGGTGCCGGCCATCGGCATCCGGCCAGGTGACGATCGCCTGACCGCGCCGGGGAATGCCGAGCCCGTCGCAGAGCGCATCGCCCAGGGCGACGTTGTGCGCGTGCACCTCTGAGAGGTCGAGCGATGCGAAGAGTTCGATAGCGGGCTCTGCCCCCACCCACACGGGCCAGGCCGGCGACACGTCGAAGCTGCGGGCGTCGGCGGCGAGGTTCATGGTGGGGCCGTAGCAGGATCCCCAGATCTCTTGGCCCGCGTACCAGTTGGCCTGAATGGGCGACAGCGTGCGCTGGTACTCCTCGGAGAGAGTCATAAAGGCGGCTCCTCGCGGGGCACACAGCCACTTGTAGGCGTGGCACACGGTGGCATCGAAGAGCGAGGCGTCGACGGGCATCGCGCCCGCCGCCTGCGTGGTGTCGCACACGGTGAGCGCGCCGTTCTGGCGGGCCGCCGACACGATGGCATCGACGTCGGCGACCTTGCCCGACGCGGATTGCACCAGAGAGAAGGCCACGAGGTGCGTGGTCGGGGTGATAGATGCCGCGAGCGCCTCGAGAGGAACGTGTCGCACCACGACGCCGCGCTTCTCGGCGACCACGAACGGGAAGACCATCGAGCTGAAGTCTCCGTCGACGCAAAGCACTTCGGCGCCGTCGGGCACCGCCGCCGCGAGAACGCTCACCATGGCCGACGTCTGCGACCCGATGGCCACCCGGCTGGCCTCGATGCCCATCATGCGGGCGAAGGATGCGCGGGTGCGGTCGATGGTCGCGTCGTATTTGGCGGGCGAGCAGAGCCCGGCGGCCCAGTCGGCCTGGTCGGCCTGCATCGCCGCGAGGGTCGCCGTGCCCGCCAGGCCGAGCGAACACGCGCCGAGGTAGCGCCGGCCACCGACGAACTGTGAACGAGCCTTGGCGAGTGTTGTCATGCATCCAGAATGATCGCGTTCAAGCCATTCGACAACGGCAATTTCAAGATCATGAGCATAAGCGCTCGTTATGATGCGTCCATGACCTTTGCGCCCGCCTCACGCTCCGCCGTCGCCACGGACCTCGATTCCCAGACGCTGCGCGTGATCAGGGCGATCGCCGACCGTGGATCGATCACGGCAGCAGCAGCGGCGCTCGGCTACAGCCAGCCGGCGATCAGCCAGAACATCAAGCGCCTCGAAGAGAAACTGGGAATGCCCGTGCTCACCCGGGTGGCCCGCGGGGTGGAGCTGACCGAGGCCGGCGAGGTGCTCGCCCGGCACGCGGCCACGGTGCTGCGCGCCATCGACTCGGCGGCCGACGAGCTCGCCGATCTGTCGGGGCTGCGCTCGGGTCTGGTGCGCATCGCGGCATTCCCCTCCGCCTCGTCGACCGTCGTGCCGAGGCTCCTGGGCGATATCACCGGGCGGCATCCCGGGGTGCGCTTCAGCTATCTCGAGGCCGAGCCGCCCGAGGCGGTGCAGGCCGTGCGCGACCACGCCGCCGACATCGCCCTCACGTTCAGCTACCCGGGCGACCCCGACGATCCGCACCGCGCGAGCGCGTCGGGCCTCGTCACCCTGCCGCTGTGGCGCGAGCAGATGCTGCTCGTGGTTCCGGATGCTCCCGGGCTCGGTGACGGGGCGATCGAGCTGTCGAGTCTCGCCGACTCGGGGTGGATCGCCGGGTGCCCGCGGTGCCGCGGTCACCTCGTCGAGCTGTGCGAAGCATCCGGATTCACCCCCGCCCTCGGCTACGAGACCGACAATGTGCAGGCCGTTCTGGCCATGGTCGCGGCAGGGCTGGGCGTCGCGCTCCTGCCCTCGCTCGCCCTCGCGGCCACGCCGCTGCCCGCCGGCGTCGCGACGCGCCCGCCGGCCGCCACCGACTACCGCACCGTTCACCTCGTCACCGCACAGGGCGCCACCGCCGTGCCCGCGATCGGCGCGACGATCGCCGCCATCCAGTCGTTGGATGCCGCCGCCTGGGGCCTCGAGACCCAGCACTGACGGCGGCTTTTGTGCCCGAATCCCTCCAAACGTGCGTCTCCCACGGCCACGAATGGAGGCATTCGGGCACGAACGCGGCCTATGCGCCCTCGACCTCGTAGCGGCGCTCGATGCCGGCCGTCGCGCGGCCCCACGCGCTGTCGGCGACGCGTCGCTGGTGCGCCGCAAACGACTCCGCATCGCTAAAGAGCTCGTCGACCTGCCACACCAGCGGGTCGTGCGTTTGCGTCACCTCGAACGAGACGCATCCCGGCTCCGCGCGAGTGAGTCGCGTGTGCAAAGGCAGATTCTCCTCGACCGCTCGACGCTGTTCCGCGGTGCCGCAGACGAGCTGGCCGGTCAGACGCACAGAACTCATGAATCGAGAGTGGCACACGGCCGACGATAGGGTCGAGCCATGGCCTCCCGAGTTCCCGTCGCCCTCGCGGCGTCACTGCTGGCCTGCACTCTCGGGCTCGGGCTCGCGGGCTGCACGACGCCCTCCCACTCGGTCGAGCGCAGCGCCGACGAGGCCGAGGCGACGCTGGAGGCGATCCCGGGTGTCGACGACGCTCGCATCGGCCCCACCAAAGACGGTTTTCAGACGTACATGAGCATCAACATCGAGCTCTCCGACGACTTCACGGGCTCCGACCGCGATCTGCTCGATCTGGTGCTCAGGCAGGTGTGGTCGCAGACCGAGGTCGCGCCAGAACGGTATGCGGTCATCCGCGTGACCGGAGCGGGTCGGACGGTACCCGACGTGGCGACCGCACTGGTGGAGCTCGATATCGGCTGGCTGCCGTACACCGAGTCCTCATTGTCGATGATCGGCGACGATCTCGAGGCCCGCTACGGTACCTGGCCCCGATCGCTCTCGCCGCAGGACTGACATCCGCCGCACACAGCCTCGGGCACGCTCGGCGGCACTATTCTTGGCTGGCGTGAACGCAGATTCAGGAGACCGAGCTGAGGAGTCGCCCCGACGGAGGGCCGCTATCGTCGTCAATCCCGCCAAGGTCTCGATCGAGACTCTGCGCGCAGCCGTTGCTCGCGAAGAGAGCCTCGCGGGCTGGTCACCCTCGGCATGGTTCGAGACGAGCGCCAGCGACGATGGCAGAGCGGCGGCCGAAGACGCGGTGCGATCGGCACCTGAGCTCATCGTGGTGGCCGGTGGCGACGGCACCCTCCGGGCGGCAGCCGAGGCGCTGACCGGCAGCGGCATCCCGCTCGGGCTGGTGCCGTCAGGCACCGGCAACCTGTTCGCCCGGGAGCTGAGCCTGCCTCTGAACGACCTGACGGCATCCATCGCCACGGCCTTTCGCGGTGTCGACCGGCCGGTCGACGCCGGTATCGCGATACTCGAGCGGGCGGATGGGCGCGAGTCGCAGCACGCGTTTCTCGTGATGGCCGGCATCGGCCTCGACGCCCACATGGCCGGCCACACCAACGAACGATTGAAGAAACGCATCGGCTGGCTCGCGTACTCCGACCCCATCGCGCGCAGCATCTTCGGCAACAAACAGTTCGACCTCAGCTACCGCCTCGACGACAGGCCGGCGGTGCAGACTCGAGCGCACACCGTCATCGTCGGAAACTCCGGCATGCTCACGGGCGGTCTCCTCCTGCTCCCCGCCGCTGCCATAGACGATGGCCGCCTCGACGCCGTGATCTTCCGCCCCGGCCGCGGGTCGGGATGGACCAACATCGGCTACCGCCTCGCCTTCAACCGGATGCTGCACCGCACCCGGTTCGGCCGCCTGGTCGCCAGCCTCACCCCGACGCCGCGGGCGATCCGCTGGGCACAGGCCTACGAGATGCGGGTGCGCTTCACCGAGGCTCAGGAGATCCAGCTCGACGGCGACGCCCACGGGCTCATCTCGGCCGCGTCACTCTCTGTGCAGCACCACGGACTGATCGTCAGAGTGCCGCGTAGGTCGGCTGCGACAACGCGCGCCTGACTAGAAGACGTACTCGAGGATGTCGGTGCCGAGGGTGCGCATGCCGTCGAGCACGGCGAGACGACCCGTGAGGTCGGTGTCGTTGAAGCGCATGGTCACGGCGTAGGCCACCGAGCCGCTCGGCCCGCGCAGAACGCCCGCCTCGCTGCGCACTCCCGTGTCGGTGCCCGTCTTGTTCGTGAGCAGCAGGCCGTGATCGCTGGTGCGGTGCGCCAGCGGGTCGAGGCCGAAGGCACTGGCGACCATCGACAGGTCTGAGCCGAGCGCGAGCCATTCCATGACCTGCTGGCTCGTGGCCACGTTCACGATCTCACCGCGCGACAGGCCAGCGAAGAGGGTCGCGAGCTCGCGCGCCGATCCGACGGAGAGCTGGGGCGCGTCATCCGGCCCGCGATAGTCGCGCACCGTGTCGAGCAGGAACGTGCGGGTCAGGCCGAGTGCTTCGCCGCGAGCGCGCACGGCGTCGAGACCGACTCGCCGGATGAGCACGTTGGTCGCCAGGTTGTCGCTCGCGGCGCCGACGAGGGCGGCGACGTCGGCGACAGGCAGGGCCGGCACCTGCAGGTGCTGCCAGAGACCCGAGTCGGCCACCGAGTCTTGGGCCGTGCGATTCAGGATGCCGTGGGCCGACTTGTCGCCGGCGCTCAGCCTGGCCGCGATCTCGATGAGCAAGAGGACCTTGCCGATCGACGCGGTGGGAACAGAGAGGTGGTCGTCGACGGAGAACAACAGTCGATCGGTCTTCACGTCGATGACGCAGGCCGTGATCTGAACCCCCGAGAGGGCGAGCTGGGTCAAACTCGCAAAGCCTCGACGGAAGGCGTCATCTCCGGCGGTCGCGGCTCCGGAGCGTGCGCGACGGGCCGTGGGCGCATCCGGGGAATCGCCCCGTCTGTTGCGCCTTCTGGTGGACTCCGCCATACCGTCCCCACATCTCCCGAAACACTCTCCGCACACCCGAACCGATCGAATCTCGCGTGAGGGATAACGGGTATCGTGCCACATTCACCTGTGATCGGCCATCGAGTCGGCTGTCTGCGGCGGGTGCGCAAGCCTCGTTCTTGGTGGGAGACCTCTGACAGAATCGATCCATGTCCGATCCCCGTGAGCCCTCCGAGCCCGAGTCCACCGAGAAGACCCCCGCGACGCCCGCGGAATCCGCGCCAAGCACTCCGAGCATGCCGCCGTTCCCGTCTGGCGAGCCCACGTCGCCGCCGACACCTCCGGCCCCGCCAGCTGCTCCACCGGCTCCCATCGAGACGCCTTCCTCCGCGCCCAGCGCACCTTCGGCGCCCAGCGCACCCAGCTACGGTCCGCCGAGCACCGGCGGCTCTGCACCGTCGGCACCCGCGGCACCGTCGGCACCCGCGGCACCGACGGCACCGTCGTACGGCCCGCCCAGCACCACCGGTTCATCCTCGCCCGCGCCGTCGTACGGAGCGCCCCCGGTCTACGGAACCCCGGCATCCGGTACCTCGTCTGCGCCGACGCCCGTCTACGGCTCGACGTCGTCGCCGGCCGGCGCCCCGCCGTCGGGTCAGCTGCCCTACACGACTCCCTACGCGCCTGGGCAGGTTCCGCCGCGCAACAAGGGTGGCTGGATGGGCATCGTCAGTCTCATCCTCGGTGGTCTCGCCCTTCTCGCCTGCTGGATCCCGTTCCTCAACTTCATCACGGTCTTCGGCGCGATCGGCGGCCTGGTGTTCGGACTCATCGCCGTATTCCGCAAGTTCGGATCGCGCGTGCTGTCGCTCATCGGCACGATCGTCTCGGCTCTCGCCTTCGTCTTGAGCATCGTGTTCATCGTGACCTACACGGTCTCGTTCTTCCAGGCGATCGATTCGGTTCCCAACTACGACGACAGCCCGTCGACGTCGAGCCCATTCAGCGACCCCTCCGAGACGGACTCGCCCGACGCTCCCCAGCCCGGCGACCCGACGGCCGTGCCGGGAGATCCCACCCAATCGGCCGGCGCCACCGTCTGCACCGACGGAACCGCGATCGCCCTGGGCAAGGCCGGAATCTTCACCTACGACGGCGAGAACCAGGCCGAAGTCACCATCGATGAGGCGAACCTCGACGCCACCGACGAGATGCTCAACGAGAACTCGTTCAACGAGACCCCTCCCGACGGATACCGGTACGCGCTCTTCTCCGTGACGGTCAAGCAGCTGGGCATCGAGTCGTTCCCGGCGGGCGCGACCCGGGCCACGTTCAAGGGCGTCGCCGAAGACCTCGCGGCGCCTGCCCAGTTCGCCGTCGTGCCCGAGCCGTGGCTGCTATTCGCACCCGACCTCGCCCCCGGAGAGTCCGTCACGGGGAACATCGCCGTATACGTTCCCACCTCGGGTGCCGAGTCGGGCTCGGTGCTGCTCAGCAACTACCTGGGCGACAACGCGTGCGAGATGAAGGTCGGCTAGCCGACGCGCGCACCCATCGTCAATTCCGGTTCTGCGTTGGCAGGAACGGGGAACCAGGCGAGGAACGTAACGCCCTCGCTGGTCGCGTCGAAGCGGGCGATTGTCTCGTTTCCCGGTTCGTAGAAGGTGTCGCCGGGGTGGAGTACGCGCTGGGCGTTGACTCCCACTTGGAAGTACGCAGACCCTGATTCGATGACGCCGAAGACGGGACCGTTGTGCCAATGCGCTCCGGCGTGAAAGTCCGGTGCGATCGTGATCCGCCGCACCTCCACGGAAGCGAAGCTCGGGGCCCCGTCAAGCTCGAAGGTATTCAGAGTCACTCTCTCGACCGGTGATTCGCTCATCTGTCGATGATGCCAGGTGGTCGGGGCGCAACCGGAGGACTCGGCAAGCGCTCGAAATCGATCTGATGCGTATCGAACCGGAGGCCTGACGCCTATGGCAAGACACTAACGAGAACCTGGGCGCCCATCGCGATGAGCGAGGCGGAAGCCAGTCCTGCGAGGCAAGCGCGTAGTGGCGGTGATGTGCTGAGGCGAGGAATGCGTCGCTTTTCGGCTCAGCGGAAAGCACGGCTGACCGCGCCACCCGTCTGGAACAGGGTGATCCAGACCAGGAACCTCTGAAGGGGACGCAGGGGAAGAGCGACGAGCCTCCGCCAACCCGGGCGTCGCGACCATGACCTGGTGACCTGGACCTGGGTGCCTCCGGTCGTGTTCACCAAGGTGAACTCCGTCAGAATCGCACTGCTTTCTGGGGCAGCGGGGTAGGTGAAGCTCCACGCGATCCTGTGCGGTTGGTGGGCTGTGACGAGTTCGATGCTGCGACGGCGGAATCGTGGCTTCACGTTCACCGGCTTCCCGTCCGGACGACTTTCCGGCGCGAGGCCTTGCCAGACCATGCCGGGCGTGGAGCCCTGCACTGCATGATCGATAGAGCCGACACTCATCTCCCAATCGGGGATGCGCGCCGGGTCCGCGAGGAACTGCCACACTGCGTCAACCGGCGCTGGAACGAATGTCTCGATCGACCCTGACACCCGTCCCTTCACTTGTGCGGGCCTTGTCGCAGTTCTTTCGGCAGCAGCGTCGAATCGGTCGAGGTGTTCGAGCACGGCCTGGGGAGTCGTGCCGAGGCGCTCGAGGATATTGGCGATCAGACCGCTGGGCTCCGAGACAAGTTCTCGAAGCACTGCGGCGGCGTCGCCGTTCTTGTCTTTGTCGACGGAGCGCGCGATGAGGGCGTAAGCGCGCTTGCTCCAGTCATATCCATCCGTCTCGTGAAATACGATTCGTCCGGCCTCGGGGAATGAAGCCTCGATGCCGAGTGATGCCAGCTGGGCCGCGTGGGCTTCCTCGACGGCGCGGCGGGCGCCGTCGATATCGATGCCCATGCTGCGCAGCGAGACTCCAGCAGGTTGATCGCTGATCACGAGAGCGAGGAACAGGTGTTCGAGGTCTGCTACGCGGAGCCCCGCTCGGGATGCTTCCTCCATTGCAGCGAGTGAAAGCGATTGACTGGTCTGCGCTGCGAGAACGAACTTGCTCATGTGTTCCTCCTGGGGATCGGGATCGTGGAATCGACTCGTTTGGAGTACTTCTTGTGCACGGCCTGCCGGGTGACCCCAAGCGCGTCAGCGATGTCCTGCCATGTCATCCCTGCCCGCAGCGCGGCCTCGACTTGCCGAAGCTCCAATGTGTCCGCGAGAACGCGCAACGTTGTCACTGCCCGCAATCCTGCTTTGGGGTCGCTGGTGTCGGCTGCCACTGACGCGATCTGTGAGGACTCCATGTCGTCAACCTACGTTGCTAACGATCCAGTTGTCAACCTGGGTTGCTCTCGTCCCAGCCCGATACACCTTTTTCAGCTGGCTGCGATTGCCCTGATCTCGGTACTGATGACCTGAGTCGCCCACGTGGTGTCGGAACCGCTGGGCTGTGTCAGGAGATGAAGAGCGAGCCCGTCGAGAAGAGCGTGGAGCCGCCGGGCGACGAGCTCTTGAGTCGGGCGTGGCCCGCCTTGCAGACCGGCGACTATGAGTTGGCACGCTCCGAACAACTCCGCGGTGGCGGCATCGCGCACATCCGCCAACTCTGGCAGAGCGGGAGTCTCTGCGATGAGGGCAAGGTTGACCTCCAGCTCAGTGCGACTGTCTGGCGTCAACGGTAGGAGTTCTCGGATGATGTTCTCGGCGTGCGTGATGGGGTCCGAGGCCGGGGCAAGGCCGCGTATGCGCTCCGTTGCGCGTCGAGCCATCAGTTCCGCCGAGTAGCGAAGTAAGCCCGCCCGGTTGGGGAACAGGTGACGGAGTGAACCGACAGCGACGCCGGCTTCTTCGGCAACTATTCGCACCGAGACCGAGCCGATCCCGCGTTCCCGGATGACCCGCCACACCGCTTCAGCCAACTCGACTTTGCGTTGGTCACGGTCGATCAGTCGCGGCATTTGTCGAGATTAGCACGACCGTGCTAGTTTTTTGATAGCACGACCGTACCGACAAAGGAGCCCTCACATTCTCGCCATCATCATCGCCTGCGAAGTCGGCTTCTGGGTCGTGATCCTGGCGGGCCTCATCGCTCGTTACCCCCTGAAAAGACGACGCCTCGGGCTTGTGCTGCTCGCCCTCACACCGGTACTCGATGTGATCCTGTTGGCTGCGAACGCGATCGACCTGAGCCGCGGATCGACCGCCACATTCGCGCACGGTCTCGCCGCGATCTACTTGGGTGTCTCCGTCGCCTACGGCCACAAGATGATCCAGTGGGCGGACACGCGTTTCGCCCACCGTTTCGCCAACGGCCCCGCCCCGGCGAAACGATACGGATGGGCCTACACCGCAGAGTGCTGGCGGGATGTGGTGCGAACGGGCATCGCGGTCGCAATCGCGGCAGGCGTTCTCTGGCTACTCATCACCATCAGCAGTGATCTACAACGATCAGCTGCGCTGACCTCGATGTTCGGCATCCTCGGGATCATCGCCGCAGTGGAACTCGTTCGGGCCACCAGCTATACACTCTGGCCGAAGAAAACCCCGGTCACCGCGTAGGGACGATCTATCTCGCCCTAATCGACCCGTCACCGGCCAAAGGCACTGCGTGAGCTACCTTCTCGCGGCGAGAACGACCACGCACCGTTCACACGCGCGAGCTACCAGATCGTGACGCGCTCCTCGGGAGCCAGCCACAGGGCATCCGACTCGCTCACGTCGAACGCGGCATAGAACTCGTCGATGTTGCGCACGATCTGGTTGCAGCGGAACTCGTTCGGCGAGTGCGGGTCGATCGACAGCAGGCGAACCACCTCTTCATCGCGCGACTTCTGCTGCCAGGCCTGCGCCCACGACAGGAAGAAACGCTGCACGCCGGTGAGGCCGTCGATCACCGGCGGCTCCTCGCCATCGAGCGACAGCAGGTATGCGTCCCACGCGATGCTCAGGCCGCCCAGGTCGCCGATGTTCTCGCCGATCGTGAGCGCGCCGTTGACGTGCTGGTCGGGAACCTGCGCCGGAGCGAGCGAGTTGTACTGGTCGATCAGCGACGAGGTGCGCTTCTCGAACGCCTCGCGGTCGGCCTCGGTCCACCAGTCGGTGAGCCGGCCGTCGCCGTCGAAGCGCGATCCCTGGTCGTCGAATCCGTGCCCGATCTCGTGGCCGATCACCGCGCCGATCGCGCCGTAGTTGGCCGCGGCATCCCGGCTCTCGTCGAAGAAGGGGTACTGCAGGATGGCCGCCGGGAAGACGATCTCGTTGAAGCCGGGGTTGTAGTACGCATTGATCGTCTGCGGGGTCATGAACCACTCGTCGCGATCGAGCGGCTTGCCGATCTTTCCCAACTCGCGCTGGAACTCGAACTCGCTCGTGGCCCGGATGTTGCCGGCCAGGTCCTTCGCGTCGATGGCCAGAGTGGAGTAGTCCCTCCATTTGACCGGGAACCCGATCTTGGGGGTGAACTTGTCGAGCTTCTCGAGCGCCCGTTCGCGCGTGGCGGGGGTCATCCACTCGAGGTCGGTGATGGATGCCCGGTATGCCTCGATGAGGTTGGCGACGAGCACGTCCATGGCCGCCTTGGCCGTCGGCGGGAAGTGGCGGTCGACATAGATACGGCCGACGGCTTCGCCCATGGCACCCTCCACGAGCGACACACCGCGCTTCCAGCGAGCGCGCATCGTCGGCGTTCCCGTGAGGGTGCGGCCGTAGAAGTCGAAGTTCTCGTTCACGAACACGGCGGGCAGATAGGCCGCAGCGCCGTGCACGACCTGCCACGACAGCCAATCGCGCCACGCATCGAGTCGATCCTCGGTGAGCAGCTCTGCGATGCCCGAGACGAACGACGGCTCGCGCACCACGAGCTCGTCGAAGACACCCTCGGGGGCGCCGAGCGCCGAGCGCCACAGCTCGAGGTCGACCGAGGGGGCCGAGGCGGCGAAGTCGTTCCAGCCGACGAGGTTGTAGGTGGCCTGGGCGTCGCGGGTGCGCACGTTGTCCCAGTGCGTCGCCGCGATCGCGGTCTCGAGGTCGAAGACGCGCTGCGCGCGCACGGCAGGCTCCGAGAGGCCCGCGAGCGCGAACATCCGCTCGATGTGCTTGAGGTACGCGGTTCGGATGTCGGCGAACTTCTCTTCGCGGAAGTAGCTCTCGTCGGGCAGCGAGATGCCGCCCTGCTCCAGGAACACCAGGTAGCGCTCCGGGTTGCCCGGGTCGTTGTCGACGAACAGGCGGAAGAAGCCGCCGACTCCCTGGCGCTCTAGGTGGGCAGCGGTCTCGAGCAGCTCGCGCACAGTCGAGACGCGGGCCGCGTCGGCGAGCTGGGCCTCGATCGGCGTGGTACCGAGGTCTTCGACGCGCTCCTCGTCGAGGAAGCTGGCGTAGAGGTCGCCGAAGGTGCGCTCCTCTGTGCCGGGCTCGGCATCCTGCGCCTCGATGATGATGTCGCGCACGGCCTTCTCGGCCTCTTCGTGCAGCTGATAGAACGAGCCGTCTCGAGCCCGGTCGTCGGGAATGACCGTTCGGGCAATCCACTTGCCGTTGACGTGCCTGAACAGGTCGTCCTGCGGGCGGATGGAGGGGTCGAGTTCGTTCAGATCGATGCCGGAAGTCGTCATTGGGCAAGCCTAGCTAGGCTCGCAGTGTGAAGGCTCTGGATCGCGACATTCTGCGTCTCGCCGTTCCGGCCCTCGGGGCCCTCGTCGCCGAGCCCCTGTTCCTTCTCACCGACACCGCCCTCGTCGGGCACCTGGGCGAGACGCCGCTCGCGGGCCTGAGTATCGCCAGCGCCCTGCTGCAGACCGCGATCGGCCTGCTGATCTTCCTCGCCTACGCCACGACTCCCGCGGTCGCACGTCGACTCGGCGCCGGCGACAGGCCCGGCGCCATTCGCGCGGGTATCGACGGTCTCTGGCTCGCTCTCGCGCTCGGGGTCGTGCTCGTCGTCGTCGGCCTCGTCGCGGCCAGGCCCCTCGTGCACCTCTTCGGCGCGACTGCAGCGGTCGAGGAGCAGGCCGTCATCTACCTGACGGTCTCGCTCGCCGGGTTGCCCGCGATGCTGCTCGTGATCGCCGCGACCGGACTGCTGCGCGGGTTGCAAGACACGAAGACCCCGCTTATCGTCGCGGTCAGCGGCTTCGCGGCGAACGCGGGCCTCAATGCGCTCTTCATCTATGGTTTCGGCGCGGGCATCGCCGGTTCCGCCGCGGGCACCGTCGTAGCCCAGTGGGCGATGGCCGCCGTGTATCTCGTGATCGCCGTGCGGGCATCCCGCAGCAACGGCGTCAGCCTGCGGCCCGGGCTGGCGGGGGTGACCGGCGCCGCGGCATCCGGCGGCTGGCTCTTTCTGCGCACGGCGAGCCTGCGCGCCGCCCTGCTCGCCACGGTCGTCGTCGCGTCTGACCTCGGCGTCGTCGAACTCGCGACGTTCCAGATCGCATCGACGCTCTTCTTCACGCTGGCGTTCATCCTCGACGCGCTGGCCATCGCGGGGCAGGCCCTGGTGGGCCACGGCCTCGGCGCTCAGGATGTCGAGCGCGTGCGGGGCGTGATGCGGCGCCTCGTACTGTGGGGAATCGGCGCCGGGCTCGCTCTCGGCATCGGTATCGCCGCCCTCTCTCCCCTGCTCGGCCCGATCTTCTCGTCGAGCCGCGACGTGCAGCAGGCCCTGGTCGCGGTCGTGCTCGTGATGGCCGTCGGCGTTCCTCTGGCCGGCTACGTCTTCGTTCTCGACGGCGTGCTGATCGGGGCCGGCGACGCCCGCTACCTCGCCCTCGCCGGGCTCGCGACCGTTCTGATCTACGCGCCGCTCCTGCTGCTCGTCGCCCTGTTCGGCCCCGACGGCACGACCGGGCTCATCTGGCTGTGGCTGGCATTCGGCTTCGGCTACATGACGGCGAGGGCGATCACCCTCGGGCTGCGCGCTCGGGGAACCGCCTGGATGCGCAGCGGCGGTTAGGCTGATCATCCACGTCTTTGGGGGTCATCACATGCCGCATCTGCTCGTCACCGGCGGCGCCGGTTTCATCGGCAGCGAGATCGTGCGCCAGGCTCTGGATGCCGGATGGTCGGTGCGCGTGCTCGATTCGCTGCGGGCCGACGTGCACGAGACGGCCCCCGCGCTCGACGAGCGCGCGGAGTTCGTGCTCGGCGACGTGCGCGACGAGGAGACCGTGGCGCGGTCGCTCGAGGGCATCGACGCGGTGTGCCACCAGGCCGGCAAGGTCGGCCTCGGGGTCGACTTCTACGACGCCCCCGACTACGTCTCGTCGAACGAGCTCGGCACGGCCGTGCTGCTCGCTGCCATGACGCGTGCCGGCATCGACCGCTTCGTCGTGGCCTCGTCGATGGTCGTCTACGGCGAGGGCAGCTACCGCAACGAACTGGGCGAGAAGGTGCGTCCTCCCGCGCGACGTGTGGCCGACCTCGAGGCCGGACTCTTCGAGCCCCTCGACCCGAGCAGCGAGACCGCCCTCATCCCCGAGCTCATCACAGAGGATGCGCCGCTCGATCCGCGCAACGTCTACGCCTCGTCGAAGCTGGGCCAGGAGCACCTCTCTGCGTCGTGGGCCCGCTCGGCCGGTGGGCGCGCGATCGCTCTGCGCTATCACAACGTCTACGGGCCCGGCATGCCGCAGAACACCCCCTACGCCGGAGTGGCCTCGCTGTTCCGTTCGGCGCTCGCTCGCGGCGAGGCGCCAAGGGTGTTCGAAGACGGCGCCCAGCGCCGCGACTTCGTGCACGTGAGCGACGTGGCCGCGGCGAACCTCGCGGCCCTCGACGCGACGGCCTCGGTCGAATCGTCGTCGTTCGCCGCCTACAACGTGGGCAGCGGCGTCGTGCACACCATCGGCGACATGGCGGCCGCGATCGCCCGTGCATCCGCCGGAGCCGACCCCGTCGTGACGGGCGAGTTCCGCCTCGGCGACGTGCGTCACATCACCGCATCGAGCGACAAGATCGCCCGCGAGCTCGGCTGGCGCGCAGCCGTCGACTTCGACGCCGGAATGGCCGAGTTCGCCACGGCCCCGCTACGCTCGGCCGCATCGTGACCGACGCCGCCCTCGTCGACGTCGTGCTGCCCTGCCTCAACGAGGCCGAGGCCTTGCCCTGGGTGCTGTCGCGACTGCCCGACGGCTATCGGGCCATCGTCGTCGACAACGGCTCGACGGATGGCTCGGCCGACATCGCGCGCGCGGCCGGCGCAACGGTGGTCGCCGAATCGCGCCGCGGCTTCGGCGCGGCAGCGCACACCGGCCTGCTCGCCGCGACCGCGCCGATCGTCGCCTTCTGCGACGCCGACGCCTCGATGGATCCGGCGGAGCTGCCGACCCTCGTCGAGCGGATCACGGCCGATCGAGCCGATCTCGTGCTCGGCCGACGCATCCCGACGACGGCAGGGGCCTGGCCCCTGCACGCGCGCTTCGCCAACCGTGCCCTCTCGTTTCTCATCAAGCGTCGGGCGCACATCGCGATCAAGGATCTCGGGCCCATGCGCGCGGCCCGTCGAGAGGGTCTGCTGTCGCTCGACCTGGCAGATCGCCGAAGCGGCTATCCGCTCGAGATGCTGTTGAAGGCATCCGCCGCTGGGTGGCGCATCGAGGAGTTCGACACCCCCTACAGCCCGCGCGTCGGCCGGTCGAAGGTCACCGGAACGATCCGTGGCACCTACATCGCCGTGAAGGACATGTCGAAGCTGCTGCGCGAGGTGAAACGCCGAGGCTGACGCTCCGTCAGAGGACTACCCCCGCGTCGCCAGCCACGCGCCGATCGCGGCGTCGAGTTGATCGTCATCGACGGTCTCGTCAGGTTCGATGGGCACGCCGTAGCGCTTGCCGGTGCGGTCGGCGTCGACCGCCACGGTGAGGTTCACCACCGCTCCGTCGTAGAGCCTGAACGGCTGATTCGCCGTGCTGAAGCCGTAGCTCGGCTGCCCGAAGACGCGCACGTTCGCCTGGCCGATGAAGGCGATCGCGACCGCCTCCGCTGAGCTGCCGGTCATGCCGTTGACCACCACCGCGACCGGGCCGTCGACCTTCGGTTGAGGGGCGCTCGCCTCGCTCTGCTGTGTGCCGCCGGAGGAGACCGCGCCTCCGTCGACGGAGATGACGGTCGAGGCGTCGACGGATTCGAACGTCTCGACGGTGCCGTCGTCGAGAAGAGGTGCCACGGCAGCGAGCATCGGCCAGACGTTGCCGCCGTGATTGTCGCGCAGATCGACGACCCAGGCCGAGGTGGTCGGGGCCGCCGTGCCGATCGCGGAGACGACCGTGTCGATGTACTTCTGACCGAAGGAGTCGCTCCCGGTGCCGCCGCCGATCAGCGTGGGAAGCCGAATGGTCGTGACGCCGTCGGCACTCGAGACCGTCGGCAGCTGGTTCGCCGACGTGCTGCCCGACGACGGGCCGAACATCTCGGCGGCCTTCGCCGGATCGGCGAACGTCGTGTGCGGGCCGCCCAGCTCGGTGGCCGCTGTGGCGAGCGCGTCGTAGGTGTCTGCGTAGTCAGTGGCGTTCGCCACCTCGGAAAGAGTCTCGGCCCGCACGTCGTCATACCGGCTCGGCGTCGCCTCGAGTCCGTGGCGCATGTCGTCGAGCGCGTACTCCGCGTACTGCTGAGGCGACGGCGGCGCGACGTAGATGCCGTACGTGCGCAGCAGTGGAGCGGCCGCGACGATGCCTCCGACTCCCAGGGCGGCCACACCGACCAGGGCGACGCCCACGATGATCCCCGCGCGACGTCGACGCCGCCGTCTGTCTTCCGGCGTGCGGGGTGTGGTCGACGGGTGAGTTGAGGTGTCTCCGGGCATGATGTCACTCTACGAATCGTGAATCCGAGCCGCGTCAGACCACGGCACGATCCCGGCCCGACGTTCCTCGACCTGCAGTACGACCGAGACGCCGCATAGCGCACATCATCGGCGAAAGGAATCCGATCGGGCCTTCGCGACGAAGTACATACAGTGACCAGTAAGGGTCGCTCGATAACGTGCCTCGCTACAGAGACCAACCGGAGACCAAGCCAGGAGGCCTCATGCTCACCATCGCAGTCATCGCCAAGGAGTGCATACCCGGGCGCGTGAAGACGCGGTTGCACCCGCCGTTCTCGCTCGAGGAGGCCGCTGAGATCGCATCCGCGAGCCTGGGCGACACGCTCGACGTCGTGTCGGCCATCCCCGCCGACCGGCGCATCCTGTTCTTCGACGGCCAGAACCCGCCCGCCGAAGCCGACGGTTTCGAGGTTCTGCAGCAGAACGAGGGAACGCTCGACCAGCGCCTGGGCTACCTGTTCGACTCGGTCGACGGCCCCCTGCTGATGATCGGCATGGACACGCCGCAGGTGACGCGCGAGCTGCTCGAGCCGGCGCTCACCCGGTGGCACGACGACATCGACGCATGGTTCGGCTTCGCGAGCGACGGCGGATTCTGGGCTCTCGGCATGCGCGAGCCCGACGGCTCCCTGATCCGCGGGGTCGCCATGTCGGAGGCAGAGACAGGGCGCGATCAGCTCGAACGCCTGCTCGAGGCCGAGCTACGGGTCAAGCTGCTGGCAGAGATCAACGACGTCGACTCGATCGATGACGCCCGCGAGGTCGCCTCGATCGCTCCCGACGGACGGTTCGCCGAGGTGTTCGACCGCGTCAGTGTCAGGGCCGGCGTGCGCGACCTGCAACTCGACCGCAGAGCCTAGGCCGACATCGTGAGACGCCTTCTCGCAGCGACGCAGCAGGCTCTCGCGGCGCCCCCTCGCAATCCCCGCATGGCGGTGGTCATCGGCCGCCTGCTCGCCATCGCCTTCCTCCTCTGCTTCGGCACCGGCCTCTACAGTCACTTTCTGCAGGAGCCGGAGCCGTGGATGCGGTTCTCGACGGTGCCCGCGCAGCTCTACCAGGTGACCCAGGGCATCCACATCACCGCCGGAATCGCCTGCTTTCCGCTGATCCTCGGCAAGCTCTACACGATCTACCCGCAGCTGTTCCAGACGCCGCCCGTGAAGAGTCCGCTGCACCTGCTCGAGCGCGCATCCATCGCGCTGTTCGTCGGCGCCTCTCTCGTGCAGATCACCATCGGCCTGCTCAACACCTACCAGTGGTACCCGTGGAAGTTCGGCTTCCGCGAGGTGCACTGGGCACTCTCGTTCGTCGTCATCGGATCGCTGGCCATCCACATCGCGGTGAAGCTGCCCATGATCGCTCGCTTCTGGACGCGCAATTCCGAGGGCACGCGCGAGCTGCGCGGCGAGACACCGGGTGGCGAAACACCGGGTGGCGAGACACCGGGTGGCGAGACCGCTCCGGATGCCGCTGCTCCCGTCGCCGAATCGGCTCCGGTCGGCGGCGTCACGGGCCGCATCTTCCGTTGGATCGACGGCGCGCCGTCACCCGAGCCCGCGGTGAGTCGACGTGGATTCATGACCGCGGTCGGCGTCTCCACGGCCACCGTCGTGGCCCTCACAGCCGGGCAGTCGTTCGCCGCGCTCAGCCCCTTCAACATCTTCGCGCCGCGCGTGAAGGGAACCGGACCGAACGCCCTGCCCGTGAACCGCACGGCGAAGGCGGCGCAGGTTCTCGACACCGCGGTGTCGCCCGACTGGGCGCTCACCATCTCGAACGGACCCCGCACGGTCACGCTGACCCGCGCCGAGCTGCTGGCGCTGCCCCAGACCACCGTCGAATTGCCGATCTCGTGCGTCGAGGGCTGGAGCCAGATGGCCACCTGGAAAGGCGTGCGTCTGCGCGAGCTGCTCAACAAGGTGGGAGCAGACACCTCGCAGGGACTCAAGCTCACGAGCCTCGAGAAGAAGGGCGGCTACCGGGTCACCCAGATGGGCCCGGAGTATGCCTTCGACGCGTCGACCCTCGTCGCGCTCGAGGTCAACGGCGACACTCTCGATATCGACCACGGCTACCCGGCGCGCATGATCGCTCCCGGCAGACCGGGCGTTCTGCAGACCAAGTGGCTCAGCAAGCTGGAGGTCGAGGCATGAAGATCACACGCGTCATCCTGATCGTGCTCGGCCTCGCCGGACTGTTCCTGGGCGCCCTGATCATGGTGCAGAAGGAGCGCCCCGACCAGATCGTGGGCGTCGTCGTCTGGATCGTCGCCGCCATCATCGTGCACGACGGCATCCTGTCGCCGCTTCTCCTGCTGCTCGATGTCTGGATGCGCCGCGCCGGTCGCCGCATACCGTTCGGCGTGCTCGCCATCATCCAGGGCGGCGTCGTGGTGGGCGCGATCATGAGCATGCTGGTGCTGCCCGAGATCTACAAGAAATCGCTCGGCACGAAGAACCCCACGATCCTGCCGCTCGACTACGGGCTGAACCTGGCTCTCTTCTGGGCCGGGGTCGCGGTCCTCACTGCGGCGGCCTGCGTCGTGTACCTGCGGCGCCGACGAGCATCCGCATCGGCGTCATCCGCGTCGATCGGTTAACCCCGCGGCCGAACTCAGGGGCGCGACCGACTCGCGTGCGTGCGCGCCTTCATCCGGTTGCCGCACGTGGCCATCGAACACCACTTGGCCGTACCGGGTCGGCTGTGATCGACCAAAAACAGGTTGCACTCGTCGTTCGCGCACGCGCGAAGCCGGCCGCGCAGCTGCGTCGTCACTGCCGACCAGGCGAGAACGGTCTGCACGGGAAGACGTCTCTCAATCGGGGCGTCGAGCTCCCACATCACGCCGTCTGGGGTGACACGCGGCGTACGCGCGGCGCCGGCGAGGAGGTCGGCGAGCTCATTCACCGCGGCCGGATCGTTTTCGCGGATCACCGACTGGATCGCGTCGCGGGCGCGCCGCAACTGCGCGAGCTCGTTCGCCGTGCCGGTTCCGCCCCAGCTGCGCGCGAGCTCTTGCCCAGCGGCACCATCCAGGCCGTCGAGCGGTCGTCCGTCGACCACGGGCGCGCTGTTCAAGACGGCCAACAGCAGTTCCTCGTCCCGATCCATGGCTCCTCGCTCCCGTGCTCCGTGTGCAGCGTCCCGTCTATGCTACCGTCTGACTAACCAGTAAAACAAACTTAAGGGGTTAGCAATGGTCACCGTCCACCACCGCACCGTCTCTGTCGACGGGCTCGAGGTCTTCTGGCGTGAAGCCGGGCCCGCCGACGCACCCGTGCTCGTCCTGCTCCACGGATACCCGAGCAGCTCGCACATGTTCCGGCACCTCATCCCGAGGCTGGCAGAGCACTATCGCGTCATCGCGCCCGACCACATCGGCTTCGGTCGCTCGTCCGCGCCATCCGTCGACGACTTCGAGTACACCTTCGCCGCCCTGGCCGAGACGACGGCTCGGTTCCTCAGCACCATCGGCGTGACGCGGTACACGATCTACGTGCAGGACTACGGCGCCCCCATCGGCTGGCGACTGGCGCTTCGCGGCCCTGCCGCGGTCGTCGGCGTCATCACGCAGAACGGCAACGCCTACGAAGAGGGATTCGTCCCCGAGTTCTGGAACCCGATCTGGGCCGATGCCGCCGAGCGTACAGCCGAGACCCGCGAGGCGCTTCGTCCGGCCCTCGGTCGTGCGGCCGTCGAATGGCAGTACACGCACGGCGTGCCCGATCCGTCGACCGTCGATCCGGATGCGTGGGAGCACGACCTCGCGCTCCTCGCCCGGGCGGGTCAAGACGACGTGCAGCTGGCTCTCTTCCGCGACTACTCGAGCAACAGGGATCTCTACCCGGCCGTCCACGAGTGGATCCGCACCTCGCACGTGCCCGTCCTCGCGATCTGGGGACGCAACGACGAAATCTTCGACGCCGCCGGCGCCCACACGTTCCTGCGTGACGCACCAAACGCCCGCCTCGAGCTCCTCGACGGCGGACACTTCCTCCTCGAATCCCACCTCGACCTCGTCGCCACCAGTATCACGAGCTGGCTGGCCGAGAAGCGACCTGCCTGAGGGGCATGATGGGGTCGTGCGCATCATTCGGAGCCCCCGCCTGACCCTGCGGCCGTGGGAGTCGGGCGACGCCTCCTTTCTCCTCGATCTCGAGTCCCGTTGGGAGACCGTGCGCTATCTCACTCCCGATCCCACGACGATGGCGACGCTCGACGAGGCCGCCGCCTCGATCCTCCGTCGCCGCGCCATCGATCATCCTGTGCACGGGATCTGGGCGATCACGCTCACCGAGACCGGTCGGTTGCTGGGCAATCTGCTGCTCAAGCCGATCTCGGTGAGCTCGGGAGTCTCCCGGCCGGCGCCTGTCGAGATCGGCTGGCACCTGCATCCGGATGCCTATGGCCACGGCTACGCGACGGAGGCGGCCGACGCGGTGCTGCGCGACGCAGCGGCGCGGGGGCTCGAGTTCGTGATCGCCGTCACCGACCCGCGAAACCTCGCCTCCCAGCGCGTCTGCCGGCGGCTCGGCTTTGCCGAAAACGGCGCCACGCGCGACTACTACGACACCGACTATCTGCTGTTCGAAAAGTCGTTGGTCTGATTTCTTTCGAATCGAACCAAACCATCCGCGGGAGGGTGCCGAATCATTCGTGTCTGCAACACCACCCAGCGAAGGAATCAACACCATGCGCAACTTCACGAAAGCAACACTCGGTCTTCTGACCGCCGGCATCCTGACCGTCTCGATGGCCGCCTGCTCGAGCTCATCCGAGTCGACGGAGTCGACCTCGTCGTCGCCCACGTCGTCCGCCGAGTCGACCCCCACACCGGTCGCGTCGATCCCGTCGCTCACCGGAGTCGACACCGCNGAGTCGACGGAGTCGACCTCGTCGTCGCCCACGTCGTCCGCCGAGTCGACCCCCACACCGGTCGCGTCGATCCCGTCGCTCACCGGAGTCGACACCGCCGTCAAGCTCGACGCCGGATTCGCCTCCGCACTCACCACCCTCGGACTCACCCCCGGCACCGTCGGCACCGCAACCCTCGTCGACGGCTCACTCATCTTCCCCATCACCGGCGGAAACGTCGACTACTACGACCCCAACGAGTCGTACCGCCCCTACGTCCAGGGCACCATCGAGCACGAAGGCTCCGGCTTCTCCCTCACCGCCGGTGACACCGTCGTCGAACTCACCAACTTCACCATCGACCCCGGCACCTCCAAGCTCTACGGTGACGTCGCCGTCAACGGCACCTCCGCCGTCAAGCAGGCCCTGCTCTTCGACCTCCACGGAGGAACCCTGAAGCCSCTCCAGACCGGCCCGAACGACACCGCCATCCTCGAAGGCACCACCGTCCACATCTCCTCCGACGCCGCCGGCCTCCTGAACGACACGTTCAAGACCGACGCCGTCAAGGCCGGCCTCCTCGTCGGAGTCGCCAAGATCACCGTCAACACCAAGTAACACCCCCGCMCAACCAGAACGGCCCGCC